>JAWLGR010000035.1:0-50337 GCA_041684965.1 Mariniphaga sp.
GACAGACTTTAGTTTACACCCTCAATTTTCCGGGTTATCCTTATCCTCTGCTGCCCCTTAGCAACTTCAGAACAAATTCGCAATAAATTCGCTACAAATTCGGTACAAATTCGCGATATAGCGAATTTGTACCGAATATAATGCGAGTTTATACCGAAAATAATATGGTTTATTTTATAAGTTAAGACCATTTTATTTCCGTATGGCAATTACCTTTGTATATTGTTAGAGAAATGAAAAAAGTACTGCCCGGTTTAATATTTTTTATACCGGACACTTATGATTTTATAAAACATTCAAACAATATTCCATGTAAATGAAAATCTTTTTAGCGACCATTTTTTTTCTGATATTTTCTGGAATCGTTTCAACCCAAAACTGGCGGGAAATTCATACTGTTGAAGATGTCTGCAACGTTTACCCCAACGAAATGAAAAAAATGCTGGGAGAATTCAATCTTGAGTACCCCGGAATGGAAAAAGTGAAAACTGCCTGGGAAGCAGGAAATCTGGCCGAAGCCTGTAAACAGCTTCTTGCATATTACAAGACCAGCGATAATGCCATGCATTTGAGAAAAACTCAGCCTGAAAAATCTGACAGAACAGAATCTGAAGCCGACACCATTTTGAAAAACGTGTTTGTTATTCAGAATGTCAGGGGGCAGGTTCCGTGGGGCGACGACGGCCACCGCGACTGGTACTGGAAAGGTCCGAACAATGACCGCGAATGGGCCTGGCTCTCTAACCGGCATAGCCAGATTAGCCACGTTTTCAGTGTGTATCTGAAAACTGGCAATCGAAAATATGCAGAATACATCGATCTTTTTTTGCGCGATTTCATTATAAAGAGTATGCCTTACCCGGCAGAAAAAGGCGACGAGTCCATATGGCGCGGACTGGAAGTTGCTGCCCGCGCAAAGGTGTGGAGCCGAATATTTTATGGCATGTTAAATAGCGAATTCCTATCACCTGCAACCCGGCTTTTAATGTTGAGCAGCCTTCCCGATCATGCCCATTACAACCGGAACTTTCATGGCGGTACCAATTGGCTGACCATGGAAATGACTGCCATTGCAACTATTGCCACTATTTTTCCTGAATACAAAAATGCTGAAGAATGGCTCGATTATTCTATTAGTGCGATGACCGCAAGCATGAAAGACCAGGTTTATCCCGATGGTGTCCAAACCGAACTTACTTCACATTACCACAATGTTTCGCTGAGAAATTTTGAACTGTTAAATGAAATTTGTGACCGGGTGAACAAACCGCTGCCTGATTTTTTTAACCAGACCATAGAGGACATGTATTTTTACATTACCCATGCCATCCGGCCTGATGGTCACCGGATTTTAAACAACGATGGTGACCGTGGCAGCGATCGCCAACTTGTGCTGGATGCTGCCAATAAATTCAAAAAACCCGATTGGGAATTTATAGCCACCAACGGGCAATCGGGCACAAACCCAAATGACGGACCTTCCTACTTTTTCCCGTGGGCCGGTCATTTGATTTCCCGGAGCGGATTTGATGCCGATGCGCACTGGTCGTTTTTCGATATCGGCCCCTGGGGAAGCGGGCACCAGCACAACGACAAGCTTCACATTTCCATTGTAGCTTACGGGCGCGACCTGCTTGTGGATGCCGGACGGTTTGCATACACCGGTGAAGTGGCTGAAAAGTTCCGGCCTTATGCACGCGGAAGTCAGGGGCACAATGTACTTCTTATCGACGGGAAAGGTCAGGAGCCTGGTCCCCGGCTGGCAGAGGAGCCGGTTGCAAAAAAACACTGGTTGATTACCGATGAATACGATTACGCCTGGAGTTCGTTCGACCAGTTTATTGGCGTTGAGGGCCAATGCGAACACACCCGCCGTATGTTTTATGCACGTGGCGGTTTATGGGTAGTAGTTGATCAGGTGAAAACCGATCGTCCCCGGAAAATTGAAGCACTCTGGCATTGGCACCCTGATTGCGAGGTATACGTTGATGCAAACAGGGTTTTTACCCAAAACGAAAAAGGCAATTTGCAGGTGATCCCGGTTGGAAATCAGGAGTGGAATATAACTTTTGTTGAAGGGCAGGAAGAACCGGAAATTCAGGGTTGGTACAGCGTAGAATACAACAAATACGAACCCAATGTTGCCTCCATCTATTCCACAAACATTGAATCGGACAGCAAATTTGTATGGGTTTTATTTCCCTCGGAACAAGTGGAAACGGGAATTCAGGCCGAAATCATTTCAGAATCTTCAAATGGAATAAAAATAAAAGTATCGAACGAAAAGAATGATCAATGGGTGATTGAAGTTCCGCTGGATTAAAAAGAGATTAACGGCTGAAGCCGGGTTTGGGAGGTGAGTAGAAACCATCGGGCTGAAGTACCAGTATCAAAAAAGTGAGGATTTTGCACCGTACTTTTTCAAAGGGATTTCTACGGAAGATGGTGTGATTGGAAATAAAAATTACTAAAAGCTTTAGCGTCCAATGAATTTCTAAAAAAAAAATAATGAAGCAACTTATTTTAATTACTGCCATTTTACTGGCTAGTTACATTTCCAAAAGCCAGTCTTTAAATAACACCAAATTCGATGGCTACAAAGGAATATGGTTTGAACTGAACCAAAAATACGAATATGGTGATAAATATTCAGGAGCTTTGGGAACCTACACGGCCAAGCATGTTCCTCTGGCGATTTATTCGCCCGAGGCTGACAAATCATTTTTCGTTTATGGTGGAACAAAGGCTGAAGGTGAACGCTACCTGCTTTGTATGATTGGAGAATTCGACCACAAAACCGGCATGGTTTCCAAACCAACTGTAGTTTACGACAAACTGGGTGTGAATGACCCGCACGACAATCCTTCCATTATGATTGACGACGAAGGTTTTATCCTGGTTTTTGTTAGCGGACGTGGACAACGAAGGCCCGGCTTCAAGTTTAAGAGTTCAAACCCTTACAGCATCGAAGAATTTAAAAAGATTTCGAAAGAGGAAATGACCTACCCTCAACCCTGGAACACGGATCAGGGTTATTTGCATTTATTCACCAAATACACTGGCGTCAGACAGTTGTACTTCGAATCGAGCCTGGACGGGGTAACCTGGACTGAAGACCGTTTGCTGGCTGCCATTCCTGTAAACGAAGGCGAACGTTCGGGACATTACCAGACCAGCTCCAGTTTCAAGGGCAAAAAAGTGGGCACATTTTTTAACCGCCACCCCGATGGAAATGTGGACAAACGCACCGATGTTTATTATATTGAAACCAGCGATTTGGGTCAGACCTGGACCGATGTACAGGGAAATCTGCTGGAAATTCCATTGTTGAAACGTGACAGTCCGGCACGGGTAATTGATTACCAGTCACAGGGAAAGAATGTTTATCTGAAGGATATGGGTTTCGATTCAAAGGGAAATCCTGTCTATCTTTATATTCGCAGCAATGGCCATGAGCCCGGCCCGGTAAGTTCTCCCTACGAATGGTGCATTACCCGGTGGAACGGAAAGGAGTGGCAAACTTCTGTTGTTACCGAATCGGACCATAATTACGATATGGGCAGTCTCTACATATCAGAAAAAGATTGGAAAATAGTGGGGCCAACTGCGGAAGGTCCGCAGGAATGGGGTGTAGGTGGTGAACTGGAAGTATGGCAATCAAAAAATAAAGGCAAAACATGGAGAAAACAAAAAACACTCACCCAAAATAGTGAATTAAGCCATGCCTACGTGCGCAGGCCAATTAATTACAAAGCTCCGTTTTGTTTTTTCTGGGCCAATGGGCATTCGCATGAATTTAGTAAGTCACATCTGTATTTTGGTGATTTTGAGGGAAGCATATGGCAGTTACCTTATGAGATGAAGGAATACTTTGTAAAACCGGAAAAGTTGTAAATTAGATTGAAATGATGAAAGCACTAAAAATTATTTTTTACTGGTTTTAGCCGCACAAATTACATTCGCACAAAATGATAAGCACCGGCTGATAGTTTTGGCCGATATGGGTAATGAACCTGATGAAGAACTGCAATTGGTGCATTTGTTGTTATGTGCCTCAGGTCTAACTTTTTTGTGTCGTAACTTAAAAGCAGACATTCAGGGTGGTACTGAAAAAAAAGTACTGCCAGGTTTAATATTTTTTTACCGGAACTAATGAGTCTTGATATAAAAAAACTTGAGAAACAGTTTTATGCCGATGGCTATCGACTGGGAAGGATGGCTGCTGAAGCCGGATGCACAAAACAAGCTTTAAATGAAGCAGTGAAGCAATTGCATGGGTTTATTGATGAGGTAATTGATGCTTTTACCGGCTTTGCGGATATGCACAATTTGTTGCCTGCCTGTAAGAAAGGTTGTCACTGGTGTTGTCATCAACCTGTTTTTGCACAGATGTATGAACTTGATTTAATGAATGATTTTATCCAACAGCAATTTGATTTAGAAACAAGGCAGTTAATAGCAGCCCGTGCATCAGAAAAAAGAAACAAACTGGCTGATTTGAAAGGAGATGATTTACTTCATTCAAAATTTCCCTGTCCGCTGCTTCAGGATGGAGTCTGCATGGCATATAGCGTCAGACCTGTGGCTTGTCGTATCTATCTTTCATCAAATCTGGATTCCTGTAAGAAGTTTTATTATCAGCCTGAAAATTCTGAAGCAGTTCCTGCCTTGTTAAACTTTCCCCTGAAAATGGGAAGGATAATGAATGAAGGTTTCATGGCAGCATTAAAAGCAAGTGGAATGAATACAGATGAATTCAGGATAGATGAAAAAATCGGGGAAGGAAGTGCCTAAAGCAGATTGCTGTTTATTTTCAGCCAGTCTTGATTCCTGAATAATTCTGGATTTTTCACTGTTCTAATTCCGGAAATACTCCTGCCTTTCTGAATTTCTCCTCCAGGTTTTCCGGCGAAACGGGTCTTCCATTACGGGTCAGGACAGTAATAATGCGGGCATTAATCATTTGCTTCAGATCGGAACACCGTAATACCTCCTGTCTGAAAACTATTCGTAACCTCCCCTGTTTGGCCATTTTAAGTTGTACGATAAACTTGTCGCCGGGGCGTAAAGGGAACTTGTAATCGATTTCGGCACGAATAACAACGGCATCAATACCTTCACGGTGCATTTGTGCAAAACTCAGACCTATCTCATTCAGAAATTTATGACGGCAATGTTCAAGGTAATTTTGATATACTGAATTGTTTACAATTCCCTGAATATCACATTCGTAATCACGCACTTCCAGTTCACATTGAAAATCAAAATCTTTCATTTATTAACCAGATGAAATTTACATTTTTGGAGTTATTCCAAATCCAATTTGTAGGTTGTATAATTTTTTGTTCAGGTTAATTAAGTCTTGGATAACGTCCAAATAGTTTTACGAAAAACCGGTGGAAATTATGTGGCCCCTTTACCGGGTCTGCAAACATCAGGATGCATTTTTTTGTGATTAATGATATGCCTGCATCCCTTATCGTATCTATAGCTTCCGGTGTTTCTGACATTTGCTGAATCCAGATCATTTCCATTTTATTAGTGGCTGCCTGCTTTGCAACAACCACTGTCTCTTTTTTGGGAGTGACTATTAAAAGGTGTTTAACATCAACTGGCAAATCAGAAACTGAAGGATAGCATTTATGCCCCTGAATCTCTGTTGCATTGGGATTAACAGGATAAACATCAAAACCTTTTTCTGTTAATTCCTTCAAAACAGTACCTCCAAATTTTTTAGGATTTCGGGAAGCTCCGGCAATTGCCAGTTTTTTTGGTTGAAGAAACTTATGAATGGTATTCAAGGAAACGATAGATTTTATAGATGCAGTTTTCATAGCAATTATTTTTTTGGTGAAGTATTTTTTTCAAAGTTACAGATAGTTTTAGAATATTCATTTCACAAGAAATTCAAACATTCTGTTTTCTTCCAGGTATCCTTCGAGTAAATCGCCTGCATTTACCTTGCTTACTCCGGATGGTGTTCCGGTGTATATCAAATCTCCAATTTTTAAAGTCACATATTTTGAGACATGTGAAATAATTTCGTCGAATCCAAAAATCATCAACGATGAATCCCCGTTCTGAACTGTTTTTCCATTTACATCCAGCCTAAACCTTATGGCATCTTTATCGGTAAATAATTTTGATGGAAAAAATTTATTGCTGATTACTGCAGCACTGTCAAATGCTTTAGCTTTCTCCCAGGGTAGACCTTTCTCCTTTAACTTATTTTGAATGTCACGGGCTGTAAAATCAATACCAAGCCCTATTTCATCAAAATACCGGTGGGCAAAGCGTTTTTCTATATTTTTACCTAACCGGTTAATCCTTAAAACGAGCTCGACTTCATGATGGACCTCATTTGTCCATTCCGGTATATAGAACGGGTGGTTGTTGCGAAGTAAGGCCGAATCAGGTTTCATAAAAAAAACGGGTTCTTCCGGCACTTCATTATTCAATTCCTGCGCATGAGCAACATAATTTCTGCCAATACAAATTATTTTCATATGATTAAAATTGTTTGTTATCAATGGTATCATATGCCTGCCTGTCACCGCAGACAGGGAACTCCCATGTCCCGATGGCCATTGTGATTAATCATTCTCCTTTGTGAATATAGTAAATGCATGGTCGTTTCATCCGTACAAAATTTAATAATTAAAACGGTCGGATGGAATCCACATGTTTTAAAGGATTTTGCTGATTGGTGTTTGTATTTGTAAAACTTGTGGATTTCATTGTATTTTTCTTTCAAAAATTAAATTAAAAGCAAATGTAAATCTATTTATTCATCATCCGGAGCTTTATTTGGGTGAGGACTCTTTTGGTATACAGTGGAAACTCGCCGTTCATAATCCATCCAAAGTAGCCTGGTTGTTCTTTCAGGACTTTTTCAACCGGAATTCCTTTATTCTTTCCGAAGTTGAATATCTCCTCTCCTTTTTCATTATAAACAATCCGTCCCACAAAATCAACATTCCGGGTATAAGCTGAAAATTCACTAAGCTTTTCTACGTCGTTTATAATGGGGGTGCAGGTATTCCCTTTATTGTCCTCGTATTCCACATCCTGGTAGGTGTCGAGTTGAGCTTTTAAAACTTCATAAGTAGCACGGGTGTCAGCCAGTGCACTATGAGCATCAGTTAACGGTTTTTTACAATAGAATAAATAAGCAGCAGCCAAGGTGCGCTTTTCCATTTTATGAAAAATTGCCTGGACATCTATGAATTTTCTTTTTTTCAAATCAATGTCAACGTCGGCACGGAGAAATTCTTCTGCAAGCAGGGGGATGTCAAAACGGTTGGAGTTGAAACCACCCAGGTCGCATCCTTCAATAAATTTAGCAAGAGATTTTGCAACGCCCCTGAAAGTTGGTTCGGAGGCTACATCCTCATTACTGATGCCGTGTATGCGTGTTGCTTCTGCTGAAATAGGCATTTCAGGGTTTAAACGGTACAGTAATTCTTCCTCTTTTCCATCAAGATGGATTTTTAACAATGCAATTTCAACAATCCGGTCTTTTGCAATGTCCATTCCTGTGGTTTCAAGGTCAAGAAAAACTACCGGGTTTTTTAAATTTAATAACATGAACTTGTGTTTTATGAAGCGCCTCAATGAGGCATCTGGTTTTTCTGGTAAGAGTATCAGAAAAACGTTCTTAATCAATTAACGTTCTTAAAGAATCAGGCATTAATCATCATTGGCATTAAAAGCATAAGCACATCTTCTGCTTCTTCTTCTGTTTCGGCAGGCAACAGGAGCCCTGCCCTCGAAGGGTCGCTCATTTCCATCCGAACGTCACCGGCTGAAATATTGGCAAGAATTTCGAGCAGGAATGTAGATTTAAATCCAATTTCAATTTCTTCTCCTTCGTATTCACAGGCAAGACGTTCAACAGCAGATATGGAAAAATCGATATCCTGTGCTGAAACAACAAGTTGATTGTCATTGATATTCAATTTAACCAGGTTGCTGGCCTGATTTGAAAAGACAGAAACTCTTTTTACGGTATTGTAAAATGCCAGCCGGTCGATGGTCATTTTGTTTGGGTTTGTAGTTGGAATAACAGAATTGTAACTTGGATAATTACCTTCAACCAATCTGCAGATTAACCGGTACTTTGTAAGGGTAAAGATTGCATTTTTATCATCAAACTCCAGTCTTACATCGTGTTCTTCCCTTGGCAGCAGGTTTCTTAACAGGCTGGCGGGTTTTTTAGGCAGGATGAATGAAGAATCGAATTCAGCAGCAGCATCGGAACGTCGGTAACGTACAAGTTTATGGGCATCTGAAGCAACAAATCCAATATTTTCAGGTGAGAGCTCTACAAAGATTCCATTCATAACAGGGCGCAATTCATCATCGGCAGTAGCGAAAAGGGTTTTTTCAACTCCCTTCAGAAGTACCCTGGAGCCAATTGTAATAGTTGTAGCAGCTTCTTCATCAACTACGGGCAATTCAGGAAAATCTTCACCACTTTGACCGACAATTGTATATTTTCCATTTTCAGAAAAGATTTCAATTCCAAAGTTGGTATTATTTACCTGGAAGGTAAGCGGTTGTTCGGGGAATTCTTTCAATGTATCTATGAGCAACCTTGCAGGAACTGCAATCAGGCCTTCACCCTCAATGTTTTCCAGCTCCATGCGGGTAATCAGCGTCGACTCAAGATCGGAGGCGGTAATGGTTAAATCTGTTTCTGTTAACTGAAACAGAAAATTGTCAAGAATTGGCATTGTGCTTTTACTGCTGATCACCTTACTCACGGCTGAGAGGTGGCTTAGTAAATCGGTACTTGAAACAACAAATTTCATAAGGATGTATTTAATTTAATTTTTTTTGAATTCTGTTTATTCCTCCTGATCGGTGATTGCTAAAAAACGTACAATATACCGTATGGAAGGAAAATCAGGTAACGAATATACAAACTTTAATCTTTTTGACGCTGTTGATAACTTTGATTTTTTCAGGCATTTATAAACGGGCAAAACGATGCCGGCGGGAAAGGTTGTATAAAATGCCCCAAAAGGCTACCAATACTAATGGTACCAGTACATTCAGCCATTGCCAGAAAGGTTTTTCCTCGCGCAGGCGTACTTTGTCAAGCAGCCTGAGCTGCTGAGTACGTGTCCGGAGTTGCATAATTCCACGGTCGTCGTTTAAATACAGTACAGCATTTATTATAAACTCCCGGTTACCGAATACCTGACCGGATGCCCTGTCAAGGCCCAGTTCCTGAATTCTGGGCGGATTGGTGGAATAATCCACCTGGTTTAATATCATTCCACCATCAGCTATTACAACCATTTTCGTGGGAGGGCTTTGTCCGATAACTGTAGCATTTGGAATACCCAGAGATTCAGTCATGCGGTTTCTGAATATGGAAATAAAGGAACCCTCAAGGAGGACACCTGCCGGTATGAAGGACTGATTAAACAGCTCCCGTGCCGGAGGATTATCAATATTGCGAAGGCTGACGATAGATGGTGCCTGGACAGTTCTGGCATAAGGTGACGTTGACAGAATAACCGATTTTTTTACCTCCGGATTTCCTGATATCGTATCAATGGAGGAAACAAATTCAGCAAGTACACGGTTGAGGTTCCTGCTCATGGGATGGTCGTCGGAAGGAACAAGCAGGGGAGAATAATACCAGGGATGCAATGTAAATTGAGGCGGATTTCCGGGAGTGGCTGTATTTACACGTATACGGGCACAATCAACATCCTGCAGCAGATTGTAATTAAGCCTTACTCCGTAACGGAAAAGCTGATCGCTAAGGTTCAGATCGCGCGGAAAAGCCATAGTGGTATGCCCGGTTGAAAGGCTGTCAAGACTTACCTCTACCGGGTCAATCAGCCAGATTACCTTTCCTCCCTGCATAATGTACTGGTCGATAAAATACTTATCCCTTTCAGAAAAAGCCTTTTCAGGATTCGCTACAATTAGAATGTCGGTTTCAGCAGGTGCTGAAGCCAAACCTTCTGTATCTGTGCGTATTACCCTGAAGTCTTCACTTATTGCAGTAGTAAAATCATATACCTGGAAACGATCGGCTTCTCCGTGTCCTTCCAGGAAGGCTACTGTTGAACGGCGGTTTCGCATTAATTTTTGAAATGCATTTATTAATTCAAATTCAACGGTTTCAGCCGAATGATTGAAATTTGCTTCGTGAGAAAAATCAGGATTGTATTTTAGAAAATTTACAGCAGTCTCTTTTCCATTGTACCGGATTATTGCACCTGGAAAGATTAGTCGTGTACTCACTCCCTGATCGGTTTGTTGCCTGAAAGTGGTGGGCCTTATTCCTTTTTCCATCAGTTCCCCTATAAACGCTTCCCTTTTTTGTGTGTTTCCGATAGAATAAGGATCGGTAACCCTCAGCCGTATATTTTCAGGAGCATAAGCATTTAATACCGCAATTTTTTCAAATACTTCCTGCTGCAGTTTGCGCAGTCCTGGTTCCAGACGACCTGCCAGGTACAATTCAATTTCCATTGGTTCTTCCAGTTCTGAAGCAATTTCAGCACTTACCGGAGAAAGAGAATACCTCTTGTCGGAAGTGAGATCAATGCGATATAAGAAATTTCCTGAGAGGATAAATAGTATTGTGAGAATAAGGAAAATTATTAGAGTTTCCCTCCTGAATCTCTTTTGCTTACTTTTTCCTTTTCTTAAAAATGCACGTGTTAGCCACAGGAATATAAAAGTCATTCCTGTAAAATAGATTACATCACGCATATCAATTACCCCCCGTGAAGCAGAAAGGTAATGGTTGTTGATACTCATCCATCCGAATACCTGTTCGAGCAGGTAAGGTATGCCGGAACTTGCAATAAAATCGAAACCCAGATAGAAAACAAAGGACAGGGCCATGGACAGAATGAATGATACGATTTGGTTTTCGGTAAGAGAAGAAGAAAATATTCCGATAGAAAGGTAAATTGCAGCAAGGAAATACAGTCCGAAAAAGGAACCCCATGTAGCACCTGTATCGATGCTTCCGACCGGATTTCCAAGCAGGTATACTGAGAGGAACCAAAGCAGAACAGGCAGGAGTGAAAAGGTAACCAGTACCAATCCGGCAAGAAATTTAGCCAGTATGATTTTCAGGTCAGTCAGCGGCCTGGTTAATAGAATTTCAAGCGTACCGCCTCGTTTTTCCTCAGCAATGAAACGCATTGTAATAGCCGGTATAAGAAATAGATAAAGCCAGGGAGCAAGCGAAAAAAAACCTTCAAGGGTTGCATACCCGTTGTCGGGAATGTTATAATTGCCAGGAAAAATCCATAAAAAAAGACCCGCAACCAGCAGAAAGACAAGAAGGGCCAGGTATCCTGTAAGTGAACCAAAAAATATTTTTATTTCTTTATTAAATAAACTGTACATTACAGTTTTGGATTACAAGTTTTTTTAAATGTGTCAATAAATTAAGTTATTTTTTATTGCTTTTTAAAAGCTCCACCATTATTTGGGCAGTGCGTTCTGAACTTCCCCGTTCTCCCAGATGTTTTTTCAACAGCTTATAGTCCTTTACTATTTTTTTTCGGTACTCCGGTTCGTAAAACAGGCGATGTAATTCATTTTTTACATTCCTGAAGGTCATATCCATTTGAATGAATTCTTTAACAGCCTCCTTATTTAGGATAAGATTTGGCAACGAAACCCATTTTATTTTCAGGAAAAAATGTTTCATAAGAAATTGTACAAGCCAGCCACCTTCCATTCTGTATACTACCATTTGAGGAACTTCAAACAAAGCCGTTTCCAGCGTTGCAGTTCCTGAGGCCACCAATGCTGTATGGGCATGATTCAGTATATTGTATGTTTGATTGAATAACACAGGAATTTCAAATCCGTTGTATGCTTTTTCATAAACATCTGAGCCAACATATGAAACGCCGGCAATAACAAACTGAAATTCAGGATAACATGCAGCGGCTTTTTTCATTACCGGGAGCGTATTTTCAATTTCCTGGCGGCGGCTGCCGGCCAGAAGTGCCACAACAGGCCGGTTGTCGAGGTTGTTCTGACCAAGGAAGTCTTCTTTTGAAACAGCGTTTTTTTTGTATTTTTCAACAGCATCCACTAATGGATTCCCGACATAATGAACCTTAATTCCATGCTTTTTATAAAAGTTGGTTTCAAATGGAAGAATAGTAAACATTTCATCCACATTTGCCTTGATTTCCTTTACGCGAAATTCTTTCCAGGCCCACACTTTGGGTGAGATGTAATAAAAGACCCGGATTTTATTTTGCCTGGCAAATTTTGCTATACGAAGATTGAACCCGGGATAATCTATTAATATGAGAACATCGGGCTGAAATTCCAGCAAATCTTTTTGGCACAGCGTCATATTCCGTTTCAGGGTATTAATGTTTTTTAAAACATTCAGGATACCCATATATGCCATTTCGCTGCAATGTTTGACCAGAGTGCCACCTGCTTCTTTCATTAGATCACCACCAAAGAAGCGAAATGAAGCCTCTGAATCGTATTTTTTTATTTCATGCATCAGGTTTGAACCATGTAAATCACCGGAAGCTTCTCCGGCTATCAGGTAATATTTCATCTTAAAATGCTCTTGAAATTAAAATGGCCAGTCCGTAAATTATTGTAGCTCCCAGGACGCCGCGTGCCGATTGATCGTATTTAAGACGGATAAATCCCATAAAAACGAGCAGATTAGCAAATACACACAGGCTGGCTAGTTTTACCAGTGCCTGCAGGCGCCAAAGATTGTTCACATAATTGCTGAATGAGATATCTTTTTCCCCAAAAAGATATACTGCAAAAAAGATTAACAGAGGTATTAAAAATCCGAGCAGGAAACCAATGCCCGGTGAATCGAATGGTTGTCTTTTTCTTCGAGGCATTAAAATTTCCAGTTTTTTATTTCTTCTAGTGTTTTGTAGCAGGTCATATCAACCGATACAGGCACAACTGAAACGAAATTATTCATTAGTGCATCGATGTCCGTTTCAGAAGAACCTTCTTCAAAATTTTTAAAATAACCCGACAGCCAATGGTACTCCCTTCCGTGTGGGTCTACTCTTTTTTCGAATTCCTCCACCCATTTGCCGTGTGTTTGCCGGCAAACCTTTATTCCCTTAGGTTTTCCTTTGGGTATATTAACGTTCAGACAAGTGAAGGCAGGCATTCCATTATCAAGAACTTTTTGAAATATTTTGGCTACAATTATTTTGGCCTTTGAAAAATCAGCATCGGAACTAAAATCGGCAAGTGAAAAACCCATAGAAGGCACGCCGTGCAGGCTTCCTTCTATAGCTGCACCCATAGTGCCGCTGTAAATGACGCTGATAGAAGAATTGGCACCATGATTTATCCCGGAAACAACATAATCGGGTTTTCGGTCAAATAAATTGTTAAAGCTTAGCTTAACACTGTCGACAGGTGTCCCGTTGCATTTCCAGGTTGATACACCATGAATTTTTTCAACAGAAACTGTCCGAAGAGGTTGATCAACAGTTATACCACAGGCTTTTCCTGACATGGCAACTTCGGAGGAAATTACTACCACTTCACCAAAAAACTTCATTACTTCAACCAGCTCCCGGAGACCTTTCGCATGTATGCCGTCATCATTGGTAACCAATATTAAAGGTTTTTCTGTCATATTTTTTTTCCAATTAGCAAATATAATTCAAAATCCGGAAGAAAAAGAATTATTCCGGGAAGTAGATAACGGGTAAGTTTTTGATAATTGCTCCTCCTTTAATTGAATTTAACCAGCGACTTATTAAATTCACTTGTTTTAACTTTTTAAAATTTTTACTTTGAATCCTTATCAGAGATTTTATTTCATTTTATTATCTTTCGTAATTGATGTATTCTTCAAAACAGATGCAAAGAACGAATATGGAAAATACTGACTCAAATCATTCTCCGGTTATACGGAAATCATTTTTTCGTTTTTATGAGGAATTAAACGATCATCTGCCTGCCAAATGGAAAAAGCAAAGATTCGTGTTTGAGTTTAAAGGAAAGCCATCTGTAAAAAATACCATCCAGGCAATTGGAATCCCGCACAATGAAGTGGATTTAATTCTGGTTAATGGTGAGCCGGTAAATTTTGAGTACCAGATGAAAGGTGGGGAAGAAATATCGGTATTCCCTGTATTTGAATCGCTCGATATTTCTCCGGTTGTTCGTTTAAGGCCAAAGCCATTGCGTGAGACCAGGTTTATAGTAGATGTTAATTTAGGAAAATTGGCTCAAAAACTTCGGTTACTCGGGTTTGACGCTCTTTTTCGAAATGATTTTGAAGACGATGAAATTATTGAGACGGCTCTTAAAGAAAAACGTATTATCTTAACCCGTGACAGGGGAATTCTTAAACAAAACTCGGTACTCCATGGATACTGGCTCAGAAACGATGACCCCAAAAAACAACTAGTTGAGGTTATTGACCGGTTTCAGCTTCAAAACAGTTTCAGGCCATTTTCCCGCTGTTCCAACTGCAATGGCAGATTAAAAGAGGTTGGTATGAATGAACTTGAAAAAAGGCTGTCGGCTGATACATTAACATACTATGATGAATTTTGGGAATGCGCCGGCTGTAAGAAAATTTACTGGCAAGGTTCTCATTTTAATTTTATCCTCAAATGGATTGAAGATTTAAAAACAATTTAGTTTTTGCTGCTATTATTTTAATTAAACAGGTTATGGCTCGTTGGTTAATTATTGCCGGAATTATTCTCATTGTAATCGGGGCTCTCCTTTACTTAATTCCCGGATTGTTTAACTGGTTTGGAAGATTACCGGGGGATGTAAGGATTGAGAAAGAAAACAGTAAAGTTTATTTTCCCATAACATCGATGATTGTTATCAGCATTATTATTACCATAATTGCCAATATAATCCGATATCTGGGAAAATAACCCTTTCGGAAATTATCTGGCAACTTTTACCTGCACTGCTACCGGTCCTTTTTGACCCTTTTCTACCTCATAGATTACCAGATTGCCTTCACGTATTTCTTCCAGCATATTGTTCACATGCAGGAAAATACTTTCTTTTGTCTGTTGATCAGTAATAAATCCAAATCCTTTTGAAGCATTGAAATAAGTAACTGTTCCTTTCCGGATGGGATCGATTTCCTGATTGGTACCTCTTGGTACACTTATTTGAATATCGTCCGGATTAACTTTTTCCCGTTTGTCCGGATCGGGAGGAGTATCGGTAATATTGCCATGTTCATCAACAAAAGCAATCATGTCATCAAGGCTGCTGCCCTTGATATTATCCTTACGTGCCAGTCGCTTTTTTTCTTTTTCCTTTCTTTTTTTTTCTTTTTTGTTTCTGACTTCCTTTTTGTTAAATGATTCCTGAGATCTTCCCATATATATTTATCTGATAAAATTTTTTTAAAGATAGATATTTTGTTTCTAAATGCCTAACACAAAAAAATCGCTGACAATAATAGGATGTTGCCTTATTTTACTATTTTCCTGAGAATATTTCTGAATTATATTCCTTTTAATGTTCGCATTGAGGACATTGGAAATATTTTCAGCACATGTATCAGGGGCTATGTTTCAAGAAAAAAAAGTAAAAGGTGATTGAGTTTTTTTATTTACTGCTAAACCAGACGGGTACCTTTTCCTGTCATCATGTTTTCAGGGTTGGTTATCAGAACTTCTTTTACACCTTGTTTTTTTGCTCTGAAACCGTTTTCGAGCTTTGGAATCATGCCTGAGTTAATTATTTTTTCATTTTGGTACTGCAGAAACCCGGAAGCGCTGAGTTCATGCAACATGCTGGTGTCGTCATCGGGATTCAGGAGAACACCTTTTTTATCGAAGCAATAAAACAGATACACTCCGTAATGGCTTGAAAGTTCTACAGCCAGTTCAGCTGCAATTGTGTCGGCATTGGTATTCAGCAGCTGACCTTTTCCGTCATGGGTAAGGGGGGCGATAACCGGAACTACGTTTTCATTCAGAAGTAACCTTAATTCCCGGCTGTTTACATCATCTATATCACCCACAAATCCAAAGTCAATTTCCTTTACCGGTCTTTTACGGGAGCTTATAAGGTTTAAATCGGCACCACTCAAACCGATTGCATTACATCCTCTGGCCTGCAGCCGGGCTACAACTTTTTTGTTGACCAGGCCGCCGTATACCATGGTTACCACCTCAAGCATCGACTGGCTTGTAATACGTCGTCCGTCTACCATCTGGGTTTCTATCCCAAGCTTGGTTGCGATTTCGGTAGCAGTGCTTCCACCGCCATGCACCAGGATTTTATTTCCGGAGATACGGGTGAACTGGTCAAGCAAATAATTCAGCGAAGCCGAATCTTCAACTACTTTGCCTCCCACTTTAATTATAGTTAATCGATCCATTGGTTCATTATTAAACAGTTAAAGGTTTAAAAAGTTTTTTAAAATGGCTGCTCCAACTTCGCCGCTTTTTTCAGGATGAAATTGGGTGGCAAAAAAATTATCTTTTTGTAAGGCTGCACTAAATGGAACAATGTAATTGCAAGTGGCTGTTGTATGCTCTCCCAGTCCGGCGTAATACGAGTGGACAAAATAGACATACTGATTTTCAATTTCATTGCTGAAAAGCCCGTCTTTTAAATTATACAATGCATTCCAGCCCATATGAGGGACTTTTGTGGTAAACTCCTGGCCAGGCTCCGGAACAAAACGTTTTACCTTTTCATCAAAAATTCCCAAACATGCTGTGTCTCCTTCTTCAGTGTGGGCACACATAAGCTGCAGCCCGAGGCAAATGCCCAGAACAGGTTGCCTTAGCGATACGATTAATTCATCCAGCCTATGTTTCCGAAGGTATTCCATTGTTGAGCTCGCTTCTCCCACACCCGGGAAAATTACTTTATCGGCACTTTTTATCTTCTCCCTGTCGGCGGTTATCTCCGACTGCACGCCAAGCCTTTTTAAGGCATTGTCAACCGATTCTATGTTGCCTGCATTATATTTTATAATGACTGTCTTCATTCTTTGGAATCTAAATTGATCGTCATTCACATTAATTTAATATCCAGTAAGCACCTCCGGCTGGTTCCGGTAAGGTTTTTTTTACAGCATCTTTTTGATTGAGGTTAATAGTATTGATGAGCTTTTTTACAACGTCGCCTAATTCCGACAGGCTTTCGGAAATGGAATGGTATTCATCAATGGAAATAAGTTTCATATCTAATGAAAATGTCATCAACTTATGAATCTTAATCAGGGAATCAGCAGTAGTTTTTAGAAAGATTGCCATAGAACTGCTGGTTTGTTGTCCCAATATTTTTTCTGTTTTTAATGGCACTGATGCTGCAGAACGAAGAATCTGGGCAATAATATCGGAAGGAATAGTTGAATCGTTAACAGAAGGTATGTCATATGTATGGGTGAGATAAATCAGGTCTCTCTGCCATTTTCTGTACTCACTGGAATTTTTCATGTTAAATGGTTTATTATTTTTGATTTGTAATGGTTGAATCTTCCCAAATCAGGAATCTTTCAGCAATAAATCAATTACACGTTTCATTTCATTGAATTCCTCTTCTTTAAACAGACGGGTTAAGTAAACAATTTTACCCGAGCGGTCAATAACTACATTTCGGGTTACACCGGCTCCTTTGGCAGCAAATGTATAGAAAATTTCACCTTTTAAATCGGTTGCCAGGGGATAGGTAATTTTCATATCGGCAGCAAACTTTTTAACGGTTTCCAAAGGCTCATCAAGGTCGATACCTATTAATGCAAAATCTTTATTATCCTTATGCTTTTGCCATATTTCATTTTCAATATGCGGCATTTTACGCCGGCATACTCCGCACCAGCTGGCCGTAAATTGCAACATTACCACTTTCCCCGTTAAATCACGGGTGGAAACTTTGGTTCCATCAGTAAGTTTCATTGTTACATCAGGTACCTGCTGACCTATTTTTACGACGTAACCGTAATCGGCCGGAACTTTTTGTAAGGGCATCTGCGTTGTCTGCGCACCAGCGGTAAATAAGAAAAATACCGGCAGCAGGATTGTCAGTGCCACTTTATTTATCTTTTTCTTTTTCATTGTACTATCGTTTCTTATGCTGTTAATTGCAGTTGCACTTTATCGCATACAATTCATCTAGTTGAAAACCACTGTCCTGTTGTTATAAACAAGAATTTTTCGTTGCAAATGTTTGTACACTGCCTGCGAAAGTACAATTTTTTCCAAATCACGTCCCTTGCGGATAAGTTTTTGTATTGTATCAACATGGCTGCAACGGGTAACATCCTGTTCAATAATGGGGCCGGCATCCAAATCGGAAGTTACATAATGACTTGTGGCGCCAATAATTTTAACGCCACGTTCGTGTGCTGCATGGTAGGGTTTGGCACCTACAAATGCGGGCAAGAATGAATGATGGATGTTGATGATTTTATTGGGATACTGATTTACAAAACTCTGTGAAAGAATCTGCATATAACGTGCAAGAACCACAAAGTCGATATTATACTTTTTTAACAGTTCAATTTCTTTCCTTTCCTGTTCTTCTTTGTTTTCAGCAGTTACCGGAAAATAATAAAATTCAATTCCAAACCTGTCGGCAACCGGTTTCAATAATTCATGGTTACTGACTATAAGCGGTATTTCCACATCCCATTCGCCGGCAGTATAACGGGCGAGAATATCGAAAAGGCAGTGCGGCATTTGGGAAACAAACAGTGCCATTCGAGGTATCTCATCCGAAAAATAAAGCTTCCAGTCCATGTTAAGTGGAGAACCTATAAGCGTGTCGAAATATTCTCCGATTTTTTTTGAAGGAATGGCAAAACCATCGAGTTCCCATTCAACACGCATGTAAAAAATTTTTTCCTGCCGGTTAACATGCTGGTCGAGGTAAATAATGTTGCCCCTGTTTTTATTTAGAAATTCAGTGACAATGGCCAGTAATCCCTGCCTGTCGGGGCAGTGAATCAATAAAATTGCCGTATTCTTTTTTTCCCGCAACGGTTTGATTGTTTTCATAGAACTAAAATTTAAAACCTCCCGTTGTATAATCACTTTGTTGTCCAATTTCCGCAGAGGCTATATCAGACCTTTAGTTGAAGGCAGGTCAAAATTATATACATCTCTTTTAATTGCCATTTTAATTGCTTTGGCAAGTGCTTTAAAAATTGCTTCAATTTTATGGTGCTCGTTGGTACCTTCAGCCTTTATATTCAGGTTACACTTAGCAGCATCGGAAAATGATTTAAAAAAGTGCATAAACATTTCCGTTGGCATATCGCCTACTTTTTCGCGTTTAAATTCCGTTTCCCATACAAGCCAGGGGCGGCCTCCAAAATCGATGGCTATCTGTGCCAGGCAGTCATCCATTGGCAGGCAAAATCCATAGCGTTCCATTCCCGATTTACTGCCAACAGCTTTTTGAAATGCATCGCCCAAAGCCAGTGCGGCATCTTCAATTGTGTGGTGTTCATCCACTTCAAGGTCTCCCCTTACATGAATATCCAGGTCGACCCCGGCATGGCGGCCAATCTGGTTAAGCATGTGGTCGAAGAAATGCAATCCGGTGGAAATGTTGCAAACTCCCGAACCATCAAGGTTCAGCCTGACCTGGATATCCGTTTCGCGGGTTGTACGCTTAACTTCTGCAATACGTTGGGGTGCTGCCACTGCTGCATAAATATCATTCCAATCGTCTGATATAAGAACACAGTGATCTGCAAGGCCACAGGCAACCAGTTCTTCCGACAAGGTGCCGTTGTTCAGCAGAATGCCTTTTGCACCAAGGTTCCTTGCCAGCTCGATATCAGTTAACCTGTCGCCAATTACAAAGCTGTTTGCCAGGTCGTAACTGCCGTCCATATATTTTCCAAGAAGTCCTGTCCGTGGTTTGCGATCCGGGGAATTGTCTTCGGGGAAGCTGCGGTCGATTAATACATCGTCGAAAACCACACCTTCATTTTCAAATGCCCGAAGCATCTTTCCCTGCACCAGTTGATAGGCTGCCTCAGGGTAAGATGAAGTACCCAGGCCATCCTGGTTGGAAACAATTACCAGCTCATAATCAAGATTTTTTTGAATAAGGTACAGGTTGCGAAAAACACCAGGCAGATATTCCAGCTTCTCCAGCGAATCAATCTGTTCATCTTCCGGTTCAAAAATCAAGGTTCCGTCCCTGTCTATAAATAGTGCTCTTTTCATATCTACATACTTTATTTCAGGCTGTCATCTACTCCAGGAATAACTCATCGGGCTGACAGTTTAACAGGCCTGCAAAGTTTTGTATAATTCCCGGAAAAATGACAAAAATCATATTAATTCTTTTAGCATATTTATCAACTGATTGTTTTCATCTGGAGTACCAATTGTGATACGCAAACTGTCTTCGCAAAGAAAAACCCTTGAGCGATCGCGGACAATTACTCCTTTTTCCCTCAGGAATTCATAAATGCCGCGTGCATCATGCATTTTTACAAGAATAAAATTAGCTTCGGATGGAAATACCTTTACTACAAAAGGAAATTTCAACAGCATTTTACTCATATTTTCCCGTTCCTGTATTATTTGCTTTACCCAGGATTCAATTTGAGTACTATTATCTATAAGTTCCAGCGCTTTTTGCTGGGTAAGGATGTTCAGGTTGTAAGGGTATTTTATCTTGCTCAGTACCGAAATGATTTCAGGAGCGGCGAATGCCATTCCCAAACGGATACCTGCCATTCCCCAGGCTTTTGAAAAAGTTTGCAGGATGACCAGGTTGGGGAATGCGTCCAGCTGCGGGAGCATCGACTTTTCGGGAGCAAAATCAACATACGCTTCATCCAGAACCACAATCCCTTGGAACCGGGACATAACTTCAAGGACGGCCTCCTTTTCAAGGCTGTTTCCGCTGGGATTATTAGGTGAGCAAAGAAAAACCAGCTTCGTGTTTTCATCAGCAGCCGCTAAAAGCGCACCGGCATTCAGCTCAAAGCTTTCAGTAAGAGGTATTTTCTTAACCTCCACATTGTTGATTCCGGCGGCAACCTGGTACATCCCATAAGTGGGATCAATTGTGATAATATTTTCTTTCCCCGGCTCACAAAATGCCCGTATGAGCAGATCAATAGGTTCATCACTTCCGTTGCCCAGGAAAATGCGGTCAACAGAAACATGCTTTAAGCCGGAAATTTTTTTCTTCAGTTTCTTCTGCAAGGGATCGGGGTACCTGTTGTAGGGTTGATTGTAAGGGTTTTCATTTGCATCGAGAAAAATCATTGCCTCGCCCGAATATTCATCACGTGCTGAAGAATAAGGCTGCAGGGTCAGAATGTTTTTCCTGAGAAGTTTGTCTAAGTTCATTTTCGCTTTCCTCTTATTTGTTTCCTGTTTATTTTAATTTACTGAGAAGTTCCGGTTTTAAGTATCTGCTTCCCGTAACCTTACTGTCACTGCATTTTTATGACCTTCCAGTTGTTCGGCTGCTGCCATGATTTCAACTGCAGGCCCTATCTTTTTCAATCCTTCTTTCGTTATTTCCTGGAATGTTATCTTTTTCATAAAGCTGTCGAGGTTAACTCCACTGAAGGTACGTGCCCAACCATTGGTTGGCAGGGTGTGATTGGTTCCGGAGGCATAGTCGCCTGCGCTTTCGGGTGTAAAATTTCCCAGGAATACGGAGCCTGCATTTATAATAAGTTCTGCCAGTTCGAGATAATGCACCGTTGAAAGTATCAGGTGTTCCGGGGCATAGTGGTTAATTAAGGCCACCGTCTCCTCCTGATCTTCCAGCACTATCAGCACACTATTGCCCAGTGATTTTTCTGCCAATCCGCTCCTGGGAAGGTTTTTAAGCTGGAGGTTTATCTGTTCCTGTATTTCTTCCAACAGTTTTGTGCTATCAGTAACCAGTACTACCTGACTGTCGGTTCCATGCTCTGCCTGCGATAACAGGTCGGAGGCAACAAAGGCCGGATGGGCGCTTTTATCAGCAACCACCATTACTTCAGAAGGTCCTGCCGGCATATCGATGGCTGCATCGTACATGCTTACGAGCTGCTTGGCAGCGGTGACATACTGGTTGCCGGGACCGAAAATTTTATGCACCTTCGGTACGGATTCTGTGCCGTACGCCATGGCTCCAATGGCCTGTACTCCACCCAGTCTGAAAACTTTTTTAACACCAGCATATCGTGCTGCAAATAAAATGGCGGGGTGAATTTTTCCATCTTTCCCCGGAGGAGTGCATACTATGATTTCGTTACATCCGGCAACCCTGGCAGGTATTGCAAGCATAAGCACTGTGGAAAACAGCGGGGCAGTACCACCAGGAACATATAATCCTACACTCTCAACCGGCACTGCCTTCTGCCAGCAGGTAACTCCCGGCATGGTTTCCATTTTAATAATTCCGGTTTTCTGAGCTGCATGAAATTTCTCAATGTTGTCCGCGGCCAGCATAATTGCATTCTTCAGTTCAGAATCTATCTGCTCATCGGCAGCATCCAGCTCTTCCTGCGGTACTGCAAATTGCCGGAGTTCCACTCCATCAAACAGCGAAGTATATTTTCTCAACGCACGGTCACCATTTTTTTTTATATCGTTCAGTATTTCCTGTACCCTTGAGTGCAACCCGGAAACATCCATTCCCGGACGCTGCAGAATTTGCGGCCAGAGCTCACGTTGCGGATTTATATATTTTTTCATTTTTAAGTTTTTAGTATCAGGACTAAGAGTATTAAGTATTAGGACTTAGAGTATCAAGTATCAAGACTAAGAGTATCAAGACTAAGAGTATCAAGTATCAAGACTAAGAGTATCAAGACTAAGAGTATCAAGTATCAAGACCAGGAGTTTCAATTATCAGGATGTTGTCTCATCGCTCTAGTGTCTTGTGTCTTGTGTCTCGTGTCTCACAATCTTGTATCTTGTGTCTCATCATCTTATGTCTTGTGTCTCACAGTCTTGTGTCTTGTGTCTCACAGTCTTGTGTCTTGTGTCTCACAATCTTGTGTCTTGTGTCTCACAATCTTGTGTCTCATATTAAAAAATCATCTTCTCTATGGGTACTACCAATATGCCTTCTGCGCCTGCTTTCTTCAGCTTTCCGATGATTTCCCAGAAATCGTCTTCTGCAATTACTGAATGCATCGAACTCCATCCTTCCTCTGCCAGTGGTACCACAGTCGGGCTCTTCATCCCCGGAAGCAGGCTGGCAACTTCCTTTATCTTTTCATTGGGAGTATTCAGCAGGATATATTTCTTACCAACCGCGCGTTGTACCGATTCCATTCTAAAAACCAGTTCATCCAGTATTTCCTTTTTTGCAAGTGAAAGTTCAGGTTTGGAAATGAGTACTGCTTCGGAACGTACCACTACTTCTGCTTCTTTTAGCCGGTTGCTAACCAGGGTCGATCCGGAGCTTACAATGTCAAATATGGCATCGGCAAGCCCAATTCCCGGAGCTATTTCCACTGAACCGCTAATTACATGTATTTCGGCCTGTATGTTTTTTTCATCCAGGAACTTTTGCAGGATAGCAGGGTAGGAGGTGGCAATTTTTTTGCCGTTGAAAAATTCATACCCCGTGTATTCCATTGTCTTGGGAATAGCCAGCGACAGGCGGCATTTGCTGAACCCCAGCCGTTTTGCTATTACCACATTTTCCTGCTTCTCCAGCATCTCGTTCTCACCAACGATACCAACATCGGCCACTCCGTCGGCCACCGTTTGCGGAATGTCATCATCGCGCAGGAACAAGGCTTCCATCGGAAAATTTTTTGCTTCAGCTACCAGTGTTCTTCTCCCTATGGCCAGTTCAATTCCCGATTCCCTTATGAGCTTCATAGAGTCTTCGTTTAACCGGCCTTTGGTTTGGATCGCAATTTTTAGTTTTTCCATAATAATTTAATTTTCTGCCTTCCCTTTTCCCTTGTTCAACCAGGAGGAACATTTTAAATGAAAAAGGCCTGCCTTTGTGGCAAGCCTCTGGTTCAATATTTTTTTTAATAAACAACAAAACAGCAGCGACCCACCCCAGTCAGGTAAGTAAATGATGGCCGTGATTTCCTGCTTTGCTAATCATATTCTTTTCTTTATCGATGCAAGTATACTTATTAATTTTAAATCACACAATGGTTAAGACCCTTAAATAAAAATGTTAAAAAATTTTTAATGCCGGAACTTCTTTATCCGGTAGTTTGTCTTTTGCAGATTGAGCATCCCTCTACAGAACAGATAGAAAAAATTTTACTTGTGTACTTTCTAACAAAAAAAGAAGAATTTATAAGGGCATTGTTTTTTATTAATTCTTTTTTGCCACTTTGGTTGCCTCAAACGGAATATCGCCTTCGGGAGTCATTGCTGTTCCCTTAAATTTGTTTTCTTCAATGGAGGCTTTCCCATTCACATAACTCGATTGTACGTATATCTGAAATGTAAGGACTCCGTTGGTTACGGCCATCTTTTCCATTTTTATTTTTTCTCCATCCGCAAATTTTATCTCACCGGTCAGCGCCCCCTCTTTTTCAACGATAAAAATGGTTCCCTGCTGGTACCCGTAAGGTGCATTGGAAACATCAAACTTCCACTCACCTATAAAATCTTTCTTTTTTGCCGGAGCCATTGCCTGCAGATAAACGGCAGCTAAAAGCAGCGCCATAAAAAATACCGTTCGTTTCATCATGATTCAACAGATTAAATTTTTTGGACTAAATTAAAGAAAATAATGATAGGATAGCTTTCCGGCAATTAGAAACAGTTTATTATGCTTCTTGTCTGGTTATTATTATTTGTGCACAACTTATTTGTATTATATATAATTAATGTTTATAATTGTAGTAGGGTTTATGTATAAAAATTGTTAAGTAGTAGCTGGAAAGAAAATTTTTCTGTTTCCGATGTTTCTGTTAATGAACCTGGCTTTTCATTCCTGCCATTGCATGAAACAATTAGCAACACCAGCGATATTTCCCAGGGTTTTTCTTACATTTTCATTAACTATTTAAGATTAAAATAATGGGTCAATCAATTTCAAACAACTGTCAGCCTTCAAACAATTTCGAACCATAATCATATTTATATTAATTTTTAAAAACAACTAAAAATGAAAGGCATTTCAAAAGAACTGGTAGGAGCTTCAGCCATGGTCATAGTATTGTCAGTTTTGCAAAACGGTGATAGTTACGGGTATGAACTTTTACAGCGCATAAAGGAAATTACTGACGGCAGGGTTATCTGGCTGGAAGCCAGCATGTATCCGTTGCTGAAAAAAATGGAAGGCAACGGCCTCATTAAATCGTACTGGGAGATGAGTGAAAATGAACGGCCCAGAAAATATTATACCCTTCAGGAGGAGGGCAAAAAACAACTTGAATACAACAAACAGGAATGGCAGCGGCTGAACGGGGCTCTTGAAGAGTTGTGGAAGATGGGGTAGTGTTTTAATGTTTCAATGTTTTATTGTTTAAGGGTTTTATTGTTTGGACCGAAGACCGGAGACCGAAGACGGAAGTTAGAATTTGATCTTCTACCACTTTTGCAGAGCGTATTGTCTTTATAGTTACTCGATTGATGTCACTCTTTGCCTTTGTTCCCAGGACTATTGGTATCAGGTATCGAGATCATAAACACCATTTAGATTTTAAGACTTCCAGAATCCAGATATTCAGATCCGGAAAGCTATGCCGGAGAACAAAATGGACAACATGAACCCGGTATTCTCAATCAGTTTGTCACCGTTGAATTCATTACGGGTATTACAACTGGCGAACCTCTTTATTTTGTATATTTGCATATTTAATCTTCTAAAGGTGACAGATGTAATAAAACAGATAGAGTATTGGATTAGTGGAGCAGAAAGCGATTTAATGACTGCTGATTTGCTGATAAGAGAAAAGAGAATTCTGCATGGATTGTTTTTTTGTCATCTGGTGATTGAAAAAGGAGTAAAAGCTCATGTTGTTAAAAATACGGGAGACGTAGCCCCACGGTCTCATAACCTGATTTATCTATCAGAAAAGGCAGATCTGGAATTTAATGAAGATACCCAAATATTTCTTGGGATTTTAATGAAGTATCAGTTACAGGGACGTTATCCTGATTATAATCCTGTTCTTCCCGGTATTACAAAAGTTAATGAATACCTTGATAAAACAAAAACCCTGTTACAATGGCTGAAAGAGAGATTATAGAGATATTGAAAAAATATATTTTTATTTTGCGTACAGAGGGAATAACTGTTGATAAGGCCTATTTATATGGTAGCTATTCCTCAAATTCTGCCCATGATGACAGCGACATTGATGTTATGATTGTTACAGAAAATGAGGATGACTATTTGACTGGTAAAATTTGGAGTTTAACCAGAAAAGTAAATTCAAAAATTGAGCCTTATCTGGTTGGTAAGGAAAGATTTAATAGTTTTGAGAATTCTCCTTTGATTGATTTGGTTAAAAAAACAGGAATAGAAATAGCTTAATTTCTCCGGGTAAAACTTGTGTGGTTTTTAAAGGCACGCGTTGCAACCAACCTCGAATGAAAGGGCGATATATGGTGCAAAATAGTTCGACTGGTTCGGGAGAGTTTCAGAGTATTCGAAAGAGTTCGGGTGGTTCGATTTTATGTTCCGAAAAAGTGTTGTGATATGGAGTCTAATGGCGGTTTTAATTTTGCAGATCAGGTAAATGACTGGGCTGAAAGTCTTAAATCGAGGCCTTCCTTAACCGAATCGGATATCGAAGAGATGAAATGTCATTTGTACGACAGTTGCGAAGCATTAATGGAAAAGGGCCTGAGTGAAGAGGAGGCTTTTATCCTGGCAAAGATGCGCATGGGCGACAGTCCTGAGCTGGATGAAGCCTTCAGGGAAGCCAACCAGCCGGTAATACAGATGCGCCGTTCATTGTATATCCTTGCCGGGGTGCTTGTTTATTTTGCAGCCTATTTCTTTATTCTTTCTACCTCAATGCTGTTGCTCATTTTGCTGCTCAAGGGAGGAACGGGAGCGAATGAAGCTGTGAACTGGGTCTCGCGTTACCTGGTTACCTGGCATTTTATTTTTCTGGTAATCCTGGTCAGCGTTTATTTTCTTGAAGCCAAAACGGTTGCTTTTTTGGAACGGTTCAGGTTTCCTCCAAAAATTACAGTAGTCCTTCTTATTTTTGTAATTGTGATAGCTTTGCTGGAACATTCCTTACTTCCCATGGTAAAAACTGAAATGAGCAATGTTCCGGTAATAAGGAGCAAACTCATGCAATATTACAATTACTTTGAGCTTACTTTTCCATTTCTAATGTTTTTGGGTTTTGTCTTCATTTATTCAAAGTATTATAAAAAGACGAAGGTTTGATATAGAGTGAGCGGTGAAAATTTACATTGATTTTGGTATCAAGACTAGAAGTATCAAGTATCAAGACCAGGAAATAGAACATTTCGCCACCAAGGCTCAAAGACACTAAGGAAGAAACACAAAAAAAATCTTCAACTTCGTGAATCTTTGAGCCTTGGAGTCTTAGTGGCAATTTTATTTAACCTTTTTTACCACCAAAATTTCAAAAGCGGTATCAAGACTAGAAGTATCAAGTATCAAGACCAGGAAATAGATTATTTCGCCACCAAGGCTCAATGACACTAAGAAAGAAACACAAAAAAAATCTTCAACTTCGTGAATCTTTGACCCTTGGAGTCTTAGTGGCAATTTTATTTAACCTTTTTTACCACCAAATTTCAAAAGCGGTATCAAGACTAGAAGTATCAAGTATCAAGACCAGGAAATAGAACATTTCGCCACCAAGGCTCAAAGACACTAAGGAAGAAACACAAAAAAAATCTTCAACTTCGTGAATCTTTGAGCCTTGGAGTCTTAGTGGCAATTTTATTTAACCTTTTTACCACCAAATTTCAAAAGCGGTATCAAGACTATTAGTATCAGGTATCAAGACATGGAAATCCTGCTTCGGAATCATAGGACGGTATTAAAACCAGGAAATCCCTCCAGCCAGGTATTCCAGAATACTTTCAACAAGATGACTGGCGGTACGAAAATTCAAATATTCAGAAAACCATAAATATATGCCTGCGAACAACAGGAACAACAGGCAATACTGTTTATTTTGTATATTTGTGGTAGCAGGATTCAAGACTTTTAAGACTGTAACAAATGAATAGTCTGGAAATTAAAGAATTTATAAAAAAACATAGCGATCTTTTTTGGTATACTCCCGGAGATAAAAAAGAAGAAATCAGTAAAGAATTCCTCGTGGAAACCATATTGAATTATGGTGATATGGATGCAGTAATGCAACTATTTAATTTAATGGGCATTGAAAAAGTAGCTGAACTATTTTTCAATACGATAAACCGCAGTGACCGAAGGAAAGGAAATTACCATGAAATCACGGTAAATTATTTTACGCTTGTTTTTAATCGTTATGCAAAGGCAAATAATTAATCATCAGCAATCCGTCTTAATCCCTTACCTGAAAAATTTTAAACGCTAGGTCTCAGTCTTCGGTTTTTTCTTTTTTAATTGCATCTCTCATCAAAAAAAAGTAACTTTTTTCTTCCATTTTTTTTATTTAATTTTTATTAATACTATTGTATGAGTTTATCATCTGTAATATTATTTGTGCATATATACAATTAGGTAAAAAACAAAACAAAACAGAACAAATACAAACCGCTATGAAGAAACTATTTTTTATCCTGCTTTTCCCTTTCATTCTTTTTTCGTGTCAGCAAACAGAACTGCAGTTTTCGTGCGATCCGGTTATCGATGCATATGTAGCCGGCAACCTGAAATCCCTTTCACTCCTGACCTTTTCCGAACTTGCTGATTACAAACTCCCGTTGCAAAGGGCAATATTTAACAGTTGGGATGCCGAAAAGAAACGCAATGCATGGATCGATAAGCTGTACTTCGTTCTGGAGAATGAATCGTTTACCGAAGATGAAGTCATGCATGTGCAGGAACTCATCGATCACATTTACCCCGGATATTTTTTGGAAGAATCCCTGCAGCAGAAAAAAGAAAACCGTTCCCGGTTTGCTGCT
Source organism: Mariniphaga sp. (assembly GCA_041684965.1). Lineage (GTDB taxonomy): Bacteria > Bacteroidota > Bacteroidia > Bacteroidales > Prolixibacteraceae > Mariniphaga. Next base: position 29,013 of record JAWLGR010000035.1, read on the forward strand.
GACTGGATAGTCGTTGCGTCGGATAAGCTGGAATGGCCGGAGCAGTTTATTGCCTTTATGGTTTACAGGTTGTATGGCTCATTCTCTGAAATGGAAGCTGAACTGTCAATACTCCATGATTTACAGGAAAATATTACCACAAATTCAGAAACCGGAGGTTGCGATTGCAGTTCCTCATCTGATTATTGCAGTTCCTCTTTACCGTGTAGTTCGGGTGAATGTAGCTCATCAACTGGCGGCTGCGGATGGCTTTTCGGCAGTCCGTGCGATGGCCTTTGTTACTGATGCCTTATGCATCGGATCAATTCCATATCATCCATTATTTTGCTGATTTTATTGGCAGCACTGTTTATTGTTCTGCCCTCTGTGGTTCAGGAATCATATATGTCGCCAACCCAATCTGGTAAGACAATCTTTTTTCTGACGGGAATCATGGTCATCCTGCCGGTAGGTGTAGTTGTGTTTCTATCAGGTACGTTTACCGGCAAAAGTTGTTTATCCTGGTTGGATCTGGCTGCTGTGGCATGGTTTAGCTATATCCTTGCAAACAGTTTTTTAAAGGGCGCTTCCTTATCGCTTTCTATAATGGAATTTACCGGTCTTGCCTTGATGTATATTGTCCTCAGATTTATCCCCGCAGAACGGTTTAACGGACTGTTCCTTGCACTTATGGCCGGTGGTTTAATCCAGGCGGTTTATGGCAACCTCCAGCTTTGGGGGTATCATCCGTCACATCACAACTTGTTTAAACTTACCGGCAGCTTTTTTAATCCCGGCCCATATGCTGGATTCCTGTCGGTAGTTTTTCCAGTTGCTTTTGGCTTTTGGTTATTTGGGTGGAAAACTGTTACCACGCTGAATGTGGATAAAAAACATAATGAAAGAATTGCAAAGTTGTGGAAACCTTTTTTGGATAGGGTTGATCGGTGGCTGCACAAATTAAGGATAAAAACCGGAATGGTCCCTACCGGGGAGTTTTTTGCCGGCATAAAAAACCAGGCCGTGTACTATTTTTCGGCAGCCGTGTTATTAAGCATTCTTCTTGTGCTCCCGGCTTCACAATCGAGGGCTGCATGGCTTGCGGTGCTGGCATCTTCCGGTTTTCTTCTGGCTGTTAAATATAAGGATTCAGTTAAAAATTGGTCAAATAAACCGGTATTGAAAAAAAACATTCTTGTTTTGCTAATAGCCGGCATAATGGTTTCCGGGCTGGCAGGGATGTATTTAATGAAAAAAGATTCGGCCGACGGCCGGTTGTTTATCTGGAAAGTCACCCTAAACATGTTTGGCGATTACCCGCTGACCGGAGCCGGGTTTGGTGGTTTTAAGGCAAACTACATGAATTACCAGGCTGCCTGGTTTAAGCAGCACCCGCAATCAGGCGAAGCAATGGTAGCAGGTGATGTAAATTATGCCTTTAACGAACTGTTGCAGCAGACAGCAGAACAAGGCGCTGCAGGCACTTTTTTACTTGCGCTGGTATTTTTATCCGCATTTGCGGTAAGATCCCCGCGGCCTCCTGGTGTAAAACCCAACCGGCAACTCCTGCCCGATAATAAAACCCGGTTTATCCTGATTTCAAAAGCCCTTCTTGTGGCGTTTGTTGTTTTTTCCATGTTTTCCTACCCGGTTCAGGTGTTGCCTGTAAAGGTGGGACTGGCGCTGGCGCTGGCTTGCCTTGCAGCGTATTCGTCAAAAGTAAATATTAAAATAGCCGGGAAATTCCCTGTTACCGGATTTAAAATACTGGTTTCAGGAGTTGCTGTATTCCTGATATATTTTGGCGCTGCATTTCTGAAGCAGCGCACAGAGGCATTAAAAGACTGGAAAAATGCCTTCACCCTTTACAGTATGGGCGCTTACGGGCAAAGCGTGGAGGAATATGAAAAAGCATTGCCGGTAATGAAGCAGAATGGCGATTTTCTGACCAACTATGGAAAGGCCCTTTCCATGGCAGGGCAGCATGAAAAAGCAGTTATCGCCTTGCAGGATGCAGGAAAACATTATCCCAACACGGTAGTATTTACTTCCCTTGGCGACAGTTATAAGTCACTGGGTCAGATTAAACAGGCAGAAGGAGCTTATCTTCATGCCTGGCACATGAATCCCGGGCGGTTTTACCCGAAATACCTGTTGGCAAAGCTGTACGATGAAAGTGGCCAAAGGGAGAAGGCCGTGGAGGTTGCCCGGGAATTGCTGACAAAAGAGGTTAAGGTGGTATCAACCGCCATTGACGAGATAAAAGCAGAAATGCAAAAGATAGTGGAACTGTAAAAGCCGGATGTATTCCAGGTTGAAATACAGAAAAAGCTTGTATGAAGAAGGCCGGTATGTGACTGACAGGGCGAAGCTGTGAAAAGAAGGGAGTTTTTGCGATAAGAAATAGAAAAACCGTTAACCATGAGTTACTCCGATTATTTATGAAAGTTGATTTTTTTAGCGTAACTTCTGGAAAAGGAAAATACCGGCACTGCCGGTAATTTTGCTAAAAAGCTTGATGTTTCACGACGAACTGTATTTCGACAAATGAATTCTTCCACTCATTAAATTGAAAATAGAAACAGAAAAGGGAAATTAAAACACAACTGACATGAACAGCACATTTAAACTTCAGAAGTGGTAGCTCCCCTCGGGGAGCAAAGGTACCGAAATTATTATCGATTAATGTAAAAAGTTAAAAAATTAAAAAACAAGAAAAATGAGAAAGATTATATTTAGCTTAATAGCCGGAATAGCTATTATTGGATTATCCTTTTTAAACATTGATTTAAATACTGATCAAAATGGTGAACCCGTCAGTCTGTTAGCTCTGAATCAGAAAGCTTTTGCAGATTGCGAAATAGTTGGAGAAGTTGGAGAAATTGAAGGAAACTTTTATGTTCACTTTTATAGTGAATGCAATTGGACCTGCTGGGATGGGGGTTATTACAATTGTCCAATTTAAATCATGAAGCAGGGGTTTAAACCCCTGCTTTAATTAAGTTATCTTATTATGAAAATCATTACTAACTTCTTATTACTATTTGTGTTTTTTGCATCATGTAAAACAGATGTAAAAAAGGTTCAACTTGAAAAAATAGAGGTTAATCTGAAGGAATCACCTCAAATTGAATTAGATTCAATAATCGAAAATATTGTTTTAGTGCCATTGGAAACCAACGAAAATTGTTTGATAAATCATATAGATAAAATAAAACTGTATAAAAATAAAGTTTTCATCTTGGATCGTAAATCAGCTTGTATTTTTGTATTCAAAAAAACAGGCGAATTTGTATTCAAAATATCAAGTCAGGGTAGAGGTTCAGGCGAGTACATAATGATTGCTGATTTTGACATAAGTCCCGAAACTGGAGATATATATATTTTAGATGCTATGTCAGATAGATTATTAATATTTAAAAACGAAAAATATATAAAAAGATATAAACTTGATTTTGGTGTGAAAATTACAAACATGTGCTTTCTTGATGAGAAAAATATTGCTTTTGAAAATCAAATTTCTACAGAAATAGATAGCTTGAAGTATTACTTGTTTGTAACCGACCTTAATTTAGAACTAATCTCAAAAAATATACATTATAATAAAAGCAATGCATTAATATTAAGTCCGGTTTCCCCTTTTTCTCCGTTCGATGATAAAATTTCTTATCTCCCCGTATATAAAGATACTATTTATCATATTAACAGTAATAAGGTAATACCCGTTTATAAACTTGAGTTTGGTAACAACTGGATTGATGAGGATTATCTTTACAATAAAAAAATAAATCCAAACACCCTTTTCAACGATTTAAAAAAATCGAGTTCTGTTTATTTTATTAATTGTATTGAGTCGAGAACACATATTTTTGTATACTTTACACATAAAGATGAAAAATACGCTTTTTTATACGATAAAATTTTTCAAAAAGGACTTTTTATAAAAAACTACATGAAGAATGGTTGCGGTTATAATGGGCTGCCTTTAATACCTGATGGGGAAAAATTTGTAGGAATAGTAAATCCTTATGAATTAAGTAATATAAATAAAGAAAAAATATTTCAATTATTTCCACACCTGGATGACGTTGAAATTGGCCATAACCACATTTTATCCTTTATTAAATTCAGAAAAATTCATTCATTATGAAAAGTCATTTTGTACTAATCTCATTAATTTTTTTATTTTATCCTCAGCAAGATAGAGTTTTGAAATATCTAAATGAAGAAATAAAAAATATTGAAATAAGAGGAGTATTAATAAGCAAGAAAAGTATTGATGGGGAATATATCTTTATTGTGAAAAGTAATTCAACTGGTGAAGACACGAAAATAAGATTATGTTATAAAATTTATAACAGTAAAAATATTTTTGAATTTATCTCACCTGGTGATCACTTTATAAAAATAGCAGGTGAATTAAAGTTCAGGCTGGGCCATAAATTCGACAACAATATTGAGGTTAAACATTTTGAATTACTTCCTAAAAATGAATAAATTATGGCTCTTATTATTGATTTTAATCTTTATCTCTTGTAATTCAGTTCAAAAAGAGAGGGAGGAATTCGTAAATGATGAATTAAAGTCAAGAATTAATAAAAAATTAGAACTACCTTTTATTTCAGATAATTTAGATTCCCATAAGCCTCATAAGCATAAAATTGTTTCTTATATAAACGGAGATTGTCCTTCATGTATAGAGCATTTAAGTTTGTGGGAAGATTTTGTAGATAAAATTAATTGTAAAGATTCGGTATTGATTATTATATATCTCTATAGCTCTAATTATGAGTATTTGGACAAGAATCTTAAAACACTGACGAACTTAGGTACTCTTATAATTGAAGATAAAGAAAGGCTATTCCCGAAAAAGAATAAACTTTCTGATTCTGAGATATTGAATACTTTCGTTACCGATAAAGAAAATAAAGTGCAATTAATGGGGAATCCGGTTTTGAGTAAGCAACTTGGACAATTATATTTAAAATTAGTTAACGGAGAGATTGCGAATTATTAAAAAAAAACTGCTTAATACTTCCACTTTTTAAGTACATTTTGGCTTTCAGATATTTGACGCTGATCTACTAACTGTATCTAACAGAAAAGAATCCTGCTGCGTGATGGTAATCAGTAATATAAAAGTTCACAAAAAAAACAATTAACGAATAACTAATGTGCTACTATAAAAAAAATTACAGGGGATTTAAATTTCTTATACTCCCGGTTTATATCTTTTTATTGTTGGCCTGCTCTTCCACACCTCCCTCACAGGAAGCAGTCATTCATTTTAATACATTGGAGCATGATTTTAGAACGCTTTCATATAAAAAGTTGGCAGAATACAGCTTCGAATATTCCAACTCAGGAAAGGTACCATTGGTGATCAGTGACGTAAAGGCATCGTGTGGGTGTACTGTTCCCGAATGGCCAAAAAAACCCTTAAATCCGGGGTCAAAGGGGGAAATAATAATCACGTACGATGCCGCATCACCGGGAACTTTCCATAAAGAAATCAAAGTACATTATAATGGGTCTGGTTCGCCGGTCGTGCTGAAGATCAGAGGGCAGGTTGAATATCCTGATATGTAAAAATGAAATTAAGAAATCTTAAAACCGCAGGTATCTTCACCGGTATATTTATTGCCGCCATTGTAGTGCGGGTATTTTTTATTGAAATCTATGCCATTCCCAGCGGTTCGATGGAGGATACCATTCTGCCGGGCGACAAGGTATTGATAAACAAACTGGCTTACGGACCTAAACTGCCTGCCTCACCATACGACATCCCGTGGGTAAACCTGATATGGTTTTTAAGGGCGGGCGCTGCGGCCAATCCCGACTCGGTATACTGGGACTACCGGAGGCTGTGGGGGTTGTCCTCCATAAAAAGGAGCGATGTGATGGTCTTTTCGCACCCGCTGTGGGGTGGCCGCAACAATTTTTACATCAAACGATGCATGGCCCTGCCGGGGGAAACCCTTGAAATTAAAGACGGCAGGATAAAGATTAACGGTAAATATTCCCCTGAATCGGCCGGGGTAAAGCGTATGCATAAAGTCTGGCCCAATAATCCACAGGAATTTATCCGCTTTACCGACAGCATGCGAATGCGGCTGCATGGGCGTTCGTTTAGGCAAAATGATAAAGAGCCTGTGGAACTGCTGCTGGCAGAAGCTCAAAAGGATGAGCTTTATGCTACAGGTCTGATTGATTCACTGAGAATTAGAACCTGTACTGCCGATTCCGCCAATCGGGTATTTCCGGTATACCGGCAGTTTGTGTGGACCATCGACAACTACGGCCCGTTGGTAATCCCTTACGAGGGTATGGTGCTTGTGCTGAACCTGGAGAATTTCCTGCTCCACCGCCGCACCATTAACCGGCTGGAAAAGGTAAAGCTGGAATTCAGGGACGATGGCTGTTATGTGGACGGGAAACCTGCAACTCATTATGTGTTTAAACAAAACTACTACTTCATGCTGGGCGACAACCGCCACTACTCTAACGATTCCCGCTACTGGGGAGTGGTTCCCGAACAAAATATTGTCGGCAAGGCAGCCGTGGTGCTGTTTAATTACCGGAACGGGGAGTTTGCTTGGAAACGGACGGGGAGGAGGATAAGGTGAGGAGGTTTGAAAACAGTTCGAAGGGTTCGAAGGGTAGAGGTTTATATGGTTCATGTGGTTCATGTGGTTTATGTTGTTGGAAGACGGAAGACGGGAGACCGAAGACGGAAGCCTGAAGACGGAAGACGGAAGACCGAAGCCTGAAGACGGAAGACGGAAGACGGGAGACCGAAGACGGAGACCGAAGACGGAAGCTGAAGGGTACCGCCTTGCACGACGACCGAAGCAATCTCTGCCAATGGTTTTTTCTGTCTTGATACTTGATACTCATTGTCTTGATACCACGAATTAATAATTTTAAATCTAATCTAATATGTTAATATCAAAAAAACTATATGTGCTGATTTCCTTGTTTCTTGCCCTTTCGTGCAGCAGGAACAGCAGATTGGAAACTGCGCTTGAACTGGCAGGGGACAACAAGAATGAATTAAAAAAAGTTCTCGACTATTATAAAAAAGATCCGGCCGACAGCCTGAAATATAAAGCAGCCTGTTTTCTCATCGAAAATATGCCGGGCAAAGTCCATAATAAAGGCAAGTACTTTGAAGAAATGCAACATTTTTTCGATTATGCCGGTAACCTGCCTGCGGAAAAAAAAACCGTTAACATGAAAGGAAAATTATTCCGGATGTTCGATTCCACTGCAAATATAGCAAAGCCTTATCTTTCGTCCATAAAGACAGAGTACGATATTAATGAATTAACAAGTAAATACCTCATTGAAAACATCGAAGCTTCATTTAATGTATGGTATCAGGCAAAGTGGAAAGAAAAAGTGCCATTCAGTGAATTTTGTGAGTATATCCTGCCTTATAAAATTTTAAATGAGACCCCTGAAAATTGGCGAAAGCAGTATATGGAAACATACAAGGATTTTTATGAAGAAAGCCTAAAGATTAATAATGTTGATAGCGCATTCAGGTTTTTAACCGATACATTAAAACTGTATTATCTTTCATTAGGTTCCATGATAGACGGAACATTTTCAAATTTAATAAAAATGCCTTTTGGCGATTGCATAGAAGGATCAAATTACCAGATTTTTGTTTTGCGTGCATCAGGTATCCCATGTGCTCTCAATTATTTACTGGCCTGGGGGAACAGGAAACATGCCCTCCACTATTTTAAAAGCCTTGTTTCTTCTGATAACAGAATGTCGGATTCTTTACTATTTAGGAATATTGAAGGCAGAAACAATACAGATATAATCGGTACGTATCTGGATTTTAAAATAACACCTGTTTTAGAAAAAGGGGAAGTACTGTTCATTAAAAAAGTTCCGAAAGTGTATAGAAAAATGTATTCCTTACAGGAAAAAATGAAGATGTTGAATAAAGAATATCCAGACGAAATACATCCGTCATTTCGGGATTTATGTATGAAAGATGTATCGGAGGAATTTATCGAATCATGCAACGTAAATGTGAAAGTACCAGAGAACCTTAGCAAATTTAATATTGCTTACCTGTGTGTTTTTGATATACAGGGATGGAAACCGGTAGCCATTAAACAGGTAGAGAATAATAATGTTACATTTGAAGGTATGGGGAAAAATATTCTTTATCAACCGGCATACTACAGCAATGGAGAACTTTATCCATTTGACAAACCTTTTATTCTTACTCTTGACAATAAAAAACGATATATTGAAACGGATGATTTAAAAACCAGGACAATATTAATTGGAAGGAAATACCCTGTTTTTTCTCAAATAGCTTACTATGGAAACCAGATGTACCTTGGGCGCTTTTATGTCTCGAATGATAAGAATTTTACCAATCCGACTATTATCCATACCATTAAAACAATACCTCTAAAACCAACTGAATTTACAGTAAAAAATAAGCAGTCGTTTACTTATTTAAAATATTCCGCACATAAGGATTATTTTGTATCCGTTGGTGAGTTTGAATTTTTTTATGAGGAAAAAGGAGAATTATGCAAATTCTCAAATACAGATTTCGAGGTAATTGGTTTACGTGACGGAGGAGAAGGGAGATTATTTGACAATGATTACCTGACTCATTACGAAAGCAAAAATAGAAAGGACAATAGTATAATCATAAAATTTTTTGATACGGATAAAAAAATTGTAAAAATAAGGTATTGTCCAAAAACAGATGCAAATTTTATTGAACCGGGAGATTACTATGAATTGTTTTATTTTAACAATAATAATGAATGGCATTTACTAGGGGGGAAAACGGCAAAGGATTTTAATATCAGTTTTGATGACGTCCCGGAGAAAGGCCTTTTTTGGCTTCGGAACAGGACTAAAGGTGTTGAAGAACGGCCATTCATTTATGAAAACGGGAAGCAGATTTTTTGGTAAGATATTAATTCTACTTATATTATAAATCTCCATTTTTATCAACCGGTCTTTTATGAAGAGGGTGAGCAGGTTTTTATAAAAAAAAATAAGGGATTTTTCCAATCAGTTAAAAAGCTGATCATTGAAAACAGATGAAGAATTCTGGGACTGACAGGGCGGAGCTGTGAAAAAAGGATTCTGATTATACAATGCGAAATATGTTATCAACCTGAAATGTTTGTCATGACTGGAATAAAATGTATTGAAAACATGCAACGATTAAAGGAGTTGATGTTGAAAGGAGAAAAGGGAGATGCAGCTTATTTTTCTGTAAAACTTGACGTCGATGAAAGGACATTTTACAGGCTCAAAAAATACCTTGAATTTACGAATGGTCTGAGTATTAAATTTGATAGAACAAAAAAGACATATTATTTAGAATAATTTTAAATTTCAAACTGACACCATGTGTCAGAGTGAGTTATTAACTTTAGAATGTGAAAAGTAATTTATTATGAAAGGGAAAAGCTACAACCAATATTCAACTGCGAGCGAACATCAGTTTTGGTAGCTCCCCTTTCGGGAGTAAAGATATTAAAATGGACAAAGGAACCAATCAACTAATAAATTTAAAAAATGAACAAAATTCATCCGTTAAAAATTAACAAAATGAAAAAAAAGCTAATATTTATATCAAGTTCCATCTTTTTTTCAATGATACTGGTAACTAATATTCACTTGTCAACAAATAATTACAGGATAAGTTTATTACTGTCTGATTTGACAGTGATGGCAAAGGCTGATGTTGAAAGTGGAGAAAAACAAAAATGTAAAGAAAAGACATGGCAATTTTATGAGTGTTATCCTTTTGCTAATGGCTATGATTGCAGTCATTTAACAGATCCAGATTATTATGGATTCTGTAATGATGTATTGTAATATTATGATTAATGCCACACTGCAAATTTTAATTTGCAGTGTGGCATATATGTAGAAATCAATAAATTTTATAATATGTTAAAAAAGTTTTTATTATATATATTGTTAGGTTATTTTTCCTTTTCATGCAATGAGAGGAAAACAATTAAGAATGTTAATCAAAGTATTATTGAATTAAACATTAGAAGTATAATTGCTGAAAATGAAAAAGAAGTAAAGCTATCAAAAATAGCACGTAATATAAAATTTATTCCTCTTGAAACAAACGAATCATGTTTACTGAGAGGCGTTAATAATATATATTTGTCTGAAAACTACATATTTATAACTGATAGTCAAGTACTTTACCAATTTAATAATTCCGGGAAATTCATTAGGCAAATTGGAAAACCTGGAAAAGGACCTGGAGAACATGGGAGAAACATAAAATTTACTATTGATGAATTCAATAAAGAGATTTATATCTTGAGCTATGCTACTTTAATCAATATATTTGATTTAGAATCTGGTATTTATAAAAGAAGTTTAGAAATTAAGCTGGATATAGCTAACTTTTATACGTTTCCAAAAGGCAAAATTACTTTTTTTACCAGAGACAGCAACATTAGAAACCTTAAATCTTCTCTTGTTGAAGTGTTTCTGTTTAATAACGAAGGAACTCTAGAAGATTCAATTTTAAACACTTCAAGAACAGAAAATAAAAGTAATTCCGTAGCTTTTCCAACCTCATATATTAATAACAATTTATTTTATGTTTATCATTATAAAGATACATTATTTTATTTGACAAAAGATTTTAAAAAACATCCTTATGTCTTTTTTAATTTGGGCAATAAAATAAATAGAAATGAATTATACATTGAACCTATCCAAAATAAAATTCAATATCCTGATTTTTTGTGGGTTTCTAATATTCTTGAAAACAATGAATTCATGTTTATTACAATACAAAATGGGATTGCTATTGGAAATATTCCAAATACAAAGAAAATTATTTATGAGAAAAGATCAGGAAGACTGATACCAACATATGGATATGTTAAAGACGGTTGTGGTGGATTGTTTTTCTGGCCTCGCTGGATTTCTGATGGGAAGCTTATAAGTTATTACCATTCATATGAACTAATTGACCATTATAAATTAACAAAAGAAACTGATGATCATTCTGAAGACTTTAAAAAACTTGTTAGTATTTTGGAAGAAAACCATAATCCGGTATTAGTATTTGCAGATTGAACAATTTTTTATTAACTAATTATGAAAGAGACTGATAGAAACAGCTATGAAAAAAACGTTAGTAATATCAAAACACCCTAAACATGGTTGTATAAAATTTTTTAGATTTAGCTTTTTTTTACAGTTCATTGTAGTTTTATTTTGTTCATGCATTCAACTTTCACAGGAAGAAAAAATAATAAAAGAAACTCTTGGCAAAACAGTCAATATTGAAATGTTTCCAACAGTTTTTTTTGGAAATAAAGAAATACCTTTCAATGAATTTCGTAGTCAATATCCTTATGTTTCTTTAGTTTATCTTGAGGATGGCTGCAATCCATGCTATCCTAAATATATTGAATGGCACACTAGAACAAAGGATATTGATCTAAGTAGAAAATTTACTGTACTTTTTATTGTTAGGGGCTTAAGTTCTGAAAGATTCATTAATAATGTTCTTGAATTTGATCCAAATTTTGGTTTAAACAATAATAGGTTTTATATGGTTATGGATCCTTTTTATAAGTTTCTTGATAACAATCCAGATATTAATCAGTGGATCATTGACAAATCATTTTTGATTGATGCCAAGAATAAGGTAAAACTCATAGGTCCACCATTTGCTTCAACACGTATGACAGAACTTTTTAATACTATTTGTCAATGAATTTTTTATTTACTCTTAAAGTCCTGCTGGCTGACTTGGAGTAAGACTTTATGTATTTTTTAAGGTAAACTGTGAAAAAATATGTATCTGCTGCTGACCGAAGCTGGGTGCTCGATTCCCGTATCCATACAAGTCGGTTAAACAAAAAGGGGAGAAATAAAAATCAAATACGATACCGCCTCACCTGGATCCTTCAGCAAGGAGATAACGGTGCATTACAATGGACCTGGCTCCCCTGTGGTGCTGAGAATCAAAAGACAGGTGGAATATCCTGATTTGTAAAAAAGTAAGGATGAATATAAAGAGATTTAAAATAACAGGTATTTTTGCCGGTGTATTTATCGCCGCCATCGTGGTGCGGGTTTTCTTTATTGAAATCTATGCCATACCCAGCGGATCGATGGAGGATACCGTTATGCCGGGTGATAAGGTGCTGGTAAACAAGCTTGCCTACGGACCCAAGCTGCCTGTATCGCCTTACGATATTCCCTGGGTTAACCTGGTGTGGTTCTTAAAGGCAGACGCTACGGCCAATCCCGACTCTGTATACTGGGACTACCACCGGTTGTGGGGATTGTCCTCCATTCGCCGGGGCGATGTGATGGTATTCTCACACCCGCTGTGGGGAGGCCGCAACAATTTTTACATCAAACGATGCATGGCCCTGCCGGGGGAAACCCTTGAAATTAAAAACGGCAGGATAAAGATTAATGGTAAATATTCCCCTGAATCAGCCGGGGTAAAGCGAATGCATAAAGTCTGGTCCAATAATCCACAGGAATTTATCCGCTTTTCCGACAGCATGCGAATGCGGCTGCATGGGCGTTCGTTTAGGCAAAATGATAAAGAGCCTGTGGAACTGCTGCTGGCAAATTTCCAGGGAACTATTACATTCTAAAAAAATGGCTTTGTCCTGACAATTTTAATGAAAATTAGGACAAAGCCTTTAAATAAACTATTTGGGATTTTATGATACGTACTTTATGTATTTTTGTTTTAGTTTGTATTGGAATTAGTTGCTCAATCGATTCGAGTCAATCAGTACTGAGCGATTTTGATAATACAATCAATTTAGAACTCAATGTTTCTCCAATTGAAAGTGTTGAATTAGGAGAACTTCTGGATATGGTTTCTTTTGATTCTATTCTAATTGTTAATGAGGTTTTTAAAGAAAAATTATTTAACTGTTTTAATGTAAATAACGGTCATTTAGTCTCAAATTTTGTAAATAGGGGAAAAGGACCTAATGAACTTATGTTTCCAGGATTAATATGTGCACTAAATGATAGTGTTTTCTCTACGTATAGTGCAAATAAAAAACAATTAATTTATTTTAATGTTTTTGATATAATTAATGGATTCTACCAATTTGGAAAAGTTGTAAATACTGACTTGCCAAACCTAATTATTTTTCAGAGTTATCCGTTAAATGATTCTTTAATCATTTTTACGGGTATATTTGAGAATGGAAAATATTGTCTTTTCAATTCTATATCAGGGAATACAATAATTGAGGTGGAATTCCCAATCGATGAGGAACACCAGACAGATAACAATTATATCAAATCAATGGCACATCAAGGAGAAATAGCCATAAAACCTGATAAAAGAAAATTTGTATTTGTATGCCGTAATGGATATTTTGACATTTGTTCTATCTCTCAAGATGGGTTATTTTTAGAAAAGAGAAAATTGTATTATTTGTCAGACTATAAGGTCGTTGGTAATAGCACAGTAGCTCATTCGTCAAAATCTGCTTATGCATTCCATTCTGTTGAGGTAACCGATAATTTTATTTATATGATTTATTCAGGAAGGATGCAGGATGAATTTGGATCCGAATATGTTGCAGGAAATAATATTTTAGTTTATGACTGGAATGGAAATCCTGTTGTGAATTTTAAAACCGACAAATATCTTCATCGTATGACACTAGACAAGAACAATTTAATTGTCTACGGATATTGTATTAATTCTGTTACTGGTGAACCTGAAATCGTTACCTGCCAACTTCCAAAACATTAATAAATTTCAAGATGAAAAAGACTATTGGATTTTTTGGGCTATTGATATTGACGTTTTGTTGTAGTGTAAAATCAGAAAAAACAGAATATGAATCAATTATTGATGAATGGATAGGAAAAAAGATCATTCTGCCAAGATTATCCGATCGTTTTAAGTATAATGAAAAAGTCAAAATAGTTACTAAAATAAATGGAAATTGTTTCCAATGTGTTTCTCGACTAGAACTTTGGTCGAGCTTTATTAGTAAAGTTGAGGAAACATGCGAAAATTGCAATATTCAATACTATTTTTATATTAGCGGTACTGATACAACCGCCTTTAAAACAATTAATGATTCATTAATCCAATTTAGTTATCCTGTTATATTTGATCAAAATAATAGCTTTTATAAGCTGAATAAACTCCCTGAAAACAGTTTGTATCACACAATGCTTTTAGATTCATTGGATAAGGTATTGTTAATAGGAACCCCAATTATGAACAAAAAGCTTCAAGCACTTTATATTGGCGAAGTTGCCCGAAATAGCTCTAAATAAGGATATTATATATTTACTTAAAATAAATGAGTATGAAAAGAAAACTTAAATTAGTTGTTTTTTTCTGTATGTTTTTTGCATTAGCATTAAATGCACAGGAAAAAATAGTTGTTGCAGTAGATGGGTTCTTTACAAATAAGGATAGTAGTGATGTTGTAACCCATCTAGGTGAAGGTTTTATTAAAGAGATAATAAATATTCCTTCTGATTCTGCACAAGTCTTGATAGGTGAAATCGGAAAATCAGGAATTATAAATATCATTACGATTGCTCCTGCAAGTAAAGAATCAAGGTATTTTCGGTTAGATGATAATTCATTGTTTGAAAACAATCCGAGTTGTTTTATAAATAACAAGGAAGTTGACATATCCGAAATTTCATTGCTCAATCCATCTAAAATAGTTTCAGTTAAAATTATTCCTCAACTGGAATCAGCCCGGTTGTATGGGAAAGAAAAAAAATTTGGGGTAATATCAGTTACCACGAAAGAGGAATGAAAATTTAGAAAAAAGACGAAGGGATGATTCAAGAGTGAGCGGTGAACAAAATTGCCGTAGGATTCATCCATTGGTTTGAAAGCATTGGCTTGAGTTGGCTATGAGCCACATCTGTTTAATTTTGAAAGGAACGTACATCAATTAAATGATTTTATTACCGGGATAAATACTCGCGACAAATTTTCCCCGAATGCCTGGTTGAGGAACTGGATTTCTGTCCCGGAAACTACTTTTCTGGTACGTATTCCAACAGCCGCATCCGCATGGCTGCCCGCACAGCCCACAACGTTTTAGTGCCGGGCGACAACTACCAGCTCTTTTACTGGGACAACGAGTGGGTTTCGGCAGGGATACAAAAGGCACAGTACAACTTCCTGGAGTTTAGTGACATTCCTGCCAACACCCTCTACTGGCTCCGCAACCTGGACCATGGTGAGCAGGAACAATGCAAAAGACCTGAAACGGTTTGCAGCCTCGGAAGCCTTTAAAACCTCCTTTGCCAAATTCCCTGAAAAGAAAAAGGAACTGGAACAATTGGCAAAATGGTTAGATGAAAACGACAACCCGGTGCTGATGGTGGTGTGGTTGAAGTAATCACAAAAGTTATATATTAGATCCTAAAATCAAAGTATTAATTACAATGCCGGTGAAACCATCATATTATAAAAAACTACCTATCTTATTTGTATTCTTATTCCTCTTGTATAGCTGTTCCAATACGGATGATGATCAAAAGAAAGCATTTTCTCAACCAGGAAAAATAACAGTTGATTTGGATAGGGCAAAGCAGTACAGTTTCAATGAACTGGTTGATACGTCAAGCCTTGACTATGTCCGTTTGGAATCAACACCGGAGAGCTTACTGGGAGAAATTAAAAGGTTTTATGTAATGGACAGCAGTTTTATTTTTATTTCAAACAGAAAGCTGCTTGTTTTTAACCCGAACGGAAAGTTTTTGTACTCAATAGATAAAAGTGGAAAAGGCCCGGGGGAATATCTTTCATTGGCTGATGTATGTGTTAAAAAGAATATGGTTTATCTTTTAGACAGAATAGGGAAGAAAATTATCAAATACAATACAAAGGGTGAGTTTTTAGGTGAAATATCTACAGGTTTGAATGCTGAGTCCTTTACAAATGTAGATGAAAACAATTTTTGCCTGTATATCGGGTCAAATAAAAACGAAGTATCATCAGGCAGAGTAAACTATTATTCTGAAAGTCATAAGAAAATTGTATATAAAGCAATTCCGGTTACTGAACAGGAGCATGAATGGATGTATTACCTTGATTTTAATAATTTTACAGCTAATAATAAAGATTTGTTGTTCAAATATTCCTTTAACGATACCATCTACAACTTAAAGAGTAACGGATTAAACCCCTGTTTGGTAATAGATTGGGGAAAATATAAACTACCTAAGAAAATTTTAAAAGAAAGACACAGTGACCTGTTTGAGTTCAACAATAAGACAAATGGCAATTACATTTTTTCTACCCCATGTTTTTTCAGTAACAGCACCCATCTAAGTTTTGGTTTTAAGCTGAAGGATGTAATGTATCAGGCATTGTATGCATGGAGAGACAGCACGTTAAAAGTCATAAACCATATTTCTGATCCATATGGTTTTACAGGTAAACTCGCGGTTGACTTTTCCGTTTTACCTCAGTCCAGTGACACAGAATATTTTTATACCCTTGTTGAGAATCATTTTGTTAATGAACATGCTGAAGCAGGTAGTATTTTACCCGCTCCATTTCAAAAATCAGATGCGAATAAAAATCCAACAGTTGTTAAATTCAAATACCGCTAAGGGGTATATGATGGCCTACTAAAAAATGAGCTGTTAACCCGGCAGATAATTTACTTATCTTTGTATAAAAGGACAGGTTATGAGAGCGATAGTATTATACTTAAAGAGTATGATATCAAATGGAACAAAAAGATATAATGCCGACTTAAAGATTAAATTTGAATCATGAAATCGAATTTCGAAATAGAAAATAAATTAAAAGAACTCAAACCGGTTCTTTCCCGAAAATATTTTGTCGACAAAATCGGATATTTTGGATCTTACTCAAGAAATGAACAGAAGGAAGGCTCAGACATTGATATTTTAGTATCATTTAAGAAACCACTGGGTTGGGAATTTTTTGACCTTCAGGAGTTATTGGAAAATGAATTAAAGCTTAAAGTCGACCTGGTTTCAGAAAAAGCCCTTAAAAAACAATTAAAAGAAATTATTTTGAATAATGTAAAATACATATGAGCACTGCAAACAGAGAATACATTTTATACCTGGAGGATATGCTTGAATCAATGATGAGAATTGAGGAGTATCTTGGCGAACTTGAATTCGGAAAATTTAAAATGAATTATCTGGTAGTTGACGCAACCATTAGGAATTTTGAAATTATTGGGGAAGCTTCAATGAATGTCCCGTTAAATATACAGGAAAAATATCCTGAAATACCCTGGAAAAAAATGGTTGGACTAAGGAATTTAATTGCTCATCATTATTTTGGAATCGACTACGAAATGATTTGGGAGATTGTAAAAAATAATCTGCCTCAAAACCGAATTGATTTGGCCGGTATTGTTGAAAAAGAAAAAGCACAGGGGGGGTAACATAACGACAGTTTCTGCATCCGACATGAAGCAGTACCTCGATTCTGATAAATTCAAAAAACAAGAGGTTATATTCCCCACAGAAAAAGAAAAGCTGAACCAATTGAAGAAAACATTGAAAGAAGAAGACAAACACATTCTGATACTGGTGGCATTGAAGAATTAACTTATATTGAAATAAAGTTATTTAATTACACACTTTCCTTTGTCATTATATTCACTGGATTTATTTATGAATTCCAGTCTCAAAAGAACAGGGTTCCCCGCGCATTGGAACTACCTGTAATAGGATAAAAATAAATCGTATCCCAAAAGGGAATACAATCTGAAAACAGAAGTGAGTTATATTCCGCTGGAAACAAACAAGGAGGTCCTGTTAGATCGCAGTGCCCGCATTTTTCATGTTTCAGATTCAAAAATACTGGTTACAAACAAAATCAGAGGAGAAGTTTTCATTTTCGACATGGACGGCAAAGCAGTATCTGTATTCAATGTAAAGGGCGGGTTAGGTGTTGTATTAATAACTTTTGTCGTTTACGATGAACCCAATAATGAGGTTTTTGTCCTGGACATGAAGACGATAATGATGTTGTATTTATAGGACAGCTAAAGCCGGCAGAAAGCTAAGTTTTGAGCAGACTATAAAGTGATAAGCGGTGATGAAGATTGCTAAGTTGAAAAATTAATTGAAGTTCGTAGTCAATTTTGGGAATGTGGTATACAATGAACAAATAGCATATAAGTTCTGAAATTATCTGAACTATTAATTATCTTTGCAGTAGGTTAATTTAAAGATTTTTATTTGAGGATTATTAATAAACATATTCTGGCTAAAATGATTCGTAAAAATCGGGGGAATGTAAAATTGATAAAATCAATTGAGCAGTTAATTGGCGATATCGAAAAAAATCATTGGGAAACACCTCGTGATTTAATTGAGACAAGACCTGATGCAGATTGTGTTTATGGAGGAGAATTTTACATCTTTAATATCAACGTTCACAGGACCTTAATCCTGATAGAATTTGAGAAAAACGGAGATGCCACTATTGTATGGGCGGGTGATCATGATGATTATGAAT
This sequence comes from Mariniphaga sp., assembly GCA_041684965.1. Lineage (GTDB taxonomy): Bacteria > Bacteroidota > Bacteroidia > Bacteroidales > Prolixibacteraceae > Mariniphaga. The sequence goes on from JAWLGR010000035.1 coordinate 47,518, forward strand.
TGACCTTCAGGAATAATCGTAATGTAATTAAAAAATGGTTAAGGGATAACAGTTGGATATAAAATAAGCTATGAAAGATATTTTAAATATAAAAGAGGTTGAGGATGTTAATAAACTCGAAAATGAATATGATTTGCAAAAAGCTTCTTTGCTTGAACGAAAATTGCGTTTATTAGTTAAAGAAAATCCTGACCTAAAGCCAGTCAGAGCCAAACTTCGTGATTTGATTAAAAATTACGAAGACAAGGAATGGTCTGATTTTAACAACATACCGGATTCAAAAATAACTGAATCAGATAAAGCAGAGGAAATCATTAATTCCGAACAACGATTTATAAAAAAACGCAAAGAAGCCATAAGAAAAAAGCTCAAAGAGTTTGATATGACTCAACAGGATTTAGGTTTAATTCTTGAGCATCCTAAATCTTATATGAGTGAGTTAATGAATGGAATTTCTCAATTTACGTTAAAAGATTTAGTGATCATTCACCGGGTACTGGGGATAAATCTTAATATTTTAGTTCCGACTTATCTTCAATCTGAAACAAGAGATAAGATAAGAGAATCGATTAAAAAACTAAATAAACCAAAACTCGGATTGAGAAAATCAGAAATCGTTTAACCATAATGAATGGAATCTGTTATATGTAGGGATTCTGACAGAAAAATTATTTGGTTTTGTATCAAGATACAGGTGATGTGTTTATAAACTTTAAGATTTAAAAATGCAAAAACAGATGATAAAAAATTCCGCTGAATTAGCGGCACCACCTAATGTTGAATCTGAAGCCTTTAAAAAACAGCCTTTACGAGAAGATAACCCGGTGCTGGTGGTGGTGAAACTTAAATATTGAATGAATCAATAATATGAATCACATGATTTATCCTTACCCTCAAACACTGAAAAAATAAAACTATGGTAAATTCACCAGCTGAACCTTAGTCAGCAGGTGAACATCATAAGTCTTCAAACCTTTCGTATACAATACCCTTGACATTAAAACATTGAAACGTTGAAACATTCAAACTCTTTGCAAAAACAACATAAACCATAAGAACCACATGAACCCTATAAACCATATGAACCACATAAACCCTTCGAACCCTTCAAACATTTTCAAACCTTTTTATTACCTTTATTCCCATAACCTGTCAACCGTTTAGTATGAACAAAATGATGACCTTAAAAGGACCTGTAGCCAGACTCCTGGTAACCCTTCCGGCAGTGATTGCCCTCTGTTCCTGCTCTGTTAAATCAGGAGAACAAACCAACACGGGAAACCAACCTCTCCCAACCGAACGCAACCGGGTGGAGGTAATGGTACTGGAACAGGGAGATTTCCAACGCGAAATAGTCAGCAACGGCAAACTTGCTGCCATCGAGAAGGCAGGGCTCTATTTTAAAAATGCGGGTATCATAAAATCCGTTGGTGTCAGAAATGGCGAAACCGTAATGGCCGGAACCGAACTTGCACGACTGCAAAATGATGACTTCCTGTTTAACATGAAAAAAGCGGATGTTGCCCTGGAACGGGCCACCATCGACCGGCTGGATGCACTGCTCAGCATGGGGTATAAAAGCGAAGCCATACACAATGCCTCTCCCGACCATATAAACATTGCCAATATCCGTTCAGGTTACAACCAGGCAGTTATTCAGCATGAAGAAGCAGCATGGCAGCTTGAAAATGTGGTGATGAAAGCTCCGTTTTCGGGGAAGGTGGAAGGCATTGTCCAAAAGGCCTGGGAAAAAACCGACCTTTCCAAATCTTTCTGTACCCTGATTAACGACCACCGGTTTACCATCGAGTTCCCTCTGCTGGAAACCGAGGTGCACGAAGTAGAAAAAGGTCAGGCAATAACCATAACCCCTGTCGCCGGATTACAGCCGGCTAAAGGCAGCATCACTGAAATCAATCCAAGGGTAGATGAAAACGGCCTGGTGTGGGTAAAAGCGGAGATTAATAACCCGGGTGGATACATAGAAGGAATGAACGTGAAGGTGAGCATCAAAAAGGCCATCGCCAACCGGCTTGTAGTTCCCAAGCAGGCAGTTGTCCTTCGCCAGAACCGCGAGGTCCTCTTTCGCTACACCAAAGGCACAGCCTACTGGACTTACATTGAAGTGCTCGATGAAAATGAATCCCAATTTGCCGTCACCGCCGCCGAAAGCGCCACCTTATCCCCGGGAGATACGATTATTGTGACGAATAATCTGAATCTGGCGCATGAAGCAAACGTCGTAGTTTATTAAGTTGTTTAAATGTTTCAATGTTTCAATGTTTCAATGTTTTAATGTTATAGAGATGGCAACTATAAAATATTTTGAAGATTTGGAGATATGGCAAATAGCCAGGGAAATCAGTAAAGAAATTTATAAGTTGACAATTAAAGATTCCTTTAGAAAAGATTTCAGTTTAATTGACCAATTCAGACGATCTTCAGGTTCAATCATGGACAATATTGCAGAAGGGTTTGAAAGAGATGGGAGCGGTGAGTTTAAACAGTTTTTATCAATATCAAAAGGTTCATCAGGCGAGTGTCGTTCCCAGTTGTACCGTGCATATGATCAAAAATATATTTCTGAAGCTGAATTTAATTATTTGCGGGATAAACTTTTAGAAGTAAATATAAAAATAAAGCGATTTATGGATTATCTAAGAAAATCTGAATTTTCAGGCACCAAATTCAAAAAAACAAACACATAAACAATGAAACACTAAAACCTTTAGATTAGCAAGGATCAAACTTATTAACACCAGATGATATTAATGATGTTGATATAGGGGGTTTTAGGGGGAGTTAATAACTTTGTTTTCA
>JAWLGR010000036.1:0-49899 GCA_041684965.1 Mariniphaga sp.
GCCTCTTTCGAAAGCAGGTACAAGGGAATGGGAATGTTTGTCTTTATGCCCCAGGAAGGGAAAAAGTATTATGCCCGGGTTGATGGTTACCCTGATTTTCAATATTCCTTTGAAGATGCTATTCCCGATGGAATTTCCATGCATTACCGCGAAAACGGAATCAACCTTCAGTTCATCCTCAACCGCAACTTTAAATCCACCGGAAAACGAAACCTGACCCTGAAAGTATCCCACAAAGGGAAGGGACTTTTCCATGAAACCTTTGAAATGAACGACTTTCAATACCCAATTTCCATTTACAAAGGCCATTTCCCGCTGGGGATATCGAAAGTTACCCTGCTGGATGAGCAAAATAACATTCTGGCCGAGCGGCTTGTTTTCGTCCGCAATGCAGACGATAAAACCCTCACGGTAACAACGGATAAAAAAGAATACCGGCTACGGGAAAAAATTGATCTGCAGGTGGAATCACTGCTGCCTTTGGGAGAAGACAGCATTGTAACCGGTCTTTCAGTGGCAGTAATAAATGAAAATTATTTCAGTCAGGGAGGCAAAACACAAACCCTGGAAAGTTACCTGCTTTTGGATTCAGAACTGAAGGGTCCGCTGGAATCGCCCGCCGCCCTTTTTACTGATGAGCAAAACCTGACAGCCGGTGAGAAACTGGACCTTGTAATGATGGTAAACGGCTGGCGCAGGTATTACTGGGATGAACTGCAGGATTATTTTAATAAATCGCTGCCAGGCTGGGACGATACCGGGATTACCGTTGAAGGGGAGGTAAAATCCCTTTCACGCAGAGAACCGGTTGTTGGAGGAACGGTTGAATTTGGTCCCTTTTCGGGAGATTTTCTGATTTTAAAAGATACTATCGACGAGGCAGGAAGGTTCAGCTTTAAACGCCTTTACCTGAAAGATTCGGCCCAGGTAATGGTAAATGCCTTCAATGAAAAGGGAAAAAGGAATGTAGAGGTTAACTATGAGCCCGCTGCTCTTTTTGATACAGTTGTACCTTTTGAAGAAATATACCAGGCTGCCAGGAATGTTGGATTACATGAAAACCACAACCAAACCAGTTTTTATCGCCACCTGGCTGAACGGGAGTTTGAACTTGAAAGAGGCAGCATACTCTTAGGCGAAGTTGATGTGATCGAGAAATATAAATCAGGAGCGGTGGTTACAGGTAACTATGGTTTCCGTGACCGGGAATTGATTCTTTCCGGCAAGGACAAGGAGGAATATTCTTCCATTGTAAAGTTTCTGGAATTTGAAGCACTTGGGATATTCCTGGATGAAGAAGATAATATTAAAATAGGTCTTGCAAAAGAACCTCCGAAATTTTATGTGGATGATTTAGAAGTAAAAGATTTTGATTTTATAAAAAACCTGCCGTTAGACGAAATAGTAAAAGTGGAAATTTTTAATCCAAGAATCAAAATAGGAGTTATTGACAGTTCAGGCTATGGGTTACCAAAAGATGGTGGTGCAGTTTCTATTTTAACCAAAAACAGATACGAAACCTTTCACCAAAAGTTTGTCCGTAACATAAACGGAAGGATAATAGTTCAGGTTCCGGGATTTCACCAGGCAAGGGAATATTACACTCCGGCATATCCGTTGGAAGAACCGAACTCATCAAAAAACCCCGATTACCGGCCGACTATGCATTGGGCACCCTATGTACACCTCGAAAAAAACAAAGCCAATGTTGAGTTTTTTGCATCCGATATGCCTGGACCCTACCGTATAATCGCCGAAGGAATCAGTAAAAACGGGAAGATTTGTTACCATGAGGCAGCATTCAATGTAGTTCAATAAATAATATACATGGCGGTACTTAATTTTTGTAATAAATTAAATAACATCAAACTGAGACCATTGTGGTGCTGACGGTTCCCGACCTGACAATTCCATCATGTTCGGACCTGAAATAGGAAACAAACGTGTGGGGGCCATGCTGCCGTATGATTTTCAGCCGGGAAACGTGAAATGATGATAAATTAAAGGATACTACTCATGAAAAACTTATTCTTAACCATTTGTTTTTTTATTGCCTGTCAAAGTTTTGTTTTCAGCCAGATGATTCCGGACGGGATACTTCAGGATGACACCATCCTGTACGAAAAACTTTACCTCCACATCGACAGGGAAATTTATTCGCCGGGCGATGATGTATGGTTTAAGGCATACCTGGTTAGCGGAATAAATAACCAGCCAATCCCCGGGTTTAAAAACGTGTACGTTGAGCTTATAGCGGAAGATGGACGGGTAATTGACCAGCGGCTGATGCTTTCGATATACGGGGTTTCCAACAATGATTTTCACCTGCCCGCTACCTTGCCAACGGGCCAGTATACCATCCGGGCGTATACCAGATATTTGCAAAACTTCGGGGAAGAGAGCCTGTTTCATCAGAAAATTGCCGTATCTCGTACAACCGATACTCCTGTTATTAAAGAGAAAAATGAAGAACAAAAAACAATTGATGTCTCATTCTTGCCCGAAGGAGGACATCTTGTTTTGAATGCTACTAATTATGTAGCCTTTAAAGCCATTGACGAAACGGGCAGGGGAATACAGGTAAGCGGGAAAATAACGGATGAAACCGGACAGGAGGTTGCCTCTTTCGAAAGCAGGTACAAGGGAATGGGAATGTTTGTCTTTATGCCCCAGGAAGGGAAAAAGTATTATGCCCGGGTTGATGGTTACCCTGATTTTCAATATTCCTTTGAAGATGCCCTTCCCGATGGTGTTTCCATGCATTACCGCGAAAACGGAATCAACCTTCAGTTCATCCTCAACCGCAACTTTAAATCGACAGGTAACCGTAACCTGACCTTACTTGCATCGCACAAGGGACAGGAACTCTTTACCGAGGAAGTTGAGATGACTGGTTTCCAGCATCCGGTGGATATTTATAAAGGGTTTTTTCCACATGGGATAACGAAAATCACCCTGTACGATGAACAAAACAACGTCCTGGCAGAGCGGCTTGTATTTGTTAGGAATTCGGATGGAAAAACACTCACGATAACTTCAGACAAAAAAGAATACCAGCCCCGTGAGAAGATAAAACTGGAAATTGAATCCCTGCTGGACCCCGGTGAAGACAGCATAGTAACAGGATTATCAGTAGCAGTGGTAAACGATGCCTATTTCAGCGAAGGGGGCAGGACACAAACCATTGAAAGTTACCTGCTGCTTGATTCTGAGCTGAAGGGGCCGGTTGAATCCCCGGCTTCCTGTTTTACAGATGAAGAATCCATCAGCGCCGATGAGAAGCTGGACCTGGTGATGATGGTAAACGGCTGGCGAAGGTATTACTGGGATGAACTGAAAGATCGTTTTAATAATCCGCTGCCCGGCTGGGACGATGCAGGGCTTGCCATTGAAGGGGAAGTAAAGACGCTCTGGGGCAGTGATCCGGTGGTCGGAGGAACAGTTGAACTGGGACCTTTTTCCAGTGAGTTCCTGATATTAAAGGATACTACTGATGAGGCAGGAAGGTTCAGCTTTAACAGGCTGTTTCTGAAAGACTCTGCCGTGGTCATGTTAAATGCCTTTAATCAAAAGGGAAGACAAAGCACGCAGGTATTTTATGAACCCGTTGCTCTTTTTGATACTGCAGTCCATCCAGAAGAAATAAACCGGGCATCCCGGAACATTGAGATGCATGAAGGGTACAGCCGCACCAGTTTTAACCGACACCTGGCCGAACGTGAGTTCCAACTGGAATACGGCAGCATTTTACTGGGAGAAGTGGAGGTGGTTGAGGAGTACAAATCAGGCCCGGTAGTAACAGGTAATTATGGATTTCCCGACAGAGAATTTACACTTTCTGATGCTGACCGGGAATATAACAATCTATTCAAATTTCTGCACTTTGAGGTACCAGGTGTATTTGAATACGAAGAGGATTCGGTAAGAATAAATAATTCGAGTGGAACTCCATTATTTTTTGTAGACGATATGTTAGAAAATCTGGAAATAGTAAAATTTCTACCTTTAAAGGATATAGTAAAAATTGAAATAATTTATCCTTCAAAAATGATAAATTCACCCCTGAATGGATTAATATCAATATTAACCAGAACAGGGTTTGGCACTTTTAATTATGAATTTGTTCGCAACATTCATGGCCGCATTACTCCCCGCATAAGAGGGTTCAGGCAAGCCCGGGAATTCTATGCTCCGGCTTATCCTTTATCTGAACAGGACTCAACAGAAAAGCCCGACCAACGTCCAACACTTTATTGGGAGCCTCATGCAGTCTTTGAAAACGGCATTGCAAATCTGGAATTCTATGCTTCAGACATGAAGGGAACATACAGGGTAATCGCCGAAGGAATCAGTAAAAACGGGAAGATTTGTTACCATGAGGCAGCTTTCAATGTATTTCAATAAATAATATACATGGCGGTATTTAGGTTTTGTAATAAATTAAATAACATCAAACTGAGACCATTGTGGTGCTTGACGGTTCCCGACCTGACAATTCTATTATGTTCGGACCTGAAATAGGTAATAAAGGGGACCATGCTGCCGTATGATTTTCAGCCGGGAAACGTGAATTGATGATAAATTAAAGGATACTACTCATGAAAAACTTATTCTTAACCATTTGTTTTTTTATTGCCTGCCAGAGTTATGTCTTCAGCCAGGTGATTCCGGGAATGATACTTCAGGGTGACACCATCCTGTACGAAAAACTTTACCTCCACATCGACAGGGAAATTTATTCGCCGGGCGATGATGTATGGTTCAAGGCATACCTGGTTAGCGGAATAAATAACCAGCCAATCCCCGGGTTTAAAAACGTGTACGTTGAGCTTATAGCGGAAGATGGACGGGTAATAGACCAGCGGCTGATGCTTTCGATATACGGGGTTTCCAACAATGATTTTCACCTGCCCGATACCCTGCCAACAGGCCAGTATACCATCCGGGCGTATACCAGATATTTGCAAAACTTCGGGGAAGAGAGCCTGTTTCATCAGAAAATTGCAGTATCGCGTACAACCGATACTCCTGTTTTTAAGGAGGAAAATGAAGAACAAAAAACAATTGATATTTCATTTTTGCCAGAAGGGGGTAATTTTGTTCTGAATGCTGCCAACTATGTAGCCTTTAAAGCCATCGACAAATCGGGAAGAGGAATACAGGTAACCGGGAAAATAATGGACGAAAACGGGCAGGAAATAGCCTCTTTCGAAAGCAGGTACAAGGGAATGGGAATGTTTGTCTTTATGCCCCAGGAAGGGAAAAAGTATTATGCCCGGGTTGATGGTTACCCTGATTTTCAATATTCCTTAAGAAGCCCTTCCCGATGGTGTTTCCATGCATTACCGCGAAAACGGAATCAACCTTCAGTTCATTCTCAACCGCAATTTTAAATCGACAGGCAACCGCAACCTGACCTTACTTGCTTCACACAAGGGGCAGGAACTTTTTACTGAGGAGGTTGAGATGACTGGATTCCAGCATCCGGTGGATATTTATAAAGGGTTTTTCCCACATGGAATATCGAAAATAACTCTGTACGATGAACAAAACAACGTCCTGGCAGAGCGGCTTGTATTTGTTAGGAATTCGGATGGAAAAACACTCACGATAACTTCAGACAAAAAAGAATACCAGCCCCGTGAGAAGATAAAACTGGAAATTGAATCCCTGCTGGACCCCGGTGAAGACAGCATAGTAACAGGATTATCAGTAGCAGTGGTAAACGATGCCTATTTCAGCGAAGGGGGCAGGACACAAACCATTGAAAGTTACCTGCTGCTTGATTCTGAGCTGAAGGGGCCGGTTGAATCGCCTGCTTCCTGTTTTACAGATGAAGAATCCATCAGCGCCGGTGAGAAACTAGACCTTGTAATGATGGTAAACGGCTGGCGCAGGTATTACTGGGATGAATTGCAGGATTATTTTAACAAACCACTTCCCGGATGGGATGATACAGGCCTTACCATTGAGGGGCAGGTAAAGACACTTTGGGGCAGCGATCCCGTGGTTGGGGGTACAGTTGAACTGGGGCCTTTCTCCAGTGAGTTCCTGATACTAAAAGATACTACCGACGAGGCAGGAAGGTTCAGCTTTAATCGGCTGTTTCTGAAAGATTCGGCCTTGGTAATGTTAAATGCCTTTAATCAAAAGGGAAGACAAAGCACGCAGGTATTTTATGAACCTACTGCTCTTTTTGATACGGTAGTTCCTTTTGAAAAAATAAACCGGACAGCACGAAATATTGAATTGCATGAAGAATACAGCCGTGCCAGTTTTAACCGACACCTGGCCCGGCGGGAGTTTGAGCTGGAGCATGGAAGCATACTCTTAGGGGAAGTGGAGATAACTAAGGAATACAAATCAGGGCCGATGGTCACAGGGATTTATGGATTCGGTGCCAGAGAATTTACGCTTACCGATGCCGACAGGGAGGCGTATTACGACATTATTAAATATTTGGAATTTGAAGTACCGGGGGTATTTGTTTATGCAGATTTTGAAATCAGAATAGGTACAGCAGATAAAAATCCGTTATTTTTTATAGATGATTATGTTGAACCCTCATTAGAAAGAATAAAAATTATTCAAATGAAGGAAATCATGAAAATTGAAGTTTATCCTCCAAGTGTGGACTTTTCAGTAGGTTCCATGGATTTTACCCAAAAAAATGGAGGCGTAATTTCAATTCTTACCAAAAAAGGGTTTGGCTCTTTTCATAATGAATTTGTACGGATCATTCATGGAAGGATTACTCCACGCATTAGAGGATTCAGTCAATCACGGGAGTTTTATTCCCCAACATATCCGCTTGCTGAGCAGGATTCCACTGAAAGACCCGATCAGCGTCCAACGCTATACTGGGAGCCGTATGTTATTTTTGAGAACGGAAGCGCCAAACTTGAGTTTTATACTTCTGATATGCCAGGCAAATACATGATAATTGCAGAGGGAATAAATAAAAACGGAAAAATTATTTTCCATGAGGCAGCTTTCGATGTAGTTGCCTCTGATGAAAAATAAACAACAAATTATTAATGATGCAGATGACAAGGGATAATTTGGCAGTACTTAAACTTTCTCGTTTGCAGTTTAGTCTTTTAAATCTGCACTTCATCGGAATATTTTCTTCCACTGTTTGTAAATAGTGCATATTTGAAATAAAATCAATTTCAAATCATGATGAAACAAGTAATCTTTATTTCAGCTTTTATTTTAATCGTTTTGGTCAGACTGGGTGCACAAGGCAATAACACCTATGATATAATTACCTGGAAAGTTATAGGTGAACGGTTGTTTGATGGCAGTAAAACGAAGGCAACCCGCTATGAAGAAGACATCCGGATTATATTGAAAGGAGCTGAAAGCTCTCAGGATTCAGCTGTAGTCATTGAACTAATTGATGAACTGAATCAATTGATTCAAACAATCAATGTGAGCCTGGTAAAGGAAGATGGGAATTTTTTTATTATCCGTGAACCTGAGTATAGTGTAATAACAAACCGTACTTTTCAAAAAATTGTCGGGTCACAGATTCTGAATACCAGACTACAATTAAATGCCGGAGATTTTAATAAGCCAAAAGAAGTATCCCCTCTTTATTATTTTGTTTTCAGAAATTTAACGAAGATATATGAACCAAGGCATGGTAAATCCGAATATGGTGGAATTTTTGATTCAGGCAAACCTGAAACTGCAAAACTACATGAGATAGATAAGAATTTAATCCGAAAGCTTTACTCTGAGAACTTCTATAGTGAGTTAAGAAAAAACATGATTGCAATCAGAGGATTCTTCTACTATATCCATCTGAGGTATCAAAACTATCTGGTATATGCTCCATTGATAGGTGGAATATTAATTTCAGTTTTTTTATTTTTCTATTTCTTGTCGGGAGGCGCAGTAGGCAGGAAAAATCTTTCATATAAGAGGTATCTGCTAAATGGTATTTTAATTTCAGTATCAATTGCCCTTTTATATGTACTTATTATGATGCCGCAGCAAAGCGGATTACTCATAGGTTTCCATATATTAAAAACGATGAAAGTGAGTTTTATAAATTCCCTGATACTTGGTTTTTTAGCTGCATCGATTATGTTTTTGATTGAAAAAGAAATAACAAAGAGGATATCCAATATCATTCAAAAGCAGGTTTTGATTTTCCTGTCTACTTTTTTTTCTATTTTAATAACCCTGCTTATCATCATGGCTGCCTTTATTGTATTTTATTCAACGAAAGAAAATATCTCTATTCATTTTGAGAATACTTTTTATCTTGCTTTTATTGCGATTTTGGTTGCTGGCTTACGAATAGTGTTCAACATTCTGAATCTTCGCATTCAGAGTATGGTAAATCAAAAGGATGTGGAAATAGCAAGAATGCGGGAATTAAAAAATCAGGCTGAACTGAATGCACTTTATTCGCGCATCAATCCTCATTTCCTTTACAATTCGCTGAATTCCATTGCCGGCCTGGCTCATCTGGACCCTGATAAAACAGAAAGAATGGCAATCTCTCTTTCTTCTTTGTTCAGGTATTCGATAAACAAAGAGGACAAAACTTATGCTACTGTTGAAGAGGAGTTAGAGATGGTAACTAAATTCCTTGAAGTGGAAAAACTTCGTTTCGACGAAAAGTTACAGTATACAATAAAAGCAGAGGAGCACCTGTTGAGAAAGGAAATCCCCCGCTTTTTAATTCAGCCCTTAGTGGAGAATGCGCTAAAACATGGACTGGCTAAAATTACAGAACAGGGCATCTTGAAAATTGAAGTTAAGCAGGAGCAGAATGATTTGATAATTAAGGTATATGATAATGGTCCGGATTTTCCTGATGAGCCGGTAACCGGATATGGATTGCAGAATTTGCACGACAAACTGCAGTTATTATATGGTGATGATGCTGTTTTAAACTGGTATAATGGGAAAAATAAATTTATCCAGGTAACTTTAAAGGGTCAACTTTAAACATTGGGAATATGAAACCATACAAAACCATTATTATTGATGATGAATTACCTGCCAGGTTGCGGTTAAATAAGCTGTCTGCAGACTTCCCTGATATCATTGAAGTTGTTGGAGAAGCAGATAATGGAAATATAGCGGTGGAATTGATTGACAGCGCTCAGCCCGATTTGATATTCCTTGATATTCAAATGCCGGGGAAAGATGGTTTTGAAGTTCTAAAGCAGATACGGTATAATCCGGTTGTCGTTTTTTGTACAGCCTATGATGAATTCGCCCTTCGGACTTTTGATTCACTATGTGTTGATTATCTATTAAAACCTTTTACCAGGGATCGTTTTGAAGGATGTATAAATAAATTGAAGAAGTTTAGCGGGCGCCAAAATGACTTTAACCTTCAGGAATTATCCGGGAAACTGAATTTCCTGAACAAAAGGGAGGATGTGACTTCCATTCCGGTGAAATCCGGAGACCGTGTAGTTTTTGTAAAGGTGGAAGATGTTTCTTATTTTATGGCGGATGAGAAATATGTAACCCTGGTCACAAAACATGCTAAATCGCACTTGCTGGATTGCAGTCTTAAAAAAATGGAGGAAAAGCTTATCCATCAGTTTTTAAGAATTCATAAATCATACCTTGTTAACAAAAATCTTATCAGGGAAGTACATAAACATTTCAATAACCGGTATGTACTTGTTATGGATGATTATGAACAGACCAGACTGACAAGTGGCAGAAATTATTATAGTGAAATAAAGGGGTTGCTTGAGTTATAGATACTCAAAGCCAGTCCATTGTTTGTGATGGTTTATCCTGATATGGTAAAATTCTCCCCAGATAAAATTTTGAAAAAATCCCGTATTGCAATATCCCCTATTAGAAGCACTCAGTTTACGATTATTCCGTTGTCAGAATCCTTTAGATGATTACTCGATACAGTAGTAATGCTCCGGGCAGGCAGCAGCAATTGTTTGCTTTTCCGTGAAGAAAAAGTTTCAATGGCATTCATTTCATATTCAGACCGGGCCAGGATTTCTTCTGATACCTGGTAAATATGCATTGTTTTCTCCGGAAGGTTTACTACCTCGAGTAACACATCAACCGGTGTATCCTGCAGGTTCACCAGAAAAACACTCAGTTCGCCTTTTGGACTTAAAAGGGCAGCCTTCATTAAAAGGCTGTCGGGTACATTTGAATCGCAGCTTACAGTTGAAGCATATTTGGAAAAGAAACGGGAAAGGATGGCAAACCCATAATAGGCTTCTCTTTCCGGAACAATGTCAGCCAGGTATTCCTTTTTATCCCTGTCCCATGTCTGAATAAGTTGCCATTGCCCGTCAAGGTCACCCCGGTTGGTAAAGCTCCAGCGGTTAAACCCGTCAACATTAACACGCAACCCCCGGATTACATCCTGCGCATTGGAAAGTGCAGCATCAAATGTTTTTGGAGCGGGGTTATCTCCTCTCCAGCCAAGATTCATGTTTCCAAATTCTGTAAGGAAAAACGGCTTTCCCTGATTGTGCGACCAGGCAGCCCACTTCCTGAGATTTTCCTCTCCGGCAGGTGTTACACCATGATAAGAATGAATGTCTATGCTTTTCATATAAGGAGCGAATACAAGTTTTTCTTCCTCAAACGGAGGCATGTCGGTCCAGCCTGGGCCGGAGATCAGAACTTTTATTCCCCGTTCGGTAAATTCTTCGTGAAGCATTTTCCATACATCGTTAATGGAGCCTTCCTCACCGCCGTATTCCCACCATGAGCCCCATGTTCCACCTGGAGGCTCGTTGGTCATACCGAAATATTTAATGCAGGAGTAGCCTTTTGTATTTACCAGGTGCTCCACCAATGTTCCTATGCTGTAAACAAAATCTTCCGCACTCTTTGGGGCGCTTACCAGCGGGTGAACTTCCGGGATAGCATTCCAGTCAACATACCGCCACATCTGTTGCAGGAGAACATCGGCTTCGTTTTCCTGGCACCAGTCCAGAATATTGTACAATGCCTGCATCTCTTCGTTATCCCAGTCGAACTGGCGTCGTTCGGACTCATACATCCGCTGGCTCATTTCAACACGAATGAAGTTCAGGCCAAGCCAGGAAGCATGATCGGTTACCTGCTTCCATCCCTCTTTACTGGTAACAGAAGGATTGCCTCCATAGGCGCTGCCACGGGGTGTACTGCCTTGCGGAAGATATTTATATCCTTCAAGGTTCAATGGTATTTCCTTGCTGATAGCATGCCACGAAGCTCCCAGTCCGCCCTGGAGTGTATGAATTTTTTGCGAAGCATCAACACGAATGTGAAGAGCATCATTGCTGTTTCCTGAACATCCGGCAAGTAAAGCAATAAACAAAATCAAAGTAGTCTGAATTAGTCTCATCTTAAAGTTTTTATGGTCGTATTAATATCTTTTCGTTGTCAATAAAAATCCATCCAATATAAATGAAAGGCGGCATCAGGTGCAGGGGAGTTTGGATCTTTGAATTTATCAAGGTGCAACGAATTATACAAATATATTTTCTTTTGGAAAGAAATCAGCAAAATCTATACATTTTATAAATTGTCGGTATAGAAAATTTTAAAATCTAAACACAATGAAATAAAAGTAAATAAATCATTTGCATCTTAAATCGAAGCAAGAAAATCAAGGTGCTGTTACGGCAGCAGAATTCCTTCCGGAATGCTTTTCCATTTCCAAATAAAAAACCATCTTTAAGCTTCCAAAGAATCGTAAAACAGAATAATATGGGAAAGTCGAAAATGACACGTGGTCAGTTTTTGGGTACAACTGCAGGACTGACATTTCTTACTTCAACCGGTTTCAAGTCGGGCTTAATGGGAACAATAATGAAACAAAGCCAGAACGACTATTACATGACCGACGACATGAAGCGAAATTATGAAGTTGCCCTGAGCATTTTGAAACCTACCAAAGCCCAGCTGGAACATGGCCTGGAGCTTCACCGCAATTCACTTGTGTGGGAACCTTATGGTTTTATCCCCAGATCGATTAATGGTGCTGCAATAGCGGAGGCAGTTAATGATAATGCTTCTGCACTCGAATTGCAAAACATGCGTGAAGATATGATGATGACCCTCTATGCAGACAATGAGCGGGAAAGAAAGGAGTTTGAAAATGCATGGAAAGCTGCAGGAGTTACCTGTGTAGGTCAGAATGCCGGTGAGGAAAACAACCGCATAGATATCCTTTTAAAACGCCTTGCGCGGTTTACCTATGCCACCGACAAAATTGGTGATTTTTTGATTAAAGCCGCTTTCCCCGATGATATTGTCAGGGCCAAAAAGGAAAACAAACATGCAGTTTACCTGACAGGCAACGGGGTCCCAATGCCAATGAATTTTGTATCGGTAGAAGAAGAGCTGGCATATATAAAAATATTCTTTCAACTCGGTATACGCATGATGCACGTGACCTATAACCGCCGTAACCTGATAGGTGACGGGTGTGCAGAAACCGCAAACGGAGGACTGAGTGACTTCGGCAGGGCTGTTGTCAAAGAGATGAACAAGGTAGGTGTAATGCCCGATGTGTCACATTCAGGATGGCAAACAAGCCTTGAGACCATTCAATTGTCAGAAAAGCCAGCGGTTGTCAGCCACAGTGTGGTTGCATCCCGGAATAAAGTCATTCGTTCAAAACCCGATGAAGTCATTAAAGCGCTTGCCGATAAAGACAGCTACATCGGAATTTGTGTGGTTCCCCGTTTCCTTGGTGGCTCAGGCGATATTGCAGAAATGATGCGTCACATTGATTATGTGTATAAAAAATACGGCTCCAGGCATGTAGCCATTGCCACCGATGTTGCCTATTGGTCACAATATTCAAACAAAGAATGGGGAAAAATTAAGGAATTATCAAAAAGACCTGCCAACTCATCAAGGTCTGCATGGGAACAGCTTTGGGCAGATGAACCTTTCAAAACCAGCCCGGAAATGAGCCGGAGTACTGCATGGACCAACTTCCCTCTTTTTACGGTTGGCATGGTGCAGATGGGGTATTCGGATGATGATATTCAAAAAATACTTGGTGGAAATGTTTTAAGGGTAGCAAAAGCCACTCTTGCATAAACCTGTTGTTCTGCTTGGCTGGTTCAGCAGCCATAGGTCTGAATCGTATTTAAGCTTATTATCCGTTTGCTGTTCTCATTTTAGCGGATAAAAAATTATTTGAACCGGATGGAACAACAAAATCCTTCGGTTAATGGACTATTATTTTTTTTGTGTTTAAGAAATTCCGGTTTTGTATTGTAACAAAATACATTCCGGGGATCAAGTTTGGAAGATGCATTGTTTGGGATTTATTTCTCAACATTTTTGAATAAACCGGTTGTCCAAAATTATTATACAGCTTAAGTTCAAAGGGCATTATTCCTGCTTTTATTTCAATATTCAGATAATTATGAGCAGGATTTGGAAAAACTACCACCAGATCCTCTTCATGACCTGAATTATCATGCGGAGTGCAAGGCTTATTGAATTCCTCATCTAAAAATGTTAATCTGGCAGATAACCAGTTGGATATATAATCCAGGTGGGTTTCATCCACTTGATAGGAATTCCATGCTTTTGATTCTCTTTCGTAAGCACCGTTTTCGTACAGATACTGAAAATTTTTGTTCATCAGGTTCATAAGGTATGGGTGCGAAAATTCATTTTTTCTTAACGTGTTCCACCTGGTTGTCATCCGGTCATAGAATCCGTTTTTTTTACAGTCATGAATCAACCGGTCGTACAAACCGTTTGAAAGAATATCCCAGGCGAAGTTATCCTTGTCGCCTCGCCACATGGTTCCAAATACCCCATCCAAATCCCAGGGGATGTAAAAATAAGGCTCCTCATAATCATAACGTGCAATAAAGATGTTTTTTCCGGTGTTGTCGTTAGCCCTTAAAAGATTCAGAAACAAATAATAATCTACCGCATTGTTTATTTCGAAAATAGATGGATAGAAAGAATAGAAAAAATGATCCGGATCATTCAAAACAAAATCAATGAATCCATACAGATTAATCCAGTCAATTTCTTCTTCAGGATGGTGGTATTCAAAGCCATCCCAGAAATCTTCACTGTTATCGTAGTCGGATATTGAGCGGAGGGTAGGATTTCCCCAGTCAACTGCTTTATATAATTCGCCCCGGATGGCGTAATCGAAGTTCTTCAATTGCAGCTGCTTTCTGTCTACCCTTTCACTTAATGCATAAATGCCACGGTATTCACCATTTATAAAAAGTTCAACGTATTGCATTTCGATACCGTTTACAGCGGTCGGCTCCTGCTTGTGGTAATATAACTTATGAAATGTTTTCCAAAGTTCATTGCTGGTTTTACTTCGCAACCGGAGCGGTTCATTAAACATTGCCTGTAGATTCCAGTCATCATCGGAACGCATTCCGCATAAACTTATGTTTTTCGTCACCTGCCCCGCCCGGTCTTCCCACAGCTCAATCCGTAATGATTTTTTTGGCAGTGACTGGCTCCACGCCCCTCTGTATTCGATTCCAATATTTGAATGTATAACGCTGCCGTTTGATTCTGAAAGTGTAAATTCTGCAAAAACCCGTGGTTCGTCTACTATTTCATTTGGAGTGGAGATGCTTATAAGGGGTAACCGTGTGAAATACACCTGGTATGTTTTTTCATCGGAATTAATAACTTCATATGCTAACCCAACTTCAACGGCGGATACCGGATGAATGAAATAATACGGTTCATCAAGTGCTATTTCAGTTTTGGGTCCTGCCTCCTGAGCATTTATTTGTTCAGTATTTTGATTAATTACTATCAATCTCCGGGAGTGGTCAACATAATACATGTTTTCGCTGATTACCAATGGGGAACTGGCTTGTACAACAAAATAAGACAGCCAAAAAAGTAGTAATACAAATTTCTTCTTTTTACAGTCAGTTATGTATTTTATCAGGAAGGTCATGTTATTTTTTACTAACATTTTTAATGATTTAGGTTTCCCGGTTTCAAGGCACAAAAATAAGCAGAAAATAAACGATTATGAATTTTATCGCATTGATAAACAGAAACTGTTTTTAATTCATGTTTTGTTGATTTATTTTCCTCATTTTTGTCAATTGTTTATATTTTAATTCAACAATTACGCTGAAAAGAACCGGAATGTTTGATCAACTTAATTTAATTACTCAATTCCAGGTGGATATAATGACAACGCTTGCGTTACGATTTGCATTTAACCTGGCAGTCACATTTATTATTGTGGTACTGCTATATGCCCGGATTAGTAAAAGAAAAGAGTTTTATTTTAGTTATTTTGCCATAAGTATAGCGGTATTCCTGCTCAGCTATCTTTTGGAAAATGTTTCAATTGAGCTGGGTTTTGCTCTTGGATTATTTGCCATATTCGGTATTATACGGTACCGAACCGATACGATACCACCGAAAGAAATGACTTATCTTTTTGTCATTATTACCGTTTCGGTGCTCAATGCACTCTCAAAAGATTATTTTGGATACATCGAGCTTACGTTTGTTAACCTGTTGCTGATAGGTGCTCTCTGGGCACTGGAAAAGATTTTGATGATACGTCAGGAAAACTCAATGGTTATTATTTATAATAACCTCGACAACATGCACCGCGACAAGGAAGCTGAGTTGATGGAAGACCTGGAAACCCGCACAGGTATGAAAATTAGGAGATTCGAGGTAGACCGCATTGATTATAAACGCAAATCGGCATGGCTTACTGTGTTTTACGACAATAACGGCTATTCAAATAAGGAGAAAAATGCATGAAACGCGTTGTAATTTTATTTGTTTTTTTCTGGACAGCCAGTGTTATTACCTATGGGCAGACCGAAAAGTTCGGTACCTGGATTGAACTGGAATTCCGGAAAGATTTTCTCGAATGGTTTGCGTTTAGTTTAACGCCCGAGATTCGTCTGCAGGACCAGTTTAAACCCGATGAATACCTGCTGCAGGGGCAGCTCTCATTTGAGCCCCTCTCATTTGTAAAATTTGCTGCAGCCTACCGTATAGATACCGAAGTTAAAGACAGGGGCAATGTAACTTATACACGATTTGCCTTTGATACCCATTTAAAAAAAGACATCGACCGCTTTGAAATTGCATTCCGCGGAAGGTATACAAACTTTTCTGAAGCAAATGAAAATTTATCTGAAAAGTTTCTTCGACCCAGGGTAAAAGTGGAATACAATATAAAAGGAAATAAAATCAGGCCCTTTGCGAGCAGCGAGCTGTTCTATAATTCTACAAAAAAAGAAAAACAAAAACTAAGATACGATATTGGATTTACCCGGAAATTGGGAGGCCCTCATCGTGTAGGACTGTACTACCGGCTCCATGATTTTTACTCCGACAAATCATCGGTGAATATCCTGGGTATTGAATACCGTATGAGATTTTAATTCTCTTATGTAATTAACTTCCAGGGAAATAGTATCAAGACGAACAGACATAAGACACAAGACAGGATCATATACTGGTTTCTAAGCAACTTTAGGAAAACAAATCATGCTGCCACAGCAGGCATGAATCTTGATACTTGTGTCTATTGATCTTGTGTCTTTTAAGTAATATTTTCATGACTTTAGTATCAAGACGAACAGACACAAGACACAAGACAGGATTATAAACCGGTTTCTAAACATCTTTAGGAAAACAAATCATGCTGCCAGAGCAGGCATGAGTCTTGATACTTGTGTCTATTGATCTTGTGTCTTTTAAGTAATATTTTCATGACTTTAGTATCAAGACGAACAGACACAAGACACAAGACAGGATGATAATTCGGTGCATTATTACTTGAAAATAAAAAAGACGGATCGCGGCTACTTTAAGGTTAAAAACAAACAATTTATTTTATATTTAAATCAAATAAGCACTTGATGAAACAGATTCTGACATTTATCCTGATTATTTTAACCACCCTGGGTGGCAGCAGCCAGGTGCTGAAACAACCGGGAACAGTGTCCGATACAATACTTTACGAAAAACTTTACCTGCACATCGATAGAGAATTTTATTCGCCCGGCGATAATGTATGGTTTAAGTCGTATCTGGTTAGCGGTATAAATCACCAGCTTATTCCCGGGTTCAAAAATGTTTACGTAGAACTTATTTCGGAAGCTGGAGATGTAATTGACAGACGATTGATGCTCTCGGTTAATGGCGTCGCCAACAATGACTTTCATCTTCCTGAATTTCTTCCTAACGGTCAGTATACCTTAAGGGCTTATACCAGGTATCTGAGGAATTTTGGGGAAGAAAGCTTTTTTCATCAAAACATTGCCGTTGTCCGTACTACTGATTTGCCAGAGTCCGGGGGAAAGTCGGGAGTAATGGAAGATATTGATGTTGCCTTCTTACCTGAAGGCGGTAACCTGGTATTAAATGCAGTTAACCACATCGCGTTTAAAGCGATTGACAAATCAGGGAAAGGAATTCCTGTAACCGGCAAGGTTGTGGATAATTCCGGACTGGAAGTTGCTACGTTTGAAACTACGTACAAGGGAATGGGTAAGTTTGTGATGATGCCTCAGGAGGGGAAAGAATACGTTGCCCAAATCGATGGTCATCCCGGGTTGAAGTTCCCCATTGCAGCTGCTTCTCCCGACGGAGTTTCACTGCATTACCGGGAAAGCGGAACAAACCTGCAATTTGTTTTTAACCGTAACTTTAAATCCGTTGGCAAACGGAACCTGATGCTTATTGCTTCCCACAAAGGTCAGGAACTTTTTCGCGAACAGGTTTTAATGGATGAATTTCAGCAAGCGGTCAGCATATACAAAGGCCATTTTCCTCATGGAATCTCAAAAATCACACTGCATGACGAGCAAAATGACATACTTTCCGAACGTCTTGTATTCGTACGTAATGCTGATGAGAAATACCTCCGGATATCACCCGGCAAAAAAGAATACCTTCCGCGTGAGCAGATTACACTGCAAATTGAATCTTTGTTAAACTCCGTGGATGACAGCCTTAGTAACGGAATCTCAGTTGCAGTGGTAAACGAAAACTATTTCAGTAAGGAAGGCAAATCTCAAACCATTGAGAGTTACCTGCTCCTGGATTCAGAACTCAAAGGACCGGTTGAATCACCGGCTTCCTGCTTTACAGATGAAGAAAATATTACTGCCGGTGAAAAATTGAACCTGGTAATGATGATAAATGGATGGCGGAGGTACTATTGGGATGAAATTATCCCTTATTTTGATAAGCCGCTGCCGGATTGGGATGATACAGGTATTACCATTTCAGGGCAGGTGAAAACTTTGTGGAGCGGGAAACCGGTTTCAGGAGGGTTGGTTGAATTAGGACCGTTTTCCGGGCAGTTTCTTATTTTAAAGGATACCACCGATGAAAACGGAAGGTATAGTTTCAACAGGTTGTACCTAAAAAATTCAGCGCTGGTAATGATCAATGCATGGAACCACCGGGGACGACAAAACGTTCAGGTTTCACTTAAATTGGAATCGCTGTTTGATTCAATAGTTTCTCCACTTAACCTAAGCAGGGTAACCCGCAGAATTGAGGAGCATGAAGGAATCAACCTGGCCAGCTTTAACCGCCACCTCGCTGAGCGTGAATTTGAGCTGGAGCACGGAAGTATTCTTCTGGGTGATGTGGAGATTATTGAAGAATATAAATCAGGACCGGTGGTTGTCGGTAATCATGGATTTCCTGATAAAGGATTTATGCTTACCGATGCCGACAGGGAACATTATGACATAATAAAGTATCTGGAATTTGAAGTGCCTGGGATATTTGTTTATGGAGAGAATGAAATCAGAATTGGAACCTCAGATAAACCTCCGCTTTTTTTTATAGATGATTATATTGAAAAAGATCTGGATAGAATAAAATATATTCCAATGAAAGAAATTATTAAAGTTGAGATAATCAATCCAAAAATAGATCTGAAAGTGGGTGATGCAGCAATTGATGTAACTAAAAAAGACGGAGGCGTTATCTCTATCCTTACAAAAAGCGGATTTGACTCATTCCATGATGAATATGCACGGAACATCAATGGTAGAATTACCCCCAGAATTAGAGGCTTTCACCAGGCACGTGAGTTTTATATTCCAGCCTTCTCAATGGCCGAACAATACCTGGAAGAAAAACCGGATCAGCGTCCGACTCTCTATTGGGAACCTTATCTTTTGCTGAAAAATAACCTGGCTGAGATTGAATTTCAAGCTTCTGATATGACCGGGCCTTACCGGATAATAACCGAAGGCATCAGTAACAAGGGGAAGATAATTTTTGAAACAGCCCTGGTGAATGTAAAGAAAAAGGAAGAATAAAACTTACCTGTCCTTTTTAACATATAATTCTGCTTTACGTCTGACTTCCAGGTTTCTAAATTTGGATTCGTCTCCAGGTTACACTTCATCTGAAATGACTTACTCGATTGCAGATCCAAATTAAACTCGCAATATATTCGCAACAAATTCGCTATAAATTCGCGATTTTGCGAATTTGTAGCGAATTTGTTGCGAGTTTGTTGCGAGTTTGTAGCGAGTTTGTAGCGAGTTTGTAGCGAAGTTGCTATGAATTTCTTTGTCTTTTTAGCTGGTGTTATTGAATAATTTAAGGATTACCCGGCACCCCAAACAGGAAGTGCCAGGATTCAGCTTAATTTCAGGCAGGTGTATTGAATTTTTCAGATGCAAAGGAATAAATTATTGCAGCTACAAAGAGTACTCATCTCTCCGGTTCGGCATCAAACCGTTCTATAAAGTCGGTTGAAAGCACTCTGAACTCCGTCCGCCGGTTGATGGCACGTGCCGTTTCCTGTTGTTCTTCAGTAAGGGTTAAGATAAATGCTTCAGTCAATTCGTCACCTCTGTTAAGGAATTCGTGTTGACGTGCCAGGTTTCGGGTTACCGTTTTAGGCCATGTTTCTCCGTATCCTTTGGCAACCAGCCGCTGCGGACTGATACCCCTTTCAATTAAAAAATCAACCACGCTTTGTGCACGCTTTTGTGAGAGTTCAAAATTGAACTGATCGCTGCCTACATGGTCAGTATGCGACATGATTTCAACGGTTATGGTTGGATTGACAATGAGCAGTGCCACAAGTGTGTCGAGTGCGGTTTCCGATTCGGGCAGTAACTCCCAGCTGCCAAATGCATAATTAATATTTTCCAGGTTAACCGGGATATCTGTAGGGGCAAGAAACAATTCAAACCTGAAATTCTTACTGTCTTCAAGACCGATAGTATTTGCCGAGGCTTTATCGCGAAGGTAACCGTCTTTAAAAGCGGCGAAAACGTATTCTGTTTCAGGTTTCAGGCTCATCTGGAACTTTCCGTTTTGGGCACGCATACGCAAGCTTGTGCCATCAGTGCCTATGATACGTACAGTTGCTCCATCAATGACAGTGCCTGTTTGTTTGTCAAATACCTCGCCTTCTGCCCTGAAAATTTTAGGAGGGACCATGAATTCGTATAAATCGTCACCCCTGGAACCTTTCCTGTTGGAGGAAAACATTCCTTTGTTTTGTCCGTCAACAAAGGCAATACCAAAATCATCGAATGGAGAATTTACAGGATAACCCATGTTTTCAACCGTCCATGATTTATCTTCATTTAGTACTGCTTTAAAAATATCAAAGCCACCCATTCCCAAATGGTAGTTCGATGAAAAGTAGAGTTCTCCGTTGTCACGCATAAATGGGAACATCTCATCGCCGGGGGTATTGATTTCAGGTCCCAGGTTAATCGGTGATGTAAAAGTGCTTCCGCTCTTTTCTGCTTTCCAGATGTCTTTGCCTCCATATCCTCCAGGCATGTCTGAAACAAAATACAAAACCGTACCATCACGGCTAAGAGCAGGATGTGCAGCGGTAACACTATCACCTGCAACATATAGTTTTATGGGCTCCGACCATGTTCCCCTCGACTGTGAGGAGGAATACAATTCAGCACCTAAAGCTTCTGCTTTATCGTACCGGCAACGTGTGAAAATCATTTGCTCCCCGGTGAAAGACAAGGTAGCTGCACCGTCTTCATCACCCGTATTGATTACCAGGTTTTCGTCAAGCAGTTTTGGTTGGTCCCATTTCTGACGTTGCACATTGAAGGTTGCCCTGAAAAGATCAGCGTACTTCTGACCTGTAATTCTGCTTTTTCGTTTTCCGGTTGCGGCTTGCCTTGACGAGGTAAAAATGATTTCATTGTCGCGGCCTCCCACAAATACCGGGGCAAAATCACTTTCGCGTGAATTGATTTCTTTCACCGGATTGATGATGTGACGTGTGGGGTTTTCGATCCATTCCTGGGTTTTCCTGATTGCTTCAAGTCCTTGTCTTGCCCTTTCTTCCCCTGGCTTCAGCTCAAGGTACAACCTGTAATTTTCAATTGCATCTTCATAATCCTGGGTGTTGCGTTGCATTTCAGCAAGATTGAACAATGCTTCCGGATCCTCGTGACCCCTGCGAATGGCGTTCTGATAGTACAATGCTGCCCGATCATAATCACCTATATAGTGGTAACATTCGGCAATAGCGTAAGCATATTCCCTCCGCTTTGTACGGTCTTTTTCCTTACGGGTCGCTTTCCGGTATCTTTCAATCGCCCTGTAATATTCACCGATTTCATGAGAAAGTAAAGCATCGCGTCCTGCTTTTCCGGTACCGCATGATGCCAGACCTGTTATAATGGTTGCAAATACAATTAACCTGACGTATCTATTCATCCCCTCTGTTACTTTGGAAAGGTAAAAGTATATTAATTTTATTGCCTGTAAAAATAACGGCTTTCCGGTGATTTAAGTATACAATGAAAAAAAAGAGGTTCCTGTTTTTCCGGAACCTCTTATAATACCTCTGAATTTAAGTTTTCTATCTTACAAACAGAAGCTCCCGGTATTTTGGCAACGGCCAAAGCTCGTTGTCAACAATCAGTTCCAGTTTGTCGATGTGGTAGCGGATTTCCTGAAGGAAAGGCCTTACAGTTTCATCGTAAGCTTTTGCCTTTTCAACCGCATGCTCTATGATGTTTGCTTTTTTCCGTGCTTCAATCATTTCCTTGCGCTTAAACTTTATAGCCGATATATGTCCGCCTATTTCCCTGATTAAATCTTTTCGTGCTCCGGCAAGCTCTTCAAACTCATCAGCAGGAAACACTTCTTTGATGTTTTTTACATTTTCGAGAAGTGTTGTCTGATATTGAACCGCTGTTGGCACAATGTGGTTGATCGCTAAATCACCCAGCACCCGCGATTCAATCTGAATCTTCATAATGAATTTTTCGTATTCCACTTCCACACGTCCATTCAGTTCTGCTTTATTTAATACACCCAATTCTTCAAACATTTCAACATTTTCAGGTCGCATATAGGATGAAAGTGCTTCAGGAACATTGTTCACATTAGTTAACCCCCTTGCCGCTGCTTCCTTAACCCATTCCGAGCTGTAGCCGTCACCGTTGAACCGGATTGCTTTAGAACTAATTATTAGTTTTTTTAGTACCTGAAAGATTGCCTCATCTTTTTTAGTTCCTTCTTCAATCAAGGCATCTACCTGCGCTTTAAATCGGGTAAGCTGTTTTGCCACCACTGAATTAAGGACAATAAGAGCCGAAGCGCAGTTGGCGGATGAGCCTACTGCTCTGAATTCAAAACGATTTCCTGTAAATGCAAAGGGTGAGGTGCGGTTTCGGTCGGTACTGTCGAGAATAATCTCGGGAATCCTTCCGATATTTAACTTAAGGGCTGTTTTTTCATCCGGAGTCATTTTGTTGTCTGTTACTGCCTCTTCCATCAGGTCGAGCATATTCGATACTTCGGTACCCAAAAAAACCGAAAGGATGGATGGGGGTGCTTCATTGGCACCTAACCGGTGCTGGTTTCCTGCATGGTAAATGCTGGCCCGAAGCAAATCCTGGTTTTCAAATACTGCCTGCAAGGTATTGATAACGAAAGTTAAGAAAAGCAGGTTCGATTTTGGGTTTTTCCCCGGTGAATAGAGGTTTACTCCGGTATTTGTTGATAACGACCAGTTGTTGTGTTTCCCTGAGCCATTGATTCCCTGGAACGGTTTTTCGTGATAAAGGATGCGGAATTTGTGGCGGCGTGCAATTTTTTGCATTATATCCATGATGAGCTGATTGTGGTCGTTAGCAAGGTTTGCTTCCTCAAAGATAGGCGCCAGTTCAAACTGATTGGGAGCAACTTCATTGTGACGGGTTTTTACCGGGATGCCCAGTTTGTAGGCTTCATTTTCCACATCCTGCATAAAACGGTTCACGCGGGTTGGGATGGAAGAGAAGTAGTGGTCGTCGAGTTGCTGATCTTTCGACGAGGAATGTCCCATCAGAGTCCTTCCGCAAAGAATCAAATCAGGCCTGGCCATGTAAAGTGCCTCATCAATCAGAAAATACTCCTGTTCCCAACCCAGGTTTGCCTGAACAGATAGGACATTTTTATCGAAATACTGACAAACGGCAGTTGCAGCGATATCAACTGCATTAAGAGCCCGGAGTAGCGGGGTTTTATAATCGAGGGCCTCGCCGGTATAAGAAATAAATATTGTGGGAATGGTTAATGTTGTTTCACTTATAAATGCCGGTGAGGTAGGGTCCCAGGCAGTATATCCCCTGGCTTCAAATGTTTGCCGGATGCCCCCGCTGGGAAAGGATGAGGCATCGGGCTCCTGTTGTGCCAGTAAGGTCCCTGAAAAAGCTTCAATTACATGCCCTTTGTCTCCGTGTTCAATGAATGCATCGTGTTTTTCTGCAGTTGAATCGGTGAGCGGATGAAACCAATGGGTGTAATGAGTAGCTCCGTTTTCCAAAGCCCAGGCTTTCATTCCCTGTGCAATCTGATCGGCCATCTTACGGTCGATGGTGGTTCCTTTTTCAATGGCATCCATTACAGCTGAAAATGCTTCCCTGGAAAGGTACTTTTTCATTTTAGTCTGATCAAAAACCAGCCTGCCATAATAGTTGGATACCAGGTTGTCTTCTCTGACAAATTCCTCGGGCCGGCGGTTGAGGACTTCATCTAATGCTTTGAGTCTAAATTGTGCCATTGTATTAATTTTTTATAATTATTATTCGTCCCAAAAATAATTAATTTTCACATTGACCCCCTAAAAAATAGGGGTTAAAATTAATATTTGTTGATATTTATTTAATAAAGGGTCGTTTTTATACGATGGTAGTAAAGAAATATGATGTTTTTTGACATATACGGGGTAATATTAAGGAGGGAAGAGAAAACCGGTAAAATAATTTTTTTTCGATTTTTTATGATTTAAATTACAGAAAGGTGTAATATTTGATACATGAGGCTGTCTTATCAATGCAATAAGTACAAAAAACAGGTTAAGTTTCATTCGTATATAATTTAATTAGTAGAAGGGTCGGATGAAATCCTCATGTTTTAGAGGGTCTTGTTCATAAGTGATAATGTTTGCAAATCATACGGGTTTTGTTAACAGGTCCAACAATTTATAAATTGCAATTTCAATGATATGGGAACAGACAGACGTAATTTTATTAAAACAAGCGGAGCGGCTTTAGGTGGAGGGATTATACTGCCTCCATTTTTTAATTCGTTCCAAAACGTTCAAATTTCAGAAAACGTGAAAAATTATTTAGATCATTTTGAGGTTTCAGTTGAAATGCTGCAAAAAGTAATTGGGGCAGCAATGAGTAAGGGAGGCGATTATGCCGATTTATTTTTTGAGCATAAAAAATCGAATAGCCTGGGCCTGGAGGATGGGAAGGTAAACCGGGCTTTTTCAAATATTGATTACGGAGTTGGAATACGGGTATTAAAAGGTGACCAGACTGGTTTTGCCTATTCCGAAACAATCACTGCTGAGGCTTTGCTTGATGCTGCAAGAATGGCGGCCAACATTGCCGGCAGCAGCAGCAGCTATTCCCCCGTAGCAGTTAATGAAAAGTTTCCTCCCAACTATTATACAATTTCCCGCAAATGGGAGGATGTGTCCGTTAAGGATAAGGTGCCGTTTGTTCAAAGAATTAACGAGAAGGTTTTTAGTCTCGATGAAAATGTCATAAAAGTAAATGCATTTATGGCAGACGAAACTTCTTATGTAATGTTTTACAATTCCGAAGGCAGGCTTACCTGCGATTACCGGCCGATGATTAGTTTTGGTGCAGTGTGTATCATGGAGAAGGATGGGAAAATTGAAAATTCATATGCTGCCCGTTCGTTTCGAAAAGGTTTTGAATGGTTGACGGATGATGTGGTGGATGAACTGGCAGGTGAGGCCGTTGAACGCACCCGGCTGCTTTTTGAAGCTACCAAACCCAAAGCTGGTGAGATGCCTGTGGTAATGGGTGCAGGTGGATCAGGTATTTTGCTGCATGAGGCAATCGGGCATACTTTTGAAGCCGACTTTAACCGGAAAGGAACTTCAATTTTTAGTGATAAAATGGGTAAAAAAGTTGCCGGTGATTTTGTGAACATTATTGACGACGGAACATTGAAAAATAACCGAGGATCGATTAATGTGGATGATGAAGGAAACGATGTCCAAAAAACGTACCTTGTGAAGGATGGGCTCTTAAACAGTTACATTCATGACCGGATCAGCGCCAGATACTACAATGTTGATCCTACCGGTAACGGTCGCCGTGAATCGTTTAGAAATATACCCCTGCCACGGATGCGTGCAACCTATATGGAACCCGGCCCGCATTCCAGGAATGATATCATATCCAGTGTCGATTATGGTGTGTATGTCGATAATTTTAGTAATGGAGAAGTAAAGATTGGTGCAGGTGATTTTACATTTTTTGTGAAATCAGGTTATTTAATCGAAAATGGAAAATTAACCCGGCCGATTAAAGATATCAATATAATAGGTAACGGACCAAAGGCTCTGGCTGATATTACAATGGTTGCCGATGATTACTTAATTGACAATGGCACCTGGACATGTGGCAAAAGCGGGCAGTCGGTGCCGGTTACCTGTGGGTTGCCAACTGTATTGGTGAAGAAATTAACTGTTGGCGGCACAGTCTGACCTTTGTTCAACACTTAAAGATTTTTACGAAAATGACAAAACAGGAAAAATACAATCTCGCAAATTGGGCCATGAAGCATGCACTTGATAACGGTGCACAACAGGTGAGTGTCAGCATATCCAACAATCGTAGCAGCAGCATAGATGTACGTGAAGAAAAAATTGACAAACTGGAGCAGGCTATCGAAAGCAATCTGTCAATACGGCTGTTTGTAGACAAGAAGTATTCGATGCATTCAACCAACCGGCTCAGTAAAGAGGAACTGGGACGATTTATTGAAGAAGCTATTGCCGGTACCCGCTACCTTTCGGAAGATGAGTTTCGTACATTACCAGACCCATCACTTTATTATAAAGGGCAGCCCAGGGATTTAAATACAGTGGATATAAATTTCGATAAACACGACCCTAAGGAAAAAATTGAACTTGCTTTTAAAACTGAAAAAGAGGTACGGGGTAAAGATGAACGGATTGTTTCTGTTTCAACTGGTTATTACGATGGCCTGAGAGAAAGGGTGATGGTTGCTAGTAATGGGTTTGAAGGCGATACAGCCAATTCCTGGTATGGTTTGAGTGCATCGGTTTCGGTTAAGGGAGATGATGCCAGACCTGAATCGGGCTGGAGTGAAAGTGCCATTTTCTACGGTAAGCTCCAAAAGAATGGTATTGGGACAATAGCACTCGACAGGGCTTTGAAAAAAATAGGACAGGGGAAAATTGAATCGGATAAAATGTCGATGATTGTTGAGAACCGAATTGTCTCAAGAATTTTCAATCCACTCCTGGCTGCATTAAATGGGTCGGCCATTCAACAGAAAAATTCCTTCCTGATAGATAAACTGGAGAATAAAGTTTTTTCAGATAAATTGACGGTATTCGATGATCCGTTTTTACCTGCCGGGAGAGGTAGCAGACTGTTCGACAATGAAGGAATTGCAACTCAAAAGCGTCCGGTATTTGAAAATGGAGTGGTGAAAAATTATTTTATTGATACCTACTATGCAAAGAAACTGGACATGAAGCCCACCAGTGGCAGCAGTACAAACCTGGTTTTTGATACCGGAAATCTGGATTTGGATGGATTAATTGCCTTAGTTGATAAGGGTATTCTCGTTACCGGCTTTAACGGTGGTAACAGCAATGGTTCAACAGGCGATTTTTCATATGGCATAGAAGGATTTCTGATTGAGAACGGAAAAATTGTAAAACCGGTATCGGAAATGAATATTACCGGCAATATGATGGAACTGTGGTCGGGAATCGGTGAGCTGGGAAACGACGTATACCGGAATTCCTCCTGGCTGACTCCCTCAGTTTTATTCAATGGTGTGGATTTCAGCGGAGTCTGAAATCTGCACTAAAAATAATTCTGTAACTTAAAACAGGTAAAAGTTATGAAATTGAAACAGCTCACTCTTGGGGTAATGTTATTGTTGTTTACTTCCTGTGTCGATGATTTGTTCATCCGGGGGAATGGCATACCTGAAAGCGAAGTGCGGCATGTGCCGGCTTTTTCATCTGTCGTTTCAGAAGGAAATTTTGATATCCGGGTAACACATGGAGTGGATTATAAAGTACTGGTTAATGCAGAGTCGAACCTCTTGCCTTATATTGAAACGACTGTTAAGGCAGGTGCCCTGAGAATAGATACAGAAGGTATTTATAAACTGCAAAATCAACTTCCTGTTGAGATTCTGATAACAACACCGTTTATTCGTGAGATTATTCAAAGTGGGTCTGGTAATATCACTGCCGGCAGTTTTGCAGGGGAATCTTTTAGTTTTATAGTTTCAGGCTCGGGGAACGTTGAAGCAATGATAAATGCCGTAACCATTGAAGCTGTTCTTTCGGGGTCCGGAAATATACTTATTACCGGGATTGCCCGGGATGCAAAAATTACTGTCAGTGGTTCAGGTACAGTTGATTCCAGGGATTTAGCCGTGCGAAATTGCCAGGCAGGAGTTTCAGGATCAGGTGATGTGTGGATTGATGTTGACCAGTTTCTGAAAGCTGTGATTTCAGGGAGTGGTTCTGTTTATTATTACGGATCTCCAGAAATTGAAATGGTAGTTTCAGGTTCAGGTAGTGTAATTCGTAAAAATTAGGTAAATTACGGCTACAAATTTACCATTTATGAAAAGGTTCCTGATTTTAGCACTGTTTTCGTTTGCTGCCCATGGGCTTTTTGCGCAAGGCTTTACACAGGCGCTTGGTATTCGGGCAGGTTGGGTTTCACCTGGAATTGAATACCGTTATTATACCAGCGATGTGCATTCATTAAAAGCCTTGCTGACAATACGGGATCGGGGATTGCAACTGGCTGCCCTGACGGAATTTTACCAATATGATTTATTCCCTTTTTCATACCAGCTTATTTTTTTCTATGGCGCCGGAATTCATGTTGGTTTTGAAAGTTGGGATGATCCTCAAATAATAGACGATCAACGTTTCAATTCAGTACGTTCTTCTTTTCTTGCCGGAATTGACGGTTTAATTGGTTTGGAATATATTTTCTACGAAGCCCCTGTTAAAATCGGAATCGAAATGAGACCTTTTATAGATGTGTTCGGTAGAACGGGATTTAATGTGGTGTTACCCGATATTGCATTTACGGTTAAGTATCTGTTTTAATACATACATTTAAAATTATAATCACTAAGTCAAATTTTATTATAGAACTACCATGAATAATTTCTATTCACCAACAAGTATCATTATAACTTTCATGGGAGTTACATCAAATGCCGTTAAAAACTAATAATTATAATGAGATGAAAAAGTACTTTTTGCTGTTGATAATGTCATGGGCAGTTTTATTTACAAATGCGCAAGAGGAAAAAAGAAATGAAATTCAAACGCTGTTTTCAGGTCAGAGTAGCCTTGGGTTTTATGGCTCCTTTTCATTGGGATATTCTCAGATAAATGAGAAAGATGCATTGGTGTCGGGTGCCCGGGGTGGTTTAATATTCAATCACAGCACAGCAATTGGATTAGCCGGCTATGGTTTTGTAAATAACATGGAAAGTCACATGTATCAGAATGAAAACAGAATGAGGTATTCGCTGGCTGGTGGATACGGTGGTATTTTTATTGAACCAATAATCGGTGGATTGAAACCTGTGCATGTTGCTTTTCCTGTGTTATTTGGAATGGGGGGAATTGCACAGGTAAGGAATTATGGACCTGGGTATTGGGAATTTCCTTACTTTGATACTCCTGAAAGCGATCTGTTTTTTATTATAGAGCCTGCAGTTGAACTGGAATTTAACCTAGCCCGTTTTTTTCGGACTGCAGTCGCTCTAAGTTACCGTTTTACTTCCGACATTGAACTTTTTGAAGTAAGTGAAGATGTCCTGCAGGGGTTCACTTTTGGCCTGACATTTAAATTCGGCAAATTTTAAGTACAAAAATAAAACCCGTGGATTATTTTGACGAATCCACGGGTTATTATTTTTTTCTTAATCAGTTATTCATAAAAATCCACATAATCTGCCTGGTTAAGAAATTCATAGCTTCTTTGAACACTTTCCAGTGGTTCATAATTGTATTTTTCCACTTCTACAACACCATATTCTGCACCAGATTTTTTACGTTCAGCAAACATAGATTCAAAATCCATGTTTCCACTGGCACCCAATTCTTCTCTGTCTTTTATGTGCCATACTTCAAACCTTCCCGGATAGCGATCGAAATATTCCAGCGGGTCTTTTCCTCCTTCAACAATCCAGTAAAGGTCAAGCTGAAACATTACCTTACCGGGATCTGTGAGTTCCAGCATCCAGTCGTAAACCGGTTTGCCTTCATGTTCAGTTCTGAATTCATTGGCATGATTGTGATAACCAAACCGGATACCTTTCGCATTGCATTTTTCTCCTACTGCATTGAAATATTCGCAGTATCTTTTCAACCCCTCCAGGCTTTCGTAACCTGTGCGGCTCATCGACGGCTGTACTAACCATTTTACACCGGCATCGGCATGGGCTTGTATTGCAACATCCCACCAGGCCATTGTTTTATCCCAGTTAGCTGAGTCCGGAACATTTTGTCCGGCATGTGAGCCAAGAAACTGCAGTCCGTTGGATTCACATAATTCTTTGAATGCCTTGGGTGCCATTCCATAAAACTGGCCATTCCCATAACCGGCAGCTTCAACAAATTTGTACCCCATTTCTCCCACCCGGGCAACAGTTGCTTCAACATCCTTTTTCATGTCTTCACGCACTGAGTAGAGCTGAAGGCCAATGAATTTTTCACGGGCACGTTCAGAGTTGCATCCTGAGAAAGTCAGCAAGATTGCTGCGGCAATTCCAGTAAAAATAAAAAATTTGCTTGTCATTTTCCTGATCATCATTTCCTGGTTTTATAAGGTTCCTGAATAATAAATTTCCTCCAAATTTATGGAATTCTTTTTGTTAAACAGGCAGGATGGCGATTTTTTTAAATTGTTGATTTCATTTTGTTCATTTTTTAATGCTTTTGGAATTTAATACTTGTTTTGATTTCTTTAATACTTCCTATAGGAATTAATTTCAAAAAATACTTTTCTTTGAATAATTTTTCATAAATTCTGAGAATGGATTCAACTGAAATCATTATGAAGATTCGGAAAATCGTCCGATCGATTGATCTTGAGTCAAAAAAGATTGAGAAGGAATATGGTGTAAGTATTCCCCAGGTGTTGTGTCTTAATTTTTTACGTGAATCAAAGAATTACCAGGCCGGACAGGGTGATATCAAGAAATTTTTGAATTTGAATGCCAGTACGGTTAGTGGAATAATCAACCGGCTTGAGGTTAAAGGGCTGGCTGCAAGATTGCCTAAGTCGGGCGATAAACGGGTTGTAACCATTGCACTTACTTCTAAAGGTGACCGGTTAATGAATAGTATTCCTGCATTGCTCCAGGAAAAACTTGCTGAAAAACTTGAAAAGCTGGACAACAGAACTCTGGGGAAAATCAGAGAAAGCCTCCAGCTACTTGTGGATCTGCTTGATATAGATGATCTGGAAGCGTTTCCACCAATAACAAATGAGAACAATGATCTCTCCGGCAATAACAATTCAAACGACAATTAAAACTATTTTCTATAAAAAGTAAAGGATGTTAATTCTGTCTTAATCTATTTTTCCTTCAGTTGTCGCAGATTATGGTTAATTGTTTGATTTTCAACTGTATATTTTTGGGCATGAGCTCTTTTCCAGGAATAAAACATTGGGAAATTCGAATATTATTTCTAATTTTGTTCGCATAGAAACTAATATTATGGAAATAGTTAATGAATTGCAACAGAATGTTGCAGGGGAAATGCGTTTCGGTTGTGATATCTCGAAATGGAAAGATTGGAAATGGCAGTTAAAAAACTCAGTTAAATCTGTCGATGCGTTCGAACGGCTTACAGGAATAGTAATACCGCCAGAGGATAAGGTTTTGATGAAGAAGACAGTTGAACGTTTTCCTATGTCGGTAACTCCTTATTATCTTTCTCTGATTGATACGGCAAACTATAAAAATGACCCGGTTTTTAAACAATCATTTGCCAACATAAATGAATTGACGGTATTAAAAACCGACATGAAAGATCCGCTGTCGGAAGATACTGACAGCCCGGTAGAAGGTATTACTCACCGGTACCCTGACAGGGTATTGTTTCATGTAAGCAATATATGTTCAATGTATTGCCGGCATTGCACCCGTAAGCGAAAAGTAGGTGATGTGGATTCCATTCCTGATAAGGCCCAATTGATTAAAGGTATTGAATACATAAAAAAAACACCTCAGATTCGGGATGTACTCCTGTCGGGTGGAGATCCGTTGATGCTTTCTGACAGTTATCTGGATTGGTTGTTGTCGGAAATAACTGCTATTCCTCATGTACAGGTGGTGAGAATTGGAACACGAATGCCGGTTGTTTTGCCATACCGCATTACCAATGATTTGATTGATGTACTTAAAAAATACCAACCGCTTTGGATTAATACACATTTTAATCACCCACGTGAGATTACATCCTCGTCAAGGGAAGCCCTGGCCAGGCTGGCAAATGCAGGATTTCCGCTCGGGAATCAGTCGGTTCTGCTGGCTGATGTAAACGATTGTCCGCGAATAATGAAGGAACTGGTTCATAAATTGGTTCAGAACCGTGTACGTCCTTATTATCTTTATCAATGTGATCTATCGGAAGGATTGGCACATTTTCGGACCCCAGTAGGTAAGGGTATTGAAATTATGGAAAGTCTTATAGGGCATACATCCGGTTTTGCAGTTCCAACTTTTGTAATTGATGCTCCGGGAGGAGGCGGTAAAATACCGGTTATGCCAAATTATATTATTTCATGGTCAACCAATAAGGTGGTTCTTCGCAATTACGAAGGCATTATTACAACTTATACCGAACCGGAAAGTTATGAATCGAAATTTTGCGATCGCAATTGTGATGATTGTAATCTTGATTTAAAACTAGATGAACCGGATGAACAAAAAGGGATTGGAATTGAAAAATTATTATCGGATTACAACAGTACCATATCTCTGATCCCTGATGATAATGAACGTCATAACAGAAGGGAGACCGATGTTTGATAAAATAGAGAAAATTGGTAAATCATTAATTCAACACGGTAAATCGAACAACAGGATTTATTTGCTAAAGCTTGATTCCGATGATGTTCCGGCAATCATTCCGGAATTGGACCAGCTTGCTGCAAATAAGGGCTATACCAAAATTTTTACAAAAATACAGGCCAGTTTATTACCCCAATTTATTCTTAACGGTTATTCAGTAGAAGCTTTTATCCCCCGGTATTTTAATGGTATAACTGATTGCATCCTGGCCTCAAAATTTCTGGATGAGGACAGGAAGAAAATTTCGGATGCTGCAATGAAGGATTTTGCCCAACTCTTCAGCCTGAATGGGAAAAATAAAAGCAGGCAGCTTCCACCGGAATATGAAATCCGGGGTTTAAAGTTAACAGATGCTGAAGCCACTGCGAATGTTTTTAGCCAGGTTTTTGAAACTTATCCTTTCCCTGTTTACGATCCGGAATATATCCGGGAGACGATGCGCAGTAATATGGCAAGTTATTTTGGTGTATGGCAAAAGGATACCCTGATAGGGGTTTCAACAGCTGAAACAGATTTTGATAAGCAGAATGCAGAGATGACTGATTTTGCCGTCCTGCCTGCATTCCGTGGAAAAGGACTGGCTTATCATCTGTTGTTTTTTATGGAAGATAAAATGAGAAAAGCAGGCATAAAAACTGCGTATACTATAGCACGGCTGGCAGAACCGGGAATGAGCCTGACCTTTATGAAAGGCGGATATAAATTCAGTGGAACCTTAATTAACAATACGAACATTGGGGGGAGCATTGAAAGTATGAACATTTTTTATAAATTTTTATAATATGAATCTTGGAAAACTTTGCAAATACGCCTCAAAATGTACCGTTTATCAAAACAGCAACAGCGAATTAAAAAAGCCGGTGTTTCTTATCCGGAATGTGTTCTGTAATCGGGGAGGGAAAGGATGGTACAACTGTCTCCGGTTTTTAAAATATGAAGAAGGTGAGGGAGTGAGAGCGAATATGACACCATACGGCTAAAAAAATAAAAATATGGGTAGGCAAACGGAAAAGAGAATTATTCGTTTTCTTCGGGAAAATGGCCCAAGCTTTTTGGGAGAAGTGGTAAAAGGACTCAAATTATCCTATACAAAGGGATTAGAACATATAACCAACATGTCATCAAAAGGAATTATCAGGCGCAGCGAATCACCCCTTCGCTATGAACTTAAATCCGATGCTGAATAAGTTATGCACTGGATTGATTATCTGATTTTCGGGTTTTACCTGTTGGGAATGCTTGGGATTGGGTTTTACTTTATGCAAAAAAATCATTCGGCCGAAGATTATTTTGTTGGCGGAAGAAAGATAGGTTCTTTTCATATAGGATTATCTGTAGTTGCCACTGACGTAGGTGGGGGGTTTTCCATTGGATTGGGAGGTCTCGGATTTATAATGGGGATATCAGGTACCTGGTTGTTGTTTACTGGACTGATAGGAGCCTGGTTAAGTGCAGTTTTGCTTATTCCAAAGGTTTCAAAAATGGCTGAAAATTATAATTTACTGACCTTCCCTCAGTTTTTAAAGCAACTTTTTAATGAAAAAGTTGCACTTATTGCTGCTATTATTTCAGCAATAGGTTATCTGGGCTTTACAAGTTCTCAGATACTAGCCGGAGCAAAGCTTGCTTCGGCTACCTTTCCAAACATTTCGTTGCAAACTGCTTTGATTTTAATGGGTATTATTGCCGTTGTTTATACTTCAGTTGGTGGCATAAAAGCAGTAATTTTTACTGATACAGTTCAGTGGATTTTGCTTATGTCGGGATTGCTATTTATTGGCATTCCATTGTCTTATTTTGCTGTTGGGGGTTATGAAGCAATAGTTGCTTCACTTCCATCCGGGTTTTTTTCCCTTACCAATATCAAATGGCAACAACTTATTAATTGGTTTGTAACAATTGTTCCTATATGGTTTATAGGCATGACGCTCTATCAAAGAATATATGCTGCAGGCGATAAAAAAAGAGCTCAGAAAGCATGGTTCGTCGCAGGATTGTTCGAATATCCTGTCATGGCATTTACAGGTGTAATACTTGGATTATTTGCACGGGTGGCATTTGAAAACAGTATAATTGGAACAGGAATGCCAGGTGCTTTTGATCCGGAAATGGGAGTGCCGGTGCTTTTACGGACCGTTTTGCCATTGGGATTGACCGGACTCATACTATCAGCCTATTTTTCAGCAATTATGTCAACTGCCGACAGTTGTCTGATGGCTGCTTCCGGGAATGTAATTACAGATATTTTAGGAAAACATAATTCAGTAAAAATTATGATTTTATCTCAGGGCATCACCCTTTTGCTTGGCTTTACTGCAATTATTGTGGCATGGAAAGTTCCGAATGTGCTGGAACTGATGCTTCATTCCTATTCGTTCATGGTTTCAGGCTTGCTTGTTCCTGTAATTGCTGGTATCTTTCAGAAGCAACCCAGCAATAAGGGTGCATTCTGGTCAATGATTGCCGGTGGCACCACTACCTTATTTCTTATTCTGAGTGCAGTCCGGTTACCATTTGGACTCGATCCAAATAACTATGGCATACTGCTGGCTATAATTGTATATTTCCTTTTTTATTTTGCTGGAAAAAATAAATCACTTGTTCTTCTTCCTTCTGCAAAATTCTAATTCAAAAGTTTAATTTTGTGGCCAATTTTGCAATAAATGAAAAACAAAGACTTTCTGGCTTATATTTCAGCTTTGGGAGCGGTATTCTTTTGGAGCTTTTCATTTGTTTGGTTTAAAATTGCTTACCTCGCATACAAACCTATTACGGTCGTACTTTTCAGGCTTGTGATTTCTGCTGCATTGATTTTAGTCATTTCCTGGTCATTAAAACGATTGCAAAGGCCTACCAAAAATGATTTGAAGCTTTTTATACTAATGGCATTTTTTGAACCTTTTCTTTATTTTTTAGGAGAAAGTTACGGCCTAAAATATGTCTCATCAACGGTAGCAGCTGTAATTGTGTCTACCATACCTCTGTTGTCTCCCATTGCGGCCTGGTATTTCTTCCGGGAAAGGGTAAGTCTTAAAAATATTGCAGGGTTCATTTTTTCTTTTGTGGGAGTGGGTCTGGTTGTGCTAAACAGCTCGTTTCGATTTGATGCCTCGCCTCTGGGAGTTGGCCTTGAATTTATTGCAGTATTTGCCGCAATTGCATATTCCATTGTTTTAAGGAAAGTGGTTTATCGATACAATACGTTAACAATTATTGCTTATCAAAATATTATTGGAATTCTTTTTTTCCTGCCGATTTGGCTCGTTATTGACCTAACTGATTTTATTAATACACCTTTTCATCCGCAGGCTTTTCGGGCAATTATACTTTTGGCAGTGTTTGCTTCTACCCTGGCCTTTGTGTTCTTCACACAAAGTATCAGACATCTGGGAGTAAACAGATCGAATACTTTTGTGAATCTGATCCCCGTTTTTGTAGCAATCCTTTCGTTCATTGTGTTGAATGAAAGTATGGATCTTCAAAAAATAATTGGAATATTAGTTGTAATTACCGGATTGTTTTTGGCCCAGACAGGAAGAAGAAAACCACCAAAACAAAAATATATAGAAATTCAAAGTGCATACAATGAATCCAGTTAAATACAAAAGTCCGGAGGATTTGGTCGTTCTTACTGAAAAATCAAATGTAAGACTTGGATCTTTAATTAGAAGGCTAAAAAAGAAAAAACTAAAAAATCTGGATGAAATAGTTCACGACCTTCATCATGATATGTTTGCTGAATTTGATTGCCTCAACTGTGCTAATTGTTGCAAAACCTTAGGACCCCGGTTGACTGAAAAAGATATTGAGAGGCTTGCAAAACATTTGAAAATAAAATCTGCAGACTTTATCCAAAAATTTATTTTAATAGATGAAGATCAGGATTTTGTTTTCAGGGACAACCCATGCCCATTCCTGCTCGAAAATAATTATTGTGAGGTATATGAGAACCGGCCTAAAGCGTGTCGTGAATATCCTCATACTGATCGTAAACGGTTTGTTCAGATTCTTGATTTATCATTTAAAAATTGCAAAACTTGTCCGGTGGTTTTTAATATTTTTGATCTGATTGAAAGAAACTCACAAGTCTTTTTTAAAAATGCATAGGTTGGTATTTGGTAAAATGCATTTTCCTAATTTTATAAATATTCAAATTATTCAGGTGCAATTCAGATAAATAAAACTCCTAAAGCTTTTGACAGATCTTATCGACTTGAGATTTCTATAAAACAGAGATACGTAATATTGGCTATGAAAAAGTTCAAAATGAATTAGCTATTAAAAAGACCGTTACTTATGCATAAATTTGAACGGTCTTTTTAAATTGAATTATTTTAATATAGGGTAGAATCATTTTCTCTCTCGGCCATAAAACCGATCTTCATTAAAATGCTCTGAGTTATAAAGTTCCTCATCGGTTATTTCATCTCTGCTGCGGGTTTCCTCTACAGGATGATGTCTATCTCTGAAATTTGCCAAAACGCTTCGTTCATAGTCAGAAT
Source organism: Mariniphaga sp. (assembly GCA_041684965.1). Classification (GTDB taxonomy): domain Bacteria; phylum Bacteroidota; class Bacteroidia; order Bacteroidales; family Prolixibacteraceae; genus Mariniphaga. The sequence goes on from JAWLGR010000036.1 coordinate 37,107, forward strand.
GAACCGGCACATTTTCACGGTAACGATAGGTTGGTATATTGCGAAGGGAATTCTGATCGATTCCATCGGCAACCACAACCTTATTATCGGGCTCAATGCGTGCTACCCCAATCGGTATAATCATATGAATTCCACCTTTGCTATCCTGGTATTCATGTATCCCGTCCTCATGTTCAGCACTGAATGGATCATGATCGCCTGGAAGGATGCTCTCATCTATTTCAACATCGAGGTAACGAACCTTTTCTCTTGAAACATCAACTATGAGTCCGGAAATTGTGCCTACTGACTGATGATCGGCATCATGTACTTCCCATCCCCTGACATCAGGATCATTTTTTGCTATTTTATAATCCTTTAGATCTCTCAGGTAATTTAACTTTCTGTGTGATTTTGAGTCTGCCATTTGTTTTTATAATTTAATGTAATATCATTTTTAAAATGAAAGCAATGTTAAATTTTTAACCTGCTAATAAAAAGTTACTCGATTGAAGTAGTATGACTTCTTTTATCCATTTTCTCTAATATATCGGCTGCTTCCTCAAAAAATGATTTTATTTCATTTTTCTGTTCAGAGGCAAGTTCCTGTGCATCAATATCCTGAGCTGCATCCATTACGTCGGAGGCCTCATCTTCAAGTCCCGGATAGTAACGATTTTGTAAATTTTGGATGATGTTAGCCGAACTTGAAAAGGCACTCCGGATAAAAGTCGAATGCTGCTCATTCATATTTTCATCCTGCAACTTATCCGCTTCCTGTTTTATTTGTTCAATTTCACCATTCCAGGTATCTTGTCCCTGAGACTGTTCATTTGCCACTGCCATTAATGCATCAGATAGTTTTCTAATACCTTCCTGTACGTCTGTCCGGGTTAATTCATCAGTTCTTTCTTCCGAAAAAGAAATAAATTCCTGAACTCTCGAATTTGTTTCGGTCCTGCCTCTTGTCCCGTCATAAGGAGCGACAGCCTGACTTTGTTCCTGACCATATTCAGAAGTCTGTTCCCGATCCTGTCTAAATTCAGAGGCTGTATCCTCCATAATGTCATTATCAGAAGCAGCAAACCATATAATAAGTCCAATAACGACAATTCCAAGAATTATCCAACCAATAGGGGACTTCTTCCTTTTCTCCACATTTAATTCTGCCATAACTTTTGTATTTAAATTTAACTTGTATGTTTTTATATTCAGTTAACGTAACTATAACATGAATCACAAAAAGAAAGTTCAATAGTTAAAAACATGGATATGAATTGTTCATGAGCTTGCTGATTTTTGACTACATTTATTTCTGCATCAGATATTCTTAAATGGCAAAAATTAAGAATGTGATTTATCCAGACTGTTTTAGAAATTTTCTGCTGATTATATGATTGATTGTAAACTTATGCCTTTTCTCTGCTGTTATTTTCTATGATTAAAAATGTTAACCATGGAATCAATATTTAGAAGATTATTAAATGCCGGAATTGGAGTAGCCTCAAAAACAACCCGTTTTGCTGAAGATGTCATTAATGATTTAATAGACAAAGGAAAAATTTCAGAAGAAGAAGGGAAAAAAATTATTGAAGACCTGGAGCATGAAGGGGAAGAACAACGCAAGATTTTTGAAGATGAAATGAATTCATATATTGAAAAAGCCTTGCAGAAAATGAATGTGCCCTCCAGAGAAGAATTCAGAAGACTCGAAGAAAGGATTTCAGTATTGGAAAAATCACAGCCCGGGGCTACTCAGGTGCATAATATTCGTCCATAGCTTATGCATATGTTGTTATGATAAAAGCTTGTTGCATCGTTTCAGGAACTGTCAGGCATTTTCCTTTAACGGAAAGCAGATTATTCAAACGGTTTATATATTTTACGATGGGTAATATTTCAATAACTTTGACGTTTTATTGAATATTAAAAACGAATGAACCGTAAAATTTACCTGATTTTTCTGTGTTGGATGGCTGCCTTAAGCAGCAATGCACAAGTTGGTGGCGAAGCAACCTATCAATTTTTGGAATTAACCAATTCGGCGCGCATTGCTGCATTAGGGGGAACACAAATTGCCCTGGCAGATACGGGTGATTTAAACCTCCCATATCATAATCCTGCATTATTGCATCAGGGAATGAATAATATTTTTCTAGTTAATTATGTAAATTATTTAGCTGATGTTAAATATGGCTATGCAGCATATGCCCCACAATTTAATTTACCAGGGAACATGGCTATAGGCATGCATTACATTAATTATGGTGAATTCAAGGAAGCTACTGAATCGGGTGAGCTTACAGGAAACTTTTTTAAAGCCGCTGAATATGCAATGAATATTATTTATTCTGGAGATTATAATCGTCTTGGATACGGCATAAATATTAAACCCATTTACTCAGCGTTTGAGAGTTATCAGTCATTTGGGATGGCAGCCGATTTAGGTGTAATTTTCAGCAGCAAAGACAGCCTTACCAATGTAGCTGTGGTAGCCCGTAATATTGGCGGGCAATTTACTACATATTATAACGATGGCACCCGTGAACCCCTTCCTTTTAATTTACAGGCAGGGCTTAGCACAAAGCTAAGGCATGCCCCTGTGATATTTTCTCTGACGTTGCAACATCTTACCAATTGGGATTTGGCCTGGGATGAATCGGAAGAGCAGCAAACTCTTGAATCATGGTTTGAGCGACAGGAAAATTTTGCCAAACAAATTATGCGTCATGCCGTTTTAGGAGTAGAAATTCTTCCTTCCGGTAATTTTGCTCTTCGGGCCGGATATAATTATCAGCGCCGGCAGGAGCTGAAATTTGATGAGCGGCTTTCAACTGTTGGCTTTTCTATGGGCTTTGGTGTGAAAATTAAACGCTTCAGACTCGATTTTGCCACTTCCCGCTTTCACCTGGCAGGTTCTTCTAATTTATTTTCGCTTGCTGTCAATTTAAATGAACGGTTTTAATTAAAAGAGTGTTTAGTCTTAATTAAAAAAACCTTTTATCTTTGCCTTAAATCTGTTTTCGAATGACTGAAAAGATTATTATTGCCATAGACGGGCATTCATCATGTGGGAAAAGTACCCTGGCTAAGTCACTTGCACGTGAACTTGGTTATATCTATATTGACAGTGGTGCTATGTACCGTGCTGTTACCCTTTTTGCTCTACGGCAGGGCTGGATAGCAAATGGTTTGCCTGACAGACAAAAAATTATTACCGGATTAAATGACATAACAATTACTTTTGAGTGGGATAAGCAGACTGAAAAAAATACCACTTACTTAAACGGTGAAAACGTAGAGGATGAAATCAGGCAGTTAGCTGTTTCACAAAACGTAAGCCCAATAAGTACCATTGCTGAAGTGCGGACTGAAATGGTAAAACAACAGCGAAAAAACGGCATGACAAAAGGTATTGTCATGGATGGCCGTGATATAGGGACTGTAGTTTTCCCCGATGCAGAACTGAAAATTTTTATGACAGCATCGCCTGAGATTAGGAGCAAGCGCCGGTACCTTGAATTAAAAGAAAAAGGTCTGGAAGTTGATTACAGTGAAATACTACAAAATGTTGAGCAACGGGATGCCATTGATTCAGGAAGGGAAATTAGCCCCCTGAAAAAGGCTGAGGATGCTGTTGTACTTGATAACAGTTATTTAACACGTGAGGAGCAGTTGAAGTGGAGTTTGAACAAGGTGAAAGAACGAATCAAAGAATATGAGAGTTGAAATTGACAGACGTTCTGGTTTTTGCTTTGGTGTAATTAAAGCAATTAAATCGGCCGAGAGTGAATTAAGTAGCAGCGGACAATTGTATTGCCTAGGCGATATTGTCCACAATGGAATGGAAGTGGAGCGGCTTGAGAAAATTGGATTAAAATCGATTTCGAGGGAAGAGTATTATAGGCTTAAAGATTGCAAGGTACTGATTCGGGCACATGGTGAACCTCCCGAAACATATGAATATGCGGAGAAAAACAATATTGAATTAATTGATGCTACTTGTCCTGTTGTGCTTACACTCCAGGAAAAAGTGAAGAATTCTTTTAATACTTACCGTGAGAAAAACGGGCAGATTGTGATTTATGGAAAAAAAGGCCATGCAGAAGTGATAGGTCTTGACGGGCAAATTGAAAATAAAGCAATTGTTTTGGAAAGTATTGAGGACGTGCACCAGATAGATTTTTCACGGCCTGTTTCACTATATTCCCAGACAACCAAAAGAGTGGAAGATTTTTATCAGATTGCAGATACAGTTAAAAAAAGTATGACCCCTGGTGTACCCGTTGAAATTAAAGACTCCATTTGCAGGCAGGTATCCAACCGGGTACCGCATCTGAAAAAATTCGTTATGAATTTCGATTTGATATTGTTTGTCGCCGGTCATAAAAGCTCGAATGGTAAGTATTTGTATACTATCTGTAAGGAAGAGAATGACCGGACATACCATATTTCACGAACTTCGGAAATAAATCCTCAATGGTTTAAAGGTATTGATTCAGTTGGTATTTGTGGGGCAACTTCAACGCCTAACTGGCTTATGGAAGAGGTAGCTGACTGGGTGAAAGAGCAGTTTGGTTAATTAATTTTGATGGGGCATTCTATTAATTTTGTTCCTTTGAAGTAAGAAAAGAATAAAAATCTATGCCCGATATGTTTGCCCAGGTAATCCTGCCCCTTCCTTTGCACGATACATACTCCTATAAGATTCCTGTTAATTGGCAAAATACGATAACTCCCGGGAAACGTGTGGTGGTGCAGTTTGGTGTGAAAAAAATATATGCTGCATTGGTCATTTCTGTATCTCAGGATATCCCTCAGGGGTTTGACACTAAAGAAATCCTTGAAGTTCTGGATGAAGATCCGGTAATTTTACCTCAAAATTTACAATTATGGAAATGGATAGCAGCATATTATTGCTGCAATCTGGGTGATGTTTTCAGGGCTGCCCTTCCTCCGGGATTAAAACTTGAAAGCAAAACAAAACTTTCACTTGAAGAGATTTGGGCTGAAAAGGAAATAACAGAGCCGGAACTTCGAATTTTAAATTTGGTAAAAGAGGATGTTACTTCACTTGATTCATTACAAAAAAAACTTGGCAAAGACTTTTCATACCGAAGCCTGAAGTCACTGCTTGAGAAAAAAATCCTGAATGTGGAAGAAAAAATCAGCAGGAAATACAAACCAAAATATGAGGCGGTGGTAAAATTGCACCCAAGGATAAATTCTGAAGAAATTCTGCAATCGATTGTAGATTCCCTGGAAAAAGCAAAAAAACAACAAGATCTCTTATTAAGGTTTTGCGAAGAATCGAATATTTTTCATGCTGATCAGATAAAATTGATCAAAAAGAAAAAATTATTGGATAAAAGTGGATTCAGCATTGCAGTTTTGAATGGACTTGTGTCAAAGAAAATCCTGGTTATAGATCAGCAGGAAATATCCCGCACAATAAGCGAGCCTGTGCATCTGACAGGGTTAAATCTTTTGAACAAATACCAGGAGCAGGCGCTGAGGGAAATAAAAGCCAATTTTGAGAAAAAGAAAGTAACATTGATTCATGGCATTACTGCCAGCGGGAAAACTGAAATTTATATTTATCTTATCAGGGAAACATTAAATAAGGGGATGCAGGCACTTTACCTTATTCCTGAAATTGCTCTGACCACCCAGATTGTGGAGCGATTGAAAAATGCGTTTGGAACTAAAGTAGGTATATATCATTCACGGTTGAACAGCCATGAACGGGTGGAAATCTGGAATAAGGTACTTCAATTTCAAAGAAATCCTGAGGAAGGATATCAGGTTATACTTGGTACCCGCTCTTGTTTATTCATGCCGTTCTCAAAATTAGGTTTAGTTGTTGTTGACGAAGAGCATGAAAACTCCTTTAAACAGTTTGACCCTGCACCCAGGTATCATGCACGGGATATGGCTGTAGTATTGGGCAAAATCTTTAGAGCAGATGTTTTGCTGGGTTCTGCAACCCCTTCCTACGAAAGCTTTTCCAATGCCCTTAGTGAGAAATATGGATTGGTTCTTTTGGAAAAAAGGCATTCCGAACTGGAACTTCCTGAAATATTAGTGGCCGATATAAAAAGGGCTTACAAAAAGAAACAGATGCGTTCCATGCTTACTCCTGAGCTGTTCTCTTTGATAGAAGAGGCTCTCAGGAATCAGGAACAGGTAGTGCTGTTCCAAAACAGAAGGGGTTATTCTCCCTTTGTACAATGCGTTACATGTGGATTAGTACCAAAATGCAGAAACTGTGATGTAAGCTTAACCTATCATAAATTTAAAAAGAGGTTGAATTGTCATTACTGTGGTTTTAGCATTTCAATGCCTGAGGTATGCCCGGAGTGTGGTTCGCATGAGATTAAGACAATGGGATTTGGAACTGAAAAAGTTGAGGAGGAATTGGGGGTGCTCTTCCCCGGAGCGCGGATCGATCGTATGGATTTAGATACTACCCGGTCAAAAAATGCCTTCGGAAAGATAATTCGTAAGGTTGAAACAGGCAATACAGATATTTTAATTGGTACCCAAATGGTGACAAAAGGTCTGGATTTCGACCACGTAAAGGTGGTTGGAATCCTGAATGTCGATAATCTGATTAATTTTCCTGATTTCAGAGCCCATGAAAGGGCATACCAGTTGGTATCACAAGTAAGTGGCCGGGCAGGACGAAAGTACAGCCGGGGTAAGGTTGTGTTACAAACATCACAGCCTGAGCACCCATTGATAGAACTCATCCGTCGACAGGATTATCTGGCTGCTTTCAGGATGCAAACACAGCAGCGAAAGCTATTTAAATATCCTCCTTATTACCGATTAATTAAAGTAGTAGTGAAACACAAGCAGCTTGAAACTTTAGAACATGTTGCCAATAAACTTGCCGGTTTGTTTTATGAAAATAAGTATCTGACAGTTCTTGGACCTGAATTCCCGCTTGTCAGCCGGATTCAGCTGATGTATCAAAAGGAGATTTGGTTAAAACTCAGCCGTAACCGTATGACAGAAGAACTGAAAATGTTTATTGTTTTGTCTATGGAGAAAGTCCAAAAAGAAAACAGCAGTTGTGTGCTTTACCTCGATGTGGATCCTTATTAAAATTTATTTTGCACATAAAACTTAAAGCTGTTCTTTTTCTGATTACCTTTTTTTCTTAGTTTTGTCTTTTTTAAATTAATCGGGTGAACGAAAAAGAAGTCAACGAAATATTTGATCAGTTCAACCAAATGCGGGCCATAATTATTGGTGATGCTATGGTTGATACTTATCTGTGGGGAAAAGTAGATAGGGTCTCTCCTGAAGCTCCAATTCCAATTGTATCAGTTACCGATCGTGAAAGCCGTTTGGGGGGTGCTGCCAATGTTTCCCTTAATATTCAATCATTAGGAGCTGTTCCTGTTTTATTCTCTGTTGTGGGTGGTGATGAAAAGGGACGGAAGTTTAAAAAAATGATTGGAAAAAACAATTTGCCCGATTATGGTATATTTGTTGATCCCCAGCGTATTACTACAGTTAAAAGCCGCATTATCGGGAAAGGCCAGCATATAGCCAGGGTAGATGAGGAATCGACCGAATACATCGATTTCGAACTTGAACAAAAATTATTAAACGGAATTAGGGAAGAAATAAAAAATAATCCGGTTGATGTAATAATTTTTGTTGATTACGATAAAGGTGTTATTACTCCCTCCCTTTTCGCAGAGGTAAATAAAATTGCAAAGAATAAAGGCATTCCCATTGCTGTGGACCCCAAGAAAAGGAATTTTAACTGCTATAGCAATATTGATTTATTTAAGCCTAATTTCAAGGAGTTTGTTGATGGTATTGGTGTACCTCTTAAGAAGGGGGATTTGGAAGCTTTGCGCAAAGAAGCGCATGCCATTAAAGAGAAACAAAACTATAAGCTAATTTTTATAACACTTTCTGAAATGGGTGTTTTCATCAGCAATGGAGTAAAAGAACAATATTATCCGGCGGTAATCCGTCATATCGCCGATGTTTCAGGTGCCGGTGATTCGGTAATAAGTGTAGCAAGTCTTGCAATGGCTGCAAAACTTCCTCCAAAAACGATGGCTTTAATGTCAAATATAGCCGGGGGATTGGTGTGCGAAAACCTGGGAGTTGTTCCGGTTGACAAAAAGCAGCTGATCCAGGTAATGAAATCCCAAAATTTATAAACTCATTTGTTGCTCAATCTCAGCTTTTTAATTATTTACTAACGGATGTTGTCGAAAAGTACCTTAAAAGAGTTAAGGGTAAATTACTATATTTGGAACCATTCAAAAAAAAGAAATTCTAATGGGTAAAATTATATCATTGGCCAATCAGAAAGGTGGAGTTGGAAAAACAACAACAACAATTAATCTGGCAGCCAGTCTGGCGGTGTTGGAACAAAAAGTACTGGTTATCGATGCCGATCCTCAGGCTAATTCTACTTCAGGTTTTGGCTTCGATGTAAAGAATGTGCAGTCAAGTATTTATGAGTGCATTGTTGATGAAATGGATCCTGAAAAGGTAATTCTCAATACAGAAATTGCCAATCTTGATGTTATTCCTTCACACATCGATTTGGTTGGAGCAGAAATTGAAATGCTGAACCTGCCGAACCGGGAAAAAGTGCTGAGAGCAACCCTCGGTAAATTGAAAGATGCTTACGATTTTATTTTTATTGACTGCTCTCCTTCACTTGGTTTAATTACCGTAAATGCTCTTACTGCTTCCGATTCGGTGATTATACCGGTGCAGTGTGAATATTTTGCACTCGAAGGACTTGGTAAGCTGCTTAATACCATAAAAATTATACAGAACAGATTGAATCCGGCATTGGAAATAGAAGGATTTTTGCTGACAATGTTTGACTCCCGCCTGAACCTGTCAAATCAGGTCTACGAAGAGGTAAAGCATCATTTTCAGGAAATGGTTTTTGAAACAGTCATTCAACGAAATGTAAAGCTGAGCGAAGCACCCAGCTATGGTAAGCCGGTAGTTCTGTACGATGCCAGTTCGCGGGGGGCAATCAACCATATGAATCTTGCCCGTGAAATTCTTCAAAGAAACGGATTAACCAAAATGTCACAGGAATACAAAATTATTAACAGTTAACAATCAGGCTATGGTAAAAAGAAATGCTCTTGGACGGGGTTTGGGAGCCTTAATTGATGATGCTGAAAAGATGAAACAGGCTTTGATTAGTGATGTGGATCTTGAAAAAATTGAAGCCAACCCTTTTCAACCGCGTACTAAGTTCGATGAGGAAGCTCTGAAGGAATTGGCAGCATCCATACGTGAAATCGGGCTAATCCAACCTATAACTCTGAGAAAATCTGGCCCTGATAGCTACCAGATCATTGCCGGTGAACGCCGTTTCAGGGCTGCACAAAAAGCTGGCCTGACATCCATCCCGTCATATATACGTCATGCAAAAGACGATGGTATGCTTGAAATGGCTCTGGTGGAAAATATTCAACGGGAAGATCTCGATGCCATAGAAATTGCTTTAAGTTATCAACGACTTATTGAAGAACTTGATTTTACTCAGGAAGATTTGAGCAGCAGGGTTGGAAAAAAACGATCAACCATTGCCAATTACCTCAGGTTGCTAAAACTGCCGGCTATAATTCAGAAAGGGCTTCGTGAAAAGGAAATAAGTATGGGGCATGCCAGGGCATTAATTAATATTGAAGATGTCGATACACAGGAAATGCTGTACAATCAGATTGTCAAATATGGATTTTCAGTGAGGCGGGTAGAAGAAATTGTAAGAAGTCTGAGTGAAGAAAATGAAAATCAGAATTTAAACAAAAGAAAAGAACTGCCCAAAGAGCTTAAAGAATTTAAAGGACATCTGGGAAAAATATTTGGATCAAGAATTGGTATTTCTGTAAATGAAAAAGGGAAAGGTAAAATTGTAATTCCCTTTAAATCCGAACAAGATTTGGATCGGATTGTTAAAATAATTGAAAATAATAAATAAAAGATTGATGCCGGACACACTGTGAGCTGAAACGTTTATTTTTAGGGCAAAAATTGTTAGGTGTGATAAACGGAGGGTTATTGTTGAAGACTTTATTTATTTTTGCCATAATGTTGATGGTTGTTAACCTTCATGCTCAAATAGTTGAAGCAGATACGGTAGTAGCAGTGCAGAAAACAGAAAGAAAAATTCAGGAAGTAGAGCATTCGCCGCGAAAGGCAACAATCTATTCAGCTATTTTACCCGGTTTAGGGCAGGCATACAATAAAAAGTACTGGAAAATACCCCTCATTTACGTCGGTTTTGGTACTATTGGATATTTTATAAACTGGAATAATGAGAACTACCAGCTGTTCAAGACCGGGTATCAACATCTTACGGATGGTAATCCTGAAACGCAGGGTTACCTGAAGATAGAGGCGGTAAGAAGAAATAATTACGATTTGGATAATCCAAATCAATTCAATAATTTAAGAACTGCGTTGATACGGCAACAAGATTATTACCGTCGCAACCGGGATTTGTTAATAATTAGCCTGGTAGGGTTTTATGGTCTGAATATTATTGATGCCAGCGTAGATGCACACCTGTTTGATTTTGACATTAGTGATGACTTGACCATGAATTGGCAACCCTCGATGTTGCATGTTGATAAGAATGTTGTTTATGGCATTAACTTTAAATTTAATTTTTAGTTATGTGGAAAAATGTAGTGACGCTTTGTGGAATTATAGTGATACTGTTTGCTGTGCAACCACTTTCTGCGCAGAAACGGAAAAGACAGAAAGAAGTAGTGCCCCGAATCGAAATGATTCATCCAAACCTGCTTGCACCCGATTCAATAGCTATTGTCCCTAAGGAATCAATGATTGATGAAGTACTTGCAGATACCCTGCTGATCGATCCCATGCCTGCTCCTGATGAAAATATAAACGATATATTTTCAGAAAAAATGGACAGTCTGGTCAGCTCCAGTTATATAAGGGAGTTATTTCATTTTGACGGTGACTGGCACGATACTTTAGATGTTTATCCCAGAAACATACCCGATTCGGTTTATATCGAACGCCTTCAGGCTATACAGGAGGTTATTCCCCTGTCGTATAACAATACCGTTAAAAATGTGATAAAGTTTTATACCGAACAACGCCGCGATCAGGTTGAAATGATGTTGGGTCTTTCTGCATATTATTTCCCCATCTTTGAAGAGGCTCTTGACCGGTATGATATGCCATTAGAGCTTAAATACCTGCCGGTTATTGAATCTGCTCTGAATCCCAAAGCACTTTCCCGGGCAGGAGCCAATGGTTTGTGGCAATTTATGTATGCCACAGGTAAACAAATGGGACTTGAAATTACCAGCTTTGTTGATGAGCGCCGTGACCCGATTAAATCAACGGATGCTGCTATCCGCTATTTGAGGTATTTGTACAATACCTACGATGATTGGTTTCTTGCAATTGCAGCCTACAACTGTGGCCCTGGAAATGTGAACAAGGCCATACGCCGATCGGGTAACAGACAAAATTATTGGGAAATCTACTACAGGCTGCCCCGTGAAACACGTGGTTATGTCCCCGCATTTATTGCTGCAGCTTATGTGATGAATTATTACCGGGATCATAACCTTAGACCAAAGTTGCCGGAAATACCTTTTACCACAGATACACTTTTCGTGAATGATTACCTCCATTTTGACCAGCTCGTTGAAACACTTGACCTGGAAAAAGAGCAGATAAGATCTTTGAACCCCATGTTCCGGCGTGATGTTATTCCGGCAAAGAATGATAAACCTTATGCCCTTACACTACCTTCCGAAAAAGTGCTCGAATTCATTGAACAGGATACACTTATTTTTGCTTACCAACGGGAAAAATACTTCCCTGACAATACCCTTGCCAATCCATCCGGCTCTGCTGGATATTTTTCCCCTTCCGATGTTGCAGGAAAGGAAAGAGTGCTTTATACTGTCAAAAGTGGTGATAACCTTGGATATATATCGGCCTGGTACAAGGTAAGGCTGAATGATATACGACAATGGAACAACATTAGCGGAAATATTATCAGAGTTGGACAGAAGCTTACAATTTACGTCCCTGAAGGGCAAAAACAATATTTCGACAAATTCAATTCCATGTCGTTTGCTCAGAAGCAGGCTACATTGGGAAAAACTCCTGTTACAGCAAGTAAAAGAACAAGTACGGTGGTTTCCGGCGATTATGAAATTTATGTAGTTAAAAAAGGCGATACGGTGTGGGATATAGCCCGGCGTTTTTCGGGAGTGTCACCACAGGAAATCCTTCGTCTGAATAATCTTACCAGCAATTCCGCTCTGGCAATCGGACAGAAATTACGTATCAGACCCCGGCAAGATACCTGATTTCTAAATTCTGATTCTGGAAGCTTTTACCTGATTAAATAAAACTCCGGAAAGTGGGAGATGAATTGTCGTAAGTTTTTTGTTTTCCTGCATGCCGACTCCATACCTGTCGGTATCTTTGACTACCTTCGCCTGATACCTGTTGTGGTTGGTTTGCTATTACTCTTTCCTCTTTTCACCGTTGGAGGGTGACATGATTTTCCCATGCTTTTAGTATAGCCTTGTCAAATTAACCTGATTAAATAATATATTGGGCATTATCTTGTATCAATTCTAGTTAATCATCATTACATGTACCTGAATTGGGTGTTAATCAAATTTGTTCCCTTCTTTAATTTATTTATTTAAGAGAGGGTGTAAACTAAAGTCTGTCCAATATTATTAAATTTGCGACAGATAATTATGGAAGCTACAGAATTTGTACAGATGCAGGCCAAAGCACTGGAGCA
>JAWLGR010000037.1:0-49590 GCA_041684965.1 Mariniphaga sp.
TGACCAATCGGGGCCTGACAAGGAGGAACTGGAAGATTCTTATCAGCGTAGCGGTTAAGTAAGAATACCGGGAAAATCCTTGCAGGGCGGAGCTTTAACTCGATTAAGGTGGTAGCTTTGCCTCAGATTTTGGTTTAAAACACTAACGATGGAAAATTTCCAAAAATCTTCGGAAGAGGGCAGACTGGAAATTGAACGCAAAATAGCTGGAAGTGCGATGGCTTCATTCAAATGCTCAACAGCATGATTAACCCGAAGTTGAAACGCAGAGAACGGGCAGGCGCACTCCAGGCGCCACGATACCTGGAAATGGGGAAGAAGGTTGACAGAAGTTTGATAATTTCAGGAAACCTTATCGAGCTGGACAGATGGAAATAAGCAGAAGCGGGTACCCGTATTGGGAGATTATACATTCATACTCTTAGCTCCCCATCCAAATTCAAAAACACTATTGATTTCCACTCTTAACTACATAATAGCTTTAACTAGCTCCTCAATTAATTGCTTAATGTATATCAGGATTGCCTTTAGTAAATTCAATCCCTCATCAGGCTCTCCAGATTTATAAACAGGCAGATTTTATGTAAATTCATTAATTAGATTACTATAAATTAACTGTCAATATTTCATCTTGACATATTAAAAATAGCTTTTTATTATATTCAAAAATATTAGTACAATTTATAAGATTCTCAGCTAATTTAATTACTTCTTGATTGCCCGAATCTGATTTAATCAAATAAACATTTGACTTGGTGGATAATAGTAAATCGCCACTTGAAGTTTCAAACGGCTTAATATAACCGGATTTCTCTGGCCAGTCCAATAAAGATAATTTCCCGTCATAAATGTATACCTCAAAGAATCCTTCATCAACCTCTTCACAAATAATAAGAGCCCATTTATTTTGACTGACAAAAATTTCGCTTACCGATTTATTAATTATTGAATTGAAATCATCATTCATCCTAAATTTCCCATTGTTGTAATTTATAATTCCCTTATTTGTCCCAAATAAAACGAGATTTTCATCGATAGTAGCAGCTGTATTAAAACCTAAATCCTTTGTAATATCTTGATCTTTGGAACTAATTGCTTTTCCATTATCAATTAATTGGACTAATAAAGTATTATTAAGTTCTTCGTTTCTTTTATGGCTAAATCCATACTGTTTAGTCGCCATAAAAAAACATACAAAATTATCCCCTAAAAATAAGATGGGAATTATATTATTTTTCGTTATGGGTAACTCAAATGCAATATTAAACTTATGTTTGACTATCTGTTCAAATTCTTTTGAGGTGTAATTATATTGATAAATTGTATTCCCAATTGATAACCAAGTATTTTTTTTGCCAACTGCTAGCTTGGCAATATAATTTGGCAATTTTTTACCAAAGGGGACAACAAATTTCTCACCATCAAAATAACAAAGTTCTCGCATAGCATCCATCCACAAATTGTTTTCACAATCAATATAAAAGTTAGAAATATACTTAATCGGACATTTTACTTTTCCTTTAGAATAGTCATGCCATTGGTCATCTCTATACATGTGTAATCCACCAGGCCATGCCTTACGCAGATATCCAGGAGCTAAAAAAGCAGGTTCTCCTGCTGCGATGTAAATTCCACCATTCGGACCTTCAGAAATATTCGTTATTTCTGGACTATTTTCAGAAATATCTTGTTTCCTATATAATGTTAAATCAGTCCCATTATAAAAATTGACTCCTCCGTTAAACAGTCTGCTTGCCACAAATCCATCCAAAAAAAATTCTGAGGGTTGCGAACCAAGCCAGGTATTTCCATTAGAATCATGATATATTACACCAACTTGACCTCCAAAAATTCCATTGTCCTTATTAAACAATTTCCAATCACCAGTATTTAAATCATAAAAATGAACGTTCAATCCTTCGATAAACCAAATCCCATATTTACCATCGAATGAAACCGCAATGCCATAACGATTTAATCCTTTTGTAGATTCTTTTATGGCGGTAAATGATTGACCATCAGTTGAAAAAGGATAATCAATTGCGGTTGATTCTTGACCAAAACCAAGGGTACATAGAAGTACAAATAAGAAAGTTGTTTTGATGTATTTCATAATATTTTCTATTTAGGACTATTCCATTTAAAAATAATATTCTTACATATAAGTCTAGAAAAGTTAATCCAGTTCTGGGATCCTGTACTTACAGTTTTATAAAAATGCCCGGCACAAGAATCAGTAATTGTACCTACAGTTATCTATGGTCTCGTAGTAAATGACCAAACCTCACTTTCACTTGTATCTCCATAAAGATTTTCTGCAACCACCTTCCAATAATAAGTAGTGCCTTTGTTTAGAATTGGAGCATAAATTATAGCTTTTTGTCCCTTGCTTACAACATTTGTTGGCGTTGTTTCAGTGCCAAAGTAAACATCATATGTTACTTCATACTCATAATCAAAATCATCATTATGCCAGTTTATACAGTCACTCCAGATTAATAAGGTATCAGAAACATATAGAGATTTATCGACAGGACTAGTTAAATATACTATTCTATGACCCGCTATAGACCCGCTTTTTTTAATAAAATTACTACTAGTATAATGAGGACATTTATATCCATCTTTTCGAATTTCTTGTACTTCCTCTTCGCTGCATGCCAGTGTGGCAAGCACTTTGCCACTCCCAGGCCAAACATTTTTTTCACACATGACACAATCCTTATCATCAACACATGAGGATAACATTATTAGAACAATAAGTGAAATGTAAATTTGATTTTTCATAGTTTCATTTAAGTTTAAGTAAGTTACAAAAAAGATTTTGCATTTTTTCATAAAAAGGTCTGAATTTAACTGGAGAAAAGACATAAAATAATTTTCCGCTTTAAAATTTTGTATTCAAAATTCCATAAACCCATCAGCGGAACCTGCGGAGCTGATACCACCGGAGCCATTTCTTTTGGTTCTTTTCTTTGAAGGCAGCAAAGAAAAGAATCACAGCGAGGATTGGGGGGCAAAGCCGGGACCCAATTCGTACCATCGACAATGAAAGACCCCGGGAGAGAAATTGGAGATGGTCGCGCGTTTTTTCTGCACACTTTTTTTTTGCAAAAAAAAGTTATTTACCAGTTCCACGCATCCCCACACAACCCATTGAATTAAAGAACATTACAAAGTAAGTTTTTAATTAAATGGGGTGTGTGGGTTCAATGATACCAAGCCCGCCCTATTCCGCTGAACGGAAAAAAGCACGGAAACAAAGGAAATATGAATGAGTCCTGACTATATCATTGGCGGTATTTTCTGCGAATGATTCCGCACTGTGTTTTAAAATTTATATTCAAATGGATAAAACAGATTTAGGTTGCAACAAGATTGTGGAAAACAGTCCTGTTTCCGCTTCAATTATTTGTGTGTAATACATTCCTGAAATCAAAAGACATTCTGTACCTCCCGATAACTATCGGGATATCGGGAAAGTGTCGTTTGTTGCGGAGGGAATGCGTCAGGGATTGCAGTGATATCCTTTCAGTCCTGAAAATTATCTGGACGGAAAGATTTAACGGAAAGCCCGCCTGGACGCCCAAATTATTATTCTTATTTTTAGACTGTTGGTTCTACAAATGTTGAAGAAATTTTAGAAGCTTTGAAAAGCACAAGCAGGAAAAATATACCGTCGTTGGCGAATCTATGTAAATGAATTCTTTTTTATTACTAAAATTGCTTAAAAATTCAATTAAAGTATTAATGTTTTTCCTGTGCAACAACCAATTCATCGATTCTTAAACCTGTTTCTATTTTAAGAAATGAAACCTTATGACCACTAAAAATTTTTACAGGTTGTGGAGGGTTATGACTGAAATTTTGATTTATAAGGGAAATGAATTCTTCTTCATAATCATCAGATTCTGAAATGAGCAGACAAGTATCAATTTCCGGTTGTTTTACATTGCCTTCAACAACTTGAATAAAGGGCATAGACATATCATCCATATTGTCAACAAATGAATTTAGGTAATTTTCTACAGGAGGAAGCCAATCGTATTTTTTCTTACCTAACAGATAAGCCTGAATATCAAAGTCATCAAAACGTTTTACTTCATGTTGAATAAAAAATTCCAGATTTTGAATCGATTTATTTAAAGCTTCATCCAGAATTATGTGGTTATCACTATTTGAAATTTTTTGAAACTCCTGATTAAAAAAATCGGTTACAGAGGGCCAATTTTCTAACAAACTAATTTTTTGACTGTCAAAATAACTTTTTAGAACATCCTGCTTGGCCAATTCGATAACAAAAACAGGTGAGTCAAATCGGGCAGGAATAAGTGAAGAATATTCAGAATGATACCAATCCAAAAGCTTATTAATAAAGTTGATTGTAAATGAATGTTGTTTGAATAGCTTGAGCATCAATTTTTCCGCTTCTTCCATTAGCATAGCACTGTACTTGAACTGCACTTTTAATTTTTGTATTTCATCTTCAATATCGCCTAATTCTTTTGCCATAGCACCCAGCAGTTCTTTTTTACGTATAGGCATTTTTGAAACATCAATTGAGTTTCGCTTCATTTTTTTCAAAGGGAAAAATGCCCAAACTCCAGCTACTATTATGATTGGTATAAATAAATATCCAATTAATGGTATTAAACCTAAAACCAGTAAAACAAAGACTGCCAATAAGGCAATTATAAATAAGCCTGAAGCGCCCCAAAGATTTTTTTTTGCTTTCTTTTCTAATTGATTTAATGAAAACCTATTTTTGAAATCATCCAATAGAGACTTTTTTCGTTCCGTTAAATGGTTCAATTTCTCTTCAAGTAAATGCTTTTGGAAAATTGGGTCCCTTATTTGACTAATAATATTTTGATAATTTTTCTCAAATTCATGAAAACGTTTTTTACTTCTACTTAATTTACGATTGTATTTTTCTAAATAATATTCAACAATATTCCGTTTTATTTCTACTTTCTCGGTTTTGAAAAAAGAAGTCAATGAGTTATTTTCAAATTGAAATTTGCTGGATAAGTTAATTATCTCTTCAAAAATATAAGCTGCCTTACAAAATCGTGAGTCCAAAACGTATGTGTATGGAAGATAACAATAGCCTTTATCACCAAAAGCAGATCCCCAGGAGTTCCGCACCAAAAAATGTTTGTCATTTTCACTGTACCCGACAACAACCATCGGATGAAAACCAAATTTTTCAGAATCAATTTCAGATAATCTGGGAGTCGGTACAATTCCAAAATCCGCAGCATCAAAAAAGCTTTTAAAAACTTTCAACCCAATAATAACCGGTAACCCTTTAGCTATTACTGATTTAAATTCATATTCATTCAAATGAAGCCTGGCTGCCTTTTTAAGCCTGTGATTTACCGCATCATCTATAGCTTCTTCAGTAGGTGTAGTTTTAAAATTTTCTCTTGTATTAGGCCATAAATTTTCTTTACAGACACCTGTGTCTATCAACTGTTGAATTGCATCTTCAAGACCTATTCCCTTGGTACTGTCATGCAGTTCCTGATTTTTATTTTGTACCGTTTGATATAAAAATGATCGACTTGTAGAAATGTCTATGCCATTTCGCTTCAAAAAATAATCATAAACGGCACAAACAGCATAAGCTGAAGCAACAGGCAGATCTTGTTGATTCTCAACAGTTGAAAAAAATTCTTTTAAATTTACTATTTCCGGAAGAACCTGGTTTTTCTTTACATCAAAAAAGGAGAAATCATTTTCAGCTGAATTGGGAATAAAATTATTTGCATTCATCTTTTTCCCGGAAACAGTAAATATTCCCTGATCAAATAAAAAATTATCGGTTGCAGGATGTAACTTTATGGTGCCCAGTTGTTCCTTTTCTTTATCGAGCTGCTTTATATGTTCCTCAAGATTTAGAATATCATTTTGAATTTTATTCAGATGTTTACGCGAAACCTGGTTTTTCTCCGGGAGCAATGAAATAAAAAAATCAAATGAATTGTGTTTCAAATCATCGTAAGTGTATCTGTAATCAAGATTATTATAACCCTTGGCATGGCTTTGCTCATTAATTAAATTGCCAAGCAATATTTTATACTTGATGATATTGTCATTAAATAAATCTGTAAACGTATTAATTTCTTTTTCCAGACCAGAGATTTTTTGTTTTGCCAGGTCATCACTTTCAACTATCGCTGTGTCAGTTTTCTCTGCATGAAACCTTTCAGATAATTTCTTTAAAGAATCAAAGGCATTTACCTTGTCTAAGTCTGGAACGTTCTCAATAAAGAACTCATAAAAGCTAACAGGAAAAATCTCATCTTTAGCACTTTCTAAATGTTCTGTAAATAAGGATAATTTATCTCCTAAAAACTTATTTGTTTCATTTATAATATAATCACTTTTTACCTGACTATCCTTAAGTAATTCTTCCTTTTCAAATCCGGCTTTTAAAACATTTGCTTTAAAATAATCTTCAACTAAGAATTTATCCAACTGAATTATTCCTACCCCTATACTCCCGATATGATTTTCAAATCTGACCTTACCAAAAATGTAAGGATTCAACATACTTGCCAAAACAATCTCATTTAAAACAATTGCAAGGCCTGTTTCATTCAAATCCAATTTTAGGTGATTTCTATTTATGTCATCAATCACAAAAAGATTATGAAATGAATCTTCATATTGCTCATACAGTGATTTTATCTGCCGAATATTTTTCTCAGTATTTAATCCATATTCAATTTCCTTTTTAATATCCTTCTTTGAGTTTCCATAAGAAACCACTCTGTGAGTCAGAGCAAAAATTCTAACAGCAAATCCCGAAAACTGACCATTTTTTCTTCCGGCTTCAAAGGCTGAAAGAAAATAATTCAGCAGTGGCACACAGGAATTATCAAATAATGGAATGAAAAGATGTACAAAAATACGTCCGCCTTCTATTCCAAAACCATCGGGAACTAATGCATTTTTAAGACGCAGTGTATTAAAATACAGATTACTTACTGCTACCCGAAACATTTTTTGATTTTCCTCATCCAGAGAAAATATGTCATTTTCGTTGTTTCGTTCAATAGAGAAATCATAAATTGACTTTCCATTCTCATCATTGAATACAATCTTGTCTTCCTCAACAACTAAAGCTCCGTTAACTGTCATTTTGGCCAGAGATTGATCGTATTTAGAAATATGCTCAAAGAACTCGTAGGAGATCGATTGGCAATATTGACCAAGTCCAATATTTAAAGAAGGTATAATTGTCTGAGTCATAAATAAAAATTAAGATACCCCTTTATAAAAAAAGGATTAAAAAATAATATCAAAAGCTATTATGGAGACCCTTTTTACGTCTCTCTAACCAAAAATTTGATAGTATAACTAATAGGTTTATAACGCAAAACCAATCTTAACAAAATTGATTTCGTCTTTTACCAATTCATATATACCACTCCACTCTTTCTTTTTTAAATCTTCCCTTGTCATGTGTATCTGACTATATTGATTTAAATAATTTGAGCCTTCTTTTACATTTTCAACAATCTTATTATTCTCCTCTGTTCCAATTTTCACAACTTTATCGTTGATCAAGTTTTCCATCACTTCATGCAGGTTCATTCTGCGGAAGCTTTTATAAGCATCGTCCCTGTAATTATTAGAATCTAAAGAAAGCCAGTAATCATCTAAAGCATCACCATGTTCCGGGCTATAGACCATATAGTTACCTTCAACATTTTTTATAAAACCATAAATAAATCCACCTACCCAAGTGGCGATATAAGAGGTATCTTCTTCTTTTTTAGGAAGAATATTAAATCCTTCCCGGGTCATACGATCCTTAAGATTCTGATCGATGTGATAACTAATATGTTTGATGTTTTTGTATTTTTTGTGATATCCGGAAACATCATTAACTGAATAAATTGGAACAGCAGCTTCCATTCGATAAAAGACAATTCGGTCATTTACAAAGGTTGACATGAAATTTACTTTGCTGTTCCCGTCAGAGGCAAGATTCAACTCATTATTTTGTTCCTTTTTATATATTCTGGATTTATCCTTGTACGGAACACCTATAACAAATTGATTAAATAAATTTGGAGAAAGTGAAAGGCCTTTAAAGTCATAGGACCACAAAGGCGTGGATTTTATTTCCAATTGTTGAATCAAATGATTAATTTCTTCATCTGTCATTTCATTTAGTACGTCATCAATTGGTTTGTTTCTCCAGGCAAGGGCAATGTCAAGATTTCTTGCATACTCCCAAAATATTGAATCAATTTCTTTATCTGTGGAACCGGCAAAATCATAAATTTTATTCCCTGACTGGATACTTGAAAGCAAATTATGAAAAGAAAGATCATCTTCATTCACAACGACCTTTTTCATGTCCTGCTTGTGTAGCTCTACGATAAATGTCTTATTTTTACTATTTAACTCGTTATAAATATCATTTATTTTTTGTATCGCTTTATTTCTTGTAACAATTAGTTTTTTCTTAATAATTCCCAAATGCTCAGTAATATCTTCGATTCTTTTGGAGAAATAATTAAAAAATTTGATGGCATATCTTCGTCTGGTAACCTCATGTTGATTTCTGGCCAACGAAAATACCATTTCCTCTAATTCCATTTTTTTCTCATCCACAGCTCTCTTTTTTCCCATTAATTGGAAACCTGATTTAAGACTTTCAAGTTCTTTTAATAGATTGTCCTTATCACTTTGTAAATTCGGAAGCTGTTCCAAGTGTTCTTTTAATTCAGCTTCCATTTCTTCTCTGAAAACATCTATCTGCTTTACCATCTGAGAAACAAATTCCAGACAATTGCCAACACCGTTTTCTTTGTTAATATTGGTAATTAGATGCTTTGAAAGTTCATTGTCAACTTTGTTAAGTTTATTTTTATAATTTTCTTCTATTTTTTGTTCAGCTTGCTCTGCAATTGACTTTAAATACACTTGTATTTCCGCCGGGGCACTTGAACAATCAGATATATTATAAGATATATTTGGCTCCTGAGGTAATAAAGCGTCTATCAAATCATCGTGATCATTATTCTCCCTTATCTGAACTTCATCATCATCAATAAAATCATTAACTTCTTTAACTGAAATCATTGGAGACAATAATTTAGATATTGTCTTATCAATAACCGTGTGTGCATAAATATTTGCCAGTTTATTGCCATCATAAATCGCCTCACTAACACCCATTCCTGAAGCCCATGCCCTTTTGTTGTGAAGATCAAGCATTTTTGTTGCCATTGCACTCTTAACATTATCATAAGCACTTTCTATTCCAGCACTTAATTCGCTGGCACCGGTAAACATACCCAATCCAATCATTTCTCCTAGTTCACTAACCTCTGAAATAATATGGCCAGCTTTATTTTGATTGTTAATGGTGAAAACAACATCAAAAGGTGGTTCATCAACTTCAATGGTTTTATTTTCATATTTAATAGTCCATGGAGTTGAACCATATTGCATGTGCATTAAATAATCCAAATCGGCTAAAGCACCATATCCATTGGGTTTTACATTTTGAAGATTTATATCATTAGGGCCCAAAGCTGCAAACACATCTGGCAAAATAATGAATGCCTGAGTTGTGATGGGGATTCCTGTAAATTTTTCAATGGATTCTTTTAATAAATAGGCGATGTCAATAAACGATCCACTTCCGGTTCCGCCACCTACTGAAAAAACAAAGTTAATTTCCACTCCATTGCCATTGGCTTCATATTTCTTATTGTCAGTAATTGACATGTGCATAATCTGATTCAATTTACGTTCAATGGCATCATAAATGGAAGTATAATTAAAATGCAGAGCAAACCTCCCGTTTGACCGAATTTGTCCTGCCCCATATACCATGTCTTTTAAAGATTTTTCATTCTCCTCAGGCAACCAGTTAAAAAGACTATTTTTGTTAGCCAGATAAGCACTTTTTGCTGCCATTACCTTGCTATATACAAATTCGTTACCTTCAATTTTTACATCTTCAAAAAGTTTCGACTTTAATTTTTTGTTGGTAACAGCCTTATCAGTATCTATTGCTAAAAAACCAATCATTGGCGGTATTTCATTATAAGCATCTATAAAATTCCTTTTTGTATGCAAAATTGCTTCTGCACCAGTTCCACCCAATCCGATAAATAATGTTCTTTTTAATTTCGTAGCCATTTTATAAAATTTTTATTTGTATAATTTTTTTTTCATCATTGGTTATTTGATACTCCTTAAACCTCTCCAAATAAAAAGAAGCAGGTTTTTTATCTGGCAAAGTTTTAATTTGATATCCGATTGGTAGCTTTATCTTTAGCTGTCCTTTTTTTCTTCCTGGAGAAACAAAAACTTCTTTGGTCCAGCAATCATTTTTTGAACAAATAATATCTCCTTTAAACAAGCGTTCAATTAATCCTTGTTTGAATTCCTTACTCGTAAAAACAACCTGTCTAGCCCCCTTTGTTTTTAACCCGGAAAAATAAGGTTCAGTAATTTGAATTTTAGGAGTATTAATAGGAGGAAACTGAACCTTTTTAAAGATTAAAAACCATAAAAATAAGATAAGCAAAAGGGCCGCAAGAATTCCCAAAAGTAATAGCAGCAAAGGGTTCATAACCTTTTTAAATTCTGCTTTCCACTTTAAAACTCTTGGATCAGCGCTAATATCAAAATTTCCTACCCGATCAATATTGTGGTCAATTACAGAAATATAACCGTAATGATTTCCCTGTTCCGCTCCCGGGTGAAATTTCAAACCTAATTTTATAAGTCCATCTTCGGGAATATTTTCAGGGGTTATTCTTATTTCACCATTATTACAATAGATATCATTGAAAAAAAGGTCAACATATTTGTCTTTCACACAAAACGGTTCCTGGTTTTCATCAACAATTAGTAAGGTTACATAAGCCTGTTCTTTTTTTGAGTATTCATTGAAATTTATTTTGAGTTCTTTTACCAGAGTGCTGGTATCTTTTTCTACCCAAAGAAATTTAGAATACCATTTTGACCGACCAAAATCAAGTTGATCTAATGTTGCTGCCCGTTCATCAGTATTGGAACATCCCCAAAAAAGAATAGCCAAAAATATATAATATATATATCTCATTATTTTACAATTTCAATGGTCATAATCTTTTCCCGAATGTTTTTAAGTACAACTTTGAGGTTTGAAGGTGTAGCAAAAATCCGGGGGAATTTGTTGTTGTCAATTTGTATAACTAGGTCAATCTCATAATTAGCAGGAAGTTGAATCCTTAGCTCTTCATAAGGTATCAAAGGAGTAAATTCTATTCTGCATTTTCCATTTTTACCCATTTTTATATTGTTATTCTTTAATTGAATAAATGAATTTTCATTTAAAGATAATCTCATTTGAAAGTCTTCCGGTATCCCATCAAAATAGTTTGTCTCAAATAATATTTCTTTCTCAAATTCTTTATCTGGAACATTCAAATTTATTTCAGTTATTGTTGGCCGTAACTCTACAACATTAATATTCGTTCCAGTCACAATCTCAAGCCGGCTACAAGCGTCAATTTCCTCCTCTAATTCTGGATTTCTGGCTGCATCGGTAAGCATTACATAAAACCCAAAGGAATCATTACTTTTTGCAATGCTGCACCATGCTGATACATTTTCATTTAAACAATTTTCACTATTTTGTTTGCTATTTTGTTTGCCATCAGTCAGCAGGAAAATGTAGTTTCTTTGGTGCGGAGAAATCATGGTTAAAGCTTCTTCCCAGGCACTGCAAATATTCGTTCGTGTAACTTCCAAATCTCTCTCTTTTATTGACGCAACTTTTTTAAGAAGTTCTCTTTTCCCTTCAACTGTAGCCTTGTTTTTCCAAACATGAAGTACATTGTCCTGAAATGGAATTACTATAATCTCTGTTTGAGGATCAGTAATATTCTCAATTGCCTGAATTAAATTTTTCTGAACTTCATCTCCTATAATAGGTGCACCACCAAAACCATACATTGATAAAGTAACATCCCACAAAAAGATACGCCGCTCATTTTTAAAATTCTGACTCCATGAAATATTATTTAATATCAATAACGCAAATATGAAAATCAGTAGTTTTTCCCTCATATCACAAAATGTCATTTACTTTTTTTAAAATATTTTCCGGGAGCGTATGTTCGGTAGTGAATAAACGGCCCAGGCTTATAGTTTCAAGGGTTAAATCTATAAAAGAAATTGTTTTAAAACAACAAGTTATTTGTGGATGTGGTAAATTTTTTATAATACCTATTAACACCATTGAAACTTCTTTCCCGATTGAAGACTCTGACGCATGCATTGCCAAAATCTAACACCGGAAAAAAGCCTCCCTGACGATACAAATAAAAGTGGTTGTCAGGATTGTCGATATGAAGGAGTGTACTGCCGGGTATTTACACCACGATGATTAATTATTATTATTATTAACCTCGGTATTCAGGTGTGGGAGGTACTCTTATGGGCTTAACGGCTCAACGGACATCTAATCGATTGTGCACTTTTTATTTAGACTTGATCACATAGAAATCAATTTTGATAGATGTTTTAAACCATGATGTATTCTGTCGGTTTCCAATTTTCCATTTAGTTTCAAATTTGTTTGCCTCGCTTATAATAGGATCGTGGCCTTTTTTTGTTTCGCTGCAATAATTGTAAAGCTTCTGAAAATAATAAGCTAAAGAAAAAACCGGGGTTATTGTGCTTCCAGATTACAGTATTGATTTTTACATTATCAGGCAGTTACTGAATTAAGTTCCTTCGGTTCTGTTGGAAGATTTATTTATATTCCTTTCCTTTTATATTCTCTCAATCCCATATTTTTTATTAATAGTGGTACATGGTACATTGCATGACTGCCCTATATTTATATAGGGTTTGAGGTGTATCATACATGTACCAAATGCCTGTGGAGTTGTTGGAGCAAATGGTACATAGCTGGTACATGTTTTTTCAAGTAATAACGGGGACATAGGGCAAATGTACCATGTACCATAATTCTATTTTTTTTCTTTTTGCTGATAATGTGGTGGCAGTTTGTATATTGATGGAGTTGATTTTTCTAATAATCGGTCTAATTGAGATCTACTTGAATTCAATACTTCACTTGAAATTAATGATTTAGATAAGTTGGTGTTGTTTGTAAGCCATACAGCAATTTCTTTTTTATCATAACTCCCAAATTTTTTATCGCCAAAAATTTGTTTGTAAACCTTCAGGGCGGTAGCTCTGAAATATTCAGTTATTTCTATTGCAGTTTCCATTTCCCTGGCTGTTATTTCAGGAGTTGTGATTCCTTCAACTGCATAATTCATGGCTCTTATAACAATCGCAATCCTCAATAAAATAATATCAAGTTTCCCGTAAACGCCTCTCAAATATGCAGTGGGTTCATCCCTGTGTATTTTCACATTTTGGTCATACCAGTCTTTATATAATTTTGAGGATTTTTCTGAAAGTATCAGGGTTTTTGGCTCCTGTATTTCAGTCAATAATTTTAAATAATCCTCCCATGCTTTAATTAATGCCGGATCAGGCATCGCATCGTTATAAAATTGCTTTTGTGTATTGTCTGGAAAAAAAGAAATCATTCGCGCCAGAAAACCGTTTTCGGCACGGTTTTCTGTGGCTAAGGTGTGCAGGAGTTCGCGATGAATTCCACCGGCAACTAATACACAAGGTTTTTCAATATTTAAAATGCCTGAGGATTTCCGGTTGTAGGTTACACTTTGTTGGCTCCACATAGATAACATATTGCTTTGCTCTCCACTTTTGGCATATCGTCCGAAATCATCGATCCAACCTTTTAGCTCATCCCGGTAAATCATCAATCCCCTGTTGTTTATACTATGTGCCTCTGCCATTGCTTCAGGTGTGCTATCAATTAATATATTTTGAAAGCATTTAGGTTTCTCGGGTTTCTCGTAAATTCCCTCGTCAATTCTTTCCTGTTTGGTTAACCTACTTACTCTTTCATATTCGGTTAAATTGTATTCATGTTTTTTTATGTTTTCTGCATCAATCTTTTGAAAGTATTTCAGGCAAAGGCTCAAGGGTTCTGTTTTTCCGTTTGAAACATCGCCCACAAACATTCCCCAAAGTATCGGATTGTTTTTGTATTTGTTTTTCAGTTCCATTTTATCACCAACTGCTATGGCTGTAGCCATTATTGCAGCTCCCGCCCAATAATCCCTTGGAGTTGTATAAATTTGGTGCATAGAGTTTATAAAGCGCTGTATAAACTCTGGCATCCCCTCAATGGGTAACGGTGGGGTTATTAATTCCTGCTTCGGCTCCTGTTCTGATTTTTTATCAGGCTCTAATGTTGTTTCAATCCTTTTTCCAAATCCATCAGCATAAAGATTTTTTGCTGCTTGTGAAAAATTGCCATTACATTCCAGCAAAGTGAAAACATGTGTAGGATTGTATCCCTTATTTGGCTCAAAAGAGGTTGAGGTGCTGAAAGCATAAAAGATTTTTTTGTCTTTAAAATAGGTTGCTGAAATTTCTTTTTCTTTTCCCGGTCTTGTTAGTTGGACCATATTGCCGGTTTCCTTCCAAACCTTCCATTGGTGTTTTTTTAGCAAACCCATAACATCTGCTTTCTGATTGTAGTCATCAAATGTTGAGGTTCCTGTACTTTGTTCATCCTGCTCAACCTGATTAAAACTTTGAGCAATTGCAAAGAGTATTTCTCTTTGTTCGGGTGTAATTAGTGGTATGTTATCAGGTTTGCCCAGAATGAATTCATAGCCTGGTGTAGGTTCTGTAATTACATAACCACCGGTTCCCCTGGTTTCAATCAATACTCTACTGGTGTCATATTGATTTCTCTTTTTCTCATCCGGCAATGTAGGCCTTACTGCAAGTTTTTTATTTCCCTGTACTTTTTCGCACCGGTAATAAATATGATAGCCGTTATTGATTGTTTTGGCAACAACCATTTTTTTAAACAAACCAGGGATATTATCTTTAATTAAGGTTTGAAAGTCATCCCATAAATGTTGGGTAAGATCATTCTTACAATCAACATCAATAACCTCTAAATTATCACTCACTTTTCCGCAAATTGCAGCTATACCAACAACAGTATTTAGGGCAAAGGATTTTTCTATTTCCCCGTTTTTCATTGGCTTTAGCTGGTATTGCTTCCAATTTACTTCCGGTTGCTTATTTCCCTTTGTAGGAATTACAGAAATGCCAAATTTTGAATATTTTTTAGCGGCTGCAATGAGTTTCATTCTAACGGTTTTTATTGCGTTTTTTGGCTAATACCGCTAATCTCCGGGCGGCTTTTTCCTTTTGGGTAATCTTTCCAGTGGTCTGTTTTTCCATCCAGTCCTTAATAGCGGTTCGACTAAAAACTAACCGTTTTCCAAATTTTCGGTGTGGAATTTCATTTTTTGCGGTAAGCTTGTAAAGCTGAGAATAGCTTAACTTGGTGATCTCTTTTACTTCCTCAATTCCGATCCGGTCGTCTTTGGGTTCTTCACTTTGTTCTGGCTCTTTTTTGGTAACTTTTTGGTCGATGAGTTCCAGAAACTGGCCTACTGTGATAATGGCCAACGGTGTATTTTCATTAAAATTTGACATAAAAAAACTGGTATAAGTTAAAATATTAATTTAACCAGTACCAGGCCATGTCACTTGTAAATTACTCAGGGTTTCCCCGTTTCAGTGCTACAAAAGTGAATATAATTATTTGTATTTACAAGTGAATGAATATATATTGTTATTAACGAATTGTTGGTAACTATACCTTTCCACGTTTTTTCTTTGGTTTAAAGCTAGTAAGTAATGCTGCATTTTTGGCTCTCTCTTTTTGCTCAAAGCTTGCAAGGTAATTTTCTGTTGTCTTAATATCGGCGTGCCCCAAGCTTTCAGAAATATATTCTAAATTGGTTCCGGATCGTTTTAAAACGGTGGCAAAACTGTGCCGGGCGGTGTAAGTACTTATTTTTCCAATTTTAGTTTGTTCCCCTATGTATTTCATTTTTCTGTTAACTCTTCGAATAACATCTGCAACTACCTGATCTTGTCTTTTGGGTGTCATTTCATTTTCAATATATGGAAAAATAAAGTTGTCGGGTTTCGGTGAATTCCCCCATCGTTTTATAATGGCTTTCATTTCAGGAGTTATATAAGCTTGTATTTGCTTTTTGTGACGGTTTGTGTTTAATGTCTTTTGTCTGTACCAGCATATTTCTCCGTTGATTATATCTGAATATTTTAGTTTTAGCAAATCACTGAAATTTATTCCGTTTGCCAAATAGCTGAAAAACCATAAATCTCTGTACTTCTCTGTTACCGGATTTCCATCGGTAAAATTTACAATCTTTCCAATTTGCTGAATCGTCAATGCTAGTTTCCGACCTGATCCGGTGGGTATCTCATATTTATTTTTCCCAAAAGGGTATTGGAATTCTTTTACAAGTCCTTTTTCTTTGGCTAAATTAAAAACATGGCGAATTCCCCTTATATACATTCCTATTGTAGCGTATGCTTTTTTTTCAGCCAGTAGGAAACGTTCAAAATCTTTTAACCATTCTACATTTACAGAGGTAAGTAATATTTTTTCACCTCGGTATCTTTCAACAGCTGATTTTATATTTGAATAATATTCCTGTGTTCCAAACCTGTTTTCTTTGCTTAGGATATCAATTTTGTGTTTCAGCATGGAATTTAACGTTTCATCGATATTGCGCTGCAATCTGCTGTTAAGTGCCTCAAAATTGAATTCCTCATTTTCAATTAGCTCTTGCACATGCTTTTTTATTATTTCAAATGTGCTTTGTATGTCGTTTCTTATACCCTTTAGATTCCTGCTGTTAGTTTGAGGTAACTCATTCCATTCCTGCGGTGATAACTTTTTACCTGTGGAATATTCCCAATATTTTCCCTGGTAAAAAACTCTAATCCGGATACGGTACAAACCACCGGATAAAGCTCTCCTTTTATCTAAAACCGTTTTGATAGAAACATCTTCTTTTTGATATGCATACATGCCTGTAAATTTTAGGTTGTACAATTATGTACAAGTAATGTACAAGCAAAATTAATTAAAAAAAGAAAACAAAAGAAATTAAGCGAAAAAATTTTACTTATTATTTATCTGTTATACAGATTTTTATAACTGTTTTGGTAAAAATAAGAAAATGCCAGAAAACTGGTGAAAAGGTTATTTTTAGGACTACGGATCAGGAGGTTGGGGGTTCGAGTCCCTCCAGGTTCACTGAAATCAGGGAGTTGCAGACTTTGCTTTGCAGTTCCCTTTTTTTAGTAATATATTTTGCTTTGTTCCTCCTAAACAATCATAAAACCTGATTAAAATCTGTTTTTGATTCTCACATCAGATTTTATGAAATTCAAATAAAGCCTTCACCATGATAACGAATTAGTTTTTTCTTGCTTTTCTGTTATCAACTAATTTTGGAGTACCTGAGGCGTATCTGAATTCATCATCATTCCCAATTTGTTTTTGGTTTTATGAACCGTAGCCTGCACCAGCTCATTGAGAATAGGTAATTTCCTTTTGCTGTTCAAAAACACTTTTAATAAGAAAGATATTTTGTCATAATAGGGAAATATTCTTTTGTTCCGGTTGAGACTGTCGATGTCGGCGACATCTTCCTTTGTTAATTCAAAATCAAAAATTTGTGAATTTTCGATGATTTCCTTTGGCTTTCCTGACCGGGGAATGGTTATTACACCTTTCTGAATGTCCCATCGTAAAACTACCTGCACAGGTGTCTTGCCATATTTTTTCGCAATTTTTTGAATTATAGGTATTTCAAAGACTTTCCCCTGCATAATTGGACTCCAGGCTTCAACCTGAATATTATGCATTTTGCAAAATTCAAGTAATTCGGGTTGTGTCATTTCCGGATGAAATTCTACCTGGTTAACAGCAGGAACAATATTTATTTTTGGAAGAAAGTACTCGAGATGATGTACCCAGAAATTACTTACTCCAATAGCCCGGACCTTCCCTTTTTCATACAACTCTTCCATAGCTTTCCATGTTTCCAATGACAATTCTTCCATTGGCCAGTGTATCAGGTACAAATCCAGGTAATCGGTTTGCAGCCAGTCAAGGCTTCTTTGAAACGCTTTAAAAGTAGTATGGTAGCCCTGCTGGTCATTGGCAATTTTTGAACTGATAAAAATTTCTTTTCTGGGGATGCCGCTGGCACTTATTCCTCTTCCCACCCCTTTTTCGTTGTGGTATATTGCTGCATTGTCAATAAGGCGATAACCTTTCTCAAGTGCTGCCTGAACGGCTTTTTCAACCTCACCTCCTTCCTTCAGCCGAAGGACTCCCAGTCCCAGCCAGGGCATTTCAACTCCATTATTCAATTTGACCTTTGCTGAAATATCATTAATCATAACTAAATTCCGTTAATAAATATTTTATGTGTTTATTTTTAAACAGATATCTTTAGGCCAAGTTTATGCCATTATTACATATCCTTCTAAAAATGCTTGCTATCAGTTACTTGTTGCATTAAAAGAATTTTAGTCGTGTGGTTTAAAACAACAAAAATTGTAGAAATGAACCCCAGGCTTTCATTTGCTAATGGTAAAGATGCTGGTTATTATTTTAATTTTTCTTGAGCATCCTCAGATTTATAGGCGGGGACAATATA
Source organism: Mariniphaga sp. (assembly GCA_041684965.1). GTDB lineage: Bacteria > Bacteroidota > Bacteroidia > Bacteroidales > Prolixibacteraceae > Mariniphaga. The sequence continues at coordinate 18,648 of JAWLGR010000037.1, forward strand.
ATTTTGATCCCTTCCCGGGGGTTCGTGTATGTTTAATCCTGGATTTATAACCTAAAAAACCTCATACTTTCAATTGTATGAGGTTTTCCATATTCAGACTAATCTTCTTTAATGAGCAAGGTTATCATACCCGGGGAGGAAACCTTTCTGAATAAGAACTGTACCCGTAGTGCGTATGAACTGAATCGATAAAAGTATAATCAGCATGTTGTGGCCAGTGATCTTTATCGAAGCCCGGTGCATTTTCCAATTGTTCCTTGCTGACATTCAAAACAGCGTATTCTCTTCCATCATCGTACTCGAATTGAAAGGATTCAATCGGGATCGCAAAGTATTTGTCGCCAATACCAAGAAATCCTCCAAAAGACATAACGGCATAAGCTACCTTACCGTTATTCCAGTCAATCATCAAATCTTTAAGTTTTCCAACATCTTCGCGTGACTGATTGATGACTTTCATGCCATCAATTGTTGAGGCGGATAATAATTTGGGTGCCATAACATTTATATTTAAATTTATAATATCGGGCAATAACCCAAAGACGTGCCAAATTTTTCAGAAACAAGTTTAAACAAAAAGATAATGAAACACAAGTGTTAAGGAAGCAGCAGTAACCAGCCAGAAAAGGATTGAATTCCGGGTTACATTGGTGGTTTATTTATTAATTCAATATTGTTATAAACCATTATTTTATTAACATGTCTTCCAATATTATTGTAGCCGTTTTACACAATTACCCGGAAAGTTGGGTAGAGTATCTCCATCGGGGCAGTCAATATTGGGCGTGAATTTTAATTCCCTGCCTTCATAACCAAACCTCAATTAAGATGGGTAATCATAAATAAGAAGACAACATTTATGCTATGGGAGAAATAAAATTTATCTAAGCAACTACCGTTGACTTCCTTTGCATGCCATTTTGCCTTACGGATTCATAATTCCACTTATACCGACTGTCCATACCATATTTTCTGAAGAAGAAACCTGAATTTTGGCTACTTATGTTATTGAAAATTATACCAATTTCTTTCATCCGGTGATCTTCTATTTCCGCCAGGGCTATTTTCAATACTGATTTGGACGTATAGAGGGCACGGACAACAACGATATTGTAATCAATACTTTCCCTCAACTGAAAAATTTCAGCCGCAAAAACAACAGGTGGTGTGTCAATAATTACAACATCAAAATTGTGCTTTAATTTTTCAAGCAGCTCTGTGAGTTTAATATCAGACAAAATTTCAGCAGGATGCGGGGAGACATAGCCTGCAGGAATTACCTTTAGCTGAGCAAGTTTTGTGTCATAAATAATTTCATCGGGATCAGCAGTTCCTTCAATGTAATCTACCACCCCCTTATCCGATGGGAGGTTAAAAATTTCTGCAATTTTGGAATTATGCAGATCCAAATCGAGTAGAACAGCAGTTTTATTTGTAAGTGCAATTGAAGATGCAATATTGATGGCATTAAAAGTTTTTCCTTCTTTAGGCAAAGCAGAAGTTACTGCTATAACCGGGTGTTTTTCCGTCTTTGTGAGAAATTTCAATTTTGCCCTGATTGATACATACGAATTTGCTGTTCTTGATTTCGGATAATCTATAACCGGGGTGAGACCGGCCTTCTTTTTTTCTTCATGAAAAACATGTCCGATCACCGGATAGCCAGTGATGTCCTTTATATCCCCGGGTATGCGAATTTTATTGCTGAAGAAATCCCCAATGAGTAGAAATCCGGCCGGCAAAAGCATGCCAATCAGAAGAGTAATGGAATAAACCTTTCTTTTTTGCGGTTTCACAATGGCCCTCATTTGAGGGTATTCAAGAATCTGACCGTCCGGTATATTGGAAGCTTTTGCTATTCTTGCCTCGGATAGTTTCTGTAGCAGGAATGTATAGGTTTCACTGTCGATTTTGTACCTTCTTTCAAAATTAACAAAATTTCTTTCTGTAGCCGGAAGGTGGCTTATCTGAACGTTATACTTCTGCATTCTTTGGGAAAGGTTATCAAGCTCTTCCTTTGATTGTGCAATGATATTGTTAATACTTTGACTCAGTGAGTTCTTTACAATTTCAATCTGGTTGTTTAACTGGATAACAGTCGGGTGTTCGGAATTGGGGCGGATGGATGCCAGACCAGATTTCTTGTTAATTAACTCATTCATCTGCAAAATGAAATTATTAAGCAAAGGATCATCGATGCCAACTGAGGAAGGAGCTATAATTGATTCCATATCCTGGTTACTATCGATGTAATCTTTTAAATACATGTAGTATTTGTATTGCGTCTCTCGCTTCATCAGTTCCTTATCCAGTTCATTAATTTGCATAAGTAATTGCTTCGACTGCGTTGAAAAGTCAATCATCCGGTTGCTGCTTCGAAACGTTTCAAGCCGGTTTTCAGAAATGCTCAGCGAGTCAGAAATATTCTGTAACTGAGAATCTATAAAATAAATTGAAAGATTTGCATATTGGTTCTTCGTTTCAAGATTGCTGTACTGATATACTTCTATAAGCTTGTTTAAAAAATCAATACCTTTTTTTAAATTATAATCCCTGACAGAAAGATGCAAAATAGAAGAATTATTGTCAGCAAGAAAAACCTTCAGCATTGATTTGTAACTTTTTTCAAGTGATTGCCGGGTATGAAACCTGAACATATAATTTCCGGTTGCCATTGCCGTGTAATTTTCATTCAAAACAATGGCAAAGGAAAATTTTTCAGAAACAAGAAATGAATCAGGCTGAATCTCCGCCTGGAATGAAAACTCCGGCAGCATTTCAACCATTTTGTCTTCCATAAAATTAAAAACCCTCAGATTTTCATCCTCAATGCTGACAGTAAGAGACTTGTCCGGATGTATTGTCAGGAAAAAGTCAGCTTCCACTATCTGAGGATGGTTTTTATCCCATACTACCTGGAATGGTGCATTTTTATAGATTTCTCTTTTTGAAAAACGTCCGAGGCTGTAGTAGCCAACATTAAAATCGAGCTCGGAAAGAGTCATCGACACTATAGGGGTAGAACTTATAACAGCCATCTGGTTATGGATATTGGTCCAGTTGTTTAAATAATGTTCCTGAAACATTCCCTGGTTTCGCCCATACAATGCAGTAATGGGTGAATTTGAATTCTCTTCATTCACAAGAAGGGTCGAATAAACCTCGTAGACGGGTGCAGTATAGCGATTATAAATAAAACCAGCGATAACTGCTATTCCGATAGTCAAGAGGAACCAATACCAGTTGAATAAAAATCTCAGAATAATATTTTTTATTTCATTGACATCGTGGTTATCCGGCCCGTAATAACTATTGTTTTCGTGGGGAGATAAATTTTCCGGTTTCATTTGATAAGATTTAAATTAAGTAATCCGATTGATATTGCTGAAGCTGTAATTGTTAACTGCAATGTAACAGGCAGGTTTTTAACTCCGAACAGGAGATATCACCAATCATAAACACCAGTACAGACATTACGTGATGTAAGTTAACAGATTAAAAATTTAATCATCCGGTTTGTGCCAGTCTTCTTCAGCTTTAATTGCAACAGTTTTCTTTTTTTGCATTGAATAAAAAAAACAAACAGCACGAATACCTTCCTAAGCCTGTGTCTCCAGTTGGGAAACGCCTGGATATGGTACCATCTGTACTTACACAAATCTTCGGGTAAAAAAACCGGTATGGCAGATGATCGATTAATCTGTTTAAGTGAGTATTTAACAAACCATTCCGGTACGGGATAGTCAACCGGCAAGTGGACAGTACCCGGAAAAAAATGGCTGAGCAATGCATTGCAAAGACCCACCAGGCGTTTTGCCTGCAGATGTTCTACAAGATTTTCAAATTTAATTTTGTCAATCTCAAACCGGCTTACGATTTCATGAATATCCAGAAGCCATTTTAAGCGCGACCAGGTATGAAGACCACCATGAATTACCAGGTGAAGCAATTCCAACTCAAGCGTAAACTGGTTGAATTGTTTCCCTGCAAAAGTTGTTAGTTGAAGATTCTCATTCACAACAGATGTCATTTTCTTTGGTAAGACCGCCGGGTACTTCACCAGACTCCAGTGAATTTCAACAGAAATCTCTTTTAAGGGATGATCCAGCGTATACTGGTTGAGAAATAACAGCAGCCGTTTTTCCTTGTTACGTGAAGAAGGCCAGTTAAAAAATCGGGGGGAAAAACCCAATTTACCCAACACATCAATTGTTTCCTGCACTTTATCCGGTTTTACCAGAAAATCAAAATCTTTAAACCTTCGGCATGTTGAATCTTTATAAATACGGTACGAAAGTAAAGGCCCCTTGTATGCAACAAACCAGATATCCGCTTTACGCAATGCAGCGGTGACTTCAAGAAACCATGCAACCTGCCCCAACTGTTCTATTTTTTCCTCAAAGACCAGATCATGCTGCTGCTCACCCAGAAGATCATCGATCTGCTGATGTGAAAGCCGGTGACGCTGGTATAAATCCTTCCGGAAGGATTTTATATCTTGAACAGGATTATTAAAATGTGAAAAAAGGAACCTCATTTTATGGTTACTTGTCCCATCCCCGGAGAATCTTGACTTTCTCTGAATTTTACTGTCAGAAATTTTCATAGGTGGACTAATAAAATCTTGTGTAAGTTTAATTTTTGTTTTCAACCGGGATTTAACATCGGGCAGAATTGGATAGCCGGTGTCAGTTGAAATCTGTTTCTTATCTGAATCTGTAAATTTCTGCACAGGAAGGCGGAACAGAGTTTGAATCTTTCGTTGTAACAGGTGCTGCATTGAAAAAGTGATTTTAGTAATCTGGTTTATATTTTGATTATACGGGTGAACACCTTAAACAGTCTGACACATCAGATACTGAAGTAATTTATATGTTATTCTCAACGAGGGTTACCATGCCTGTTTCAGTCCTTTGCCTGTCTTTTCTTTTTATGCAAACCTTATTCAGGGCCATAAAAATTCTTTTAAAATCATTGGTTGTGAGGCTGGACCCTGACGGCAGGCAGAGTCCGTTTTCAAAAAGTTCTTTCGAGATTCCGTTACCATAAAAAGGTGCGCCCGAAAATACGGGCTGAAGGTGCATAGGTTTCCATACCGGTCGGCTTTCAATGTTATCAGCTTCCAACGCAAGACGAACTTTCTCACTGGTTATGCCTCTGGTTTTGCACGGATTAATATTAATTATGGTAAGCCACCGGTTTGAATACCATTCTTCCGGCTCAGGCTGAAACTCAACCTCAATGCCATAATTCTTAAGGAAGTTAAAATATTCACTGTACAGGTGGTAATTAAAACGACGGGCTGCCACACGATTGTTCAGCACCATCATCTGTCCCCGTCCTATTGCTGCCAGTACGTTGCTCATACGGTAATTGTAACCGGTTTCACTGTGCTGGTACCAGGGGGCAATATCCCTAGCCTGGGTGGCCAGAAAACGAGCTTTCTGTATCCATATTTTGTTATCCGACAGCAGGGCGCCGCCCCCGCTGGTGGTGATAATTTTGTTCCCGTTAAAACTCAGGATACCAAACTGCCCGAAAGTGCCGCACATCCTGCTTCTGATTCTCGACCCCAGTGCTTCGGCAGCATCCTCAATTAATGGTATATCATACTTTGCGGCAATGCCCGATATCTCATCCAATTTTGCAGGCATACCGTAAAGGTCGACTGAAATAATGGCTTTAGGCTTTTTCCCCAACCGCATCCTGTGGATGATGGCTTCTTCCAGAAGTTGCGGACTCATGTTCCAGGTATCCTTTTCGCTGTCGATAAACACCGGGGTGGCGCCCAGATAAACGACAGGATTGGCAGTTGCAGAAAAGGTCAGCGACTGGCAGATAACCTCATCGCCCGGTTTTATGCCGAGTATTATGAGCGCCAGGTGAATGGCAGCAGTCCCCGAACTTAAAGCTGCTGCATACCCTCCTCCCACATACTGTTCCAGATCGGTTTCAAATCCATCTACATGAGGTCCCAGTGGTGCAATCCAGTTGCTGTTAAAAGCATCCTCAACAAAATTGATTTCCATACCGCCCAAATGTGGACAGGAAAGCCAGATTCGTGGAGGGGTAATAATATGAGTTGTCATAATTGAAGATGTTATTTAGTCTGATTCTAAGTTAATTTCCCCATAATTCTGCAGAGGTTTATTTAAAACGGTATAAATGATTATTTTCAGGTCAAGCCAGAAGTTCCGGCGTTGCATGTACTCCAGGTTTATGCGTACCTTATCGGGATAAATCACCGTGTCATTGTAGTGCACAGGATTGGGTTGCAGAGCAAGAATCTCCTCCTCGTTGCTGTATTTCATGCTGGCAAGAGAGGTAATACCGGGGCGGATATCCAGTATCTTCCGCTCCCTGCCGGTGAGCCTGTCGGCATAGCCGGGTACATCGGGGCGGGGACCAACAAAGCTCATGTCACCTTTCAGTACATTCCACAGTTCAGGCAATTCATCCAGTTTATACTTGCGGAGAAATGCCCCCGTGGGAGTGATGCGGGCATCACCTTTTACAGTGATAAATCCTTCTGCTTTCCCTGGTTCCATGGTGCGGAATTTTATTATCCTGAAAATTTTACCGTACCGTCCCACCCGTTCCTGGAAGAAAAGTACCGGTTTGCCCATCTGTATTCGAATAAAAACAGTCACCACCAGTAATACCGGACCTAAAACCAGCAGCCCTGCCAGGGATCCCACTATATCGAACATTCTTTTCATCAACATGGTTGAATTATCTGCGATGGTGTTTAATAGTATCAGGATACTTAGACACAAGTATCAAGACTTTGATGAATGATAAATTTTCCTGTTTTCCTGTCATGTGTCTTGTGTCTGTTAGTCTTGATATTGTAAATAATCATAGTATCAAGATATTTAGACATAAGTATCAAGACTTTTAAGAATGCAAATTTCCTGTTTACCTGTCTTGTGTCTTGTGTCTGTTAGTCTTGATACTGTAAATAGTATCAAGATATTTAGACACAAGTATCAAGACTTTGATGAATGATAAATTTTCCTGTTTTCCTGTCTTGTGTCTTGTGTCTTGTATCTTGTGTCTTTTAGTCCTGATAATAACTCTAATTTTGTATCAAGATTTTTAGACATAAGTATCAAGACTTTACAAAATGTTTAGTTTCCCTATTTTCCTGTCCTGTGTCCTGTGTCTTGTGTCTTGTGTCTTGTGTCTTGTGTCTATTAGTCCTGATACTAAAGCTTTAATATTGTTTTGACAATCATCTTGTAATTTAGCTGTCGTTATTATTTAACCGCGCATATACCATCCCTGCATGCTCATATACAACATTTTCCATCATCCTTATTTTGGTTGCAGAAGGCACCCAATTCCTATAAATGCTGCGGCCATTATTTTTTACCTTATGGTTGGTGGGCGCTGCCAGCGGGTCAAGACCTGACTGCCTGAACAGGTACATGGCACGCGGCATATGAGTGGCACAGGTAATCAGTACCAGTCTTGCCGTGTCTCCGTACAGGCGTTTGTATTCTGCAGCTTCCATACTTGTATTGCCAGGTTTTGCCTGCTTCCGTAATATTGCGGAGTCCATTCCAAGTAGCAGTGCCGTGCGGGCAAGCACTTCGGCCTGGGTGGTTTTGCCACTTTTGCTCCATCCCGAAGTGACAAGAAGGCTTCCGGGAACCTGCCGCTGCAGCCGGATGCCTTCTGCCAGTCGCCCCAGTGCCTGTAGTGAAAGCTGGTTATTGGAAGGCAAGCGTTCATCGTTGGTATGACCTCCTCCTAAGACCAGAAAGTGTACCGTTTTATCCGGCAGCATGATATCTTCTGCGGAAAGAACTTCATACCTGCTTTCAAGATTTTCTGTCAGCACAACAGGCAGCGGCGAAGAGGATACAGCCAGGAGCCATATGAATGATGCCACCAGCAAAGCGCGCGATGTTGTTTTTCGTTTCCAAAATGCAGCTGCCAGAACTACCAGTACAAAAAACAAAGATAGGGGCATAAACAGTTGCGAAAATATTGTTTTCAAATTTTAGTAGCTTGATTTTTAGTCACAAGTATCCGAACAATTGAAAGTATCAGGACTATTAGACACAAGTCCCCAGTAATAAGAATTAGAGCCATACAAAAGAGTAATATGAGGGACAAGACACAAGATTATCAGACACATGTTTCAAGACCCGATTCTGTTCAGGCAGCATATATTATTTCCAATTAGAAACTGTCTTAGATTGTCTTGTGTCTTGTGTCTATTCGTCTTGATACTCAATTTTAATATTCTCATGAAAGTTTATAATTTATCTGACGGGCTTAGAATAGGAATCCAACTTTAAGGTTCTCTCCATCGAATCATCGTATAATCGCTCCCCCACTCCGTCACCCCATCGGCCAGGTCTTGTCCCGATATTTATCGGGATTCCGCTGCGCTTCATGTTTTTTGTCTTGCCATCTTGTGTCTCAATTTGCACAAACTCCACAAGCAGGTAATCATTCGCCAGCTCTTTAAGAATCCGCAAGGATGGATTGCCTGCATGAGAGCGTATCACAGCACTGTTGTTTTTCGAAATTGTAGAGAGACAGCGGAAACCCATCTGCCAGGCAATGGGGTATAAAATGCCGTTCATTGCCCTGCCCAGGCCTTTCCCTTCGTAAGACGCATCAACCAGCCGGCCCACGAAGCATTTCCTGTTCCAGAAGCAGCGCAGGAAGAAATAGCCTGCCATCCGGTTACCATCGAACACACCCATCATCAGGAAAGCAGGGTTGGCATGAAGGGCTTCCAGTGACTTTATATCAAAACCATGTGGTTTAAAGCAAGCCACACGTTGTTCGGGCTGTCCTTTCAAAAGCCGTTCAAGCTTCGGCAAGTCGTTTTTCTCCAGCCACCGGAATACATATCCCGGAAGTTCAGCATGGGCAATCACATCATCTGCTACCTGCCTGAATCTTTTTTTGTAAAGCAGGCGGAAGAAAAATGTATTCAGAATATCGATTAATACCCAGATGAAAGGAACGTTGTGCTTAATGAATATGAGTATTCGCGCAATCATACCAGTTCTTTCCTATAATTATTTACAACCTTTTTTCTTTTACCGGAAGAAAGAAGGGGTATTTCATTTACATATCTGATTTTGAAGTTGGCATCCATACCCAGATAAGATTTGAATTCATTTACAAGTTGTTCTTCCCTTGAAAATAAAGCATTGGTGTTGATTTTAAAAGTATAATCCTTTTCTCCTTCCTGGATAAGTTGATATTGGTTTATTTCAGTGTACTGCCACATGTTTTTATACACAAGATATGAAGAAACCATTTCACCTTTTGTGTCATATAATGTATCGAGTTTTCGGCCTTCTACCCTCGAAAGGAAAAGTAGTCCGGGTCTGTCAGCATCCGTTTCATAAGCACCTAAATCACCTGTATCGTAACGAATTAAAGGCAATGCAAAGTTATATAAATCGGTAACCACAATTCTGCCCAATTCACCTGCTACTGCCGGTTCATCAGAGTTCATTTTAAGAATTTCCACGTAATAGCTTGCAATATTGACAAGATACCTTTCACCACCATCTGTTTCCTGCTGGGCTATTATTCCATTTTCCAGATTTGAATAGCGTGCAACTACGGGAGCATTAAAATATTTCTGCATCGAATTTTTTGTATAATCATTCAATGTTTCAGACATGGAAATGATTGCTGATACTTTTGCTTTAATTACACCTGACTTTTTTCTGTCGAGGTATTGGCAGATGGTTTCAAAAGCAGAAGCATAACCCAGCATACAAAAATTGGAAGAACTGTTTTCCATGCTTTTAATCAGCAACTCAATTTGTGTGTCATTGAGGTGAAGTACATCGGCAGGTATCATATTTTGCAACCGGTATGATAAATTGCCTCGCATTTTTTGTTTTGCCCAAATCTTCAGGTATATAAGCCGCTGCCCAATCTTATAGCCAGACAGACCCGCAAAATAAATAGTGTCAGCAGTGTTTCGTAATCTTTTATTTTTATCCTGGTAAACTTTAAAGGGTGTTCCTGTTGAACCACTTGTTACAACCGGAATGAGTTGTTTCGAACTATAGTCTGAAGATAAAAATGATTCGTATGATTCCTTAATAATAGATTTATTGATTACTGGAAATTCCTTTATATCCTGACCCTGTAAAGTTCTATAAAACAAAGTTGTTTTTGTGGCATGATTTAATAACCGGTTCAGCTGCTGTTTCAATTGTATCGATGGTAAGGACGTATCATCTTGATCCAGTACCGCTGAAATTTCAGTAAGGTGTTTTCTTATAAAACCTCCCTGAATACTATCTTTCAACCAGAAACTTTTATTTCTAATTAATTCTAAAACTATCATTTTGGGAATGTTCTATTAACTTACCCAATTCCAAGGCAGTCATAAATTCCACATCCGGCCATTTTATTACTATTTCATTCAGTAGAATTCTAAGCTGTGAAAGTCCGTATCCCCTAATAGAAGGTTCAATGTGCCCAGAATAGTTTACCCTGTGTCCGCTGATATTGGCAGGCCTTCTTAATCTGAACGCAATATCGACCTGGTCAAGACAATAGTTAACCCAGTTAATTTTAGGAACCGAAGGCAACTGAACCGGTTCAAAGAGGCAGTTTCTGACCATATAAATCTGGTGTAGTTTGTTTCTCTGACCTGTATAGTGCATCACCCTTTTGAATTTATTGTTGCCAAGAGGTTCAGCGGTTATAAAATCTTTGTCAATGAATTTAATGCCGTTTTCAAACATGGCTTTTTCCAGTACCCGGTTTTCCCTGGCACCGGGTGCTGCAAAATGTTCTGCTCTGAACCCAAAAACCTTCTCAAAGGCATTCAACCCGTCACGGATGATTTCCTTAAAATATTCATTCTCATTAAAATCAGTAAATGCAAAGGCTGCGGTATAGCCAATGCCTGGATATAACTTATCGGTTATAGCTGCAAATGACCGGTTGTTAAAGGCTGTGTTTGCCTGAAAGTTACCCCTGCGCAATGACTCCATAAAGAACTTCAGGTTCAGGTGTTCCCGGCCATGAAACTGCGGAAAGATGAGCTTCCTTTCAATACCCTCCTTCCATAAGTCATATGTTCCCTGGTAGCCTTCCAGTTTATTGTAAGTATCCGGCAGCAATTCATAATGGTAATGTTCAAAATTTTCTTCCTTTATCTTTTCATAATCAGGATTTGCTGGTGATGCCATGGCCGTGAATACCGGATGGTTTCCGTTTTCATCTTTTACAGAACTTAATGTTTCGTAAAGTTGAAGAAGGTCTTCCTTATCTTCAAGGGCATCATAATAGTCAAACCTGGTATGCATGACATTCATTCCTGCCTTTCTCATTTTTTCCCTTGCTTCTTTACTGGCCATGCGGATAGTACCGTAATCGTCGGTTGTAAAGACGATAATTTTACGGTTGGTTCTCCAGCCTATGGCGTTCTTGAGATATAGAAAAAGTTTAGGCTGCGGGGCCAATGCTTTCTTTTTTTTAGTTTTCATAAAAAGCTTTTATATCCTGCCATACATTTTGTGAATCAAAATTTTTGGCCCATAGTTTTCCATTCCCTCTCAGCCGTTCTCTTTCTTTTTGATTCAGAAGAAGGAATTCCATTGCTTTAAACAGTTCATCTGCTGATTGGCTCTTTACAAGGATACCATTAAACCCATCTGAAACAGCGTCTTTACAACCAGTAACATTGGTGCTGATAACCGGCATGCCCATGGCTGCAGCCTGAATAAGCGTATTGCCAAATCCTTCCCACCATGCAGGTAAAACAAACACATCAAAGAGTGACATATACAACGGAACATTTCTTTGAAAACCAGTTAAAGTAATTCCCTCATGCCGGTTCATCATTTCAATCAGTGATGGATTTTTTACCTGTTTTATATTAATTCCGCCTACTATAATGAGATGGATTTTGGGATAATTGTGAAATAATTTGTCGAAGGCTGAATAAAGTTCATTGATACCTTTTCTGTCAATAATTCTTCCAACAAAACCGAATGTGAACTTTTCTTCAATTCGTAGTTTTTTTATCAGGATTTTTCTTTCTTCAGTATCAATTTTGTCTCTGTCGAACCGGTTTAAGTTTATACCATTACTGCTTCCATTCCCAAATACAAAAGCTTTTTTTTCAGGGAAAATATGATTTGCCAATCCGAGTTCCTTAACTGATGGGCTGATGCAAATAACAGAATGGGCAAGATGTGAGGTGAGTTTTTCCATGGACATCAGAATCCTTCGTTTCATTCCTTTTTCATGCTCATAGCGAAAACCTCGGCAGGTATAGATTCTTTTTTTTACCCCGGTTAAAAATGCCCCTGCTATGCCCAATAAACCCATCTTTGGTGTGCCGGCATTTACAATATCCGGATTTATCTTTTTCAAATGTTTTATTATTTGAATGAGCGCTTTCAGGTCTTTTAATACAGAAATATCTCTAACAATATCAACAGGAAGATGAATTGCTTGTTCTTCATTACAAAATTTACTTACTGCATCCGAATCCGGTGCCATTAAATATACTTTATAACCTTTTTCGGCGAAATAATTCAATTGACCTTCCAACAGCATAATGCTTAATGGCGCAGTAATTCCGATTACAATCGTTTTTTTATACATTAATGGCTTTCCTGGTATTATCTATGATTGCAGGGAATTTTCCATTGGGACCTCTGAGGATATTACGCTGTAATACAATTTCTATATTAATGTCATTGCCCACCTTTTGTCTGAGCTTATTTATCAATTTTTCTTCATTGATCTTTGACCATGAATTGTCGGGAACAATGTTTACCTTTAAAGTGTTGGTGCTTTCCAATATAATCTGCGATTCATAAATGCCTGCAGCTCCTTTAAATATGGGATCAAGTCTCCCGATATAACCTCTCCCTTGAATATAAAGAATATCATCTGTCCTTCCCAGCACTGAATCCAGACGAAGGAAATTTTTGCCATAAGGTGCGCTTACCCCAATGCCGGTTTTTACCAAATCACCAATTTTATACCTGATTAATGGCATCACAAAATTCATAAAACTTGTTGTTACTACTTCGCCAAAATCATCGGATGCACCTTCACCGGTTTTTTGATACAAAACTTCAAACAGCCCAAATTCCGGATGCACAAGCATTTCACCAGACTCATTTTCTGAACAGAAGCTGCTTGATTCACTTGATCCATACTGGTTGAATACTTTGCCTCCAAAAGCTTTTTGTATAATTTCCCGGTCCTCTTCATAAAGTGTTTCTGCACTCACCCTTATTGCCGTTACTTTTGGCAGCGAATAATTCCTGCTAAGACATATTTTAGAAAGAGTGCTGATTGCACTTGGATATCCATCGATGAAATCCGGTTTAAAGGCTGATATGGCTTTTGCATAATGCTTTGCTGTGGTAACATCAATATGTGAAGTGGAGCAATGTAATGTATTGGCAGGCATGTTGTATCGCCAGTAAACCTTATGCCTGTTATTTATTGGTATAATATCTCTTCCGGTAAACTGAACCCGCCTGGGATGATAAATATCTTTCAGGCCTGCCCAGTTTCGTAATCTTAACTCAAAGGCCCACCGCCGTGAAAATATACTTCGATTAGAATATAGTTTAAGCGGAGTCCCGGTTGTGCCACTGGTAAAACCAGTATTTAATTTATTAATTGATATTTTTTGATTTACAAATTGAAGTTCATTTCCACGTATTTGTTTTTTTTCAAGATAGGGTAATAACTGAATATCTTCAACAGTTTTGAAATCCCGGTAATCGCATTTTAATTCCCCCGATAATTTTTGATAGTAAGGGACATTTAAAAAAGCTTCCTTCAGAATGGCTGACAACATTTTATTTTGGTAATCATGTATCTGATCTTGTGACCAATACTGGCTTTCCAGCAGGAACCTGCAAAATCCAAGGGCAACCTTTTTATTTATTCTTCGCGTTTCGAATTCAAAACCCTTTAATGAAATCAGTATGTGTTGAAGCCATACAGGAGAATGATTGTATATGTTTTCCTGAAATACCATTTAACGTTTACTTTAATTGGGAAGAATAAAATCAAGGTACTGAGCACTAATATGCTCTATTGCCAGTTTTTCTTTAATTTTACGAGCATTGTTTCCCAATCTTGTCCGTTCAGCTTCATTTTCTATCAGAAAATCAAGTTTCTTTGCCAAAGCAGGTATATTTCCATTTTCAACTAAAATGCCATTGTATCCATCTTCGATTATTTCTGTAATTCCAGAATTGTATCTAAATCCAATACAAGGTAAACCTGCTGACATGGCTTCAACTAAAGCATTAGGAAATCCCTCGCTTATTGAGGGAAGAACAAAAATCCCCGATTCTGCATAAAATTTATCTATGTTTTTTATTTTTCCAATAAAATGGATATTCAGGTGGTTACTGATCTTTTTTGATTTTTTTAATAGTTCTGCACCTTCTGATGAATCACCTCCCGCAAAAATCAAATTCCATTCATTATTTTTGATCATTGAGAAAGCCTCTATTAACCGGTTGAATCCTTTCATCGGATCTTTTAGTCTTCCAACTGCCAGTATGTGTTTATTTCGGAGAGTATCAAAGACACTAATTTCACGTAAGGCATTATTTATTACTCTAAATCGGGTTCCCTTCAGATATTTTTTTTGTTGAATGGAATATGCAAACTTCGTTTGCGATATAACTCCTTCAGGCTTTAAAAATTTAAAAATGATATTATTGAATACCTCAAGATGAGGTCTAAATCTGTAACCGGGGCTGGCTCTTTCACTTATAAAAATTTTATAATTTAACCCTGAAAGAGAGAAAAGCGTCAGGGCACCCAGGAACTTGTTAAAAGCAAGGATACTGTCTGGTTTGATTCTCGTTGCAAGTCGTCTTATTCTCAGGGGAGCACTGATTAAATTATATCTTTGGGACATTTGATACCCAGGTTCATGTATTATGATATTTTCGTTCAGGTAAAAGAATTTGGAACGTTTGAAAACACAGAAATAATGTACATCTATTCCTTGTCTTGAGAATTCATTCGCAAGGGTACTTGAAGAAGCCTCAATACCACCCATTTGTAATGAGGGGCTTATGATTAATACTTTGGGCATTAAATGAATTTAGCTACTATCTGATTTTCATACTTCTCGTCCACAATATTTTCTACATCTATGCCCCCTGCAACTTCATTGGAATATTTTCCCGGAATTTTTATTTTAACATCAGTGCCCCTGAGATACCATTCATATTCGATATCAATATTTCCTATATCGATTGCCTGGTAACCTGATTTTGCCAAATCATATGCCATTACTGTTGCCGTCGGGCCCAATGCAATAAGGATCAATTTCGATTTGTTGTGCTTATAAACTTCCTGAAGAAGTTGGTTGTAATTTGCAAAAGCGTTAATTGAGGGAGCCAGGATTCGTTGTACATGCATTGCGTTCTGAAATAAATTATTTCCTACCCCCAACCTGCTCATTTCACCTTCTACAAGCAAAACTTCCCTGCCTTCCCATATTTTCATCAGTTTCTCAAAATACCTTTTACAATTACTTTTGTTAATGTAATTAACATAAGGTCTTGTCATGCTTGCATTGTAATATGTTTTAGACAAATCAAGGTATTTTTTTAACAGGGGATATGTCCAAGCAATATGACTCGTCCATGTCAGTTTACTTTTTTTTGTAAGATTTTCCATAGAATAATATCCGACAGGCAGCCCCACCATTATATTATCATCATTACTTTTTAAAATGCGTATCATTCTATCCCTGAGGTCAGCATTGTATTTTTGGAAAGGCAAACTGACCTTGTGAATAATGAATAAAAACTCTCCGTCACCATAACGGCAGACAGAACACTTATCCTTGATAATTTTATCCAGTGTATCATCTATCGACTGAACTACCGGCATGTTCCACCATTTTATACAAAACGGGTATATTAATTGAAGAAAATGTTTAAACAACCGGCGGGGCCAATAAAGAATCTTTGACTGGAACAGGCTCATTTGTAAAACTTTTTATTAATTGGTCAACCATCCATTCTTCCGGATTAAATTTTCCTTCATGCCATTTCAGGCTGCTGTCCCAATAGCCGGGACAATTAAGGTATCCCCTGCGGTCGTATCCATAATTGATTTCTGTTAGCAGGGGCTTGTTTTCTGAATCAAAAATATAATCATAAGCAATACATTGTGTTTTAAGTTTTTTGTTAATATCAAACGAGATTCTGATGCAGCTTTCATCTATCTGTTCTTTATCATAAATGATATTCCCGCTTCCTGATGCCCTGAAATCATTCTTTCTCACCATCCGTTTAATGGCAAAGGCCCTTTCACCTATCACAACAACCCGGATGTCAAATGAGTTATTGGGTATAAAATCCTGAAAATATACATACCCCTTTTCATTCCCATGAATTCTTGCAAATCGTGTGGAATAAACAACCCTGCCCATACTTTTCAGGACATCAAAAAAAGGTATTTTACCTTTTCTAAAGTTCATGTATTTGTCCTTTAAATTGTTCCATTTGCTGTACGGACTGAACCCACTTCCAAAAGCACATTTAATAAGCTGCTTTGCTGCTTTTTTTGATTTGACAAAAGATACATTGTAAGAGCCTGCCCCAGCTCTAAGTTTAAAAACTTTCGGATAGGTTGTTGTTTCAGCCCATTCCAATGCCTGTTTTTTTGAATAAAAAACATACGATGGGACCAGGGGTGCACCAATGGCCTCCAACAGGTATTTCTGTCCTACCTTGTCGTCAAAATGCCAGCCTGTGTTGAAATCAGGAAAAACTTTTTTCCCCGACTGCTCCAGTGCAAAAAGGAGCTGTTTGGCAAACAGCTTGTCTTTGGCATAGGCATGGTGGTGATGCCACATCACGATATTACAGTCGGTAATCTGGTCAATGATATCAGAGGCATAGCAATCAACAATTTTGAAATCTATCAATTTTTTTTTACAATATGCTACCCATTCCTTGCTAAAGGATAAATCAGAAGCATGAATCGCAATTCTCATTTTATTGTTTTTTTAAAAAATCTATCCAACCGGGAGGGGGAGTTGCAGTTACTTTATACTTTTCTAATTCTGATAATTTAATTTTTTTACCATTTAAAGTTATATTCCTAAATACTTTTGGATATATTTTAAAGGCATTTAAAATTAATGGTAATTTTTCTGGTTCAAAATCCATTAAATGTGCAAAAGCAAAATCATTTATAGCTGAATTATTTGTAAAACTAATGAATCCTAACTCTAAAGGATGAGGAAATAATGGACCATTGCCTTGACCAGATATAATACCATCACATAGAGAAAATAATTGACGTTGAGGGACATCTGAAAAAGTACCATCCACTTTTCCATATAAAATTATTTTATTTATATCCAGAACCATTCTCCACGTAGTATCATTGCCATACCAGGCAGCACCAAATTGATGTATAGTTTTAAAACCAGATAACTTCCATATCTTAACTGCAAATTTTCGCAAGTAAGGATAACTCACCGAGCCAATTATTTTATTTGATAAATCCAATAATCTTTCTGCAAGTTCTTTTATTAAATTAAAGCCTAAATAACTGTCACCTTTTAATTTTGTACCTCCAATTCTATGGTGAGGTAAATAATCTTTATTTCCATTTACACCAACAAGATTCTTTAAAGCAGCTGTGATTCCAGCTTTTTGATGAGTTTTAACTTTTGGCAAAGAAAGGATAATATCCATTTCAAATAAGTCTCGAATAATACAATATTTATGAATTTTTCTTTTATGCATTTTTGAAAGTTTTACATAGTCATATTGTGCAATTCTGAATTTATTGTTATTTTCATTCGTTATAGGTTCCAGAAAACTGTGTTTGCCAACATCAAAAATTACATAATCTGATGGAGGATTTAGTTCTTCTCTAACTTTATTCTCAGTTGTGTTGAATATAACATTTCTAAAATCTTTTAAAATAATTGGTATAGAATAGGTTTTAGATAATGCTTCAATTTCAGAAACAAAGCCAGGTTTTACAACTTTATCCCAATTACATCCTTGAATTGGTGCGTCACCAATTAAAACCATTTTTGGACTAAATTTTAAGACCGCTTTTAAGGTTGAAATGATAAAGTTATTATTGGTGCGGAGGCAAATAGAATCATTTTGATTGCGATCATGATTAACCCAATTTGGTTTAATGAGAACTTTTTTATTTTTTATTTCTACCGATTCAAATATTTCTGAAGTTAAGTTAAAAATCAGATTCTCTAATTTATTGATATCATTATAAAAAGAATTTAAAGATTCTGTATTCCTGTCTTTCTCGTTAGAGTAAACTGTCATTAACTTTAAAAAGGATTCCATCTGTTAATCTTTTAAAATGATTTCTCCAAGTTGGTCACCTGTTAAAAATTCCACTTCCGGATTTTTTTTAATTATCTCTGAAAGTAACTTTTTTAAAAGAAGGAGATTTTTATCTCTGAGCGAAAGACATATAGAACCAATGAAATTCATGCGGTGAGTATTTATAATAGCTGGTTTATTCCATTTAAAGGCATTTTTAATTCGTTTTAAACATAAATTTACATGATCTTTGTGAACATTATTACTTGGTTCAAAAAAACAGTTTCTTGTTAAGTAAATCTGATGAATTTTATTACTCTGCCCGGTATAATGAAATTTTTTATTAAAATGATTTAATTGAAATGAAATGGGTTGTTTTTGAAAATATCCTCCTTTAATAAATTTTACACCATTTTGTTTTAATATTATTTCAAGAGAACTATCCCAGATATAACATGGAGCAACAAACGATTTTGAATGATAACCAAAGATTTTATGGAACAATTCCAATCCTTCCTTAATACTATTCTCAATAAAATGATGCTGATGTTGATCCTCATAAGAATAAGCATCCATAAATGAATCCTTTGTTATAATATTCGCAGATTCACTTAAATCAAATAATCTGTTTTCAAATGCAAACCTGATATTTTCATTATTATTCGAATTTAAAGTTCTTAACCACCTGCTGACATTTAAATGCTCTCTGCCATGAAATTGAGGATGAAAAATTTTTTCTTTTATTCCTTGTTGCCAGATTATAAATGAATTTTGATGATTTGGATAATTTTTTAACGTTTCTGTAAATGGTTCATAGAAATATTCCTGAAAGTTACTTTGTTTTATTTTTTCAAAATCTGGGTTAGCAACGATTGTATTAGCTGTAATAACCGGCGAATTTCCATTTTTATCTTTAAAGCAATACAAAACCTCAAATAAAGCAGATAAATCACTTTCACTGGCTAAGGAATCATATCTGTTAAATGAAACAGTATGTATTGGAATATTTTTTTTTATTAATTGATTATATATCTCTGTAGAAGGCATCCTGATACTTCCCCAATCATCCGATTCAAATACAACTATTTTTCGGCTTGTTCTCCAGCCAGGTAAGTTTAAGAGATTCATGGCCAGATTTGATTTTAAATTATTAAATGTTTTTTTCAAAACAGGTTTGTTATTGTTTCATAGATGGATACCGGTTCTGAAAAAAGAACCAGGGGCAACGGTGCCAGCAACCATAAACTGGTCATCTCAAGGCCAACTCTCATTGTGATGATAAAACCAAGGGTTAACGGAACCATTCCTATCCATGTTGTTAAGCTGATTTTGTCGCTTCTAAAATGAGAAAATACAGCAACGATATAAGACAATGCGAACAGGTAAAAAATTGTCCTGAACCGCTCCATGGAAGGGATGTACCTTACAAAATTAACAGCACTGATAAAAAGCAGGCTAAAAGAGAAAAGATTGCTCAACCGGATATTTTTTATTCTGCTTTCAAACCTGCTTCTTAGGATAAACAGCATAAACAGTATGTAATAAAAAATTCCCCAGCCTGCCACATTCATAAACCACCTCGTATTTTGCCGTATTGCAACTACATGCTCACCATACTCCGGATTAGTATAAATATTAAACTTGGACTCAATGGGTCCTCCCAAAAAAGCTGCAACAGATTGTATTTGTGGCCAGAACAGCTCCGGGATTAAGAAGGATATAACAAGAAGCAATGTGTAAGCTTTATTCCGGTTTCCCAAAAGAAACCAGGCAATTAAAATCACATTGGGAAAAATGAAACTAAAATGAAAAAGAATTGATAATAAAGAGATTATAAAAAACCTGATATCTCTGGATTGTACTACATTATAAGTGCCATAGAAAAATATCCAGGTTGCTGCATAGAACCTGAATCCATTTATGTTGAAAATGGGAACAATAAAAAGGAAAAAAAGGAAATGAATGTAAGCATTAATATTTTGCTTAATAGATGGCAAATAAACCATGTTTATTCCTGTTATATAAAACCATCCAAATACAGCAGCAAGGGCTCCGAATATTAACGATTCGCTGTTTCCAAATCGCGATACCGTGTACAAAATAAAAGGTTTGGCAATATCTGCCCTTGTTTCAGTATACAGTCCTGATAATATTGTCCAAAACTCATTAAATGGTCGGCTTGCAATCAATTGAAATTCTTCGAATAACCGGTAGGAATCAAATGCTGCGTTTCCAATATAAAAAGTTGCACCAAAAAAAATAAGAAATAGAAAAATTATAATTCTAGTTTCTTTATGATGATATAAACGCAAGGCAAATACAAATGATAATAAAGGCCAAAACAGAAATAGTAGAATTAAGGTATTTCTTAAAGATATAATCTCATAGCTATGAAGTTTGTATATTGAAATTCCTTTCATTTATAACCCTTGGTATAATTCACTACTCTGCTAATTCAAGAAACTTTTGAGCAACATTCTTAATGTTATATTGCTCAATATTCGGGATGCTATAGGATTGTGTATAATTTTTTTCAAAGAAATTAGTGATGTGATTTATATTCGGTTTTAAAGGATCAATATTTAAAATTGGACGGCCGGATATTGCATAATCTATCAGTTTGGAAGGAGCTTGTTTTGTTTCTGTTCCTTCAATTAAAAGGTTGATTAAAAAATCCATTTTAACTAAATGCTGTAAAAGTATTTCACGGGGAACAGGTTCATGTATTACAATTTTTCCATTTGATTTATCACATAATGGAATAATAATTTCTCGTCCGGTTGTTGCATAAATATGAAATTCAAATTCATTTTTTAATTTTAGGAATAGGTTTAACAAGGGTATCATGTTTCTTACTCCCTTCCTTGCAACGCCACCGGCATAAGCAAATGTTGGTTTTGAATTATTTGGTTCATTATTTGGTAGATTTAAACTATCAAAATTGAAGCCTTGAGGAATAACTCTTATTTTCGGATGAAACTCATGAAAGAATCCATTCATTAAATTTTCAAAAGGAATAGTTATATAATCTGCTTTTCTGCTAAACCATTTTTCAATCCAGGCAAAATAAAATGGTAAATGAAAAGATTCAAGCGTATTTAAATAGTATGGATCGCCACAATCGGCAACCCATGTTTTTGCAATTTGATGATTTTTTTTTCGTGCTAAAGCTGTTCCCCAATGAACCGGATAGGGCACAGCAACAGAAATCATGAGATCAAATCCAGTTTCAGTTTTGAGTGACTGTTTTACTCTCCATACAAGTTCAATTTCCGGATAGTTAAAAATAAAATATAAAAACCTTCCAAACTTCCTTTTCAAATCTCCAATTATTTTCCATTTTGATCTGGATAAAACCTTCAACCAGAATTTACCCATAGTTTTAATTTTAAATGGATAATCATTTAATAATTTAGAATAATCAAAATCACGCCGGATTGTTAATAAAGTAACCTCATGTCCCTGCCGGGAGAATTCTTTAACCAGTTCAGTTGTTCGAAATGAACGTGGAGAAATTTCAGGATAAAAGGATCTGCTGACAATTAAAATCTTCATTAGAGTGAAATGTTTAAAGTCTTTGAAAGGAATCAGTCAGAGGCTGTGGTTCAGAGGAAAGAAGATGAATTAAATGTTTTACAATTTTTTCCGCGGCCTTGCCATCCCATAATTCGAGGACGGAACCTTTTTTCCAGTTCCCTTCGAATAGTATTTCAAGTGCAGGTTTGATGGCATCAGGATTTGTCCCTATCAGTTCATTGGTACCCAATTCAACTGTCTCTGGCCATTCCGTATTATTTCTCAACGTAATACAGGGTGTGCCCAGTACAGAGGTTTCTGCAGTAATTCCACCTGAATCGGTTATAACGGCTTTGGCATTATCAACAAGATAATTGAATTCCAGGTAACCCAGCGGGGGAATTAGATGCAGACCGGGAAAGGCGAAAGGGAAGTTATTAATCTGCGAATGGCCATTGTTAATCTGTGAAATTACCTTTGCTGTACGCGGGTGAACGGGGAATATGACAGGAACATCCTGTGAGGCGCCGGTAATGGCCTCCAGCATGGATCTTAACTTCTGCGAATCATCCACATTGGAAGGCCGGTGAAGTGTCATAATAATGTAGTTTTGTTTTTCCAGTTTTAAATCATCCCAGACCAGTGGCTTTCTAAACCGGGGACGATGTTCCAGCAGAGTGTCAATCATAACATTTCCAACAAAAAATATACGATCATCTGGTACACCAGCATGTCGCAGAATTTTTCCTGCAAGCGGTGTAGGTGTAAAAAAATAATCGGCCAGTGCATCAGTTACAATACGATTGATTTCCTCGGGCATTGTCAAATCCCAAGAACGGAGTCCTGCTTCAACATGCGCCACTTTGGTATGTAGTTTTTTGGCTACGATGCTACATGCAAGGGTGCTGTTCACATCGCCCACAACAACTACCAAATCAGCAGGGTGTGCCATCAGTTCTTTCTCAAAAGCCACCATAATGGCTGCCGTTTGTTCCGCCTGTGTACCCCCACCGCAACCTAAATTAACATGAGGTTCGGGAATATTCAATTCCCTGAAAAAAGTATCACTCATCTTTTCATCATAGTGCTGGCCCGTATGAACCAGTCTGAAGTCTATTCCTGATTCAGGCTTAAGCCTATTTAATTCATGAATAATGGGTGCAATCTTCATGAAATTGGGTCGGGCACCGGAAATGATTGTAAGGTTCATTTGGAATTATCTAAATCTTTGATATAAAGGATAAATTATCGCAAAATAATCAATCTTAAACAGCCATCCGGTCGATAATATTAAAGTTGCATATATCGAGAGAGTTATTAGTAGTTGTAAAATTACAGTTTGGTTATTAATAAATAAAATGTGTAGTGACTTTACAATTGAAATCGCAATAATTGAATGAAAGAATAATTGATATAATATCTTCAGAGGAAAAAACTCAAAGAAACCTGTTTTTAACAGTTTTGATGCAAGATATATAAATGTCAGAATTAAAAAAATATTCGTTAATGTACTGTTCACTGCTATCCATAAAGGATTATTGAGCAATAAAATGATAATAAAATCAGTAATCCAGATTAGGACAGCAAAAAGCAGGTGAACAAGAAAATATATCTTTGTTTTGCCCATTGCAAAAAAAAGGGGAGCAAAAACGATAATATTAAAGAAATTTAAAAACATTTTAATCTGAAAATAAATACCTGAAGCTTTATAGGTTTCAGAATATAAAAACACTACTGTTTCTGTTGCAAAGACAATGAAATATATTATAACCGGATAAATTATAGTGGCCGATTTGCTTAATGCATTTCTCCATATAACCATGAGTTCATCAATACCTTTTTTTTCATGAAATGCTTTGGAAAAGATTGGCATCAATACGATTGCCGTTGCACCAGTTACCATATGTACAAAGGGTAAATCAATAAAGCCATTTGCAAATTCAGCAAAAACTTCCGGGCCAAAAAAACGGCTGATGAAAAATTGGTCTGCCGATCGTAATGCTGTTCCGGCAAAGCTGGCCATTACAAGTGGTAAACTGTAAGCAAAAATGTTTTTAAATGGCAAAACAGCCTTTTCTACAGTGGTATTTTTAAATGGTATTCCCTTAAAATAATATGCTACAATTAATGAAATTACAGAAACAGCTATCCAGCCATATATGGCATATAGATAAGTTCCTTTTAACAGTATGACGGGTAGTACTATAAACAGGAGCATTAAAAGCCTTGTTAGCGTATTGTATATCGCGATGTAAATTGTTTTTTTATAGGTGGAAAAAATGCCTTCAATGCCTAACGTGGGCAGGAGAAGCATGGGTATTGGGGAGAAATATTTTAATCCTACCGACAGTTCCGGATTATTAAGAACCTGTGCAATAATACCTGATGTAGAAAATAATACAACCGAAAACAGGAATCCAAATAGAAAGAGCATTTTTGACACCTTCCATACAATGTATTTTCCCTGCTGAAGAGAATACCGGGGTAAAAAATAGGCAAATACCCTTGGGAGTCCGGCAGAGAAAACCACCAGCAGAGTATTATAAACATACAAAATCTGACGGTACGTCCCATACTCTGCCTTATCAAAATACCGCGACAGGATAGCTGCACTGACAATGGCCAGCGCAAACGAGCTTAAGCTTCCCATCCCTACCCAGAAGGCCTGCATCGTATTACTGGTTGTGTTATGCATTTTAATAATGGAGAGAATGATTTTTTAATTAAATATTCACTGCGTCATTCTGAACAGATAAATTTCAACACCTGGCTGTTTTTCATTGAACCACACCCCTTCCAACCTCTCCTGCACGGCAACAGGGCAGGCTTATCGCCTTCCTCAATGTCCATCCTGAGAAGCGTATACCCGGCAAAGAGAAGGTTGCATCCAGGCCGGTGCCATTCACCCGCATCGTGTGAGATGCCGGTTTCTGACGGCCGGTCATACTTTAGATTGACGTCGTAGTAATAGTTGATGTCGTCGATTCCCGTTATATGATAACTGGAGCCGGGAAGTTTTTTTACGCTATGAAAACCAATGAAGCCGGCATATTCGGGTACTAAAGTTATCATGCCTGGTTTTGATTTTTGATTTGTTTATTTAGATGATGCAGTAAAAGAAAGACACTTGCGGCTATTCGGTTACTGGTTGGATATGCTTTTTTGTTTTCTTCTTGTCCGCACTCCATATGAGCAGATGTGGCTTGCCTTTAAGAAAGTATTCCATCTGATCCTTTGTAAAGGTAAGGTACATGATTTTACGATCTAAAAGTTTCTGTACTTTGTTAATTAGCCTGTCGATGCATTCGTTATCCAATCCGGAACCAACCAGCGCCAGTTCAATGAAATCGGAATTGATGCCCTCAGCCAGGTTCCCAGTAATGTATGCATACTGCAGATTACCAATCTTGCATATGCATTTGTCGGTAAGATAATTTATCCCCAGTGTTATTCGTACAATTTTCTTTAGTTGCTTGTACAGTGGATGATTTTGATTTGCGTGATAATACCTTTTCTTTCCTTTGTACTCCGACAAAAGCAGTCCGGCATTAAGAAACCTGTTTAATTCAACGCGAATGGAATTTGAAGATTCATGAAATTCCTTTTCCATACTCCGCAGATAGCCGTAATTGCCATCAAAAAGAAAAAACTTTATTAACAGTTTAACCCGTGTTTTGGAAGAAATAATGATGCTCAGCATGATTAAATTTAGGAGAAAAAGGTAATGTTGATAAGTTCTTTTCTTCTTGGTGAGATGGTATTTTAATTAAAGCTCCGCTCCCTCAGTAACACTGGATATGTACTGTAGAAATGCAACATTTTGGGTTATATTTTAACTCAAAAATACATGTAAAAATTACAAATAATTTATTAAATATCAATGCCTAATGACTGTAATAATAAAAAATACGGAAAATTACGGATGCAAACATATGTATTTAACAAAACATTTAGTGCATTACAGCGGGGATGGCTGTAAGGTATTCAGCCGGAACATCAGCAAAAAATACGGTATTGATGCTGCTTATCCGCAGTATAAAACGTTTCCTGCCATTTGCCTTTACAAGCTCTCCCCGTAATCCCATAAGCGGTCCTTTGATGATTTCCACTTTCTCACCCGGGTGATAGTTATCAAAGGAAACGATTACTTCAAAATCGGATTGCCGTAACATCTGCTTCAGATATTCAATTTCCCGGGCGGGAACAACCGCCGGTTTTTTTTCAAACATGATATACGACAATACATTTTGTGTTTGCAGTACGCTGAGGAACTCCTTTTTGCTTATGTGAACAAAACAATAACCTGTGAGCAGCGGAACCTCTACCCACCTTTTCCGATCATTCCACTGGCGGAGTTGCTTTTGTAGAGGAAGAAAACTTTCTATATGATTTGCGGTTAATTCAGCATGTACTTTTTTCTCTGAACGGGAACGTGTGTAAACAACATACCATGATTTTGATACCTCAGGCTGATTCATGTTTTTTGAACCATATACGAAATTCTGTAAGTTTGGATACAATTCCGGTAATGGATCATCAACATTTATTTCGTGCACAGGGGCTGTTGGTAATAAAAAGTCCAAACAAACCTCCGAAAACAATGCTTTGTATTACATCTCCCTGAGAGAGGGAATCCATATGAATTCCTTCTGAAAAATAGAAAAAAGCGAATCCGGCAACCGCCCCAATTACAATTCCTGCAATCGTTCTTCTGACCTGCCTGTTTTTCAGGATGCCTGTATACTTATTTGACTCCGGCCGGATTTCAAGCTTCTTTGTTTCTATCTTCATTTTACTCTTGTATTAAAGTATGCAAATATATAGATATAATTCAAAAAGTGTTCTTAAAAAATCAAATTATTAAAATCACATTTTATTGAACAGCAGTATTTAGATAACGGGTTCCTTTAAGCACCTTACTGGAATAGCCCTATTCATTAGTGTACCAGTTCATTATGTTTACCAGGCACATTATTTAGGTGTAAAAAATCGTAAGAAGTCCTTTTAGCCCTTTTTTGCAGGATTATCGACAACTGCTGTGAAGTTATTTGAATTGCAGTAAAAAAGAGCTGTGTAATTGTAAACTTTTTTTATCTTTCGCCTTCAAAACGAAGCCGATGCCAAAGTTTCCACACTATCTCCAACCCGATGCAATGGATTGTGGTCCAACGTGCCTGCGGATTGTAGCAAAATATTTTGGTAAACACTACAATCTTGAAACGTTGCGGGAGCTAACCTGGAAAACGCGGGAGGGTGTGTCACTGCTTACCATCAGCGATGCTGCTGAAAAAATAGGTTTCCGTACTCAGGGTGTACGTATTACATTGAATCAATTATTGACCATTCCTTTGCCTGCCATCATACACTGGACTCAAAATCATTTTGTAGTTCTTTACAAAATAAAAAGGAAAGGAAGTAAGCATGAGTTCCACATATCAGATCCGGCGCACGGCATTTTAAAATACGACGAAGAGGAGTTTGTGAAATTCTGGGCCTCTACCAGGCAAAACAATGAACCTGCAGGCATTGCCCTGCTCCTTGAACCTACATCTGATTTTTATGTGGAAGAAGGGGAACAAGTAAACAAAACAGGTTTCCGCTATCTTTTTTCTTATTTAAAACCTTACAAAAAACTAATTTATCAGCTGCTGTTAGGTTTTCTTGTTGGAAGTATCCTTAGCCTTATTTTTCCTTTTCTCATGCAGGCCATTGTCGATGTAGGTATTGCTAATAACAACCTGAATTTTATTGTGCTGGTGCTTATTGCGCAACTGATTTTAACTGCCAGTCAAACAGCTGTGGGTTTTATACGCAGCTGGATTATGCTCCACACCAGTGCACGGGTCAGCATTTCTCTTATCTCCGACTTTCTTATTAAGCTGATGAGATTGCCGATCCGGTTCTTTGACACTAAGCTTATTGGTGATTTAAGGCAACGCATTGATGACAATCAGCGCATCCAGAACTTCCTTACAGGAAATCTCATCAGCATGTCTTTCGGTATTTTTATATTTGTTATTTACAGTTTTGTTTTAGCTTATTACGATTGGAATATCCTGTTCATCTTTTATGCTGGCAGCAGTTTATATGTGATTTGGATATTAATGTTTATGAAAAAACGGAAAGAAATTGATTACAAGCGTTTCAATGTTGCCTCTGCCAATCAAAGTAACGTTTATCAGCTTATTACAGGGATGCAGGAAATTAAACTAAATAACTGCGAAAAGCAAAAACGGTGGGAATGGGAACGCATTCAGGCAAAACAATTCAGAATAAGTGTGCGGGGGATGATGCTGAACCAGAACCAGCAGGCAGGGTCAATTTTCATAAACCAGATAAAAAATATTCTAATTTCATTTATCGCTGCCAAAGGAGTAGTAGAAGGCAATATGACCCTTGGGATGATGGTAGCCATTCAGTATATCATAGGACAATTAAATGCACCTGTTAATGAATTTATTGGCTTCATACAGGCAGGTCAGGATGCAAAAATAAGCCTTGAGCGTCTGGGTGAGATTCATCAGCGTGATGATGAAGAGCGGTTTGAAGAGCAGAAGAATTTTGAATTGCCCCCCCGGAAGGATATCAGTATCCATGAACTGTCCTTTCATTATGAGGGTCCTAAATCCCCAAGAGTATTGAATGGTATTAACCTGACAATTCCTGAAAATAAGGTAACCGCCATAGTCGGAGCCAGCGGCAGCGGTAAAACTACCCTGATAAAACTTCTTTTGGGATTTTATCCACCCAATGAAGGAAGAATAGAAATCGGCGGAATCGGGTTACAGCAATTCAGTATGGAAATGTGGCGCAGCAGCTGTGGTGTAGTCATGCAGGATGGATTCATTTTTTCAGATACCATTGCACGGAACATTGCCGTTGCGGAAGATAACCCCGACCGGGAAAAATTGCGCCGGGCCGTTGAAATTGCGAATATTGGTGAATACATAGACAGCCTGCCTTTAAGGTACAACACTAAAATAGGACAAGAGGGCACCGGCCTGAGCCAGGGGCAGAGACAGCGAATCCTTATTGCCCGGGCTGTGTATAAAGATCCGTATTTTCTTTTCTTCGATGAAGCAACCAATGCTCTTGACGCCAATAACGAACGGATTATTATAGAAAATCTTTCTTCATTTTTTAAAGGGCGCACTGTTGTTACTGTTGCACACAGGTTAAGCACAGTAAAAAATGCAGACCTGATTGTTGTCCTCGATAATGGACGTATCATAGAAACAGGCTCTCATGAAGAATTAGCAGCACGCCGTCAAGCTTATTACAGCCTGGTAAAAAACCAGCTGGAACTGGGAAGTTAATGAAAAGAAAAGTTGGTAAACTATGACTGACAAATTGAATCAGGAAACAGAAAAAAGAAAAAAAGAATTCCGGAATAGTAAATTCAGGATCCTTGAATATTTTTGAATGCCAATAAAGAAAAAATTGAAAATTTATAAATTAACAATTTGACTACAGAAAAAAATATTGAAATACGTTCAGATGAAGTACAGGAAATATTAGGTACTCCTCCCCGCTGGATTATTCGCTGGGGAATAACCATTATGTTGCTTGTAGTAGTTGTTTTATTTAGCGGCAGTTACTTTTATAAATATCCCGACATGATTGCTGCACGTGTAACTATTCTGTCGGAGAATCCTCCTGTGCAGATAGTAGCCAAATCGGACGGAAAACTCGATCAGCTTTTTATTGTTAACAATCAGCATGTGAAACAGAATGATTTGTTGGGAATTATTGAAAATCCGGCCAACTATAACGATGCCTTCCAACTGCTGGACAGACTTGATACTATCAAAACCTGGTTTGATACTCCGGAAAAGTTTAGCGAAGTATCCTTCTCTGAAAATTACAGGCTGGGGCAATATCATTCCTATCTCTCTTCTTTTGTAAGTCAGCTACGCAGTTACCAAACATTTATGAATTTCAATCCATACAACCAACGGATTGAATCGCTCCGGAAACAGGTGGCTGATTACGGGAATTATTTCGATCGACTGAGAGATCAAATTTCTGTTTTAAGGCAAGATTATGAGCTGGCATTTAATCAGTTTTACCGGGATTCAACCCTATACAGCCAAAAAATCATGTCGGAAGTGGATTTTGAAAAGTCAAAAGCTGCCATGCTCAAACAAAAATATTCCTGGCAGAATTCAATGACCAATCTGGCAAATACCCAAATAACAATGAATAACCTGAGGCAACAGGTTCAGGAGCAGGAAGTGATGCGTACGGAAACGGGAAGCCAGCAAATCGCTTTACTGAAGGAACGGTTTGACAACCTGGTTAATCAGCTCTTATCGTGGGAGCAATCTTTTGTTTTAAAAACCCCAATCGAAGGCCAGGTTACTTTTACAAATTTTTGGAGTATTAATCAATACGTCAATACAGGTGAAGTCGTTTTTACTATTGTACCTCAGAACCAGCAGCAAATAGTTGGTCGGGCAGTTGTCCCGATAGCAGGTGCAGGAAAAATCAAAGTAGGTCAACGTGTTAACATTAAGCTTGATAATTTCCCCCACATGGAATTTGGTATCGTGGAAGGAAAAATTTCCAATATTTCAAAGGTGCCGGTTAATACAGCTCAGGGAGCGTTTTACACAACTGAAATTATTCTTGTAAATAACCTCACCACCAACTACAATCAAAATCTTCCTTTTAGCCAGGAAATGCAGGGAGTTGCCGAAGTAGTAACTATGGACCGGCGACTTATCGAACGTTTGATTGAGCCATTGATTTCAGTAATCAGGGAGGGGATTTGAATCTGGATTCTGTAAAACACCGCTCTTCATTAATATCAGGTACCCTTGATAACATTATTTTAAACATTTGAGCAAAAAAAAAGGACGAGTCAACACTCATCCTTTTCAATCTAACTAAACCAATAAAACTAATCAAACCTAAACCTATGAACTAAAACTATAATGCAAATATAAGGTGCATTTTGCTTTTTTCCCGTTAACGAATTGTTAAAAATATGTTATTAAATTTTATATTTAATCGAGTAGGAGGAAAACAAAGAGGTTTTTCTCCTACTTTGTTTTCCGACCTCTCACACCACCGTACGTACGGTTCTCGTATACGGCGGTTCCTTA
>JAWLGR010000080.1:0-8178 GCA_041684965.1 Mariniphaga sp.
CCCGGGCAATATGACAGCGCTAGACTGTCAGACCCAGGATGACATTGATTTAGCCTTTGCTTCGTGGCTTTCCGAAGCCACAGTGAGTGGAGGCTGCGACCCGCAACTGAGTAATGGCGACCCGGTTGCACCTGATGCCTGTGGCGGAAGTGTAACGGTTAACTTTGAAATCACCGACTACTGTCTGGATGTTCCGATAACCGGCAGCGCCACCTTTACGGTACCGGAACCGGATGCTATCGTACACAACTTCCCGGGCAATATGACAGCGCTAGACTGTCAGACCCAGGATGACATTGATTTAGCCTTTGCTTCGTGGCTTTCCGAAGCCACAGTGAGTGGAGGCTGCGATCCGCAAATGACCGATGGCGACCCGGTTGCACCTGATGCCTGTGGAGGTTCAGTCACCGTTGACTTTGAAATCACGGACTACTGTCTGGATGAACCGATTACCGGCAGCGCCACCTTTACTGTACCGGAACCTGATGCTATCGTACACAACTTCCCGGGTAATATGACAGCACTAGACTGTCAGACCCAGGCTGACATTGACCTGGCCTTTGCTTCGTGGCTTTCCGAAGCCACAGTAAGCGGCGGATGCGATCCACAACTGACCTATGGCGACCCGGTTGCACCGGATGCCTGCGGCGGAAGTGTAACGGTTAACTTTGAAATTACCGACTACTGTCTGGATGAAGCGATAACCGGCAGTGCCACCTTTACGGTACCCGAGCCTACACCAATCGAAGCCTACTGCAACAGCATGACCGACATCGTTTGTGCTTCGGCAGATGAAATTGATATGCTTTTTGCTGAATGGAAAGCTGGATTCGGTTATGACGGTGGGTGTCCTGATGCAGAGGATAATATGGATGAACTGGAAGACTTAGTATGGTCAGATTATATTGATGAATACAACGGTGGAACAGTATCATTCACTTATGAGGTTTGGGATGGTTGCAGCAGAGATGAAGTTACCTGCGAATTTACTGTTCTGAAATGCGTTTGCGAAACTGCTTATGCCATGGGCGATGATGCCATTTGTTTCATGCCTGATTACTTCTCGAATTGGGGATGGACTAATCCAATTGACGAGGGCACATATACCTGGGATTTATGGGCTGCTGCCGGGCAATGCGATACCGATAACGGAACACTGGTTGGTTCAGTAACAGTGGAATATATTGATGGCTATGTAATCGTTGAATATGATCTGTTCGATGGATTCATACTTGACGAAACTCACGTTTATGCTGGTTATGACATGTTCCAGCAGACTAAACAGGGTAGTACGTCAGCACCCGGCCAGTTCAAAAATGAAGGTCCTTTTGACGGTCCAATCTATGTTATCGTTCACGCAGTGGTATGCGGAAATTACCCTGATGAAATGGATTATGTTGAAGAATCTGAGTCAGAAATTGAATCATCCACTGTGGACGAGCCGGGTAATGGCAAAGGCAATAGTAATGGCTTAAAGTCAAGTGCTTTGAAAGTTTACCCGAACCCCTTCAGTGACAAGGTAACCTTCGAGTTTGAGGCTGCCGAAGATGCACGCGCACGGCTCGAAATTACCAACATCCTGGGCCAGCGGGTAGCTGTACTAATGGATGAGCACGTTCAACAGGGCGTTCTGAACCGTGTGGAATACGAACCGGTGGATGTTATTTCAGGTATTCTGATTTACCGGTTGATACTGGATGACGGTGTTCAAACCGGAAGGATTATTTACAAAAAAGAATAGTGTCCGTCTGAGAAGGAAATGAGTTCCTTTGAATAAATTGATTGTTGTGTCCGATATTTAAATCAGGGAATTAATTCCTTCTTTATAACAAAGAGGCTGGCTCAGAGGAGTCCAGCCTCTTTTCATGTTTAACGAAAAGCTGAATTTACTTTTTTATAACCTTTTCCCTGAAAATTTGCCTGTTGTTTTGAATGACCAAAATATATATTCCGGGTGCCTGTTCTGAAAGGTCGATGATGGTAATTTCCGATAAAACTCGATCGGTTTTTACCTTGCTTCCATTCATGTTATAAATGGTGTAATAATCATCAGGAGAAGTCACATCCAGGAGGATGGTTAATTCTTTTAGCACCGGGTTGGGGAATAATTTCATACCCAAAGTTTCTCCGATTACAGGATTATTTCCTACTGATAAAAAAGACGCCTGAGGAGCCACTTCAAATGAAACAATAAAATCTTTCACTTCACCGTCAAAGTAATTATCGCAGGGCGAGGGTGCACTGTTGTTTCGCATGGCAACTCTCATTCGCGTGTTTCCTGCTGCATAGGCAGGAATGGTGATGTTGGATGTGACTGGTCCTTTTTTGTTGTTTATGGCCAGCAGGGTTTCGTCCGCATCGTCAAAATCATTATCGCCGTTCAAGTCAATCCAAATTCTCCAGAAATTCCGATTTCTCGAATCATTAGGGCTTAGCGAAACAGAATAGTTTTGTCCGGGAGCCATTAAAACAGTACTGGCCGAAAGGGAATAGCCACTGCCTGCAGTGGAACTATTCAATACGTCACCGATGGTAATATTTTGAATATAATTAGCTGAACTGTTTACTGCAACTGGTGTACAATACTCTGTACTGGTGTCGTCAGTTACAATAATGTATTTCATTTTTGTCATTTCTGAAGGTTCAAACCCATCCTTTGAAACCAGGAGGATAACGTCATATTCTCCCGGGTTTTCATAGGTAATCAAAGGATTGGAATCTGAACTTCTGTCAGGGGTGCCTCCTGGAAATTCCCAGTACCAGGATGTGGGTTCATTTGAGGACAAATCGGTAAACTGTACCGTGTTGCCTGGATTAATCTGCGTGTTTTCTGCAGAAAAGTTAGCAGCCGGAGGTTGTGGCAAAGCTTTTTCAAAATGAATGGTATAATCTTTCACTTCTCCATTTGAAAAGGTTTCACAGGTTGTTGGAACGGCGTCCCTTTTCATGGAAATTCGCATACGGGTGGTTTCACTCACTCCCTCAGGAATGGTGAACGACCCTGATACTTCTCCTTTATTTAAAGAACTGGTGTAAACAAGTTCTCCCGGGTCGTCAAAATCGTTGTCTGCGTTGTAATCAATCCAAATACGCCAGTATTCATAATACCAACGATTCAAGAATCCAGCGATCAGCGAAAATTCCACACTGGTTCCTGCTTCGGCAGAAAAGATCGTGGTACCTGAAAAATCCTGGTAGCCTGACACACCGGTTGAACCCGATTGGTGGGTTTGGGCGTCCAAAGTCACGGAAGCAATCCATTCTTCTAATGCATTCCCTTTTGAAAGGCAATATTCCGGTAAAATTTCTTCTACTGTAATAAAGTTTTCCACTGTTTTGGTATCCGAACCACCTGCGTTTGTGACGGTTAAGGAAACCGCGTAGTTTCCGGGTATGTCATACCTGACCGCAGGGTGTTGAAGCGTTGAGGTTGTCGGTGTACCGCCTTCAAATTTCCACGACCATGATTCAGGGGAGTTGGCGGAAAGGTCATCAAACTGAACAGTTTCGCTTTCTGCAAGAATGTTACTTGTTGCTGTAAAATCAGCCGAAGGTGCATGTATGCCTTCGGTCCAGGTATAGGTTGTGGTGGCCGAAGCCGAATTTCCGCATTCGTCCGAGGCCAAATACGTAAAAGTCTGGGTTCTCATATCTTCGTTTTGAACGATATCACCCGGTGTACAAGTTAATGTCACCTCACTGCATTCGTCCAAAGCCATTACTCCTGCATCACATGTCGGAAGTTCAGGATTGTGTCCCAGGTCAGCGTCAGCAGGTACGTTTGTCAATACCGGGGGAGTCAGGTCTTCTGTCCAGGTATATGTTGTAGTTGCAGAAACGGTATTTCCGCAGTCATCGGTTGTCGTGTAATTGAAGGTTTGGCTTCTTTGGCATCCATCCTCCAGAATTTCGCCGGGTGTGCAGACTACAGTTGCTTCACTGCATCCGTCGGTGGCTGTTACATCCACATCGCAGGTTGGAAGCTCCGGGTTACATCCCAAATCTTCATCAGCCGGCACACCGGAAAGTACCATAACAATTTGTTCTTCGGTCCAGGTATAGGTTGTGGTAGCAGAAGCTGTATTTCCATACGCGTCGGTAGCCAAATAGGTGAAAGTTTGGCTTCTGCCATTACCTTCCTGGATAATTTCACCGGGAGTGCATATTAGTGTTGCATTGCTACAGTCATCGGTGGCTGTTACCCCTGCATCACAGGTTGGAAGTTCAGGATTGTGTCCCAGATCCTGATTTTCGGGAACGTTTACCAGTATAGGAGGAGTAATGTCTTCTGTCCATGTAAATTTAGTGGAAGCAGAAACCGTATTTCCGAATTCGTCGGTAGCTGTATAGGTGAAGGTCTGGCTCTTTTCACATCCGTTTTCAATAATTTCACCGGGGAAACAGGTTACCTCTGCCTCACTGCATTCGTCAGTGGCAGATACATCTAAATCACAGGATGGAAGTTCGGGACTGTTTCCAAGATATTCATCAGCAGGAATGTTTACCAGTAAAGGTGGTGTCAAATCTTCTTCCCAGGTATAGGTTGTGGTAGCTGAAACGATGTTCCCGCAATCGTCAGTAGCAGAATAAGTGAAAGTCTGGCTTCTTTCGCAGCCGTTTTCCAAAATTTCTCCCGGCAAACAGGTAACTGGCGCTTCACTGCATCCATTAGTGGATGAAACTCCTGAATCGCATGTTGGCAATTCAGGGTTTTGCCCCAGGTTTTTGCTGGCAGGAACGTTGTTCAGTGTAAGTGTGGGAGTTAATTTTATACAATTTCCGTATTCATCCAGCGGTCCAAGAGTTGGGTCTGAATCATCACCATCCGGTTCATCCGGACCATTGCATGTAGCTGGTTTTTCTCCCAAGCCCCACCAGTAGTAGCCGTCGCCGTCTTTATCTTCGCAAATTACTTCATAATTTTTTATACCGCTGATTACAGGAGTTTTAAGCCCGTGTGTCCAGCCCATATTTGTAATGGGTGTTTCCACATAGACATATCCTCCGTCTCCGATTCTGTCTCCCCAGCTATTCTTAAACATCCATACTGTTTTTCCGATTAACGGGTCACCTGCTTCAACAGTAATCCAGTACCTATTCAGATCCAAGTCTCTGTAATAAAATTTATCGCCTTCTTCCACCACTTTGTATCCAACAAGTGTCATAGCATGAGACCAATCGTAAAGTCCGCCGCTAATGGGCCCCATTTCAATCAACATTTTTTTCAGATTGTCTTCTGATCGCGGATATAAGGATGAACCAAAATCAACCCTGCCTGCAATTTTAATTAATTCATTGGGAGTTTTACTTTTATTTTGGCATGATTCATCTGTTTGAGAATAAGGGAAACTCGCCTCGTCAACAATTCCTGTGTTTGTGATATAATTTAATGCTGTACTTGGATAGCCCCCGCTGCAACTACCGGCACCGCTGCAGGATAACAAATCCTGTTCAGATAAATCAAGGTTAAGTAGCTGATTAAAATACAAATTAACCATTGCCTCGGTTGCTCCGGCAGCGGCAAATGCCCAGCATGAGCCGCACAATCCCTGGTTTACAACCGGGCTTACCCAGTTTTGTCCGTGCCTGTTGCGCCAGTCCCATTCATCGACATACGGGCTGGCAGTAGCTGATTTTAAAACAGAGCCATTAGAATCTTCAGTGCTTGTTGAAATTACGCCTCCTGCGTAGTATTCAAATCCGGGAGGGAAGGTGCTTTGTCCATATAAAAGCTTTTTTTCTGAGTAAGTTAATTCAGCTACCGAGGTAATCCCAGCCACCCAATTTTTTCCTTTCTCCCGCAGGTTCTTATTTATTTTATTTATTTTTTCTTCGTTTTGAGCCTGTTTCTTCTCTTTTTTTGCCTGATCGATTTTGATGGAAGGATCGAGTTGAGTTGAAAAGACTAAATTCTTTAAGGTTATTTCGGCAGTTTCAATTTCAATTTTTACCGAATGAGCCTTTATCCCCCCCAAAACGGCTGTTTCTTCGCATATTTCATCAATTGACCAGGATAAACCGTTATCGAGTAAGGAATACCCTTCATAAATCATGTATTCTTCAAAATTACTGTCCACAAGCAGCAACCTGATTAAACTTTCCTCGTTTTCAAGTTCAATGTCAGCGGTAACTGCCAGTCCGTAAATTCTGGTTCCGTTCTTTTTAAACGGAAAAATTTCGGTGGAAGATGACCAGGTTTCATTCACTTCTACCGTTTCAGATTTTGGCCCTGCCATTTTAAATCTGGAATTCTGGTTTTGCGCAATTATTGATTGAGTAATTAAAACGAATGTGAGCAAAACACAATAAAAAGTAAACTTTTTCATAATAATCTGTAATTGATTTAATGATTCTGTTTTGATTTTATCAAATGAAGATTTTACATCTGATAAAAAATTGTTTGTAAATCAATTGCAAATGTATTTTGTGGGCGATAATCTTTTGGGAATTAAAATGCTGAAATCTAAATAGGTAAAATGCTGAAATAGACTATAGGTTTTTTTTGTTATGTCATGGGCGAAATGGCTGGGATTGATTCTAAAACTTATTCGAAAGTTCAAATTTACACATCCAGCCAGATTTTTCACCTGCAGACTGAAAAACAGAACACTGCACAGGAACAGAAACAGGAATATGAACGAATGGAAAGATTAAAAAGAAAAATTCATTCGTAAAAAAACATTCCGGCCCGGTTCAATGCTAATCGCCCCACGGTTTGTTGAAAGGTGATTGGTAAAACTGTTATCGGTAATATTATCTATTCCGGCAAAAACTTGCAGACTGGTTTTGCCCAGATTTATTTTGTTTGTGTTTATTGCCATATCCAGGCGGAAATAACCGTCAGTTTCGTTTTCTCCTTCGGCAATTTTATTTTGTTTTGCCGCACCGGCAACCGTAAGTTCAATTGCACCTGCTTTTTGGTTTGAATACCGCATTCCCACCTGTCCGTTTAATGGTGGAATCAGTGGAAGATTATTATTGGTACTGGTTTCTTTTCCACGAACATAGGCTCCTGATGCAAACATTACCAGGTTATTGTAAAAGTTGTAATCCAATTTGAAATCGAATCCGTAAAGCAGTGCCTTGCTTACATTTGAATTGATAAACGCCGGAATGGTATCTGGCGTGCTTTCCGAAGTAAGGGTATATACAAATTCGCCGGGGGTTTCCACAATTAAATTGGTAATGCGGTTAACAAATATGCCTGACTGGAAGGTGAACTCAGGCTTCCAGACCCTTAGGCCGAGGTCTGCAGAATAACCACTTTCAGGTTTCAGTGAAGGATCGCCCAGCCTTACATAATTTCCCAGGTCGATGTATTTAAAACGTTCCTCGAGCGATGGTGCCCTGAATGAACGAGCCAGGTTTAGTGACGCATCAACATTTTTATGAATTTGATATAAAAGGCCGGCATTGGCACTCCACGATATGCTGTTTTCTTGTCCTTTCTGAAAGGTTAGCCGCTGGGTTGGAGGAGAATCATTCCTGACATCGTTAATAATCAGATAGTCAACATCAAAGCCTTCCTCGTTATTAATCCATATTTGATCCAACCTTCCGCCGGTGATCAGGGTAAGCCGGTTGTCCAGCAATTGAGCTTCATCCTGAAAAAAGAGCCCGGCGCTGTTAAATCCCGATTCAGGAATCGGCGTCTCACCACGTTCAATGTAATTTGTTTTGAGAATATTACCCCCGGAATTTAGTACCTCAACAGTAATATACTTTTCACGCCCGGTGGTGAGTTTACGTCCCCAAAAGTCGAATCCGGCAATAAAATTATTTTTTTCTGATAAATTCCAGGTACTTTGCAATTGAGCACCGTTTGTAAGATGTTTTCCTGTTGGCGTAAATAATTCGGGAGTTGTACGCTGGGTATTCCCGTTGGGAAGAGTAATTTCTGAAACTGTATTGGGTTTCATTAATACATCGCGAAGGATATACTGGTTAAAGTAGTTCAGCTTGAGCGACGTAAGGTTGTTGGTTATGTTTGTTATTTCATAACTGGCATTAAACAATTGCCTTCCAATATCAGAATAAGTTGCCTCAGCCGGCCCGGGAAATGCATCGCCACCAGGAATACCAACATCGGTTGACCAGTTGCGTTGGTATTGAATTTTAAACAAATGGTTGTGGTATGGCTTAAATCCCATTTTTGTGGCAAAGTTATTTGTGGCAAAC
>JAWLGR010000081.1:0-8113 GCA_041684965.1 Mariniphaga sp.
GCGCCTGTCTGTTGAATCCAAAAATAAAACAGTAAAAGAGGTACTTTGGGACATAGAGAAGCAAAGTGAGTTTCGTTTCTTTTACAATGAAGACTTTGTAGATATGAAACGCAGGGTCGGATTTAACATTGAGAATGAAACGATTTTTGAAATCATGGATCGCCTTTTCGATCCATCTAAAATCTCTTATAAGGTTACAGAGAACAACCTTTTCGTTATCATTCCGGCAGATGGTCAGCAAACTAATGCAGTTGGAGGGAAAGTAACCGATATTAATAACATTCCACTACCCGGCGTAACAGTAATTATTAAAGGAACAACAACAGGAACTGTTACAAACAATGACGGGGAATACATTTTATCCAATGTCCCTGAAAATGGAACATTGGTTTTTTCTTTTATTGGAATGCATACCCAGGAAATAAATATTTCAGGCCAAACAGCAATTAACGTAGTATTACAACAGGATGTTATTGGAATTGAAGAAGTTGTTGCAATTGGGTATGGTACAATGAAAAAATCTGATTTAACAGGTTCTGTGGCCCAGGTAAAATCAGAAACCTTAGAATCTGTACCTGTTTATAATATGGAACAAGCTTTAAAAGTTGGTGCAGCAGGTGTCAGGGTTACCCAGAATTCAGGCATTCCCGGAGGGCGCATTGAAGTTCGAATTCGCGGAGGTAATTCAATGATAGGTGATAACCAGCCGCTGTATGTTGTTGACGGATTTCCAGTAACTGGAGGTATTGATTTTTTAAATCCTTCTGATATTGAATCGGTCGATATTTTAAAAGATGCTTCAGCAACTGCTATTTATGGATCGAGAGGTGCCAATGGGGTTGTTATTATTACTTCGAAAAGGGGAAGGGAAGGACAAAAAAGTAAGATTGAATTAAATAGCTTCTTTGGTATGCAACAGGAGGTTAACCGGTTTGATGTGCTGAATGCAAAGGAATATGCTGTTATAGCCAATGAGTGGTTAAAAAATCAAAATCTTGATCCTTATTTTAATGTAGATCAGGTAGAAAATCCGGGAACTGACTGGCAAGATGTGGTATTCAGGACCGCGCCGTTACATAACCACACCTTAACTTTTACAGGAAGTTCAGATAAAACGCAATATTCGCTTTCAGGAAATTATTATGACCAGGAAGGAATATTATTGAACTCTGGCGTAAAAAGAGGTTCTGTAAGATTAAACCTCGACCATGAAATGAACGATTGGCTTACTATGGGCGTGAACCTTCAATTATCAAGAAGGGAGCGGTTTTCTGTAAATTCTGATAATGGCTACCGAGGACAGGGTCTGTTATCAGCAGCAGCATCTGCACCTCCTACTCTTCCGGTTTACAGCGAAGATGGATTACCCTATCAGATTGAACAGGAATACAATTTTGGTTCGGCAGATATGCGAAATCCAATGGTGTATGCATCGGCAAAAAATCGGTCATTTTCAAACAGTATTTTGGGAAATGGAACCTTTAACATCAGGTTGACGCCTGAACTATCATTCAGAACTTTGTTAGGGTTGCAGTATGATTATGGTTTGGGTGACAATTTTACTCCAATTATTTACAATAGTGACAGGGGCTCTGCGTCAATTAGTAATTCTTACAGCAACTCCTTCCTGAATGAAAATACATTGAATTACGCAAAAGAATTCGATGAAATTCATAACTTGAATTTAGTTGGTGGATACACTTATCAAACCAGTATGTATCGAAGCTCAAGTATTGGCGTAAGTGGATTTGCCAATAATACCACCGAAAACTATGACCTTGGAGCCGCTGAAACAATTGGTAACCCAGGTTCGGGTTATTCAGACTGGACTTTGGCATCTTTCCTTGCCAGAGCCAATTACTCCTTCAAAGATAAGTATATGATAACCACAAGCATCAGAGCTGATGGTTCTTCGCGGTTCGGAGCTGACCATAAATGGGGGTACTTCCCTTCAGCAGCTTTGGCATGGCGCGTTTCAGAGGAATCGTTTATGCAAAATGTTTCTGCTATCAACAGCTTGAAACTCCGTTTGAGCTATGGTGTAACCGGAAACTCAGCGCTCAGTCCATACCAATCGTTGAACCGTTTGTCTTCAGTAAAATATATTTATGGAAACCAGGCCGATGTAATTGGTTTTGTACCAACCGGGATTTCAAACAGTGACTTAAGATGGGAATCTACCGGACAATTGGATATCGGATTTGACTTAAATATTGTCAATAACAGATTAAGATTTGTTTTTGATTATTATAAAAAGAATACAAGAGACCTGCTGGCTTCGGTTCCGCTGCCTCCATCAGTTGGGTTTGGTTCTATTTTGCAAAATCTTGGAGAAATTCAAAACCAGGGAATTGAATTCAGTGCTAACGCCGATATTCTTCAAAGAGAATTTAAGTGGGTGGCATCGGCCCAACTTTCTGCCAACAGAAATAAAGTAATTGAAATAGCCGGAGACAGCGACATTTTTGGAGCAGAGCAAGGCGCTGCATGGCCAAGCACAAACATAGCCCGCGAAGGAGAACCGCTGGGTGCTTTTTACGGATTACTTGAAGACGGGCTGGATGAAAATGGGTTTATTAAATATCAAGATGTTAGCGGCCCGGACGGGGAACCAGATGGAATTATTAACGCATTAGACCGGGTTATTTTGGGAAGTTATCATCCTGACTTTATTTATGGATTCACCTCAGATTTTTCATATAAAAATTTCGAATTAAATCTTATTCTTGAAGGTGTTTATGGAAATGAAATATTTAATGCAACCAAAGGAACAAATTTAAATTCTTTTCAGCGGGGAAACAATCAGTTTAAAGATATAATTGGAAATTACTGGACTACAGAAAATCCGGATCCCAATGCAAAATATCCAAAAATTAGCGCACAAACTCAGGTTACTGCCTCGGAACGTTTTATTGAAGACGGAAGTTATCTTCGTTTAAAGTCACTCAGACTGGCTTATAACCTGCCTCTCTCCACCATGGGAGTTAGTTTTTTTGACAGGGCACAGATATATATTTCGGGCACCAACCTGTTTACCATCACGAACTATTCCGGACTCGATCCTGAAGTAAACACCCGAGGTTCTGACAGTGGTAGTGTTGCCAATCGGTTATGGATTGGAATTGACCAGAATGGCTATCCGAATGCAAAGGTTTATGCCGTTGGTTTAAAACTTAGTTTCTAACCTTAAAAATCAAGAATTATGAAAAAGATAACACTATTTTTAATAACTATCATATTCCTTTCTGCTTGCGAGAATATGTTGGATGAAGTTCCAAAAAGTTTTGTTTCCAAAGCAAACTATTATCAGAATGAATCGGATGCACAAGGTGCAATTGCCGGAGCTTACGATGGGTTGTTAGCTGATTTCTACGGAATTACATATTATCTAATGATTGAACTGCATGGCGACTATTTAAACGGACGTGGGTCGCAGGCTCCTATAACAATTTGGAATCAAATTCTTGACCAACAAAACATTGGCAGGTGTGCAAGTAACTGGTCAACCCTTTACCAGGCAATAAACAGGGCAAATGCGGTTCTGGACAATGTTCCTAACATCACTGATATTAATCCGGCTGTTCAGACAAGCATTTTAGCCGAAGCACATTTTCTAAGAGCATTGGCTTATTTTGAACTGGTTAGAGGTTGGGGACCTGTTCCTTTAAAAATTACCGAAAGTATAGACTTGTCAACACTCGAGGCGCCCAGATCCCCTGAAAGTGAAGTTTATAACCTGATTGTTCAGGATTGTATTGCTGCTGAAAATGGCTTGGGAGAAGTGGGTGCCCAAACAGGACGGGCATCAAAATGGGCTGCAAAAATGCTTTTAGCACATGTTTATTTAACCATTGAAGAGTTTGATTTAGCTGCGCAGAAAGCAAACGATGTGATAACCAACGGTCCTTTTTCTTTGGTAACCGTGGAAGAACCTGACGATTTTTATCAAATATTTGCTGCAGAAACTCATTCGGAAGACATCATGTCTATGCATCATTCTGAAACCAGTGGATCAACTATTCCAACGTATCTTCACCGTTCCAATAACCCGCCATGGAATTACGGAACAAGTGGATTCTTTGCGTGGTTGCCCGACACAACCACCTTTATTGGAAACGAATGGGATGATAACGATCTGAGAAAAAGCTTTAACTTATATACCAAATATCAGAATTCAGCAGGAGAATGGGTTTCGTTACCATCTACTGCACCGGTATTGTTTAAAAAATTTATTACCAATCCCGAGGGCATAAGTTTATACAGTGTGCCCATTTACAGGTTCACAGAAGCTTTTCTTTTTTATGCAGAAGCTGCCTGCATGGCAGAAGGCAGTCCTTCCGGTTTAGCCCTGGAAAGATTAA
Organism: Mariniphaga sp.; assembly: GCA_041684965.1. Classification (GTDB taxonomy): domain Bacteria; phylum Bacteroidota; class Bacteroidia; order Bacteroidales; family Prolixibacteraceae; genus Mariniphaga. Next base: position 4,362 of record JAWLGR010000081.1, read on the forward strand.
ATATGATAAAAAGAAGAGCGTATGGATATAATCCTTCTGCGCCATCTCCGGTTGATTATCCGTCAGAGATGAGTCAGTCCGAATTTAGAGATGCCGTAATACAGGAAAGGGCATACGAATTTTTGATTGAAAGAAGAAGATGGTTTGACCTGAAACGAATAGGAAAAGTACAAGAGGCATTTGCTGCAGCCGGCCGGAATATTCTTCCTGAACGTCTTTTGTGGCCTATTCCGGAAAATGAAATAAATAACAATCCTGCAATAAACCAGGATGATCAAAATCCGGGTTATTAGTTTAGTTAGATTCAACCCCGGTAGTTTTTCTATCGGGGTTTTTTTATCTTTCGAATTTGAAAATAATTGAAAAACAGAAAATATAACATGTTAAAACACAGAATTAAAAATATCGTTTCTCATTTATCCCTGGTCATGTTCTTTATTTTCATCTGTTCTGGCTCATCAATGGCTACCAATGAATCCTCGGATTACATTCTGCAGTCAAAAAGGGAAATACCAGTCATCCAATCGGTGGACATTGTTGTAATTGGGGGGACCACAGCAGCAGTATCTGCGGCAGTATCTGCGGCAGAGAACGGAACTTCCGTTTTTCTTGTTGCTTCCAAACCTTTTTTGGGAGAAGATTTGTGTGCAACACTTCGGTTGGAAATTGGAAAAGACCGCAAACTTACGAGCAAAATCGAAAGAGAAATTTTTAAAAGCAAATCCAGGGTAAGTCCATTGGAGGTAAAGGCAGCATTGAGCAAAGCATTAGTTGAAGCCAATGTAAACTTCGTTTTTGGTTCTTACGTCACCGACATTTTATGGGATAATGAAAATCAACCCGCAGGTGTAGTTATTGGAAACAGGGCAGGCAGACAGGCAATTATAGCCAAAACCGTTATAGATGCTACTGATCGTGCCTGGGTCGCCCGAATGGCCGGAGCTAAGGCACACAAATGGAACGGCAAAGAAATGGAATTTCAACGTACGGTTGTCATGCCGGGGGAAGAAGAAGATAACCCGGATTATATTATACACAACCTTAAAATTCCGATGTCTGATCTCCAATTTCCTTCTTTTGCAAAAGCAGAGCAATTCGCCAGGAAGAAAACTTATACACAGGGTCAACTCAGGGCATCAGAATCACTTTTCCATATTCCTCCCGACCCCATCGTTTGTAAAAAAAGTACTGAAGACTGGAGTAACAATAAAACTTCTGAATTGGAACATTTTCAGACAAAAGACTTTAATAATCTGTTCGTTTTAAGTGGATCTGCTGACATTCCGCGCACTGTTGCCGATTCGCTTTTAAAGCCGGCTGCCCTGACCGTAATTGCAGAAAAAATTGGGTTGGAAGCTGCCCAAATGGCCAAACAAAAAGAGATGCCACAGAATATTTCATTCAAAAACCAATCTCAAAAGGAAAATTCAACCGGCGATATAAAAGAAATTTTACGCGGATTAAGACCTATGGATATGGCGGACAATACAATAGATTGTCCCGAAATGAATATCCCTGTTCTGGCTGATTATGATGTAGTTGTAATTGGCGGAGGAACAACCGGAGCTCCGGCAGCCATAGCAGCAGGATGGTGGGGAATGAAAGTGCTGGTTGTGGAATACCTCGAAGGTTTAGGTGGAATTGGAACGCTTGGTTTAATTGGAAAACCCTGGCACGGACAAGAAATAGGTTTTGCAGCGGAAGTTCCTTTCCCTGATGGAAATGCTGAACCCAAAATGGAATGGTACCGTTCGGAAATTGAAAAAGTTGGCGGTGACATTTGGCTTGGAGCTTTGGGCTGTGGCGCCTACTCCGAAAACGGTGTAGTAAAAGGTGCAGTGGTTAGTACTCCTCAGGGACGAGGAGTTATTACAGCCAAAGTGGTAATTGATGCCACAGGAAGTGCCGAAGTTGCCATTGCAGCCGGAGCTGATTATATGTACGGTGACATTGAAAACAACGACATTGCCTTGCAGGGTACCGGTTTTTCGTCGCGACCATTAACCGGAAATTATTACAACAGCGACTATTTGCTTGTTGATGAGTCAGATATGACAGACGTTTGGCGTTCACTGGTTAGCGTGCACGTGACCAAAGCTTCCGAAAATATTTACGACGCTGTTCCTATTATCCAAAACCGGGAAAGAAAAAGAATAGTCGGCGACTATGTTTTAAATTATCTCGACCAGGTTTCAGGAAGAACATTTCCTGATGTTATTGTAATCTCAAGCAGTTCTTACGATTCTCACGGATATCCGAGTTCGCCGTATTTTGCCCTTTTGCCACACGACAGTATTTCGAGAAAACTGAATCAACCTGCCCCCGGTGGAATCTGTTTTACACCGTACCGAAGTCTCCTGCCTAAAAATTTGGATGGTATTTTGGTTACGGGGCTCGGAATCAGCATGGAACGAGATGCATCGGCAATGGTTCGGATGCAACTCGATTTAGCCAACCAGGGATATGCCGCAGGTGTGGCGGCAATGCTGGCTGTAACCAACGAGGTTCATCCAAGAAATATCAATATCAAAGAACTTCAGAAAATTCTGGTAGAAAAAGGAAATGTACCCGATTCTGTTTTACATCTCGAAGATTCCTTCCCTGTTTCTGATGAACAGATTTACCAGGCCATCCAGTCATACGGACAGGCAACAAATCCGGAAACCGCCGGAAAACCGCTGGCCATTATTCTTTCGCATCAAGAAAAAGCATTGCCATTGCTAAAAACAGAATATGCAAAATCCACCGGAAGAAGCAAACTTCTTTACGCGCAGGTTTTAGGCATGTGCGGAGAAAAAGATGGAATACCCACCCTTTTGGCTGAACTGGAAAACTTCACCGGATGGGATGAAAAGATTTATCAGGGATCGATGGCTGATTATGCGCACCTGCCAACTCCCATTGATGCTGTAATTCTGGCACTTGGATTTAGCGGAGATAAACTGGTCTTGCCAAAACTTCTTGAGCTGACAGAAAAACTGGATTCAGGAGTTACCTTATCCCATCACAGATCGCTTGCTTTGGTACTGGAAAAATTTGCAGATCAATCTGCAGCCGAACCGCTTGCCAAACTTTTACAAAAACCGGGAATGCAAGGCCATGCCATGCTCACTTTAAACGACGCCCTTACAGAATTGGATAACAACGGCAAAGGCCCGAACCCGGTAAAAAATTCCTCTTACCCAAAAAGAACAAGAGCGTTGCGCGAAATTATATTAGCCCGTGCCTTGTATAAATGTGGAGATTACAACAGTTTAGGCGAAAATATTCTGAAAACTTATCAAAAAGATATGCAGGGATTGTTTGTCCGTCATGCCAATAAAATTTTAAAAGAATAACTTTATATCTATTATATTTAGCATTAAAATTGAGTTATGGTTACACTGCTTATTTCCATCATCATATTATTAATTGGTTATTTTGTTTATTCCAAATACATCGAAAGGGTGTTTGGTGCCGATGAAAATCGCCCCACCCCGGCAGTTACTATGACCGACGGAGTGGATTACATTCCCATGCCCTGGTGGCGCATTTTTCTCATTCAGTTTCTGAATATTGCCGGACTGGGTCCCATCTTCGGTGCAGTTGCAGGAGCCATGTGGGGGCCGGTGGCTTACCTCTGGATTATCTTTGGTTCGGTTTTCGCCGGTGCCGTGCACGACTATTTTTCCGGAATGCTTTCCATTAAACACCAGGGCCTTAGTATTACAGAAATTATAGGCATTTACCTGGGCCTTACAACCAAACAAATT
>JAWLGR010000038.1:0-47842 GCA_041684965.1 Mariniphaga sp.
TGAATTCCAGCCCAAAAGAGCTTTTACGATTTAAAAATGGAAAAATGAATTAACTTTGAATGAAGAAAATGAATCAGACAGACTTTAAATTACACTCCCTTAACCACTCCCCCTCCCGCCTTCGTTTAATAGGAGAAATTTCAATAAATATTCCGCTCTTATTACATCAGGTAGTTCCCCTCCGGGAAGACAGAGATATTTGGGCAGGTCTCCATGCCTGCAATCCTAAAGGATATTCATTCTGTAGTCATTATGGGAAACTTACAAAATTACAGGAATCCAGCATAATCAAAGTAATCTCTTTAATCATTGCCAAGTGCAAAAATCCTTACAATACCTATAGATAAAACTAAAAAAGGCTGTCCTTTCACGACAACCTTCTTTTTATGTTAAATTTTATTTTTACCCACACGCTGTTTGGGCTAAAGCATCTTCATTTCTGTTTATCTAATAAGCCATGGCAAATAACACCCTCTGGTTCGAAGGTTTTCCGGAGTAGATGCAAGTCCCGGCTTCCAGTTCATTATCGAGCGGGATGCAACGGATAGTTGCCTTGGTTTCATTCTTTATTTTATCTTCCGTTTCGGTAGTTCCGTCCCAGTGTGCAAGAACAAATCCCCCTTTATTTTTGATCAGATCTTTGAATTCGTCCCATGTATCAGCTTTAAAGGAATTTTCAGACCTAAAATCCAATGCTTTTTTAAATATATTGTTTTGAATGTCATCGAGCAGGTTTTGGATGTAACCGGTAATACCGTCAAAGGAAACAGTAGTTTTTTCCAGTGTATCCCGCCGGGCTATTTCCACTGTATTATTATCCAGGTCACGCGGACCGATGGCAAGCCGTACCGGAACCCCCTTCAATTCATACTCGGCAAATTTCCAACCGGGCTTTTTGTTATCGTTGTCGTCAAATTTTACGGAGATGCCTTTGTTTTTCAATTCTGCAACTATACCATCCACCTTATTTCGAATGTTCTCCAGTTGTTCCATATTTTTATACACCGGCACAATAACTACCTGAACAGGGGCAAGTTTAGGAGGAAGAACCAATCCGTTGTCATCGGAATGCGCCATTATCAATGCGCCCATCAGCCGTGTTGAGACGCCCCATGATGTAGCCCAGACGTATTCTTCCCTGCCCTCCTTATTCGCAAATTTCACGTCGAAAGCCTTTGCAAAATTCTGTCCTAAAAAGTGAGAAGTTCCCGATTGCAGTGCTTTTCCATCCTGCATGAGTGCTTCAATGGTGTAGGTATCAACGGCTCCGGCAAAGCGTTCGTTTTCCGATTTCAGCCCTTTCACCACCGGCATAGCCATATAATTTTGAGCAAAGTCGGCATAAACATTAATCATTTTTACTGTTTCTTCCACTGCCTCTTCCATTGTAGCATGAGCAGTATGGCCTTCCTGCCAGAGGAATTCAGTAGTACGTAAAAACAGGCGGGTTCTCATTTCCCAGCGTACCACGTTAGCCCACTGGTTTATCAACAGTGGAAGATCGCGATGCGATTGTATCCAGTTGCGGTAGGTATTCCATATTATAGTTTCCGATGTAGGACGGACAATCAGTTCTTCCTCCAGTTTTGCTTCGGGATCGACTATTACACCACCATTCTCTTCGTCCTTTTTTAAACGGTAATGAGTTACCACCGCACATTCTTTGGCAAAACCTTCAACATGTTCAGCCTCACGGCTCAAAAACGATTTTGGTATAAACAGCGGAAAATAAGCATTTACATGCCCGGTTTCCTTAAACATAAGGTCGAGCTGTGCCTGCATTTTTTCCCAGATGGCATACCCATATGGTTTAATAACCATACATCCCCGTACCGCTGAATTTTCAGCAAGGTCAGCTTTAATCACAAGATCCTGATACCACTGAGAATAATTTTCATTTCTTGATGTTAATTCTTTCGCCATTTTTGCTTTGTGGTATAAAATTTGTTTAATTTACTTTACTTTTTAGAGAATGCAAATAAAGTAAATATTATTGAAATTCGATAAACCAGGAGAAGAGTTATGAAATCAAGATTGACAATATTAATGATGGTTGCACTGTTTTTAGGTGCATGTTCCTCGGGTTCTTATGTCACTGGCTATTACAGTGATGACATTTATTTTAATCCGGGAGATGTTCCTCCTCCAATTGATGCTGAACAGGTTGCTGCTGCAGAAAAAGGCAGTCAAAAATCGGCAGATAGGATGATCATAAGCAATATCGGAGAAAATGAAGAAGGTTCACAAACAATGAACAATTACATTTTCGAAGGCACTGAGGAAGATGCCGATGCACTTACTTACAGCATGGAACAATTCGATATGTATTCAAGCGACACTACCGTTTATTATAACGATAACGATGTGAAGTATGTAATCAACAATTATTATGAAGGAAGTGATGTTGATTATGCATATCGTATCCGGCGTTTTCACCGGCCTCATTTTTACGATCCGTTTTACTGGGACAGCTGGTATTACGATCCCTATTACTATGATCCATTTTATTATTCTTCATGGTATTCACCCTCCTGGTCGTTTGCATGGAGATGGGGCCATAGCTGGCATTCACCTTATTACGGCATGGGGTGGGGTTATTCCTCCTGGTACAGCCCCTATTATGCCGGATATTACGGTGGATATTACGGCGGGTATTATGGCAGGTATTACGGGGGTTACCCCTGGTACGGCCATGGAAATGTAAGGTATGTTGATTCAGAAAACTACCGTTACGGTCAGCGGCGATCAACCGGTTCGGGTGTTGTATACGGCGAGAATTCAGTCAGAAGATCAACTGACGGTTCAGCCCGTACCTCTACCACCACCACTAGAAGTGCACGTACAGATATAACTCCTGGAAGCACTGACGAGAGAAGGAGCAATATAACTACCGGGTCAAGGGTTGCAGACAGCAGGACTCAGACACCCCAGCGGGCAGTTTCCAACAGCAATGTTGCCACAGAAAGAAGAAGGGTTGATTCCAATAACTCATCTGTCAGAAGTTCTACAAGTGGAAATACCGGTACACAAACTTACACACGGCCGGGAAGTACGGTTACCAGGAGCTACACAAGGCCATCAACGGGAGTATCAACCTCTCCGCGGGTAGTAGCGCCTCAGACAAAAAGCGGTACCATCAGGTATTCTACTCCGGGTACTTCTTCCAGCTACAATCGGACTTACCGTTCTACTTCCACATATAACAGGAGTTCCGGAAGTACTGCTCCAGCGCGGACTTACACGCCACCTTCCAGAAGTTCAGGAAACACCTATCAGCGAAGCACTCCGCCGCCGAGCAGCAGTCCCAGCTATAATAATAGTTCATCGGCTCCTTCAAGAAGCTATTCACCCAGCAGCTCAGGAAGCTCGGGGAGTTCAGGAAGTTCGGGACGTTCATCCAGCTCATCCTCAGGCAGGAGATAAGTGGTTATTCCACGTGTAACTAATTAATAACAAAATAGATTTTTAGCCATGAAAAGATTCATAATATTAATGTCTGCTCTATTTTTTGTCCCATTTTTTGTCCAGGCTCAAGACCTGGCCGATGCCCTGCGCTACTCACAGTTTCAGGTACAGGGAACAGCACGTGCCGGTGGTATGGGAAATGCTTTTGGTGCGTTAGGTGGTGATTTTACTTCGGTAAGCATTAACCCGGCAGGTATTGGGCTGTACCGCTCCTCGGAGTTTGTTTTTACTCCGGTTTTCGGCCAAACACAGGTTGAAACTTCATTCCGCGGGAATCTTATGACAGACAATAAATATCATTTTGCCTTCAGCAATTTAAGTTATGTTGCAGCAATGACTCCCCGGAATCAAAGCGAAACGGGGCTGGTGTCTGTAAACTTTGGTATCGGATACAACAGATTAATGGATTTTAACACCACCATGTTAGGTGGGGCCAATAATATGAACGGTTCTTTGTTGGATCATTTTGCCGGGAATGCAACATTAAACAACTGGAGTGAATTTTACGAAGATCTGGCATGGGATGCCGATTTGCTCATTGTTGATGATAATGGAATATACTACCACGACATCGAAGAAGCAGGGTACGGGCAAAGTCTCAGAAAGAGTATTTCGAAACAGGGAGCAATGAATGAATATTCACTTGCAGCAGGTTTGAATTTTAACCATAAGCTTTACCTGGGATTGTCAGTTGGTATTGTAGATGTATATTACAGGGAATCATCAGAACATTTTGAAAGAGATGCAAACAACAACATTGACTATTTTAATTCAATGACCTTCAACAGTACATTGAACACTACCGGGACAGGTTATAACGGAAAAATAGGACTGATATTTAAACCCATTAATGCAATCAGACTGGGAGCCTCGGTTCATACGCCAACTTTTTACAACCTGAACGATGATTTCAGGACATCCATGAAATCATGGATTAGTTATGAGGACGGAGATGAAAACTATAAAATCACTTCTCCTTATTCTGAATACGGCTACAATATTGAATCACCTCTGCGTGCTAATTTAAGCGGCGCTTTTGTAATAGGCAAAGCAGGCTTGATAAGTGTTGATTACGAGTACGTGGATTACAGCTCTGCCAAACTAAGGAGTGGAGGAGACGGCTATCAGTTTGTAGATGAGAACGATGAAATTGCCGAGATATTCAAACCCGCAGGCAATATTCGGATTGGAGGAGAATTACTGGCTACAAGCAACTTTAGCCTGCGTGCCGGATATGAGTACTACCCATCGCCATACAATTCTGAAGCTTTTGGAGCTACTCAGCCAAATGCAGATGCCGACAGGGTAACCTTTTCCGGAGGACTGGGATTCAAGAGCGGCGGTTTTTTCCTTGATTTAGCCTACCGTTATTCCTACCTGAAAGATTTTGACATGCTTTATCCAGCCCCGGTTACCAATACCTATGTTCAGCAGGAAATGGCAGCTTTCAATCATGTTAAAAACAACGTGATGTTTACGCTTGGTTTTAAATTTTAAGATACCATAAACTTGAATTAAAGGCACAGACATGATGTTTGTGCCTTTTTCATTCCCTGCCGTGGGAAATTACACGAAATAAATAGCCGAAACAGTATGATTTTTTTTTGTATGTTTGAGTATTAATTAACCAATTGGGCATGTATGTGGATTACTCTTCTGCTGATCCTTTTTTATCTTCTTGTACCTTTATTCCTTATTTACCTGACGAAAATTTCAGAGACATTAAAAAAAATCGGAGCGGTAGTACTTGCCTATGCTATTGGTTTGTTGTTAGGTAATACGGGAATCATACCATCTCCCAGCGAAAACCTGGCCAGAGTACTGGGTGGTAAGAGAACGTACCTTCCACCTGATGAATTCCAGGAATATATGAGTTTACCTGGATTCATCGAAAACGATGCTGTTTATAATCAGATAGCACATTTGCAGCAGTCGGTTTTAACCTATACCATTCTTTTGGCCCTTCCATTATTGCTTTTGTCACTCGACTTAAGGAAATGGCTTAAAAATGCAAAAAACACTTTTCTTTCTCTTATACTTGCACTTATTGCGTTAATGACAGCCGTTTTTACCGGGTACTACTGGTTTGCTGAAGAAATTACTGATTCGGCCAGTATTACAGGAATGCTGATAGGAGTTTATACCGGTGGTACACCCAATCTTGCAGCTATAGGCAAAGCTTTAAATGTGAATCCTGATCTTTTCATACTAACCCACACCTACGACCTGATTATTGGTTCAGTGGCATTGCTTTTCCTGATGACCATTGCACAGCGCCTGTTTAACACATTTCTTCCGCGGTATGTAATCAGGAAGGCCGAAAATGTCATGCTGGCACCCGATGAGACTGATGACATGGATAATTTTGATGGATTGTTTCAAAAAAGAAACCTTTCCGGAATGTTCAAATCGCTGCTGGTAGCTGTAATTATATTAGCTGTCGGAGGAGGAGCAAGTCTGTTCATAAAAAATGAGTCGACACAAACCATAGTGGTTATCCTTATCATAACAACCCTTGGATTGCTGGTATCACTAATAAAGCCTGTAAACCGTTTAAAAATAAGTTTCCCCCTGGGGATGTATTTTATAATTGTTTTTTGCCTTGCCCTTTCTTCAATGGCCAACCTGAAGGAAATGTTCCAACTTGAATTTCTGCAATTGTTTCTTTATGTATCATGGGTGGTGTTTGGCTCCATGTTTATTCATGTCCTGCTTGCTCATTTATTCAAAATAGACACTGATACGACCATTATTTCCATTACAGCCCTTACTTACTCCCCACCTTTTGTGCCGGCGGTTGCAGGAGCTTTGAAGAATAAAGAGGTTATAATATCAGGACTTACAATCGGGATATTAGGATTTGCTTTTGGTTCTTACCTGGGAATTTTTATTGGCACAATCCTGAAATAATCAGATGCAAATGAATTAATCTCCAATTGCTTCATTATTAAAATTAACGGGGTTATTTAAATTGTCAATCAGGTAACGGCTCACTTTTTCCATCAGATGAACCCTGTCCTTTCCCCTTACGTTGTGCGGATGTGTAGGATATACGAAAAAATCGACCTGTTTTTTCTGTTTCACACATTCGCGTAAAAACTGCATACTATGTTGCATAACTACCACGTCATCCTGAACACCGTGAATCAGCATCAGTTTTCCTTCAAGATTCTTAACATGCTTCATCATATTCGTTTCATCATAACCCAATGGATTCTCCTGTGGCGTATCCATATATCGTTCACCATACATTATTTCATACATACTCCAGTCGACAACGGGGCCACCGGCAATACCCACTTTAAATACCCCCGGATGCCGAAGCATCATATTCAGGGTCATAAACCCACCATAGCTCCAGCCGTGAACACCCATATTTTCTGTGTCGACATATGGCAATGATTTAAGAAATTCGATTCCTTTCATCTGGTCTTCCGTTTCCACTATTCCCAGTTGCCGGTATACCGATGTTTCAAAATCATGACCTCGGTTTTTGGTTCCCCTGTTGTCCATGGTAAAGGAAATATACCCTTGTGCTGCCATATAATACTGCCACCAGTTGGCACCATACAACCAACTTTTATCAACAAGCTGAGAATGTGGGCCTCCATAAACATATACTACAACCGGATATTTTTTCTCAGGATCAAAATCAACCGGCAGAATCAACCTGCCTGTAAGCTCTGTTTTACCATCCGCTGAAAGAACCGGCACCAGTATCGTTTCACCCAACTCGTAATTTTCCAGTGGATTTCCGGCATTGTGAATAGTTCTTCGCATTCTTCCATTAGCTGAAATCAATCCGGTTTGAAATGGAATCGAGGGGCCACTGAAATAAACGAGCAAATGGTTACCGGCAGGACTTAGCATTCCCCTGTTTACGCCTTCATGATGGGTCAGTTGTTCCATTTTTCCGTTTTTAATCTCCACACGATAGATATGCAACTCCAGCGGACTTTCCCTGCTGGCTTCAATATACATAAATTTCCCCCTGTCAGAAAAGCCCAAAATACGTACTACTTCCCACTCCCCTTTTGTCAATTGCCCTTTTAGTTCCCCTGAAGAAGTATATTTATAAACGTGAAACCAGCCATCCCTGCGACTCAAATAATAAAAATCATTTTCATTATCATCCTGAAAAACCAGTGGAAATAAGGGCTCAACATATTTATCGTGTTTTTCCTCAAAAAGAGTATTTATCTTCTGACCCGATAACACATCGTAGCGGTTAAGGAGCAGGTGATTTTGCCCTCTGTTCAGTTCAGCAATAAAAATCGATTGTTCATCTGGCGACCAGGAGAGATTGGTAAAGTACCTGTCGTAGGGTTTACCAGTATTTAAAAAAATTGTATTACCATCAGCTATTCTGTATATGCCAATAGTTACAAAATGGCTGTTCATTCCTGCCATTGGATATTTTACCGGTTTATGCTCAGCCACCCTTGACATAAAATCGACTAAAGGATAGTCGGTTACCATGGATTCATCCATCCGGTAGAAAGCAATGTAGTTTCCATGGGGAGAAGTAAATATACCATTTGTTATTCCAAACTCACTTCGGTGAACCGCTTTCCCGTTTACAATACCGTTTCCTCCATCGTTGGTAATTTTAATACTCTGTCCGTCAGAGAAAGATGCATATAAATCATCATCAATTGTATATGCAACGAATCTTCCATGTTCATTCAGAACATGATTTTCAGCCTCAACAGGGAAAGTGACAGACCAAACTATGGTTTTAGTATCGGTATCCAGAGCATAATAGTTGTTTCTGTGTGGTAAAATTAATACCTCATTTTGAGTCCACGAGTAGCTGGAAAGGTTGCGTATCTGAACTTCTTCTTCAAGATTTAAAACAGCATTTATTTCCTGAAGTGTTATTAAAACTGATTTGTCTCCTTTACGGGCATTTTCAGCATGAATTGCTCCATTTTCCTCCCAGGTGAATACCTGATCGTTTTTCCAGATCAGGCCATTCAAAGTCTTTGGCTGCAGATAGGTATAACGGCCAAAAACTGCATCTTCCAGAGTCATTTGTTGCTGTTGTGCGTATAACACCTGCGAAACCAGCAGCAGGAGAATCAATACAATTTTCTGCATAATTTTTTTGAGCGAAAATAATGCCTGTTGCTACAACAGCAAATAATTTATATCATAATTTCTGTCTGAAAATTAACAGATTTTCATTTTGATTTGTTTAAAATCATAATTTAGCCTGAATCAATCAGCTAAATAAAAAGAAAGTTTGTTTTAACTGACTCGAATTATGAAAAACAATATCATTGTTACAGGAGGTGCACAGGGAATAGGGAAAATAGTCACTCAAAGCTTATTGAAGGATGGATACAGTGTATCTGTACTGGAAATTGATCAGGAAGCAATTGACGAATTCAGGGAAGAAAATTCTTCAGATGATTTATATTTTTTACCCTGTGATGTTTCATCAGAAGAAGATGTTAAAATTGCTGTCGGGAAATCGGCAAAGAAATTTGGCAGCGTTTTAGGATTGATAAATAACGCAGCAATTCTCCACAATAAACCTGTGACGGAACTTTCTCTGGAAGAATGGAACCGTGTGATAGGTGTAAATCTTACCGGGAGCTTCCTGTGCGCAAAACATGCAACCCCTTATTTAAAAGAAACAAACGGCAGCATAATAAATCTCTGCTCTACACGTGCATTTCAATCGGAAGCAGACACAGAAGCCTATTCAGCAAGTAAGGGCGGCATATATTCCCTTACCCATTCACTAGCCGTAAGCCTGGGGCCTGAAGTGCGGGTGAATTGTATCAGCCCGGGCTGGATAGATGTATCGGGTGTGAAAAAAAAATCACAGGCCAACCAATATAGTCTGACCGAAGAAGATCACAAGCAACATCCAGCCGGCAGGGTCGGAAAAGCAGAAGACATTGCCCGAATGATACTATTCCTTCTGATGCCTGAAAACAGCTTTATAACAGGTCAAAACTTCATAGTAGATGGTGGAATGACAAAAAAGATGATATACGTTTAGATTACCCGGTCAATGAAATACAGCGCCCGGTTCCCAACCCAGGGTAAATGTATGACCGTTTCCTGCGAGATGGCTGACCTGCAATGGATTCTCAGAAGTATATGTCAGGGTAAAATCCTTAACCGGCAACCGGAAGAATACCATTAGAGAATTTTCGCTGCGGTAACCGGCACCCACATCAAAATAATGAAAGCCGAAATCAAGCGATGCATCGTAATTCAGTGACCTAAACCTGGAATTTCTAAGGGTTGCCCGGGGGCTGACACTTAAATTCCGGGCAAAGAAAAACCTGTATCGTCCATTTAAATAAAACCTGCGATAAGATTCAATTTCTTCAGCCTGCTGCTCATTAAACCTAAAGGTACCGGGTGTGAGGTTAAGAGCAGAGAAAGCAAGCATAAATTTATCAGAAGAAACAGTTGCACCAAACCCTCCATCAATAAGAAAAGCATGATTGTTACCTCCTGATAACCGCGGGTCATCAGGGGAACCGGGAGAAAGGGAATTGACATCAATCTGCAAATTTTCAATAATGCCTGAAATGCCAAGAGAAAGCAATACGTCTTTGGTTACCGGAATATGATATGCATACATTAATTGCAGAAGGTACTGATTAAAAGGGCCTATCTGTTCATTTAAAAGATTTAACCCTACTCCTACCCTTGTTGTATTTGGATTGTAATTTCTATACTTTTTAAATTCCGGAGAAAAAGCAATGCTCAACAAGTAATCGTTCAAGGGCTTATATCCACCTGCCCATACCGTATATGCACCAGCAGTAATTGACATAGTTTGCTTTGCCGCTGCCATAGAAGGATTCATAATAACCGGTGCTGAATGTGAAAAATAATGAAATGGAAAGTCCTGTGCATTTACCTGCCAGGAAATCAAAACCAGGAATATCAATATGTTCTTTTTAAATATTCTCATTTCAAAATTGTCAGCTGCCCGTGTTTCTTTTTACCATCAATGAATACAAGTTCATAAAGATAAGTACCCTGATATATTTCTCCCTTGCTTCTACCATCCCATGGAATGTAATGGTTCCGGCATTCATATACCTTCTGCCCGTTTCGATCATATACCGTTAACCTCAAAATATCATAAAAACGGATGTTTTGAATTTCCCACACATCATTATAACCATCGCCATTTGGTGTAAACACATCGGGAATTACCAATGCATCATCCAGTTCAATCCTGATCCAATTTGACCATGATACTATGTTTTTATCTGAATTAATTGCTTTCACTCTGAAATAATGCATCTTTTCCATTCCTGTGTTGATGAAGTCATACGAATTTTCTTCGAGGTCATCTGCAATCAATTCAAAATTATTCATATTACCGGCTGCCTTCCAAACCTCGTACTTAACCTTATTATTTTCCCAATACTGGTTGTGGTTCCATTCCAGCCGAACCTTCTGATCTTTTAAATCATGAGCAGAAAGATTGATGGTCTGCAGCTGATTGGAATAAAAAATTTCATCACAGGCATTTATTACTTTTAGCCAGATAGTTTCCGTTGATGACACATTTACGCCTGTAAAATGAATTGGGCTTCCGTTATTGTTAACCGTGGCATCTGTTTCTCTTATTTCAGTTTTATATTCATTCTCTGCCAGAACAGTGATTGTATGTTTATGAGGTTTAAGCTTTTCAGAATAGAAGAATATTTCTAATTTATTCTCCAGATTAAATGATAAATTCTCCAGGGTAATATCAAGACTGTCGTTAATTACTTCCACCCATAAAGGTTCCGATACGCCATAACATACCGTATCAATAGTTGTACTAGTTTCTTCAACGGTAAGTGAATGCAACCCCTCAGTCAGCCAGTTAACAGCTATTTCATTACTGCCCTGTCCGTTTAAAATTTCTCCCCCTTCAGTAATCCATTCATAAACAGAGCCGTTAGTATAATTAATCCGATAAACTTTGTTATTACCGTCAGCCAGACATAATTTATCCTGACCTTTAGGTGTTTCGGTAATCAGTTCCACATTTATCCTGACCGGGAAATTGGTGGTATCTGAATTGCATCCATACCTGTTAACCGAATATACATTCACAGAAGCATCGGCGTTTGTATCCCACCAGTTTACTTTAATCCGGTGAGGTATCTCTTCCGAAACAATTTCTCCTCCGTCAACCATCCAGTACTTTTCATTTTTATTGTCATTCGACCAGTAATCCACTTCTTCAACATACGGGCACACCGACCAGCTTCCTTCAATGAAATTAACCTTGGGAGCGGGATTTTGAGTAATATTAACTGTATCAAAATTCATCCAGCAATTTCCATCGGTAACCATCAAGACATGAGACAAGGTTACAGGTTTATCTGAATCTGACGTATGAGAATAATTGGGTTGGGCAATAAATGGATTGTCGATATTGCTTTCCGGATACCAGTAATAAAAAGCATCCGGATTAGTATTCTCTCCAATTTTAGCAGAAGTTTTAGGGCATAACTTTATGTCTTTACCTGCCAAAGCCGGAATTTTATCAATAACTTCCAATGGCTTGTCTCTAAAAAAGCTGGTTACAAAATCGGGAAACCAATACACATTTGCAGTAATAAAATCAAGTTCCATTTCACAATCTAAACCTTGTTGGTTTGGCTTGTTTATCCTTCCCAACTTCATTTTCTCGTCCGAAACATCATAATATGTAAAATAAATTCTCCCATCCGGCCCCAGTTGCAAATCCTGACCTGGGTATAAATTATTCTGATTGGACTCAAATATATGGATGATAGTGTATGAACTTAAAGAGGAGAGTGAATTTCTGCTTCTCAAAACCGCCTGAATAAGCTTTGATCCGCTAAAAAAATACAACAGATTACTGTTTGATGAAAACTCCGGGATCCTGTTTGGATATAATCTTAACGAACGGAAATTGTATATTTCTCCAGTAATAAAGTTAAAATCAGCAATAAACTTCAAATCTTCGTATTCACTATTGTTCAGAGAACAATAAAATTTATCTCCGTTGGGTGAGAATTTATATCCGTATGAATTGCCAAAAGGATATTTGTCATTGATGACAGGAGTTGAATTTATTCCATTTTTATCAATTTTATACGCAAATATCCTGTCTCTTTTTAAACCGGTTACATTGTCATTTCTGTCGATTACCAGCCAGTAGTAACTGTTGTTACAATAACCAGCAATTGTTGGGGAGGCATGATAATTTTTATGAAATGTATTTCCTTTTGAAACAACCTCTCCCTTTCCATTGTATGCGTCAACGTTTATTTCAGCATATTGAATTACACGGTCTTCTATTCTATAACCATCTCCGGGCAGGTGAAAAACGCTCTCATAAATTAACAAATAACGCCCTTCTTTTTCTGGCCAGGGAATAAATTCAGGTCTTCCAAGAGGATGAAAATTTTCGGCATGCAATTTTTCACCGTTAACCAGCATTTCGTGCATTCCGTTCCAGATGGTTTTGCCATCTGAATACAAAATAATATCTCCATCTGCATCACATATACTGGCAGTTGCATCCCACTTACCATCAAAATTCTGAAGAAATACACTATCGGATTGAAATTTCAGTTGATAACCGGTGCCGCTCAACCAAACAGCAGCTTCCTGCTGAGCCAGAACAGAAAAAGGACTTACTGATTTGAAAACTCCGAAAAATAATAGCAATAATAGTTTAGTTACAGAATTCACTATTTTTTAATTTAATCAGGCCAATAGAATATTAAATTTGGTTATTAACAATAAAAGTACTAATAAAACCTATAGAACAAAAATGCGATATACTTTAAATGATTTAAATTCTGAATATTGGGTTGCGTAAATACCTAAAAAAATAAAAACTGAAAGGTCATTCCCCGGGGAACAATAAAAAAGGCAGTGAAAAAAACAATCGTTGTTTTTATTTCTCCGCCTTTCTTCTGTAGCTGGCTGCTTACATTTATGTTGTTATCATTTTCAACTATTCAAAACAGAATAAAAATAACCTTCTAAATTTGCAAAGTAAAATATTCGTGTTATGAAAAAGAATATATGCTGTGTGTGTATCAACACATATCCTCCGGAAATGCTGGAAATGAACAGGGAACTTTTATTACCTGTTTGCCATTATTGTAAAGGAACAGAAGAAGAAAAGAAAAAGGTTACAGATTATCTTGACAGCCTGGCTGAAGGATTCATTTGTGGCTGCATATAAAATACATTCTGTACATAATTCTGTTCTTCTTCATTGATTTCTTACAATTTTTCAGGAACCTATCAATGTTTTATAATACTCCATATATTCCTTTAACCTTTCAAGATATCCTTCCATATCAAGCAGCTGCTCATCATAAATTAAATAGGACATATCAGCAGTTCTGAATGCAAAATGACGGGCCCTGTCCTGTTGGTGGAAAAATTCTTTTTCCGGTGTAGACATGCCCTTGGGCAAACGCGTCTGCTCCCACGTTTCAACCAAATCGTTGAAAACTCTTTCTCTTCTTTCGAGACTCTCTTCTATAATATTTTGAGCTTCTGCCAATTTATTGTAAGCTTCCTGCTTATCGAGGAAGGTAAGGCGGTGCGCCTGTGTAATTGTTCTTTCCAGATTTGATAAGTCAAGATAAGTCATACCGGTATGTTTAATTAACTCCGCCAGTGTCCGGTATATTTCAAAATCGTATTCATTTTTTACTCCCAGCTGTTTATTGTTTCCAATAATCTGGAGAGCTCTGTCCATTTTATCAATCATTGCCCTTGACTCGGCAATTTTTTCGCTGTATTCCCTGTTCCAGTATTCGTCATATTCCAAATTATCATTTCTGGGCAGGTCGGGCAGGTGTGTTTTCCCGATATCTCCATGGTGCCATACGTTACGTTCAAAAGTCCAGGCAAAATAATAAGCTCCTTCATTCAGGAGATAATAAAGTTCCTCCATATTTTTTACTGAAGGGCCATAGTAGCTCTTATAAAATGAATCCTCAAACTCCTGCAGCGATGGTTTGCTTCCACTCCAGGAATATTCGGCAGAAGTAACAAAACTGAGCATCCACATTTGATTATGCAGGCCAGAATCGTCCCATGAAGTATTTACCATTCCGTCGAAAACTCCTGAAAGCGCCGTAGAAGTAAGAAACTGATAGGAATTTTCCAGACTGCCGGTAACATTTTTACCACCCCGCTGCCTGAATTTGTATGGAAGAAACAGCGGTTCAATACCTGGGTTCGGATCGTAAGCATAAATCTCATAACCCAGATCTCTTGCTTGCTTGGCATATTTGAAATCAGGTGTTTCATAATGATAACTTTCGGTCAGAACAATGTCCTTCGATATTTCAAAGTTTTTAACTGGTGATCGGTTCATTTCCCAACCCATTGGTCGTTCCCAAACCATTACTTTTCGGTTAAACTTCTTTAAATGATCGGTTGCTCTTTTTACAAAAAGGTGATAAACCCCACTCGCCCCTATTTCACCAGCTTTTGCCTTGCAATCATCACAGGCTGCAAGTTCATAGGTTTCGTCCGACCCTATATGAATATAACCGGAACCCGGAGTTGCTTCAATGGATTCTTCCCAAAGGTCAAATAAAAGATCATACGACCCTTCCTCCAATGGGCAGAACTCCCAATTTGAATCACTGATTTCACGCAGATGTCTGTATTGTGGCCATTTTAAAATGAAACTCACATGCCCAAGTCCCTGAACAAGTGGAATAATTTCCACATGGTATTTTTGCGCATAACGGGTCATTTCCTGCATTTCTTCAATGGTGAAGGCACCAGGTGCACCAATCTCCGGACGGCTCTTATATTCCAGCTTATCTTCCCATTCCCAAATCAACTGATTCATTTTGTACTTTGCCAGGTCCTTAATAAAACTCTCTACATAAGAACGTTTATCCTGGTGATGTTTTGTATCGTAATGAGCAGCTCTCTTTTCTATATCAGGCCAGTCCGTAATTTCAATACCAGGAATAAGATAACCATCCCTTGATTTTTTAATTAACTGTAACAAAGTTTGTGTACCATAAAACAGTCCGGCCTCACTGTTTGCGCGGATATCAACCTCATTTTCTGAGGAAGTTAACTGGTATCCCTGCTCATTTAATTTCCGTGAGGCATTGGAACGTGTCAGTACTATCGATTTCCCTTTTTTCTCACTGGTAACATTTGCATTAATATTCCACTCCCTTTTAAGGTCACGTACCAATTCTTCTGCTGCAAAACGGTCCGCTTCAGAAGCTTTTTTATCGACTACAACCGACAATTTATCAGTAAAGGTAAAATCATTTCCGCCTAATACAACCTGTTGCGGATAAGGGATTACATGAAGGCCAAGGTTTGAAAGCTCACTGGCATTTATTACCCTCACAGATAACAATTGAAGTAAAAAGGCAAACAATAGCAAAATCATCCGAAGGTTTAATATGTGTAATTTGGTAAATGACAAATAACTCCTTTTATGCATGTTTATAAATTTAAATTAATTCAACAATATTATTCTAAAGTTGCGACAACCTGGTTTGTTGGGTTACCAAAAAAAATTAAGATAAACCACAGGCTCGGGAGTAAATGCCGGCAACCTTTTGTATGTGGTTATGAACCAAATGTTCAGGTTCTGCAGCAAGAATTCCTTCACATACCTGGTAAAATTGCATTGGCATGAACTGACTTAACAGTGATAACGGAATTTTATTGCCTTTTAAATTTGCAAATAATTTATTTTTTGCCAAATCAAGCTCCGACATCGGCCAGTAGTACCTGGAACGATCAGAAAAACTGTATTTTCTTTTTAATGCCTGCTGCATTTCATTGCCGTGATAATATTTTTTCCAAAAAACAGGTTCTTTTAACATTACCTGTTCAAGTGTTTCTTTTAGTCTGGATCGGTCGGGGTTATCAAGACCTAACAGTTCTGTTTCGATTAATTCAAGTGCGAAAAGAGCCTCTCTGAAAGCAAATGTTAACCATGGACCCACTTTAAGTATGCAAAAGTGATCCTCCACCAGGGATTTTAAATTTTCTTCCGTTTGATAATCGGTTGAATGAGCCTCATATACCAAATGGTCAAATTTCAAAATTTTCTCACTGAGTTTTTTAGCTTTTCCCTTCTGATAATTAAAGATCCTGTCATCGCTGAATTCAACGCCGGGTTGAACTACAGTTCCAACCACCCTTTCCCAGGCGTCGGATAAACCATTATTAACAAAATGTTTTTTTGTAATTTCGATTGTTTGAGCAGCATCTTCAGGTGAAGTAGGTATAACTTCCTCTTCATTTTCCTGTGCCCCTCCGGGAACAGGCACCTCTGTCCCGATTATATAAACGGGTTTTGCACTCCCCTTCCTGTATTTTTCCCATGTTTCTTCAGCCACTTTGCAAAGGGCAGCAGTTCGTTCAGCAACTACTTCATCACTCATTGGCCTGCTTCTGTCTCCTTCATCGTCAGCACAAAACATACTTGTATCAAGATGGATTTTTTGGTATCCCTCCTTTACATATTCCTGAACAAGGATTTTTGCATTTGCCATTGCATTTTCAGCCGGAAGGTCTTTCCATGGATTGGGCCCCAGGTGATCGCCTCCAAGAAGTATCAATTCTTTTGGAAAGCCAACTTTTACCGCAATTTGATTAACATATTGCACAAAATCGTAAGGCTTCATTCCGGTATAACCACCAAACTGGTCAACCTGGTTTGATGTGGATTCAATCAGTAGTATTGAGTTATCATTTTTAGCCTGCAGAAAACATGCTTCGAGTACATCCGGATTGGCAGAACAAACAGAATAAATACCTTTTGCAATTCCTTTTCTGTTCTCTTCCAATAAATGTAAAAAATAATCCCGCGAATTTTTCATTGTTAATTTTTTACAGGATGATAGATTTTCACTCCCTGCACAACTCTGGAGATTGCTCCATTTTTGGAAGGAGAGTCGGGTGACAAACCTAAATTAAGAGATTTAAAAAACCCAATTATTTGTGCCGGCAAGACATAAAATACAGGTAAAAATTCTTCCGGAATGTCATCCATAGTATCAGGAAACCGGACAGGGAGGTCGAACTTAAATTCATTCTCATCGTATCCGTTACCAATAGCTATTGACTTTTCACCGGCAGCTGTTGCATTCACTGACCTTACCAGATCTCTTTCATATAAAAGAGAATAGTTATTATTTGACAACAGGTAAACCACTATCGTAGCATCATTAACAACAGCTTTAGGACCATGCCTGAACCCCAGAAATGAATCGAACTTACAGACAATCTCCCCGTTTGACAGCTCCTGTACCTTTAGATGTGATTCATGGGCAATGCCAAATAAAGGTCCTGAACCAAGAAAAACCATTCGTTTAAATTCCATTTCTGCTATTGCCTTTAGTCGTGGGACATGGTAGTTTAAAATATATTTTCCAAGCTCACATACCCTTTTAACCACAGGCTTTATTTGTTCCGCTTCATTAATGTTCAGTAAAAGTAATCCGGCAAGTAACATGGATGAAAAAGAACTGGTCATTGCCAATGATTGATCGTTTGACTCTTCAGGCAGCAAAAAAACATAAGTATTAGTTTCCTTGCTTCTCATAGCCAATTTCCCGTCCTTATTGCAGGTAATATTAAATTCATGCAGTTCATCACAATATTCCCTGGCAAGCAAAACAGCATCCAGGCTCTCGGGGCTGTCGCCCGAACGTGCAAACGACACCAATAATGTGGGCCTTGATTTTATAAAATAATTTTCGGGATGGGTAATGATATCAGTTGTCGCTATTGCCCGGCTGACCCCTTTCCATCTTTTCTGAAAAGGACCAGCCAATGCTTCCCCTACAAATGCTGAACTTCCAGCACCTGTAAAAATAATATAGGGAAATTCGTTTTCCCATACTTTACCCAGAAATTTCTGAATTTCTTTCTTTTGATCAAGAAAACTTAGATATGTCTTCCACCATAAATCCGGCTGATTCTCAATTTCCCTTGCTGTATGCAAAGCTCCTTTTTCTTCTAATTCCTCTTGTTTTAATTTTAAGTAACTCATGAATGGCGTGTTTTATTTCAATGCAAAATTATAAATATTTCATTTTCTTTCCTAATTACCAAAAAGAAGTTTCGTAATATTTTTTTTTAAAAGATTTAAATTATAAAATTTCTCTTAAATTCAAAGAATAGTATATAAAACTTAGAATTTAAAATGCGATTCCTCAAGTTGTATTAACAATTGCAATAATCCTATAGCAGGAGAACCATAAATCATTAAAATCAATTTCTGAAGATTAATTGATAATACAACGTCTATCTAAAATTATAACTTTAATTTCCTCATTCAGGAATATTCAATGAAAATACGATGCTTACAACAATTTCCATAATATATTAACCATACTATGCGTGTCTTAATTAACTGCCCCTGCTCTGTATCCTAAATTGCCCGCCTGATCTTTTAAACCGGGATAAATTTTCAGAGCATTCCTGAAATAAATTTTCTCAAGTACGTCTTTCGGCAAATTAAGTCCTTTGGCGGGGTTCATGCTGAAGAAACCACCCTCAACCATCTCATCGGTTTCAAGCATGCGGAAAGTACGTGAATAGCGTTCTATGTATTCAGGAATTTCAGCTTCATCTTTAATACTTGAGATGTCAGTCCCGTACAAAATGCGATCTGAATATTCAATAATAAAATCGCGCAGGTTTTCATTATTCACCAGGTAAAAGTACTGAAAGGTAGCAGCAAGATCAACATAAAAATTAGGATAAGCAGACAGAAGGTATCTTAAAAAATCGATTTGGGCATCCTGGGCAACAAGCCATGCGCCATGCGCAGCAACAATTACAAGATTGGGGTGCCGGTTAAGTACTCTTTCAAGTCCCATTATCTGCCTCCAGTATTCAACCGGGTCAGCAGCCCAATTCCCTCTGTCCCAGAACGGACCGTTAGGATCAGCTATATGAATGGATGCACCAGGGAGTCCGGTTCTTTCCATTGCAGATAAAACCGGCTCATGTACCGGATCGTCAAAATACTTAAACCCTTCCTCTCCTTTTTTTAATCCCCGGGAGTAGGGGCCATACCATATTTTATAACCTGCGTAACCTCTTTCAAGGCTGGCAGCCATATCCTCCGGTTTATGGGTCAGTCCCCTAAACGGACGATAGTCGCTGATACAGGTCATAATCCTTCCATTGCTTACTTCACGAATGGTATCAATTGATTTTTCACCACCTAAGTTTATAAGCATGGCAAGATCAATTTTTGTATCATTCAACATTTTTTCCCTTAACACCAGATAATTTTTTATACCTGTGTAGTTGTTGTTAATATGCACATGCACATCTATCCTCGGAATGTCAGGGTATTTGGTTATAAACTGTGCAGGCACGGTAAATGAAACAAAGCACAACACAACAATCAGCAGAATTTTCATTTAAAGGTGAATTAATTTATTTTTACTTAAAGATACAGGTAATCGATTGAATTCAAACAGTAAGGATTAACCTAATAATCCATACTACATCTGTCCAATTTCCACAATCACAATATTAATCCTGAAATGCTACAAAAACAATGGTACCTGTCTATACCAATTTTGTATTTCCTCCACCCTTTTCAAGGTTGATATCCATTCCGCGCGGATTGGTTTTCCAGGCACCGTTCGTGAAGTCAGGAATTTCAACGGCCGATCTTTTCTCCACAGACCATTCACTTAACGGAATGATTGCACTGGATGATGCTGCTTCATAAACATCCATATCCATAGGCAAACCATTTCTGAGGCAATCAATCAACCTCCAGTCTGTAGGACTTACCCTGTAATACGAATGCCCGCGCTTATCAATCTGCTCGGCCTGTTTAGTTAATTCCTCAAATCTTTTATTGATTTCAGGAGTATACTTATCAACCAGGGCATTAAATTCTTCTTCAGGAATCCAACCATCATGACTGGTAGCAATTCTTCCCGGGCGGGCTTTAAAAATTCCTTTGGAACCGCTAAGCAAATCGAACCGCACATCAGGTCTTGGTGATGTTACATCGTGCTGTATCATAATTGACCGGCCCCTTATTGTTCGAATTACGGTTGTATTCATATTTCCCCTGAAATCCTTTCCAACAAAAGGCTCAAAAGCCTTCTCAGTGGAAGCCACTTCTCTTGCCGTTTTACCCATTGTAAAATCAGCGGTAGAGATGGAAGCCATATAATCCATTTGATCGCCATAATTTATATCCATCATTTGCATTATAGGAACCAGTCCGTGCTGAGGATACAAACTGCCATGCCTGCCCGTATTTTCCCTTAACCTCCACAAGTTGTGGTACATATCCCTGTCAAATAGATACCGCATTAAAAGATCGTGTATATATGCACCTTCAGCATGTATCAACTCACCAAAAAAACCTTCCCTTGCCATATTTAACACAACAGCATGAAGTCCTCCATGACAGTTGGATGACATTTGAACGCAATGTTTTTTAGTCTTTTCTGAAGTCTCCACCAACTGCCAGCATTCTTTTATGGTTTGTGCTGCCGGAAGTTCAACATAGGCATGTTTATCATGTTCCATAGCATAAACACACATAGGAGTATGCAAATGCCAGGGTGTTACAACTGCAACCAAATCTATGTCGTTTCTTTCACACACTTTCTTCCAGGCATCTCTGTCACCGGAGTATGAATCCGGCTTATGCCCCAGGTGCTTAATTGAATCGGCAGCCTTTTTAACCCTGTCGGCTTCCAGATCACAAAGGGCTTTTACTTCCACTCCCTGAATACTGGCGAGGCGCCTTACTGTTCCCGAGCCCCGGTTTCCAAGGCCAATTACAGCTACACGCACTGCATCAAGTTTAGGTGCAACGTAGCCAGACATGTTAAAAACCTGTTTCCGCTTTTTTTTGTCAACTTTTTGCTGACCGGAAACATTCATTACCCCTGCTCCGGCAATCCCCAGGCCTAATGCTCCTGTTTTTTTTATAAAATCCCTCCTGTTGTTGTTCCTGTTGCTATCCATGGTATTTCGTTTTTTTAATAAAATTTACGAATTAAATTTAATTTGGCCCCTTATACATACTCATAATTTTAAGTGCATTCTTATTATAGACTTTTTCAAGCACCTCATCCGGCAGGTAAAGACCATAAATCATCCACCTTCCCTGTTGCTTATGTGCAGGAGTAGGATCAAAATACTCATCGTCCGTTTCCAGGAAACGATAATAGACCCGGTAAGCTTCAGCATCGGGGGGTGTATCTGTACCAAATAAAATCCTGTCCTGATATTTGATCATAAATTTTCTGGCAGTATAAGGTTGGCGCCCCATTTCACTGATGCGTGCATTTATGTCGACATAAAAATTGGGATACTTATCCAGCCACATGGATACACGCCCCAGTTCTTCGGGCAAATTACCCATGTGTGCACCAATGAATATGGTATTTGGATGCCGCTCAATTACACGGTTTCGCTGATCCAATATCTCATCTTTTGTAGGAAATTCGTCTCCATAAAATGACCAGCCTGGATGATCCGCTAGTTCATCGTACCTTTCGTTGTATTTATCAACCGGACCGGCATGAAATGCTTTTGGATCGGAGACATGAATCATTACAGGTATTCCAAGTTCTCCACATTTAGCCCAAATAGGGTCGATTCGGGGGTCATCAACACGGATGTATTCATCGTTCTTGTCCTTAAACCCCAGTCCCAGGCTTTTATATATTTTCAGTCCCCTGATTCCCATATTTACTGCTTCCTCCAGTTTCTTAGCTTCTTTAATCCCAAAATCAGGTTCTTCGATCTTTGAGAAATCAGGAGAAAAATAAATATGAAACCGTTCTTTTGATACGCTGTGCGATGCTTCCAGGTGTTTTTTATAAAAATCATCGCGGGAAAGCCCGTCAAGACCGATACAAATCCACACTCCGGCTTCATCCATTTCTGCCAGGTAATGTTCTGTTTTACTGAGATCCCTAAGATGATTATGAATATCAATTACCGGAAATTTCGGTTTCAAGATTTTGGTTTCCTTTACAATCATCTGACTTTTAGGCTGCCAGTCAAGAAGTTTCAAATCGCCCGTCTGTGATAACGCATTTTGTGTAATAAAAGAAAGTGGAATAACCAGCATTAGCTGAATCCACTTAATCCTGTATTTTTTACTTAAGTTCATATCGTAAAATATTAATAATTAAATTTCTGCTATAAGTTAAATTGAATTAAGCTATTAAGGAAATTTTTTTAATGATTTTTTTAAAAAAAATCCCCTTTATTTAACTGCAAACCCCTGGTGCCATCTGCTCCAGGCAGACCATTCCCCATCTGAACTCTTTTGCCGCACACGGCAATAATAAATCTCACCTGATGCAAGAGAAGATTTCCCAGCTAATGGTCCCAAAAACCTGCCTGACTTTTTATTTACTACAACCTGTTCTTTTCTCTTCAGCTTATTCGATTTATAAACAATGTTATTTCCATTGGCATCTGATGCCAGTTCAACTTCCCATTCTGCAAGTTTTCCTGGTCCACTGTAAGGTGTTTTAAACAAGGTTGGGTTTGCCGGGCAAACTACCGGACCAATGGGTTCTGTAGAAACCACAAAATTATCAAACCACCTTCCCTGTGTTCTATGAGCACCTTTGTTCCAGTATGACTCAAGAAAAACTGCATTGATACCATGAGCGGTATAATTTCCCCTGAAATTTAGATTGGTCCGTTCCACCTCCAACCGGCCATCGATCCAAAGCTGATTGATGCCATCGCTTTTCCCGGGCGTATTTAGTTTAGCTCTCGACTCCACCAAAACCCAATACCCGCTCTCTTCCGTGTCTGTTAACTGAAAATCGGAGGCTGGTCTGTTACCAAGCCAGGTGAGGTTGCCAAAATCATTATATTTCGTAGTTTTAATTGCATCCGTTTGCCCATCGACCCCGCTTGCAGGATCAAGAGTTATTGAATTGGCAGGGCCACTCCATACATGTGCAATCATTGCCTGCTGCCAATTTGTTGAAGTAATACTGGTTGCCCTCGACATTTTTGCAGGTGCTCCTTCCCAGCCATATTCATGCTTTACATAAATACGCCAATAGATATCGTCAAACTTTTCTCCATCTTTAACCTTCTTAACATTTCCGGGAAAATCACCAAATGCGACCTGCCGGTTACCTCTACCGGTAACATCTCCTTTATTGAAGCCGGCATCCATTGAACCACCTTTTAAACCAAAATCAACCGCATTATCAATTTCCCCTTTCAAGCCCATATACTGTCTGGCTGAAGAGAAATCATCGTACCAAATGACTGAAGGATCCTGTTCATGCGGCTGAGGCACAAGCATCTCCACAAAATCAATTCGTGGAACCTCAAGGCGATCGCCGGCGGGTAACGTTGAATCTGTTTTCTCGTCTGCAACATTTCTGTTGATCGTGAAGCTTAATCCTATTACCCCTGCAAGTAAAGCTACACCAGGGAAGATATACATTAATTTCATGAGTGAATTTTTATTGGTTTTAATCTCTTATTTCTTTGCCAAAACGTTCCTTTGCAATACTTTTAAATTTTTCATAATCCTGAAAAGCAGCTGTACCTCCCGAGGCTGTCGTTGAAACAGCTCCTGTAAGGTTACCAAACTCCTGGCATTCCGGAATGGTATGACCATTAATGAATTTATAAATGAATCCGGCATTAAAGCTGTCTCCGGCACCTATTGCATCCACTACATTTTTATTTAAGAATGCAGGCAGTTCGTGCAGCTGACCTTTGTGATAAACCACTGAGCCCTGATTTCCCCTCTTAATTACCAGAACATTGATGTATTTTTTCACCGCTTCAATGGCATCATCCAGGGTCTCTTTGCCCGTTAACAGCATTAATTCCTTTTCATTCGGAAGGAAAACATCCACATGGGGCAGTACATCATCAATATCCAGCTCCCATGTTTCTTTTGGATCCCACTGCATATCAAATGAAGTTGTCAGGCCCAGCTCTTTTGCCTTCCTGAACAGATTTCCCAAATCTCCCCACATTCCGGGTTGCAGAAAATAGGAAGAAAAATGCACGTGCCTGGCTTTTTTCAAATCTTCTTCCGAAATGTCGTTTAATGTCAGATGATCCATTGCCCCGGGGTAAGTGGTGTTTGCCCTGTCCTCATCTACATTTAAAATTACAGTTGCCCCGGTTCCAAGTGTATCATCAACTTTTATTAACGATACATCAACTTTATTCACCTGGAGGCTTTCCAGAACTACCTCACCAAACTTATCATTTCCGATTTTTCCAATGTAAGCTACCCGCGACCCAAGACTTGAAACATTGCTTGCAAAAATAGCAGAGGAACTTCCCAATGTCAATGTCATTCTTTCGGCAAGAACTTCCTTCCCTACCTCAGGAAATTTTTCAATTCCATCAAGTATAAGGTCAACATTCAATTCCCCAACTACCAATACATCGTATTTTTTTTCCATCTTTCAATAAATTTATATTCTTTTTTAAACTTTCTATTCACAACAAGAACGGATACAGGTACATTAACATAATAATCTAAGCAAATCGTTTCTGAAAAAAGGAACCTGCAATTCTCATAATTACAACAATCATCAGCAACCCTGCAAAAAGAAATACAAAAAATGCCACTCTCTTTTCAATAATCTGGTATAAAACGCCATGTAAAGCAACCAGAGCAAACAAAGCATAATTCCATTTTTGTATTCGCTTCCACCGTCCCGGCCCCAATTGACGCAGTGTAAAATCGTTCGACGTAATGAACAGTACAATCAGAACCAGGGCAGCTATAAACCCGGTATGGTTGGCTGCACCAAAAATATCGGATCGAAAAAAAGGAAAATCCATATCGGGTCTGAGAAACAGAGCCCACATATTCCCCCTCAGATGCACCTGAAGACCGAAAATAACATGCACCAGGCTAACTACAGCAGCCCACAAACCAATATCTCTCCTTAAATCGGTTGACACTGGGTTAATCCGTTTAAATATTTTATTCAGCGGCCCTAAAATTAAGGTAGCAGCAAGAAGAGCAATTCCTGAATAAGCAGTTGCAAAGCTCAACCCGGTAATAACATCCGGGGTTTTTCTAAAAATAAAAAGCAGCAGTACCAATGCCATTGAAAAACACAACAGCGGGATATGGTGAAACAACAAACGATTTTTGAACCTGTTGTTATTTATAACACGCTTTGTATTTTCCATTTGTATATTTTTCCGGAACCCTTTAAAACAAAGGAGCTCCTATTTTTGCTCAGTCACCTTAATTTTACCAAGTTGGTACCAGCCCCCATCCACCTTTCCTTCGATGGCAAGATTTACCCGTGGCTTGTGTTTTAACCGATCAACCAGGGCAATTTGAATATCGTATGTTCCAGCAGGAAGATCGAGCGGAACAAAAACAGCATCGTCAAAAACAATATCCCCGGGCAGCCAGCTTTTTAAATTGACATCGGGAACCACCATTACTTCCTCCCTGTTACCTGATTTCAGCCGTATAGCAGGAGTAAAGTCTTTATAACAGGGAGCAACTCCTTGATTTTCCCACCAGGATGTAAACGATAATTTCCCGTTTTGCTTTACTTCCGGATCATGGGTAAACCTTCTGAGGGCAAACCTGTAGCCCATTTTCTTTAACCACTCGTCTACCAAATCCTGCCACTCCTCAGGTACAGGTGAAGATTTAGCATTAAAGGAAGATATATGCCATTTCAATGATTCATCAAAAATATACTTCACTTCTTCCCTGCCGTATCCCTGACGGTCGCGCCAGTTTAGAAAAGTACCACAGATTTCAAAACTAAGGGGCGACTGTTTCCAGCTGTCCTGGACACCGGTATTTATAATCTCGCGCGGATAAAAGTCATACATATGGGTCCAGCCGTTTTGGTCTTTTGCCCAAAAGCCAAGATCCCCGATGCAGTCGACTCTCCAGCCCACTGAAATCCTTTCGTTGGCGTATTTGTTGGTTTTTTCATCCATCAGTAAGGCAATCAAAGGAGTTTTAACAAACGACTCAGTATAGGCATCAACCAGTCCTTCCCTGGTTTTTTGGGTCAGCAACTCAGAGCCCGCACCTTCGCCCCATGCACCCACAATCGACAAATCAACCGCTTCCATATCAGGATGACCATCGTACCGCTCACCTATAGCCCTTATCAGGCCACCAAAATATTGCACATACCTGGGGTCTTCAGGGTCAACAGCCCATTTATTCACCGGATTGTTGTATTTTAAATCTTTAACCGGACCCACCATTTCCCGATACCAATCAGGTACGTCTTTCTCACTTCCTGTACCGTAGGGTGCAATCCGCAACAGGAGGGTTTGTCCCCTCTGCTCTGCCACCTGCAAAGCTTTATCGATCATATCCCACCGGTACTGACCCATTTCGGGTTCAATAAACTTCCAGTAAACACGCCAGTAGGCAATAGTTGTCGCCGGATGGTTTTTGTTGGTAAGGTCTCCATCGAAATCCTGGTATTCGATTGGAAACCCTTCTGTCCAACCCATGCCGGGATTCAAAGTATCGCCGTTAAACCGCTGGAAAGTCATAAACCCAATACCCGGATTGGTGAGAACATCATCAATTACAGTTGGCTTAACAATAACTAAATTATCCGGATTCTGAGAGAATGTCATCAAAAACATAAACATGGCGGCCATGAAAACAATCAGCCTGTGAGATAATTTTTTCATAAAAACGATTCTAAAATTTAATATTGTTTCAAAAATAAAATATATTTTTTATAATCATAAGGATCCGACAGGTATTTTATTATATTTCATTGCCATCTGCCGGGAAGATTCCTAAAACTTATCAAACGGTTTTATAACATCCGCAACTTAAAATTTTAAGGTAAAAGTTTATTTAAAAACTACACCAGAGATATACCGGAGTTAGCATTAAATCATAATTTCTTCGTATTATATTCGTATTATCTTCGTATCAAATTCGCGAATTCGCGAATTTGATACGAAGAAACATCGAATAAACTACGAAGAAAGCATATAGAAACATACTATTTGGTCTATAATTGGTTATACTCTGACCTATCCTTATGCTTTACTTTCAATCATTAAACTTTGGTTTTTCTCCACTTCCCCTCCTTTAATGTTTTTGAAGATTGTTGCCTTTTATTATTTATGGCTGATAGTAGCTTCTTTATTCACAGTAAATTTTCAGTGGTTTTTCATCTAATCCGGCTTCTTAATTTATCATAAAGCCAGTAAATCAGTTTTAAATCCGCGGCAGGAAGAAATCATGAATATTTATTCAAAAAAACATGAATAAAAACTTCAAAATAAAATAATATGCAAGCATTTGCTATAAATGTTGGATAATTAAAGATTAAAATGTATTTTTATTGTTGCTGCAACAATTATAAAAAGTTATATAAAATGCGAAACCTGAAAAATTTGATTAAACTGTTCTTTTTAAAAAAGTTATTACAATTACTTGGCAGGAAGGTGAACAAACCTGTGAATGATGAAGATAAACAAAGGGCTTTTCGTGAACTTCCGGATGGAACTGTTTTACCGGGACCGTATAATACCGATGAAGTTAAACAATTAATTCATGCGATTCGTACAATTCCGGATGGAGAAAACCAAATTGTGTACGATACTGTTCTGTTATCTGCAGTGGAAAAACTTCGTCCGTTGCTTGACCTGTATGATTTGATACCGAAAATCTGGAATGGCGATGCTGCAGCAGAATCACAGTTCAATAAAATATTGTCAGAGAACAGGGTTGATAACGCTGATGTGAAAGCGTATAAAATCAGGGCCGAAAAAAGCATGCAGGTAATGAGGGGTGAAATTCCGGCACCCAAAGAAGGCACATCCTGTATGCCTTTATTTTTCATAAAACCCGACGCAGTTTTTTCCCTACTTCAAACAGTTACTTTACTGGCCCGAAATGATGAGAATAAACAAAGCTTAAATTTAGCTGCCATCGATAAAATTTGGGAAAATGCATTGTGTCCGGATGTGTTTAATTATTTGGCACAACAGGATAAGCTTGATGCAGGCACACGTCTTTATGAAACAACAAAGGCTATTGCTGAAAAAAGTGAATATTTTAACCAGATTGAAGATTTAAGGAATAGCCGAAATACTGCAAACGGTGGGAATACAGGATTAACGCAGCCTCCTCCTGAAGATAATGGTCCGTGGCGACCACCAGTTTCAGGTCAGGAAAAGCCTCCGTTGGGGTGTGGGCCTGATGACGGGCCGGTTCCTGAAGTTCCGGGGTTTCCTGAGAACTGCAATCCTTTACGGGAATACTGTAACGACTTTCTGCGTGGTGCCGGCCGTAGTGTGCGCCGGGTACCTGCCTCCGTTTCTGTTGAAAATATTGATAGCATCAGCCCCAGTCAGATTTGCCGCGGAGATATAGCAACTATCAACGGCAGTGGCTTTGGACAATCGCAGGGAAATTTTAAGGTAGTGTTTGGAACCACGGAAGCAGAGGTGATTTCCTGGTCCGATACAAAAATAGTGGTGCGGGTTCCTGCCGGAATATCGGGACAGTTTTGTGTAGGAATCCGAAATGAAGAAAGAGAAAACAGCCGGCGTGATGCATATAAACAAAACCGTACAGCTTTTGGAGAATTTCTGGAAAGCGCTTCAGCATGTTTAGGGAAACCTAATGCAACAGGAATATTGCCCTACCGGCCAGATACTCCTGAATGTGTGGATATTAATGTGGTGTATATAGGAGCCCCCGGCATTTTCTTTAGGGCAAATGATGGGATTAAGGCAACCGTTGAGGCAGGTAATGATATTATTCTGAATTGGGCTGTATCCAATGCCGACAGTATAAAGATCACACGGAAAGGAACCAATGGCCCATCAGCAAATATTACAGGACCGATGTCCGGACGACGAAACATCGGGCCATTTAATGCAGGAAGTGAAGTAACCGCCACATATAAACTGGAAGCAAGCAATTCTTGCGGGACAGTAACAAAAGAGGTGGAAGTAACGGCTGTGCGAACTCCCCGGCTTGCAATCCTTGGAATTGAGGTAACACAACCTATTCAGCGGTTTAACTGGAATAATCCGGCGCAAAACAATAGTGTAAGGCTGGTTAGTGAAAAAAGAACGATGGTAAGAGTATATGTTGAAAGTGGGGTATCCGATGGATTTGACTTTGGCAAAGGAGTCAACATACTGCCTGATGTTACAGGCCACCTGACACTAACTTATCCCGGAGGAAACACGGTAACCGTTAACAACATCCTCAATCCGGCAAAAATAAATGCTCAGCCAACAGGAAGTGTTGATCGGGGTAACCTTGAACACAGTGTTAATTTTGAGCTTCCGGTTAACAATTTAAATGGAACCATTCAAATAACTGCCGAAGTATATACTGAACCGCGAAACGGTATTGGGCGGTGGAACCGACAGTCAACAAGTGTGACTTTTCAGCAAAATTCACAAGTACGTCTGGTTGCAATTTTAGTAAATGATACGGTTAACGGCATTGCAGCACCAACCATGAATGATTATGCAGTATCCCTTCAGGGAGCAAGAACACGCCTGCCGGTTCGCGAACAGGGATTATTGTTATTTCGTGCCCCCAATCACATGACTATTAACACACAAAATGATGAGGATTTGACCACCGGAGATGGCTGGTCAAATTTATTGGATCGCATAGATGATATTGCTGATGACTATCAAAATAATAATGAAATATGGACAGGATTAGTGCCAAATTCCGGAACCTATTCGTGGAATGGGCTTGCTACCGATGGGATAATAAATTTCTGGTGGGATGACCACCCCAGAATGCTAAGCCGGTCAAGGCAGGGAGCAACTTTTGCACATGAGCTGGCACATACAATTAGTATTAAACATGCAAACAGTGTATTTAGTTTTAGCCCTGTATTAAATAATAATAACACTAATATTATTCGATATTGCGGTATTGGATCACCGGGCTCTGTCATCAATCTGAGCTTGTCTGACGGTAACACCCTCCAGGCAGTTGTTCCTGCACAGGGGGAATGGGAAATTAACCTGAATACTCCCCTTCCGCTTACAGTATTCGTTACAAATGCTACCCAAACAATTGGCAGTAATGTAAGTAATGTGGCCCCCGGTGTAAGTTGGTGCAACTGTGCACGGCCTAAGAACATTGATAATTCACTGGTATCATTAACAGAGGATGAAGGAATGGATGTGGCTGCTTACAGGCAGATGCCACAGGGAATACCAACATTAATGAGTTATTGTACACCAAACATTAACGGAACTCAGGATTATCAGGATCGATGGATGTCGATTGACTTATGGAATCGTCTTTGGAATAAAATATAAAACAGAACATCATGCCAGAATATAAAGAATATTATTCACTAATTGGTCAGTTAAATACTGAGAATAAAAATAGTTTCCGGTTCTATCCGCTTTTTCTAAAAAAAAGAGAACTGGATTTTAAAAAAATAATGGCTACAGAAAGTGAAATGCAGGCAATCCTATTGAACGAAGAAGGTGAGACTATTTTAAAAGTACCACTGTCTTACGGTTATTATTGTACCGATGAAAATACGCTTCCTCAAATAGCAGTGCGCGGTTATATACCTTTGGATGAGCGAACCCGTGCCATTCGTTTCGAATACAAGAAAAAAACCATTTCAGAACTTAAAATACCCTTAGCTAAGCCCCGGATAAATGAGATTTCAAAAATGCCAAATCAAATAGAAGGAGAAAATATGGAATTAAAATGGGATACATCGTATGAAGGAAATGCCTCCCTGCAATTTAAAGTATTCTATTCAAACAATGGTGGTAAAATTTGGCAGCGAATTGGTAACCGGACCAACGAACCACGAATGAACATCGATGTTATCAATCTTCCGGGTGGAAAAAATTGCCGTTTTGCTGTTCAGGTAACTGACGGATATAATAATGCCCGGATTGAAACCAATGAGTTCATTGTTCAGGATAAACCCGGCGAGGCAATGATTTTATCGCCTTTGGATGAAACCACATGGCTTTCAACACGTGATATTCTTTTTAATGGGCAGGGATTTGACCCAAATACAGGGAAAGAGATCACTGACGGAATTTCTTGGTCCTCATCAGTCGACGGAGTTATAGGAAAGGGGCCGGTTTTACAGACACGTCTTAGCAAAGGGAATCACACAATAAGTTTACATGTAGGGAAAACAACAAGCAATATAAGCGTGACTGTTAAATAAACATATTTTTATCATCTTCCACTATCATTCCTTTTTTGTCTCTTGCAATAAAACTACTGGCTTCTGTCTTAAGCCCTATTTTTCATTTAAAAGGCAGGCAAGGCTATTTGGACAAATTTATGAATTACAAAATCTGTAACCTGCCCTCGGCAATTGACACAAACTGATATTATAAAAAATACCTGCCTCCCCCTTCCAAAAACAGGTAATACCTGGTATTTGTATTTTCCCGAAGCATTGAAAGTGCCTTCCAAAAATTTATATATTGTTACAAATATGCATGATCCGTTTTCTTCCTTTTGTCCTTAATCCCACTCGTTACAGAAACAATTTGTTACTACAAACTATTTTAGTTTACGAAATTATTAATACTATAACTCACTTTTGAAAAAACGAAGTTGAAAATAAAAACAAATAAAAATAAATACAATTGATTAAAAATTACAAGTTATTTATAAATGTAAATTAATAAATTACAGTCATAAAATAAGAATTAGCAAATGAAACGAAAAAAATAAATGGCATAAAAACATGTTTTATCTTGCAGAAACGGAAAAAAAAAATATACCTTTAACAAAAAATTAACGCGTATATTAACACCAATTTAAAATTTAAGTGCTATGAAAAAACTTCTACTTTTTATCTTTTTATTTTCGGGTATTTTTCTGCATGCGCAGCAACCATACCGGCAGTTGATTGTCTCAGAAGCCTGCAACAGGGACTGGGATGACAGTTATATCGAGATCTCAAACATTGGAAACCAGGCTATCAATCTCAGTGAATTTAAACTAGGTGTTTTAAGCGGTTCCCATGCGCGTATTTATGATCTGAACAACGATCCGTGGATACCAACTTCCCCTTCCTGGTACTTCATGTTGCCCGACCGGGAACTTGCAGCGGGGGAATCTTTTGTTATTGGACAAGCCTACGATTTTGGCCGCAGGCAATATGCCAAAAGGCCTCCGGGAACCGGAGCAGTAGAATTTCCCAATAAAATCGGGTATGAAACAAATGCCGATTTACTGATTCATTTCCCGGAAGATAACGGGGATGAAACCGACAGTGTTTCTTTCCACTGGAATATGCTTCATCTATGGGGCGGCACCAGTGTTGTGTATCTTGAGCACCATTTTGCAGAAGGCGATTCAGCAGTGATCGACCAGGCATATGGTGTTTTTGATAACGACGGCCGTAACAGTTCAGGTGACGTACAGCAGGGTTTCAATGTAGCCGGTGTTGTAGGAGCCACCTACCGGGGACCTATAGTACGTAAAGCCAAAGTAACCCAGGGTAACCTAGATTTTGCCAATGCCAGGGGACTGGGCGAGGACGATTCGGAATGGATTCCCATTCCTGAAGAAGGCCGGGGATACAACGGTTACTGGAATGCACGTGATGTATGGTGGACAATCGGGAACCACGGCAGTTATGTTCTGGATGAAAATACACTGGAATCCGATGTCATAACTGTTGACTTTGCAAATAAAAAACTTACTGTTCCATGGGGGATACGCAGACTGGACGATGTAATGCGCCACATGGTTAAGAAACCGGGGATTGCATGGCATTATGATTTGAATGAAAGTTACGAAGACTCCCTTTACCGTTCAGCAAGGACAGGAGATAAACTGACCATTACCGTTACCGGCAATGAAAGACAGGTTGCTACATTTGATATCGTTGTTTCTGCACCAACAAATGATGCCAATATTGTTGTGCCGATTGACCATAAAAACTTAGGCCCCGGCCGTGTTACAGGAAATACACAGGCAGGCATCCTCAGCTGGCCAAGGGTAACAACACATGAGCACGGCGTTGACACCATTTCCGGAGCCAGGCACGGACTTCCCTATAACCTCAGGTCCGATTCATTGCTAAAGTACCTGGAAAAACCGTCCAACGCAAGCTGGGAATTCGTATGGGTTGACGGAATTGAAAGACCCGATTTAAAAGATGGAGACAAATTAAAAGTTACTGCTCAAAACGGTGATGTTAAAGAATATCATATCGAAATACGCCCGGATGAACCCAGCCAAAATAATTTTTTAACTGCTATCACCTGGCCCGATGTACCTGAGTACCTTAAAGGAATATTTGGATGGAAAGGTGATACCATTCCGGAATTTAGCGGTGGAGTTACAAATTACACTTTACAAATTCCGCTTGAAGTCGAAAGCATTCCGGCTTTGGTCGCCAAAACAGCCTCCTTAAATGCTAAAGTTGAAGTCAAACGGGCTAAATCATTTACAGGGACTCTTGAAGACAGAACCATCTCCTTCATAGTAACGGCGGAAGATGATTCTTCTAAACTCACCTATAATGTTGAACTGGTTAAAGAAAAAGATCCTTCCAAAGTTCAACCCTATTTTGCAGATCCTTTCCTTGGGGAATTCATTTATCACGAAAACTGGAGTTATAATTATGTAGATGTAGTAAACCCGGGAAATCAGACGCTGGATTTGAGCAATTACATGTTTACCTTTGGGTATGGATCGGACAATCCGTCTCAGATTACTTCTGTTATGACACCGGAAGACTGGCCAAACCGCTTCCGGAAATATGTTCCGGGATATAAATGGACCAGCAATGAAGCTGAATGGCAGGTAAGTCCCGGAATATTGGAACCTGACCTTAATGTGAGTCCGTTTCTTGCTCCAGGTGATGTTTTCACAATGGGGACCCGGCCAGCTGCTATTGTAACCCAAAGTTGGGTGCCTGGTTACCGCTGGCCGGTACTGGATGCAGTGGATGTGCAGTTCCGTCAGCGTACTGATGAATTAAACAACCCATGGAATGAACCGGTTACAGGTGGAACCGTTACCCATATGCCACCAACTTCAACCTGGAATATATATAAAATTCTTAACGATTCCGTAAAAAATGGATTGAAACCTGCAAACGATCCCAGGGATTTCGAACGGATTGAAGCATTTGGTATGATAGATAACACCCACTGGGTAATAAACGGACGCCGTGCTGCAGATATAAATACCTATATTCGCAAGCCACATATCTATGAGCCAAATCCGGTAGTCCAGGCATCGTTTGGCACCAATGACGAAGACAGTGAATGGATATTCCAGGATCAGGCTTACTGGCAGAATATTTTATCAACCACCGGTGGCCCCTGGCCAGGATCACAAGCAAGGGTTAACATCGTGAACGATATTGGTAAACATTTCATGATTGAACCATCGCATTACAAATCAACTATATCCTCCCTGGTTTATAAAGTAAGCGAAGGCTATTCCATGGAGGAAGAAATCAGGGGTGTGACAACCGGAACTACGGTAGCAACATTCTTAAACAACATCATAAAGGCAGACGAGAACCAGGAGCTTACACTTAAATCGACTGCAAATGGTTCAACACTTGCAGGTGATGCTGCATTAAGCAATAACGATACTCTGGTGGTTTTGTCGGCTGACAGTACAAACACATCAAAATACATCCTTGAGGTTACCGATGAAGGCCTGGATTCAGATGCAGTTCTGACTTCCACCCTTTACGATGTTACGGTTGAAATCCAACCTAACGGCGACCAGCAGGGAACCGGTTCCGTATCAGGGTTTGAATACGGCACCAGGCTCAGAACATTACTGAACAACATAAACGTTCCCCTGGGAGCAAAGATGGATGTCATCAACAGTGAAGGGAAGTATGTTCCATTGAAAATGCTGAACTTTGATACAGCTTACGTGGATGTAACGGTTAATTCAGGTATTTATCTGGATGTGCTGGCTGAAGATGGAACGACACGAATAGTATACCAGCTTCTTCCGTCTGCAACAGAAAACGATGCGTTTGTACTTTCGGATATTTACACCGTAAATCAAAGTATCAATTTGATCCAGTTGATTCCACGCGGAACCAATTTACAAACGTTCCTTTCTAATATTGTCCCCTCAACAGGAGCAACCGTAAAACTCGTAAACAAAATGGGCCAGGACAAGATCGACGGAGGAATTTCCCAGGATGACAAAGTGGTTGTTACCTCACCCAACGGATTGGTAACAAACGTTTACCATTTGTCAATGCTTCGGACTCAGTACATCCTGACATCCGACTACCTTGCCTACATCCTGTCGAATGTTTATGCTGTAGACCAGGTTAACTACAAAGTTACCGGCCCTACCGGAGCTACTTTGGTAACTGAGTTTAATTCCAACATTACCCCTGCAATGGGTGCAACTGCTGTGGTAACAGATGCCGATGGCAACGAAAAAACATCCGGCAATATTAATAACGGGGATTTGGTAAAGGTAACCTCTGCCGATGGAAAAATGGTGGTAATGTATGCCATCGATATTCAAACTTCTGTAAAGGACAGATTTGCAGAAAACAAGGTTGTGGTATATCCTAATCCGACTTCAGGAAGAGTTAATATCCAGGGAGTTGAGGCCGGTACCCGCATCCAGGTATTCAACCAGACAGGGGCTTTGCTCAGAGACATTAAGTCCAGTTCCAGCCTGGAAACCCTTTCACTGGATAATCA
Organism: Mariniphaga sp.; assembly: GCA_041684965.1. Taxonomy (GTDB): domain Bacteria; phylum Bacteroidota; class Bacteroidia; order Bacteroidales; family Prolixibacteraceae; genus Mariniphaga. The sequence continues at coordinate 36,139 of JAWLGR010000038.1, forward strand.
GCCATCGGGAATGTATCTTGTAGTACTTACAAAGAATTCCAGATTGATTGGACAGTATAAGGTTATGCGCAGATAACATTAATTAATGATTTTTTTAAAATAAGAGCCTGTATAAGAACAGGCTTTTATTTTTTAACATTCCTGATCATTCTTAAAAAAACTACCTTTATCAGAAAATAATTAGAACCATTTAAAAATCTTTTTTGAAAAAAGAAGACGAAAATCAGACAGCATAAATAAAACGAAATATGAAGAACCTGGTTTACATATTAATACATTATTCAATCTATATTTTAATAATAAGTTTCCCCGTAAGAGTTACCTCACAGGATAAACTTCCCGGTGAATTTAAGGTACTGGGATTGGGAGGTGCCGGCGGGATGTATACTCCTTCCTCATCCCCCGCAAATCCGGACTTTATGCTTGTTTCCTGCGATATGAGCGGAAGCTACCGCAGCCTGGACGGAGGAAAAACGTGGGAAATGATCCATTCTTCAGAATTGCATTCATCAAAAAACTGCCGGCCAATGTTTGTAGGGAATTCAATCTACTGGATTTCCGGCGGGCAGCTACGTTCCAGCACGGATGAAGGGAAATCCTGGTCACCGGTTGCCGGTGGAAAGGGGCCTTGGAGTAATAATGTTAGCCACTTAGCTTATTTACAGGACAATGTGCCGATATTATTTGCAGGAGCAGGAAGCAGTGTTTATTTCTCGAAGGATGGAGGCCGAACCTGGGAAAACGGAATTAAGGGAACGGGTGATGTTAAAGGATTAACTGCAGCAGGAAATGCTGTATATGCTGCCATTGGCAGTCAAATTTTCAGAAACCGGGATAAAGGGGCTGCATGGGAAACTATTAACATACCGGATACCAAAGGTGAACGGATTACAGGTATGGCCGCAGGCTCAGTTAACCGTAATTCAGTAGTTTATGCAGTTGTAGAAAAGGAAGGTCTGTTCCGCAGTAAAGACCAGGGAGCCACATGGACAAAACTATTGAGCCAGGGTGACCAAACATCCGACGGCACAATAGTGGTTTCGAACCTGTCGGATATTTTAATGCCGGGGAACCAGACTGATGTAGCCTATATTAATAACAGGCACCAGGTATTTAAAACCGAAGATGGAGGAACCAGCTGGACAAGTGTATTCCGGATGGATTCGTATTCAAACCCGGGAAAGTCTGCATTGCCGTTCAATGTAGAAAAATCGTGGGTTCAAACCGAACTTAAATGGGGGTATTATATAACCGATTTTGGCCTTGGAATAAATCCGGCCGACCCGGACATAGCGATGGTCAGTACTCAGGGGGATTTGTATATTACAAAAGACGGGGGCAATTCCTGGAATCAGGTTATGAACGAAAAGGTGGGAGTTATGGCTGGAGATCCGGGAACCCGTTACCGTTCAATTGGCCTTGAAGTAACCAGTTCCTGGAATTTTTATTTTGACCCTTTTGATCCTGACAGGTATTACATTGCATACACCGATATTGGTTTTGCACGTTCTGTTGACAGGGGAGCCACCTGGATTCACTCTGCCAGCGGAAGCGGAAATTGGGGCAACACGTATTATAACATTGCCTTTGACCCTGATATTAAAGGAAAGATTTATGCTGCAGCCAGTAACAGGCATGACATACCTCACTGGACGCATATCAACCCCAACAGTCCTCAACATGAGGGCGGAGTTGTTGTAAGCAACGACCATGGTGCATCGTGGGAAAGGATAAACAATGGCCTGCCTAAAGCACCCTGCACCTGGGTGGAAATTGATCCGGCTTCCCCAAAAAATCAGCGTACACTTTATGCAGCCATGTTCGGTGAAGGCATCTACAAATCAACTGACAACGGAAAGAACTGGATTAAAAAATCAAAAGGAATTGGTTACAAAGACAATATGCACGTTCTCCAGGTACAGATACACCCTAAAACAGGCACATTGTATGCGAGTGTAACTGCCAGGAGGGTAAACAACAACCAGTTTCCCGTACCCGGAGGATTATGGAAATCAACAGATGGCGGTGAAAACTGGACAGATTTAACTGCTTCACTTCAACTCAGATGGCCTACTTATTTTGCCCTGCATCCCACAAACCCGGATATCATCTACTTTTCAGCATCAACTGCTCCACAGGCAGACCAGGGAGGGCTTTACAGAACCACAGATGGAGGAAAAAACTGGGAGCGCATACTTAAAGATGCCGATTTTGCTAAAAAATCTTCTCCTTCTTATGTCCAGGCTTCGGGTGTCAAACTACATCCCTCCAATCCCGATCAAATCTATCTTGGTTCTTCTCATGGAATTTGGGTAAGCACCGATGCAGGTAAAAAATGGAATTGGTTCAATGATATTCCATTTAAAAGTGCCCAAAATGTTGCTTTTGATCCAAAGGATCCCAAATTAATGTATGTGAATACTTTTGGAGGTGGTGTCTGGAAAGGTTATTATCTGCCCCGTTAATGAAAATATTTTCTGTAACTTAAATAAAAAAACAAAAAAATATGTCAGCAATAGAAAAAACTAAAAAATCTATGAGTAAGATAGAAAAATCTATGTTATCCATTCTTATTCTGTTAATTCCGGCATTTATTTATGCCCAGCAAGGAAGGCCTGAAGGTTTTGAAGTTATGGGATTAGGCGGCGCGGGAGGAATGTACACCCCGGCATCATCGCCATCAGATCCGGACTTAATGCTTGTATCGTGCGACATGAGCGGAAGCTACCGCAGTCTTGATGGGGGGAAATCATGGGAGATGATCCATTCGGCACAATTGAATTCCTCCAGGACATGTCCCCCAATGTTTGCAGGCGACACAATATTCTGGGTTTCAGGAGGACAACTTCGCATGAGCACCGACAAAGGAGAAACCTGGAAAGTGGCTGCAGGTAGTGTGGCATCCTTAAACAGCAATGTAGTTCGTTTGTCACAAATGCCTGGAAATCCATCAGTGTTTTTTGCCGGTTCCGGAAGCGACGTAATTGTTTCAGATAATGGAGGACAATCGTGGAAATCCGGAGTTAAAGGAACAGGCAATGTAACCGGATTGGCTGTTTCAGGAAATACCGCCTTTGCTGCTATTGGTACCCAGATTTGGAAAAGTCTGGATAAAGGAACCTCATGGAACGCACTAACAATACCAGAAACCAATAATGAAGCAATAACAGGTATGACTGCGGGAGCGGTTGCCGACAGCCAGATTGTTTATGCTGTTGTGGCAAAGGAAGGCCTTCTGCGAAGCAGCGATAACGGGGATACATGGACCAAAGTGCTAAGCCTGGGTGCTACAACAACTGACGGCACTGAAGTAAAATCAGATTTGTCTGACGTGCTGATGCCGTCAAACCAGGTAGATGTGGCATACGTAAACAACAGGCATCAGGTATTCAAAACCGAAGATGGAGGCGACACCTGGCAAAGTGTTTTTCGGATGGATTCCTATTCAAACCCGGGAGAATCTTCATTGCCTTTTAATGTTGAAAAGTCCTGGGTACAAACGGAGATCAAATGGGGCTATTACATAACTCAACATGGATTGGGTATAAATCCCGGCAATCCCGATATTGCAATGGTCACGACACAGGGAGATATCTACATCACAAAAGACGGAGGTGAAACCTGGAACCAATATATGAATGAAAAGGTAGGCGTTTTACCTGGTGACCCGGGTACCCGATATCGTTCTATCGGACTTGAAGTTACCAGTTCATGGAACTTTTATTTCGACCCATATGATACCAGCAGATATTATATTGCTTATACTGATATTGGATTCGCACGCACTGTTGACCAGGGCGAAACATGGATACATTCATCTGCGGGAAGCGGGAACTGGGGCAATACATATTATAATGTGGCCTTTGACCCCGATATTAAAGGAAAGATGTTTGCTGCAGCCAGCAACAGGCACGACATCCCTCACTGGACTCATATTTCACCAAACAGTTCACAACATGAAGGAGGAATAGTTATCAGTACCAATCATGGCCTTTCCTGGGTTCGCAGAAATGCCGGTTTGCCAAAAGCGCCCTGTACCTGGGTTGCCCTGGACCCTGCCTCACCCGCAGAAAATCGTACCCTATATGCTGCAATGTTTGGTGAAGGTGTGTACAAATCGGTTGATGGTGGCAACACCTGGACCAAAAAGTCTAACGGTTTGGGGAATGAAGGCAATTTGCATGTACTCCAGGTACAGATCCATCCCAAGACCGGACATCTGTATGCCGGGATTACAGCCCGAAGGCTGGACAACCAGTTTCCTGTTGCCGGCGGGATATGGAAATCGACAGATGGAGGAGAAAACTGGGCTCCCCTAACTACTTCCCTTGGCCTTAAATGGCCAACCTACTTTGCCCTTCATCCCGAAAATTCCGATATAATTTACCTGTCGGCAGCCACAGCACCCGGTGCTGCCCAGGGAGGACTTTACAAAACGACCAATGGAGGAACCTCCTGGACACGGATACTTTATGATGCTGACTTTGCAAAAAAAACATCCCCGTCCTATGTACATGCAATGGGTGTGCAGATTCATCCTGTTTTCCATGATGTTATTTATCTAGGTTCATCTCATGGTTTATGGGTAAGTACGGATGCCGGTGCCAACTGGGTGTGGTTTGATGAAATCCCGTTTAAGGGAGCCCAGAATGTGGCTTTTGATCCAAAGAATCCAAAACTGATGTATGTAAATACGTTTGGAGGAGGTGTTTGGAAAGGATTTTACCTGCCTGCCGGTTATGAAGAGCCTGCTACAGGAATTGGTGAAAAATTAAATAATAAATTTAATTTTAGTGTTTATCCGAACCCAAGTAATGGGAACTTCAAACTGGCACTGGAAGGATTTAATGAATCGATTAAAATAGAAGTATTTAATAATTTGGGGAATAAAGTTTTTGAAAAAGAAATTAATTCAGCAAATGAACCAAACTTTTTTAATATCAATTTAAACCAACCATCCGGTGGGATTTTTCACATCAGAGTAACAAGCAATAATCAAATGGTGGCGAAAACTTTTATTGTACATCCAAATTGACATTATTATATGCAACACAAATATTTAAAATTTGACATTAACGATGAAATAACCTCGGTCATAAAAAACAGGGTTAAGAGTTTAATTGCAGTTCTCGCATTTGGCCTGGGAGTGAGTCAAATTCTTTATGGACAACCCACCAACTGGCAATCTCGTGGAATTGGAGGAGGCGGAGCCTTATTTGCTAATAGCATAAGTCCTCATAATCCTGATGATGCCTATATACTTACAGATATGGGTGGTGTTTATCATACCACCGACTTTGGATTATCCTGGCAATTGATCAATTTTAAGGAATTAACAGCACATATCACCACTGGTATCCGCTACACAAGCGATCCACAAATGGTTTATGCAATCCAACCCTATCCCAACCGACTGGTAAAAAGCACGGATGGTGGTTTGACCTTTGAGCAATTGTCAAAAGATCCAACAGGCAATCCCTATTTTTTTTTCGCCGATGACCAAGGCACCACCAACCTGATAACTTCAGGATATGATGGTGATATTTATTATTCCAGTGACAGTGGCAACACATGGAAATCAATTTATAAAAAGAACAATACCGGAGGGGATCATGGTTATTACATAGCAGGCATATTCTGGGACGGACCCAACATTTACATATGCATGGGAACGGGGCTCCTTGTATCCACCAACAACGGGTTAAATTTTACCTTTGAACCCTTCACTGAACATGGAATCCCTGCCGGCCAGTATGCATCCACATTTGCCGGTGCCAGTAAGAATGGCACGGTACGGTTTTTTATAACCATGACAAAAGAAATTCAGCCAGGCCATTTATGGGCAGGAGGTGAAATGGGTGTATACCGGATTGACTACAAAAAGGAAATCAACTGGACAAAAGTTGGAGGGAATCCGGTAATCGGAACTCATGTGGCAAATAAGGTTTCAATGGCAAGGAATAATATAGAAACGGTTTATCTTGGCTCAGGGGATACAAGTCATGGCTGGTTGTCTGTACTTAAATCTGTTGATGGAGGCAATTCATGGGGCAATATTTTTTTTACAGAAAATAATCAAAACATATACACCGGATGGATGGGAAGAAGGGGCGATATTGATTACTGGTGGAGTGGATATCCATTATGCCTGGCAGTTTGTCCAACGGATGCAAACCGGGTTTTTATCGGAGATATGGGATTTACTCATGGCACCAAAGATGGAGGTAACACCTGGCGTCAAATGTACGTAAAGTCTTCAGATGAAAATCCGGCCGGTGCACTCACTCCCAAACGTAAAACCTATCACAGCATAGGATTGGAACAAACAAGTTCGTGGAGTATCTGCTGGTCAGATTCCACAAACATGTTGATCGGGTACGCTGATTTTACCGCAATACGCAGTACAGACGAAGGTAAATCGTTTTCCAAAAATTATTACGACCTCCCCTACAATTCGGTTAACCACTTCCTGAGGGGCAGCAACGGGAGGTTATATGCCTCCTGTTCAAGGATTCATGATCTCTATACAACAAATCGACCATCTGATTATGATGGAGAAGGAGGAGAAATCAAATATTCTGATGACCAGGGGCTTACCTGGCATACCCTTCACAATTTTAACAACAACCCAGTGTTAATGACTGCTATTGATCCAAATGATCCCAATACCATGTATGCCACAGTTCACAGTTTCAGTGATGGCGGCATTTATGTTACGCATAACCTCCAGGATGGTGCCGGTTCCAACTGGAGTTATCTGGCAAAACCACCCCGTACAGAAGGCCATCCAAATAACATACAGGTACTTAACGATGGCTCATTGGTTTGTACATATTCAGTCCGCCGGACGGATAGGTTTACTGCCAGCTCTGGTGTATTTTACAGTACCGATGGGGGCAATTCCTGGTTGGATCGTACCGATGCAAGAATGCAATACTGGACATGGGATGTGGTTTTAGATCCTCACGATGAGAATCAGAATACATGGTATGCAGGTGTCAGAAATGGCTGGGGTGGATATGGCAATGATTTGCAGGGATTGTACAAAACTACCAACCGGGGTCAAAGTTGGACAAGAATTATTAATAATATGAATGTTTTTTCATGTACTTTCAGTCCAAATAATCCGGATGTTATCTATATCGCCAGTCATGGAAACGGGTTGGTCTACTCTTCCAATATAAATGATCAGATTCCTGTTTTTTCAACGGTAGAAGAGTTTCCATTTTCAAATCCGACCAGGATATTTTTTAATCCTTATAAAAGCAATGAAATTTGGGTAACGAGTTTTGGGGGAGGAACCTGGGTTGGCAATACCAATCCCGCTACCGGCTTATTGTTCGATGATTATAATCATTCTAAACTATCACAGAATTTTCCAAATCCATTCAGTTCATCAACGACAATAAACTATAATCTTACCTATCCAGGTGATGTTATACTGAAAGTATTTGATTTGCAGGGAATTGAAATTCTTACGCTGGTAAACAAGAGACAACCGGCTGGATATCATCAGGTTAAATTAAATGGAAATGAGCTAACAAATGGCATTTATCTTTATAAAATTACAGCAAATGGAATTACACAAACAAAAAAAATGATACGAAAGCAATGAATTCTACTGATTTCAAAATGATCTACAGTTAACCAGATGGTATTATACTGAAGATTCTAATCTAAATTGATATAAAGAAACTAAATATTTTCAATCAAAAAATATTAATTTTAGAACGTCTATTAAATAATTTAAACCATTTGGAAATTAAATGACATAAAAACAACTTAAAACTGAATACAATGAATAAACCAGCAGATGAAAAAAACCTAAGCGAAATTACACGAAGAGATTTCATTAAGAAAACAGCAGTTGCTGCACCAATTGTAGCATTCCCCTCAGCAGGTTTTGCCACCGGCATGAAATATCCTCCGGAACAGAAAATCCGTATAGGATTAATTGGATGCGGAGGAAGGGGTACCCGGGATGCCCTGGATTGTTTAAGTGCAACTCCCAATGTTGAATTGGTTGCCATGGGAGATTTATTTGAAGACCAACTGGAAAAATCTCTTGCCCGGTTAAAACAGGAGGCAGGAGACAAAATAAAGGTAACAGCTGACACCATGTTTACTGGTTTCGATGCCTATAAAGGAGTACTGGCAAGCAATGTTGACCATGTGTTGTTAACCACTACCCCTCATTACCGCCCGATGCACCTTGAGGCGGCTGTGGAAGCAGGGAAACATGTTTTTATGGAAAAGCCCGTAGCAGTTGACCCGGTTGGGGTACGTTCGGTAATTGCATCATCCGAAAAAGCAAGGAAAAAAGGATTGACTATTGTAGGAGGAACCCAGGGACGAAAAGATTTAACTACTCAAAAAGCGATGGACATCATTCACAGTGGTGGAATTGGCGAACTCATTGGCGGACATTGCTACCGGTTGGGCGATGCCATGAGAAACTGGGGCCCACCGGAAAGAAAGCCGGAATGGTCGGATATGGAATGGCAAAACCGGAACTGGTATTTCTATACCTGGTTGTGTGGTGATTTTATTGCAGAAATGCATATCCACCAACTTGATGCCATGAACTGGGCATTCAATGCTCCTCCTGTTACGTGTGCAGGATTTGGTGGCCGCCAGACCCGGACAGGTCCTGAGATTGGAAAGTGGGGAAATGTTTTTGATCATTTTGCTGTGGAATATAAATATCCAGGCGATGCACGGATTAATTACATGGGAACTCAGATCGATAATATGGGTTATTACCGGACCGAGTGGAGGGTAATAGGGACAAAAGGAAACATCTTCAGCGGAGGAGGGAAAATTATCCTTGATGACGGTAAAAAGAAAACCGAATTGGAAAGAGGCGGTGGAAATTCTTCTGTACGGCAACATGAATTGCAACAAATTGCCATCCGTAAGGGGGAAGAATTAAATGAAGGAAGGCAGGTAGCTGAAAGTACCATGGTTACCATTATGGGCCGCATGAGCAGCTACACCGGGAAAGAAGTTACCTGGGACTGGGTAATGAACAAATCGAGGCTGGATTTGAGTCCGCCTGCATATGAGTTTGGGGATTTATCGATAAGACCGGTTTCGGTACCTGGATTCACACCATTGATTTAAAAATTATCATATAAAGTAGAATTATTCAGTTTGAAATTGCTATGCTGTTCAAAAATAACTGCCACTGGAATCATCTTAAAAGCATGGCAGTTTTTATAAATGACTGCAATAGCAATGGCAGGCATTGTTTTCCATAATGAAATTTAAATCATAAATGAAATGAAAAGTTTTTCTTCACTTGTTTTTCTAACTGCGGGTATTATCCTTTTTGGAATATCAGGCAATCTAACCTCCTTACAGGCTCAGGAAAAAGAAGCAGGATTTGTTCCGTTATTCAATGGACGAAACCTCGATGGCTGGGTAAATGTAAACGGTGCGCCCGAGACTTACTATGTCAAAGACAATATGATTGTAACAACAGGTATTCCGCACGGGATGCTACGTACTGAAAAACAGTACCACAATTACATTCTTGAATTGGAATGGCGTCATACAAAAGTAAAGGGGAATGCTGGTTTATTTATTCATTCCGACGATCTTCCCCCCGTAGGAAAACCTTTCACGCGTGCAATTGAGGTTCAGATAATGGATGGTAACAGCGGTGATATTTTTCCCATTCAGGGTGCTACAATGGCAGCATGGAAAACCCACCCATGGGGCCGTTCAATAGCATCTGAAAACAGAACAAACCCTGCCGGTCAGTGGAACCATTACCGGGTAGAAAGCAGGGATGGGACAATTGTACTGTCAGTAAATGGCAAAGAAGTAAACCGGGGTTACCATTCAAATCCACGAAAAGGTTATATCTGCATTGAGGCAGAAGGAAGTGAAGCTCATTTCAGGAACATCCGGATAAAAGAATTGCCTGGTGAAACACCTCCACCGGCCGTTGTAGCAGAAAAAGGCCAGGGGTTCCGTCAACTTTACAACGGGAACGATTTACGGGAATGGAAAGTTGCACCAGGAAGTGAAGGCCACTGGGTTCCGCAGGGTTGGATTTTAAGCTATGACGGCAAAAGTGAAGCTGAAGGGCCCAATGCAAAAGACCTTTGGACTAAAGAAGAATTTCGTAATTTCCATTTGATTGTTGACTGGCGCCAACCGGCAAAACCAACAATAAAAGAGCTGCCAATAGTATTGCCCGATGGATCTTATGCAATGACAGCAGAAGGAGAACAGGTAACAGTTCCTGTTGACGATGCCGGCGACAGCGGCATTTATCTCCGGGGCAGTACCAAGTCACAGATCAACATATGGAATTGGCCTGTTGGGTCGGGAGAAATTTATGGTTACAGAACCGATAAAGATATGCCACCATCAGTACGAAAGGGTGCTACACCAATATTGAATGCAGACAACCGGCCTGGACAGTGGAACCGGTTTGAAATTACCGTAATAGATGAATGGGTAACCTGTGTTTTAAATGGAAAGACTGTAATTGACGAGGCGAGATTGCCAGGTATGCCTGAAAAAGGTCCTGTAGGTTTACAGCATCATGGCGACTCAATTCAGTTTGCAAACATTTATATAAAAGAACTCCCATAAAAAGTAAAAATTAATAAAAGTTAAACTATAAATTATATTTGAAAAATGAAAAACAGGACAATAAACCGCCGTAATTTCATTGAAAAAACCGTTGCTTTAGGTGCAGCCGGACTGGTTGCCCCCGGAATGATGAAGTCGGCTTTGGCTAAACCAACCCCCCGTATGGTTACCGACGATATCTCAATTGCACAGTGGGCATTGGTTCAGGAAGTACGTGAAGGTAAATGGAAAACAGTTGATTTTCCCAAAGTTGCACGTGAAGACTTTGGAATCAACGGAATTGAGTTCGTAAACACATTGTTTGAAGTTCCTACCTTGTATTATCTGCAGAGATTAAAGCAAAATGCAAAAAATCACGGTGTAGAAATGGTACTTATTATGGTTGATGATGAAGGAGAAACCTGTACCCCTTCGAAAGAAGAACGAATACAAACAGTGACAAACCATAAGAAGTGGATTGACATTGCCCATTACCTGGGTTGCCATTCTATCCGAACCAACTGCAGGGGTCCTAAAGATGCCCCAAAAGATGAAGCCATTAAATGGGCTGCTGAAACTTATAACATGATGCTGGAATATTCCATACCTGCAGGGATAAGCATCCTGATTGAAAACCATGGCGGACTTTCAAACGATGCCGACTGGATGGTCAAGCTTTACGAGGAAGTAGACAACCTGTACTTCGGCTCCTATCCTGACTGGAGAGGCCCCGGTACGGATTTTGATCATCTTGGGTACCTGGAAAAAATGCTACCCTATGCCGGTGGAGTATCCTATAGAAATCAGCCAACAGAACAAATGAGCGCTCAAATGATTAAGATGTGCCAGGATGCCGGGTACCGAGGTTGGTACGGCATTGAATCCAGTGGCCGCGATGAAATAAGAAAAGGCAAGGAAATTTTAACCAAATACCTGAATAAATAATTTCCAACGCATAGTGTTTATAACTTTGAACATTATTGGCCGTTTATAATTAATCATCAATAACAATTAACTCAATCGAGTAGGAGGAAAACAAAGAGGTTTTTCTCCTACTTTGTTTTCCGACCTCTCACACCACCGTACGTACGGTTCTCGTATACGGCGGTTCCTTAAT
>JAWLGR010000039.1:0-47430 GCA_041684965.1 Mariniphaga sp.
GTAACACAAAGAATACATCATCATTATTATTATTTATTTTAAAGGGAAAAACAATTAAGAATTAAGAGAAAGTGGTCCTAAGGAAAGGTAGTATTTTAATCTGAATAAGATTAAAGTGATTAGGTTTTCACCACATATGCTTTATTTTCGATTACATCAACTTTGTTTCTTCTGCCAATTACTATCCGTTCACACATATTTAAGAACAATCCGTGTTCCAGTATACCTGTAACAGATTCAAGTTTTTTGATTACTTCTTCAGGAGCAAAAGGTTTATTGAGGTGTAAATCGATAATGTAGTTTCCGTTATCGGTAACATATATATCTTCATCAGTAAGTCTCAGAACGGGTTTAAACCCCATTCTGTTCAGTTTTTTAAGTGTGTGGGTATGGCCAAAGGGGAGGATTTCTACCGGAAGAGGAAAGGAACCAATGGCGTCTACGTATTTACTGTCGTCCAAAATCCAGATAATCCTTTTCGCAAGTTTTGCAATAAGTTTTTCCCTGAACAGGGCACCACCCCCACCTTTAATTGCATTGAAGTTGTGATCGATTTCATCAACTCCATCAATGAGTAAATCAATTCCAGCTACCTCGTCTACTGTAAACATGGGAATATTAAGGTTGGCGGCCTGTTTTTCCGTTGCATGAGAAGTGGTAACTGCTTTAATAAACAAACCTTGTGATACCAGTTCCCCAAGCTTTTTTATAAAGTACCATGCGGTTGAACCAGTTCCCAGGCCAACAACCATTCCATCCTCAATAAATTCGGCAGCTTTATCGCCGGCGGCTTTTTTCTTTTGATCCATAGCTTTTGCTATTTAATAGTATTTATACTTAGTTTTTAATGGAAATGTTCGCTTTCGTAGCTGAAATCACCTTTTTTTTCTGCATATATTGTTTTGCCAGTTGAACGATCCCTGTTTCGGTTTCTTCAACAGCCCTGCCATTCGAAAGTTCATTGTAACCGTGTAAGCCCTGCAGCATTCCATTATGAGTGGCTATTTTATACCAGGAATCGGGTTTAATTTCTTCGCCTTTGATTTTTACATTTGAAACCCGCTTTCCGACAGTTTTATTCAGATCGGCTTTCCATTCCATTCCTGCAGTTTGAATAGTACTTCCTACTGATTTTGACACATCCTCCGGGTTTTGGGTTTCAGCGCTTTTTTCCAGTGTTTGAAACAACTGGCTGCCTTTTAATTCCAGAGTCACCAGTTTGGAATCGTGAGGGAGAAGGGCATAGAGATCAATAAGCCTAATATCGCCGCTGTTAAGGGTGATTCCGTAGCCCACACCCGGCAATGCCATGAGTATCGTTGGTATGAAGAACAACCAGTTCCGTTTCCTGTGCTGTAATCATATCTGTAGTAAAGATAGAAATTACAAGTACCAACAGTATCTGTTTCATTTCAATTTTTTTTTTTGTGAGCGGTTAACTGAAATGGCAACAAGTAATAATATTAAAAAGTTTAATAGAAAAAAACCACAGAATAATCCGGAATTTTTGCAGTAAGTCAGAAAGTTGCAAAGTTAAACCTGCCTGACATCCTCAGGGTTTAAAAGGTTTGATTTATTCATGAAATCCGGATCAGGATAATAGATGAAAAGGGTACTTCCATCTTTAATGGTATTAATTACTTGCTCATGAATATCCAGGGAAACAGAAGGGCACCCCAGGCTCCGGCCAAGCCTGCCGTATTTCTTTATAAAATCCGGGCTTACATAATCGGCACCGTGCATAACGATGGCACGTTCACGTGCATTGGAATTGAATTCCTCGTCCATTCCCTCGAGCCGCAATGAAAGCCCATGTTTCCCGTGATAGGTTTCTGCGGTGACATAAAAACCGATTGAACTCATGTTAGAACCCGAAACGTTTGAGAATGAAGCTGCCACATCATCACCTGAATTCCGGCCGTGAGCTACATAATCATTGAAAAGTACTTCTTTTGATTCCATTTCAATTATCCACAATCTTTTTGCTGTTGATGGCAGGCTAAAATCTATAACTGTAATGATGTTCTTTCTTATGGTTCCGGGAATTGCCTTCATGGCTTTGTATCCTTTATAAGCAGCAGCAAATGCCTCTTTAGAAGGCATGTTTGAAGGATTGTTGTTATAAAGTTCGCTAAACAGCATTTGTACTGCCTTAGCGGTTTTTGCTTTTGCATCTGCCGATTTCATTCCGGCCCCGAAGATTACAAAAATGATTGATAAAAAAAATGAGGTAGAGAGTTTTCTTGTCATTTGTGTGTATTCGTTTTTGTTTTAGCTTACTATTTTTATTCTTACTTTTTAATTCAGAACGTGCAGTATTATTCAATTATTATGCCACAACCGGTTTTTATGCGTTTAATATTCATTTTCTTTCATTACAGTCATATCAAAAATTCTTCTCTTAAGCACAGGCATCGACAACCGGTCGAATCCATAGATATCTTTTCTGAAATGAAGCAGATCGTTTTCATCCACCCAGGCAGTCTGATAAATAATATGCACCGGTATTTTTTTCTCCAGGTAAATTACTTTCTTTTCCTGTTCTGAAAGATATCTGCTGATGGTGTCGGTGGGTAATTGTTCTCTCAGTATAGTTACAGCTAACTCTGCTGGGCGTTCAAGGCGAACGCATCCATGACTGAAGTCCCGTTGCTGAATACTGAACAGATGGTTTGCAGGCGTATCGTGTAAAAATATACTGTATTGATTTTGCAGCATGAATTGAACACGTCCCAGGGAATTTAATGGGCCAGGATGCTGGACTATGAAAAATGGAAAGCTGTCGCGGGAAACTTCCGACCAGTCATATGTTTTGTAGTCGATTGTATCTTTGCTGACATAGGAATCATACAATATTGAATAGTTGTTTCTTTCCATATAGGTGGTGTCCTCCAGCATTTTAGGAAAAATTTCATTTGTTGCGATGCTGTTTGGAATATTCCAGGTTGGATTGAACACAATAGAATACAACGTATCTTCCAGAACAGGTGTATAATTTTCATTTCTTCCAACCACTGCATTCATCTCCTGGACCGATTCTCCATTTTTTCGGTATTCGAAAGAGAAATCAGGGATATTAATCACAATGTGGTGGTTGCCAAAATCGTCGGGCAACCAGCGGATGCGATCTATATTCAGTCTGATTTGATCCAGCCTGTAGTCGATTGGTACACTCATTTGCTTCAAAGTAGCCTCACCAACAACTCCATCCTGTTTAAGACCATGCCTGAATTGGAATTTTCTCACTCCCTGTGTGAGTATGTGGTCAAATCCGGGAGAATTAAACCAGAAAGTATCTACTTCCTGAATATCACCCGTTGCAGACAGAAACCTTTTTAAACGGATTACGCTGTGGTGAGAATCCTTTTCTTTGAGTTTTGTTAAAGTATCCGGCAATAGCCAGCCGCCGCTGGCTTTTACCTCAAGTAAATTTTTATATGCTGTGAGAAGCAAATCGTATTGCTCATGCTGTGGTTTTAATCTGTCGAATGATTGAGAGATTTTTCCCTTGTTAACAGCCTCCTCCAGATGTTTTACGAGATCGACCTCGTCGGGTAAAATTTCCCAGACTACATTTAGTTCGGCAGGATTAAGAATGCCGGAATGCAGTTTTGAGGCAAAATCAAACCATGCAAGCGTTAAATTCACATCAGCTTCAGTGATTATTTCCGGCAAAGAAGTTCTTCCGGCAGAACGCTTATGCATCCGAAGCATCGCATCTTCAACTTTTGCGAGGTAAACAACAGGTTCAGGCAAGCCCTCTTCCCATGATGATTTCAGGTTTTCCATGACTTTCTCCCCAAGTTTGTTTAGTGAACTATTATTGAACCAGGCTGGTTTGTAATCCCTGTTCCGGTAAAACCTTTCGGTTTCTTCTCCCCATTCATGAAGTTCACTGAAATGAAAGTACTTGTCAATATGTACCTCTTCCTGTTGAGGAGAAGTACCAAATAAATTTCTTAATGAAAAGCTGTTTTCCTTTTCCTGTGCTATAGCAAGGTAAGATAATGGGAAAAAAAAGATTGAAATAAAAAACCAGGAAATTGCTCGTTTATAACGCATATACAATATATTATGTGTGGGGGTACCCCTTTTTAAGCCTGTACCTGTTAAATGAAACAGATTTTCGGTTTGCCAGGTTCAAGATAACAGTATTACATGCAGTTTATTTTTTCCATTTAAGGCGCAAACTGTTTGATACAACACTCACACTGCTCATGGCCATGGCAGCACCGGCAATCATTGGATTAAGCATAAACCCGTTGACAGGGTACAAAATCCCGGCCGCTATTGGTATACCAATCACGTTATATATAAATGCCCAGAACAGATTTTGTCTGATTGTTTTGACTGTTTGCTTCGAGAGTTTTATAGCCATTGGTATTTTCTTTAAATCGGAAGATATAATTGTCATCTTAGCCACATCCATTGCGATATCGCTTCCTTTTCCCATGGCAATACTCACATCGGCCTGAGCCAGTGCGGTGCTGTCGTTAATACCGTCGCCGGCCATGGCAACTTTTTTCCCTTTTGTCTGCAATTGTTTTACAAATTCAGCCTTTTGGTCAGGCAACACTTCTGCCTGATAGTGTCTGATTCCGGCACTGGCAGCAATTGCCTTGGCTGTGGCTTCATTATCGCCGGTGAGCATATATACCTCTATTCCCGCATTTTGTAATTCTTTTATGGCATCCCCCGAAGTTTCCTTTATTTTATCAGCAATTGCAATGACAGCCAGAGCGTTGTTGTTTTCGGCAAACCAGATTACTGTTTTAGCCTCATTGCTCCAGGCATCTGCCTTTTGGATAAGTTCTTTTGGAATGATAACATTATGTCCGTAAAGAAGCTTTTTATTACCAACCAGGTATGTATTTCCATTCGATTGGGCTCCGGCCCCCTGCCCGGTAATGCTTTCAAAGTTACTAAGCGGAATCTCGGTTAAACCGGAATAATGGTTAACCACAGCTTCAGCCAGCGGATGTTCCGATTGTTTTTCTATGCTGAACAAGGCATTTTTAGTCGATTCGTCATTATTAAACCAGGAAATATCTGTCACAACTGGTTTCCCCTCGGTGATGGTACCTGTTTTATCCAATACTACAGCATTTATATTTTTAGCAAGTTCGAGACTTTCAGCATCCTTAATCAGTATACCATTTTCAGCCCCCTTTCCTACACCCACCATTATGGCTGTAGGGGTAGCAAGTCCCAAAGCACATGGACAGGCGATTACCAAAACCGTAATTAGTGCCAGCAATCCTTGAGTGAATCCATTTTCTCCTCCGAGCACAATCCACAAAACAAAAGCAATAACAGCAATTGCCATTACCACAGGCACAAAAACTCCCGCAATTTTATCAACCAGCTTTTGCACCGGTGCCTTACTGCCCTGTGCATCCTGCACCATTTTGATTATCTGGGCCAGCATGGTTTCAGCCCCTACCTTTTCTGCCCGGAACCGGAAGCTTCCTTTTTGGTTAATGGTTCCTGCAAATACTTTTTCTTCTGCAGATTTTAAAACCGGCACCGGTTCACCGGTTAACATACTTTCATCAACATACGAGTTACCTTCGGTTACAACTCCATCAACTGCTATTTTCTCTCCCGGTTTTACCACTACCACATCTCCTTTTTGAATCTGCTCTACCGGAATTTGTTTTTGGACGCCATCAGGCATCAACACGGTTACTTTTTTTGGCTGCAGGCCCATCAGTTTTTTGATGGCATTCGATGTATTGCCTTTTGCTTTTTCTTCGAGCAGTTTTCCAAGAAGTATAAAGGCAATAATTACTGCAGCTGCCTCAAAATACACATGTGCATGCAATCCCCTGTTTTGCCAGAACTGTGGGAACAGCGTATTGAATACACTAAAAATATATGCAACGCCTGTACTTAATGCCACCAGGGTATCCATGTTTGCGGAACGGTGTTTAGCCTGTTTCCACGCGTTTATGTAAAACTCTTTTCCGAACAGAAGGATTACCGGAGTGGACAAAATCCACATTATTTCATTGGCATATGGGATATTCATGAAAAACATTCCGATGATTACTACCGGAATGGAAAGCAGGATGGCTCCAATAGTTCGTTTGCGTAACTTTTTGAATTTTGACTCCCTTATTTCCTCCAGCGATTCCTGCGTGCCGGAACTGGTTTCAATTACCAGGTCGTATCCCACTGCCTGAAGAGCTTCTTTCATTTCTTCCGGCCTGACAAGGTTGGGCAGGTATTCCACAGCGAGTGAAGAAGTGGCAAAATTCACTGAGGCATCAATTACACCCTCCTTTGACTTTACCATACTCTGGGCACTTGAGGCACAAGATGCACAACTCATATGAAGCACAGGGAAAGTCTTTTTAATTACAGGAACCTGATAGCCCAAACTGCGAATCACATTCACTGTATCGGATATTACTGACAGACCATTGGCCGTTTCAATAACTGTCCGGCGATTATTGATTTCTACCCTTGGTGAGGCAATTCCTTTAACTTTAATGAGTTTTTCTTCCAATATACGGGCATCGTGTTCATTGTCAACGCCCTCTACAGGAATATATACCGGATGTTTAACAGAGTTTTCCATTGTGTTGGTGCTTTAAATTGTTTACAATGCAAATATCACAACAAAAAACCGGTAGACTTTTATACCATTATTGAAAAGATTTGCATGATTTACACTTCGTCAAGAGGCTTGCGTTTTTCTATACGAATGTTTTTAAAGTGGCTTGGTGTGAGTCCGGTAACTTTTTTAAACTGATTGCTTAGGTGCGATACACTGGAATAATTCAGGTGGAAGGCAATCTCACTCAACGACAGTTCATCATATACCAACAATTCCTTTACCTTCTCAATTTTTTGGGCTATATAATATTTTTCAATGGTAGTGCCTTCCACTTCCGAAAACAGGTTGGTCAGATAGGTGTAATCATGGTTTAGCCGGCTGCTCAGGTAGTTGGAAAGGTTGGAGCTTAGCTGGCAATTTTGTACATGTACAAGCTCTATAATCAATGTTTTGATTTTTTCAATGATCCTGCTTTTCTTATCATCAATAACAGAGAATCCAAGCTCCTTTAATTTCGAATCCACTACTGTTTTTTGCTCATCGGAAAGTTCATTTTCAAGAATGATTTCACCAAGTTCAACCTGTAAAGAATTGATTCCTAACTTATCGAGCTCTGATTTTACAACCATTTTGCAACGGTTGCATACCATATTTTTTATGTAGAGCTTATTCATTTTGTTATAATTTTTTCAGTTTAGCTTTATTTTATTAATT
The DNA here is from genome assembly GCA_041684965.1 of Mariniphaga sp. Classification (GTDB taxonomy): domain Bacteria; phylum Bacteroidota; class Bacteroidia; order Bacteroidales; family Prolixibacteraceae; genus Mariniphaga. Next base: position 7,277 of record JAWLGR010000039.1, read on the forward strand.
CTTGTTTTTCATTGGTAACTCAAAGTAAAATTTAGAACCTCTGCCAGGTTCACTTTCAACTCCCAATGTACCCTTGTGTTCAGCCACAATCTTTTTTGCTATAGCTAATCCTAACCCCGTACTTTTTTCGCCAGCAGTAGGTTTTACACTTGTTTTTTGAAAATACTGAAAAAGTTTTTCATGTTCATCTTTTGGAATTCCCTGGCCATTATCTTTAACTTCGGTTTTTACATTGTTTTTTATTACAGACACGTTTACATTAATTTCACTGTTTACATAGGAGTATTTTATTGCATTGGTAAGCAGGTTATTTATAACTTCACTTAAGTAATGTTCATCGAATGAAAAAATGATTTCATGTTTTGCCGGTTTAAAATTAATTTTTATTTGCTTTTTATCGGCCAGCATTTGATTTAAAGCAATATGGTATTTTAAAAATTCCTGGTAATCCTGTCTTTTCACAGACAGATTGATTGTCCCTGATTCTATTTTCGATATATCCAGCAATTTTTCGAGCATATCGAGTGTACTATTACTGATGCCTTTAATATAATGAATTATTTTCAGGGCATTTGGATGGATTTTATCTGAGTAGCTGTTTATAAGTAAATCAGAAAAGGCAGATATATTTCCTATGGGGTTTCTTAAATCATGGGCTGTAATTCCTATTAATTTATTCATTTCCTGATTTAATTTTTTAAGATGCCTGTTTGTATCAATAAGCTTTTGATGTTTAAGATTCAGGTTATATGCCAGTATGCCAACAACTAAAAAAATCACCAGCCGGACAAAAGCATTCCATACTGGAATCAGGTCATTAGAGAATTTTTTTGTACTGAATTCAGCCACGAACCATAAAGTTGATGCCAATAATGCAATCAGTATAATATGGTATTTTTTTATATTTTTTTGCAATGCTAAAAATAAAACAGGAATGAGATAAAAAATGGAAAATGCAATTTCTGAACCGGTATAATAATCAACAATTCCTATGACCAGAATTGACAGCAATGAATATATCAGGAATTTGTTCCTGTTTTTGATCTGAGAATTTTTCATCATTTACTAAACAGCTTTTCTTAATTAACTATATCTGTTTGATTTTTGCATCTTAAAGTATTAATTTACTAATTAAAAATTTGGTTCAATGCGTGTTCTACTGTTGAATATTCAAAGTTGAATCCATTTTTAAGCAGTTTTCCAGGATGCACTTCGGGACTACTGGTAAGCATAACCGAGGCTTCACCATATATTAGTTTCAAAATAAATGAAGGTATTGTTAAAAAAGCCGGTCTGTTAAGGGAACTTGCCAATGCCTTGGTAAACCCGGCATTGTCAATTCGGGAAGGTGCAGCCAAAATGTATGTCCCCTTTGATTGTTTATTTTCCAATGCCCAAATATATGCTCTTGCAACATCTTTTTCGTGAACAAACGGGAAAGGTTGCTTTCCATTACCTATTTTGCCACCTACACCCATTTTAAAAGGGAAAAGCATTTTTTTTATTGTGGGAGATTGCTTTCCCAAAACTACTGCAGTTCTGAATATGGTCAGCTCAACGTCAGGGGGAAGCTCAACCCAAGCCTCCTCCCACTTTTTTACAACTTCGCCCAGAAAACCGGAATCAAAATCAATACTTTTTTCCGTATGTAATTTTCCGGAAGAGAAAATACTAATTCCTGAAGCAGATATTACTTTGCGGGGACGATGATTGGTTTCAAGAAGGTTTATTGCCCTTGACAGATTTTTAGCGGTTTCTACACGGCTGCCCAGAATTTCCTTTTTATTTTTATCGTCCCATCGTTTTAATATTGGGGCCCCTGCAAGGTGAATGACAGCATCGGTATTTTTAAGCTCGGCAGCCAATTTTTCCTCAGGACCATAAAGTAATTGACGGTTTATTCCATCTGGCTGGTGACCGTTTTTAATTAATTCTTTAGAAATAATCTTCCCAAGGTAGCCGCTTGATCCTGATATTTTTAATTTCATTTTCTTTTATTTGGTTTTATTCAATAGATTCTTGCAGAGGAGATTGAAATAAAATTAATATATTCTACTTTGACTTTTGCTATTATTAACAATGGAACTACAAATAGTGTTGCATTCATAATGCTAAAGAATCACTATTAAAACTGCATAAATTTTTTGAACATAAAGTATGTGAGGAAATTCTTATTGTCAATAGCCCATTTGGGAGGTGTGTAAGTGAAAATCATTTAGTAGGATGGAGCCGATTTTACGATAACGCTCCTGCATATCCTAATTAACTTCTGTATAAGACTTTACAAATCAAAATACCTAAGATTTTAATTGAATTGGTTTCAATATTATTGCAGCAGTAAAATTAATTTTGTGATATCTCAAAATGTGGATGCGCAATATTGAGTACCAACGGAGTGTTTTTGTACTTTTACAATCCAAAACCGGATATTTAATGATTAGAAAGACATATATATTGTGGCAAAGGTATTCGGGGATTTTACTTCATAAGTTGATTTTATGGCGTATTGCGCGGATTCCTGAAAGACATTTTTTATACCTGTTATCCTTCGTTGTGGGCATATTCAGCGGGTTGGCAGCGCTCATACTGAAGAACCTCATTCATTTTGTTGGCACAAAACTTACCAACTGGTTTGAGGTTGGTTCCACCAGTTATCTGTTTTTGATTTATCCATTTGTTGGTATTTTTCTTACCGTGCTTTTTGTAAAATATGTTGTTAAAGATGATATCGGACATGGTGTATCAAAAATTCTTTATGCTATTTCGAGACAAAGCAGCAGGATTAAATCACACAATTCCTGGTCGTCGATGGTGGCCAGTTCACTCACAATTGGTTTTGGAGGGTCTGTTGGAGCAGAAGCACCTATTGTATATACAGGCGCATCAATAGGTTCTAATCTGGCCCGTTTTTTCAGATTGAAGTATAAATATGTTACATTAATGATTGGCTGTGGTGCTGCAGGAGCTATTGCCGGTATTTTTAATGCACCCATTGCAGGGATAATCTTCACACTGGAAGTGCTGATGCTTGACTTGACAATGGCCTACTTAATTCCATTACTCATTTCGGCAGTTACTGCCACTACTCTTACCTATTTTTTTATGGGAGAGGATGTTTTACTCCGTTTTGCTCAAATCCATCCGTTTTCGCTAAATACAATCTGGTTCTACATATTACTTGGTGTTTTTACCGGTATAATAGCGATTTATTTTACCAGGATGACAATGTTTCTGGAAGGAAAATTTAAACGAATTCCTTCCTGGGGTCTGAGGCTTTTAATAGGAGGGCTTATAATTGGGTTGCTGGTCTTTATTTTTCCACCATTATGGGGCGAAGGTTACCGGGAGATTTCCCTCATATTTAACAACCGGGGTTCTGAACTGCTAAACAATTCGTTATTTTTCAGTTTTCAGAATATGGATTACATGTTCCTGGTTTTCTTGCTTGGGATACTGGTCTTTAAAGTAATAGCAATGGTTGCCACTACAGGTTCGGGCGGAGTTGGTGGTATTTTTGCACCAACCCTGTTTATGGGTGCCATTGCAGGATATTTTTTTGCTTTGGTATCGAATTTAGTTGGGCAATTTAACCTGCCGGTTGATAATTTTGCGCTTGCAGGAATGGCTGGCATGATGGCTGCGGTAATGCATGCCCCTTTAACTGCAATTTTTTTAACAGCAGAAATGACAAGAGGATATGATTTATTTATTCCCCTTATAATAGCTTCTACTGTTGCATATGTAACCATAATGGGTTTTGAACCACATTCTGTATACACAAAGAGACTTGCTCTTGCCGGTGATTTGCTAACTCATCATAAAGATAAATCCGTATTACGAATGATGAACGTACGCAATCTTATAGAAACAGATTTTGAAGTACTTAAGCCCGATGCAACCCTTCGTGACCTGGTAAAAGCAATATCCGTCTCCCACCGGAACCTTTATCCTGTGGTTGATGACCAGGGGTATTTAAAGGGGATGGTTAAACTTTCAGATGTCAGAACACTTATTTTTGATTACGAGCTATATGATAAGATTAAGGTAAAAGATTTGATTTATATGCCTGAATCATTTATTTCACCTGATGATACTATGGAAACCGTAGCACAAAAATTTGAAACGTCTGGAAGATACAACCTTGCTGTTATTGATGGTGGTAAATACCTTGGATTTATTTCAAGGGCAGTTGCATTTTCCAAATACAGGAAGACCGTGCAGGATTTCTCACACGATTAAAAAAGGCATATATGTTGTATGGATTTTATCAGCTAAGACATTCTGGTTTTTTTTTTGAAAAAAGGATAATCCAGAAAAATTACTGTTGAAAGCATATATTAGTTAGAAATCAAAATGGTTACAACACGTCGTTCATTTATAAGAAAGACTGCATTCAGCATTGCCGGTATCGGTTTTTCAAAACTTGCTGATGCAAATAATAACCCTGTAAACTTCGCTTTTCCAATTGTTATTTCAACTTTAAAGATTGGTATGTCAATTAATGATACTGCCTGGAAAATTCTTTCTGAGGGGGGGTACTCACTTGATGCTGTAGAGGAAGGGATACGGGCAGCGGAAGTTGATTCTGATTTGACTGAATTGGGTTATGTTAGATTTCCGGATAATCGTGGGAAAGTAACACTTGATGCCAGTATTATGAATGAAAGAGGCGATGCTGGAAGTGTTGCTTTTCTGCAATGCATTAAACATCCGGTTTCAGTAGCGCGGCTGGTGATGGAAAATACTTCTCATGTTATGCTAAGTGGAAAAGGTGCACAAAGATTTGCTCTCGAAAATGGATTCAAAAAAGAAAAGTTGCTTACGAAAGAAATGCGCAAGGAATGGTTAAAGCAGAAGAAAAATGCGAAGGAATCCAGCTCAATAACGGATGTGGAAAGTCAGCTCATACAAAATCCGGGTACAATAAGCATGTTGGCAATTGATGAAAAAGGTCGTTTATGTGGTGCCATCTCTTCGGGTAGCCCTTCTTTTAAAATCCATGGTCGGGTGGGGGATTCTTCGGTAGTAGGTGCCGGATTGTATGTTCATGGAGAAGCAGGTGGTGCTGTTGCTGCCGGTACAGGAGAATTGTTGATGAAAACTATGGGGTGTTTTTTAGTGGTTGAATTTATGCGCAATGGTATGTCTCCTGAAGAAGCCTGCAACTCGGCAATTGCCCGTATTGTGAAAGAAATCACCGGATCCGAAAACCACCAGGTTGGTTTTATAGCAATAAGCAAAACAGGAGAAATAGGCGCTGCAAGCATACATCCTGGTTTTAAATATTCTGTTAAAACAAAGTCAGTTTCTGAATGGAAGGAGGCAGGAGCCTGGTTTAAGAAGCTTTGACATTTTTCTATGTTGGGAGTATGTTTTTGAAAAATAAAAAAAGCTGCCCCAATACTGAAGCAGCTACATGTAAGATGAGAGATATATCAGAGAAAAGCAATAAACATTTTTATTTAATAATCCTCGTAATGTGAAATTATTTTTTTATTTTTTAAAATATTTACAATTGCATCAATAATTTCATCATCCTGCAGGGAGGCATAGTTAAATATAACATCAAAATCATCGTTATTTGCTTTCCGTCCAATAATTTTTTCAATGAAGGCGTCCCGTTTTGAATCCATTGCCTTAACATAACTAACAGCTTCTGCCTGACTGAAATCCTTTAACTGCATAATTCGGTTTATTCTCCATTCCATAGGAGCCTCAAGGCGAATGTTCAGCTTATTGGGAATCTCTCCCAATATTACACCTGCAGATCGTCCTACAATAATAGCCCTGCCTGTACAGGCGAGCCGGCAAATAACTCCCTTGAAAGTATCAATAAGTTGTGAATCTGAAATATCGTAAATTGTCTCGTTTGAAAATGCATGTGCAACCTGGTCCAGCATTTTAATGGCTTCTTCAGTATCATCATATCCGCCTGACTTTACATCTTCCATCATATCAGTAACAACTTGTTCGAAAACATTCTTATCTACCCATTTCCAATCAGCTTCGGTTTTGGTATCAGACATGTAACTGTATCCGGTTAGTATTTTCGACAGTTTAATTGCAATTCGTTGTGCTGAACATCCAGCCTGCCGTGAAATAGTAACTACTGGTCCGGGGAAATCTCCGGTTTCGAGATTGCAACAGGTAATGGTTCTCATGAAACTATTAATAAATTTTTCCATATCCAGGTATTTATGAATTGTCGTATCACCTATTATTCAGTCGAAGTTACAACCAAATCTTGTTGATCAAACATTTTATGTTGTAGAATAGGTAAAATATGTTATTTTTTTTCCTTTTTCGAAAAATTAATTAATTCAAATAAACTTTGTGGTAAGAGAATTCGATTTGTTTCATGGCAACTTTCCGGATATAATTTTAATTTGCAGGTTTTAACCTGATCATTTCTGCCCGGTATATTAAGGTGGTAAAAGGTGGAATACCAGTAGTTCCTTTACTTCCATGAGCAAGATCAGATGTAATATACATCTGGATTATAGATCCCTGGTTCATTTGACCTATACCGCTGATTAAGCCAATTACTTTATGAGATGGTTTGTAAATAAATCCCCAGATTCCTTCAGGCGGATGAATTTCATTAGAATCCTCAATTTTATTTCCATTTGGAAGAAACCCGATATACTTAACAAAACATGAATCACCTACTTTGGGAACAGGCCCGTTACCTTCTTTCATCAAAAAATAGAATACCGATAAGTTTGTAGTATCTATATCAACTCCATCTTTCTCCAGTTGTTCGAGTTGTTTTTTTAATTCTTCCATCTCTATTTCCCTGGTCCGGCTTCCAACTTCATCTTTTTCACAAGACATTATTGAGAAAAGAGAAATGGTAATTATGAAAAGCATCAATACGTAGATTAATTTCTGCATGGTTTATAATTGTTTAAATTCCGGCTGAAAGGTACAATTTTCATGTTAAAATCAAACGGTTTTTAAGCAGAAATCAGGCTTTCAGGTTTGCATTAAGATCCTGTTTAAAACCTTCACCAATATGTTTTGTTTGAGATTGTAGACCTTAATATTTAATTAATTATAATGAATAATCAGCATACGAATGCATTGATACATTCTTCTTCTCCCTATTTGTTGCAACATGCCCATAATCCTGTAAACTGGAATCCCTGGGAAGATCAGGAAATCCTGAATAGCGTTGAAAATAAAAAATTACTTTTGGTTAGCATAGGTTATGCTGCCTGTCACTGGTGTCATGTTATGGAAAAGGAGAGTTTTGAAGATGAAGAAGTTGCAAAAGTTATGAATGAACATTTTTACTGTATAAAAGTCGATCGGGAGGAACGCCCCGATGTGGATGCCTATTACATGACTGCAATTCATTTAATGGGGCTTCAGGGTGGATGGCCCTTAAATATAATTGCTCTTCCCGATGGCCGGCCGATATGGGGGGGGACTTATTTTCCCAAAAAAACATGGTTGAACAATTTAACTGCAATTGCGCAATTTTGGAGGGAAAATAAAGAGAAAACGTTTGAATATGCCCAAAACCTGCAGAATGGAATTGAGCAAACTCTGAATTCTGTATTGCCGGAAACTCCAGCGCAGGTTGACAGTCGTATCATAGAAAAAAGTGTAACAACATGGAAGAAGCATTTTGACTTTGAGAATGGAGGCAGAACAGGGCATCCAAAATTTCCAATGCCAGTGAATCTTGACTTCCTGCTCTATTACGGGACATTGAAGAATGATTCAGAGGTGCTGGGTTTTGTTGAACTTACTCTTCAGAAAATGGCTTACGGAGGAATTTATGACCAGATAGGTGGAGGTTTTGCCCGGTATTCAACCGATGAAAAATGGAAAGTGCCTCATTTTGAAAAAATGCTGTACGATAATGGTCAATTAATTGGGGTTTATTCCAGGGCGTATCAGAAGTATAAGCACGAAGAATTTAGAAAAATAGTTTATGAAACAGCCCGGTTCATTGAAAGGGAGATGATGGAACCCATAAATGCTTTTTATTCATCACTCGATGCTGATAGCGAAGGTGAAGAGGGCAAATTCTATGTATGGAATCAGGAGGAGCTTCAGGAATTACTGAAGAGTGATTATGAGCTTTTTTCCCGTTATTTTAACATTAATACGAAAGGCTTTTGGGAAAAGGGAAATTACATTTTGCTGAGAGATATGTCAGATGAAGATTTTACCGTACGAAATGATTTGTCTGTTGAAGCATCAATGGAAAAGATAGAAGAATGGAAAAACCTTTTATTAAACCAGCGTAATAATCGAATCCGACCTGGTCTCGATGATAAAATTCTTGCATCATGGAATGCACTTGTAGTTCAGGGATTGACAGACGCCTATAAAGCTTTTGGAGATAATTATTTTAAAACGCTGGCATTGAATAATGCCCGGTTCATTAAGAAATACATGATTTCATCTGAGGGAAAACTCTTTCACTCGTGGAAACATGAGAAAAATGCTGTGAATGGATTCCTTGATGATTATGCCCTTGTTATCCAGGCATACCTTTCAATTTTTGAAGTGTCGGGAGATAATGAGTGGTTGCAGATAGCCAAAGAATTATTCGAATATTCATATAATAACTTTTTTAATGAAACAACAGGATTATTTTATTATTCGGCTAAAGAGCCAAGGCCAGCAGTTTCCAATCATTATCAAATTGAAGACAATGTAATTCCTGCTGCCAATTCTGTTATGGCCAATAACCTTCATGCAATGTACCTGTTGTTTGGCAATCCGGAATATTTAGAAAAAGCAGAAAAAATGCTTCACCATGTAGTTCCGCATTTTACCAAATACCCTCACGCATTCGCTAATTGGGGACACCTGATGCTCAAAATGGCAGAACCCTATTTTGAAGTAGCAGTTTGTGGTGAAAATGCAGAAGAAACTTTACTTGAAATGCAAAAAGAATACAGGCCAAACGTATTGTGGGCTATAACCCAAGGTAGTAGTGATGTGTCGCTATTTAAGGGACGTTATAAGAATGGTAAAACATTAATATATGTGTGCAGAAACGGCTCGTGTCATCTTCCGGTTGAGAATGTGAATGAAGCCTTAGATCAAATAAGGTAGAGATGCAAATAGGATAGAGATAAAAAGAAATAATCCCGGCGCGTCGTACCGGGATTAATCAATAACCTTCAAAAATTGCGTCTTGTATGGTTCCATCATCCGGGTTTGTAATGAAACAAATGTAACATATACCATTGAGTTCTCTGCCGGCTATAAGCTGATTTTAATGGTAAAAAAAACTGATATTTTAACTTCAAAATGCCTGACTGGGTTAGGTGTCTAATAATTTCATGTGGAGATAGGTATAAATCTGTGCATACATTTGAGCACGCTGCTCATTGGTAGAGGCCCCGGCATGTCCTCCCTCAGTATTTTCATAATAATAAATGGTGTAACCCAAATTATGCATTTTCGCTACCATTTTTCGTGCATGACCTGGATGAACCCTGTCATCACGAGTTGATGTTGTAAAAAAAACTTCAGGATAATCTAACCCTTTTTTTACATTGTGATACGGTGAATATTTCCTTATATATTTCCATTCTTCCGGGTCATCGGGATTTCCATATTCAGCCATCCAGCTGGCACCTGCAAGCAATTTGTTGTATCGTTGCATATCAAGCAGGGGGACAGCACAAACAGCAGCTCCAAACAATTCAGGACGCTGTGTAATTGCTACCCCAACCAGCAATCCTCCATTACTGCCTCCATATATGCCCAGCTTTTGAGGTGAAGTAATTTTTTTTGAAATCAGACTTTCTGCAACTGCATAAAAATCATCGAAAACCTTTTGGCGGTTCTCTTTTAACCCTGCCTGGTGCCATTGGGGTCCAAACTCTCCTCCTCCGCGAATGTTTGCCAATACATATACTCCGCCTTTATCAAGCCAGGCTGTACCTGTGAGGGCAGAAAACCGGGGAAGCTGGGGCACCTCAAACCCACCATAGGCATAAAGCAGAGTGGGGTTTGATTCATTGAATTCCATGTCTTTCATATGAATAACAAAATATGGGATTGGAGTACCGTCTTTAGAAACAGCTTCCAGTTGCCGGACCTGAAATTTATCCGTATTGAACCACGATGGAAGGGAATGTAAAGCGTGAGACTTTCCTGTACCAGCATCTCCATAATACAAAGTTGATGGTTTCAAGAAATTTTGAAAATAATAGAAGAATTGATTGCTGAACCGGTCGGATGTCCCTAAAGTAATGTTTCCCAGATCAGGAGCATCTACTTTTTTCTTCTTCCAATTTTTATCCCATTGGTAAGAGTACAGTTCGCTTTTTACATTAACCAGCATATTAATCAGCAAATGGTCCTTTGTGGCAGAAATACTTGTTACACTTGACTTTTCATCTGGTGATACCAAAAGTTCAGCATCTATTTTTCCTTTCAGCAAATTATCGTATCCAATACTTATAACAGAACCCTGTGAATATTTTCTGTTGTTTATGCACCAGTTTGATTTTAGTTGAAAAATTACCTTATCCTTAAAAATAGTACTAAGTTCAATATCTGCAGGTAGTTGAAGTTTTATGGTTTTTCCGTTTTCAATAAAGTAGTATTCTCCTTCGTAAAATGAAGTACGACGGGCTACCAACTGGTAAATCTTTTTCTCCGTAGGAATAACAGAACCCCATACACCCATATCATTTTCCTCACCTTTAAAAACTTCCTGTGCATCTTTCAGTTGCATTCCTTTTTTTAGAATTTTTACCTGATAAGGATAGCCCGAGGCTGTTACACCCTCTCCAAAGTTTGTTGATACTAAGAGCGAGTTATCATTTATCCAGCTTGCACTTCCTTTAGCCTCGGGAATAATAAAACCACCTTCAACGAACGATTTTGTTTCTGCACAAAATTCTTTTATTACAACAGCATCACCACCACTTTTGGAAAGATTGACCAGAAACCTTTGATAATCAGGATAAAGACCTGTTGCTCCTTTAAAAACCCATTTTATGTTATCTTGCCCGGAGAGTTTATCAATATCAATTAAATTTTCCCACTGAGGTTTTTTCTCAAGGTAACTTTTTAGACTTGTCCTGCGCCATACTCCTCTTTCATGCTTTTCATCCTGCCAAAAATTATAAATAAAATTTCCATAAATTACCGGGTCAGCTATCCGGTCAGTCGAATTCATTATTTCCAGATTTTTATCATATATATTTTGGAATTCAGGATGCGACGAAAATGTTTTCTGTGCTTTGTAATTCCAGTTATGCACCCATTCAAGTGCTTTTTCATCGTCAATGCTTTCGAGCCACTGGTATGGATCCTTGTTATTCTTTTCATTTAATTGTTGAGATCCAATTGCAATTAATAATATTGTGAAGTACAATTTCATATAGTTTTTAAAAGGTATTTCATTTTCAACGAATGTAATAAATTAAAAGTGCAGTAAGTTATGGAAACAAAAATAATGCTTCTTTTGTATTTATTTTAGATCTGTCTTTTTATTCAGGTGCGAAATAATTATTTTAGTAATTGAAAAATGCATAAAGAACCGGCAACCTGGCTGAAACATTCCAGTGGTTTTTTATATAATCCGGGATTAATATATTAACCAGATGACAGAATTATTTTTGTTTTTTACTTTATCAATTGTCGTATCTTTTTTTTGCTCTATGTGGGAGGCCGTTCTTTTAAGCAACACCCCTTCTTTTGTTGGCCGGATGCAAACAGAAAAACCTCAGATAGGTCATTTCCTAAATAAGATGAAAGAAGACATAGATAGGCCGCTGTCAGCTATATTAACATTAAATACGTTTGCTCACACAGTTGGTGCCCTTGGAGTGGGTGTTGAGGCAGGTAAATTATTTGGAACTCAACAGGTCAATTTATTGATTGTAACTACTTCTTATGAATCACTGATAGCAGGTGGTATGACACTTGCAATACTTGTCCTTTCGGAAATAATTCCTAAAACTTTTGGCGCTGTTTTCTGGCAACAGTTAACTCCTTTTACGGTCAATTCACTTCGTGTTCTGCTGGTTGTGCTTGCCCCTTTCGTATGGTTAAGCAAAGGCATTACCCGAATGGTGAAAACGGAGAAAGGACAGAGTGTGTTCAGTCGTGCCGATTTTGCAGCTATGGCTGATGTCGGTCTGCAAAGCGGAGCACTCGACCGTGAGGAAAAATCGATTATTCAAAATCTGCTGCGATTGGAAAACCTCAAAGTGAGAGATATTATGACTCCCCGTTCTGTGATAGTAACTGTGAATGAAAATCTGAGAATGGATGAAATTTATAAAGAAGTAAAACCAATGGTTTTTTCAAGAATTCCCATATACCATGATAATCCCGATAATATTACAGGAGTTATACTTAAGGATAACTTACTCGAAAACTTAGCACAAGATAAACATTCAGTCAAAGCCTCTGAAATTAAGCGTAATATCCTTTTTGTGAACGATAATTTTACAGTTGCTAAATTAATGGATACACTGATCCTGAATCGTGAACATCTGGCAATGGTGGAAGATGATTTTGGAAGTGTAGTCGGCCTGGTTACTATGGAAGATCTGTTTGAAACGCTTCTGGGACTTGAAATTGTAGATGAATCAGACAAAGTGGAAGATTTACAGCAACTGGCTCTCGAAAAATGGAAAAAAAGAATGGATCAGCAAAGAAAAAGGACCCAATGAGTAAAATTAGCACTTTTCGAATCTTTTTAAGTTTACTTTAAATCGAATCCGGAACTTATTTCCCAAACAGAAACGGTTAATTTTTAAACTATTTTTGAAAGGTTTTTAAATAACAGGAAATTAGTCTTATAGATTTTTACAATCACAATAAACAGTTTTAAAAAAGAACTTTGTTCGTAAAATTAATATTAATAAATTTATAAAAATGGATATCAGTGCATTACAAAAGGAAAGGGCTAAGTATCAACCAAAATTGCCCCAATCATTGAAAAGCTCTATTCCCAGGATATCTGAAGGCAATAAAACCCAATCGGTTTCAGACCAGCAGGAAATAGAAAAATTGTTTCCGGGTACTTATGGTATGCCTTTGGTTACCTTCGAAGAAGAAGCAGATTCCAAACAAAGAGAACCTGTAAATGTAGGCGTTATATTATCAGGTGGCCAGGCACCTGGTGGACATAATGTTATCTCAGGTATTTTTGACGGGATTAAAAAAATTAATTTGGAAAGCCGATTATTTGGTTTTCTGGGTGGTCCCGGGGGGTTGGTTGATCATAAGTACATGGAACTGACTGCCGAAATAATCGATGAGTACAGAAATACGGGAGGTTTTGACATCATAGGGTCGGGCCGTACCAAACTTGAAGAAGAAGCACAATTCGATAAGGGACTTGAAATTGCAAAAGATTTGGAATTGAATGCATTGATAATTATTGGAGGTGATGATTCCAATACCAATGCCTGTGTCCTCGCTGAATATTACCTGCAAAAAAAATCAGGAGTGCAGGTAATTGGCTGTCCTAAAACTATTGATGGAGACCTTAAGAATGAAATGATTGAAACCTCATTTGGTTTTGATACAGCCACTAAAGTTTATTCGGAACTCATTGGAAACATACAACGCGATGCAAATTCAGCAAAAAAATATTGGCATTTTATTAAATTGATGGGTCGTTCGGCTTCCCATATTGGACTGGAGTGTGCTTTAAAAACTCAACCCAATATTACACTCATATCTGAGGAAGTTGCTGAAAATAAACAAACACTTGAGAACATAGTTGATTTTATTGCCGATGTTGTTGTCAAACGTTCTGAAAACGGTGAAAACTTTGGTGTAGCATTAATTCCTGAAGGATTAATTGAATTCGTGCCTGAAATGAAAGTTCTTATTTCGGAGCTCAATGATTTACTGGCAGAAGGAACAGAAACTGAAAGAGAATTTAAGATGCTGAAGAAATCTCATCAGAGAGAATGGGTAGCACTTCAATTAACAAAGGAATCGGCCGGTTTATTTGAATCACTGCCTGCAGGTATTGCCAATCAGCTTACCCTCGATCGGGATCCGCATGGGAATGTACAGGTATCGCTTATAGATACCGAAAAACTACTTGGTGAAATGGTAAAGACCAGGCTTTCAGAAATAGCTGCAACCGGAGAATTCAAAGGAAAATTCAATACCCAATATCATTTTTTCGGTTATGAAGGCCGTTGTGCTGCTCCCTCTAATTTCGATGCCGACTATTGTTACTCTTTGGGGTACACTGCTTCCATGCTTGTTTCAGCGGGAAAAACTGGCTATATGGCTTCCGTCCGTAATCTTACTGCCCCTGCTAAGGAATGGATTGCAGGCGGAGTACCGGTTACAATGATGATGAATATGGAAAAAAGACATGGACATATGAAGCCGGTAATCCAAAAGGCTCTTGTTGATTTGGAAGGAGCGCCTTTCAAATATTTTATGACAAAGCGTGGAGAATGGGCATTAGGTACACATTACATTTATCCGGGTCCGATTCAGTATTTTGGTCCGATAGAAATAAGTGATCAACCTACAGAAACTCTTAAATTGGAAAAAGCATAGAAGAATCAATGGTAGACTAAATACCCTTTTGCTGTGCAGAGGGGTATTTATTTTTGTATTCAAAAAATATACCGGAGAGAAAAAGCAAGCTCATCACCCCACGGGTAAAAACCACTTGAAAAATCGATTGCGGGCTTCCAGTCTAAACTGATGTTGAACGGAATTTCAGTAAAGTTGTATTCCATTCCTATGATCCCATCAATCCCTAAAAGCCAGTACTGCCTGTCATTATCGAACCGACGGTGTTCATCTCCCTGATAAGAACCGATATGACCTCCAAAGCCATAAAACCAATTTAACCGATCGGTATTAAACGCCTGTTTGTATATCTGGTAGAGCCCTGTAAAATTATATCCCTGCCAACGGGTGGCAAATATGCCTTCAATTAATGAATTAGTGCTAATGAAATGCTTAATGGTCAGTCCGTTTGAAGTACCTGCTCTGATTCCAATGCCTGTGTTGTAGTCTTGGGCAAATCCTGCAAATGTTAAAAAGCAAATCAATGTAAATGAATAAATTATTTTTCTCATTTGTATAAAATTTGACTATTATAACATTTCAGACATTAGTTGGGTTGATATTTTCTTGCTTACATAGCTCAAAAATTTATCCCAATGCAAAAGACTGCCCAGATTGGATTCAGAAGCAGCCTTTGTCTAATGCATGTATTATTTTAGAAAATGTACCTGATTGAAAGTGCTCCACTATCGAACCAAACACCCGTATATCCGAAAATATCAAAATAAGGTTTCCAGTCGAGACTGACATTAAAAGGAATCGGTCCAATATTGTATTCAATTCCGATTATGCCATCCACACCAATTACCGTATAGTTCCGGTCCCTATACCTTGGATTGTAATTGTCACTATTCCAGAATCCTATATGTCCTCCGACTCCATAATACCAATTCAAGCGAGGTGTATCAAATGCCTGGTTGTGAATTTCATACAATCCTGTAATTTTTATTCCCTGCCACCGTGTAGCAAGCAATCCTTCAATAGCTTGATTTTTACTTATGAAATGTTTTAATGTGATGCCATTGAAAGTTCCACCTCTTATACCAATTCCTGTATTGTAATCCTGAGCATTGGAAACAGTGGCAATAAAAAGAACTAATAATGATACAATAGTAAATTTTTTCATCGTTTTATTTTTTCATTTATAAATTTCAATAAATTAATTAGCCTTCCAGTAAATATGTTTTATTTGGTATCAGCTTATTGATTAAAAACAAATGAGATTATGTTGGCACCCATTTTTAAAGCTATTTCACGTAATTCAGGAGGATTGTTATGAACTGCCTCGTCTTCCCACCCATCGCTGATGTCTGATTCATATGTATATAGGCAAACCATACGGTCTTCAATAAAAATACCAAAAGCCTGAGGTGGTTTGTTGTCATGTTCATGAATTTTGGGTAATCCTTTGCTAAAACTGTATTTTTGATGAAAAATAGGATGGGAGGCAGGAAGTTCTATCAGTTCCTTGTCAGGAAACACCTTTTTTATTTCCCGTCTGAAAAATTCATCGAGACCGTAATTATCATCGACATGAAGAAAACCTCCTGCTTCAAGATATGTTTTAAGATTAAAGGCTTCATTCTCTGAAAATACGACATTCCCATGTCCGGTCATATGTACAAAAGGGAAATTAAAAAGTTCCTGACTTCCCACTTCAACATTAGAGGGTTCTGGATGTATATTTGTGTTCATTTGTAAGTTACAGAATTCAATCAGGTTGGGGAGAGCTGTAGGATCGGCATACCAATCGCCACCACCTCCGTATTTAAGCAAGCCAATCCTGGTCGTTTGTGCCTGGCTGAACACATTAATAAAGACTATTAACAGTAAGAGAATAGTAAATTTCATTTTTTAAATTTTGCGAAAATTACAATTTCCTGATGAATCTTAAAAACTTTATTCATTTGCCAGATTAATAATATGACATGCCACAACTCCGGCAGTTTCTGTACGAAGACGTGAATTTCCCAAAGAAATACCAGTGAAACCATACAGTCCTGCAAGAGATATCTCCTCCTGACTGAAGTCTCCTTCCGGACCAATTAAAACCAGAACCGAACCTTCTTTTAAACTTTTGTCTTTTAAATGAGACTTTTCCCCGGAATGGCAATGAGCAATAAACTTATGAGAATATTTATTTTCCCGGATAAATTCTTCGAATGAAGTTATTGGGTTTAATTTAGGAAGATATGTCTTAAGCGATTGCTTCATTGCAGAAATCAACACCTTTTCAAGACGCTCTGGCTTTACCATTTTACGCTCACTGTTTTCGCAAATCAATAATGTAATTTCATCAATACCAATCTCAGTTGCCTTTTCAAGAAACCATTCCAGCCGGTCGTTATTCTTTGTAGGGGCAATTGCAATATGTACCTCAAAATTTCTTTTCCCATATTGTGGCTTATATTCAATTATCTCCAGCCGGCACTTTTTAAGATTAGGATCTGTAATTTCAGCTGTATATAAACCTCCCTTTCCATCTGTCAGGCGGATTCGGCTGCCATTCCCGAGGCGTAAAACTTTTACAGCATGTTTTGATTCTGTATCATTCAGAAAAATTTCGTTATCCGATATGTCAGCTATATAAAAAAGTTGCATATTACCCTATTCTATATCTTTGAAGTATAATTAAAACCAATTTAAGGAGTGCATATTTTATCTCTTTTTGATTCTCCTGGTTTAACTATATTTTTTATTTATCTGTTTAATTCAACCAACTGGCATATACATTCAACATCCCGGTTCGATTAACAAACCCAAACGGATTGTTGTTCAGCTTGCTATGATTTGTTTCCCCAAAATGAGATTAAAGATGTGGTATAAATGAACAGTCCATAAGGAAATCTTCTATTTAATTTTTAAATTCATGATAACCTTTAAGTAAAAATCGTTCTAGTGAAACCCTTCTGATACAAAGCTGAGTACTTCCGGCAATGATTCCCGCCAGTAAGTCCAGTTGTGTTGTCTATTGCGAATACGGAATTCATGCGGAATCTCTTTTTTTCGCATTTCAATATGAACCAATGAATTACCTTCAAACAGAAAATCATCATCACCGCAATCAATATACCACCTCACTGCTTTTTTATTTTCATCCGGCATGTTACGAATCAAATTCAGAACACTGTAATTATTAAACCATTCTTGTTTCTTTTCTGTTGTTGTTTCGGCCATTCCACGTCGTTGCATATAATTTTCAACTTCCTCAAAGTTAAGTGGTCCCACCGGTGCACTTAACGGACATGCAGCTGAAAACATATCGGGGCGGTGAAGGGCATAGAAAAAAGTTCCGCCACCTCCCATTGAAAGGCCTGCCACTGCCCTGTAACGTTTCTGGGTTCGGGTACGGTAATTCTTATCAATATATGGTATCATTTCCTCAAAAAAGAAATCTTCATATCGCCAATTCCCACTGGCATCGTTTGTGTAGCCCCTTTGACTCGTATTGGCATCAGGCATTACTATTATCATCGAAGTTGCCTTACCTTCTCTGATAGCTTTATCAGCAATATGCATTACTTCACCAAATTGTATCCACCCGCTCTGATCATCGCCAGCTCCATGAAGTAAATAGAGTACCGGGTAACTACGCTCAGAAATTTCATAATCAGGTGGAAGGTAAATAGCATATTTACGTTCCATGCTCAGAATTTTACTCGGAAAGCTAAGATTATCGAATACCTTTCCGCTTTGGGCAGATGATACAGAGCAAAGTAACAATCCAATTGCAATTGAAAATAATTTTAATCTCACAGATAGTTCTATTAAAAATTGTTTGAGGTTAAAAATAGTATTTTAAAACCAGTTGGTGATATACTAAATCGGAACAAATGCAAATTTCCTAGCTAAAGAAAAATCTATCAGTTTAAAAAAGCTAAAAAAAAGAGGCTGCTTTAAATGCAACCCCTTTTCATTGTTAGATTTCAACTTAAACTTGTTTTTGCCAAATAGAAATCAACCATTTCGTAATCGCTTTTTTCACGTTCTTCCATGTCTTTAATTGTTTTTGGTGGGGGAACAATTACTTTATCGCCTGGCTGCCAGTCGAGCGGCATTGCAACTTTATGTTCGTCTGATATTTGCAGGGCTTTAAGAACGCGGATAATTTCGTTCATATTTCTTCCTACATTAAGCGGATAGTACATAATCAAACGTACTTTTCCAACAGGGTCAATAAAAAAGACCGCTCTTACAGCAGCTGTTTCACTTTCATTTGGCTGCAGCATACCATATAGCTTCGAAACCTTCATATCGATGTCAGCTATAATTGGAAAATCAAGCAGTACGCCTGAGTTTTTCTTTACATTGTTTACCCATGCTATATGTGAGTGGATGCTGTCGATACTTAAACCGAGCAATTTGGTGTTCAATTCCCTAAATTCATCGTGGCGTAGGGCGAAACCACTCATTTCAGTTGTACAGACCGGGGTAAAATCGGCAGGATGAGAAAATAAAATTACCCAACTCCCCTTGTTGTACTCTGAAAACCGTAGAGGACCATAAGTTGTGTTTGCAGAAAAATCGGGTGCCATATCACCAATGGCAGGCATTTTGGCTGTAATTTGTTCTTCCATGCTATTTAAAGTTTAATTTTTAATAATATTTTATTCTTCAAGATAAACAATTCAGATGAAATTAAGTTCATAAAAACATACAAAATACTGGTAAGGTTTTATTAAACATATGTTATGTATAAGTTAGTTTTTACCGATTTTTGTTTTACCAGGCCAGAGTGTAGACAAATAAATCAGGATAATAGAAAGAAAAATTACCATACCGCTTATCAGGTACTTCTCCTTGTCTGGCATCAGGAATATACCATGGGTATTGAATTGGCTGAAATAAGTAACGGTCAGCAATACCATAAGGTTGTTTATTGCATGGCCCAGAATGGCAAGCAGGATATTACGGGTACGAATAACAAGCCAGCCCAACAGCATTCCCAATACAAATGTTGCTGGCATTTGCCAGGGGTTTAAATGAAACAATGAAAACAATAGGGCCGACATGAAAACAGCTGTAAATGAAGGATAGTTTTTCCGTAATCCATTCAAGATAATTCCTCTGAATATTAATTCTTCGATTACCGGTGCCATAACAACTACTTTCAGAAAAGCCCCCCACCATCCAAAATCGCTATCAAAAATTTTACTGAATAATTCCCAGAACCAGGGTGGGGCAGGCAGTACTTTTTCAATGCGCATATTTACTTCTTCCAGCAGATTATGGGCTCCCCAGAAAAAAGTAACCAGAGGAATAATTACCAGCGGGTTGAATAATTTTAACGGAAAGATTTCTTTTAAAGGTGCTTTTGAGCGTCTAATACCATATATAAGAATGAAAAGTGTGGAACCTGTATTCAGAATTATTTTTTTCACAGGATTGTACAAATGGTCTGTTCCTTCATAATAATCAATCAATGCCAGGGGAAAATCAACAACCGTTTGAATAAACAGGTAAAGAATAAGCATATGAATTGCCTGCAGGATAGTAGGATAATATGTTTTTCTGAAATTTTGCATCCCGTACAATAGTCAAACACAAGATAAACAATTTTTGATTTCCTGCATAATTGGTTTTTAAGATGGTCCGGGAGATGTTATTTAGTTGTAGTAAATAGAAATCAATAAATAGTATCAGATTCTGAAACTGCAACAGTTTTGCTGAATTTTGCTGTTTTGAATGAAAAATGGCGTTGCGAAAGGTAGCTGAAGCATACCACCACAGCAGTGGTAAATATTTTTGCCACAATTGCTTCCATTCCAATGTATTCGACAAAAAATTTCAGAAAAAGATAATTCAGAAATATAGCTGCTACAACGGTTACCCAGTATCGAAAAAGCTGGACCCGTCCATGAAGTTCGGATGCGGTAAAGGTAACGTATTTTGCCAGCATAAATCCGGTACAGAAAGTTATAGGAAATACAATTAGAAAAGCAGCAATATGAGGACTTATGGCTATAAATCCAAGATCTACAATCTGGCGGGAAAGCACATACTGATAGAAAATATAATAAAGCAGGATATCAAAAATTGTATTCGCGCTTCCTGTGACACCATACCTGAAAATTTCATGCGGAACAAATCTCAGGAATGGGAAATAGAAGGCATCAACTGTGCGGACAATTAAAAGACGGCATACATGTAAAATCTTTCTCATAAAGCTATCTCCACCGGTTTCAGGACAAATTAACTACATTAGTATGAAATTTCCAATTTATAGATTTTTTATTTTTATACAATCATTTGTGTAATAAGATTTTAAAATAAAAAAATAAATATTCAGGATCACATCTCCGGCGGTTTCCGAAGTCCTTTTTTATGGGCAACCTTTTTTTTATTTTCCAGTCTTTTTACTTTAGAGACTGCAGTAGGGCTTGTTTTTTTTCTTCGTTTTTGCACAGTAAGTGCTTTTTCAATAAGTTCAAAGAACTTCTTTTCAGCTTTCTCCCTGTTTTTCCACTGACTTCTTTCAGCGGAAGAAGTCACCAGTAATTCTCCATCGTTAGTGATTCGATTTTTTAGTTTAAGCAGGATTTGTTGTTTTTCGGTTTCATTCAATTCTTCCGAGGAAGCCACATGAAATCGCAACTCAATTTTTGTATTTACTTTATTCACATTCTGTCCACCAGGGCCACCGCTCCGGCTGGCTGAAAGCAGTACTTCTGTTAACAGTTTTTCTTTTCTTAATTCCGGGAGTTTCATGCTTATTAGCTTGTTTTGCTTACAATCTCAAGCTTTTTGTAATCTGATATTTCAACGTTTTTTCCCAGTAAGACAACTACTCCCTCTTTTTCAAACTCTTTCAGAAATTTAATGGCACTTTCAGTTGAAACAGATGCAAAATCAGCAATATCCTGACGTGTGAGGAACTCATAAACATCTTCCTTAAGGAATTCCTCCTGTGAAAGGTAAAGCAGGGCAGAAGCCAATTTTCCACGCATTTGCTTATATGAGAGGTTTTTTATCACTTCAAGCAAATGTCGTTCATTGCGGTAATTTTTAGACGTCACTTCAAGGGCAAACTGAGGATTGTTCAGCAGGATATTCTTCAGACTGTCTTTTTCAATCATACATATTTCTGAATCTTTCAAAGCCTGACTTGAATAGTTGTGTATGTTTTCTCCAAAAATGGAAGAGAACGCAAGAAAATCGCCTGTTTTTGCAAGGCTGAGATTAATTTGTTTGTCGTAACCGGTTTGCAGGTACACTTTAACCAGTCCGCGCACCACAAACAACACATAAGGGGCAAAAGCGCCCTGCTTGAAAAGGGTTTCTCCTTTCAGATACGAAATCCGGGTTTTGCTGTCTGTAATTGAATTTAATGCTTCAGGATACTGTCCTGCAAATCCGGCAAGCGATTGCTGCTGATTGGTATTTTCCGTATAATCGTTACTCATTGCACCGTATAAAAAGTCATTACAAAAGTATCAAAAACAAATCAAACCGGCTGACGACAGGAAAAAAACTGAAATATTTCAGTTTCGGGACTTTCGTATCGCAGGGCCATTTAGTGGGTGGTTTAGTAAAACCGGTATATTTTTGTATCAAATTAGAATGACATGAAAAAGAGGGTAGCTATACCGGTGGTGAATGAACAATTGAGCGAATATTTCGGAGATTGTGGTTATTACCAGGTATTTGAAATTGAAGGTGAAATTACAAGCCATCAAAAGTTACAGATTCCTGCCGGAGCAAGTGTTTTGGAACTACCCGAATGGCTTGGAAAAATGGGGATTACAGATGTAATTACCTATAAAATTGACCCAAAGATCATTCACTTGTTTGCTTCAAGAAAAATAAACCTGTTTGTAGGGATAGCGGTTGATTCTCCCGGGAATTTAATTGATGCCTACCTGCAGGGAAAGCTGGAATCGGATGATAAGATGATTAGAGAAATTACCCTAGTCACAGACAAATAATACATTATTAATAAATAAATTGAAAATTATGAAGTTGTTACAGACAAATCTCCAGGAAATTGAAACAGCTGCCGAGCTGGAAAAGATGATTCAGGAAAATGAAAACGTAATGGTATGCTGCGGGCGTATGGGACCGATGTGTATGCCTGTTTATGAAGTTATGGAAGAATTGGAGGAAGAACGTTCAGATGTAAAATTCGCAGTTATGGCCTTTGACAGTCCTGAAGCAGCTATTATTCGCAATGCACCTGAATGCCGCGGATTCATGGGACTGCCGTTTACCATGTATTACAAAAACGGTAAGGTGGCACATGCTACCAGCAGTATTCAGAATATACAGCAGGTAACCGGAATATTGGATAGAGAATTTGCAGAAAAAGTGTGAAAAATGGATAAAATGTTTGATGTAATGATAATAGGCGCAGGGGCAGCCGGCTTAACAGCCGGCATTTATGCCTCGCGCGCTAAACTTTCAACTCTCATTGTAAATGAGGGTGCTGTTGGCGGCCAAATGATTTTAACAGAAGAAATAGCTAATTACCCCGGAGTGCCTGCCACCAAAGGTTATATGCTGGCCAATACCATGAAGCAACAGGCAAAAAGTTTTGGCTGCACCATTAAATCGAATGTGAAAATAGTAAGCTACCGGTTCGAAGGTAAAACAAAAGAAGTTGAACTGGAAGATGGTCGTGTTTTTCAGGCAAAATCAGTAATTTTGACCCCTGGCGGAAGGCCGCGTTCATTGAATATTCCGGGAGAGGAACAGTTTAGAGGTTCCGGCATATCGTATTGTGCTACCTGTGACGGTGAGTTTTTTACCGGAAAAGAAGTGGTGGTAGTGGGTGGAGGAAATTCAGCTCTCGAAGAAGCCGTAGCCTTAACTCAGCATGCTTCAAAAGTTACCATAGTGCATCAGTTCAATAATTTTCAGGCATTTAAACATGCGATTGAAGAAGCCCGGAAAAATCAAAAAATACATTTCATTCTGGAATCCGAATTGCGTGGGTTTTATGGTAACGGTAAACTTGAAAAAGTTGAGCTGGAGCATCTGCCTACAGGAAAAAGAGATGAACTTAAAACCGACGGCACCTTTATATTTGCAGGCTATCAGCCCAATACCGAGAGTCTTACAGGATTGGTGAAACTGAATGAACGCAATGAAATTGTAGTGGATGCCAGCATGAAAACCAATGTAGATGGTGTGTTTGCCGCAGGCGATTGCATTGTAAAAAAATACCGGCAGGTAACTACCGCGGTGGCGGAAGGAACAATTGCTGCCCTTAGTGCAGCCGATTATTTGAGAAATTAATATTTTAGTATGGCAAAAGAACAGGTAAAAATTAACTGGTTGGAAAATATGGCTTTTTCGGCTGAGGTAAATGGACATGAAATTCTATTAGATGCATCGGATAAAGTTGGTGGAGAAAACCGTGGCCCGCGTCCCAAACCTATGCTTCTAGCTTCCCTTGCAGGTTGTACCGGAATGGATGTTGTTTCCATTCTGAAAAAAATGCGGGTGGAACTCGATGATTTGAACATTTATGTGGATGGTGACCTCACTGAAGAGCATCCAAAACAATTTACTCGTATGCATATAACATATGAGTTTACAGGAAAAAACCTCCCGGAGGAAAAACTCCAAAAAGCAGTTAGTCTTTCCGATGAACGGTATTGCGGAGTGAGCGCAATGTTCCGTAAGGCAATAGAGATTTCTTACGAAATAAAAATCATTGAAAGTTAACTGAGATGTCGACAACCTTAATCGTTATTCTGCTTATTCTTATAGTATTGGTTGGGTTTATAACTTATACATGGTATAAGATGAAGCATGCCAGACCGGTACCCGACAGCAGTAGGATAAAGCAATTGGGGAATAAAAATTTTAAGCCCGTTATCCGCAGGGGAATTGTTCTTGTGGATTTCTGGGCCCCGTGGTGCGGCCCCTGTAAAGTGGTAGCACCTATATTGAATGATCTTGCTGAAACGGAAGACCGGATAACCGTTGCAAAAGTAAATGTAGATAAACAGCGGCAATTGGCCCAGAAGTACAAAATACGCAATATTCCTACTCTTATTATGTTTAGGGATGGAACTGAAGTGCACAGATATGTTGGGGTGAAATCAAAAAAATTCCTGATGAAGGAAATTGAAGCGGAGATGGGTTAATTAACCCGTCTTCTTGCTTTATAGTTGACCCCGTTTATTTTAATGGAAGTTTAAACCTGCAGTTGGTAATCATTTCATTATTTTTGAGTTTTTAAGAAAATGGAAATGAATTTATACGATTTGTCTCATCCGCTCAACAATGAGAGTCCGGTTTACCCGGGTAAGGAGAACCCCAGGTTTATATCTGCAGCAACTATTAAAAAAGATGGGTACAGGGAAACCCATCTCGATTTTGATTCCCATCTTGGAACTCATATTGATGCACCGGCCCATATGCTCGAGAATGGAAAGACATTGGACCGGATGCCTGTGCATGCTTTTTCGGGCAGCGCATTTATCATTCCGGTCCCTGACAGCATGAAGGTAATTGACGGGCAATTTATTTCCGGTTTCAGTGAACAGCTTAAGTCGGCCGATTTTGTTCTGTTCCGAACCGGGTGGAGTAAATATTGGGGAGACGAAAAATATTTCAGCGACTTTCCTACATTAACGCTTGCAGCGGTTAACCGGCTGCTTGCATTACCGATTAAAGGGATTGGTTTTGATACCATTTCGGCCGACCCTGTGGAAAGCAAAAGCTGGGAAAATCATTTTGCTATTTTTAATAAAGGCGCAATAATTATAGAGAATTTAGTGTTTCCCGATAAACTGACTGAATCTGCCGGAAAGTTTTTCTGCTTTCCAATTCCCTATGAAAAAGCTGACGGATCGCCGGTTCGGGCAGTTTTCGAAGCCTTGTAGTTGCACCATTGAACATTCCTGCAATTAGTGAAGTTTAATATTATTGATAACGGAATAGTTGATTGTGCCGGGTAAAAATCCCGATTCCTGTTATTCAGGAAGGTGATTTTAACAGGCAACCGGGACGGTATTGATTTCTGTTCAGAAACATACGGTAATGGTTAATCTGCAGGATTTTATCGAGAAAGGGCACTTCTTTAAGAAAATAAAAGTGGATAATTTGCTGTTTGTTGAATTCGATTGTCCGATGGATGAAGAAAAAAGCAGCATTTGGTGGCACAATAATTTTTTTACATTCGTTGTAACCGGCGAAACGATGTTGCAAACCCCCCAAAGCCGGTACAACATTAAAGCAGGCGATTGTGTTTTTGCAAAGAAAGGAAGTGTTATAACCTATAATCTGCGCCATGAGGATTTTTGCGAACTGATGGTGTTTGTTCCCGACCATTTCATAAAATCGGTCATTCAAAAGTACAGGATTCCTCTAAATTCAAAAAATCAAGCTAATCAAAACGATACAATTATTCCTTTATCTGCCGATGAATTGTTAGTCAGCTACTTTCATTCCCTGCTGGCATATTTTAAGTTACCGGAACCTCCGTCAGGTGTTTTGTTAAAGATAAAATTTGAAGAACTGCTAGTTCAAATTATATCGAATAATTTGCATGCCTCTTTACAAAATTGTTTTCGGGAAATATGTGCCGGTTCACGACCCTCAATCAGGGAGATAATGGAATTAAACTTCACTTCTAATCTTTCACTTGACGAATTTGCCAGACTCAGTGCAAGGAGTCTTTCAGCTTTTAAAACCGAATTTAAAGCACTTTTTCATACCACGCCGGGTAAATGGCTTTTGGAAAAACGACTTGAATACAGCCGCTATCTGCTTGAAACCACCGGGAAAAGCATTGATGAGATAGCCTATGAAAGCGGATTTAAAAATAATACGCATTTCATCCGTGTCTTTAAAAATAAATTCCGACATTCTCCGTGGCAATATAAGCTTAAAAATCAATCATTATCACAATCAGGAGGTTTTTGACTCTTGAGCAAATTTTTCTGGCGTTTAAGCAATCGGGCAAACCGGAAACGGGGCATAACTTTGTATGCATATGGTTTTGATGAAAAGAAATATAAACCCCTAAAAATTAAATGTCATGAAAGTCGTTGAAAAATATCTGAAAACAAGGCAGCAATTATTTCATGCTGCAGGAATACAGCCTGAAGCTTTAACTGTTAAAACAAACGGGCCGGTAAAAAATGTTCATTTCCTGAAAATAGGATCTGGAATGCCTTTAATTTTGATTCATGGAGGAGGCAGCAGTACTTCTGAATGGATAAACATTCTAAAGCCCCTATCCGAAAAATTTCTGTTGTATGTAGTGGACAGACCGGGAAGTGGGCTCACCGATTCGTTTAACTACAAATATGTTGATGTAGGGCAGCATGGTGTAGAATTTCTACGATCTTTTATGGATGCCGTTCATCTTGAGAAAGCCTCTTTTTTGGCCCAGTCAATGGGAGCCTGGTTTGCCATAAATTTTGCTCTGAAGCATCCCGAAAGAACAGATAAACTTATCTGTATTGGAGCATCCGCCGGCATGAATTATTACATTCCGGTTCCACTCAGGTTGCTGGGAACACCTGTTTTCAACCGCTTATTGTTTGGTACAGTTTTTAAACCGTCAGCCCGCAATGTCAGGAAATTATATGAAAAGTTGTTTGTAGTTGATGTATCGAAAATTCCGGAAATTTATTTTGAACACATCAGTTATCATCAGTTATTAAAGGGGTGGGCCGGATCGTTTTTTTCGTTGCTAAGGAATGTGCTTACTTTTCGTGGCTGGAAAAATAAGTATTACATTGGTGATAAGCTGGGAAGACTTAAGGTACCTATGTATTTTATCTGGGGAGAAAAAGATGTATTTGAGCATCCGGAAACAGGACTGATTAAAGCAAAATCAATTTCCGGTTTTCGGTTTGAAGTGGTGGAAAATGCCGGACACTGTCCATGGTTTGACAACCGGGAACAGTGTGTAAATTTAATAGAAGATATGCTTAAATTGCAATTCCAATCAAATAATGGTTCTTATCAGGAACAGGATACTGGAAATGCTGTTAGACTGTAAAATAGTCAGGGTTATAAGGTAATTTCACCATGAAGGAATGTAACTGCTTTGCCTGCTATTTTAACACGTTCTCCTTCGTTCCGGCAATATACCACTCCGCCACGTTTCGATACTTGTTTGGCAATCATTTCCTGCTTATTTAATTTATCAGACCAATAGGGAATAAGCATGGTATGTGCAGAACCGGTTACAGGGTCTTCATCGATGCCTTCGGCAGGTGCAAAAAAACGGGAAACAAAATCATATTTTTCGGAGGGAGCAGTGACAATTATTCCTCTTGTTTCAACTGTTTTCATTAACTGTATATCAGGCATCAGGATGTTTATTTCCTCTTCCGATCGAAACAGGAACATCAAATCCTCACGTCCTTTAAAACACTGTTTGGGAAGAATGCCAAATATTTTTCCGGCATAGTCTTTCATTACTGTTTGTATGATTTCTGATGCAGGGAAATCAAGCACTATCAGTTCATCTTTTTTCTCTACCGACAATATTCCGCTTCTCGAATGAAAGTCAATTTTCTGTCCGTTAAATCCCAGATGATTGAACAACACATGAGCGGTAGCCAGAGTGGCATGCCCGCAAAGGTTCACTTCACTTACAGGGGTGAACCAGCGGATGTGAAAAGACTTTTTCAAGGGAACAAAAAAGGCCGTTTCCGAAAGATTGTTTTCCATTGCAATATTTTGCATTGTATATTCCGGCAGCCAGTTTTCGAGGGGCACTACCGCTGCAGGATTTCCGCTGAATGGAGTTTCAGAAAAAGCATCGACCTGAAAGATGGTTAAGTTCATTTTTGTTTCTTTTTATCCCCAAAAGACTTTCACTTAATCAACTGTTACTTCTTTTGATTTCTTGGAAGGAACATTTTTTTCTATCCGTCTGATCTTAATATTTAAATATGCAAATGCAATAGTCATTAGCGGACTGATGATATTAAAAAAAGTATAGGGTGCATAGGCCATGGTATCAACTCCCAATACCCGTGATTGTGTTGCCCCGCATGTATTCCACGGTACCAGTACTGATGTCATGGTTCCGCTGTCTTCAAGGGTTCTGCTTAATACTTCGGGTTTTAATCCCTTTTCCTCGAATGTCTTCCTGAACATGCGGCCAGGGACAACAATGGCAAGGTACTGATCGGAAGCTGTGGTATTAAAGAATATGCAGGTTACTACTGTGGAAGCTACCAGGCTACCGGTACTTTTAGCATATTTTACTATTGGTAAAGTAATTCTTCGCAATAATCCTGCTGATTCCATAATGCCTCCAAATACCATGGCAGAAAGAATCAGCCATACCGTATTAAGCATTCCACTCATCCCATATGTGCTAAGAAGTTCATTTACTTTTTCATCGGATGTGGTAAGCGAAATTTCCCCGAACATAGCCTGCATAACCGAAATATAGGAAGCTTTAATATAGTTTTCGGATATTCCGGCAACCGCATGTACTATTTCCGGCTGAAAGATTACGGCAAAGATACCACCCAGCAAGGTACCTGCCAGCAATGATGGCAGAGGGGGAACTTTCATTATAATGATCGATAGCAGGATGGCAGGCACAAGGAATAACAGGGGACTAGTATTGAATGTGCCTCCAATAGCTGTTTTAACCGATGCCACATTATCAAATACGTTTGCATAATCGGCTGAAAAACCTATTCCAAGAAAAATGGCAAGCGCAATGATTAAGGAGGGTATAGTAGTGTAAAACATATACTGAATATGGGTGAATAAATCGGTTCCGGCCATTGCAGGTGCCAGATTGGTAGTATCGCTTAACGGAGATATTTTGTCACCAAAGTATGCACCGCTTATTATAGCTCCGGCAACCACGGCTTCACTCAATCCCAATGCTTTACCTATGCCAAGCAGGGCAATGCCAATGGTAGCTATGGTAGACCAGGAGCTTCCCGTTGCTACACTCACAATTGCACTTACCACTACAGCCGTAAAAAGAAACATTTTGGGGCTGATAATATCCAGACCATAGTAAATCATTACCGGCACCACACCGCTTAACATCCAGGTTCCTGCCAGCGAACCGATTAATAAAAGGATCAAAATGGATGGCATTGCTGAGCCAATAGTGCTGACAATCTTTTCACGGATAGAAACCCACTTTATTCCGAGCCGCCAGGCTATGATTCCTGCTAATGAAGCCGAAAGCATCAGGGCAATCTGGTTCGCTCCCGATAAAGTATCATCAAACAAAAAGACATTGGCTGTCAGTAGTCCAATAAGTAAAAATACAGGTATAAGTGCGGTAAATAAACCGGCTTCTTGTTTCATTCGAAATTACTTGATCTTTTCAACCGGCAAACTAATACATTTAAGTTTAAAAACCTTAATGTTGAACAGTAAAAAGTAAAAACCCCTGCAGAAATTGATATTGGTTTTAACCCACAAAAAATTCAAATAAACATTTTACCAGTTTTTAGGTAACGGTATAATTAAATGTTTTTATTTTCGTTTTTTATGAAATTAATACACACCATGAAGGGATTTTACCTGGTATTTATTATACTCATTTCCAGTCTGGGCTACAATGCTTCGGCACAGAGAAGCAATGGCCTTACCGTGGAAGGAACTGTAACTGTAGAACAAGGTTCGGTTGATGGTGCGGTAATTGAAATGTACCTCAATGGCCGCCGTTTGGATAATTATGGAATTGGTTCCAATGGGAAGTACAAGGTGGAGCTAAACTACAACAATGAATTTGTTCTCATTTTCTCCCGGAAAAATAATTTTTCACAAAAAGTTGTTGTTGATACTCATGTGCCTCAGGAAGTACTTCAGGCTGATCCACTTTTCCCCCCATTTCCGGTAAATGTGAAATTGTTTACAGAAATTGCCGGTATTGACAAAACTTTCTCAGAAAATACCGTGATGAAAATCTACTACAGTGATAAGGTGGATAATTTCATTTCTGATTTGTTTTACAACGATGCACAAATAAAACATCTTATTGATCAGGCAATTGCGCAATCGCAGCAAATAGGAAGAGAGGCCGGTTTTCTCGCAGGACTTACAAAGGCTGAATTGGCTGAGCTTAAAAAAGAATACGATAAGCTCATAAAAGAAGCTGAAAATGAATACAACAGGGAGGAATTTCTTACCGCTCTGGATGGATACAAAGCCGCGAATAAAATATTCCCCGGAGAGCAATATCCCAAAGACCGTATAGCTGAAATAAATGATTTGCTAGGGTTACTTATGGTGGCGGAAGAAATGGAACAGGCGTTAAATGACCGTTTGCGGGTACTTATTTCACAAGGTGATTTGCAGTTTGAACAAAAACAATATGAAGAAGCCAGGGCATCTTACCAACGTGCTTTATCCATCGACCCGGAAAACAACCGTGCTCAGTTACGATTGGCTGAAATTAATGATGTGCTTAATAATTTGCAAACCGATAAGGAATATAAAGCTTTAATTACTGCTGCCGATAATTCATTTGATGAATTGTTGTATGCTGAAGCCCGTAACATTTATAGCAAAGCATTGGAACTAAAGAGCAATGAAAAATACCCACAGCAGAAAATAGGGGAGATTGATCAAATATTAAAGCAGCAGGCATTGAATGCGGAAAAGCTGAAAGGATATTCTGAATCTGTATTTCAGGCAGAGTTGAATTTTGAAAAACAATTTTACGATAAAGCCATATCTTTTTATGAAAATGCCTTGATGCATAAACCAGGCGATGAACCAGCCACCCGCAAAATAGAAGAAATCAAAACATTGATGAGTCAACTGGCAAATCAAACATTGTACGATAAACGGATAAAAACTGCTGATAGGGCCTTTAAAAAAGAGCAATATGATGAAGCATTGCTTGAATACGAAGAAGCCGCAAAGCTTATGCCTTCTGAGCAACATCCGCTTTCCCGGATTAAGCAGATTAATGAAATTTTTGCAGAACAGGAGCGGCTGGCTGCTGAGGCAGAAGCTGAAAAGCTGCGGTTGGCTGAAGCGGAAAAAGCCGCTGAGAAGGCACGTCTGGCTGCTGTAGAGGCCGAAAAAGAGAACCGGTATAATAATGCTGTTTCCCGGGCTGATAGTTTGTTCCTGTTAAAAAAATATGAAGATTCGCGTAAAGCTTATCAGGCCGCCCTGCAGGTAATGCCAGAGGAATCGTTACCGGAGCAACGAATTAAACAGATTGATGAACTGATATTACAATTGGCTGTTGTTCAGGAAGAATACACTGCGGCTGTTTCCCGTGGTGATGCAGCTTTCCGTCAGGAATCGTTTGAAGCTGCCAAAACAGCCTTCCAGGAAGCACATAAGGTGAAGCCCGAGGAAAATTATCCGAATAATATGATTTCGCAGATTGATTCCATCACTGAAACTCGTGAACGGCTGGTGGCTGAAGCAGAGGCGGAAAAACTCCGGTTGGCTGCAGAAGCAGAAGCAGCTGAGCATGCACGTCTGGCTGTACAGGCGGCAGAAAAGAAAAAACAATTTGAGCTGATTGTCTTAAAGGCCGACAGCCTGTTTCAATTAAAAGAATACATAGACTCGAAAGAAGTATACCTGGCTGCATTACAGTTAATGCCTGGGGAGAATTTTCCTGAACAACGCATTAAAGAAATAGAAGAGCTTCTTGTTGAACAAGCTGAAATACAGCAAGCTTATGATGCTGCTGTTAAGCGTGGAGATGATGCATTACTTCAGGAATCGCATGAAATAGCAAAAGCGGCTTTTATGGAAGCCACCCAGGTAAAACCTGAGGAAACCTACCCGGTAGAAATGATTTCAAAGATTGATTCGATGATTGAAACCAGTGAACGGTTAGCAGCAGAGGCAGAGGCAGAACGAGTGCGTCTGGCTGCCGAAGAGGAAGCCGCTGAACAAGCTCGTCTGGCCGCAGTGGAAGCAGAAACGGAAAGGAAGTACAAACAGGCAGTAATTCGTGCCGACAGTCTTTTTAATCTGAAAGAATACGAAAGTTCACTTTCTGCCTACCGGGTTGCACAGCAGGTTAAACCAGCAGAGAATTTACCTGAACAGCGGATAAATGAAATTACAGAATTAATCGCACAACTGGCTTCAGTGCAACAGATTTACGATGCCGCAGTTACACGTGGTAATGATGCATTCAGTCAGGAGTTGTTTGAAGAGGCAAAAACTGCATATTTAGATGCACAGCAGGCGAAACCTGAGGAATCCTACCCACGGGAGTTATTGGCACAGATTGATTCAATTGTTGATGCACGGGAAAAGCTGGCTGCAGATGCTGAAGCTGAAAGGTTACGGCTGGCAGCTGAAGCGGAAGCTGCAGAACAAGAACGGCTGGCAGCGCTGGAGGCCGATAAGGAAAAACAGTTTAATCAGGTAATTACCCGGGCCGATAGTCTATATAAACTAAATGAATATGAGAATTCACTTTCTGCCTACAAGGCGGCGTTGCAGGTTAAACCGGAAGAAAGTTTGCCTCAACAACGAATAACCGAAATAAATGAACTAATTGTTCGTATAGCTACTGCACAACAGAATTACAATGATGCTGTTTCACGCGGCGACAATGCATTCAGGCAGGAATCTTTTGAAGTGGCAAAAGCCGCATTTCTGGAAGCCCAACAGATAAAACCTGAAGAGAATTACCCGCAGGAGATGCTGACACAAATTGATTCAACCATATTAACACGTGAACGCATGGCAGCAGAAGCAGAAGCTGAAAGAGCCCGGCTGGCTGCGGAGGCAGAAGCTGCTGAACAGGCCCGGCTGGCAGCTTTGAAAGCTGAAAAAGAGCAGCAGTATATCCAGGCAGTTTTCCGTGCTGACAGCCTTTTTAATTTGAAGGATTATGAAAATTCTCTGTTGGCCTATCAGTTGGCACTTCAGATAGACGGAGAGATACCTTACCCAAAGCAACGTATTGGAGAAATCAATAAAACTCTGGAGGAAATTGATAAAGCCAGGCTGGAACAGGAAAAACTCAATAAGGATTACCAGGATGTTATAAGCCTGGCTGACCAGCAATTCAATGTAAATGAGTTTGCAGAGGCAAAAATAAATTATGAAAAGGCAATAGCTATTAAACCGGAAGAATCCTACCCGAAGGATAAAATTGCTAAAGCTGACCTGGCTATACAGCAACTTGAACTTGATAATAGATACAAATCGGTCATTTTAGCTGCCGATGATTTATTTCAACAAGAATTATTTACTGAAGCCAAAACAGAATACCAAAATTCACTTGAATTAAAACCCGATGAAGGTTATCCCAAAGATCAAATAGTAAAAATAGATAATTTGCTGAAACAACTGGAAAATAAAGCACTGGCAGAACAGCAGGCGGTAGCTGAAATGGAACGCCGAAGAATGGAAATTGAAAAACGTCAGCAGGCCATTCAGGAACGACAGGAAATCAATGAAACAGGGCTAAATCAAATGTATAAGGAGTATATTTCACTAGCAGATGGCTTCTTTGACAACCGGAATTACAATGTATCACGCGCATGGTATTATAAAGCATGGGATATAAAACAGAATGAAACTTATCCGAAAAGACGGATTGATGAAATTAACAAATTAGTTGGCAGTTTACAGTTAAGTCAGCGGGATCGTGATTATCAGCAATTTGTTGATCTTGCTGATTCAACCTTTCGCGAAAATCAACTTGCTGTTTCCCGTGGATGGTATAACAGGGCGCTTTCAATTAAACCAAATGAGGCCTATCCAAAAGAACAACTACAAGCCATTGCTGATTTAATTGCTGAGCGAATGGCAGGCAGGTCCGGAACTCAGTTCGAAAATTTCATTAAAAATGCTGCGGAAGCAATGGAGACCAAAAACTATAATGTTGCTCGATACTGGTACAAGCAGGCACTTGAATTAAGACCGGAAGATGAGGAGACAAAAGAAAAATTGGACGAGATTCAGAAAGCGCTGAACTAAAAATCCGGTAAAATTTTGAAGAATGAACCTGATAGTGCAGGTGTCAGCCTGAAATTCTTTAATTTTTTCAATGCATTAGTATGTTTTGCCTATAATTTGGATTTTTAAAGTGACAAAATACTATTAATAATAAACAGATAGCTAAATCAGAAAATGTTATCAGTGAACCTGTTGTATCTGCTTTGTCCTGTTTCTTATTTCTATCCATTTAAATGTTTCCTGCCTGATGCATTTTAATAATTCCAGATTCATTTGCCCCGAATAGATTCGAATCATATCAATTACTTTTCCATTGATTATGAAACCACCATAAGCCGCATCGAACAACGAGCAGGAACTGTTGTTTCTGACATCCCGGAGGAGCGCTTCAAACCGGGATATATCAGGGTACCAGGGAACAGTAAAATATCCTTCATTTTCTTCATCCATATCGAAAAAATAGCCATCACCGGCATCCTTCAGCGTAAAGCATTTGTTCACTTTAATAAGGGGGTCCTTTTTATGAATGCTCCTTTTTATGAATTCAATCCCTTGTGACTGGTAGCACTCTTGAAGCATTTTAATATTTTGATAATCAGGAAAGTTACGTATTCGAATTGCAGGTAACCATACTTTAGATGACTGAATAACAGCACTGGCTGCATTTACCATATTTTTTGAGCAAATATCAATATTTTGGGTAAAACGTAAAGTCTCCTCAAGCGTATACGCATTCAGGGTGAGGAGAAAAAGAGAATTAGGTTTGGGTTTTTCAGGTACCTGGCCATAATAATTTGCATAGGGTTGACTGGCTTCAGCAACAGTTGTGTTTGCCAGAATGCTATGTGTTAAAAATGCCAGTGATTCTTTTTTGATTACAGAACCACAAACTTTTAATATTTTTCCTGTTTCCATTTGAATGAAAATTGAATTTTGTTTTTTTTAACTTTTGAGTAAATTATCAAAAATTTCTCATCATTGTACATTGATTTTACTCTATATGATTGAAAATGTTACGCAAAAAGACAATTTTTGATTGTAAAATAAATTTATTAATCAAATAAAAAGATCCCTCAGTAAATGATTCAATCAGGCTGTGTTTTTTTGATTTCAAAAGATATTGTATTATTATCCTGCTATTCTGAAAACAATCATGAATCAATTAAATATTAAAAGGATATAAAAAATGATAGCAGGAAAAAAACAAGGTCTTTTTATATTGTTTCTGTTTATAGGTAATTTCATAATCCATGCTCAAAATGAAGCGGATAAAGGATTGGAAGCAATTACTGAATCTGCCGTTAAAGGGCAGCTTGAATTCCTGGCTTCCGACTGGACGGAAGGCAGGGCAGTAGGTACAAAAGGGGCTTATCTCGCCGCCGATTATATTGCATCCATTTTTAAAATATACGGTATTGAACCTTTTGGTGATGTGGAAAGGAAAAACCCCTCTCTTACGCAGCGGACGGCAGGAATGATACCTTCGGAAGATACAACTTATTTTCAAAATTTCAGCCTGTTGGAATATACCCCGGGCGATTTTCAATCTTTATCAGTAGTCACCCAAAGTCCTGGCCGTGAAAGTGCAGCCGATTTTAATTTTAAATCCGATTTCAGCGTTAACCCCGGAAGTGTTGGTCGTTCCGGAAAAGCACCTTTGGTATTTGCAGGATATGGAATTATAAATGAAAAAGAAAAATACGATGATTTAAAGCAGGTTGATGTTAAAGGCAAAATTGCAGTCATACTAACAGGATTTCCGGGTCATAAAGATGATACTTCTGAAGCCTATGAAAAGTTTGCACCTTTTGGAAGATATGCTCAATATTATCATGAACGTGATAAAATCAATCGTTTGGCCAAATCCGGTGCTGTAGCAGTTATCCTGATAAATACCGACAGTGACCCAACGCTTTCATGGGCTCAGAATGCCATTTATCCTGTTAAAGGAGATTTTTATGAGGCGGATGAACCATTTCCTTCATATTACGATTCCCGAATGATTTTACCTGGAGATACCCTTGCTTCCCATATCCCGGTTTTTAGCGTATCAGCAAGAGTTTCCGGAGAAATCTTTTCTGGTACCGGTATTACCATTGACACTTTTGAAGCATCGGTAACTGAAAATAGGAAATCCTTATCGCAGACATTGCCCGGAAAGATGGTTTCCTTTAAAACTACTGTGGATTCGAAAATAATTAAGGCACGTAATGTGCTTGGTATGATAGAAGGAGAGAAAAAAGACGAGTATATTGTTGTTGGAGGACATTACGACCACATAGGAAAATGGAACGGCTGGATTTGGAACGGAGCCGATGACAATGCCTCAGGAACTGTGGGGGTAATGACTGTAGCAAAGGCATTTAAGGCCACTGGGAAAAAACCTGAAAAAACTGTTATATTCGCAGCATGGACGGGCGAAGAAAAAGGATTGTGGGGGTCAAAATACTTCGTTCGCGAAGCAATTAAAAAAAATATGAATATTACTCTTAATCTAAATTACGATATGATTGCCCGGGATTCGGAAGATGATACTCAAAGAAATAAGGCTTCAATGGTATATACCAAAGCAAATGAAGGAATTGCCGAAATCACTAAAAAGCACATTGAAAAATATAACATTAACCTTGATTTAAATTACCGTTCTTCCAACATGCCTTCCGGAGGAAGCGATCATGCGCCGTTTGCGCTGGAAGGAATTCCTGTATTTTATTTTATGGCAGCCATGCATCCCGATTACCATCTTCCTTCGGATGAACTGGATAAAATAAACTGGGAGAAAATGGTAAATATTATCAAAATCGGTTTCTTAAATACCTGGAGTTTTGCCAATAGTAATGACTATCTTTTAACAAACGAGTAAATCTTGCCAATAACCGGTCTGCATCCCGGTTCAATTTTTTGGTGGTAACATTCTGTGCTCTGCATTGCAGCACCCTAAATAATTTTATTTATTATCTGTTGCAGTCCAGACTGTGATTTGTTCATTTTCTTTACTCTGTGTTTATATTATTTTACACTGCCGTCCGGTACAATAATTATTCTCCCGATGTTACTTTGGAATAATTTCGCAAATAGCTATATACCATTATTTTATATCTGCCGGGACAGTCCGTTTACGGAATTAATACGTGTAGTATCAAAATCAACCTCTATTATTTGAAAGTTTCGCAGGAAAGTAATAATACCAGGATGTTTATAGTTTTTCTTTAATTTTTACCCGACACCAATGATTATTTTATAATAAAGTTAAAACGACAGAATTATCTGTTCAATTAAATAGCCAGTGCGAAAAAGTTTTCCACAAGATGGGCAGAATCCTTCCCGCAGTTGAATGAAAAAAATAAGCTTCCAGGATTTTAATTATAATATTTTGCAGACTTTATATTACACTCCCAATGCTTACCCCGGAATCAAATAAATGCTAAGCTATAAGTAAGCTCATATTAAATTCAGAACAAACTCGGAATAAACTCGCAACAAATTCGCGTTTTTGCGAATTTATAGCGAATTTGTTCCGAGTATAATACGAATTAAATTAATACATAGTATTTAATTATAACCATTTTGACCTGACCTGGAAAGGTTGAAATTTTGTGCCTGGTATTCTATATAGTTAATGCCGGCCGGGAAGATGACGGATCAATTGTCTGTCTGGCCCGGCCCATGATTTATTTAGCATTCTGATAACGACCTGGGAGGGGTCAGGTTTTTGGGTTCGGTTTGTATGGTAATTTGGCCATTTTTTGCACCTCCAGAGAAGGAAACCCAAATTCTTCCACTATTTTCCCAAGGATGAGATAAATGCCGTCGCCCCTGAATGGGTAGTTTTTTAATGAATCAGGAAAATGTATTGTATCAAAAAATTCACCTGTATGATCGATGAATGTTCCAAAGTGCATGATTTCCTTTTTTACGGTCCGAACGTATTTAATGGTGACCAACCGTCCTGTCATCCGCACCTTTTTCATGGTAGAGTGAATTAAATCCTTAGCCAGAATTTCGCCTCTGAATTTTGTCTGCAGCATATCAAAGATGTTCATGCTTACCGGGTAACCCAGCAGTTCGATTTCATCCCAGGCATCTTCCAGTTTTTCATGCTTCAGTTGGGGAAGCGTGAAGTTTTTTGCCGGTGCATTGAATAGCGCAAAAGTTGCCGTTTTCTTCGCCGGTTTGTTCAGCAGAAGATGAGCCTCCCAGAGCAGGTTCGACTTTTCGTTGCCGGTAAACCTGAAAGCTCCCAGGCGGATAAGCAGTACCAGTTGTTCTTTAGTGACAGGCACCCGTTCCATGAAATCGGGAAGCGATTGGTAAGGACCATGGCAGTTGCGTTCGCTGACAATCAATTCGATTGTGGTTTGCTCAAGGTTTTGCACATGCACAAAACCGAGGTAAACAGTTGTGCCGGTAATGCGTGTGGCATTGTTGCTGTTGTTCACACACGGCAGTTCAATGGTGGCGCCCATGCGTTGGGCTTCGTTGATGTAAACCCAGGTGCTGTAAAAGCCCCCAAAATTATTTATAACGGCCACCATAAACTCGAGCGGGTAGTGCGCCTTCAGGTAAAGGCTCTGAAAGCTTTCCACTGCATACGATGCCGAATGGGCCTTTGAAAAGGAGTAGCCGGCAAACGATTCAATCTGCCGCCAGACCTCCCGGGCAATGTCATCGGGATATCCCTTTTGTTTGCAATTAATGAAATATTTTTCTTCAATGCGGCTGAACTCTTTTATTGAGCGGTACTTTCCTGACATGGCTCTGCGCAGCACGTCGGCCTCGGCCAGATCGAGACCGGCAAAATGGTGCGCCACTTTGATAACATCTTCCTGGTAAACCATCACCCCATAGGTTTCAGCCAGTTGCTCCTTCATCACCGGGTGGATGTATTCGAAATCGTTGGGGTAGTGAAACCGCCGGATGTATTCCTTCATCATCCCTGATTTGGAAACTCCCGGACGGATGATCGAGCTGGCTACCACCAGGGTAATGTAATCGCTGCACTTAAGCTTTTTCAGCAAACCGCGCATGGCCGGGCTTTCAATATAGAAGCAGCCGTTGGTTTCACCGGTTTTAAGTTGCTGTTTCACCTTTTCGTCTTCAAAGAAACGATTTACACGATGTACATCAACCTCCTCGTCACGGTTCTCCCTGATGATTTCCACTGCCTCCTTGATGTGCCCGATGCCGCGCTGACTCAGGATGTCCAGCTTTTCGAATCCCATGTCTTCTGCAATGTACATATCCCAATGGGTGGTGGGGAACCCTTTGGGAGGCAGGTCGAGGGCAGTATAGCAGGTGATGGGTTCTTCCGAAATAAGGATTCCTCCGGCATGGATGGTACGCAGGTTGGGAAAATCATGCATCTGTTTGCTCAGGGTGGTAATGAGAGCTGTGATGTCGTTTTTATTGTAATCGTTGCCGGGATCATTCACCAGCAGATCGATTTCTTCCTTGGGCAGCCCGAACACTTTACCCAGCTCTCTTACTACCGACCGGTTCTGAAAGGTGGAGGTGGCGCCCAGCAGCGCAGTATGGTTCCGGCCGTACCGCTTAAAAATGTAATCCTGTACTTCATCGCGGTCGCGCCATGAGTAGTCGATATCAAAGTCGGGGGGACTGGTTCGTTTGGGGTTCAGAAAGCGTTCGAAGTAGAGGTTCAGCTTGATGGGATCCACATCGGTAATCTTCAGGCAATAGGCTACCACGCTGTTGGCGCCGCTGCCCCGGCCTACATGATAGAAGCCGCGCGACATGCTGTAGCGTAT
>JAWLGR010000082.1:0-7912 GCA_041684965.1 Mariniphaga sp.
ATTCTTCGAACCTGTAACATACTCATTGTTTTATTAGCCATGTTAATCTTAAATTTTTGATTCAAGATTACATGATTTATTGTTACAAATTCATCCTGAAAGGTGGTACACTTTCAGCCGGAATGGCAGCTTTACCTGTCTCTTGAAAGTGGTACACTTTGCTCCGGAATCAGTGGTACACTATAACCCGGATTTACTGGTACACTTTGCTCCGGAATTAGTGGTACACTATAGCCCGGATTATACAGCAACCCTTATTGGCTATAACGCTTGTTGGCTTTAGTTGCTTTTTATATTGTCAATATTTTTTGTCCGTCTTTAATGTAATTTGTCAGGGGATCTCCCATGTATCTTACGTTAATCCCTAACTTAGTCAGCGTATCGGTAATACCAAAATTATTATAGCAATCTCTACAAGCCTCTATTGTCACTCCTTGATTAATCATTTCTTTTATCTCAGTCTGTACTTGAGAATCAATCCCAACAAGTTTTGCTGATGCGCCCCAAATAATCACATTAATATTTTGCCACCAATTATTTGTCTTTGAATTAATAGCATACATTGTCAGCATGTTGAATACAGTATCTTTATTATCAGTTGTCCACAATATATTTAACTTATCCATGAACTATGTGTTACAAATTAATCTAATCCCTTTACTAAAATCGAATCACAATCTGCGGCTTTTAATCGATGTTTTAGAATCCTCTGGTAATCATCCGATTTGTACCAATTATTAAAATCTTCTATACTCTCGAACTTAATCAACACAGTCCGCGTGTAGTCCCAACGACCTTCCAGTATCAATGGATTATTATCAACCGATAAATACTTTCCGTTGTATTTTTTAAATATTTCTCCAGCTTTATCAAGATATTTCTGATATTCCTTATCATCATTTATCTTAATCTGGGCGATAAAATAATAATTCATAATCAAAATGTATCAAGTTTGCACGCTGTCTTCAGCAATTGAAGCCAACGGGCAAGTAGTCGGGTAGGTAAAGGCAGTTTCACCTTAAGCCTCTCACAACTTGTCCCGTAAAGCGGGAGAACCGTGCTTGATAGTCTCCCATAACACGGCTCTTGTTATACAAATCTAAACGCTTCATCCAGTTAATCCTATTTTCCAATGGTAAAATAGACCAGGGAATTGTTCCCGTATTCTTGTAAACCATTGAAACGCTCGTTTTATACTGGACTTGTAGCGTTTGTCCCTTTTCCTTGCCCAGCGGATTAGCCGTTTATTCAACAAACAGAAGACTGAATTCATGGCACTTTTCCTAAACTTACCGTAGTAGTTCACCCAACCCCGAACATAGGGGTTTAAAAACTGGGCTACGCCTACAATACTTTTATGAGTCAGGCCAACAATGTTCAGTTCTTCCATTTTATCTGCTATTCGTTTCTTCGAACCAATGCTGATGGCACAATCGTAGCCAAGAAACAGATTCATCGGGACCGCACAGCCAGTAGACAGGTGCCCGCTGTGCTTATCACTGCATTTTTAGCTCTACAGCTTTTGACAGAATATGGCCACTTCCCGACTCCTCTTCAGCGGTTTCCGCCAGCTGGTTTCATTTTTCAATAAGGCATTTTAAAAAATTTACATTTTCTTTATTCGTCCCATTATCAAATAAAACTGTTCCTAATATGGATTTACTCTCAATTTTAATTTTATCATTCATGTCGCTTATAATAATTTTTTCGCCCCAGGATGTCCATGAGATTTTTGTTTTTCCAGTAATTTTTAATTCTTCAAATTTTAATTTCCAACTTTTTGTTAATTCATTTGATTTTAATAAGTCATAAATCTCTTTAATTGATTTATTTTTTGATATTATTTCGCATTGTGATACCTTAAAATCCTCTTCGGTCAATTTTTCTCCCCCAAATTTTTTCTTTGATTTTTTCATACTTCTCACCGATGTCCAAGACATATAACCACCAAAAAATATTATCATAAAAGCAGCTTTCCACAAATTAATTTCTCCTTCATCAATGTAATCCCATAATGACATAAGAAATCCGAATAATAATCCGTATGATAAAAATATTTTCAAACAGATTTTTTTAATTCTGTTCATTTGTCCGTCATTTATAAGCTGTTTAAATATCAGTCAGTATCCCAATCCATTTCATCTACGCCTGCTCCTCCTCTATTGGCTCTTACTTTCCAAAAGGCTTGCCAAACCACACTCGGGTTATTGGCTGTGATTTTGTTTCGTAACAGTTCGTCTTTTCCGCCATCTGGCGGATTGTGAATAATTTTGAAACTTAACATGTTAGCCCCTACGCTCCTCCCGATTTCCCGGGATTCATAACTACTACGAGCAATCCGCCCCTATCGTCTCGTGCCATTCTTGCACGTTTGCGTCTCCGTCAGACGACGGATTAACAAAGCAACGATAGGTTCTCTTGTTCCGTACAAAAGCCTGTGCATAGTTCTTGCCAGCTTTGTCCCGAATGCCCTGTAACCGGTAATCAGGTCGTCTGTTACAGTCTGTCGCA
The DNA here is from genome assembly GCA_041684965.1 of Mariniphaga sp. Lineage (GTDB taxonomy): Bacteria > Bacteroidota > Bacteroidia > Bacteroidales > Prolixibacteraceae > Mariniphaga. The sequence goes on from JAWLGR010000082.1 coordinate 2,512, forward strand.
AAGGGAAACGTTACCCCTTACTTTCGACATCGTCTAACCGCTATCGAGACCTCTGTCGCTGGTTCACTCTATTCAACTCCTATGCACTTACTTGCAAAAGTCTGGCTTTTGCTTTTCCTTATCGTTCACTACAGTGCCAGTTTCCGGGCACTGCAGCATAATTTACGTATATTGCGTGTTGTGGTTATGTGGCTTATGCAGCAACTTCAATTCCTGTCTTTTTTATTTCATCAACAAAAGGATTCCCCGAATCAAAATCATCATGAGATATTGGATGTGGTTCAATCCTTGAATCAATCTGCGCTGCCAACATCATAAGTTGTACCTGAATATCAAATCGTTTAGAATCATCCAAGTTTGTGAAAATCAATGCTACGTCTATATCACTATCCTCTGTTGATTTTCCTTTAGCATATGAGCCAAATAGATATACTCTCTCTATATCAGTGAATTTTTCTTTAATTAAATCCAGATATCTTGCTATTGTTGAATCAATGTTTTTATCCATAGTCTAAGCTCTTTTAATTTATCAATCCACTCTTCGGTAAATTCAGTTGTACATTGTTTCTTGAAACTCATTTTATAATCATCGTATCTGGCATTGATGTTAAATGCTGTAATGGTCACAAGTTGCTTTTTTATATCATCCGTTAAACTCAATTCAGCTTTCTCTGCAAGTCTCAACAGGTTGTGAATAACTACAGCATGCAATGAACTTTATTTTGCCGAATCATTGCTTTCCGGCACACCTAAATTTCAGTAGCGGAATTCGGGGCGCATTCCTGTCTGCCAGAACTTAAATGCAATACGAGAATCAACGGCTAAAACATGCACGTCACCTCTATGAAATTTGCACAATGTTAACTCCAGGCATTATTTTTTTATCATATTTTCAATCAACGAAATAAAAACATTAACTGGCTCAATATAAGGCATTACAGTGTCTTTTTTGAAATCAAATAAATCTGCATAATCGCCTTTTTGTCTCCACGTGAATAGTTGAGAATATATTTTCCCGTATTTTGAATCAATCTTTCCAGTTTTAACGAAATACTCAGAGAAATTTGATTTGGCCCCATTATGAGTTGCTGGGTTTAAATCCGAATTGAGCAGAAGAGCTATTACAGCATAATAACTTGCATAATACAACCGGTTAATCGTGGAATTCCATTTTTCCTTTTCTGCAAGAATCAAAGCATCTTCATAGGTGTCTTTTGCCCTTGCAATTCTGTAATTAATTAAATCGGTTTTTGTTCCAGTCATTTTAATCTGATTCCTTCTCGTTGTATGCTTTGGTATAATGGAGTAATTGAATATTTTGATTTCCAGTCATCTTTAGAGTAAATCATTGGTGAGAAGATTTCACCTGTTTCCAGTTCCAATTCATAAAATTCATCCATAAACCTGGTTTCAAAGTCAAAAGTTACATTTGGAGTATTAAGCAAAATAAGCAAATCCCAATCAGAAAGTTTTTTTGCATTCCCTCTTGCCTGAGAACCATATAAATATACCTCAGAATCCGGAGCGTTTTTATCAACGACCCTTTTTATCTTCTGTAATATTTGCTCTTTGTTACTCATTTAACAAATATAATGAAATTTACCTTAGCAGAAAGTTCCTCTTGTTTTGCCTGGCGTTGGTCGGATAGGCAAAGGGAGTTTCACCCTAAGCCTCTCACAATTTGTCCCGTAAAGCGGGAGAACCGTGCTTGATAGTCTCCCATCACACGGCTCTTGTTACACAAATCTAAATGCTTCATCCAGTTAATCCTATTTTCCAATGGTAAAATAAACCGGGGAATTGTTCCCGTATTCTTGTAAACCATTGAAACGCTCGTTTTATACTGGACTTGTAGCGTTTGTCCCTTTTCCTTGCCCAGCGGATTAGCCGTTTATTCAACAAACAGAAGACTGAATTCATGGCACTTTTCCTAAACTTACCGTAGTAGTTCACCCAACCCCGAACATAGGGGTTTAAAAACTGGGCTACGCCTACAATACTTTTATGAGTCAGGCCAACAATGTTCAGTTCTTCCATTTTATCTGCTATTCGTTTCTTCGAACCAATGCTGATGGCACAATCGTAGCCAAGAAACAGATTCATCGGGACCGCACAGCCAGTAGACAGGTGCCCGCTGTGCTTATCACTGCATTTTTAGCTCTACAGCTTTTGACAGAATATGGCCACTTCCCGACACCTCTTCAGCGGTTTCCGCCAGCTGGCGGATCATCTCCTTTATCCATACCTGATTCTGTTCATGACAAAACCTTTTCCTAAACGCTCAGTACCATGCCTCTTAAACACAGCACCTTTAGGTGGTTTAAAACCCTTGCCTGTACAACGGTCTTGGTGGGTCGATTCCACCATCTTAATTACAGCATGCAATGAACTTTGTTTTGCCGATTCATTGCTTCTCGGCACACCATGTGGCGTTGGGCCTTCAATGCTCCAGCTATTCATACTCGCAAAGGTGCTGATTAATGTTCATCTGTTAAATTTTGCCTCAGTCCGCCCAATGCCATATGCATTTTGTTGGCATTTCGTGCTTTATTACTCTCCTTTCAACCTTTTAATTTCCTTATCAAAATCAGATTCATAGTTTTTATCTTGAATCATTCTGTATTTGTCAAATTCTTGCTCTGCTTTTAATTTTGCCTCTAATGCTGAAATTTTACCTTTGTCCTTAAGAATCGGAAAACTTGATAATTCCAAAAACTGATGTAAGAAATTAATCCAATCTTGCATAGTAGTTGGAATTTGTCTTTCGGCTCTACTCTCAGCTAAATCAAGATATGCAGAAACAATCCTATTGAGTTCTTTTATATGTTGTTCATTCAAATAGTTCTTGGCAGTTGAAACATCTGATTTTAGAATTTTCCCATCTGGAGCATGTTTCCAATTGGTTAATCCCATGTACAATTTCTTAGCATCTGCTGATGTATATATTATCTCGGCAGCTGTTTTTCCAGTTATAGCCCAATGAAGTTTATTTTGGACTGTGGCAAAGAAATCTTTAGTCAATAAATCAGAATTGTCGTAATCTATTGATAGCGAATAAATGTCAGTTATTTTTTGGTAAAATCGCCTTTCACTTGCTCGAATTTCACGAATCCTTTCAAGTAGCTCATCGAAATAATCTTTTCCAAAGTGTTTACCTTGTTTTAAACGTTCATCATCTAATACAAAGCCTTTAGTTATAAACTCTTTCAAAACTTTTGTTGCCCAAATTCTAAATTTTGTTGCTTTGTTAGAGTTTACTCGATATCCAACTGCAATAATGGTATCAAGATTGTAAAAAGTTGTTTTATAATTTTTCCCATCTTCAGCAGTATGTTCCAAAATGGAACTAACTGAATCTTCTTCTAATTCTCCCTCTTCAAAGATATTTTTCAAATGTTTTGTTATCGCAGGTCTCTGAACACCAAACAACTCAGCTATCTTCTTTTGGGTCATCCAAAAAGTCTCATTGTGATAGAAAACCTCAATTTTTACATTTCCATCATCTCCTTTATAAAATATGATTTCAGATTCTTTTGGCATTCTTTTTTATTTCAAAAATAAACTTTTTCATCGATGTTTTTTGATGCACTCCTGTTTCTCAGCATGAATACCAATGCTTACTTTTAAGCGTAGTGCGGGATTTCGGAGCGATTAACTGTCCGCCCACCGTAAAGTTTATTAAAAGCAAAAAAGCTCGATTTTAGCCGTTTAACCCGCATTACGCTTATACAATTGTTAGGCACTGGATTTTATAAATTTTCTTCTATTCTATTCATAATTATCTGTCCACTTGGCCTTAAATGGGAACCGGAATCTATAATGTTGCCTGTTTTGTCTATTAGTAAATAATGAGGAATACCTGAAATACTAAACTTTTCTCTTAATAGATTGCTTTGTTTTTTACTTAAAAAGTAAAATTGACCTTTTAAGTCTAATTCTGCTAAGATCGCATCACATTTATCTTTTTCAGAATCAATGCAAACAAATATACACTCGACACCTTTACCTTTAAGTTGCTCATGTATCTCTTTTGATTTCTTCATTTCTTCAATGCAGGGTGAACACCAAGTAGCCCAAACATCAATATAAAGTAGTTTGTCCTTATAATTTTTTTTAATTTCCTCAAGGAATGAATTTAGGTCTGCATCTTTTACGCTGCTTGTCTTAAAATCTGTAAGGTTTAAAGGTTTATCAATTTTTACTTTTGTATCCACATAATTAGCAATTAAAGGATATTTTAAGAACGGTTCAGTAATATTCTGTTCTATTAATTTCTTATTGTCTTCATAAGTTTCAATTGATTTTTTATCCAGTTCTTCGTTAAAGAAAGCACTATAACAAAGCTGCCGTAGTAAAGCATTCTTCTCAGTTAATATTTTTATATTTTTCAATAGGCTTGCATCAATTCCTTTCGAAGCAACTAACAATTTACCTATAATTGATTTTGATTCAACATCTATTATCATTCTGGGGTAAACATATTCAAACAAGTATTTATTGATAAACCATTTTGTAGCCTTCGAATTAGTCAATGCTGATTTGTCCATGGATAGAGGACTGTTCATGAAATCATAGTAGTCTTCAGAAGGCATCCAGGTTTGAGGTAATTTGTTCTTGGTTCTATATTGTCTTGTAAACTCGAGTAAATTAATAGCTCTATCCATCTCAATATCCCAATAAATCCATTGTTCAATCTCATCGTTTGGTTGATAAATCTTCTTAAAATGCGACAGGTATTCTTTCATCTCAACATAAAGACTATCTCTGAAGAGTTTGTATTTATCTATATTTTCAAAATCATAGTTATTCAAATTTTGATTGTAATAGGAATAATAATCGAATTGATATTGGGCTAGAATTGAATTTTCATCTGAAGCGTCTCCCGAGAATTCCAGAGTTTTTAATAATTGAACTCTATCATTGGTGGTCTGAAATTTAATATGAATGCTATCTTTGGGATGCACCAATACCTTGAAATTTGTTCCATATTCAATTACAATGTCTTGTGGTAAGTAACGTTCGAATTGGAATAAAAAGGATCCATCCTTATCAATCTGACTAAAATAACTCAATGTACTGGTTGTTCCGGCATCATGGATGTATAGTTTGATTGTGTTATTATCTGACGTGTCCTGAAAGTCAGTAATTTTGCCTGAGATAATTACAATTTTTTGTTCATTTGAATTGTCTGAAGAATCGACTTTTGTGGATTTTTCACAAGCAACTATTGTAATAATGATTACCAATAATTTCAGTATTACAAGTGTTCTATTATTCATTCTTTTTCTATTTAATCTAGTGCCTAACGGCAGTCTGTCTAAAAACTAGTTTCTACCTTTAGTTTCCGGATTAAATATAGCTGTTTTAAGCTTTTAAACAGAACTGCCTTTTTAATCTTTAA
>JAWLGR010000083.1:0-7862 GCA_041684965.1 Mariniphaga sp.
AATTCCTGCACTAATAACAATGCCCAGAAAACTTAAAATCTGTTCTTTGGAATGTTGGTCAACCGGCAAGGCAAGAACAAAACTGACAATACCAATCAGGACAATAAAAATTGAAATACTTCTTTTGATGATGTTTCCGGTTACCGAAAAGGATTTTAAACGGTTAAACAACCACGAATTTAAAAACAATAACAAAACAAGAATGAGGACTATTCCGGCTGGTTCAATTAAAGAACCAAAAATGTCCGTCAGATACTCCATATTACTTAGATTTAATTTTTGGATTTTTCATTCAATTCTCAATAGAAAAGCTTTCAGCCTGAAATTTAATCATTTTTTTCGTACCTGAATCATGATTTTCATTCTTCTCTTTTTTCCTTCCGTTTTGGATTGGAAATAAACATTTTTGATTTTCGGAAATCTCATGAAATTATCACGTCATTATGGTGAAGGAATATATTTAAAGGTTGTCCTTTTCATAATCTTGTTTGTCTATCTAATTATTGAACAAAGGTTTTATTGTATTTTTCTTTTTTTACTTTCCATGAAATAATCACTTTTTGTCGTCCCCATTTTTTCGCCAGTTCCTCGTTTTTGCCCATGTAAATATCAATCCGGTTTTTCCAGCGGGCATTCATTTTATCCAAAACTTTGTATTCGCCGGGTAATCCTTCAATTTTTACCTGGCGGAAAAAGGAATTAAGCCGTCACGCGGAACAATGGATATCGATTTTGCCATAATGCTTCCCGATATGGATATTTATGAAGAGCTGATTCATTCACTGCTAAAAAAAGACTTTCGGAAGGTAACTGAACCTTAGTGGTTAATTCACGATACTTCAAACACGTGGTTGACTTACTGCCTTTTGGTGAAGTAGAAGAAACAAGAAACGTAAAATTCACCAATCGCAAAAAAGAAATTTCAGTTGTTGGCTTAAAAAAAGTATTAAACAAACCTGAAAATATATAGCTGGATAAACAACTTCCAATCAACTTGTTTTAAGTGGACAGTAATGGTTTTAAATATCAATTAATTCTGGCTCATCCACCAATACTACATTTAATTTAGATTGCAATGGCTTATTAAGCGGACCAAATGTAATTTTGGTACCTTGTTCATACCCTGCTGCTATAATTTTCCTGTCTTCTTTTAAATAAATTGGAAAGCAATTAAAAGCAAATGTGCGAGGTGTACCTTTAAAAGTTATCGAAAAATCGTTGGTCGTATTTATTGCAAGGTTATTGCCAAGTTGTACACCTAATTGGCTTACCACATCCAATTTTACATTTGCCCCAGTGCTTTTGTCGACTACCCAGGAAAAATCAGCACATTCATAAATGGCATCAATTACATATAACTCTATATTTCCATTGGTTACTTCTTTCTCAAGGTTCTTGTCCTTCAATTCGTGGTCATATAATTGATTGCTAAGTTGTGCAGGTAGGAAATACTTCTTTTGTACATCCTCGAACCGGAATGCCACCTCAGAGTTCTTCTCGAACATAGAACCTATATCGAAAGATGGAATGTTGGAGTTCTTTAGAAAGCCTTCAGCAATTTTAATCGCATTCTCAATTTTAACTTTTGAAGTAGGACTGAGGCTGATTTTGTCAGCAAGTAGTTCTGTTTTAATTTCAATTGCTGTCATTTCGGGTAATTCTCCTTTTACAAGGTCCGATATTTTAGAAAACATTTTTAACTGTCTCCCTTTTTTAGAAATAACCAGCATGGGTTGAATATCCTGGCGTGGCACGCGTACCGGATTCGCACATAATTTATTGCGAACAATTTGTTCCAATGGGTCGTTTTTACAAAGTTTCATAATAATATTTTTAATGATTAAAATGGTTTTTAGAACGGATAAATGTTTATACGTTTTTTCTAAATAAATTCATTTAAAATAACATTATCGTCAATTTCTTCTGCTAATGATTTTAAATTTTCTTTAAGATGGTTCATTGCTCCAATATCATCATGCTCCCTATAAATATCCCAAGCCTTATGATAATAATCTTTGGCTTCAGGATATTGTTTTAGTTTAAAAGAAGCGAAGCCAAGGTTTTCGTAAATCATTGCTTGAGAGAAGTAATGTCCTAAAGAAATAAATGTATCAAGAGCTTCTTTCCAACATTTAATTGCTTCTGAATAATCTTCCATATCTGATTTTAAGATACCAAGATTTGAATTTGTTTTTGCTACAGCTTCAGAATTCTTGAATTGTTCAAATATGGTTAGTGCTTTTTTTAAATACCTTTCACTTTCTGAGTATTTATGTAAATCTCGGCAAACTTCACCAAGATTTTGATAACAATATCCAGCATCAAATTTCTTTCCCATTTCTTCATATAATTCACCGGCCTTTGCTATTAAATTTATACCTTCATTATATATCTCTAAGTCAATGTTTATGTTTAAACCTAAACTATGCCTCACTTGGTCAATGTGCAAAAGACCACGTTTCTGCATATTATTTGCTATACCATAATCATTTTTTGATTTTTCAAAAATCTTTTGTGCCTTTTTGTACCATTCGTGAGCATCATCGAATTGCTGTAATCCTTGATAAGCTGTTCCAGTATTTTGATATAGATCTGCCATGCCTATATATTTTTTTTTATTAGAAGATTTATCATACAACTGAATTGAATCCATAAACTCTTTTTTTGCATCCTTGGGCTTATTTAATTGCAAATATATCATCCCACTGCTGCTTAAAATAATGAAATAATTATAATTTAATTCTCCCATTAAAAGGTATTGCGGATATTGTTCTATTCGTTCTTTTATAGACTGTATAAATTGTAAACACTCATTATACATATTCCTGAATTTATAGAAATTGAATAAACAACTGTACATATAGCCAATATCTTCTCTCTTGTCAAGCGCAATAATAAGAGCATTATATATGTTATCATACTCATAGCGTATAAAAAAAAGCCCTTTTTTATGTTTATGAATATCTTGGCTTTTTATATTTTCATCTAATTGACTACTCACTAAGTTGTAGTGATTCAAAAAAGCACAATTTACATCGTTTACAAAACTTCCTTTATCATGGTGCTGTAAGCTGTTTTTTAAAAAATAGGTAAATACGGGCTGCAATCGGTAAATACCGTCTTGCCCATATTCTGGTTGCATGAATCCATTTTGGATGGACTCACTTATTATTTCTTCTAATTTGTTGAAAGGATAGTTTTGGAAGGTATCGATTTTTTGTAGTTCTTTAAAATAATGGGTTACTGAGAATTTTTCAATATATGATTGGAAAGGCGCAAACAAGAACAGGAGCTTTTGGGCGTCGGGGGAGAGATTACTGTGACTGTATTCGATGCAGCGAAGTATACTTTGGGTTTTATCTTGTATATCTTTTGCCTGTAAATCTACCCCAGCCTGCAGATCATCGAGGATTTTGGCAGCAGTCTTGCCCTTCAACAATGGCAACACTGCCTGCATGGCAAGGGGGTAACCGCCCAATAAACGCATCAGGCGTTTGAAATCAGCATCTTCGAATAACTCTTTGAATTGGAAGGGATGCCCTGAACCTGCCTGATTTCCATAGGTAACCTCCAGAATCTTCCTTGCAAAACTGTGGGCAGTCTGTGGGTCGAAACCTCCTAAAGTAAATGTATTGTCTGTGCCTTTTTGCCTGAATGTCCCTTCTGCCAGCCAACCCTCGCTACCACGCGAACCGTAAAGCACGAAGCTCCCCCCGGTTATGCCCTGCAAAAATTGCTTCAATTCCTCGCGCTGTGGTTCGGTTAGCAGGTTGGGTATTGACAGCCTTTCACCGGTTATGCTCTCCATGTTGTCAAGGATTAGCAAATGATTCCCGGTATTCAGGGCATCAATTATCCAGCCTTTCTGCACAGCAAGTGACTTGCTGTAGTATATCGCCAATTTCTCCTGGTTTAATAATTCTTTTGCCATGGTTCCGAGAATGTGATTAAGGTTGTGAGGAGCTACATCGTACCCGAAGTAAAACACCTCCTTCACGAAACCGGTCCTTTGCCACCATGTTCCCAGATACTTCAATATAGTGGTTTTCCCTGACCCGCCCATGCCCTGCACCAGCAAATGGTTGTTCCGCAGCAGGTGCTTCTCTACCTGTAATATTTCAATATCCCTGCCGTGGAATCCGAACTTAGGCTCCACAAATTTAAATTGGCTTTCCCGCTGAAGGTAAAATTCATCTTCCTCTGCACCTGTGAAAGGACGTAACTTAAAATCGACCTCACGGTTCTTATATACTATAGGCAGCACCCAGTCTTCAAGTTTAATGGTGTAACCGAGCCTGGCGTTTCGTTCCTTATCGCGAAAAAGCTCAGTGCGTGCATCGGCAAATGCCCTATCAATTTTAACTGCTACTCCCGAAGGTGTGTCAAACAAGCTCTCATATAAACGCTGCATCATTACCTCAGCGGCAGTGACTGAAAGTGAGTAGCGCATTGCCATTACGGTTTGTACACCCTTGCGTATGATTTGGTATCCCAAACTTGTATGCGCTTCATCAGCCCTTCCTTGCTGACTGCCATCAGTATCCTGTTTAGCCGACTGGCAGGCATTGAGCAAGCAGATCGGCACCTGAGCAGTCTGTAACAATCCTGCGATTCCCAGTGCCTCAACAGGAACTGCAGTACCTTTGATTTCGCTTTCAAAGAACAAAAATGAGCGTTCCCCTTCGTAAGGCACTATATCATCAAGCGCATAGCGTCCATGTAAAAGTAAGCTGCCTACCTCTTTTCCTGTTTTAAGTTCTTCATAACTGGCCAAAACGCCATGTACATCGAAATGTACAATATGGTAAAACCCCTTCTTCCCGTCCAAATGCGCCACTAAGTTTTTCCAAGTTCCGGGACGTAAAATATGTGGTTTTACCCTCAACCTTGCATTTTCTATCAGGTTGATAAGTGGCCGCTGGATGGTGCGGTAGTTCACATCGCCTTCCCATTCGGGACGAGCTGTCACAATTAAAAGGTTAATGTATGGCGAAGGCGACACATTCGCCTCCACATAACGTGGTTTAAGGTTCTGTCTGATGAATGCTGCCCCGTTAGCGGCAAAAGGATAAGGTAATTCCTTGTCATACATTGCCTCCCAATGCAAATCATGAAACTCCGGAGTATCACCACAAATACAAAATTCCAACTCATCGATACCATGGTCCTGCACAATAGTACGATAAGCAAAATTCAAGTCGGTATTGCTTTTGAAAACTGAGGCAAACAGTTTTTTGCCATATTCCTTTAAAATTTTCTTGCACTTTTCTACCTTGACCTTAGTAATGTAAGGCTCCGAAATATAATTTTCAAAGTACCACTCCAGTTCGTTCTCCTGCTTCTCATCAGCAGGATTGGGCAAAACAACTTTATAAAGTGTGTTGTTAACAAATACTTCTATTTTAAATTTGTTCTTGGTGAAACCCCTTTCTGTAATTTGTATCTGCATAGCATTGAGGTATTTGTAATTTATAGGTGGGTTGATTTTTAGATTCTAAATCATCACCTTAAGACTTCATTAAATATTATGAATTACAACAAAATAGTGCATTGCCATAACCAAAATTTAGATATTGAATCTTTTACTATAGAACACATTAACCTTAGCCTATACAATTTACAAAATAAATTTCCTAGATGCAATAAATATGAGAAGTATTTTTGACTTTCTTGACCAGCATCGTGGATTTATGTTTTATCCCCATCTAAAAATAAACATGGCTTTCATTCTTCTCTTTTTTTAGCCATTTTATATATAGCCATCAAATTTAATTTTCTGGAAAATAAAGTGAAATGAAGTCGGAAAAATCAGCCGATATTTTTATAATAAGGCTTATTTTGAGGATATTGAGGCAATAAAGCAAATTTTCAATCTGATAATAAAAGGGATTAATAACTAATGGCAAAATTTGTTTCGTAGGAAATGGTAAATTTGAAGTGTTGTACAATAAATAAAAACAGATTGGAATAGAATCAGTTTTAAACTAACAGTACCAGGTATTTACCCTCATTCTTTGTATTTTTCTTTTTTAACTTTCCATGATATGGTCACTTTTTGCCGTCCCCATTCTTTCGCCAGTTCCTCGTTTTTGCCCATGTAAATATCAATCCGGTTTTTCCAGCGGAAGTGCATTTTATCCAAAACTCTGTATTCACCGGGTAATCCTTCAATTTTTACCTTTTTGTTATAGGTTAGGCCTTGCTTTATTAAATCTCTTGAAACTGCAATGCTTTTCATTCCCGGTTTCAGTGAATCGCCCCAGGCAGTTATTGCTGAATGTTCGGCGTGGGTTTGATGCGCCAGCGAATTGTAGGCGGTGGCTGTTACTTCCCTGGTAAGGGTTTCGTATTGGCTGCAAGAGACTATCAGCATAACAAACAAAAACAGAGCAGCAAGAATATTCACTATTCTATTCATTAGTTTAATATTTTTTGTACTGTACACCATTCCTGAATATTACAACTGATTCTGTAATTACGAACATAAAAATTGGGAATTGGTTTAATTTATTCTGCAAAGGCTGATGTTCATTCTGTTTTGTGTGCAATCGTTTTGTAACTTTGTCTTCAAAATTTAAATAAATTTAATAATGAACAAGTTTTTATCAGTTGTATTGATGGCAGCACTTTTTTACGGGTGCACATCAACTCCAAAACAAGAAAACAACACTGAAGCAAACAACGAAATGAAAAATAAAGTGGAAGAATTTGCACCATTCAGGCTTACGACCGATTTAAGCGTTTTAACTGAAAAAGAGAAACAAATGCTTCCGTTACTGCTGGAGGCTGCCCAAATCATGGACGAAATTTTCTGGACACAGGCCTACGGGAATAAAAATGAGTTATTTACAGATGATTTGGATGAATACACCAAAAAATTTCTAAAAATAAATTATGGCCCGTGGGAACGCCTGAATAATAACCAGCCTTTTATTGAAGGTGTGGGGCCAAAACCGGCAGGCGCAAATTTTTATCCGGCTGATATGACCAAAGAAGAATTTGATGCCTGGGATGAACCGGCAAAAACCAGTCTTTACACTGTAATCCGTCGGGATGAAAACGGCAATCTGGTTGCAGTTCCTTATCACGAAGCCTGGAATGAAGAAGTAACACATGCTTCGGAATTAATCCTTCAGGCTGCTGAACTGGCTGAAGATCCTGGTTTGAAAAACTACCTGGAAAAACGGGCACAGGCGCTCCTCACCGACGAATATTACGAAAGCGATATGGCCTGGATGGATATGAAAAACAACACCATCGAATTTATTGTGGGTCCAATCGAAAATTACGAGGACCAGCTTTACGGTTATAAAACCGCGCACGAATCGTTTATTCTGATTAAAGACAAAGTGTGGAGTGAAAAACTGGAAAAATATGCTGCTTTTTTGCCGGGCCTGCAAAAAGCTTTGCCTTGCGAACCTCCCTATAAAAATGAAACGCCCGGCGTTGATTCGGATATGAATGTGTACGACGCCATTTATTATGCCGGCGATTGCAACGCGGGAAGCAAAACCATCGCCATCAACCTGCCCAATGATGAAAAAGTGCGCGAGGATAAGGGAAGTCGCAAATTGCAGTTAAAAAACTCCATGCAGGCTAAATTCGATAAAATTCTGGTTCCCATTTCCGACCTGCTGATTGCTGAAGATCAGCGCAAACATGTAAAATTCGATGCTTTTTTCGAAAATACCATGTTTCACGAAGTGGCTCACGGGCTGGGACTTGGAAATACAGTGGACAAAAGTACTACCGTTCGCGAAGCACTGAAAGATGCTTATACTTCCATTGAAGAAAGTAAAGCCGATATTTTGGGTTTGTGGTGCGTTTACCAACTGAATGAAATGGGCGAAATGGGCGAAAAA
>JAWLGR010000084.1:0-7495 GCA_041684965.1 Mariniphaga sp.
CAGGAAGGTTGAACTCACCGGAGAAGCTTTCTTTAAAGTTGCGAAAGATGAAATTCCTTTTAAAGTACAAATTAAAAACAACGAGGTGGAGGTGTTGGGCACCACATTTGCAGCCGAATCTTACCCCGATGAGGATTTCAGCAGGGTTACCCTGGTGGAGGGTGCCGTTCAACTGAATGACTGCAAAGGCAGAATCCTAAAACAAATCAGCCCCAACCAGCAGGTTACCCTTCCCGACGACTCCCGGGAAAAAATAAAAACAGCCGAAGTGAATACCACTTTTTACGAAAGCTGGATAAACGGCGAGGTTAAATTTGACGACGAACGGTTGGTAGATGTAGCCCGCCGTATGGAACGGTGGTACAATGTGGAAATACGGTTTTCCAGCCAAGAAGCAGCTAATGTGAAATTTACCGGCACTGTGCTGAAAAACAAACCAATCGACCAATCGATGAAAGCCATTTGTGCACTCCTGCGTCTTGAAGCAGAATTTAAAAGCAACCTGGATACCAAAGATGTAATAACCATTTCAAAAAAATAAGTGCCTATGGAAAACCAATGACTAAAATTCTGAACTGAATGTTAAATGCAAAAACGGCGGATATGCCCCACATACCCACCGTTCAGATTAAAACAAAGTGTAATAATCATTAAAAGTTTGTAAATTTATGGAAAATCAGACAAAACCTGTCGGACTTAACCGACAATTTAAAAAATTGTTGCTAAAGATGAAACTAACGTTAACAATCTTTTTGTTCTGCCTGGCGGGAGCTGCGGCTTCCACCTATTCGCAAAACACCCGGCTCGATGTGAAAATCGAAAACGGAAACATGGTAGAACTTATCAAACAAATTGAGGCCAAAAGCGAGTTCTTTTTCTATTACCAGAAGGAAGAACTCAACCAACTGGACAACCTGACCATGGAGGCTCAGAATGCCACCGTAATGGAAATCCTTGATAAGGCAACTAAAGGAACTTCGTTCGATTATTCTGTCATCGACAGATACATTGTGGTGCGTAAAGTTGGAGATAATGACTTTGGAAAAAATTTCCTGGTTACCGCCAAAGAAAATTTGGCGGCACAGCAACGATCTGTTTCAGGAAAAGTTACAGATAGCAATAACCAGCCATTACCCGGTGCAACCGTAGTAATAAAAGGCACAACCCAGGGAACGGTTACCAATGCAGACGGGGATTACACTCTTGGCAATATTCCTGAAGATGCCACGCTGGTGTTTTCGTTTGTGGGTATGATTACCCAGGAAATTCCGGTAAACGGTCGTACCCAAATCAATGTAACAATGCAATCCGATTATATCGGTATTGAAGAGGTTGTTGCGGTAGGTTACGGCACCATGAAAAAAAGTGACGTTACCGGTTCCGTTTCCAGCGTAACACCGGAACAACTGGTTGACAGGCCTGTTCTGAACGTTGGACAAGCCTTGCAGAACAAAATCTCAGGTGTTCAGGTAATTCAGCAAGCTGCTGGAGATCCGGGTGGAAGGCCCCAAATTCGAATCAGAGGTACAAACTCCATTAATACCAATTCGGATCCTTTATTTGTTGTGGATGGAATTGTTGGTGTGAACAATGCCTTGGAAAACATCAATCCTAATGATATTGAGACTATGGATGTTTTAAAAGATGCGTCGGCAACTGCCATCTACGGTACACGTGGTGCAAACGGTGTTATTATTATAAACACCAAGCGTGGGATTGCAGGTGATACAAGAATCAACTATAGTGGTTCAGCCACAGTTAGTACCATGACAAGACACAACTACGTAGTAAATGCCGACCAGTTTATGTACCTGTATGAGCAGGCATTTAACAATACGCCTAAATATGGAACTCTGGCACAACACAAGGATTTCCGTGGTCCAAATGCATCAGGAATATCATGGTCAGAGATGCCACATTTATTCGAACAGGTTGCACAAGGTGAATATTTTATGGATTTTATTGGCAACGACGGAAATTATTACAAACCAAGATTTAATAGTATCCTGGAAGATGAAGTTTTCAGAAACGCTTTATCACATAACCACCATATTGATATGAGAGGTGGAACAGAAAAAGCAAAATACTCTTTCGCTGTAGGTAGCACCAACCAGAATGGGCTTTTGAAAGAATCGTACAGAAACCGTTTGAACACCAATATGACCGTAGATCTTGAACTTGCTAAATGGCTCGATTTGAGTGCCAACATCGCATATTTAACTAGTAAGCGCGACCAAATGAGTAGTGATTTGATGAGAAATACCTCGGAATATTTTGCTATTCTGCCAGCATATCCATATCCTAATGAAGAAGAATTTGGAATATATGCAGGAAAATGGCCTCAAGCCAGGGACTTTAATGTTGGTGAAAACCGGCCAGGTTCAACTTTTATGTTAGACCAACAAGAGGGCTATTACAGAGACAACCAATTTATGGGAGCGGTGGTGCTCAATGCAAAAATTACAGAAGACCTGAGTTTTGAAACAAACTTATCTGTAGATAACAGGAATCAACAGACCAGATGGTTTAATGGAGACTTCGAAGGTAGAAACAGAAGTGATGCGAATGGTAACCATTATTTATGGCGTTATTGGCAAAGTGAAAACTATTTCAACTATAATAAAACAATAGGAGATCATGCAATAACCGGTTTGGTTGGGCTTTCTTGGTCTGAAAATTATTATGACAGATTATATGCAAGAGGAAACAGATTCTCCACAAATTTTTACCAATGGAATAATTTAGGTGCCGGCAGCGATACTCCAGAAGTAGCCTCCGCAAATTCCAGGGGTGCTTTAAACTCTTATTTTGCTCGTGCTACTTATAACTATCTGGGCAAATATATGTTAACAGCAACAGGGCGTATTGATGGTTCCTCTAAATTCGGAAAGAACGAAAAATACGGGTTTTTCCCTTCTATTGGTCTTGCATGGAGAATCTCTCAAGAGGGTTTTCTGGCCGACAGCGAAACGATATCTAACCTTAAACTGCGTTTAAGTGCCGGACAAACCGGGAATCAGGAAATTGGTAGTTTTGTAACACAACGATATGTTAATTCAACCAATGTTCTGTTCGGAGATGGCTTGCATGCAGGTCTTTATCCAGGCTCTACCGGAAACCAGAACCTAAAATGGGAAACAACAACACAATACGATATTGGTTTAGATATTGGCCTGATAAAAAACAGGGTCAACATTATTATTGATGCGTATCATAAATTGACAACCGATATGTTATTTAATCTTCCGTTACCTCAATCAACTACAACAGGTAATGCATATGTAAACTATGGTTCGGTTAAAAACATGGGTATCGAGTTTGCAGTGTCAACAGTCAATTTCCAATCGAAAAACTTTTCATGGGATACTCGCTTTAATTTAACATCCAATAAAAATGAGATAGTGGAACTCGGTCCTACCGGCGCCGACATTTACGTTGATACAGGAGCAGGTAACGGAACCAGTGTTTATAGAGTTGGCGAACCCATCGGATCATTCTTCGGATTGAACCGAATGGGAGTTTGGAGCACTCTGGAAGCAGCGGAAGCAGCGCGTTATGGCAGATTGCCCGGAGACTTGAAATTTGAAGATGTGAACCAGGACGGAAAAATTGAACTGCTGACTGACGGTGACGTAATTGGTCACTCATATCCAAGATTCTATGGTGGTCTGAATAACACATTTACTTATAAAAACTTTGATGCAAGTATCGATATTCGGTTTGTTGGCGGAGTTGATAAAGCTATCGTACATGAGTCTGCTCATGACCGCCAGTTTGTAAATGGTATGATGAACGATGTTTTGAATGCCTGGCGTCCCGATCATCAGGGTCCGGAAGTAATGGTAGCCCAAGTTCGTGCCGGTAATGCCGGTGCACGCTACGACTCATACCCTGACACCCATATGATTTATAACGCTGGCTTCATTAGGGGTCAGGTTGCTTCAATAGGTTATACCCTTCCTAGAAACATTGGAGGTTTGGATAGATTACGAGTTTATGCCACTGCAGAAAATTTCTTTTTATGGACCGCAGTTGAACTTCCAGGTTATGATCCTGAAGGAAGTGCTATACAGAAAATTAATGTAAGGGTACCGAATATTGATAAATATCAGCATCCAACTCCTACAAACTTCAGCTTAGGCGTTAATGTCAGTTTCTAATTTTAAAACTTTTATATCATGAACTACAAAATAATAAACAATATAGCGTTAAGATCCATTATACTATTGGTGATATTCTCTATTGCGCTGAGTAGTTGCGAAGAATTTCTGGAGGAAGTGCCTACAGGAGCACTAACCACTTCAGCAGATCTATCTGCTAAAGAATTTGGTGAGACTTTTACAGTTGGAGCATATCGACAGTTGCCCAATTGGACAGGTGGTGCGGGAGACTGGGGAAATAATCTTGCCGCTACACTTGAATATCCTACTGGAGGAGCTTACACAATTGAGCCACACGTTCAATTCGATAAATTTGCAACCAATCAGGTTACAGGTAGTTTACTCGACGATTTCAATAATCAGTGGGCTAATTGGTATCAGGGTGTACAAGACTGTAACCTCGCAATCGAACAACTTCCGTTAGTTAATCTTAATGAGAGCGAATTTAATCGATATGATGCAGAAGTACGTACCTTAAGGGCATTCTATTATTTTTGTATTGTGCGTTACTGGGGTGATGCTATTTTTTTAACAGAGGCAGTAACTGATGTATTTGCAGCAGAGATGCCTCGTACCAGTCTGAAAACAATTTATGATGAATTAATTATCCCTGACCTTGAAGGTGCAATTAACAGGCTTCCGGAAGGGAGATCGGCTACCGGTCGTGTAACTCAGGATGTTGCCAGGGCAATATTAGCGGATGTTTATCTTACTGTGGCTGGTTATCCTTATCAGGAAGTTGCAACTGACCCAACAAAAAATTGGTGTGGTGAAGGATCGTGGCAAATGCAGAACTATCCGGTTGCAAGTGGTTTAGATTTTCTGAAAAAGGCACAAACACAGCTTAATGCGTTGTATGGGAAATATTCACTTGGAACTTACGAGGATTTGCACGATCCTGCAATGAATAATCAAGGGGAAGCAATATTCCAGGTGCAGTATCATAGAGAACTCAGAACTAATGGAATTATACAGCCTTCTCTTCCTTTGTTGAGTGCAATTACCCCATCAGAAGAAAACGGATCGTTTACTCCATGGGTAGGATATTACAATTCTTATTCTGATGATGACTTAAGAAAACAGGAACGTCAGTTCTTCTTTACTTGGGATACCAAATATCGAGACGTTACGGATACCGTTCGCTTTGAACCACACTTGTATAAGTATTACGATGTCGCTGCAGTTAAATCAACATTTGGTTCCGGCCTGAACTGGTCGCATTACCGTTATGGCGAGATTCTATTGTCACTTACTGAAGTGAACTGGGCGTTAAGACAATTAGGAGAATCTGTTTCGGATGATGATATTGTAAAGGGGATCAACGAAATCAGGGAAAGAGCTGAACTTCCCCCATTATCTGCAGGTAGCCTCACACTTAAAGAAATATTAAGTGAAAGAGCCTGGGAATTGATTTTTGAAAATAAAATGCTTTGGGATCAGCGTCGCACAAGAAAATGTCTTGAATATGGCAATGGAGAAATTTCATCTATGGAAAATTTCATTGGGCATCAGCCACAGCTTTTCAATTATGCTTTTGAGCCAATGCATTTATTATCTCCAATTCCTGGTAAAGAAATAGACAGAAATGGGATTATTGAACAGAATAGTGGGTATTTGCCTGCAAATTAATAAGTATAGCATTTTATAATTATTTAATTAAGAAAAAATATGAAAACAAAAATAATCATTTCATTCTCAATAATCATTTCAATGGCATTGATAATGAGTTGTACAGATCAACCATATTATGATATTCCCTATGATGAAAATGGAAATGTTATCATTACTGACATCTCGGTTGTTACTTCAACAGGAGTTACAACTGCCGATGATTCCTTTACAATCAACGGTTATTTTCCAAATGCAAAATCAGGAGATGTAATGACAGCTCAGGTATTAAAACGCCAGGCACCCAGCTGGGATCCCCAAGGTGCATTGCAACTGCTTCCTTATGGTACACCAAAAAGTATCACAGTTGGAAGTGACCTAAAAACTTCGGTCACCTTTACAAGGACAGAAGCAGGCCTCATAAATGTTGGTGATGCTATAACTGTTACTTTTGCAGGAGTAACCGATTCCGGTATAATTACAATTACGCTTCAGGCTGCCAATTAATTATTGTATTAATTTAAATTTGACATTACCCGTTGGTGCAATAAATTTAACAGACAATGAGACAATGCTCTTTTTAATAATTGAGAGCGTTGTCTCGGTCTGTTTTCGTTATGCCGAATTCAGGTTATTTATTTCAATAACGGGATTTATCCTTTAAAAAACTACAAAAATGGGAAATAAAAAAAATCTAACCAGAAGGAATTTTATTACCTCATCGGCTACTGTAGCGACAGGTCTTTGGATAGTTCCAAGTAATGTTGTGGCAGGATTAGGCCATAAAGCCCCAAGCGACAAATTAAATATAGCAGGAGTGGGAATTGGGGGTATGGGATTTGGTAATCTGAGAAGAATGGAGGATGAGAACATTGTTGCCTTGTGTGATGTTGATTGGGACCATAGCAAACGTACTTTCGTTCATTATCCAAATGCAAAGAAGTATTGGGACTGGCGAGAAATGTTTGATGAAATGGATAAGTCAATAGATGCAGTTTTAGTTGCAACTGCTGATCATAATCATGCAATTATAGCAGCCCATGCTATGACACTTAACAAAAATGTTTATGTACAGAAGCCATTGACTCACTCAGTTTATGAATCAAGGCTTTTAACAAAACTTGCTGAAAAATACAATGTTGCCACGTCCATGGGGAACCAGGGATCCTCGGAAGAAGGTGTGCGTTTAATACAGGAATGGCTTTGGAATGATGAGATTGGAGAGGTAACGAAAGTTGAAGCATTTACAGACAGGCCTTTGTGGCCACAAGGGTTGGCTGCTCCCAAAATGGGCATGTGGCCACCAGAAACAATGAATTGGGATTTATTTATTGGGCCAGCCAAATTTCGTCCTTACCATCGTATGTACACTCCATGGACCTTTAGGGGTTGGTGGGATTTTGGCACAGGTGCACTTGGCGATATGGCATGCCATATTCTTCACCCTGTATTCATGGGCCTTAAACTTGGTTATCCAACTAAAGTTCAAGGTGTATCAACACTGCTCATGACAGACTCTGCACCAGATAGTGAAACAGTCCAATTAATATTTCCTGCCCGACCAAAACAAAGGGGAATAAAAATCAACCTCCCTGAAGTTCTGGTTACATGGATGGATGGGGGCATGCGGCCTATGAAACCGTCGAATTGGCCAGAAGGACGTGATATGAATGTAGATGGTGGTGGTGTTATTTTTCATGGAACAAAGGACAAGATTATTTGTGGTT
>JAWLGR010000085.1:0-7477 GCA_041684965.1 Mariniphaga sp.
TACCGTTAATATGGCGATTTTAAAACCAGCTTCTTTCAATGTTTTTATCCACTGGTCAGTATCGTATTTTTGCGGATTAAAAATATTGTAATCCTCAACTGGTGTGATTCGAGCCTGGCTTTGCACATAAAATTCTCCATCGTGTGCATGAAGATCCCAACAGACGAGTGCTGCCAGTTCGGCGTTTTGCCACTGAAGCTGGGCCGGGGTTGGGATTGGAATTGATTGCTGAGAAAAGGAATTGGATGTTAAGATCAACAACCATGCAATTATTATAAATTTACCCTTAGTATTCTTCATTTAGTTGATTCAATTATCGTTCATATCAAAACTTCAAAATTAACCGGAACCCAGCGTAAAAAAAATAGATTAAGCCTGCTATTTCAAGGCTTAATCTATTAATTTAAAAACGTTATTTCTACTGCTGAACAATCTCTATCGTCCAATCATGAGTAGTTCCATCTGCAGAAACAAGTTTATACACAAATTCCTTCGCCGATAAATCGGTTATTATACCTGCAACCGGTGAACTCCCAACAGGTTCCACACGAACAGATTGATGAAAAATTACAATTCCAGCTCTGGTAATATCCTGATTAGCAGGAACTGTTACTGTAGCGATAAAATTTTCATTATCAATTGTCGCATTTCCGGTTGATATAAAAAGTCTTCTTCGGGCAGGCGTTAAAGTACCATTTTCGTAATATTCCTGAAGCTGATGCTCATCAACCTGAAGGGTAAAAATACCCACATTTGTAATAAATGCAGTATCACCCCATTGTCCTTCATCGAAATCAATTCTGGGCTCGCAGGAAAACAATAATCCTGCAAACATTAAGACAACCAGATATAAAATATTTTTCTTCATAGTGTAAACTTTTTAAATTATCAATTATGGATTAGAACCACCCAGGATTTTGTTTTAACTCAACACCAGCATCTTCCATATACAATTCAATTTCATTTTTAGGAATTGGTGCTAAATATACTCGACCAGGTTCAACAAAGTAACCTTCACCTGTCGATTTAAATTCAGGAGTTATAAAAAACGGATTTAAAAATCCATCGGTGAAAACGTCATAATCCTCTCCTAATGTCAATGCATAACTTTTTGCATCGTTTTCACTAAAACCATCTGCCATCAGTCGTTGCTGATCATTAAAATAATCTGCAAATTCCTGGGCATGTGCGCCTTTGGGTTTCCATCCATTAATGACATTATGAAAAACGGCCCATCTTTTTAAATCTTTATCCCTATGTCCTTCAAAAGCAAGTTCAGATAAACGTTCCCGCCTGATTTCGTTAACGATATTTGATTCAGAAGGCTCAAATCCGTTTTGCAATGAATAGGATACAGACCAACTTTGTACATCAGCTAAATTCATGGGTGCCATTCCAACTCTGCCGCGAAGTAAATTAACTGTTTTATCCAAATCAGCCTGGTTGATTGTACCTAATATTGCTTTTGCCTCTGCCAATGCCAGTAAACCTTCAGCATATCGTATTAATACATCATCGGTAGAACCATTTCTCCATTCATTGGCATCAAAAATAGCACCTTTCCAGAAACGAAGTCCGGTTGCTGCATAGTTATTGGAATATACATTATTGATTGGTGGATATCTTGAAGGAAGAGCCTGTGGCTCAAAACCGGGTATTTTATTTTGGGGCCCTCTGTCCGGCGTCCAAATTGATTGTCTGAATCGCGGATCTAAATTTTCACCCAAATTATTTAAACTGGTATAATCTATGGATAAGGAAGATAATTCTTGCGGTACTCCGTTTTTATCAAGGTAATTCTCTACCAGGTTCATTGTTGGAGACTGCGGGTTGTCAACTACCCTGTCGTAAAAGTTATGTCCAACAATTTCATTGACATCATAAACACGGTATAAAAATACGCCTTCAGAAGTAGAAGCATCCTGTTGAGAAAACAATTGATTGTATGCCTCATTAAATGGACCTCCCCTGGTGAACAGCGTACCTCCCTGGTGATCAATTAACTGCAAAACAGCAGGTTCTACCATTTGTAAAAATTCATTTCCATTTTGGCCATCAACTGCAAAAGGTGTATTTTTTACTCCGTGGTAGCGCTCCCAGGTACCTTCGTATAAAGCAACTCTGGCTTTCATAACTATTGCGGCCTCTCTATTTACTCTTCCCAGTTTTGAAAAATTTGAATTTTTCCATCCCATCTTTACAATGGCTGAATCCAAATCCTGAATGATAAATTTTGCAACATCGTATCTGGAATCTCTTGTTTTGTACAAAGCTTCGCTATCTGTTTGTAGAACTTCGGTGTAAATAGGAACATCACCATATCTGACCAACATATTGAAATAAACCCATGCACGGAAGAAATAAGCTTCACCTGTATATTGGTCAACTTCTGCATCTCTATCCACGCGCACCGAGTTTTCTATTAAATAGTTGATTTGCCTTATCCAGGAAAAATTACCATTCCAGGTTCCGTCTGTCGCAGGTGCTTCGCCACTGCTTCCTTTTTGCAACAATGCTCCCGATGCTCCTGTAGCTACCTGAATATCAGTATTTGCGTCCAGGTATATATTCCAGGCATTTCCACCTTGTTGAAAATGGTATCTTGGAAATAACCTGTAAAAACCATTGACCATTACTTTCAAATCGTTCGCTGAAGTAAAGAATGTTGCATCAGTCATCTCGTCAAGTGGATATTTTTCCAGAAAATCCTCCTGGCAGCTATTAAACGATATGCCAAAAACAATTAGCATTATCGAAATATATTTAAGTTTTGATTTCATATTTTAAAATTTTTATGTTAGATACCAATATTTAAACCAAATGAGAACTGACGTTGCGGAGGATAACTCATTCCACCGTATCGCGAAATAATCTCGGGTTCGTATTTTATTACTGATTTATAATAAATGTATCCTAAATTTTCAATGCTAGTGTAAACATACACCCTGTCTAACCTGGCTTTGTTTACCAAAAGTTTTGGCAAATTGTATCCTATTCGCAAATTTTTAATTTTTAGGTGAGCCAGGTTTAATTGGTACTGGTCGTTAGCTGCATATGTTTTGAATGAATGCCGCGGATAATAATTATCCGGAGTTTCAGGAGTCCACGTACCTAATTCCCGATGCACTGTAAACCATTTTGAATTCCAGATATCACCTCCGGCAGGCCTCACATAAAAATTGCCAGAAAACACCTTCCATTTTGGCACACCTGATAATTGCATTGAAACATCGAAGCCGTTCCAATCAGCAGAAAGTTGAACACCATAGGAATTCCGTGGATAATTGTAACCGCCCAAAACCTGATCGCCCATGGCGTACCACCTTCCTCCTTCTCCTGCATTAATCTGACCATCTCCATTTAAGTCTTTCATCATCAAATCTCCGGGATAGTACCAGGCCCCTCCCTGGGGCACATTGGCTTCTAATTCCTCAACATTTTGGGCAATGCCATTTGACTCATATATATAATACTCTCCAAACACCTGTCCAGGCGTCCATAAACTTCTTAAACCGTTAATATTATCTTCATATTCAACTACATATCCTATATAGTCAGAAATATTGAATTTAGCTTGATAATTCAGCGGTTTCCCCATGATATCCAATGCTTTATCGCGCCAGTTTACTGTAAATTCCCAGCCTCGTGTTTCACTAACGGCGTTGTTAACACTTGGAAGACCTGTTCCAATTGTTTGAGGCAAAAGTTTAGCCGGACCAGCCTGGTCATAAATAGTACGCTGGTACCAATCGTAGGTAACATCAAGCCTGTTTTCTATTGCTGTAACATCAAGCCCGAAACCAAGAGTTCTCGGTTTTGCCCAGGTTAAATCAGAACTAACAAGCGCAGGCATAAAAACCATATTGGGTTTAGTTCCTCCAAGTAAAACATCTCCCGCTCCAATAGCAGTCCCCATAGTAGGCAAATACAAATAATTGCCCGAGCCCGGATTTCCTGATGAAGTATAAGCTCCTCTCAGTTTTAATATACTAACTTGCTCAACAGGCCAGAAGTTTTCTTTTGCAATATTCCATGCTGCAGAAACCGACGGAAAAAATGCCCATCTGATATCGGACGGGAATTTTGAATGCGCATCGTAACGTCCGTTAAATTCGATAAAATACTTCTCTGCATAATTGTATGAGAGCCTGCCAAAAACACCCTGTGTGGCCCAGTGGTTTAAAGCATCTGAAACAGATGGATTTGGGTTGTACGTTGTACTTATGGTAGGTATCGAATTTGTATATAAATCTCTCCCTGTTCCGCTTAATTGTGTGTATCGGTTATACTCTTCCTGATAACCTATTAATGCTGTTATGGAATGCTCCTTGATTTGTTTTATGTAATCAGCTATCAGGTCAAGTGTATGGTAGTTTTGCAAATCCATCGTTCGAATTACACTACTTTGTGTAACGGACCTTGCCGAATTACGAGAACTTCCATCTGGATTTGTGACAGTAATCACAAAACTATTGCGATTAAAATGGCTTGTAAAATTCCTCCACGTATAATTTCCCCTAAAACTAAAATCTTTAAAAGGTTTTATTGTAAATCCACCTGTCATGGTCATTTCATTTCTATCGTTGATTTGGTTTCCACCGTCGCCACGCAAGGATGGTCCACTACTTAAAAACGAAGGACTGCCACTGGGATTTATATCAGCCCAGTTAGGCAGAGTTGCTGCTGCGTTTTGCCAGATATCTGCATAATCAGGTCCACGACCTCTGTAATTTACGGCTACTTCATCGGTTTTCAGATAATTCATGCTTAACCTAAGGCTTAACCAATCTGTTGCGTCTGTATTTACTTTTAAAAGCGCCGTATATCTGTCTTTTTTATCATCTGCACCTTTAATAATTCCCATAGACTCATTGTACCCGAGTCCAACATAATAACCGGTATTTTTTGTACCACCGGAAAAATTGATGTTATGCTGTTGGCTGGGTATTTGGCTTTTAAACATGATATCAAACCAATCGCTGTTTGCAAACATATCCCAGTGTGCTCCCCATTGGCCATTTGGTAGCTCAATATTATTATAGTCTATTTTCCCGGAAGCGTAATCCCTCATTAACTGAATCGTTTCTTCCTTATAGATAGGTGACTGCAACGAATTTCGGTACTGCTCATTAATTTTTTCAGCAAATTCATAAGAATTAGCCCAGTGTGGCATACCAATAGGTTCACCTATGTTGTAGCTCCCACTGTAATTAACCCGAATTTGATCATCCTTCTGCCCACTCTTAGTGGTAATAAGAATAACTCCTGAAGGAGCCCTGGAACCATAAATTGCAGATGCTGCTGCATCTTTCAAAACTGTAACTGATTCAACATCATTCTGATTAACATCAATTATTCTACGCTCTACTCCATCTACCAAAACCAGTGGGCCTCCCTTCTGGTTAAATCCGGTAAATCCCCGAATATTTATATTTGGAGCAGAGGCAGGCCCACCGTCGGTTGGTTCAATGTAAAGCCCTGCAATGGTATTTTGAATTGCTTCAGATATGTTACTGACTGGTCTGTTGACCAAAACATCACCCGATACTTGCTCAACGGCTGCAGTTAAATGTGATTTCTTTTGTATACCATAACCGACAACAACAACTTCATCAATTCCAGTGGTTTCTTCCTGCATCGAAATATCTATTATAGATTGATCGCTAACTTCAATCTCCTGTGTCTGCATTCCTACAAACGAAAACACCAAAGTGGCATCTTCAGGAATATTGGTAAGAGAATAATTTCCATCAGCATTGGTTACAGTTCCCCGGGTGGTGCCTTTTACCAAAACAGTTACGCCTGGAAGTGGTTGTCCCGATTCGTCGGAAACGGTTCCTGAGACAGCGGGTTGCTGCATGTTTTCCTGTAAATAACTGTTTACACTACCCAGCGGATTGTCGCTGCGTGTAAGCACAATAAGTGCTTCGTTGGCAAACTCGTAACTTACGAGCTCTCCCCGGAACAGTTCTTCCAGAATTTGTTCCACGGTGGCCTCGCGGGCGGTAACGGTTACTTTGCGCTCCACATCCACCTGCTCGCGCAGGAAGAAAAAGCGGAAATTGCTGTTTTCCTCAATTTGTTGCAGCACTTCCACCACTTGTTTGTTTTCGGCCCGAAACGAAAATTTGGTGGCCTGCGAATACACGGTGGCCGACACCTGCATCAGGGATAGAAACAGAATGAAAACCGTAAGTTTCATGGTCAAAATCAGTTTTTTTGCCCTTTCGTTAATCGGAAAAGGCGGTTTCCAAAATTTTTTCATACTTTTAAAAGTTTTGATTAAACGTTTTACTGGTGCTTGCCACTATTCAGGTTTGGCACCATGATTTCGAAACAATCCGGGCCGGCAGGTGTTCCCGCACCTTTCGGCCTGCTTTTTTAAGGTGTTTCTCCGGTCGGATCGGGCCGGGCTGCACCGTAAGTTCATTTCATAGCTCCTCCTTTTTTTCGGGTTTTATCAGATGTTATTTCAATGGTTTGTCCTGCAACTTTATAGTCGATGGCTATCATCCCCTTTAAAATATCCATCAGTTCAATAAGGGTTTCACCCTGGAATGTGGCATCGCAGTGGTAGTTCAGTACGGTTTCGTCTTTTACCACAAATTCCACCCCGTATTTCCGTTCCAACAACACTATCAGCTCTTTCAGCGGCATGTTCACCAGAATGAGTTTGTTGTCTTTCCATGCCGTAAACCACCGGGTGTTAACTTCCTGAATTTCGGGGAATTCAGCATCGTCTGCCAGCGCCAGTTGCTGTCCGGGTTTCAGCACAATGCCTTCGGCCAGTTGCGGATTTTCTTCGGAATGAATGACAACTTCACCCTCTTCCAGCGTGGTGGTCGCCCTGTTTTCTTCGGCATAAGCCTTCACATTAAGACGGGTTCCGGTTACCTGCACGTCGTAAAACGGGGTGTGCACCAAAAAAGGCCGTTTTTTGTTTTTTTCCACCTGAAACCAGGCCTCGCCGGTCAGGTACACCTCACGGGGCGCCTTTTTGCCGTTTACACTGTATTTGATTTCCGAACCGGAGTTCAAAAAAATGACTGTACCGTCGGGCAGGTTCCATTCCGATACCGAACCCATGGGGGAGTGCGCGGTGTAAAAAACCGGTTCCTGTTTGTTTACCAAAGAAGTAACATAAATTCCCAAAAACAGTCCGATTACCAGCGCCGCGGCAACGCTCACGGCCACATTCAGGTAACGGGTTTTCAGTGTTTTCCGCTTTTCCCGTTTTTCAATGGTATTCCAAAGTCGGGCAAACATTTTTTGCAGGTTGGGGAGGGAGTCGTCAGAAACGGTCCATTCGGCCAGCTCTTTCACCAGTTCATCTTTCAGTTCGTATTCCTTTTCCGGTTGGTGAAAAAGGGAGAGCATCTCCTGCCGGTCTTTAATATCGGCATTTTCAGCGTTTCCTTTGTGCAATATGTTTTTAATTCGATTGTTCATTTCTATTTCTCAGTTGATAGTAATACGA
>JAWLGR010000004.1:0-240238 GCA_041684965.1 Mariniphaga sp.
TAACCGGGTATTTGCTGTTGTAAAAAGACAAGTACCCTATGTGAAAATTTATCAACAAAATTTTGCCTGAAAATTTGGATATATCTTAGAATTCACGAATTGCTCTAAATTCACAAATTCATTTTTGTCGTTAAGTTGTCTTTTTTTTGTTTTTTGTGTCTTTGTGGTAGGTTCTCTTCTTTTCTTTTTGTGCCTTTCATGTTTTGGTGGTAAATTTCTTCCTTTCTCTTATGTATTTGGTGGTGAATCTCTTTCTTCCTTTTGCATTGCGTGTTTTGATGGTACCTTCTCTCCCTTTCTTTTGTCTCTTCCGTGCTCGCGTAGCATACTTCCGGCACTTTAATAATTATTCAAAGAGTACATAACTTGTATCTTAATTCGTGGTTTATTCGTGGTTTATTCGATACAAATTCGCGATTTTACGAATTTATATCATAGAAAACACGAAATAATCACGAATGAATGTTGAGAGAACACTAACTTTAAGCTAACTTTCTAATCCTTCAGTTGCTTAATCGTCTTCCAGTACCCATTACTACAGAACAGGAGATCCCTTGGTCAGATGTCAACACCGATGCAATTTTTTTATTTCCTTAATCTCACTATATGATTTTAAAAACCTGAAGTGGTTTGCCAGACTATTTCCTTAATAAGCTTAATGTAATATTTCCAATTGCAGTTTGCAACTAATTAGGGAGTTATGGAAATGATGCTAAAACATATATTTGTTTAGTTCACCAATGTTGCCTTCCTGTATAAACCCCATAAATCAATTATCATAAAATATTCTCTCTTATTAAGAAGTTTACTAATGTGAATTTAAAGGTTTTGGTGGTGCTTTTTTTTCTTTTGTGTCTTCCGTGTTTTGGTGGTAAATCTCTTTATCTTCTTTCTTTTTTGTGTCTTTGTGGTAAGCTCTCTTCTTTTCTTTTTGGTCTTCCGTGTTTTAGTGGTAAATCTCCTTCTTTGCTTTGGTGGTAAATCTCTTTTTCCTTTTATGTTCGAGAGGCAATTATCTTTCCAGCAAATTATCAAGCAATCCACCGCGGGCTTCCTTGCGGGTATTACCACCCCGGGGAGAAAGTTCCTTTATCAGTTTGCGGATTGGCATGCTTTGCAGCCACACTTTACCTGTTCCCCGCAAAGTAGCCAGAAAAATTCCTTCGCCGCCAAATACCATCGAGCGAAGATTACCCGCCTGTTGAATGCTGTATTCAATATTCGGTTCAAAGCCTACAATACACCCTGTATCTACTTTTAACACCTCGTTGTTCAGTTGCCTCTCAATAACAGTTCCGCCGGCATGAATAAACGCATTGCCATCACCATGCAACTGTTGCAGGATAAATCCTTCCCCTCCAAAGAAACCGGAACCGAGGCGCCGGTTGAAAGTGACGGATATCTTAGTACCCAGTGCAGCACACAAAAATGCATCACGCTGTACAATTATGCGTCCCCCCAGTGCTGCAAGATCTAAAGGAATGATTGTACCAGGGTAAGGTGCTGAAAATGCCACATGCTTTTTTCCCCATCCCTGGTTGGTAAAGTGTGTAAGAAACAATGACTCACCTGTAATCAGTCGTGAACCTGCCGACAGCAATTTATCAAAGAAACCTGCATTAACATTCGACCCATCGCCCATCCGGGCGGTAAATTCAATACCATCATCCATGTACAGCATGGCACCCGCTTCAGCAATAACTGTTTCTCCCGGATCAAGCTCCACTTCCACCAACTGAACATCGTGTCCTATTATCTTATAATCAATTTCGTGCGATTGCATATCAGATTCTGTTTATTTTGCTGCTAAAATTAAAACATTAGATTTATGGAAACCAATAAATTGTTCATATTTTTTCCGATCTTTGTAAAAATATGATTTTCATAATGAACAGAAATTTAAATAAGAACCGCATCAATAAATCTGCTTCCGAAAAAAGAGGAAGAACCAACCGTCCGGCAGAGAAAAGCAGATTAACCGGAAAGGAAAAACGAAGCAAATTTGAAAGCAGGGATGGAAGAGACAGTCAGACAGGCAGGGTCGGAAGAATTGCCGGCAGTAAAAAAGCAGCTAAATCTTTCAAACCGGAACCAGTTGCCCGGAACCGGCCTGTAAAATCAGCAACTACCGGCGAAATGCGACTGAACCGGTTTATTGCCAATGCGGGTGTATGTTCCCGGCGAGAAGCCGATAAATTCATTGCTGCAGGTTTGGTAACCGTAAACGGAAAGACAACAACTGAACTGGGTGTAAAGGTTAAAATGACCGACGATGTACGGTTTGATGGCCGGAAACTGAATGCAGAGAAAAAAGTATATCTGTTACTGAATAAGCCTAAGGATTACGTTACCACCACCGGAGACCCCCATGCTGATCGTACCGTGATGGATTTGATACGAGATGCATGTGAGGAACGGGTGTACCCTGTTGGAAGACTCGATAAGTCAACCACAGGCGTATTACTTTTTACCAATGACGGAGAACTGTCTGACCGGCTTACCCATCCCGGCCACCGGATGAAAAAAATTTACCAGGTGACCCTCGATAAGCCACTTACAAAAAATCACCTGGTACAGATTGCCGATGGCATTGAACTGGAAGATGGTCCCATCGCCGCAGATGCCATCAGTTACATTGATCAAACAGCCAAAAATGAAATAGGAATCGAAATCCACTCCGGACGTAACCGTATTGTAAGGCGTTTATTTGAGCACCTGGGTTACCGGGTAAGAAAACTGGACCGTGTATATTTCGCCGGATTGACAAAGAAAAACCTGCCCCGTGGTAAATGGAGGTTCCTTTCACACAAAGAGGTGCAGTTTTTACAAATGAAATAATCACAAATTAAAAATATGCACTTCACTTTCGGACACAGCTGTCAACCTCTAAGTTCCACTTTAAAAAATCGCTCCAGCTTTTGATAAAATTCTGCTGGCGGTGCGGTGAAAAACTGTTTCAAACGGAGTTGAAGTTTTAATTGATTCATCTCACGAAGATTTTCCACCTGATTTATTATAACAAGCAGCTGTTCTTCATCGAAAGCATATTTTTCATTTAACAAATCTTCAGAAAAAACATGCAGGTCATGATCGTCACCCAATTGATCGGTAATTTTATTCAACTGATCGGTCTTTAATTTGAAATAACGTGGATGCAAAAACCGGATGAATTCAAACTGGTACCAAAGTCGCTTGAGCTTCTTCCTCAAGTTATGCCACTCTTCAGGATGCGGATTAGCCGGCATCTGCCGGTAAAGATGATAACTGGTAATGTACGACCTGTTAATTTCACGGCAAATATGAATCTTTTCAGGCAACCCGCTGTTATTCATTATAAGTACTTTTTCAAAACCATCAAAGAACGTACGGATGGTATTGTGAAGGTTGTTTTCCCAAAACCCCCGGACCAGCAGTTGCTTATTCTTTTCGGTCAGCATCTCACGGGCAGCTTTTATTTTCTTCTCAGGAAGAAGAGAATTGGAGGCGATTTCCCGGTCGAACAGATCAAGATTAACCGCCGATTCCCGTAGTGGTGCCAGCACTTTACCAAAATTCCGGATATCCTCGCTTAGCTGTAATGCAGGACTTTCAGGAATTTCGGTAAACAATCTAAGCAATGCTCTTAATCGCTTAAACCCCCTGCGTAATTCATGTACTTTTTGATTGGCCGAAATATTTTCAGCAGCACAAAAATAAGCTGCTTTCCCAGCTTGACGCGAAACGGCCTGTAACAATTTGTTTCCGATTTTCTGAACCATAAATTGAATCAACGCTTCAAACAAAAATAACGATTATTCGGAAATAAAACTGAAATAGCAATTTATCAAACTATTCTACCCTTATTTTATTTATCTTCATTATCAAATTAACATGTAAAATCTTAACTATGATTACCCGGTTATCGCTGTTCATAGTACTGAATATTCTTTCAACACTTTTACCTGCACAAAGCATTGAATTACTCAAGAAATCCCTTGACAGTATCACAACAGAAAAGTCAATTCTTCAACAAAAAATTGAAGAGCTGGAATTAATCGAAAAGGAATATGCCAGGTTAATTGAAGAAGACAGCATAGCCTTTTCAATCCTGAACATTGATCTCAAACCGGTCTCCGACGGAGAAATTGTAGAGCATTCCTATTACACTCTCTCCTATTCAGAGCAAAATGAACAGGCAAAATGGGTTTACTATAAACTTACAGACAAAATGCTTGAAGGAAAAACTGCCCGGACTGATAATTTCAAAGTTGACAACCACGTTTCAACACTTTCAGCACATCCGGCCGATTATGCCGGAGCCTGCTATGACAGGGGACATTTATGCCCGGCAGGTGACATGACCGTAAATCTGGTGGCCATGTCTGAATCGTTCTTCATGTCAAATGTTTCTCCACAGGTTCCATCCTTCAACAGGGGTATATGGCAAAAACTGGAGGCGACAGTCAGAAACTGGGCACACATCGAAAAAGAAATTCATATAGTTACCGGCCCTGTCTTTATAAATAATTTAGGAATTCTTCCGGGATGCAATGTTACAATACCAGGTTATTATTATAAAGTAGTTTTTGATGCAACCGAAGAATACAAAATGATTGCCCTGCTGTTGCCGAATGCAAAAGGAGATAAGTCTTTGCAAGAATATGTAGTTACGGTCAATTATGTTGAAGAATTAACAGGAATTGATTTTTTCCCAGGATTGCCTGACAGTATTGAAAACAAACTGGAAGCCAATTCCAATCCTTTGCTTTGGGAATTTAAGGAATATGAAAGCTCAGCATCTATAGAAGCACCGGCAGTTCAATGTAGCGGAAAAGTAAAATCAACAGGATTGCAGTGCAGGAATAAAACAACCAACCAAAATGGTTACTGCCATTTACACCAGTCGCAATTAAATCATGAAGGTGATGAAGATCCCGGTAAGATTAAACTCGATTGTCAGGAATGACTCATCGACACTTCGAAAAACTTTGCTCCCGCCTTCTAACTTGCACCCTTCCCTGGAATCTGGGTCTGTTATTATCCCTAATCTTTTCTCACAGGTTGGAAAAGGTTGAAATTTATTTTGGGTAGAATAAATTCGCTTCTCATGCACTCATTAATTTCACTTCCTGCCATTTCAAGAGCGATACAACTCTTTCCTACAATAGAATACTGTTCTTTGCCACGGATAAGGAAAAATATACATTTTTTTATTATTTTCACTGAATCCCTTTTAACTTTGGGAGAACGGAATGATTCCGACAGAGATACCGGTATTATGATTAAATAAATAAAAAGTTATACCTATGAAACCTGCATCAACCACCCGCCGGAAATTCATACAAACAACAGCCGTTGCTGCCCTTGCAGCACCTTATGTTCTCAGTTCCTGTTCGAATAATGAAATTCTGATCCATGCCTGCATTGGCGTAGGCGGAATGATGGGACGGGGCGATTTGAATAACTTCCTGAGCCACCCCCGGGTGAAGATTGTTGCCATTTGCGATGTGGATGAAAATATGCTTGAAAAAGCATCGGAAGTGGTACCTGAAGCACACAGGTATACCGACTGGCGTGAAATGCTGGAGAAAGAAGGCAGCAATATTCATTCGGTGAATGTAACGGTTCCCGATCACAACCATTTTATAATTGCCTGGAATGCAATTCAGAAAGGAATACATGTGTATTGCCAGAAGCCAATGTGCCACGACGTTGCCGAAGTAAGGGAGCTGACAAGAGCAGCCCGTGAAAAGGGAGTAACCACCCAGTTGGGAACACAGTATGCCTCTTCGGAAAACGACAGGAAAGCAGTGCAAATGATAAAAGATGGTGCGGTGGGAAAAATACGCCATGTATACCTATGTTCGAACAGGCCCGGTGCAGAAAAGTACCGCCTGTCCGGCCCACGGCCGGCAACAGGTGAAGCAGTCCCCGCCGGTCTTAACTGGGATGTTTGGATTGGCACAGCTCCTGTAAGGGAATATGTACCCGAAATATATCATCCGGTTATGTGGCGTTCGTGGCTCGATTTCGGTACCGGATGGTCGGGCGATATCGGATGCCATATTTTTAATCCGGTATGGAAGGGGCTCAGCCTGAAAGCTCCGCTCGATGTGAAGGCTGAAGTGCAGGAGTCGTGGAAAAATTCACCTGAACGAAAAGCCGATACCTGGCCGCAGGCAAACCATATCATCTGGACATTTCCAGGCAATGAACTCATCGAATCGGATAATCTTACAGTAGAATGGTTCGACGGCGACATTTACCCTCCGCGGGATGTAATGGCCCTGTTCCCGGGAGACCCTTACCCTCCCGAATCGGCATTGCTTGTCGGAACAAAAGGGGCCTTGCTTTATGCACACGGGAACGATACAGCTCTGTTACCTTACAATGAATTCAGAAATTACAGGGTGCCGAAACCAGAACCGCGGAACCATTACCACAATTTTGTGGATTGCTGTTTAACCAATAAAAATCCGGAGTCACCTTTTTCGGTTACCGGACCTATGACCGAAGCCATCCTGCTAGGGACTGTCGCTGCACGGGTACCTGATACCTTGTTGCAGTGGGATTCGGAAAATATGAAAATACCAAACAACCCTGAAGTAGAAAAACTGCTCCGCCGGCAATACAGGAAGGGGTGGAATGTGCAAGGTGCATCAATGGCTATCGGGAAATGAGAGTTCCCTGTCTGCCATGACAGGCAGGCATATAATACCATTTGAAAACAAATAATTTAAATCATATGAAAAAGTTTATCTTATTCCTTTTTTGCAGCATCGCAGGATGTATTATCCTGGCAGCCCAGGAGATGGTGAAAGTCCTGCCAAAGGAAATTGACGATGTATTGTTGAATCCCGGTATCGGATTTATGACTTTTCAACGGTTTAACGGGGATAAGTTGAATGAAGGTTCACGCTGGACCGAAGGACTGCCAATTGAATACCAGGATTTTGATGGTGACCTGACGAATATCGGGTATCCTCAGACCACGATGGCATACTTTCGTGTAAACTGGAGATTTTTGGAGCCCCAACCGGGGAAGTACAACTGGGAAATGATTGATAAAGCCCTGAGAACTGCTGCAGAACGTAAACAAACATTGATGTTGAGGATATCACCCTATGAATCCGGCGATGAAAAGGATGTGCCCGTATGGTACAGAGAGATGGTGGGCGAGGAAAAAAATCTGAAATCAAAAATATGGAGGACTGATCCTGAAAACCCGAAGTTCATTGAATATTTTGGAGGAATGATAAAAGAGCTGGGACAGCGGTATGACGGACATCCGGATTTGGAATCTGTTGATATTTCATTTGTGGGGTATTGGGGAGAAGGAAACGGAACTCATCTGCTGACCGATGCAACAAGGCTGGCCCTGATCAATGTTTATCTTGATAATTTCAAAAAAACCTGGCTGACTTTTCAGCCTCTTAACGGGGATGCCCCTGATCCCGGACTCCTGGTGCGGGGAACAAATATCGCTGCCTTCTGGCCTGATGGCAGAAATAACGGAACAGGACCAAACATGCGACATCTTGGTTGGCGGCTCGACTGCCTGGGAGATTTAAGATCTTCACGCTGGAATGCAATGACTGATGCTTATCCCCAGGATATCATTAAAAGTGGCATGAGCGAAGCCTGGAAAAAAGCACCGGTCACACTTGAAATCTGCGCAACGTTTATGAGCTGGCTGGAAAAATACAATTACTCAAAAGAAATGGTTGAATTCAGCATGGAACAAGGCCTCAAATGGCATATGTCTTCCTTTAACGCAAAAAGTTCTCCCGTACCGGAAGAATGGAAACCGCTGGTAGATAACTGGCTGAAAAGAATGGGATACCGGTATGTTCTTCGCAGGTTTTCATTCCCTTCAGCTGCAAATGTGCACGGGCAAATGCTCATTACCTCGTTGTGGGATAATAAAGGTGTTGCACCCATCTACAGAGATTACAAATTTGCCGTCAGGCTTAAAAACGATCAGAGAACAGAAGTCTTCTGTACCGGTGCTGATCTTCTATCGTGGTTGCCCGGAGATATTATCCATGATGAAAAGTTCTATATTCCTTTGGATATGCAAACTGGTACCTACCAAA
Organism: Mariniphaga sp.; assembly: GCA_041684965.1. Classification (GTDB taxonomy): domain Bacteria; phylum Bacteroidota; class Bacteroidia; order Bacteroidales; family Prolixibacteraceae; genus Mariniphaga. The sequence goes on from JAWLGR010000004.1 coordinate 8,076, forward strand.
TAGCTGTAGCCATCGTTGAACCTGTTTCTCTTGAACCCAAAGTAAAACTGGCCATCGAAGGAATAGATGAGGAAGGTTGGTACCCGATGGGTGAGATTAAAATTACGGATAACTGATAAGGAGTATAAAATATATAAAAGCGTAAATTTTTATGTCTCCTATCAGGTGCATTTTAACCATGTAAAGCCGAATTGAATACAATATTCAAAATTGCTATCTGAATATTTTGTTACTTTAGCAATTCCTGATTACATTTATATGGCCGTATGTCAGGAATAATCAGATACGTTACAAAAGAAAAAAACATAAACAGCATGCGCGAAAAAAAAAGTCCATTAAAATTAATCGTTCTTTTCATCTTGGTTGGCTTCAGTGTTTTTTCAAGTGAACCTTTTTCATTTCAAAAATATCTAAGTTCGTTAATTTGGGAAGATGATTTTGAAGATGGGTTAGCCCTGAAAACAAAATATGAGGATGCCAATACAAACGGACTTTCCATAACACAGGAAGAAGCTTTTGACGGAAAAAATTCGTTAGAGCAAAAATATACCCAGGGGCAGATAGATGCCGGTTGGATATGTAAAGTTAATAACCATGGTTACCCAGACCATATTTTTATGCGTTGGTACCACAAATTTGAGGATGGATTTGAAGGATTCCCTCCTAAAATGGCAAGAATTCGTCACAGAGACAGACAAATATGGAAGACAAGTTATGCTGTTCATTGCTGGATCACCAATGAAGGTGAAGTTGTTTTAGATGTTCGTGCAAACAATAGCTCCCAGGCCAATTCATCTGGTTATCTTCCTATTGCCCGTTCAGGATTTAACTTTAAAGAAAATATAGGGAAATGGGTATGTTTTGAAATGGAAGTAAAATTAAATTCTCCGGGAAAAAAAGACGGATTATATCGGCTATGGATCAATGATGAACTCAAAATAGAACGATTAAATGTTGACCTTAGAGGGAATACATCTGAAAAAATAAACGAGTTGATGTTGGATTGCTACTGGAACAATGGTTCACCCAAACAGCAAAGCCGGTTTTATGATGATTTTGTTGTTTCTGAAAACAAAATCGGAATGAAATCCGGAACTCCTGTAAATGTTAGTGGAACGGGTAAAAACCTATCATTATTCTCATTACATCAAAATTTTCCAAATCCATTTCATTCAACAACTTCAATTAACTATTCAATCCCAGGCACTGCGCACGTTTTAATAAAAGTTTATGATATCACTGGAAATGAAGTAATCACATTAGTCGACGAGATGAAGTTATCCGGTAATCACACAATAGAATGGAACGGAACAGACTATGCAGGGAGGCAAGTTATCAACGGATTGTATTTTTATAAACTACTCATTCAATCCGAATCCGGCAATAATTTAAATAAATCAAAAAAAATGTTCTTAAAAAGATAAAATTCGACAATGCACAAATCACAATCTCAACCATTGGGATAATACTTCAGAAAAATATTCATTAACAAACGAATCTGGCAATAAGAATGATGGGCTAAAGACTCTCAAAATAGAACTTTTACAAACCCCGACATGAATGCCGGCGTTAGTAATCTTATTGGAAGCAAATGGGCTTTAGCCCAAAATACATTCTATTGATTGTCAATACCTTTTGTCCTTTATGCCTTTTTCAAGTGTATTCGTTAAAACTTAAGGTTATTTATTTTGTCTCGTCCTGATGACCGATAATTTTCATTCCAGGTAGAAATGTTAATTCAATATAAGTACTTAAACCGGAATCATTTCAATGGTAAATGGTGGACAAATAACAGCACATGCACCACATCCTACACATTTATCTTTATACACAACAGGAACCATATAATTACCTGACCCATGAAAACTTATTTCAATCGCATCAAATTTACAAGCCTCTTTGCACCGGTCACATTCCTTGTGTTCTGTTAACAGGCAATCATCAGGATGAATAACAGCCAGAGCCATTACAATTTGTTTTTTATCATCCGCGCTAAACTCAGAAATTGCTCCGCTGGGGCAGACTTTTCCACAAATAGTACAACTTTCGAGACAATAGCTGGTATCAAAATGAACTACAGGTGTCATCCAGGCAACAGGATTGGATTTATCTGCATTATTAATAATTATCTTTGTGGGGCAAGATTTAATGCAGTTACCACAACGTATGCACAATGTATTAAATAAACTTGATGAAAGTGACGATGGAGGGCGAATATAATTTTTTGTCGATGTGTAAATAAATTTTGGAATTATTAGTCCTGCAGCTAGACCCATCCCCGAGGCCATAAATAGTCTTCTGTCAAATTTGAGGTAAGAATTCTCATTTTTATTAATCCTTTTTGTTTTCCGGATGAAGTTTTTAGCAGAACTCAATAACTCCTGTAACCCACCCAATGGGCAGATTCTTGCGCACCAGATGCCTGGAAAAAAGAAATGCAATGCTAATAAAACCGGAAAACCTGAAAGAGATAATATAACCCAAAATGATTTGTTTTCAGAAAAAACAGCAAAGAATCCATGAAAAATAGCCATTGGATCAAGCAGGATAAAAAGAGGCAATCCAAATACAGCAGATGATAAGGAAACAAGAGCAATTCCTTTTGATAGATTTGGTATCTTGTTTAATTTAAAATGTCTGCGTTTACTTTTTCGAGACACCAAATCACAACCAAATCCAACCGGGCACAAAAATCGGCAAAACCAACGTTTGTAAATAAATGAAAAAAACAGGGTCATAAAACCCAAAATATTCATTAAAACAAAAGATTTTAAAACAAAAACTGAATTGAACATTACAAACGGACTAAGCCATGCATAGATACCAGTAAGACTTCCCCAAAACAAGGGAAGAGCAAAAATAACAGCTAAAACAGCAGATACAGGTCGGATTCTTTCGGATTTTAAATTAATTATCTTCATCCCAGCCAGGCTCCCTGTTCCTTCAACAAGCTTTTCAATTTCCCGGTATCAATGTTTCTTACCGATTTTTTATCTTTCACAGAAAGACCGGCTGCTGCTCCTGCCCCATGCCCTGTAATCAATGCAGTACCAATTATCCGCCCATCTTCAACCATGTCGCGCATATAGCTGAAACAACGTCCCGCAACAATTAAATTCTCCGTTTTTCTTGGAAGCAATGACCTATATGGTATCTGCCACATTGGTCGCTGGGAAGTTTCAACCCTTTTCCCTTTAAAAAGTGTAGTAGTCCAGGCACCACAAACACCGATTACATCATGGAATGATTTATAAGTCATGGTATCTTCCAGGGTTAACCTATATTCACCTTCCAAAATTCTTGACACACGTATTCCTAATTGTGAAGCTGAATCCAACAGAAATACTTCTTCATGCCCCGGCGTTTGCCTAATCTTCTGCGTATCTTCCCAAATCTTTAACCGGTATTCGGTTTGCAATTGAGACAAAGTTATTGCATCCACTCCATCCTGCTCATCTCTTCCCCTCATGTTAACCCAATTGACTGACGGTAAAGGCGTAGGATCTCCTACATACATTTTTTGATACCCCGGCTTCTTCGTATCGATACGATCTACGTTGCCAAGGCGGTGCACCAGGCCAATATGGTATTTCATCGTATTGTAGGCATCACCGGTCCAATGGAAGATATCCCCATCACCCGTACAGTCAATTACTACTTTAGCCAGTAAAGCCATCCTTCCCGATTTGTTTTCAAGAAAAACCCCTTTGATTGTTGGGCCGTCCATAATAACATTTGCACACAATGTATGATAAAGTACTTTTACTCCTGCTTCACTAATCATTTTCTCAATAACATATTTTGCAGCCTCGGGATCAACCACCGGATTAATTTCCTCGATACTCATACCAATGTCTCTTAAGTTTTCAGACATTTCCCCTCCTATTCCATAAATAACCTGCCTTCTGCTTCCTCTTTTATCAACACCATGCGTAGAGAGTAAAGGAAGTACAAGTCCTCCTGTCCATAAACCTCCCAGATGATTGTACCTTTCCACAAGATAAGTTTCGGCACCTGTTCTGCTTGCGGCTATTGCTGCTGCTGTACCTGCTGGTCCACCGCCAATAACCAGAACATCTGTTTCGGTTAAAACAGGAATCTGTCTTGCAGGTTCAAGGATAGTATTCCCTGATAACCCTGAGGGTTCCTCTCCAGGATTAAATTCCTCTGTTAGATTTGGGTTACTCCTAATTGTACATCCCTGTCCAACAGAAAGGGCTCCGCCCGCTACTATGAGCTTTGTTAAAAAATTCCTTCTTTTCATAATCAGGCTAATTTTAATCGATCTTTAATCCAGCTTTTAAGCTTATTTTTTTGATAATTTTACCCTTCAATTCTAATATCATTTATTCAATCAACTCATGAGGAAAGAGTTCATTTTAAGGAACTGAACAGAGTATAAATTCAATATGACCCCAAAAGGTGGCATAGAAGTCGGAAATTTGAGAATATTATTTTCTGCTTCATACATAATCATTCGCTGGAAATACCATTGCCTTCAGTAGATTCATGAAATTTAGTAGACTCTTTTTAGTACCATTCACCAAGGAGATAAATATAGCAAAAATCATCATCTAAAATGGCTAAATCAGCGTCCATTAAAACAATTCTGCAGCAATTAGCCATTGTTTGGGTGCAGCGAATTCCGATTCGCTGATTTCTGATTTTAAATACACTATTTGCCGGTCCGACTCATCATGGTTTCTGCAACCAGTTTAAATATCTGCCTATTCTACCAATCAAAAGTCCTGAATTGTGCATCTTGAAAGGAAAAGTCTGAACCTTGATTTCCTGATTAACCCGATGACCAGGATTGGAAAGAACCAGGGGAATTGAAGTGAAGCATCTTGAAACAAGTATTCCTTTACTTCCTGTCAGGATATCCGGTTACTCCTTTAAACAATTGCCATCTCTTTAACGTTTACAAGTGAAATTTGATGAACTGAATATGGAAGTTTCATTGATAGAGGGAAGTAATAATCATCAGGTTGATCTTGAAAAAAACAATCAGGAGAAAAATGCATCACCTGAAATAGTTGAAAACCGGATACTTTTTAATAACCCAACCGTCGGAAATGTTCAATGTTCGGTTACAGCCACTCCCAAGATCACCCTGTTTCACGGTTCCGTCAATTTAAACAATTCCGTTTTACTTCAAACAATGGCATCGCCCAACAGTTTGAATATATGTTTACTCCTGGAAGGATTTATAGAGACGCATTTTCAAAGTCACAAAAAAACACTTCATTTATGCCCCAATTCACACAATTCCATTCATTTAATTGAGCCCGAGGGTGAGCATCAGTTCCCGGGAGGAGAAAACAAAGTTTTTCATTTAAACATTCGGTCGGACCATTTTTTCAACCATTTTAATTCAGATGATGTAATTACAGATAAATTCAGGAACAGCATATTTAAAAACTTACCTCTTGTGGCGTCATCCAAACCGATGCCTGTTTCGCCCGAAATGAAATCTGTTATTTATGCGCTCATGAATAATCCTTTCAGGGATGGAATGAAAAAAATGTATCTCGAGTTAAAAACCTTTGAACTCCTGATGATGCAGTTTTTGCAATTTGATGAAAAATCGGATACCGGTACTTCCCTGTCTCCAAAAGAAAGAAAAATAGCTTCAGAAATAAAGATGCTGCTGGAAGATAACTATCTGCAATCATGGACACTGGGTGAACTGGCAAAACAAACCGGAACCAACATTCAAACCGTAAAAAAGTCATTTAAAATAACCTATAACACCAATGTTTTCACTTATTATCAAAAACTAAGAATGGACTATGCAAAACATCTGCTTTTAGATTTAAATAAAACGGTTGCGGAAGTTTCCGATACGCTTGGTTACAGCCATCAGAACCATTTTTCCCTGGCATTTAAAAAAATGTTTGGTTATCCTCCATCTCAATTAAAAGAACGCCAGGCAAAACTTTTTTGGTAACATCTCTCTAAAATTTCTGATTTCGTAGATTCTATTGCCGGTTTCGTAGAAAAGCCCGCCAATGGCCATCCTAAATTTGTGCAAACAAAGCAGATAAAAATTTAATAATTAAAAAATGAAAGCACAAACAGAACAATTCACAGAAATTGACAAACGGTCAACATCAAAAAGAGAAATCGTAGTCTGCGGTGCCACAGGCACCCAAGGAAGCGGTGTGGTTGAATCCCTTTTGAACAACCGGGATAAATGGAATATTGTAGCCTTGTCGAGAGATCTTGACAGTGAGAAGACCCGGAAACTGAAAGCACTGGGAATTGAAGTCAGAGAAGCTGATTTAGAAGACAAAACATCGTTAACCGCAGCTTTTAAAGGAGCATATGGAGTGTTTGCCGTAACACAACCCTGGTCGGCCGACAACAGGCATTGTTTCCCGAAAAAGGAAGTAGAACAGGGAACAAATATAATCGAGGCTTGTCTGGCAAACAATATAGAGCACATAGTTTACAGCAGTGTATTGAATTTCACTTCTAAGAAAATCAATGTACCTCATGTGGACAGCAAACTGGAAATTGAGGAAATATTAAAATCAACTTCACTCCCTTACACCATTATAAGGTTGCCACAGTTTATGGATAATCTCGGTTCTCATTTCTTTCCTGTAAAAAAGGGTGTAATAAAAGGATTTGTGGATGCGGATGCAAAAGTACCTTATATCTGCTCGAAAGATATCGGGAAATTTGTTTGCCTCGCATTCAACAATCCAGGTCAGTATCAGAATCAGGAAATCAGTATCATCGGGGATATGGTTTCAGGTGTGGAGTTAAGTCAGTTAATGAGTCATGTAAGGATGAATGAAAAATTTAAATACAAATCGGTTCCAAAGCTCTTGCTGAAGCTGTTTGCCCGGGAATTTTATACGATGAGGATATTTTTCGAGACATATGGAAGAGCACCCCTGGTAAATATACCAACGGATATCCATAAGCAATCCCGGAGGATGCTGCCCGAACTTACCACCATGCATCAGTTTTTAACCATGAAATTCGATTCATTGATTTCATTTTAACAAGCAGGGATTCCATCTTATTCTCCCTTTGGCCCTCCGGAATTATAGCGAATGGACGGACAGAATGTAAAGATAGAATCCCGGCTCCCGGAAGTTTTTGGCAGCAGCTATTCTTTTATTCCCTTTGATGCCCGTAATTGCAGAAGGCGAAAGAGTGCTGAATTGTGCATCATGGTAGATGAAGCCTGAACCTTGATTTTCGTGATTCACCTGATGACCATGACAAGAACCAGGACAAAACGGAATATTTATTCCTTAAAAAACAACATCAGGTAATTTAATTACCGGATATTGTGCTAAATGTCGAACAAAAATATGTCGTCAGTATCTATTTCCATTAGAAAACAATCTTTACCCTTCAGGCTAATAATAGAATCAATATTTTCAGAAAATGTTTTTAGTAATTGCTGATTTGATATATTTCCCAGATTTATTTTAATTAACTTTTAGGGGTCTGATGCAATAAAAAGGAATTTTTAAAATCTGCATCTTTAGTAATACGACACAATTATGCTGATCAGTATACTTGCTGATATCCGCATCTGTGGTTTCGTATTTATTCAGTATCTGATTTACGTGAACAGCTTCAAAGCCAAAAGAATTTAAATGAGTTACAAGTTTGCAGGAAATATGGACATCACATAAAATTTCATTATGCAACATCTTTTATAGAATGACCTGTCAGATATAATTTTGCAAATTTTAAGCTTGCCAGAATATCTTCTTTTTCAAGCTCTGGATGGTCATTAAGTATTTCTTCTATTGACATTCCTGAACCAAGCATGTCAATGATAACTTCCACCGGCCATCTAATACTCATATGCATGGTTTACCATGACAGATTTCCGGATTTATTGTAATTCTGTTTCATATTCCCCAATTAATGCGCAATTCGGAGATTGCGCCATCCTAAAGATGAGGATTGCATCCCTTCTCTCTTAGCCTGTTACTTCTGGTTAATTGCATAGGATTCCATCCATTATTCAGGCAATACATACCATTAGTCGTTGCTCATTTTTTGCGCAAAATCATCAAGAATCTTTTTTGGACGGATATACTTTCTGCCTGAAGTTTTTTCGCTGAACAAACTGTTAAAATGAATATCATCTATCCATTCAAAGTTAATGTCATCTGTCGTTTCAGCCAGCGCCAGATGGTATTCAATGTTATATTTCAGCCAGTTCATATGCCCCAGCTGGGTTCTGCTGTCGGTTGAATAAATTTCAGGTTCAGAATCAAGGTAAAAAAGGGATTCCAGCTTTTCATACCCATGTCTTTTAAGAAGCGAGGCTATCCGTCCAGGCAACAAGGGAAGCACCTTATTCAGGGATTTCCCCGGAATAACTATGGTTAACAATGTAGGGTGATGAAGAAAATGAATGGCCAATTTACCTGGCCTGTTCATGGAAACCATCGATGCAAACCATTCGCCAGGCAATTCATAACCTGAAGGGTTGGGATCTTTTGTCGCTTTGATGCCGGCAATGTTAAGCAGCTTTTTTGTTGCCTTGATTTTCATTCAATTATTTTATCTTTCTGCAAACACCGGGTTATCAATCCAAACCGATACGACTTACTTCTTATGCTCATTCCACACGATTAGCCTGTAAGGTAATAATTTTAATCTTTATGGGGGTTCTTAACGAACCACCTGATAATCAAAAATCATATTTTCTTTTGTTTTCAGGTATGGATTGAACCTGTTTTATATTTACCAGGATTTTGTTCAATGTAGCATTCAATTTTTTCCTGTCAGGCGGATTTCCCCAAAACACAACCTCCAACTCGTAATCCTCATATTCCATAATCTCCCTGGTAAGACTTTCAGCTTTATCCAGGTATTCTTTTTCATCCATACAATCGGAAGCCAGTAAACCATAATGCAGCATCAAATCATGGAACAGTTTTTCGGCTTCAATAAGAATTCCTTTATAGGCTTCGCTTGATAAATCATCCGTATCCATATGCTTTTTTATCATGTTTTAATTGTTCAAATTTAATGTAATCGCAAAAATAAAAGAAGACCCCCATCATAAAAAAATTGCGTACCGCAAGTTTTAATTCCAAAAACATCACCCGTTAATCACATTCTCATTATGCCACTCAATATAATCCTCATTGGGTCGGTTCATCCGATTCTCAGGAAGTACCTGGAGGTTGTTGCCATGAAACCTGTATTATTCCTTTCCGTTTTCAAAAACCTCCTTTATTTTCCGGCTGACCTCCACCTTATAATCTTTTGTAATGGTGAGGTATCCCGAATCATATAATTTGTGCATATCTGCCTTGAGCAGGATTCCATTTGACAAATGATAGGGGCCTGATTCAGAAAAAGGTTTTATATTGGCTGCCTCAAGGACAGGCAAGGTTTTTTCTCCCGAAATGGAAAATCTTCTGCTGTATGCTTCTGTTAACTAAACGCGAAATGCTCCCTAGCCTCACTTGTGTAAGATATTTTATTGTGTATTCTGCTCCCGGCTCTGTATGTATCAACTGGCTTTTTGTTGATTCAGGCCGGTCAAACAACCTGTAGTGATGAAGTACCAACTCCACCTCGTCCCAAGGCTCTTTACCTTCCAATGAAAGTGTATCATATGATTTACCCTGGACAATACTTCTGCTCCAGCTGACAGGAACAGGTATCAGTCGTTTCTGTCAAAAAATATGGGATCAGTTAAAACAATGCAACCAATGTTGGGATTTTTGCTGTAATGGTTATTTGAATTCCGGTAATTGATGATCTTATTTCTGAACTTGAAAAAAGATTCCAGCCTGTTTCTTTCCCCAAAAATGTTCCAGGCAACATCTATCGGCAGTATGGAATGCGATGAAAAAAATCCCACTCCTGCAATTGCATTGTATGGATACTTCAGTTTAAACAAAAAAGGAGACTTGGGTGCTTAGCCATAATCCGTGAATTGTCTCCGGGCTGCCAAAAATTGATATCCTCATTTTCTCTGCTGGATAGAAAGTGATACAATCGTAATCAGTAACTCCTACATAATATTTCATGCCTCAGGTTTCGGTTTGTGCTAGATTGATTTAACCAGTTCCGCGTCAAGCGTACCAGAGAAACTGATCAGGCCTCTCCTAACACGGTTCTGGTAATACAGAAAATGGCCCGGTTTATGAATCGCAAACGGGAGATTATTCCTGAAAACAGCATTGTTAAACCACCTTCAGCCGAACTTCGTCCCGACCAGAAAGATACCGAATCCCTACCCGAGTATGAAATTCTCGATAAAATCCTGTTCGGTTTTATCGAACAGTACCTTTCACAATTAGAAATTGAAAACAGAGGTTTCGACCCGGAAGTGGTGAAAAAAATAATACGCATGGTAAACACCAACGAGTATAAACGGTTTCAGGCAGCGCCCATTTTGCGTGTGAGTTACAAGGTATTTGGTTTTAGCCGGAAGATGCCTCTGGTAGCGAGGTATTGAAAATTTTTCTACATTTGCTTCTATGATCAAATGCAGAACAGCTCAACATCTCGAAACGTACCGTGGAAACCCACATTTCCGCTTATGAATTTGTATTAATTTTTATTAATCTGGCGGCAGTTGAAAAATCAAAAGAACCATCGCTGGCCAAAAATTTAAGTGTTATGATGCAAATAAAAAAGCAATTACGCGTTCTTAAATTTCTCTTCATATTAATTGCCGGAGTATTTATTTCTCAAATTTCAAATGGGCAAGAAGTTACAATTATTGATACCGTAATGGTAGTCACTAAAGAACACAACGGGTTCAGTAAATTTCAACCCTATGAAAAAGCTGGTTTAAACTGGGTGTCTCCGCATAATTATTTCAAAGGAACATTTCACATACGTTATGAAATGTTTGAATATCAATCCACCGATTCCATGAGACTGCAAGTATGTATATGGACAAAAAGAGATGAACAAGGGAAATGGAAAGAAGGTTGCTCCCCACAAGTTGTTATACCGGGTACAGGGGTGGTTACATCAGTTTCATATCCTGCTGTAATCCGGGCCGGAGGCATTGAACCAGGTGTAGCAGTGCCTGGGTGGTGGTTACTGAATGGTGTTCCTGTTGATTGGTCTGATGTAGAGGCATTTAGCCATCTGGCACTTGTTATTAGGTGCAAAGATGGAGGCAACATGAGTCCTTCAACACCTCCAGAGAAAAGTTGTTGGGAACAACATGAAAACTATCTTCCCGCTAAAATAGGACTCAAAATTGTTTTAGTTGCAGAGAATCATCAATTCTCAGGCTGGGAAAACTACTGATAAATGCGAATTAAGAATTGTATTCAAATTGTTATACACAGATGATTGTCAATAATTTATATTTATAAAAATTAATATAACCTTAGAAACCAATACTTTAAGATTTTTAGTAACCACACTCTAAGGTTAAGGCATTTAAGCTAATAGCTATGTATTTTTATATCAGCGACATATACGACAATGAACTAAAATATTTCTGCCAAAGATTATAAAATCAAAACTTTAAGTCAAATATGAATAAGCAGGAGTTGAGATTGAAGAACGAATTACAAAATCAATTTACCTGATTAGAAGTCATAAAGTAATGCTGGATTCCGATTTGACCGATTTATACGGAGTGGAAACCCGAGCATTAATATCCCAGATGAATATTTTATTACCTTAAGTCTTTTGATAAATAGGGAATTTCATTATTTTAGTTGCCTGAATATAAAGCACCAGAATACGAATATTTATCAAACCTAAATGGAAGCATGACCAAATTCGAACAATATATTTTTCAATTTACCAACCTTAAAGATGAAGGAAAATCCCATCATTCATCATTCCTTTATTTATTCTTTAGATTTGAAACAAACCCAGACGCAATTTAAATACTGAATTTCGATGGCCAAATATATAATTGACAACGAGAACGATAACAAAAAAGTCCATGAATGGATTTCCAGTTATACTTGTGAAGGAAAACTGGATTGGGTGACCGGATATTTTACAATAGGTGCCTTAGCCTGGCTTTCAAGGCAAACCAATCATTTAATTTATCATTATCGCTTTGTCCTGGGTGATATTGTTAATTACTCAGAGCAAAAGCTACAGGCAATAAATTTGTTAACTGAAAACATTACCATTGACGGAGCACTACATTTAAATGCTCTTGCCCGTGAAGCGGTTGAATTTTTACAACAGGATAAGGTTCTGGCCAAGACACTGGAACCAAATTTTTGTCATGCAAAGTTAACAGTATTTGTACCATCCGATAATGATGATCGCCATACGTATTACCTTTCGGGAAGCTCCAATCTTACTGAAGCGGGAATAGGCCTGAAAAAAACACAAAATGTTGAATTAAATGTTGCCGGAACAGGGGCATCACATCCTTACTATGAGGAATTTGCAAATTGGTTTGATGATTTATGGAAAAAACCACAAGCCCATAAAACGAAAACTGTTACTGGTGAAGACGGTAAACAAAAAAAAGTCGATTTTAAAGAATATCTTATTGACGAAATAAAAAAACTGTTTGTACATTATACTCCCAAACAGCTTTATTATAAGGTACTCTTCGAGTTATTTGGTGAAGATATTTTACTGGAAGCAGACAATAAAGAATTCAATCGTCAGATTGGCCGGCTCGAAAATACTGTCATATTTCAAACACTTTATTTCTTTCAGCAAAAAGGGGTTTTAAGTCTGATTAAAATGCTCAATAAATACAATGGTGCCATACTGGCCGATGCTGTTGGATTAGGAAAAACATGGACTGCGCTTGCTGTAATGAAATATTACCAAATGAACGGCAGGGAAGTAATCCTTATTTGTCCCAAAAAACTAGAAAATAACTGGAGGAAATACAAGAAAAAAGAAATGTCAAGATTTGAATCAGATGATCTTGATTATTCAATAATGTTCCATACGGATTTACTGGAAGAAAGGGTAATAAATTTAAAGGATGTTAACTACGATTATCTAACCAGCGAGAAACCAAAGTTATTTGTAATCGATGAGAGCCATAACCTGAGAAACCATAAATCGCAACGATATAAATGTCTTATCGATAATGTACTGAAAAAAAATGAGGACGTGAAAGTTTTATTACTTTCAGCAACTCCTATAAATAATTCATTGCTTGATATCCGAAACCAGTTTAAAATTCTTGTAAAAGGCGATGTACATGGTTTCAGTGAAACACTTGACATCAGAAATGTAGACGCTACTTTCCGGTTAGCTAAAAAAGCTTTCAACGAATGGATTGAAGAACCTCAACCCAAGATAGGAGATTTAATAAAAAACCTTGATTCCAGTTTTTTTAAGCTTACTGATTCTTTGACAGTTGCACGAACAAGGCAAATGATTTCTAATCATAACAGTGACTTCCAATTTCCCAATAAGGCAAAACCCGAGAATCTATTCATTACTCCCAAACATATTGGCAATTTTGAAAATTTCGAAGAGCTGATTGATCATTTTCCACCCATGCTTTCAGGATATCAACCTGCATTTTATGCGGAAAGTTTTATCGAAAAGCGAAAAAAACTGGAATCAAAAATAAAAGGCGAAAGGCGTGATGTCTCTGTATTGGAAGACGAACAGCAACGTGATCAGTTTCTGGTAAAAATGCTTTACATTTTACTGGTTAAGAGGCTGGAATCATCATGGAAAGCTTTTCAATCAACAGTAGAATTTATTCATGCGCATCACCAGAATGCTCTGAATCGAATTATTTCGTATGAAAAAACAAAAACAGAACAGCTGGTTTCAATAGATACACCCAATTATGAAGATGAGGAGTTGGAACGTATTATCGACAGTTTTACATTAGGAAAAAAACGAAAAGTAAAACTTTCAGAAATCGATGAAGCAGGAATGCTTAAATATTACAAACGTGACCTGAAAAAAGATATCGATTCGCTCGACACCTTAAAATTGAACCTTACCCGTTTTGAGTCTAAAATTGAGAGAGAAATAAAGATACCTGCAAATTATAACAGTGCAGACGAAAAGCTGGAAGCATTGATTAAAAGAATCATAGAAAAACAAATTCAAAAAAACAAAAAGGTTTTAATTTTTACAGTTTTTACCGATACTGCGGACTATATTTTCGACCAATTAAAAAATAGGGGATTTAAAAATTTTGCAACAGTTAATGGACAATATGCTAAAACATGGGATGAGCAGGTGGAATCAAAGCTGTTTGAACCCGTTCTTGAGCGCTTTGCACCTTTTACGAAACTTTTTAAGGAGAAAGAATGGAAAACATTCATTCCTGATACATTAGATAAAAGAGATCAATTTGAAATATGGAAACAATGGATCGCTGAAAAAGATAAGCACATTGCTGCAAAACTAAATAACCCTTTAGATATACTAATTGCCACTGATGTTTTGAGCGAAGGCCAAAACCTGCAGGATTGCGACCTTGTTATTAATTACGATATCCATTGGAACCCGGTGAGGATAATCCAACGAATGGGAAGAATCGACAGGCTTGGATCGCCAAATGAAATCATACACGGCATTAACTTTTGGCCATCAAAGAACATCGAAAGCTATCTGAATCTGAAAGGCCGAATTGAACAACGAATGGCTGCCATGCAACTTGCCGGTTCGGAAGTAAATATAGAATTTACCGACACCTTTAGAGAAATGGCCGAAGATGAAAAATTGGAAGAAAAACAAAACGCCCGGATGCTTAAACAAATGGAAACCACCTGGGATGATATTGAAGAACAGGCTCAAACACTGGGATTCGATGATTTATCTCTTGAAATCTATCGACAGGAACTGGCCGAAGAGTTGAAAAGGAACCAGGAGAAATATAACGAAATGCCTCTGGGTGTTTATACAGGATTTAAAAAAACAAAAGAATCGTGCCCTTCTTCCGGCCTGATTGCTTTATTGGGTTATCCTGCACGGTCATTGAAAATTGCGGAAGGCTATAAAAGCTACGAATTAATTTATATCGATCAAACAGGTCAACCGGTTAAACTAAACCAGAAAGAGGTGCTGGAAAGTCTTTCAAACCATCAGGACGAGCCGCGTTTTGTTGAAAAGTTAATTGATCAGGGAAATCCGGAAACATTATCAGAACTCGCATTAGCTATTGAAAACTGGTTAAAAAGTCAGGCAGCAAATGAAGAAGAACTGGAGGACGGAACCACAAAAAAAACAATGGGCAAACAAAGCATCAATATACTTGATAAATTGAAAGCCGGCAGTAAGAAAGCGGTTGAAACACTGAAGACGGAAGAGCGGGTAAGCGAAAAATATCAAAAAGAAAAATTCGATTTAATAACCTGGTTTATTGTAAGCTGATATGGAACATTTCAACCAACTCATAGCAAATAACAGACAGGTTCACAAAAACCTTCAGGAACATGCGACTTCTGCAGTAAATAAGGCTTTAACAGTACGAAACATATTAATTGGCTGTGATATTATTGAATTTGAACTGAGTGGCAAAGACAGGGCCAGTTACGGAAGCAGACTTCTTTCCCTGAATGATGAATCCCTGCAGGTTAAGGGGCTTACCGATCCTGAATTGTCAAGGTGCAGGCAATTTTACCAAACGTACCCACAAATTTTGGTACACTGTCCCAAAATTTCGGTATTTGCTGCCCGTAAACATTTCTGTGATATTTATAAAACTGCCAGGTAAGCAGCAACTCGAAAGATATATTGAAAATGAACTAAAAAAACTGGTACAATGGAATTATCAAATTTTTTGAATAAATCTTTTTTTGATGCCTTAAAGCATTTCTTTGATGCACTAAACGTACCGGTGAATTACATCGATGAGAATCCAACCACTCCGGGCAATGTTTTATTTAACTATAATCAGGGTAATAAAGCTTACCAACTTATCAATGATGTTTATGCCTTCGGAATGGTGGACAATGCCATCTTCGAAGGAAACGAATCTTTCGGTAATCTTGAAGAGGTAAAAGCCATAAAGGAAGATTACGACGGGATTCTCATTTTTGGGGTAACATTGCATAACAACAAAAACAACCTGCTGCCTAACCGAAGCCAACTGGCCGAGATTGCCCGGGCATTTAACCGCTCCTTCCCCTATACTCCGGTTGTGGTGGTTTTTAAATACCAGAATTACATTGCATTTGCCAATACTGAACGCACCAAATATATTCAGGAATGGCGCGAAGGAGAAAAAGCAGGAAAAGTTACACTTCTAAAAGATATTGATTGCAATATGCCAGTAACGGCTCATTTAAAAATACTTTTAGGCGATCGAAATGCAGATGGGTTACGAATTGACCCACGAAAAATTGATACCTTCCGCAAGATATATGCATACTGGCAGTCGGTTTTCTCATTGCAGACTTTGAACAACCAGTTTTATGCTGACCTGCAAAACTGGTTCTATTATGCAGTTCAGAAGATCAGATTACCTTATTGCCCCGGATATATTGATAAAAAGGAAAACATCAAAAATTTTCTTGTCAGGCTGTTAGCCCGTACAATGTTTTGCTGGTTTGTAAAAGAGAAAGGACTCATTAAACAGGAATTACTCGAACTGAAGGATTGGCAAGGCAATAAATATCCCTTAACGAATGATGTTGTAAATGATGATTTCCTGGAAAGTAATTCCTACTACAGGGGAATCCTGCAAAATATATTTTTCAATGCCCTTAATCAACAGCAGAAAAAATCAGTTAAAGATTTTAACTGGATCAAATACCTGCATCCTGATTTTGACTACTCCTCGTTTATTTCAATTCCTTATCTGAATGGAGGAATCTTCGATCGTTTCGATGAAGATAATTATAAAGAAAGTATTGAAGACAGTGTTTTGAAAATCCCCAACTACTTGTTTTATGGAATCACAAGCGAAGAAACCACTGAAAAAGGGAGGGGTGCCAACATAAGAACAGAAACAGAGCAAGTAGAACATAAAGGACTGAACGAAATCTTTAAAGAATATAAATTTACGCTGGAAGAAAATACACCCTTTGAAGAAGATATAGCTCTTGATCCGGAATTATTGGGCCTTGTTTTTGAAAACCTGCTGGCAGAACTCGACCCAAACCTGGAAGAGTCTATGAAAAAAAGTATCCGAAAGCTAACGGGAAGTTATTACACACCGCGAAAGGTGATAAATGAAATGGTGAATGAGAGCCTCTACCTCTATCTTTCAAAATATATAGAAACAAAAGATTTGGAAATTAATGGCTATCAAGAGTCTTTGAAAAAACTGGTCTATTATAATGTACCAATTACTGAAAACCAAATACTCTGTAATGCGTTAGTTGAAGCCCTCGACAAATACCGGGTGCTTGACCCTGCCTGTGGTTCAGGAGCATTTCCAATGGGCATGCTTCACCGGATGGTGGAAATCCTGAAACAGGTAGACCCAAAAAATGATTTATGGATCGAACTTAAATTAAAAACGGTTGATCCTGCACAACGTACCGATTTTAAAAAAATACTCCATCAGCACCTTAACGACTACGGACGAAAACTGGGAATAATCCGCGACAGCATTTACGGTATTGATATTCAACCCCTGGCTGTCCAGATTACTAAATTGCGGTTTTTTATCTCGCTGCTTATCGATCAAAAAACAGAAAAAGGCATTACACCGATGCCGAACATTGAAACAAAAATCATCTGTGCCGACAGCCTGAGAAACATTCAGCCCGATTTATGGAGTACTGATGCCATCGATAAACTTTACGAAGCCCGTATAAAATTTTACCAGCCCGAAATTTCAAATGCCGAACGGGAAAAAATTTCCAATGAAATTGTTAACGAACTCGACCGTGCCTTTCCTCAATTTTCAAAAATGATAACCGGAAAAGTCATTCCCGGACAGAATAAAGCCCTGCTGAAAGAATGGTTTAATCATGCAACACTGGCCGCACCGTTTTTCAACCAGGATTTCTTTTTCCCCGAACTGAAGGATTCTGGTTTTGACTGTGTAATCGGGAATCCGCCATATGGGGGAAACAAAATTACAGACGATGTTCGAAACGATCTGAACATTGAAAGCAAAGACCCTTATGGCGCTTTTATAGCAAGGTTCCTGCCCTCCGGAGAAAGGCCTTCCCCGCTCAAACATGAAGGTGTGCTTGCCTTTATTGTAAGCGACACGTTTATGACTATAAAAAGCCATCGGAAACTCCGGCGACAAATGATGGACAACTACATACACAAAATGATACGTTTGCACCCCGATACCTTTGGTGCTACCGTTAATACATCTATTATAATCTGCGAGCGCAATCTTTTCCCCTTTAAAGCAGGGGAAGGAAGTAACAGGCTTCGTTCTTTTAACGAAAACCATATTTGCCAAATGGTGGACTTGACCAACATTAGTATACACAACGATTACCCGCAGTATATGGAAGTGCTGCATCAAACCAAAGGTGTGCGGTTTCAGGCTGGAGAACAGTTACAAAATATCTCCAACGAAAAATACGCCATTTACTACTATACCCAAAATCTCATAAACACAAACAGCAACCTGCCGTTTTTTGTGGCCAGCCACAAATTATTTGCCCTGATGAACGACGGAAACGACCAGTTCAGAAAACCAAAAGCCGAAAAGCGTGAAATTGGTGGAAAAGAAGTTCAGGTGCGAAAAATTGATTTGAACGGGAAAGAAATTGAAGTAGTGAAACTGGGAGATATTGCTGAGGTAAGACAGGGACTTGCAACAGGAGATAATAATGCTTATTTATTTCAAAACCTGGAAGTGCGCGGAAACTACCGGAATATTAATGATTACAAAAAATATCTGTTAACCGATGAAGATTTGGAAACAATCAGAAACGATGAAAATCTTCGGCTCAAAGTTATTAACAATGGAATAAATACCAACAATCCGAATAGTGAAAGGTATTTTGGAGGCAGGTACATTATTCCACATGACAAAGGAGGTGAAAGCGACTCTAATTCTGGATTTATTCCAAATTATTTTATACCAACAGAGTATTATTTAGATTGGTCAGAATGTGCATTAAAGAGAATGAAAAATCTTACAATAGGCGAAAGAGATAATAATAATCGCACAGAACTATGTGCTGTTATAAGAAATCCTGAAACATACTTTTTAAAAGGTATTACTTATTCAACTGCTGGTTTTTATGCCCCAAGTTTTAGAATTGGCAGCCAATCTGTATATGGACATAGGGGTACAACTATTTTTACTTCAGGCATAACTCCCGAAAATTTGCTTGGCACTTTAGCCTCAAAATTTAATAAGTTTATTATCAAATCATACATAAATCATACAGTAGCCTCTGAAGCAGGAACGTTTGATAATATTCCTTTTCAGATTAATATTGCATTTAAAAAGTTAGTTACTAATATTATCCGTATACAAGAATCCAATCCTCGTTACGATTACGCCAGCAACGAACAAATAGAGATAGACAAGTTGGTTTACGAAGCATATGGGTTAACTGCCGAAGATGTGGAGGAGGTGGAAAACTGGTATGCCCGCCGCTACCCCAAACTAAGTGCTGCCCAAAAAGCCAATCTCCGCAAACTGGGCAAAACCGATGACTACCTGGAGTTGTACGGGATGAGAAAAAAATAAAGTATGGAAAAACCGCTGAAAATAATGGTAGCCTCCACAGTTTATGGGTTCGAAGACCAGTTATCAACCATTTGTGCCACTTTAAGGAACCTGAAATATGAGGTAATTAATTCGCATATTGGAACAGTTAAGGTAAATCCACGTAAATCAAACCTGGAAAACTGCTTGCAGGCTGTTCGTGAATGCGATACGTTCCTTGGAATTGTAAGGCCATTTTATGGTACTGGAAATATTGATGAAACGAACATTACCTTTGAAGAAATGAAGCTGGCTATAAAACTGGAAAAGCCCTACTGGTTTTTGGTACACCGCGATGTGGTTTTTGCACGACAGTTAAAGAAAAAAATGTATTACCTGAATGAAAAGGGAGAAAAAATAAAGGATGTACGAATTGAAAAAAGTGCGGTATTCGATGAACGAGCACTTGACATTTACGATTTTGTGATTAAAGAAGGAAAGCCCATTTCAACGCGTACCGGAAACTGGGCCCAGGAATTTTACCGGATGGATGAAGCTTTGCTGTATGTAAAATCACAATTTGAAGACCAGGAATTTATTCGCTCCATTATTAATTCAAAAAAGGGTGAAGGATGAATTACGATAATCTTGTTATTGAAAATTTAATTGTCCTGGGTGAAAGCAAACGGCTTGTTCTTTTGCCTGAATTAGACCGTGAAGAAATTGGACGGACAGTTTGCGCTTTTGCCAATGAGGAGGGCGGAGATATACTCATCGGATTCAATAAAAACTTTACAATTTCTGATTTAGATTCAAAAATTAATTTGGAAAATTTAAATCAATGGCTGTTGGAAAATTTAAATCCACGGGTTCCGGTTACCATGAGGCAAACAACCTATAAGAATAAAGTTATAATTCATATTAGTATATGGCCAGGTGCAAATAAACCATATAGTTTCAAAGGTGAAATATATATACGAAATACTACCGCTACAACAAGCACTACAAATTCTGCAACAACGACAACAACAACAACAACAGAACCAGCTAATTCAGAAGAACTCTCTGATTTAATCAGTGAACGGAAAGAGAATGAAATGCACTGGGAACGGCAAACAGTTTTAGGAGCAGAAATAAGTGATCTGGATTTATATGAAATAAAGGAAACAATAAAAGAATATAGTAAAACCAAACCTTCTGCAAAAGAACAAAGTACGGAAGATTTTCTGATCGAAACCGGATTAATGAGAGGTGGGAGCCTAACCAATGCGGCGATTATTTTGTTTGCAGTTAATCCCTCGCGTTACCTGCCACAGTGTAAAATGCGGATTACCGTTTATCCGGAAGACAAGCCGGGAAACATATTTTTATACGATAAACAGTTTGAAGGAAATTTATTTAAAAATATCAATACGGCCTGGGATTTTTTCGAAAACTACCTTATGAACTGGTCGCGTATTGAAGGATTGAAGAGAGAAAGAAAGAATCTGCCTCATTTAGCCTTGCGTGAAGGATTGCTCAATGCACTTGTACACCGGGATTATTCCCTTTCTATGAATTATATCAACATTAGCCTGTATTCAAACCGGCTTGAAATCAATAATCCGGGAGAACTACCAAATGGTATAGATTTGTCGGATCTAAAGAAAAAACATCCTTCCATTTTACGGAATCCTGATATAGCTCAAATATGTTTTATCCGTGGTTACATTGAGATGCTTGGTACTGGTACTTTAAGGATGATTGATGATTGTATCTCAAACGGGTATAAGGAACCTGAATGGCAAGTGGGTAATAACCGTACTTTTCTTGTTTTTCCTGATATTTGGAGTAAGCATGCAACTAAGGGTGTAAGTGAGGGAGTAAATGAGAGAGTAAATGAGAGAGTAAAATTTACGGTTGAGGGAGTAAATGAAAGAGTAAAACAAGATTTACAAGAACTATGGGAGTATATAAAAAAGACCCCGGGAAAGAAGACACCAGATTTTGTAATTTATATGCATAAAGGTACATCAACAATTGGACGGTATTTAAAAATTTTAAAAGATAATAATCTTATAGAATTTAAGGGAGCTCCTAAAACAGGAGGATACTATATAATTGAACAATGAATTACTGGCTTGTAAAATTTGCCCCGTTCCGTTGCAGTTGGGAAGACATCCTTCGCAACGGCAAGTTTGAGATTTATTCCGTTCGAAGTGCCCAAGCACGGAATAACTTAAGAAAAATGAAGCTAAACGATAAAGTCCTGTTTTACCACAGCCAACAAGAAAACCAGGTAATGGGTGAAATGAAAGTTATTGCTGAAGCCTATCAGGATTTTACAACCGATGATACAAGATGGCTTTCAGTTACTTTTGAACCTGTTGCTACCTTACCCCGGCCAGTTTCATTAAAGCAAATCAAATCACACCCCGAATTAATAAATATTGGACTTATAAAACAACCCAGGTTAGCTGTAATGCAGCTGCATGGAAAAGAGTATGAAACGATTATAAAACTTTCTGAAAAAATTTAATTTGAACATAACCTAATACTAAAAAGCTTGAAAGAATGCAAACCTCACCGGCAGACATTATTGCCATTACCATCCGGAGATACCTCAAAGCTCCTTCTGATTCCATTTTCTGGAATGAATATAAAAAAATAAATCCTGTTGTGCCGGCAAAACTGGTTGATGTCATTTCTTCATTTATTGCTCTGGATGAATGTTCAACCCGGTTGATGCAACCTGCGGACGAAATGCTGTTTCGTTATATTAATTCATTGAACGGGCAATATGAATTTCCCATAAATGAAAACATACTCAACTATGAGAAACAATATTTTACTGCCAGCGACAACGATTTCTATAACCGGCTCATTTATGAAAATGAAATTAATTTACTGAAGGATGAAATAAACAAACTTAAATTTGATCTATCTGAAGCAATAGAAGCAAAGAAAAGTTTCATTTCTCGTGATTATCAATTCATACGTTTATTGGGAAGCGGAGGTTTTGGAAAAGTATCTTTGGTTAAACACCGTTTATCTGAACAGCTGTTTGCAGCAAAAAGATTAAAGGATGTGGATAAGGAAAAACAGGACATCATCCATAAGGAGATAAAAACTCTGGTCTCCATTATCCATCCCAACATCATAAACTACCGGAACAGTTTCAATATGGGTAATTTTCTGTACCTGATTATGGATTATTGTGCCAAAGGTACTTTAAGCGACCTAATTTATAAATACGGAAAATTAACTGAGGCAGAATTGATTTCATTGTTCCTCAAATTAACGGAAGCTTTTAAATATTTACATCAAAAAAATATCATCCATCACGATATTAAACCAAGCAATCTTCTTATTGATGAAAACGATGAAATTAAAATCAGCGATTTTGGCTGTGTAAACCTTTCTATGGGAACCCGGATTTATTTGCCTCCTGAATTTTTTGAGAATGCAAATTATAAACCATCTGTAAAAACCGATATATTTGCCTTGGGTGTTACATTGCTTGAAGCTTCTATAGGATACCATCCTTTATTGAAGAAATCTGTCGACGAACAGAATTTATTAGTTAAAACCGCAAATCTACCTGTAAATACCCTGCCCTACTGGTTACAAAATACTATTTTAAAAGCAGTCCATTACGATCCGGCATCCCGGTTTGAATCGATGGCTGAATTTAATGATTCCATTAAGAAAAGGAACATTCCCCATTGCCTCAACAAGAATCTGATTCAGCTAGAAAAGGATGCAAACCGGCTTTCCATGTTAATCCGTACTAAAAAATGGATTAAAGCCAAACGCTTCATTGAATTTCACCCGGGCATTCATAGCAATCTGAATTTAGCTATTCATGCCGGTACCTATTACTTAAACACCCATAAACTTAAAGCAGCTAAAAGCTATTTTGAAAGAGCCCTTGAATTAAATCCGCATACAAAAGTTGAAAAGCTGATAGCTGAGACGTATCTGCAGAATGGGCAGACGGTTAAAGCATCATCTGTATTGGCAGGGTACATCAACCGGAACTTTAGCGATCTGGAGGCTCACAACCAGTTGCTGTATTCTTACTTTCTGAGCGAAAAATGGGAATTGGGATTTGAACAGGCGGAATATTTACTGGATATTTTTCCCAATGAAGAATTAATTAAAAACAATCATGCCCTGTTTTGCTATCTTCTGGAAAAAGATTATCTGGCAGCCATTCCGGAACCCGTTAATTCTTTTGGCAATTATAATCATTCGTTATATTTTAACAACTCACCCGAATCATGGTACCTAAATCAGCATCCAAGATTAAACGACAAATTATTGTTCCAGGAATATAAATTCAGAAATATCGATAAAACAAAAAATAACATTGAACTAAATATTGATGGAATTACCCGGAAAGTTCCGGATTCCATCATTACTTTTGGAAGAAAAGGATACGCATACAATACATTTTCCAGTTTCAGTGGCACCAGTTTCAGCAGAAGACATTTTACAATTATCAACATGAAGAACAATGTATGGCTATACGATCTAAGCAGCACAGGAGTATATGTTGATGGAGAAAAAGTGAACAAAAAAACTTTTCTGCTGGGGCTCCATAAAATAGCATTTGGAAATTGTGAAATTGAAGTAAAAACTGATGAAGAAAAATTAATGTAAATCAAAATATTGCAATAATACAGGCAGATATAAACTAAAATTTATTTTAATCATGAACCATAAACTAATTTCAATTGGAGAAAAAATATTAGAACAATTAGCCTTAGAAGCGGATATCAATACCCCTGATAAAAGCATAGGATATTTTGAGGGAGCTCTGGATAAAAGGGAAACACAGAAATGGATATTACGTAATGAAAAAGCACGTTCATCTGTTTTTGTAAAGGATATGCACGGTTGTGCTATTGACACTGCAGATGGACAAACCGATACAATATATACAAAAACAAATACAGTCTATCGTGATAGCCCTTTGGGTCGGTTATTAACCAAAGGAGTGGGAAGTCATTCACATACAACACCAATAGGTAAAACTATCAGTATTGAAATAGACACACTAAGTAAATATCTTACAGATGGAAGAGGCGATGCAGTAAATGGTGAAATTGCATTTCAGGAAAATAATCAGGAATTTAAATTCTCTTCCTTAATAAGGGATTTGGAGAAAATTAAACGTCTGGAAAATGATATCAGTGAAGATGAAAAGAGACTAAATGAAATTGAGAAAGAGACAGAAGAAGCGAAGATTTTAATAGCAAAAATTGACCAAAAGGAAAAACAGATATCAGCACTTAAACAGAAAGTCCAAAAGCATATAGCCAAAGAAGTTGCGTTACGTGATCAGCCATTACTTGATGAATATCAGGAGGAGGTAAAACGCTCAAAAATTTTAAACGGCATACTTATAATAAATGGAGGTCCTGGAACAGGAAAAACTACCTCCCTAATACAACGAATTAACTACTTAACTTCTTCAACTATTGAAGAGGAAATTGGAGAATTAAACAACGAGCAGCGTGAAGTGATTTATAATCCAAATACAGGATGGATATTTTACAGTCCAACAAACCTTCTAAAAGCATATTTGGAACGTGCAATGAAAGAGGAAAATTTGATTGGTTTGGAGGAGAATGTCAGAACCTGGGATAACCACCGCAAAATATTGTTAAGACAAACAGGCTTAATAAATGTAGAAAAACAGCGTCCATTCATTTCAAAAATCATTAGAAATGGAACGTATTTTAAACAAAGTTATGAGGTTTATAATAATGTAAATAGATTTTTCCTGGACTTTATACTTGAAAAACAAACCCTCAGAATAAAACGTATTCATGACAAGCATGTGTTCACTAAGCTTTCATTGAAGTATACTGATGATAAGGTGGAAAAACACCGACTAGCAATAATGAAGCTGGCGTTAAAAATGAAGGACAGTTCTCTTCCGGCATTAAAATATAGGAAAATTGAATCCTGGGCTCCATTTTATATAAACTACAGCAATGAATTTGCAGAAGAATTTAAACAACTTAATTCTGAACTGACTAAAGAAATTAAACTGGAAGCAGGTAAATTACTAGTGAAAATTAATAACAATTTTGAATTATCTGAATGGTTAACAAGTATTATCCAGGAAGAAATTCGAAATAAGGAAATCCTTATGGAAGATGAAGATGAGGATGAAGATGATGAAGAGGAAGAGATTATTGAGACAGTCGATATTGCCAATATCGAAATGATAATGATTCGCAAGTTGTCCAGGTTCATTCGTAATATAGCACTCCGTGAAATTGATGGCTCAAATACGAAGATTTCTGCGAAGCATAAGGTATTATTTGAACATCTGGAAACATTTTTGGTAGAAACCCAGTTACAATTATTTGGAGTTAGATTGTATTTTAAAAAGTACTTTGAAAAACCAACAAAAGGATTAGAATCAAATCTTCTGAGTGATATTCCACGTCTATATAAGCAATTCCGTAGGGTGCTCTTTAAAAATAATCCGGAAATTCTTACCAAACATGGACTAACTGCATTTGATAAGAACCTGAGTAATGGGAACAACCACTTATATGAAGAAGAAGCAGATTATCTTTTATCCATCATCTTTGGATTATGTAAAAGAATTTATAGGGATCGCAAACAGTATTTTAAAAGCAGCAATCATCAGTACATCAATACCTTCAAAAATAATATCAAAGGAGTTGTAGCAATTGATGAAGCAACCGATTTTTCGATATGGGAACTTTCTGCTATGACAAATTTATCTCATCCTTTGTTTGATTCCGTTACATTGTCTGGTGACCTCATGCAACGGCTAACAGAAAGAGGTATATCAAGTTGGGATGATTATGTCAAAATTTACCCTAATACTGAAATAAAGAATTTAAAAATTGCTTATCGTCAAACGGCTAAACTATTAAAGATAGCAACTGAAATATATTCCTGGAATGTTAATTCTCGTGCAGAATTTTATTCTCATTTTACAGATGATCCCTTGGATCCTTCTCCACTTATGATTGTTTCAGATAATGAAAATATAAAACATAAATGGTTAGTAGAACGAATCACAGAAATACAAAAATTGTATGGTACTGAATTTCCAACTGTAGCTATTTTCGTAAAAAATGATGATGAAGTAGTAAAATTATCAAATGCACTTAAAGAATTTGAGATTTTTGAAGAAATTAGTATAGATGTAGTACCTTGTGTACATGGTCAAATCCTAGGGAACAAACAAAGTGTAAGGATTTATAGTATAGAATACATCAAAGGACTGGAGTTTGGTGCTGTATTTTTTCACAACCTGGATGACCTTTCATTACACGACGATACGCTTACGAATAAATACATTTATGTTGGTTTGTCTAGGGCGAATCTGTTTTTGGGGATCACAATGAGCGAAGAATTTAATGAAGATCTGCAGTTTTTAAATATGCACTTTGCTAGAGGAAGTTGGGATAAATATTCTGTCGCTAATTAATCAAAACAAAAAATGAAATAAAATTTAAATCACAACTAAAACATCCTGTGGTCATATGACAGAACTAAAATGGAAAGGACTCTATATTCTCTTTTTCATAAAGAATTACTACCTTTAAGCCTTAAATTTAATACCTTAACTACTGGAAATTTGCCTGCCATTAAAATGGAAATACAGATAATTTTTGTGGACAAACTTTTTAATAAAAAAATTTATGGAACAATATCAACCTGACAATGAAATCATTGATGAAATAGTTTTAGATGATGAAAATGATACTGAAGAACAGGATAACCTAACTGGTAATCGTAAAATATATACAGAACAAGGAGATCCTGAGATTGACTCGCTCCACAAGAAGTTTTTAAAAGGACGGTTAAATATCCAACCTGATTTTCAACGGCAATTTGTTTGGGATAAGGCCAAAAGTAGTAGATTAATAGAATCAGCTCTTCTCGATATTCCAATTCCCATAATTTATTTGTCTGAAGAACGTGATGGAAAAGAAAATGTTATAGATGGACAACAAAGATTAACAGCTTTTTTCTCTTTTATAGATGGAAAACTACCAGATAAATCGGATTTTAAATTATCAGGCCTAAAAGTTTTTACTGAATATAACGGAAAAAAATTTAATCAGCTTTCAGAGGAAATACAAGAAAAAATCACCACTTATAAAGTTCGAATAATTAAATTTAAAAAAGAATCTGATAATGATCTGCAATTTGAAATTTTTGCACGACTAAATACTGGTTCTGTTCCACTTAATGACCAAGAATTAAGAAATTGTGTATATAGAGGAAAGTTTAATGAATTAATTAAAGAACTATCCCAAGATAAAGACTTTAAATATCTTTTAAATATTACAAGTCCAGATAGAAGAATGAAGGATAGAGAACTTGTATTACGCTTTGCTTCATTTTATTTTAATACTTACCTACTCTATTCTGCTCCAATCAAGAAGTTTTTAAATGACACGATGGAAAAATATAAGAATATTTCATCCATTGATGAAAATAAATTAAGAAACGCATTTAAAAATACAGTTCAAATAATTCGCTCACTTCTAGATAAAAATGCATTTAAAAGGTTTTATCGAGGTGATGAGAATAATAAAAATGGAAAATGGGAAACTCAAAAATTCAATGTTTCTTTATTTGATATTCTAATGTATTCATTTGCCAGAGAGGATAAAAATACTGTATATCAAAATCTTGATAGGATTAGAGAGGCTTTGATTGATCTAATGACTAATGATCAGGAATTTATTGACTCAATTGAACTTTCAACAAGCAGTAAAAAAGCCGTAACTTATAGATTTGATAAATGGAGAATGGCTTTACAAAAAATCATAGGTGTAGATGTAAAGGAACCTAGGTGTTTTACATATGAGTTAAAAAAAATACTTTTTGTCACAGATGATATTTGTTCTATTTGTGGCAATAAAATTCTCAACATTGATGATGCAGCAATCGACCATATTGAACAATATTGGACTGGGGGTAGAACTATTCCAGAAAATGCAAGATTGACTCATCGTTTTTGTAATAATGCCAGGCCAAGAATTGAGCAAAATTAAATAACTAGCGAACAACTGAACTTAATGCACATGAACGATAATCTATAAACTTATTAGTTGCAGAACCCATCTCCTGTATTGGTAGGATATAGGTAGTTTAAATTAATTAATTCTTTGAAATGATTTCTGATTACCAAACCAATACCGTTTATTTCTCCAATCTCCTGCCAGAAGCATATCCGGAATCTTTTAGTGAGTTGTCAGCTGTAATTGAATCTGCCGGTTACAAAGTAAAGCTTTTGGTGGAAACCTACGACATCTACTGCCGCGACTACATGCCGGTGCAGGTAGCCAAGGATGATTTTGTGCAGTTTGTTTTCCGGCCAAATGCATACTTTGAACCGAATGAATATACTGGCATTACAAACCCTGTGTTGGTGGAACTGATGAACCGGTTACCCCGGCCACGTTATAGTCCGTTAATCCTAGATGGGGGGAGTATTATAAAAGCTACAGATAAAGCCATCATTACCGACCGGGTTCTAAAAGTCAACAGCTACCAGTTCTCCGAAGCTGAAATCCTTGCCCAACTGGAAAAGGATCTGAAGTGCCGCATCATCATCATCCCGGAATACCCAAAAGAGCTCACCGGTCATGCCGATGGTCTCATACGCTTTATTGACGACAACACTGTTTTCATTTCCGACACCCGCAGCGAACCAGAAAAGAAATGGCTACAGGAATTCCTGGGCATCTTAAAGGAAAACAACCTTTCTACGGTTGAACTCCCCTGCCCCATGGACCAGAAGCAACCCACTGCCGAAGGATTGTACATCAACTACCTGCAGGTGGGAAATCTTATTGTTGTGCCGCAGTTCAACCTGAAAAAGGAAGATTCCAATATTCTCGCTATAATCAAAGAAGTTTGTGGCAGCAGGTATTCTGTGGTTCCCTTTGATGCCCGATGGATTGCAGAAGGTGGCGGGGTGCTGCATTGTGCGAGCTGGACGGTGAAGTTTGAACCTTGATTTCCAAAATAGTCTGAACCCTGATTTTCCTGATTTACATGATTATTAAAAATCAGGTTAATCATGGCAATCCTATGAATCATGGTTCAGACAATTTATGGATCATGACAATTATGTAACAATCTGCATTCAAATAATACTCATATGTTTATTTTAATTTTAATTCTCACACCTATGAAACACGAAGAGTTAACACGTAAAATTATCGGAGCAGCAATGGAAGTCCATAAGCACCTGGGAAACGGATTCCAGGAGGTTATTTACCAAAGAGCCTTGTCGATAGAACTGAACCTGCAGGGTATTGCCCATGAACGTGAGAAAGAAATGCAGATTCAATAAAATCGGGAATCTGTGCCAATTTGTGAAATCTGTGGCGAAACAGAAGCCTGGCCTTCTTAAAAAAACCTTATTTTCGCTTTCGAAACCTTAGTAACGGGCTTGCCACCCCCCCTCCTGCCCTACCTTATTACCTTATTGGGGTTGCTGGTAAAAAATAAGGTAATAAGGTTTGCAAGCAGTACTATGAATCAGCCTGTTACTAAGGTTCTCCTATTTAAATAAGGTTTTTGGAAGACAACAAATCACTAATAGTATAGGCACAACATCCCACAAGTTATTCGGGGCCGGTTTGCTGATTAAAACCTGTCTGAACCACGATTTTCCAGATGGTCAGGATTAAAAAAATATCTGAACCATGATTTTCCTGATTAACCTGATGAGCAGGATTAAAGGAATCAGGGAATCAAGGTAATCCTGTGAATCATGGTTATAACTTTTTCAGAAAGCACGGCAACGTCAACCTGTGTCCGACTGATTCCAAAAAAAGTTGTACTTCTTTGGGCAAATCCCTTCATTTATTTAAAATTTTGATAAAAATCCAACCGCTGTCTGATTGACTACAAAAAATATTGGACATTATTGGTCGTAGATGGCCGAATGCTTAGGAAATCCTAATAAGAAAACTGATAAAAAGATTGGTATCAATAATGATCCTAATTTTCTTTCTTGCGGGCATAAATTTCAGCTCTTACTTCTTCAACTTCCTGATTAATATCTTCTTCGGATAATTCACCCGTAGTAAATGAATCCATTAACCGGGTTAATCTTATATCAATTGCCTCTTTAGCCAACTCTTTACTTAATCTGACCTTGTCTTTTTTTGGTAACTGCTTAACCAATTCAAGTACCTGGTTGTAATTTAACGATATTTTATATGCATTTGAATTCATAATAAATCCTTTTATTAACCCTTAATTGAACTGCCTGATAATTTCAAATCATTCAATAACCATGCCTCCTCTTTAACTGACTTACTGAAATCTCCCTGTACCTTATATTATCTGTTTTGAGCAAAATTCATCCTTGCTTCATAAAAATCTTCAAAATCAAGTTTGGTAAATTCTGTCAGTTCTTTATTGTTCTTATATTCGGAATACAATTCTTCTGCTGCAAATTGCATTTGTTTTTGATCTGTTTGTTTTCTTATCGAACGAATTGCTTTTTCAATAATCAGCATCCTCTGTTCAACAGACAGTTGTTTTATTTCTTTTATAATATCATCTGTTCTCATGCATCATTCATATTTTTGTTAAAGGTAAAAAATAATTCTGTCCGTTGTTCGCTGAATTTATGATATGCATTACCATCATTGTACGCCAGTAATTTTAACAGCAGCTGATAACAGACAGCTTGATTTCCGGCTAAAGGCAGATCCAATTCACCGGTTATGTTTTTATCTCCGATACCCGTGGCGAACCGGAAAAGAAATGGCTGCAGGAATTCCTGGGCATCTTAACGAAAAACAACCTTACTACGGTTGAACTCCCCTGCCCCATGGCTATTCGCCCAACGTAAGGATTATCAATAATATCCTGTGCCCTGTTGTAGATTTTATTTACTGTAATTGATGCATATCGGAAAGAATCTTTTGATATATAATCAAAGATTTCTTTTAAATCCTCCGTTAAAAGTTCAGTCCAGACTAACTTGACCATTTCTCAATCATTCTTTTTACATCATCGTTTGAAATGGTTTTGCCTTCATCCGATTGCTTAATGCCTTCTTCAACCCTTTCTACAAAAATGAATCTGTGTCAATTTATGTGATCTGTGGCGAAATAGGAAGCCTGGCCCTCTTAAAAGATTTAGTTGGGACGCCTCCCGGGAATCTGTGTTAATTTGTGCAATCTGTGGCGAAACAAAAAGGAAGAAAACCGCCGGTTAAAGAGCTATCTGTTAAGGACAAGGGGAAGCAGGTTTATTTCCTTTTTTCTCTTCTATCAGCCTGTATTAACATTAATTAAAGATTCATTACTCTGATATTATTGCACCGAATGGTAAATAAGTTATACCTTGTATGCAAATTAAATTTCCTACCCACTGATAAACAGACTAAACAAGTAAAGTAAACGGCAGGAAAGCTGAAAACTGCAAAGAGTAGGCAATAAGTAAAAAATGGATTAAAATGCCGAAGATAGTTGTTCGTCATAAAGTAGGGGATTTCGATACCTGGCTAAATGGACACCAGGACCGCGTTGACCTGTTTTCAAAATTTGCATCCGAATTTCATACATTTCAGGATACCGATGATCCAAATTCAGTTGTTTTGGTTGCTGACGTATTTGATTTGGACGGAATGCAGAAATTATTGAGCGATCCGGAAATCATGGAAAAAGTTGCTAAAGAAAAGCATACTGTCAGGGAACCTATAATCGTATCGATGCCTGTAACTGTTAAAAATACAGTATAGGCCAGTCGATTGGCATATTGGCAGGGGTGGCTTAAGTGTCTGGCAAACAGAACCACCTCTATTGTCTGAACCATTGGGCAGGATTAAAAGAATGTCTGAACCTTGATTTTCCTGATTAACCTGATTGCCATGATTAGAAGGAATCAGGAAATCAAGATAATCCTGTGAATCATGGTTCAGACAATTAAAGGAATCAGGGTAATCAAGGTAATCCGATAAATCATGGTTCAGAAATTTACCTCAAAGGCTTATTCCAATTCCCACCAATCAATTAATGTTCCGCCACATTCTGGGAAATTGGGACAGCAAAGCATTTCAAATCCATCATCGGTTTTAAATACCCTGTAATCTCCAACAGTAAAGATCGTATTGCAGTGAATGCATTCTCTTTGATCTGAGAGCTTAATTCCACCCTCAAATGGAAAATGCTCATCCAGATAATTCTGTTTGTCATTAATCTTTATTTCTTGCATAATGATGTGATTGAATTTGATTGATGTTAGATCCGATTTTCTTTAATTTAGCGGAATAAACCTACAAAAGATTTTCTTCTAAAACAATAGGTGGGAGGAGGTTGTGGAAAACTTTTTTGAGCGAAAGTACAGAGCAGAGGGCACAGGGCATAGAGCAAAGAACCCGCCGGAATGACTCAGTTAGGCAGGCCCCCGAAAAGATTTAGTTGGGACGCCTCCCGGGAATCTGTGCCAATTTGTGAAATCTGTGGCGAAATAGAAAGCCTGGCCCTCATAAAAAACCTTATTCTCCCTTTCGAAACCTTAGTAACGGGCTTGCCACCATCCCTCCTGCCCTACCTTATTACCTTATTGGTGTTCCTGGTAAAAAATAAGGTAATAAGGTTTGCAAGCAGTACTATGAATCAGCCTGTTACTAAGGTTCTCCTATTTAAATAAGGTTTTTGGAAGACAACAAATCACTAATGGTATGCGCACAACATCCCACAAGTTATTTGGGGCCGTTTCGCTGATTAAAACCTGTCTGAAACCATGATTTTCCTGATTAAGAAGCCACTGCAATTGAAAAATCTTTTTTTATGGAACCAAACCTTTTGTCAATTCGT
Organism: Mariniphaga sp.; assembly: GCA_041684965.1. Classification (GTDB taxonomy): domain Bacteria; phylum Bacteroidota; class Bacteroidia; order Bacteroidales; family Prolixibacteraceae; genus Mariniphaga. The sequence continues at coordinate 41,418 of JAWLGR010000004.1, forward strand.
ATCACACAGTAATGAAAACATTTAAGGAGGAACAGCAAATGGAAACACTGGCAAAAGCAGGGATCACAGTTATCCTTCCGGTTAAGGACCGGGAACGTGCATATCGGTTTTATAAGGAAACGCTGGGATTAAAGCCAGGAAGGGTCACCGCCGAAGGTAATCAAACTTTTGAGGGAGGACAGGGAACCCGTATCAGCCTTCTTCAAAAAGATGAAGGGACAAAAGCTGAGCATACTGCGTTAACATTCCAAATTAAAGACATTGACAAAGTAGTTGAACAGCTTCAGGGAAAAGGTATTGCCTTCGAGGATTATGATCTTCCTGACATTAAAACCGTGAATCATATCGGCACAATAGGATCGGAAAAAGCTGCCTGGTTCAAAGATTCTGAAGGAAATATTTTATGCCTTCATGAGAATTTAAGTTAAGCCCACTGCCTGAACCAGGATTTTCCTGATTGACATGATGAACATGAAAGTCTGAACCACGATTTTCCTGATTAACTTGATTTACATGATTAGAAGGAATCAGGGAATCAAGGTAATCCTGTGACAATTAGGAATTTCTGAACCTTGATTTTCCTGATTAACATGATGACCATGATTAAAGAATCAGGAAATCAAAATAATCCTGTGAATCATAGTTCGGACAATTAGGAAAGTCTGACCCCTGATTTTCCTGATTAACATGATAGACAGGATTAAAGGAATCAGGTAATCAGGGTAATCCTGTGAATTATGGTTCAGACTTTTATGATAAACACCACCTATTAACCCCCTGACCAATAGGAATAAATATATCATACTTTTTTGTCGTTTATTTGCAAATTCATATTGACAATCAGCAAAATTTTCCGAAATTGCATACAAACATCTCTAAAACAAACAACATGGAAAAAATTTACATTAACTTTATCAAACATTATCTTCCCATATTTTGGGTAGTTGTTTTGAGCACAGCCTTATCAGCTGCAGCTCAGCAAAACGAAAAGCAAATTCTTCCTGCTGAAAACTCCATCCCTGATGCAATAGAAGCGGGAACAGCTAATTTCCCGGTCTTCATTCAGTCTTTTACAACTGAAAGGACCAGCCTGACAGAAAATCAATCCGTTAAAATTGCTGATTTACCGCTTTTCCAACAACAATTTTCACAAAAGAAAGAGCAACTAAGCGAAACTCAACAGAAGTTGAAGTCGGCAAAAAAAATGGTAACTTCTGTTACTCCGGATTATGGAGATAAAGATTTACTTTCTGTTGGTGAAGATAAAACAATTCATACAATGGAAGTTTTGACATCCGGGAGCCCGATAGGCACACCGGATTTTTTTGCTGTTCCCACAGACCAGGTTTTATCAATTGCTGCACCAGGGTTTCTTGCAAACGATATTGATCTGGATGGGGAGGCATTATCAGCCACAGTGATAACCGACGGTGTTGACAATGGTACATTAACTGCTTTTGCCGACGGTAGTTTTACTTATACGCCTGACGCAGGTTTTACAGGAACCGACCAGTTTGCATACCGCATGCAGAACGAGTCCGGTAATCCGTCGGACCCGGTTACTGTTACAATTGAAGTATTGCCGGCAGCCAATCGAAATCCCATTGGCATACCTGATAACTATGCAATGCTTGCCGGAACAATTCTTTCAATAACAGCCCCCGGGTTTCTGGCCAATGATATCGACCTTGATGGGGAGACAATATCAGCCACCGTAATTACTGACGGGGTGGACAATGGTACACTGACTGCTTTTGCCAACGGTAGTTTTACTTATACACCTGACCCGGGATTTACCGGTACTGACCAGTTTGCATACCGCATGCAGGACGCCGCAGGTAACCAGTCGGACCCTGTGACTGTTACCATTGAAGTTTTTGAAGGCAACCGGGATCCTATTGGCGTGGAGGACCAATATGCAGCAGTAGTAAACACCCCCCTGGTGATTAGTGCTCCCGGATTTCTGATGAATGATATTGACCTGGATGGGGATGCAATTTCCGCCACCTTAATTACTGACGGGGTGGACAATGGTATACTGGTTGCTTTTGCCAACGGAAGCTTTACTTATACTCCTGATGCAGATTTTACCGGTACAGACCAGTTTGCATACCGCATGCAGGACGCCGCCGGTAACCAGTCGGATCCGGTTACCGTAACGATTGTTGTATCATCTGCCGGCACTACCCCTGTGGGCACACCGGATGAATTTGTTGTTCCCACAGACCAGGTTTTATCAATTGCTGCACCAGGGTTTCTTGCAAACGATATTGATCTGGATGGGGAGGCATTATCAGCCACAGTTATAACCGACGGTGTGGACAATGGTACACTGGTTGCCTTTGCCAACGGAAGTTTTACTTATACGCCTGACGCAGGTTTTACAGGAACAGACCAGTTTGCATACCGGATGCAGGACGGGTCCGGTAACCTGTCGGACCCGGTTGCTGTTACCATCGAAGTATTGCCGGCAGCCAATCGGAATCCCATTGGTCTACCTGATAACTATGCAATGCTTGCCGGAACAATTCTTTCAATAACAGCCCCCGGGTTTCTGGCCAATGATATCGACCTGGATGGGGAGACAATATCAGCCACCGTAATTACTGACGGGGTGGACAATGGTACACTGACTGCTTTTGCCAACGGAAGCTTTACTTATACACCTGACCCGGGATTTACCGGAACCGACCAGTTTGCATACCGCATGCAGGACGCCGCAGGCAACCAGTCGGACCCGGTTACTGTTACTATTGAAGTTTTTGAAGGCAACCGGGATCCTATTGGCGTGGAGGACCAATATGCAGCAATAGCAAACACCCCCCTGGTGATTAGCGCTCCCGGATTTCTGATGAATGATATTGACCTGGACGGGGATGCAATTTCCGCCACCGTAATTACTGACGGTGTGGACAATGGTACACTGGTTGCGTTTGCCGACGGAAGTTTTACATATACGCCTGATGCAGATTTTACAGGAACAGACCAGTTTGCATACCGCATGCAGGACGCCGCCGGTAACCAGTCGGACCCTGTTACCGTAACTATTGAAGTTTATCTTTTAAACCAAAAACCAATTGCCGATGCCGGTGAAGACCAAACGATTGAATGCGACGGCTCCGAACTTTATCCGGTTATTTTAAATGGAAGCAACTCCAGTGATCCGGACAGCGATCTGCTTACATATACCTGGAGATTAAACGGAGAAATTATAGCGGGTCCATCTGAAGAATCCACTGCTGAAATACAATTAGAGCCGGGAAATTATGAAATTGAACTTACAGTTGAAGATGTTCATGGTGAGACTGATACGGATATTGTTACGATTGCCATTGAAGATACCACCCCACCGACATTTACCGTTCCCGCGGATATTACTATTGCCAAAACAGAAGATTGCACGTATGATGCAGGCACATCAGTTACGGGAAATGTTACAGATGAAGCTGACAACTGCGATACAAATCCTGACGCCACTTTTACTGATGAAATAGTCCCCGGCGAATGTTTTGGAGAGGAGGTCATCACCCGTACATGGACTCTAACGGATGACTCCGGCAATTCTACCTCTCATGTCCAGATTATTACTGTAAAAGATCAAATTCACCCGGTTATTGATGCTCCTGAAGATTATATTATCTGTATGGAGCCATTCCCTGAATTTTTGACTGCCACCTGGACAGATAATTGTTCAGCCGGAGGAGAGTTGACTGCAACAGGTGTATGGTTTAGCGAGACAGAATGTACCACAACCTATGCGTATTCATTCTTTGTTACCGATGATTGCGGAAATGAAGCGACGGAAACGGTTTATATTACCCGGGAAACCGAAGTGTTTTCAAATTGTGAAACTGCCTACGCACACCTTAATGATGAAAGCATGTGCTTCCTGGAAGACAAATTTAAAACCTGGGGATGGACCACTTACTTTGAGCCTTCGGAAACTCCCTACACCATGGATCTGTTTGCAGGCGCCGGTCAGTGCGAAACCTCCAAAGGATTCAAGGCAGGAACAGTTGAAGTCTATTATTACAATAATGAAATTACAGTTACATATAATTTATTTGAAGGATATGTATTAAAAGAAGCTCATGTGTATGCCGGTTGCGATAAATATCCTGTTTTTAGAGGCAGACAAACAGTTGCTCCCGGACAATATACCTACAATGCTGGTAAGTTGGACAAAACAACACAATTATCTGTAAAATTCACTGAAGTTGAAGGTGGTATTTACCTTATTGCCCATGCAACGATTTGCGAAATTTTGTGTGAATGCTCAGTAACAGAATATAATTCTGTATCGGATGAAATGCACCTTGGCATTGATTGTACATCAGCACCAATGGCGGATGAACCAGGGAATGGGAAAAAATCAGGACAGCAGGTAAATTTGAAATCTGCTACGGTAAACGTGTATCCAAATCCATTCAGCGATAAATTGACATTTGAATTCACAGCAAATGAAAACAGCAATGCAACTCTTGTAATGTACAACGCATTAGGTCAAAAAGTAGAAACGTTGTTGGATAGAAATGTCAGAAAAGGTGAGATAAATACTGTATCATTTAAACCTGAAGATAAGGTTTCCGGAATTTATATTTATCACTTAAATCTGAGCGGTAACATTCAGACAGGTAAAGTTATATACCATCCAGGGAATTGAAAAAAGTCTGAACCTTGATTTTCCCTGATTAACCTGATCACTATGATTAAAGAGAATCAGGGAATCAAGGTAATCCTGTGAATCAAGGTTCAGACAATTAGGAATGTCTGAACCTTGATTTTTTTGGGCTCAATGATTTGCAATCCCTTACTTAATAAAATTTACTTTCGGAAAACTATTTTTTCCCACTAAGCTCAAAACTTGAAAACCGGAATGTTTATATTTGAAGCTGCCAACTAATTTTAAAAAGCGTGATTTATATTCTGCCAACCAAAAGAGGCCTGGGAGCCACCCTCTGGGGAACATGGGATGATCTGGATGCCCTTTATGAAGTAATTAGTAAATTCTGGGGAGAGGAAAGGTATTATCTGCCGGATTCTGAAACCAGGGAAAAAATTATAGCCAGTTTTTCATACGATGTAAGGAAAGCCCAGGAAAGGGCAAGGTTAATAAGCAACAAGAGCCCTGTCACGGAAGAAAACATTCCTTACCTGGGAAATTCAGTCTCGTGGGTTCAATTCCTCTTTGCACTGGCTGCCTTGCGTCATAATATGCAAATGACGGAGGTAACCAGACAGGATATTGCAATAATGCTTCACCTGGAACACCAGCTGGAGCAGGCAATGTACAGTTATGATGCCACGGGTGCCAAAGCTTTAAAACCTTTCCTGTCGGGAGCAATTTATGCCGGCAATGAAAACCTTTACCTGTTCATGCGAAGCATTGATGCAACTTATTTCAGAATGGGTGGAGGGAAACCGGCCTTCAGACGGTTACCTGAGCTACTAAAAAAAGCAGCATTTATGACACACGAATACAAGGAATATACTGATTCCCTGGAAAAGGAAGCGAAGCGGCTTAACTGCAAAATTCATGAAATGGAAATAAACGATGAGGATGTGGATTACGATGTTCCGTGGTAACGTACATGAGAACCACGATTAGGAGAAATCATGAAAACAAGTTAATCCTGAATCATGGTTCAGACAATTCAGTCGGTCATGAAACCAGCTATCAGTTGAGCCACTGTTTCAGGTTGTTCTTCCTGCGGAAAATGTCCGCATGTTTCAAGTCTGAAAACCTTTGTATTTGCAAAACCTGAAACAAACTTATCAAGATAATGTGGCTTAATAAAAGGATCTTTGACACCCCAGATAAATAAAGCAGGTTTACCTGAAACAGGTTGTCGTTGATTCCAAAGCGTTTCAAACCAATTCTGGTCGTTCAGCAATGACCGCGCAAACGCCAGTACCCCGTTTCTTTGTGTTCTATTCTGAAACGGCAGGGTATATTGCTTCAATAAATGATTCGAAAGCTTGTACTCGCCAAAAGATTTGGGCAGAAGATATCGGGGTGAAAAATTAAGGTAGCGGTACAAAAACGGAAGTAAGGGATTTTTCAATATCCTGCTCAGCCTTTTATAGCCGGGGTCGTCTTTACTGCTCCACAACCAGGAGTTGAAAATGATTAAATTCCTTATTTTTTCAGGATGTTGAATGGCAAAATTTATTCCGATAGGTCCGCCAAAGTCGTGGACTGCCAATGTAATGTTATCCAGTTGTGTTTCAAGAATAAATTTTTCAAGTGTTTTGCTATGATTTTGAGTGGAATAATCGTAATGTTCCGGTTTCGAAGATAGTCCAAAACCTATATGATCGATGGCCACACAACGGAAATCTGTTTTTAGTATTTTAATGATGTTTCGAAAATCAAAACTCCATGAAGGTGTTCCGTGAACAAACAGGATTATTTCACCCTGTCCTTCATCTATGTAATGAAGCTTGTGTCCGTTAATATCCAGATAATTCGAAATAAACGGATATTCTGATTTATCAGGCCATTGCGTATTCAATTGTATAATCTGTTTAATTTAATATGATGATACCGGAGCATTAATTTTTACTTCTCAATCAATTTAAATCCTTGCCTTTCCCAGAAGCCAATCACATTTCCCCATCTGACTATGAGTTTTTGCCCAAAACTGGTTTTCCAGTCTTTCTCAATATCTGAATGACACTGAAGTCCTTTCCCTTTCCGTGTATGGTGACAAAAGCGGCACTCCAGTGGCTGAAAACCTGATCCAAATAATGTACATAAGTCCTTGTTCAGAAAGGTACAGCCATTTTGTGAAAACACCTTCAATGCATAATTTGATTCATTTCCTTTAAAAGCAGGCGCTAAAACACCAAAATCATGTTCCGGAGATATCTCAAGCATCATCCGGTCAGCAAATCCTGCATCAACAGCCTTTTCTGCTTCTTCGACAGTCCACCAGCCCGGCCGCAGACAAAAACTCCTGCAGATATCACATGTACATGACTCAGACGGCGGATATTTTTCTTTTAGATTCACTTCATCATTAAGTAATTCCGTGGTCCTTTGGTTAAAATATAAATTTACAAAACTGTGATGATTTCGAATCCCTTTTACATTTATTTTATGGTAGTTAATTGCTGGTTATAATTTATACCTTTAACTTCTTTTTAATAAAATCAACTATTTCATTCATTGCTTCTGTAGCTTCGCTAAACATTGGAGCTAATAAAGGATAACAATGCAACATTCCTATCCCGGCTTTGAATTGGATATCAACTCCCGCTTCTTTAGATTTTAAATAAAATTTTTCTCCGTCATCATATAATTCATCATCCACTCCGGAATTAATAAAAATCGGTGGGAGTCCTTTTAATTCACCAAATAATGGTGAGATAAACGGATTTTCTGCGTTATTATCTCCAACATAGTACTTACTAAAAACACTCCATGAGTTTAAGGGAGCAGGTGATAATTTATTTTTTGTCTTATACGACGCGCCCGAACAAGTTAAATCAGTCCAGGGCGAAATAGCAACACAAGCAACTGGCATTGGAATATTCCACTCCTTTAAAGCCAGGAGAGTTGCTAAACACAATCCTCCTCCAGCTGATTCACCTGCCATTATTATATTTTCCGGCTTAAATCCTGAAGTTAAAAGCCATTTAAATATTTTTACAGAATCATCCAGGGCTGCCGGAAAAGAGTGCTCAGGAGCAAGCCTGTATTCATAAATCAGGTTTTGAACTCCTGTATTCTTTGCAAATTTTGAGACAAATCCCCGATGGTCGCTACATGAACCTGATACATACCCACCACCATGAACATATAAAATAACTTTATTGGTATCTGAATCGTTGGGTATTAACCATTCAGATTTCATCCCTTCTATAAATTGTTCATGAATAGTAATACCCTCGGGTATCCTGGAATATTTATCTGCTCCTTTCTCACAACGTTCTCTAAACTTTATGATGGAAGTATTCGAATCGAAAACTTCTTTTTTCAGTTTTCCTTGAAATATATGTCCATTTCTCATCAAAAAATTGAACATTCTACTTTTAAAACTTGTCATTATTAACTAATATAAAATTTTTTCTGTTGCGATTAATAACTTGCTGCCAATGGTTTATATCTAAAAATTTCTCAGAGGAAAGACTTTCGAACTTCACTTCAACGTTCCTTTGGTATTTTTTTATTAATCATTTCTTCCGATACATTTTAAATCCTTTTCCAACCGGATTGCATTATTGGTTGACCTGTAACATCCAACCTAATGTGTTCAGGGCTTACAAACTATCAGCAGGCCCCTTTATTGCAGATATCCATAGCAGCAGGTCGTTGTTTTTTATTTATTAGTATTTATATGCTTTTCTATTCCATTAATTATTGTTTCCCAATCTTCAAAATGCAATTCGTGACCTGTACTTTCAAGAGTAATTCGTTCTGAACCATTAATTTTTTCAAGTAAAACGTCTGCATTTTTATAATGCCATATTTTATCATCAGTCCCATGTATTATTAAAGTGGGTTGATTGATTTTGTTTAATCTGTTCCAATACGCTTCACCCCCTTGTATGGCAGCGTGATTGAACATACTGATATAATTATTGGCCCGGTTAAATTCCGCTCTGACATATTTTTCAATTTTTCGTTTATCATATTCTTTTCTACCCGACATCAACGCAAAGAGTTCAACCATATATCCTACTACGCTATCTTCATTTTCCCAATCAATGTTTTCAGCCTTTCCATGAAGTTCTAAAATTCGAGTGTCCATTTCCGGAATGGTTGGGTCAGAATCACCCCAGGGCCCTGTAGATAAAAGTGTCAATGTATGAACTCTTTCCGGATACTTAATTGCAGCAATTTGAGAAATTAATCCACCTAATGATATACCTGCCAAATGTGCCTTGTCAATATTGTAACCGTCCAAGATTGATATAGCATCATTAGTCAAATCAACTATATTGTAGGGCGTTGTTCCCGGTTCATAGAAAGTCGATTTTCCCACATCTCTGTTGTCGTACCGGATTACGAAGAATCCTTTGTCTGCTAACCGGTGACAAAATTCCTCATCCCAATAAAGCATCGAAACAGTGGCCCCTGCAATTAATAGAATGGCCGGACTGTCTTTGGTTCCGAAACTTTCTGTGCAAAGCTCAACATCGTTAACAGTTATTATCCTTTCATTCATACTTCCATTGTTTTTTATTAATATCTTCAAACAACCCTTGAAGCCAATCGGTCATCAATGAAACATACCCTGGAGCAAACACCTCTGCCGGATTGTCCTTGTATTGTTCTCTTCGCTCTCTGGTAGCAGAAGCTTTGCCCGTCAGATTTAACGTTAGGGTATGATCGGCATTGGGAATTATCTTTTTAGAAAAATTCTTGTTGCCGATTGTTTGCATTTTATTTTCAAAAACTCATTTCCTCCTTTATTCAGACAATAATGTTATTCCTGTAAGATTTGCCTGATTGTTTTTCAAAAAGGCATAGGTTATTTTATCGGCTTTACAATCAACAAACTCAACCTGTTTCATTTTCTTGTTGTTTTTAAAGAAGGTATTAATTAATGTGGCATTTAGAAATTTAACTTTTTTAAATCCACAGTTTTCAAAAGAGCATTCTTCCAATGTGCCTTCAAAGATAATATCGACAAAATAGGTATCAGTAAATGTGGTGCGATTCCACAACGTATCAGTAACTGTATTTTTCTCTAAACCGCCTGATTTAAATTTAGCTTCTGTAAAATCGGCACCCGTAAAGTCGCAGTTTTTTATATAACTCCCTGTAAATTCAGTTTCTTTCAGAGTACAATTATTAAATTGATTATTAGCCAAATTCGATTTCTGTATATGACTTTTACTGATATCGGAGTTTGAGAAGTCACATTTATCAACATTATTGTTTTTTAGCAGGAGTCCCGACATTTCCGAACCAATAAACTGACAATTCTGCATATTTGATGAACTGAACTTTTCATGCAGGTTCTTCAACCCCGAAAAATCACTATCCACCAAATTCAGCTTTGACATATCCCAGCTAAGATTTTTTCCTGCCTTGCCGGCAGGTTGGTTTATTTCGGTGAACATTTCAGCGGATTGATTTTCCAATGATTCATTGGATGACATATTGGTAACAGAGGATTGGAAATTCCCTGAAAAATAGTTAAGGTCAACACCAAGAATTTCAGCCAGACGATTAAAAGTTGTGATATCTGGCATTGATTCTCCACGTTCCCATTTACCAACTGCCTGAGGACTAATAAAAAGTTGTTGAGCAAGCTCTGCTTGAGACATATTTATTCCCTTTCGGGCTACGGCAATCTTGTTGCCAATTTTTTTTGTTTCTAACATAAGATGCAATTTTAAAAATTTATGATGAAACAAAGGTATTTTGATACATGCCACGTATCAAAAAAAATCAGTTACTTATAGTTGTAATCAGGCTATACTTGGTTGTATTCTGCAACTATCAGTAGTAAAACTGATTTTTAAATCCTTTTTGGTCTTCAATAAGTCAGGCAGTTTGAGCGATGAATTTCATTTATGAGTTTGATTGTCTTATTTCATTCATAACCGCATACCCATCCATATCCGGATGGCAAATGTCCAATTCAAATCAACAGGCAGGGTTCGGGAAATTTGTACGACTCCACGTACGGTCATTGCAGAAGTACCTTATACCGGTGTCCAAAATCACCCTTAAATTGACACCATAGTCTGCATAGCTTCAGGTTAAAAAGCTAAAATTTAAAGATGTTTAATAATAAAACAAAACCTTTGCCTGTTCATGCAAAGCACTGATGCAACTTATTTCAGAAAAGGAGGAGGAAAAAAGGCTTTCATAGCTGGTTTATTGACCGGGTGACTTGAGGTTTAATTGCAGATAGTTCATGAGACTACCAGCCCTTAAAGAAAGCAGGAAGCCAAAATAACAAAGTCACCCGGTCAATAACATCCCCCCGATTGCTGAAGGCGGAGGAGTGCTGAATTGTGCATCGTGGAGGGAGAAGTCTGAACCCTGATTTACCTGATGATTATAAATGTCTGAACCACGATTATCCTGATGAACCTGATGGACAGGATTAAAGCATCAGGGAATCAAGGTAATCCTGTGAATCATGGTTCAGACTGATTAAAGGAATCAGGAAATCAAGTTAATCCTGCAAATCCTGGTTCAGACTGATTAAAGAGAATCAGAAAATTAAGGAACTCCTGTGAATCATGGTTCAGACGACTCTTAAGGGACATATTCACCAACCAGTCTTACCATCAAATCATTCAGTTTTTCAACTTCAAATTCTCCAATGGTTGGTTCCAGGTGAGCGTTCCCCACTCCACTGTCATCCGTTATAAAAACATAGGTTCCATTGGTTAAAATTGCAAAAGAGCGCATTAAATATTCCGTAGCCTTGTCGATGCCGGAAGCTGTTATGGGAATTATTTTAATTCCTTTTTCTGCAGCTTTGATTAAATTTAATTCCAGGCTTGAAATTACTTCCTGCGTGTAGTGTGGTGGGGCATCCAGCAATAAAAACAGTATCCGGGCGGAAGCATTTTCGTTCCACGTATTTTGTGTAATAGCAACATCCAGGGCAGAATGTACGGCTTCAGGAAAATCGCCACCACCTGCGGCAGACTGAGCGGCTATAAAAGAAATCAGGCTGTTTTCATCGCTTGTAAAACTAAAAGGGCGGGTTACATATTCATCTCCTTCATCCCTGTAAAACACCGATCCAAAACGCATTTCAAGGGAGGGGTGGTTTTGTTTTATCCGTGCAATAACATTGTTTAATTCAGCTTTCAGGTAATCAATTTCATCTCCCATCGAACCTGTTGCGTCAACTGCAAAATAAATGTCAATTATTTTTCTGTTTTCAATTATTATGTTCAGGTTCACTTTGTTTATGCCCCGGGCGTAATCCAATGCTGCTGTAATCTCTTCAGTATCCTCAAACTTTATGCGGGCAGTCAGACCGCCAAGATTTAAATCCGACCACAATGTGGCTTCCCCTTTAGTATCTGTTTTGGTTTTCCAAACTGTTATCTCACCAGACAGGAGACTGATTTCAGCATTTGCAACAAATGATTCATTTTTATCTGCAACCACAAAACTGTACCTTTTTATTTCTTTAAGGTTCCATTTATTTACATCCTCATAATACTCCTGGTTGCTTAAAAGATTAATCCAGAAATCCCAGTTATGAAGATCGTTCCATTCGCCTGCCGTCAAGACTCCCGGTTCGAACTGATTGTTTGGGTTTCCACCTCCCCAATCGCCTGACCCTGCAGGTGAGCCCCCGCCGGAAGAACCTGAGTAGGAATCATAGGATAAACCATAGGCCTCGTAAAAACGACCATTTGTGCCAGGTGTTTCAGGTTCGGTTACCTTCTCAAACAATCGTGTTTTACCTGTTGCTGCCTTTTCTGCGAAAGTATTGTCATCTTTCCGGCAACTCCACATTAATGTTACAACCAACATTAATACTACTTTTAATAACCCGCTAATTCGTTTCATAGGAATGTTTTCTGTTTCAGATAACTAAAACAGCAAAAAGGTTGCGTCCGGAATTAAAATTTTTAAATCAGTATTCTGAAACCTGATATTTTCCTGTTTACATGATGGACAAAATTAAAGAGAATCAAGGAATCATGATAATCCTGTGAATCGTGGTTCAGACAATTAGAGGAAATCTGATTAATCAACCGAATCCTGTGAATCATAGCTTGTCCCGATCTGTCGGGAGTTCAGACAATTATAGAATCATAGTTCAGACATTTACCTGTTAACTTTTCAATCCTCCCTAAACTGATCCTGACACAACAAATATTTGTATATATTTGTAATATACATGAAAGAGGTGTTTAATAAATGTACCGGTTTTGAATGGGACAAAGGAAATTCCCTGAAAAACTGGATGCGGCACCAGGTAACACAGGGTGAATGCGAACAGGTTTTCTTTAATGAACCGTTAATTGTTTTTGTAGATATTAAACATTCACAAGCCGAAAAAAGATGGTTTTTATTGGGAACAACAGATGCAGGCCGATTTTTATTTATCGTTTTTACGATAAGAAAAAATTTAATAAGGATAATCTCTGCAAGGGATATGAACAAAAAAGAAAGGAGCATTTACAATGAGCAAGCTTAAAAAAATACCGGATTTTAAAAGTGAAGAGGAAGAAAGAGCATTTTGGGCGGCACATGATTCGGCGGAATACATCAACTGGAAAAATGCAGGAAGAGCAATATTCCCAAACCTGAAACCATCTACCAAAACCATTTCGTTGCGGCTGCCTGAGCATATCCTGGATGAACTGAAAATGCTCGCCCGGAAAAGGGATGTACCCTATCAATCGCTCATTAAGATATTTCTAAAGGACCGCTTAAATCAAGAGCTGAGAAATTCAGGATGAACAGGAAAAGCTGCTGTTAAAGAATAGCATCCCATTTTCTGTTTAAAGTACCTGCAGGAAACGGGTACAACATAGTCACTGCCCGAATGCGTTATTCAGGCGGGCGGTTCGCTGATTAGGGACAAAACATTTCCCAGGTTTGAAACTTTGGAAAAGTTCTCTCCAACAGGACGAACGCCTTCAGCAGGAAAAAAAAATCGCACCACTCCAAAAAAAAACAATAAATTAATTGTCAGACTAACGTACGTTAGTTAACTTTGCACCCAAATAGCAAATGACAATGGAAAACACAAAAGATAAAATACTGGATAAAGCCCTTGAAATGTTTGGGTTAAGAGGTTACGATGCCGTTTCAATCCGTAACCTGACCAAGGAGGTCGGCATACGGGAGAGTTCATTCTACAACCATTATAAATCAAAAGAAGCGCTCCTGGAGGAGATCTTCATGATTATGGACATGGAACTGGGGAAGAATAAACTGAATTCGGTACAGCTCGAAAGGCTCACCGATGAGCTGGATCTTGAGCGTTTTCTGAAGAAGGGAATCGACCGGTTCATGGAAAAGTGGAACAAGCCTTTCGCTTCAAAGATATGGGCAGTGATAAGTATGGAGCAGTACCGGAACCCGAGGGCTGCCCGTTTGATTCTTCATGAAACCGAACGCACGCTGAATATGCTGAGCACTGCCTTCCTTTTCTTTCAGCAGAAGAAAAAAATGAAAGAAGGGGATCCCATGTTGTACGCACATCTGTATGGATTCTCCCAGCGGGCAATCCACCTGGATTACTCGCTCAGGACCTTCCTGAACGATCAACCAGAGAAAAGCCTGAAAAAAATGTATGAAACTGCTGAATTGTTTGCATCCGCCTATAAACTCTAAATTTTTTTTCATCGTGCTACGAACGAACGTTAGTTTAAAAGATAAAAAAAAGCGCTCTTTTAAATTCATCAGGCCCTATAATCTGAATGTGGAAAATGCCGGTCCGGTAAATTTTTATCAGGATTTGGAAATTTATACATCAATTGTAATAAGCAAAGGAATGAACGATATAGGCAGTAGCATCCGTAATTACAAACTGGTATGTAAGAATGACGCTGCAGGGGAAGAGGTGCTTCTCGACATGCTCATCCTGGGAGTTCTGTGGGAGGAGTATGGAGACTTGTCCATCCCGTTTCTTAAAATCAAAAAGAGCATTCTCCTTTTCTTATACAGCCGGAGGAAACATCCCGCACTTAAAAAACATGTGGATTCGGTGAGAGGGAAACTGGCCGCTGACTGGCTGACCGGATTTGAAAAAAAGGAAAAGAAACCAACGATGAAAGAGCTGCACAGGCTCAGGCTGTTCCTGCAGGCTACCTGTGAGTTCAGCGAGGAATTGAAACGGGTGTCGGGGATCATCCGCTACCTGGAGGAAACCGACAGGATCACAGCAGAGGAAGCCCTAAAAAGCATTGTTGATTTTACACGTTGGTTTAAGCTCAGTTCCGCCATGCAACTGGGGAAATATACGGATGATGTGCATGCATTCCTGCAAAACCATCCCGAAAATTATAAAGGCAGGGAAGATTATTTTTTCTGCGGACGTAAACAGCCGGAATACCATTTAAACATGGTAGGTGCTGAGATTATGAACCGCACATTGAGAAAAGAATTTGAAAATACAGACGAAAAAATTCTCCTTCTGCCCACCTGCATGTCCATTGACAACTCAACTTGCAGGGCAAAGGTTATAAAGGGTGATCTGACCTGCTTGCATTGCAACCCGGATTGTAAAGTTTCGCGGACAACCCGTGAAATGAGAAAAAAAGGAATCCGGACCGTACTTATCCGGCACTCCTCCTCTTTTTCAAAAAGCCTGAAGCCTTGGGCCCACCAGAAGAATACCGGTCTTATCGGTGTCGCCTGTGTTTTGAACCTCTTAACGGGAGGCTTCGAAATGAAACGGCTGGGCATTCCTTCTCAATGCGTGTTTCTTGACAATCCGGGGTGCAAAAAGCACTGGAGGAGCGGGAAGCCGTCGGAAGTAAACCTGTCGGCCTTCTACAAGCCGGCAATTATGAAAGAAAACAATAAAAAATATTCATCTATAAAACATATAATGACATGAAAAATTTAACGAAAAAGCTAAAGGTATTTTTTATTTCACTTATTGTTATTGAATTCTTTAATGGTCTGAGCGGTCTGGCCGGAGGTTTTGGCCTTATTGGTGATCCGTCTGCAGCAAGCCTGGGCATGGAACAAGCCTGGCTGCAAGGGACTCCGTTCAACAACTTTCTCATCCCCGGTATCATTCTGTTCGTGTTTAACGGCCTGGGCAATACCCTGGCGGCGGTTCTGTCGATAAGAAAACATCCTTACTATCCGCACGTTGCAATGTTTTTCGGGATCGGGATGATGATCTGGATTGTAAGCCAGGTGGCATTTATAGGGTATAAGAATTTCCTTCAGCCACTGTATTTTTCAACCGGTCTGGTTCAAACTCTTCTGGGAATCGTTCTTATTCAAAGCAAAAATAATTCACCAGCTGAACTCCAGTCAGCAGGTGAATAACTGCCACAGAATTGTAAATTTTTTGTCAGTCCCGCTAACCATTGGTTAAAAAAATGAAAAACAATGTAATCCAATTTGGCAGGAATGCCGTTTACCTGAATATTTTCGGCATACTATTTTCCGGATTAATCTTTCCGGTTATTACTTCCATTTTTTACCCGCAGCCGCAATGGGAAAATCACGATTTGTTTATTGAATCGTTTCACCCGCTGCAAACCGCCACCTTTTTTTGCGGATACTTTCTGGTTCTTGGTTCATTGCTCACTTTTACCGCACTCTGTTTTTTAAGTGCAAAAGAAAAGAAAATATGGGCACTGTCGGCACTTGCAATCAATGTGGTTTTTACAGCGGTGGTGTTTCTGAATTACATCATCCAGACCACTTACGTACCCTATTTAGCTGCAAATAATCCTCCTGAAGCAGAATACCTTTTAGCTGCATTCTCAATGGCAAACCCGGGGTCTTTTGCCTGGGCACTCGAAATGTGGGGCTGGGGAGGAATAGGGTTGTCCTTTCTATTTATGGCATTCATTTTTGGGAATCAAAAAACAGAAAGACTGCTGCGCGTACTGTTTTTAGTCAACGGAATCAGCAGTGTAGCTTCGGCATTCATTACTTCAATCGACATGAAGTGGCTGTTCTCGCCTGCCGGTTTTGGCGCCTTGATTATATGGAATCTGCTTATCCTGGCAATTGATTTCTCATTGCTTGCGTATTTTAAAAATCTGCAGGGGACTGGTATAACGAAAATTCAAATGCAGTAGTTTGCACCGGCCTAGTCTGAACCTTGATTTTCCTGAATTACATGATTTCATGATTAGAAGGAAGGTAATCAAGATAATCCTTTGAATCATGGTTCAGACGATTTCTGTATAAAGCCATACTAAAGACTATATTAAGCCTATCTTCCTTCGTGGTTAATTCGTTCTTTCTTCGTAGTTTATTCGTAATATTACGAAGAAACTACGAAGAAACTTAAAATTAACTACAAAGAAAAGACGAATAAATAAAGAATATGATCTATCTTTGATATGAATTAAAATGTTTTCACATGGCAAGGATTAATGACTTATTCGACAGTGGCAAAGGCAGGCTGGGAAACCTGGTGGTTTATAAAATGAATGGCCTGAACATTATACGGACAAAGCCGGAGCATTTCAGCGATCGCAAATCGCCGGCACAGCTGGCACAACGGCAGCGGCTGCAGGCGGTGAACGAATTTCTGAAACCGTTTCTTAAACTCATCCGGATAACCTTTCCACCGCAACAGACAGGGCGGACAGCGCGGGCAGAAGCGCAGTCGTACCTCATGCGCAATGCCCTGGCGGGAGAATACCCTGAAATTTATGTAGCTAAAAGCAGGGCACTGCTAAGCAGGGGTCCGCTGCCGATGCCGGTGAGTGCCACGGTAACAACTGATGCCGGAGAGCTGCTCATTGAATGGGAAGACGATGCGGATACTGCACGTAGTCATTCGCACGATACCCTGGTGGTAATGGCTTTGTCGGCAGAAAAAGGATATGCCGATTACCGCTTCACCGATACCCGCCGTTCTGAGGGCCGGTACGCATGGAAGCCTGCCCTGCCGAATGGAACTGTTGATGTGTGGATTGCATTTCGCAATCAGGTGCAGACGGAGATGAGTGATAGCTTCTATGTGGAGGAAATTGAAAAATTGTGAAATTGAAAAATTGGCAAATGGATAAATTGTTGAAGAAGAAGAGGGGAATGTCCTGTCTCTCCCCTTTTGTATCAGACAAAAAATCTCATTGAATATGTAATAATTAGACGCTATCCGGAGTCTGATATATAAAAACAAAATTTAAACAGACAACTTATGAAAACAATTCTGTCGGCTTTATTAATTGTCTTTCTCTTCACAAATATTTCAGGGTCTGCTCAATATAACAGTAGTTCATATGAGATAGATGCATCTGTTGCGGAAAAGGTTGATAGCCTGATAAAGCCATACAACAATCCGGTTACTCCCGGAGGTGTTTTATTGGTAATGCGTGACGGAGCAATTGTTTTTGAGAAGGCTTTTGGAATGGCCAACCTGCAACATGATGTTCCTTTTACACTTAATACAAAATCGAACATCGGCTCAACCTCAAAGCAGTTTACCGCATTTGCAATTGCACTGCTTCAGCAGCGAGGGCTTCTTGATTCATCAGACGACATACGAAAATACTTTCCGGAGCTTCCTGACCTGGGGGATACAGTAACACTTGCACACCTGGTGTCACACACAAGCGGATACCGGGAATTTTACAACACAATGATGATGACAGGAATGGATATATCTGATAAGTTACAGCGGCCTGATGTCATTCCGCTTCTTCAGCGACAGACCGAACTTCAGAATGCCCCCGGAGAGGTATGGAATTACAATAACTCAGGTTACATCTTATTGGCAATGGTTGTTGAAAAAGTAACCGGTGAACCTTTCGATAGCTGGATGAAGGAAAATATTTTTGAGCCTCTGGGTATGAAAAATACGATAATCCGGATGAATCCCCGGCAGGTTATCAGGGGAAGCGCCCAGGGATACAGAAAAAAAGACATGGAAGCCTATGAGGAATCAACCGATTTGTATGCTTCAGCAGGGGCAGGAGGCATCTATTCCACAACAGGTGATTTGGCAAAATGGATTGGGAACTATTTAGATCCGGCACTGGGAGATAAATCGTTAATTGAAAAGATGACTACCCCCATTTGTTCTGAACAGCGGAGAAAAATCGAATTATGGTTATGGATTGATAATAGACAGGTTGAATGGTCTTGACAGATTTCAGCATGATGGTGCGGATATCGCGCACAGGTCTCAGTTTTTTGTATTTCCAGCTGTCGGGGGAGCGGTTGTTTGTTTAAGCAACAACGCAGCAATTTCCCAGGAGATTCCGGTAAAGGTGGCAGAACTTTTTTTTGCCGACGTGATGGAAGTACAGAATGACGATGGATTCAATTACGATAAGGTATATACAGGTTTTATTACTGAAAGTTTTGATGAATTTGCCGGCCGGTATGCACTGGAAATAGCTCCCGATTTTATTATGGAATTCACACGTGAGGGCAATAAATACTTTACACAGGCTTCAGGGCAGCCCAGGTTTGAACTATTTCCCGGTTCTGATTCCACTTTTTTTCTTAAAGTTGTCAAGGCAGGCGTAACATTTCACATTGATAAGGAAGGTAAGGTGAATTCTTTAACCCTTCACCAGAATGGTAAGGTAAAGGCAAAAAAGTTGACGAATGCAACCTGGCATCCATCGGCAGAAGAAATTGAAATGTATTCAGGCAGGTATTACAGCGAGGAACTGGAAACCTTTTACCTGGTTACTTCTGACGATGATGGGAAACTGGTGTTAAAGCATCGGCGGTCAGACAAGATTGTGTTGCGGGAAAGTAAACCCGATGTTTTCAATGGCAAGATGCCAGTTTCATTGGTAACCTTTATCCGCGATAATGAGGGACGGATAACAGGATTCAAGGCATCAAACGGCCGCACTAACAATGTGCTGTTTACAAAGCAGTTGTAAGATGACGCGGATTATTATGCAGGGTTATGATTTGCGCAGAAGAGATTGGCAGGGATTGGAAGAGATTGAGTAGATTGATTGGGATTTACAGTGATTTTAAAAGTTGTCATTTCAGAAGAATTAAGCTTCATTTTTCTGTTTCTCAAAGTAAAGCTCAGGCAATAATATTTTCACTTCCTTGTTTGATCCTTCCTTTTGCCAGTAAACGATGAAGTTCACTTTCGCGCTTTTCAACTCATAGCTTTTTTGCCTCAGTAATTCAATTTGATTTACAAATTGTCTGGAGAATTTGTGCCCGCAAATGAAGTGCGTGCCGCTTAGAAACCGGACGAACTCAGCAACAGAACTTTTATGAAAAAAACTTCCATCATCTTTGACGCTTCCAATGTCAAGAATCTTCCGGCTTTTGGGTTCAATTTCAATATCGATGAATGCAATTGAGTTCATGCTCAGTGAACAAATTTATTACTTATGAATACAGTCTTTAGCTCTTTGGCATTTGTCCCTAAAAATAAATATCATATTGAATTTATTCCAACTATACCCAAATTACTTTTAAATAAGTTCTTGCTAATTTTTTTTTATGAAATGGTGAAGGAGTCTTTTCACTTATCGGTTTATCCTTTAACATAGTGCAGGGTTAAAATCTTAAAACCAGAAAATGATTAACAAGATAACAACAATAATTAAATCCTCAATACTGACCCAAACAATACGTTTTTAGGAAAAATAAGTGTCAAATGGAATTTGGTTTTGATTGATTAACAAAGGAATAAAAAGGATGAATCACCCGTCCGACCTGAATTCATTCCTGACATGGAATACACGAACTGAATCCTTATTAATTTATGAAACCGGGGCGAATAATTACTGCTTCCTGTTCCAATCTTTCTACATCCACCCTATAAAACTTCAGTTACTCATTTTTTACTGAGTTGCTCTGCCAAACCTATCAGTATACCTTCCGTTCCGCGAATGTAACAGAGCCGGTATAAGTCTTCATACTGAACCACTTCTCCAACGAGCTGAGCGCCTTGCCTGCTGAGCCTGGCTACCATATCGTCGATGTCTTCAACGAGGAACATAACACGAAGATAACCGAGAGCATTCACAGGGACAGTGCGGTGATCTGCTATCACCGGCGGATTAATGAACCGCGTTAGCTCCAGCCGGCTGTGGCCATCCGGGGTAACCAGCATGGCAATTTCTACACTTTGAGAGCTCAATCCTGTAACGCGACCGGCCCATTCTCCTTCGACCACGGCACGCCCTTCAAGCTTCAGACCTATCTCCCTGAAAAAAGAGATAGCTTCGTCAAGCGATTCTACCACAATACCGACATTGTCCATTCGAAGTAATTTATTCTTTTTCATTTTTCATTTTCTAAGGAACAATAGTCTTTAACCTTGCGGATAACCTGCATTATCTGGTATATCGTAAAACAATACCGCCATTGGAAAGTTGTTGTGCGGAAATAAGAGTCAAATTTCGGGAAAGAATTCCCTGCCGGAACAACGGCCGTCCGCTGCCCAAAATAACCGGAGCTATTCCAATACGATACTCGTCAAAAAGATTATCGTTGATAAATGTCTCGCAAAGATTGGCACTTCCAAAAACATACATGTCTTTGCCTCCCTGAGCTTTTAGATTCGAAATTTCTTCAGAAGCATTCCCTTTTACCAAAGTGGAATTATTCCAGTCAGCAGCATTCAGCGATTTAGAAAAAACAAGTTTCGGAATTTCATTCATTAATCCGGCAATTTCTCCTTCTGCTTTGGTCCAGTAATCTGCCATTCCCTGATAGGTTACCCGACCAAAAACCAGAAAGTCAGCTGAATGTAATTGTTCTATGCTTAGCTTCTCCAGTTCCTGTCCCCAAACCACATTGTGAAAAGGCAAGTCCCAGTTTTGTTTTGCTTCAAAATATCCATCAAGTGTTATGATGTTCCACATTATAAGTTTTCTCATATTATATCCTTTAAATTTCAACAGTACCCGTACTGACTTTTCCGGCCCACCTGTATCTGGCTATAATCATCCCGCATGCAGTAACCGAATTTTTGGTTAATATAAAAGCTGGAGGAATCGTTCCGTTTTTGCTCCGGGAAATATGTATTTTGACCCCTCATCAACAGCTGTCAAAAATCTGCATGCTCAGGCCAGCAGCCGGCAAAAATCTTTATCACCATACAAAGTTCGGAAACAGTATTAAGCAGCCTGCAGTATTTTTACGACAATTATAGAGGCTAAATACGACAACCACTGAAGTTTCACCTTATGTCACGAAATTCTGAACCTTGATTTCCATGATTCACATGATGACCAGATAGTCGGAACCTTGGATTACCTGATTAACAGGATATTCATGATTACAAGATAAAACAATTTTGTCAGTGAATTTAATGAATCGTGGTTCGGACTTTTATCTTATGTCAGGATTAAAAAGAATCATCGGAATCAGTATAAACCTTTCATAAAAATCAGCAGATGAAACTTTGAATAAAGTAAGACAAGAAACCGATAGATAAATGATAGTTTTTGTGATAATTAGCTTTAATTTTGATTGCCTGCTATAATTTGGTGAACAAACAAAAAAACACACACAGTATGACATATCCTGTAAAAAATATCAGCGTTTCAATAAACAAACCTGTGTATCAAGTATATCAGTTCGCTTCAAATCCCAAAAACCTTCCTTCGTGGGTGGAATTTATTAAATCAGTGACCCGGGGAGCCGGGGATATCTGGATGGCAGAAACAGATTTGGGAAATCTTAAAATAGAATTTGCCCCTGAAAATGAGTATGGAATCATAGACCATAAAGTTACACTTCCAGACAATTCAACGGTAAATAATCCTATGAGAATTGTTGCAAACGGAAAAGGCAGCGAATTGATTTTTACATTGTTTTGGATGCCAGCCAGAACAGAAGAAGAGTTTAATCAGGACGCAAAATTAGTGGAAAGCGACCTAAAAAAAATCAAACGCCTACTTGAGAGTGAAGCTGGTTAGCCCATCGAACTGCAAAAAAAAATTCAATAGTATATCTACAGAACAATAAGCACCACTTTATTGACTGTCATTTTCTCATTTTGAACAAAAATTTTGGGTATAAACTCCCAAATAACCTATCCCCTGAGAAGTTATATATCGGGCCCTGATGAAATTCCGGCGGTGATTGGAATCTTCCTCCTACAAATCGTCCGGAATCAGCAACTTTTCATATCGCCAAATGTTCCCATCAAAAAAAGAATATCAAAATGAAAACAAAAAGCAGCGTCCGCCTAACTATTGTTCAAATGAACGACTCTCATGCTTATTTCGACGTCCACCAGGAGATGTTTTGGCAGGGTGATCATGCTGTATACCGCCAGACTGGTGGTTATGGCCGCATTGCCACCATTTTAAAACGAATCCGGCATGAAAGTCCTGATTGTATTTTTTGCGACTGCGGCGACACATTGCATGGCACTTATCCTGCCTTCGCCACCCAGGGGCAAGCCATGATCCCGATATTAAATTCTTTGGGGCTTGATGCCACAACAGGCCACTGGGAATTTGCCTATGGGCCTGAAGTATTAAAGCAGCAGATCGACAAACTGAATTATCCGATGCTTGCATGCAATGTCTTTGATAAAGTAACTCAGAAGCCGGTTTTTCGGCAGAATGTCATAAAAGAGACCGGCGGATTGCGTATCGGAATCATTGGGATTGCCTCAGTTATTGTGGACAAGACGATGCCGTCCTCCTTCAGCGAAGGAATTTACTTTACATTGGGAAAAGATGAACTTCCACCCATTATTGGTTCACTGCGCAATGAGGAAAAAGTTGACCTGGTAGTTTTGATTTCACATCTTGGCTTCACCCAGGATATGAAACTTTTATCTGAAGTGAAGGGCATTGACGTTTGTCTCAGCAGCCATACGCATAACCGCCTATACCAACCGGTCCTCATTGGAAAAACGATTGTTATCCAATCAGGCTGTCATGGTTCTTTTTTGGGCCGTCTGGACCTGCAGGTGAATGGCGGACAAATCGTTGATTACCGGCACCGTCTGATTGAAGTTGAAGCAACCATCCAACCGGACCCAACAGTGGATGATCTGGTTAAGCAGGCCCTTGCACCTTTCAGGGATGAACTCGCAGAGGTAGTTGGTGAAACTTCCACAGCTCTCAACCGGGGTACGGGCATGGAGTCAACAATGGACAATTTCCTGCTCCAGGCCTTGCTTGAAAGCACCGGTGCCCAACTGGCATTTTCGAATGGTTGGCGCTACGGGGCACCCATCGTTCCGGGACAGGTAACTCTCAATGACCTTTACAACATAATTCCCATGAATCCGCCTGTATCCACAGTCGAAATAACAGGTGAGGAAATATTGGCCATGCTGGAGGAGAATCTCGAAAGAACGTTTTCGTGCAATCCCTACCATCAAATGGGAGGGTATGTAAAACGCTGCCTTGGACTTCATGCCTTCATTAAAATTGAAAACCCCCCGGGCCTGCGGATTCAAAAACTGTTTATTGACAATGAAGAGATTCAAGCTGACAAGTATTACCAGGCAACTTTCGTCACGATGCAGGGTGTACCTGAAAAATATGGCCGCAACCGTGAAGATCAACCAGTAAGGGCAATAGAAGCCATGCGAAAATATCTGTCAAATAACCGCCCCCTATCCGCAGAACTCAGAGGAACCTTTGTTGCAGTATAAACCGGGTCACCGGGTTATATTGGGACTACCTCATCCGTCATAATTTAATTGTAAAAAATATTTCTGGTTGTAGTTTCTATGAATATTTTACAAAATGGAAACCAAAACCCATATAGGACTGGACTATGATTCTCCTGATCAAAATGATGAACAGGGATAGTATAAAATCAAGTAATAATTTGATCTCATTTATTACGGTTCAGGTACCAACACTGATTCTCCTATATTCTTAAGTGCTGCAAATACATTGTCGATGTCATCCATTGTTGTACGTTGAGAGCAGACAGATAAACGAATAACCACGTCACCTTTCAATCTGCTGGTCATGATAAAAGCTTTTCCGCTGTTTTGAATTTCATCTGCAATTTGCTGGTTCAGTATGTCTGTTTTTTTCTTTAACTGAGCAGGGCTATTCTTGAATTTCTCCTTTAATGCTCTTGGACAATACCTGAAACAATACATAAATAAATTGGGCTTGTGTAAAGCTTCAAAATCCGAATCACTTCTGACCAACATGTCCAGATGTTCCACACACTTTACATTTTTAGCCAATATGGAGCGGTAACCTTCTACACCCAGATATTTAAGCGACATCCATACTTTTAACGCACGAAAACTGCGTGACATTTCAGGTCCGTATTCAAAGAAATTTAGCCCCGTGTATTCGGTAGGCAATGTACCTCTCAGATAGGGTGCTTCCAGGGAAAATGCCCTTCTCATTTTTTCCGCATCCCTTACAAGGACACATCCGCAGTCGTAGGGAATGCTAAGCCACTTATGTGGATCGAGCGTAACGGAGTCTGCCAGTTCCAGACCTTTATACTGTGCTGCTTTTTCAGGTAAAATTCTGCCAACAGCTCCGCAGGCACCATCCGCATGAAACCAGATATTTCTATCCCTGCAAATAGCAGCAATGCGCTCCAGCGGGTCAATGACACCCACATTTATGGAACCCACCTGAGCAACTACACAAAGGGGAAAATCTCCATTTTTTATATCCTCATCAATTAATTCTTCCAGATGTGAAGTATTCATCGAAAAGTCGTCGTTACTTTTCACAAAGCGAAGGGATTCCCGGCCCAGATTCATTAAATCCACCACACGAACAATAGAAATATGCCCTTCATGATCGGACATGTACACCTTGAACTTTCCTTTGAAATCTTCGTTTTGCAGCCCCAGGGCCGAAGTATTATAGGGAGCTGCATTGCGCAAAGCTGTTTGCAGCGCAGTGAAGTTTGCCATTGTTCCCCCGCTGGTAAACAATCCTCCACAGGAAGCAGGATAGCTAATTAATTCAGCAATCCATGTAATGGTCCTTCGCTCAATCTCTGTTGCAGATGGAGCTGGTTTCCAGCCTCCGGGGTTCATATTAACAGAAGCTGCAAGCGCTTCAGCTAGTGTGCCAATCATAGTTCCAGATCCCATTACGTATCCAAAATACCTGGGCGAGCCGGTATGTGTAGCATAAGGCAAAACTTTTTCTTCCCATTCGTCGATGATTGAATCCGGCTCCTGTCCATCATGCGGAAGAGGATCCCGGAAAATCTTTTCCACTACTTCAGAAGGAACTGCCGGAAATACGGAAACATCCCGAATTGAATTGTAATAATTACTGATGATGTCTATTACCCGGTATCCAAGTTTTCGAAATTCATCAGCCGACATGTCATGGTTTGAATAAAGTGTGTTTTTCATCCGGACAATATTTAATTATTAAAAGGTCGGATGGAATCCACATGTTCAAAAGGTTGTTCAGTTTGCAATACATATGGATTCCAAATCATTATCTGCAGAACTCCACTTGCAAAATTAAGTAAAATTAAAGTACCTTTGATGTATCTGAGAAATTGATATGACAGTTAATCTGCAACACCGGTATTTTTATTAACTCCACCACGGGGTAAAGCCAAAACATTGAATTACCGCCCGGAAGTGCGTACCACAATTGATCCTGTTTATTGGCAACACTTATTTGTTACGAAACATGCTGGAAGAGAATTTATAAATGTATTGACTTTTCAAAATAAGGCAAGCGCCCTGTATTTTCTACTCTCTGCCCGATTATAAAATTAAATCTGCTATCGTATTTTGAAAAAGGGCTGACTGCTGTCAATTCCTGAGTAGTAACGCATCAGCAACAGGTATTTCTCCAGCAGCGATGGTAACAGGAAGTTCTCCCTCACATGTTCCATAGCCTGTTGACCAATGTGCTTGCTTTCGTCGCGGTGAAGCAACAGGTATTTCATATTCTTTTGAATTTGTTCCATATCGAACGGCTCTACCAAAAAGCCGGTTTCATTATCGATCACCTGCTGCGGTATTCCCCCCACATTACTGCCGATAACAGGTGTACCCTGCCAGAGCGCTTCAGTTACTACAAGCCCGAAACCTTCTTTGGTGGAAACATGCACAAACTGATTAGCAATCCGCATCAACGCTCCTATATTTTCATCGTTATTCCGGATGTTCATAAGCAAAAAAATGTCGGTATCGTTTTCGCGCTCCTCCATTATCTGTCCGTACATTGCCAGTCCATCCGGATCATCGGTGGCTGTATTGCCCACTACAACAAGAATGGGCTTTTTCTTCTGCACTTGTATGTCCTTTTTGATTTCTTTAAAGGCTTTGATAATTGTCGACTGGTTTTTATGAATATCATACCGTGAGACAGCCAGAACAATGGGGCGATCGCCATCGATATTGTGTTTGTTAAACAGCGGCATTAGTACCTGTCGGGCCTCCTGTTCCGTTAACTGCCGGTTTTTAGGACTTAACGGATCAATTGAGGGCGCCACACGGTACACTGGCTTTCTTACACCTTGTTTTACAAATCGTTCGTCGGTAAAAATAGCACCATCATAATGATTGATAAATGGCAGGAAGAAATTCCATATAAGCTTGTTGGCAGAGGTAGTATCGATATGGCAGCGCCAAAGTTTAGGTCCTTCGTAATTTCCAAACACCGAAGTGGCACAGGGCTGCGGGTCGTGCACTACGGTTAAATCGGCCGTTACCGAATAATTCTCAAAATTCTTTATGGAATTGTCGATGTATACTCCATGCAGTTCCTCCACGCTGAAAGGCTGTTCAACACCCTGTATTAAATCATGAAATTTTTTCGTGATATAAAAAAAAATCCTCACTGTGCGCCTCAAACAAATGCCATTGTGCATCGATGCCAAAACCCATGGCAAGCGGGACAAGGCTTTTTAACATTTCGGCAACTCCGCCACCAATATAAGTTGAATTTACGTGCGCCCACACTTTATTTTCCAGCGGCGCAGCCAGTTGTTTCAGCTTTTCAAGCTTTCTGCTGCCAATGACCTCTTCGTAATCCTGCAAATTTAGTGCTTCAAAAGGCGGGGCATCTTTTAAATATTTCTCTGACTTATCATAAAACATAACAATTCCTTTCTTTAATAAATAGTTGAAATTTGTTGTCAAATAAAATTATAAGCTTGAATAAAGAGACGGTTTGTTTTTAAGACGATGCAGTTAATATTTTTTAACTGAAAGTTTAAAGTTATTTTCTTGAATCTACCAAATTCCGTACCAATGCACGTTTACATTGCATGGTTCCCTTGGGTCCCATTTTTTAGTAACAATTTCATTGTCGAAAATAAAACATCCGTATTTACGGGACAAATATTTATCAAAGAATCTATTAAAAACAGCGATTGGGAACAATTAAGTTCACTAAAGCTGAAATTACTGTTCAAACTTCTTATTCACGTTCGGAATTTTTAGAAAATAAATGGCTGCTTTCTTCACAAATCAACAGAATCCTGACACTTTATTTCTGATTGGAATTATTGTTTAAATTTAGGCTCTCTTAAAATTAAAAGATCATGTACAAACATTTTCCTGTTCAAAAATGGTTTATTTCCCTTGCTGTAACAGTTCTTATTTCAATAACTTTATCAGCACAGATTCCTACTCCAAAAGAACATTTTGGATTTACACCCGGCGACGACCGGATGCTTTTTCTGTATGAAGACATGATGGATTACATGAAAAAGCTGGAAAAAGCTTCATCCATGATACACATCGAAGAGATTGGCCAATCCGAAATGGGCCGCCCCATGTACATTGTTTTTGTATCGTCGGAAAACAATATTCGCAACCTGGAGTCTCTACGTCAAATCAACCGTCAGCTGACACTTGATGAAATTCCGGCAGGAACCAGCCGGGAAGAACTTTTTGAAAAGGGGAAAGTATTTTTTCTTTCCACGCTCAGTATGCACGCTAACGAAGTGGGACCGGTTCAGGCCTTTCCGCTTGTAGTATATGAGTTGGTGGCAGGAACCGATCCCCGCCGTGAACTCATTCTCGAAAACACCGTAGCCATGTTCATTCCACACAATCCCGACGGAATGAATATGATAGTTGAGCATTACAACAAGCATAAGGGTACTCCCCTTGAAACCAGCAGTATGCCAGGCGTCTACCATAAATATGTAGGACATAACATCAACCGCGATTTTGTTACCCTCAGTCAAAGTGAGAACCGGGCAGTGGCTGAAACCTATTCCACCAAATGGTTTCCGCAGGCAATGATTGAGCGGCACCAGATGGGCTCAACCGGTCCAAGGTTTTACGTCTCACCACCTCACGACCCCATTGCCGAAAATGTGGATGCCGGAATCTGGAACTGGATGAGGGTTTATGGTTCACGCTCGCTTAAGCAGATGACTGAAAAAGGACTGACAAGTGTCTCAGTAAATTACCTTTTTGATGATTATTGGGCCGGCGCTACCACAACCAGCATCTGGAAGGGAGTTATCGGGATGCTTTCGGAAGCAGCCAGCGTAAACATTGCCACACCTATATTCATCGAGCCCAATGAATTGCGAACCACAGGGAAAGGACTTGGCAGCTACGATATCAGCATTAACATGCCCAAGCCCTGGGAAGGAGGCTGGTGGCGACTTTCAGACATTCTTAGCTATGAAATGGAAAATAACCTGGCTAACCTCGAAACCTCGGCCAGTCATAAAAAAGAAATCCTGCAGTTCCGCAACGATGTGACCCGACGGGAAATCCAACGTGGAAAAGAAGAAGCCCCCTTCTATTACATCCTGCCCCAAAACCAGCACGATTTAAGCGAAATGGCCGATTTGGTTAATCTATTACACCGGCATGGAGTAAGTTCTTATAGCCTGACTGAAGATATAGTCTGGAATGATCGTAATTTTAAGTCGGGCGATGTTGTGGTTCCACTTGCTCAGCCTTACCGTGCTTTTATTAAAGAGGTAATGGAAAAACAGAAATTTCCGGCCAGGTATTACTCTGAAGATGGCGAATTTATACGCCCTTACGACATTACCTCCTGGTCACTGCCGCTGCACAAAGGTGTGAACGCCGTTGAAATTAATACCCCGGTTCCGGAACTGGCCGACAGGATGAAAAAAGTAATACTCCCATTCACTCTGAAAAATGAACCTGCCGGAGATTCTAATTGGGCACTGTTTTCTTCCTCGTACAATGAAAGTTATAAGGCAACCTTTATTGCATTGAAAGAAAAACTTGAGGTGGAACGTACAACGGAAATAATTTCAATTAATGGAAAAACATACCCACAGGGAAGTTTCCTTGTACCTGTCAAAAATAATTTTAATACACTGTACGAAAAAATCAATGTCAGTCCGGTCTACCTGGTTGAGAAACCTGAAGCCTCCACCATTAAGCTGAAAATACCAAGGGTTGGCTTGGTGGAAACCTGGCAGCACGATATGGACGGTGGATGGACCCGCTACCTGTTCGACCAGTATCATATCCCCTATGTGGTAATGCGACCTGAGAATCTGCAAACCATAAACCTGCAACGCGATTTCGATGTGCTCATATTTACCGACCGGCCCAAATCGATTTTTATGCAGGGAAAAAACGAACGCGACGGCAAACCGGTACCTTCCAATTATCCGCCAGAATTTGCCAGGGGGATGGAGAAAAAGGGATTTGATAACCTTATGAAATATGTAAATAATGGAGGAAAAATAATGGCCTGGGGACCGGCTGTTGAACTCTTCCTTGATGCCATTACTATTGGTGAAAAAGAGGATAAAGACAAGGAAGAATTTATGCTGCCGGTGAGTGACATCGGAAAAACTCTGGCAGCCAAAGGACTTTATGTGCCCGGCTCGCTGCTGCGAGTAAAATTCAGAACCGATCACCCGCTGGCATGGGGAATGCCGGAACAGTGTGGTGTGTTTCACCGTGGTACTCCGGTTTTCCGTACATCCCTACCCGGACTTGATATGGACCGGCGCGTAGTGGCGACTTTCCCTGAAGATGAAATCCTGATGAGCGGCTATGCCCAAAAGGAAGAACTGCTAAAACGGGAAGCAGCACTGGTATGGGTCAAAAAAGGAAAAGGACAGATTGTGCTCTCTTCCTTTAACCCACAGTTCAGAGCTTCCACACCGGTTACCTTTAAGCTGCTGTTTAATGCGGTGTTGATGGAATAAGCAGAGCTTCTTATATTCATTAAACAGCTGCCCCCTGGGCAGATGATTTTTCAATTTAGTGATAGTTTTTTACGAGCACCTCATCCATCTCACCACGCTCAGATCCATTGGAGTTCACTGCACGGTCTGCCTATACAGTAATCAGCTTATAATCTCTGTATTGGTTTCTTATTAAAGGTGCAGATTAATTGGACAACAAAAATTTTATCCCTCTTGGATGCAACACGTCACATGCTTCCCGTAAGCGTATCTGGTCTGATATGTTCCATCCCCGCTATACGGATCCCGTAAAGCTGGGACTTTCAGAAATTGGATGTTATGGAGGGTCAAGGTAAACAAACGATTTTTCATCAGCCTGACTGAGCACCTGTACGTAATCATCATTTCAATTGAGGATGTTGCCGGAATTAAGATACCGGCTAACTGCTTTTATTGTGGACTCATTAACTATATTGGGATTCCTGTAACGCCCAAAAGACACATTAAATTCACCTGCATTGATAACCCGGGACAGGCCATTAAAACAGGTTTTATTTAAATAAGTCACCCTTGAAGCCTGCTGAACGGGTGTCAGGTGTTTAAACACATCTGTCCGGTCCAGCAATCGGATTTCATTGTATTACTGTGATTCAGAAAACATGTTTTTTAAGATTGGAAATAAGCTCCCCTGGATAATTTTTTTTATAACCTGGTAAACAATTAACAAAAACAATAAAAGCAAATAAAAAAGCTGTCGAACCACCAGGTCTGATACCGGGTGATGTAAGTATACTCTCCTTTAATCCTCCAGGAATTTATAAATCAATGCGGTAGGCAAGTTGAAATATATCCACAATAATTGCAAACAATAATCCTGCTACTATTGATGCCAGGAAAAACACACTCTCCGAAAGTCTTAAGAAACCTCTATCCTGTCGAACCCTGTATATGGCACCAGAGCCTTTGGGATACGGATTCCATCATGGCTTTGGTTGTTTTCGAGCAGGGCAGCCACTATCCGGGGCAGGGCCAGGGCACTGCCGTTGAGGGTATGTGCCGGTTGCGGCTTTCGTGAATTTTCATCACGGTAACGAAGTTTCAGACGGTTAGCCTGGAACGATTCGAAGTTGGATACCGAACTCACCTCGAGCCACATTCCCTGGGCTGCCGACCACACCTCGAAATCATATGTAAGTGCTGCAGTAAAGCCCATATCACCGCCACACAGTTTTAAAATACGGTATGGCAGTTCCAGTTTTTCAATCAGCCCGGCAACATGAGCTACCATCTCTTCCAAAATTTCATAGGATTTTTGAGGATGGGCAATCTGTACAATTTCCACCTTATCAAACTGGTGAAGACGGTTAAGTCCACGCACCTCCTTGCCATAGGAGCCGGCTTCACGGCGGAAACAGGCACTATAAGCTGTATTTTTCATCGGAAGCTCCCCGGAATCAAGAATTACATCGCGGTAAAGGTTGGTTACCGGTACTTCGGCTGTAGGAATCAGGTAAAGATTATCAGCTGTAATATGGTACATTTGGCCTTCCTTGTCGGGCAACTGACCGGTCCCATATGCCGAATCGTCATTTACAACCAGGGGGGGCTGGACTTCTTCATAACCAGCCCTGCGGTTTTCATCCAGAAAAAAATTAATAAGTGCACGCTGCAGTTGAGAACCTTTCCCAAGGTATACCGGGAAGCCTGCACCGGTAATTTTTACACCCAATTCAAAGTCGATGAGCCTGAATTTTTGTGCCAGTTCCCAATGGGGAAGTGCATTTTTATCCAGATCAGGAATTATTCCCCACTCAGAAATCACTTCGTTGTCTTCGGCACCATTGCCTTCAGGCACCGAAGTGTGGGGAAGGTTCGGAAGCAATACCTGCAGTTCAGCAACCTTCTTTTCTATTTCGTCATACTTCCCGTCCAGCTGCTTTATCGTATCTTTCAGCTCCGAAGTGCGTGTTTTAGCCAATTCTGCTTTTTCTTTTTTGCCTTCCCTTAAAAGTATACCTATTTCTTTTGAGATGCGGTTCATTTCAGCTTTAGCCTGTTCAGCTTTTTGCTGTGTTTCGTTTTTC
This sequence comes from Mariniphaga sp., assembly GCA_041684965.1. Lineage (GTDB taxonomy): Bacteria > Bacteroidota > Bacteroidia > Bacteroidales > Prolixibacteraceae > Mariniphaga. The sequence continues at coordinate 74,154 of JAWLGR010000004.1, forward strand.
TGCAGGTAATAACCAACAATCTTTTCTACAATATCTTTAGCATTGAAATTTCTTCTTTTCAGTTTTTCAATTACCAGCTGCGGGTTTTCCTGGATATATTTCAGGTTGAGCATGACTTTAATTTTATATAAAAATGCAAATTTAATAAATGAAACGGCACTACCTCAGAATGAGAATCATGAAATGGGAAGCGGATAGCAAAAGATTAACCTGAGAAAGCAAAGAAGGCACACCATCCATTATATACTAATGTTTTAGAATCCGGTAAAGTGCACTTTTTTACAATTAGCAGGCTAACCATCTTCGATGGTTTAACTGCAATAAAATTACTGTGATTTTTTGCTTTCCTGCCGCTCTTTCAGGTGCCGGCAGCCTGCCTGTTCACGCGCTGTATTTCTCCCGCTCAAATAGAACAGGTTTTTACAGAACAACTGCTTAAAGTTTGAATACAGTGCAAAAAAAAACCTTCCCTGTAATTAAACAAGGAAGGCAATAATGAATTCAACTTATATATTTATTCAGTCAGTAGTCACCTATTCTTTTTTTACCTGCGCCGTGAACTTCTGGTTGATTCGGTTCTATTACCAGACTGAGAGGGAGACACTGCAGAAGACCGGTTGCTGGTCCTGGGTGAACTTACTACTGCCTTTGCCGGGCGGGTCGATGAACGTGCAGGTGCAGCCTTAGGCACTGATTGTGATTTTGTCACACTCCTGCCGGATACATTTGCAGCAGGCCTTTGGGTTGCTGGTTGCCTAACCGTCGGAGTAGCTGTTCTGCCAGAACTGTTAACGGAAGGTTTCAGTGAACTGTTCTTATTGACAGCAGGGGCAGGCGTTCTTTTTACCTCAGAAGTTGCTGCCGGTTTACGTACACTATTGGTACTCCTTTCAACAGAAGGCCTTGCAGCCGTTCCCGCAGATGATGCTGGTGCTGAACTCCGGACCGATGGTGCTGCATTGCCCGATGACGAAGTTCTACTGTTTCTGTCTGATGCTATCGTAGCAGACTTGCGTTGTGTTTCAGTACCCTGTATCACCCTGTCGGTGCCGGAAGATGACCTGCGACTGGTAGTTGCTTGCGGCTGAGCTGCAGAGGTATTCCTTCCTGTGGCGACCGAAGAAGACCTCCTTTCAGAAGCCGAAGCAGAAACACCGGCTGATTTATTCACAGCAGTTGAACCCGAAGTTCTGACTCTCGCCGAAGTTGTTGCCGAGCTGCGTGTTGGGTTTGTGCGTGCATACAGCCTTTCCCCTTCACTTTTCAAATCAGGCCTGGTATAAGTATTCCTGTAGGTGCCTTTATTTATATTTACAACAACTGTTGGTGAATAGGTCCTTACTCTGGTATAATATACTGTTTTATAATGCGGATGCCTGTGTTGATGCCAGGGGCGGTAATATGCATAATAATGGTTATGCCAGTGATAATGATATCCGTAATAGGTATGCCAGTAAAACGGCCTCCAGGGATTCCAGTATGCCGGATAGTATCCCCAATTCCATGAGGAACGCCATACAACATAAGAAGGACGATAAATATATGCAATTACAGGCCATGAAGCAACTTCATAAGTGGTAGTCGAAACTACTCTTACCTTTTGATTACGGACAGGAGTTCCAATGTACCCCGGATTGGGAGTTTCTACTCCTTCAGCATATATGGGTTCAATGATGTAATTCTTTCCGTACAATGCCTCATCGCCAACCAGTTGTATTTGTACTGATTCATCGCGGAACCTTTGTACAGTGAAAACAGCAACATCCTGAGTTTCGTTTTTTCCAAGAGCGGCACGTACTACTATAGTATGCACATTGCCATCAGCATAATCCACCACCATAAGGTAATCGACCAGATTGTCTCCGTTCAGATCAAGATTGTTTACCCTGGAATTTTCGTCGTTCAGTTTTCTTTCAAACCCTTCAAGAGTTTCTGATTCCTGAAACAGTTTCATTACGGCATAGAGGTTAAGATTGTCACCCGGCAGTCCCAGATACTCTTCCGGAAACTCCTGTGCCCTGGCTATGCTCCAGCCCGCTACCAGCAGTGAGATGACGAATGTGAATACTAACTTTTTCATGACGTAAATATTAAAGAATGAATACTTTTTTCGTTAATATGCAAAAGTTATACCACTATTTTATTTAAAATAAAAAGTATTATAAATCAATTAATTACAGATAACGATTAAAACTTATGATTGATTTAAAAGATAAAAATAATTTAATTGTAATTCATGCTCTGTTTTCACACGTTTGAGATACCTGCAAGTAATCTTTTTTAGTTGAAAATGGCTAATAAATTTTTGCTACCCCAGAGGACTTCTCGTGAAATATACATTGGATAAGATTGATTTTTCTGAGGGGGATTTCCGTTGGATTTATTCAGCGGTTTAAGTTGCCAGGATTGGAGAAGTCTCCAGCCTCATTTCACTTTTTTCTTTTCCTATTGATGAGCAGGATAAGAATCCTGAAAGTCCAATTAAAAAATGAATATAGATGAGAAGAAAGCCCCTCACCAGGGTTATGCCTGTAATATGATGGCTGACGCCAACGGCAATTTCTGTTGGATTTTTCTAATGGTTTTAGTTAGCAGGGACGAAGAGAAGGCTTTAGCCCCACATTATTATTTTATATTACGAAAAAAGGACGTGTTGAAACTTTACACGTCCTTTTGAAAAAATCATTCATTTATTTCGATATTTTTCAACTCTCATTCCGACATTTTTGCTGAAAGATATTCCCGGTTGAGCCGGGCAATGTGTGTAATGGAAATATTTTTAGGACATTCTACTTCACAGGCACGGGTGTTGGTGCAACCGCCAAAACCCAGTTCATCCATCTTAGCAACCATACTGCGGGCCCGTTTTTTAGCTTCTACCCTGCCCTGAGGAAGTTTGCCCAGATGAGACACTTTTGCTGCAACAAACAACATGGCTGAAGAGTTTTTACATGCAGCCACACAGGCTCCGCATCCAATACAAGAAGCTGCATCCATCGATTCCTCAACATCCTCATAGGATATCGGTATAGCATTCGCATCGGGTACACCGCCTGTACCCACTGAGATAAATCCTCCGGCATGCAATATCTTTTCAAAGGCAGTACGATCAACCACCAAGTCTTTTATTACCGGAAAGGATGCTGCCCTCCAGGGTTCCACAATAATGGTTTCCCCATCTTTAAACTTCCGCATGTGCAGCTGGCAGGTGGTAATGTCTTCATCCGGACCGTGGGCCCTGCCGTTAATAAACAAGCTGCAGGTACCGCAGATCCCTTCACGGCAATCGTGGTCGAATGCTACTGGATCCTTGTCTTCCAAAATCAGCATGGTGTTCAGTATATCCATCATCTCGAGAAATGAAGAACCACCAGAAATATTTTCTATTGTATACGTCTCGAAACGGCCCTTATCGGATGCATTATTTTGCCGCCAAACCTTTATATTGAGTTTTTTAAGAATCTTATCAGCCATATCCTATAAATTAGATGTGCATAATTTTTTTCATAACCGGAACTCTATTTACTTATAGCTTCTTTGGGTAAGTTTAACATTTTCAAATACCAAATCTTCCTTGTGCAGCACCGGGACCTGCCCTTCGCCCGTATACTCCCAGCAGGATACATAAGTAAAGTTCTCATCGTCGCGTTTGGCCTCGCCATCTTCAGTAACCGATTCTTCCCTGAAATGCCCCCCGCATGATTCATTCCGGTCAAGGGCATCGCGTGCCATCAGTTCACCAATATCAAAGAAATCCGCTACCCTCCCTGCTTTCTCAAGTTCCGGGTTCAGATTATTAATTTCACCTGTAATTTTTACATCTCTCCAAAACTCCTCACGAATCTCTTTAATCAGTTCTATAGCCTTTTTCAAACCTTCGGCATTGCGCGACATACCAACATAGTCCCACATAATCTGGCCCAGCCTTTTATAAAAATAATCAACCGGCTGGGAACCTTTTATGGAAAACAGTTTTTCAATCCGTTGTGTGACTTCCTTTTCTGCCTGCTCAAATTCTGGTGCTCCGGTATCAATTTTTGGTACAAGAATTTCATCGGCCAGATAATCACCAATTGTATAAGGTAACACAAAATAGCCATCTGCCAAACCTTGCATCAGTGCTGAAGCACCCAGTCTGTTCGCTCCGTGATCAGAAAAATTGGCCTCACCAATTGAATACAATCCCGGAACAGTTGTCATCAGGTTGTAATCGACCCAATTACCACCCATCGAATAGTGAATCGCCGGGTAGATCATCATCGGTTCCTTGTACGGGTCAACATCGGTAATTTTCTCATACATCTGAAAAAGGTTTCCATAGCGTGCTTCAATAACCTTTTTTCCGAGCCGCTGGATGGAATATTTAAAATCGAGGTATACGGCTTTACCTTCTGCATTAACCCCAAAACCGGCATCACAACGTTCTTTGGAAGCCCTTGAAGCCACATCGCGCGGCACCAGGTTTCCATAAGAAGGATACCTTCGTTCAAGGTAGAAGTCACGTTCTTCTTCAGGTATATCATTAGGTCCGATTTCTCCTTTCCGCAACTTTTCAGCCACCTCCTTATGTTTTGGAACCCAAACACGTCCATCGTTACGCAGTGATTCCGACATCAATGTAAGCTTCGACTGCTGGTCGCCATGAACGGGGATACATGTAGGGTGAATCTGTACAAAACAGGGGTTGGAGAAATAGGCACCTTTCTTATAACATTGCCATGCTGCCGAACCATTACTTCCCATTGCATTAGTTGACAAAAAGAAAACATTGCCGTAACCTCCGGAAGCTACAACAACAGCATGGGCACCAAAACGTTTTATTTTTCCTGTAATCAGGTCGCGGGCGATGATCCCACGTGCTTTGCCATCAATCAGTACCACATCGAGCATCTCATGGCGTGAATACATCTCCACGGTTCCTGCCGCTATCTGCCGGTTCAAAGCCTGATAGGCACCCAGCAGCAGCTGCTGCCCCGTTTGGCCCCGGGCATAGAACGTGCGGCTAACCAAAGCACCACCGAATGAGCGGTTGGCCAGTAGTCCGCCGTATTCCCGTCCAAAGGGAACACCCTGGGCAACACATTGGTCAATAATACTATTTGAAACTTCTGCAAGACGAAAAACATTCGCTTCACGTGACCTGTAATCACCCCCTTTAATGGTATCAATAAAAAGTCTGTAGACCGAGTCGTTGTCGTTCTGATAATTCTTTGCAGCATTAATCCCGCCCTGTGCAGCAATGGAATGTGCGCGCCGCGGACTGTCCTGATAACAAAATGCCTTTACATTATACCCAAGCTCTGCCAGGGAGGCAGCAGCTGATGCCCCGCCTAAACCGGTTCCAACTACAATAATCTCAAGCTTTCTTTTATTGGCCGGACTCACTACTTTGATGGCTGACTTATGCCTGTTCCACTTTTCAGCTAAGGCCCCCTGAGGTATCTTAGAATCTAATATGCTCATAATGTAATCTTTTAAAACTTAATGAAGAAGTACAAGGGAATAACAGAAAAACCTACAGCAATGATTACCGCATAAACTTTCCCGATGATCTGTAAGCGGTTCATCCAGTTATCATTGTTCCATCCCAATGTATGAAAGGCAGACCAAAACCCGTGTGAAAGATGAAAACCTAAAAGTATGGCACTGATAATATAGAAAATATTGTAAGCAATACTGTATTTAAACAAGTCTGCTACGAGGGTATAGGAATCCTCCATATGAACCCCGTCAATGGTGACAGTATCCATTTCTTCAGGATTAAACCTTATAATCCAGTAAAAGTTGATGATGTGAATCACAAGAAAAACGAGAATAATACCCCCCAGTACCAGCATGTTTCGGGACGACCATGAACTGGTGGCACTTTTATTGTTCTTATTGTATTTAACCGGCCGGGCTTTCCAGTTATTGTATTCCAAAACAAACGACCACACTATATGGACCAAAAATCCCAGGCCTAACAAAGGTTCTATTACCCTAATGGCCGGATTGGTGGCCATAAAATTGGCCGCTACATTATAAAGCTCACCACTGTCATCAAATATCAGTAACAGATTCACAATTAAATGAACAGCCAGAAACAGAATCAGGAACAATCCTGAAACGCTCATAATAAATTTTTTCCCGACAGACGCATTAAAAAACCCGCTCATAAAGTTTATTTTATGGTGTAGACATTTAAATTCCCACACAAAAGTAGCTGAACCACTAATTATCCCCAAAAAGAAAAGCCTAATTTAACTAATTTAAATTGTTTCTAAGATCGGTATTTTAATATTTGTTGGATGATCCACTTAAAATCTGATGTCCGCAAATTGTTTATTCCTTAATTGAAGCATGGAAAATCAATGCAATTGTTTCATTTTAATTTCAATTTTTCCCTTTGATTGAACCAGAGTAAATTCGTAATAAATTCGCAACAAACTCGCAACAAACTCGCAACAAATTCGCGATTTATCGAATTTGTCGCGAATATATAGCGAATTTGTTTCGAATATAAGATGAACCAATAATAAGCCAGCAAGGTAAAAATCAGTAATCTGATGGTTAAAAAGAAAGGGTTCCTGGACGGAGGTGTATTAAGAAGTGCTTTAGGGGTGTAATCAGAAGCAGGCCTGCTTCAATTTCTTCATTCAAATTTCAATCCAGCCATGGAACAGGCTTCTTTACCGGCGAGTTGTTAATGCTGAAACAGTGATGGCAATCAGGCAGAATAAATTCAGTATGCCGGAAATGAATGATGCGCAGGCAGAACAGCTGCAAATACGTACTTTAACCTGTAAGATACCCTGATGCAGGAAACAGGAGCCGGGATACAGAACTGCTCCGCCAGAGGTAATCAATGATCAATCCTGCTTACCGGCTATAATCCGGTAAACAGTTACGACCGAAAACAATTGAGCACCCGGGGGTACTGCAATCACCAATTATTGAACTTACTTTCTGAACTCATCTAATTCAATAATTTTTTTACATCTGAATCGTCCTGAAGTTTTTCAGTCTTATATTTTTCAAGCCATTCCTCTCTCTTTTTATTTTCCCCAAGTTCAGAGTAACATTTAACAATTCCGGAGTATGCGCTGTCCCTGTCATAATAATTGTTATCAAGGGCCTTAATAAACCATTCCAAAGCATTCCTGTTGTCCTTAAGTTTTTCATACCCGATTCCGATATTGTAATAGGCTGCTGATTCTTTTGGATTCAGATCGATCATTTTTTTAAAATCTGCTATTCCTAATTCAATAAAGCTTTCCTCAACCGACCCCAATTCAAGGTATGCAAACCCACGGTCAAACAATGTCATGCTCAAGTTGGAGGTAATTTCCCAGTTTTTATTGATTTCAATGGCTTTGGTAAAATCGTCAATGGCTTTTTTGTAATCCTTTATTTTACTGTAGCACAATCCCCGCTGGGCATATGCAGCAGAGTACTCCCCATTTTTTTCAATGGCTTTTGTGAAATATTTTATGCTGTCGTCATAGTTCCCCAGGATTACCTGGCCCGAACCCCTGTCGTACCAGCTAAAATCGGAATCCAGGTCAGGATCGGAAAAAATCCTGTCGTGAATTTCTTTCACATCTTCGTTCGTCAGATTAAGTCCGGCCTGCAAATAGGACAAGGCACCCACGGAAGACTGAGATAACGGATACTCATCCCTTAGTATGTCCTTTAAATTCCGCTCGTATTCAAACAGGTTATTGTTGTGAGTGTTCAGATTTGATATTTTTTCTTTTAATATTTTGTCCACAACTTCGTCGGAGAGGCCCATTTTACTGCCGGTTAGCCTTAATCCGTTGATTAATGCATCAACGGCTTTCCCCTTCGGATTTTTGATATAGCTGAAGGCCGAATCCACCTCTGCAGCAAACCGCAGATCCACCGAACCGTAAATAATAACCGGATTAACATGCTCGCCGGGCCTTTCAGAAAACTGAATGCCTACTTTGCCCAGGGTAAACGCTTTTTCCATGCTTTCAATTGATAATTCCGGATTCAGTGCAGTATAAAACCCTGATGAAAAACTAATGGCTGCCTGATCTGAGATTTCAGACTTTGTCCCGATTACCACGGGAATATACTGGGCAATAGCTCTTGCCTGTTTTTCTGCATAACACGTGTTTACAACCACACATTTCACAAAGTCTTTCGCCAGGCTGAACAGGGTGGCCAGCGCATCAGGGGAAACCGGTTTCGCATTCCCTGCCTCATCCTCAAATTTCAGTTCACCCTCGGCAGACCCATGTCCCGAAAAATGAACTATCTGCGGCTTTAACGTCATTATTTCCTCCATGATATCATTCGGCGTGGTGGCCAGATGATCCTTAATCTCAAATTCCTTGTTATCCTTCAGCTTTTCCCTGATTGACTGCAGTTCTTTCCCCAGGTGCAGCCTTGATTCATTGCTGGGGTCAGAAGCGAAAAACAGTACTTTCAATTTTTGCTTATCCATCAGATTGTCCATAATTTTAATTTTTTGAATGGTTCGTACTAAGTTTTTTTACAATGAGTTATTCCAGAATGATTGCTTCTTCTTCAGCAATGTATTCCATTTTGTCTTCGGCTCCGCGCACGTTGATCTTTTCGGGTTTAATCCTGAATTTTTCCTTAACAGATAAAATCCGTACGGCTTTTAAGGCAAAAGAAAGGGGAATATCCCCTTCACTGTTAATTACATATTTATCGGCACTGGTATAAGCTGCATTGGCAGCACCGTTTATGGAATCTGTCAGTACATCGGCCGTTAAATTTCCCGAAAAATCGAACTGCCCCGAGTTATTTAATTCAAGTTCCTTGCTGGTTAAAACAGATGTAATAATAAAAATATTCCCCTCCTTCACCGCCTCACTAAAAGAGAGGCTGTTGGGATTGAGTTTCGAAGATAGTAAATACTCATCCAACTGAATGAGGTTTACCGATAATTCACGGGCATTCTTATAGGAAAACAGCATTTTCTGGGAATTCTTAACCGACGTACCGGCCTTAAACCGGGCTTTGGCAATAAAGTTTGCCGCAAAGCTTCCGTTGCCGTCAACCAAATCGCTTCCAAGCAGATTAGCCGGCAATGCTTTTTCGGTAACTCCGGGATACCGGCTGCCCCTGCCCGCCATGACAAACAAATCTTTAACACTCGAATGAATTAAACTGCCCTGGTTTGGGCTGAAAAACGAGAAGATGTTTTTTCCTTTTCTGAGAATCAAATCCAAAGGAAGAACGTTTTCCATCGGAAGGATTAAGGTATAATCGGCCTGCTGAAGAAGATTTCTGAATTTCATTTAATTTAACTTTTTATTCTGGCATCCACCTAAATTCTTACGTTCACTTTGTATCAAAGGTTTCTTAACCGGTAACTTTAAAAAATGCCCTGCATGCCCTCAATTTATAAAATTATTTAATAACATGCACCGCCGGATTAATGAAATCCGGAGTACCCCCGGTTTGAAAGAGCAACGAATAAGGGGTCCTAAGTCCTTTTCCGTTACCTGCAGCAAATATTCTAACCTTTCTTGTTGATGCATTTGGTATAAATCAATGATTAATAAAAGAATCCAATAAATCATCCGCCCCAGTTTTCACGATCGAGACTGCGATAGTGTATTGCTTCCGACAGGTGGTGAGCCTGTACCTGTTCTTCGTTTTCGAGATCGGCAATGGTACGGGCTACCTTCAGTATCCGGTCGTATGCACGGGCTGATAAACCCAGCTTATCCATTGCATTTTTTATCAGTTCATGCCCTGCCTCGTCGAGCTGCACATATTTACGGATAAGTCTTGAGCTCATCTGGGCATTGGCATATACCCCTTTGTGATCGGTAAACCGTTTTTCCTGTATTTTTCGTGCTTCAATTACTCGCTTACGCACCGTTTCGCTGTTTTCGGAAGCCTCCATTTCAGCAAGCTTTTTAAACGGCACAGGCACCACCTCCAGATGGATGTCGATGCGGTCAAGCAACGGTCCTGAAATTTTATTCAGGTATTTTTGTACGATACCCGGCCCGCAAACGCAGTCTTTGGAAGGGTGGTTGTAATATCCGCAGGGGCAGGGATTCATAGAGGCAATCAGCATGAAGCTGCTGGGGTATTCTACTGAAAATTTAGCCCGGGAGATGGTAATAAGCCGGTCTTCCAGAGGCTGACGCATCACTTCCAGCACGGTCCGCTTGAATTCGGGCAGCTCATCGAGAAACAACACCCCGTTGTGTGCCAGGGAAATTTCTCCCGGCTGGGGATAATTCCCCCCGCCAACCAAAGCTACATCGGAAATAGTATGGTGCGGGCTGCGGAAGGGTCTCTGGGTCATCAGTGATGTATCTCTTCCAATTTTCCCTGCTACCGAATGGATTTTGGTAGTTTCAAGCGCTTCCTTTAGAGAAAAAGGTGGCAGGATAGTCGGGATACGTTTTGCCAACATTGTTTTTCCTGAACCTGGGGGCCCGATTAGAACAATGTTATGGGAACCTGCAGCAGCAATTTCCAGTGCACGCTTTACATTTTCCTGTCCTTTGACATCTGAGAAATCAAGTGGATTGTTATTTATCTGTGCATAAAATTCAGCACGAGTGTCAACCACTGTCTGCTCAAGTGAATTATTTCCGTTAAGAAATTCTATGACTTCCCCGATATTTTCCGCACCGTATACTTTCAATTTATCAACTACAGCAGCTTCACGGGCATTTTGGAGAGGTAAAATAAAACCTTCAAAGCCTTCCTTACGGGCATTAATAGCAATGGGTAAAACGCCTTTAATAGGCTGAAGAGTACCATCGAGTGACAACTCCCCCATTAACACATATTTACTGAATTTTCCGCTACTAATTTGCTCCGATGCAGCAAGAACTGCTGCGGCAAGTGGCAGGTCATAAGCAGACCCTTCCTTCCGGATATCGGCGGGTGCCATATTAACTATGATTTTCTTCCGCGGCCATTTGAAACCATTCAGCCGTAAAGCTGATTCAATTCGCTGCTGACTTTCTTTCACGGCACTGTCGGGGAGGCCAACAAGAAAAAATTTTATACCTTGTGTGACATCCACTTCAATGGTGATTGTTGTGGCATCTATCCCGAATACGGCACTGCCATAAGCTTTTACCAACATTGGAATGGGCTTAAGATTGATTTAAAGGTTAAATTTATTAATTTTTATTTCAAATCCTACAATTCTTTATCTGCTTTTCCGGTAAATTCTCTAAAAGAACGGATGTTTGATTGGATTTTTGGTTTGGAATAGAACTTTTCTACTAAGGGCTGTTAGAAAAATCAATCCGGTTCATTTACAAGCAAGCCTGTGGGGAAGCTTATACTAAATGAACCGGATTTGTTGACAGACAGCGGCCTCCTGGCTGTCCCTGCAACATTTGACAGATGATTTTGGGAGACCGCCAGTGTATGTACTAAAATCTTATAAACAACAGGTTATTCCGGCTTGTAAAAATAAATTTCAAATTTTTCTGAAGATACTTCCTTCACCCAGTGTTCCACTGAGATGGAGGTAGCTTTATCGATAAGCGGGGCCGGTAAGAATGGAGCAGTCAGCTTGTACATCCTGCCCGGGGGAAGTTGTTTTAAATCGGCCATAACCTGTGCTACAGGGTGTTCACCGGCCGCAAGCATTTCACGGGCATCGAGTCCTCCATGCAGCCTGTTTTCACTGTACCAGCGCGGCCGGCTGATGTTATAGGCAGAACCTTCACCTTCTGACAGCAAATCCTGCCCCACTTCTTTTCTCAGCCGGTTTATCAGGTCTTCCACCTTTACATTTCCCACGGCAGCTGCCTGTTGCAGGGTGGCTACACGTGCCACTGTATTCCGCAACACAGGATTCTTCAGCTTACTGAAAGCCGGCACATAATCAATAAGAACATCTTCCAGCTGCGGCCAGGTTTCTATCAGCTGCATTACTTTGGTTTTTGGTGTTATGATAATTTTTTCTGAATTTTCCATTTCCTGTTATTTATATGATAAGATTCGCTGTTCACCTTCCAGCTGTCTGTACTCTGTAAGGTTCTGAGATACCTCCAGGGTTCCCAGGTATTCTCCTTTTTCATTGCGCAGGGCAAAATATTCGATGTGGATGAATTTCCCCCTCAGATTAATCCAGAACGGTGCCCTGTCTTGCTTACCGCTTTTAAAGTCTTCGAGGATTTTATCTACTATGTGCGCGCTGGCGGGTGGATGGCAGTGCCGCACATCGCGGTTCAGGATGGCCCGGTTTCGCTGAAATATCCGTTCGCTGCCCTGGGTAAAATATTTTACCTTATCGTGGCGATCGACAAAAGTCATATCCACCGGCACGGTATTTAATATAGCCAGCAGTTCTTCGGCGGTAAAGCCGCCCGATGGAAGCTGAATGTTTCCACCCTCTCTTTGAGCTTCATTGATATCTTCTTCCATCATTCCTTCAGGCACCCACTCAGTCGGAGGATCGTAAAGGCAGAAGCCGATCTCGACCGACTGCCTGCGAATCTGGTACCAATCGGCATCCGACAATGCATCCATGGCCATCGGGAAAAGAATTTCCTCTTCCTTCACCGTCATATCCAAAACTTGTTTGGCAGCAGGTATCAATACCAGCTCCGCAGAACCTGTTAAATCGTCTTTTGACAGGTCAGGTGTACTCAGAATTTCGATGCTTCCTTTCAGCAAATCCCTTATTTCGTCGTGCTTTCCCCACATTACTTTGGGAGGACCTGTAATACCAATCGCTTCCAGAAACGGAAACAACAAATACTCTTTACGCTGGTAATGCTTGTCCACATCGATCAATTGATTGTAACCTGCCTTCAGTCCAAGAACAGTGTCCGGAAGACTTTCCTCCCTAATATATTTCAACGCCGAAAGTTCTGCAAGAATGTTCTCAGCGACCCGTTTCAGGGCTTTATTTTCTTCAAGCATCACATCAACAGGGTGGCCTTCGGGGATTGCCTTTTGTGCTGAAAGGTCAACCCGTCCTTCAAGCACTGCGGAGTGGGCATCACAAAGTTTCAGCACCTCTTCTTCAGGAAGCCCTTCCGAAATCAACTCCTGTTCCACCTCTACCACTTCACCGTAAGGAATATTGCTCAGGCTCACCAGCAACTGGTGCCTGACCTCTTCCTGCGACTCTCCCTGGTGCAGTTTTAGAATAAGTTCTTTAAGTTTTGCTTTCCGAAATTTCGAATTGTCAATATTTTCACTCATGATGATTTTTTATAAAGGTTAAAAAAGGAGACTCAAAGCATGAGCTCCTTTTTTTAAAAAACATATTAAATTACAAAAAAAAGTTGTTTGAATAATCCTATTCTTCCAGTTTTCGCCCTTTTTCGATGCTCCACCCGAATTTTAAACCAAAAACAAACCACACCAGAGCCAAAGTTCCAAGTGCAAATGTTGTATCTCCAATTACTCTGAGCCACTTCAATGTATGGATATGCGGCTGCTGCAGGAATTCGGCTGAGCGTGCATACCATAAACCTTCCTGAACGCTTGCAACAGTTTGGGCAAGCCCGATGGGAAGCACACTGATAAGCACCATGGCAGCAAGACCGATATTAATGGCCCAGAAGGCAAATTTCAGCCACCTTTCTTTCCATACCACATTGGTGTCCAAATCACGCAGAACAAAAAGCATAAGGCCGATTCCCAGCATCCCGTAAACACCAAAAAGTGCGGTATGACCATGAACCGGAGTAGTATTGAGTCCCTGCATATAATAAAGTGCAATAGGCGGATTGATAAGGAATCCGAAAATTCCTGCCCCTACGAGGTTCCAGAAAGCTACGGCAATAAAGCTGTAAATGGGCCATTTATATGCTTTTATCCAGGAGGAACTTCGGGAAATCCTGAGATTATCATATGCTTCATAGCCGACAAGAACAAGGGGCACCACTTCCAGGGCGCTAAAAGTGGCCCCGATAGCCATCACAGCAGTAGGTGTTCCCGTAAAATAAAGGTGGTGAAAAGTTCCCAGGATACCACCGGAAAGGAATATAACAGTAGTTAAAAGTACAGCCAGTGTAGCAATCCCTGCCTTAAGAAGCTGCAGGCGGACAAACAGGAATGCCATCACCACCACAGCAAACACTTCAAAGAAACCTTCAACCCACAAATGAACGACCCACCAGCGCCAATATTCAGCAATGGCAAGATTTGTTTGCCGGCCCCACATCAGTCCGGCTCCGTAAAAGACGGCAATAGCCACAGAAGCTATCAAAAATAAAATGAGCAGGTGCCTGCTTTCATTTCTCTCTTTTAATGCCGGCCAAATTGCCCTGCTCAGAAGGAACAGCCAAATAAAGAGGCCTGCAAAAAGAAATATCTGCCAAAAACGTCCCAAATCAACGTATTCATATCCCTGGTGACCGAACCAGAAGTTCTCAGCAAGCCCCAGCTTTTGCATAACACCCAGCCACTGGCCTGCCAAAGACCCGACTACAATTACAAGCAAGGCACCAAACAAAACATCAACACCCAGCTTCTGATATTTTGGTTCTTTGCCTGAAATTGCCGGTGCATAAAATAAGCCGGTAGCCAGCCAGGAAGTAGCTATCCAAAAAATTGCCAGCTGCACGTGCCAGGTACGGGAGATGGAATAGGGAAGCCAATCGGCAAGCGGGAAGCCGTAAAAACCCTGTCCTTCCACACCATAGTGTGCAGTAACAACTCCCATAATAACCTGAACCAGGATCAACAGGGTAACCACCCAGAAATATTTTAATGTCGCCCTTTGAGAAGGTGTTTGCCCCAATTTTTTTAACGGGAAGACAGATGGGGGTTTCAGCTCTTCTTCTTTTTTTGTTACCGCATAAAACCAAACCATTAATCCGATACCTGCCAGCAGCAAGATAACACTGAAGCCTGTCCACAGGAGCATGTCTCCGGTTGGTTCATTCGCAATCAAACTATCGGCAGGCCAGTTATTCGTGTAGGTAATATCCTTGCCGGGCCTTTCAGTAATACATGCCCATGAAGCCCAAAAGAAAAAAGCATTCAGTAGTTTTACCCGTTCAGGGTCTTTTATAGAATTTAATGGCACGCTATAGGCATCCCGTAAATGAGCCAGAGCCGGATCGTTGGTAAATAATCCACCGTAATGAGAACTGTTGTGCTTTATAGCCTCCCACCTGCGGGAAGAGATTGTTATAGCATCTTTTTCCGGATCATATGTATTGGTTCTCATATCGCGCTGCAGAGTATACCTGATGGAAGCCTGTTGTTCTCCCGTCAGATCATCATAAGGGGTCCCGTGAATTTCATCAGCCAGGCTGTTAATCATAAAAACAGCTTCCCGGTGCAGCCAGTCGGCTGTCCAGTCAGGAGCCTGGTAGGCGCCATGACCCCAAATGGAACCCAGTTGCTGGCCACCCAACGATTGCCACACATTTTGCCCATCTTTAATTTCCTGTCCGGTAAATACTATTTGCCCGTCTTCTGTTACAATCCGTTCCGGGACCGGAGGTGCTTCACGGTAAATTTCCCGACCATAATAGAGCAAAATAGCAAAAGAAATAAACACTACTCCGATAAATGCCAGCCATAAATTTCTTGTCTTCATAAAGTCTGATTTATAATTTTTACAGCAACAAATATAAAAACTTTTTGCTTTGTCGACTATAAGGTCTTTTAATCATTGCATCATTTTTGTACATTTGCAACAGAAAAATTAAGATATGTTTAAAAAGGAATCAGAATATGCTCTGCGTAGTTTGGTATACATCCAAATACAGAATCAGCTGGGAAGGAGACCTGGTATTGTAGAGATTTCATCGGAAATTGATACGCCACCTCCGTTTACTGCAAAAATTTTACAACGCCTGGTAAGAATGGGCTTCCTTGAATCGATGAAAGGAAAAAACGGGGGTTATTTTTTTAATCCCGATAAACCTCCGATTCCATTAAAGAAAGTAATAGTTGCAATTGAAGGAGATAAAATTTTTACAGGCTGTGGATTTGGGTTAAGCCATTGCGATGCAAACAATCCATGTCCGTTGCACGATGCTTACGGTCCCATTCGTGAGGCAATCGATCAGCTTCTGTCGTATGAAACTATTCAGGATTTAGCAAAAAAGGACAATCCTGAACGCGTTCTGAGCCGTTTTAAGGAAGACTAAAAATAACAACTTGCATTAAATGCACAAAAGCTCATATTATTATTGGCAGTTTTATTTTTTATTCGTACATTGGTAATGAAATTAATCGGAACAAGCAACTTATTTATAACTGGAAGTGAAGTTTTGCTTAGAAATACCGTTTTTCTATAACCACCCGATTTTGTATGCTTCCTTTTTGTTTTTAATGGCCTGTCAACAAGAAGATGAATTTTCTCCGATTCAAATTACCTCAGAAATAACACATGTTTCAGAATTTGGCAACAGCGACGGCTCCATTCTTCTCTCAGTTACAGGAGGCAGAGCCCCTTATACATACATTTGGTCAACAGGGGATACCTCAAAAAATTTAACAGAAATACCTGCAGGCTTATATAGTATTAAAATTTCAGACAAGCAATTAAAAACAGCTACCGATACATTTGAGGTCTTGCAACCTCAGCCTGTCGGGATGGTAGTGGTATTTTCTGCAACTCATCCTACTGAAACAGGTAATGAAGACGGTACAATAGAAACCTGTATAGAAGGTGGATATCCTCCTTTCAGTTATGAATGGTCGACAGGCGATATCACCAAAAATATAGAAGGACTGTCTGCAGGCATGTATTATTTAAAAATAATAGATAACGGGGGACAAGAACTGACCGACAGCATCGAATTAATTGATAAAGTTACCGATTACGATGGGAATACATACAGCATTAAAAAAATTGGAAATCAAACATGGATGAAGGAAAACCTTCGTGTAACACATGCTCCCGATGGGTCAGCAATTATAAGCTACCTGTATGAGAACAATTCCAAATATGAAATTTCTAACGGCAGACTTTATACATGGGATGTATCCATGAATGGTTCAAAAGAAGAAAGAGCACAGGGAATTTGCCCCTGTGGATGGCATGTTCCCTCAGATGAGGAATTTAAAATTCTGGAAATATACCTTGGCATGACTCGTTCGCAGGCTGATTTAACCAACACCTGGAGAGGAGCGCCAGTCGGTACCATGATGAAAGCAGGAGGAAGTTCAGGTTATGAAGCAAAATTAGCCGGCAGGCGCTCTTCAGGAGGAGTATACAGTTTAATGGGAAGTATGGAATACATGTGGACCTCTTCTGAATACGATGGTTCTTTTGCCTGGCGACGATGCCTTGATAACCACTCGTCTCAGGTTGGACGCTGGAATACATTTCCAAAGTCCTACGCTTTTTCTGTAAGATGTATTAAAGACAATTAAAATGTATGCTTTCATGAAACCTGAAAAATTCATTCTCTTAATACTGTTCGCTCTAACCATCTTGTTCACAAATTGCAGAAATGAAAAGTCGGAGGAAGTTGGAGACTTGGTGTTCCATTCATTAATTGCAGAAAAGGATACAATTGCCCCTGGCGAAACAGTTAAGATAAAAGCCATAGCTACCGGGACGACATTAAAATATTTTTGGACTGCAACCCTGGGTGACATTTTAGGTTCGGGAGCTGAGGTGATATATGCCGCTTCACCTTGTTCGGCAAGTAAGAACAGGATAACCTGCAGAATTGAAAGCGGTAGCAGGTCGGAAACCAAAACTGTTGACATTGTGGTTTATGAATAAAAAACAGCTGCTCATATTTTTATTTCTGCTTCAACCTTTCCTTTCGCGAGCACAATGCCTTTCATCCGTTAATCCCGTAGGCGGAACCGACAACCTGCTGGTACTTGAAAAAAAATCGTTGCGTATTATTTCCTTTTACAGGTACGGCCAGGGAAACAGGTATTTCGAAGGAACTGAACATGCAGATTTCAACCTGATAAGCAAGGCATACTACAACTATTTTTCCATTATAACAGGATATGGGATAACCAATAAATTTTCCCTTGAACTTGAAACAGGGTATTTTTTAAATAAAACACAGAAATACAATATTTCTCCCGAATATGCTCTTACCGGAAAAGGATTATCAAATGCGGTTCTTATTGCAAAGAAAAGTCTCTACACCGAACCAATTAAAAGAATATACATTACAGGTTCAGCAGGTGCAAAAATTCCATTTTCCAGGGAGATGCAGCAACAGGAATATGTAACGCTACCAGTGGAAGTTCAACCCACTATTGGAGCATTGGGTACAGTAATTGGAGTGTCATTCGTGAAGGAAAGTTCCGGCACAGGAAAACGCTATTTTTTTACCAGCAGATTTGAAACGAATGCAGAAAATAAGGAAAAATACCGTCTGGGAAGTTCATTATTCAATTCCTTTTACATATCCCAACACTTAAGGCACCCTAAACTGAAAGACAAATGGACTGCCATTCTTCAACTTCGACATGAATTTCGAACACCCGACAGGCTAAATAACGAAATAAAGGGGTCATCAGGAAGTACATTGCTATTTATAACACCACAGCTTAATTTTGTCCTATATGATGAATGGTATTTATCAGGACTGGCAGATATCCCGGCATACCAATATTTCAAGGGGACCCAGCTGGGAGCAGGGATAGGCTTTATATTTATTATTTCAAGAACTATCAGATTATAAATTCCAGTTCAATAATTTTTTTGGAACCTCGTCTTATTTTCTTATTCATCATTTACAGGGTAAAAAGAAAAAAAGGTATATTTTCGGTCTCATTATGGTTCTGCTTATTTATACCTTTTCTGATATAGAAGGGGTTGGTGAAAACCATTATGAAAGGAAGGCTTTTGAAAAAATGGCCGAAACTGACAGCGCTATTGTAACCATTCCTAAAGATTGGTTTATTATGTCATGGGAAAATACTTTCGATTATAAGGAATCTGAAAACCGCGCGGAATTAATTAGATACTGGAGGATAACAAAGGAAAAAAAGTTGTTTTATAATAAATAGCCTGAAATGGATTTATAAACACATCAAAAAATTATATTCAGCCTGAAATAACCGGCAGTCCTTTAAAAAAAGAAAATTTCCAACAGTTCATTTTTGGCTTCTTTTTTTGAAAGAAACCACTTACTGATTACTTTTGTTAGCTGTTCTAAGCCTGTAACAATATAAAAATAATAGAGAACATCTCTAATCATAAAATCGAAGTTAAATCCAATATAAAATGGATCAAAAACCATTGAAGATACTTGGAATCGACCCTGGGACAACCATAACCGGGTACGGGTTAATTGAAATCCGCAACAAGCAGCCGGTTATCTTAAACATGGGAACCCTGGTACCGGCTAAATTTTCTGACCATTACCAGCGGTTGAAGCACCTGCACGAGCGGGCACTGCACCTCATTGAAGAGTACAAGCCCGATGTAATGGCCATTGAAGCACCTTTTTATGGAAAGAATGTACAGTCGATGCTGAAGCTCGGACGCGGGCAGGGTGTCATTATGGCTGCTGCACTGTTTCACTCTGTTCCCATTTGCGAGTATGCCCCGTTGCTTGTTAAGCAGTCGATTACCGGCATGGGGCGGGCTTCGAAAGAACAGGTAGCTTATTTCCTTCAAAAAGTGTATCATCTTACTGACCTCAACCAGGGTCTCGATGCCACCGATGCCGTGGCGGTTGCAATATGTCATTTCATTCAACAGGGTAAACCGCAGAAAAATAAAGAATTTAAAAACTGGAGTGAATTCATTAAAAAAAATCCGGGCAGGGTTGTTTAAAACATCTTGTACGGTTCAACACGTAAACAATAAATGGAAATTATTCGCAAAACTGAATGTAATATGAAGAACTATGAATACTAAAAAAATTATTTATTGGATCGAACTGACTATTTATTCCATTCTGCTGGCATTTATCATTCCTGTTATTTTTAAATGGATTCATACCCGCGCTCTTGTAATAACCACCAAAGGTATTGAAGATGCCCTTTTCTTCGGTATTTTAATTCCATTTTTGATGTTTCTGACAAAAAATGTCAAGAATGATTTTTTCAATGCATTTATTGCCCTGTTAACCATATTCTCACTCTTTCTAATTCTGCGGATTGGATACCTGTTTTAAAAAAACAGGACATCAGGTTTTTGCATAAATTTTTTATCTTTAGTCAGTTCATTAACTTTATTCCTGTTGTAAAGTCATAAAAAAATAAATGCAGATGAAAAATCATTCAGAAAGAATTACAAAACGTCCCCAAATTACTGCAGTTAAACACTTTTTTCAGATCCTTCTGTTTATACTGCTTGCCAGTACCTTCAATGCCTATTCCCAGATTAAAATTTTTATTGAAACCGATCTGGAAGGTGTCAGCGGCGTTTATAATTTTTCACAGACCCGTGATAAAGGTTCACCTGCAAACCTGCAGGCGTGTGAATATTTTATGGGGGATCTTGCAGCGGTTATACGTGGATTACGAGATGGAGGTGCAGATGAAATTATTGTCATCGACGGACATGGAAACCAGGCCATGATACCCCATCTTATGGAACCAGGGGCAGTATATGTTACCGGCAAGCCCAGACCACTGGGTAACCGGTGGGGGCTGGATGAATCGTTTTCCGGCCTGGTTTTATTTGGGCTTCATGCCATGAACGGCACCCCCGATGGAGTATTGCATCATACCCAATCATCCATGTCGGAAAATAAATACTGGTACAATGGTGTGGAATCGGGAGAATTGGCTCAAACAGCATTGATTGCAGGACATTTTGGTGTCCCTCCGATTTTGGTTACCGGAGATGAAGCTACTTGTCGCGAAGCAAATCAGTTTTTTGGGGATAACCTGGTAACGGTTGCCACAAAAAAAGGTTTGGCAAGAGAAGCTGCAGCACTTTATCCATTTGAAGAAACACGTAAGGCACTTTATGAAGGGGCAAAAAGAGCAATTTCGGTAATCCCCGACTGTAAGCCCTACACAATTGAAATGCCAATTCAAGCCAAAATGCAATACAATAAAACCAATCCGGAAACCAAAGAAACGGAAGTAATTACCCGGGAATGGGTAATTCCTGATGCACTTCATCTTTTTGAGAGATGAACATTTAGAACAAATTCCTATGAAAAAAAATTCCTTCCTTTTTAATATCAATCTCATTTTCTTCTTTTGTCTTGTAAGTATTGCATCTATTCACAGGGAAGAAAGCCATCCGGTAAAAACAGAAACCGTGACAGTTTCTGATCCTTCCAAACAAAAAGCAGCTCTGGAATTGATATTGAAAGTCCTGCCGCCCGATCGCACTCATAACGGCAGGGTTTCATTCCTTGATGAAACTTTTACCGACTGGCTGAACCGGACAGGGGAATTGCCACCAGATTTTGAACAGATGCCATCCCTGCCCTTTCTTCCAGATCCTCTTCTGTTAGATGAAGGAAACAGGAACATCCCGGTAAAGTCAATGAAGCAGTGGAATGAGAAACGTGAATGGATGAAGGAACAACTCATGAAATACATTACCGGTACTATTCCTCCTGCTCCTGATAATTTAAAGTCGGCTGTTATTAGTGATAAAATGGATGGAGAGGTGAGGCTTCAAATGGCAGAGCTTTCTTTTGGCCCGGAACATAAGGCTAAACTGACGCTGGAACTGATGATACCACCTGGTAAGGGACCGTTTCCCGTATTTCTTACTCAGTGGAACCATCGTGAATGGGCACAGGTAGCTGTAAGGCGCGGTTACATAGGGTGTGTTTATGCCGGTGCGGATGCCAAAGACGATACGGAGAAATATTCAGAGATATGGGCAGGTAAATACGATTTTACCCGTTTAATGCGAAGGGCTTATGGTGCATCCAGAGCCATAGATTACCTTTACACATTGCCTGAAGTTGATAAAGAAAAAATAGGCATAACAGGTCACTCCCGGAATGGAAAACTTTCGCTGATGGCAGCTGCTTTTGACGAGCGAATTACTGCCTGTATACCCAGCAGCGGAGGTACAGGAGCAGAAGTCCCGTGGCGTTATTGCTCACATAAATACGATGTCGAGGACATTGCCCTTCTGGCCAGTGCCCAGCCCGCATGGTTACATCCGCGGCTACGCTTTTTTATTGGCCGGGAACACAAATTACCAGTCGACCAGAATTCATTCATGGCATTGATTGCCCCCCGTGGACTGATGCTGAGCACTGCTATTACAGAAGGAGCCAGCAACCCCTGGGGAATTGAACAGGCGTACCATGCCTCTCAAAAGGTATATAACTTCCTCCAGGCAGAGAACAACCTTGCCATCCGTTCGCGCTATGGATTGCACAGTGTGAGCGCAAGGGATATGGAAGATTACATTGATTTTTTCGATTTTATATTTAACCGGAATGACAGTCAACCACAAAACAGATTGTTTTATGATTATTCTTTCGAAAAATGGCTCGATTTGAGTGGCGAGAAATTGAGTCCTGCTGACTTCCCTGAACATCCATCAGATGCATTGTTGCCAGAAAAAACTGCAGGCGTGGCACAATGGGAACTGAGCAAATCGAAAATAAAAGAACAAATCAAATGGGCGCTGGGTGATGAACCACCTGGAGTAACAAATCCGGGGCCAGGCAGTATTGAAAAATCAGGCAGAGGGGAAGTCAGTTTCGGTACGTTTCTTTCACGACCCGAGCCAACACCCAAAATGGGGAGAATGAATATTAGTCCCTACAACGGGTTTGGAGACCAGTTGTTTGGTTACCTTTATTACCCCCGGGATGAAATGGGAAAATTAACCAGCAATAATTTGCCTGTTGTAATATATCTTCATGAGTACGATTACTCGAAAGGGTTCAATTCATACCATGGGATAGAATCTTTAATCCAATCGATTGTGGATAAAGGTTTTGCAGTATTCACATACGATATGATTGGTTTTGGCAACAGAATTGAAGAAGGAACCCGCTTCTATCACAGATATCCACTTTGGTCGAAAATGGGGAAAATGGTAACCGATGTCAAAGGGGCTGTCGATGCCATATCGAACCTTGATTTTGTGAACAGCGACAAGATTATAGTAGCGGGGTATTCACTGGGAGCTTCTGTAGCCCTGTATGCAGCAGAAACCGATGAACGGATTGCCGGTGTGGTTTCGGTAGCAGGTTTTACACCTATGCGCACTAATACCCCCGACAGAGGCACAGAGGGTATAATGAAATGGTCCCATTTGCATGGTCTTATTCCACGACTGGGGTTTTTTACCGGACACGAATCCCGGATACCCTACGATTTTAATGATGTGCTCGCATCAATTGCACCACGTCCGCTATTGGTTATTGCCCCCATGTTTGATAAGGATGCCCATCTGGAGGATATCCAGGACTGCATGAAACAAGTTGAAAAAGTATACAATTTATATAATGCAAAACAAAACATTCAATTATATACCCCGAATGACATAAACCGGTTTTCTCAGGAAATGCAGGATACGATGTTGGAGTGGCTGGAGAAAAATTATTAATTGTTTTTTAGGCTTGAAATGTTAAAAAGGCTATATAACCAGTATACTAATTTTCTTTACCTTAACGCATTATTTAATACGAACACAATGTCAAAATTCATTTTATCAATAACAACGGTTTTTATCCTCTCCTTTGGTCTGATGCCATTTAACTGCAGGTCGCAGAAGCTGAGCCGGATAAATACCATAGCAGAACTCGATATTGGAGAATCAAAAAAGATTACACTTGGAAACGGCGAAACAGTGAACCTGTTACTTAAAGAAGTGAAACTTGAACGTGACGGTGTGCGCGGAGCTGTGAGGGGTGCAGAGGTTACTGTTGTAGTAGATGGTGAAGAAATTACCATTGGCTCGGGCAATTACCATTTACCTGTTACGGTGGGCAGGGTTCAAATTGACTGTCCGGTGATAAAGGAATACACGGTTTCAAATTATTACAGGCACGATGGCACCCTCCCAAAAGATGCAAGGTTACGGCTATGGCCGAAAAACTCTCCCCTTATACAACCCGGAACCTTCGGGCTTCCCTTAAAGCAGGCCTGGTTTGCCAGCAGGATGCAGTCTCAAAACGAGATGGCCGGATTAGGCTGGGCGGAGAATATAAACAGCACAAATCCCGGTTATCATGCGCCCCACGATTTTGGTGGTGCCGAAGGGATGGACGAAATATTTGCTGCAACCGATGGACTGATAGTATCTTCGAAAAAAGAGGTGCTGGAAGGTTATGAGGATTTGCCGGGTGATGTCAGGCCCGATGTTGTCTGGGTAGTCGATGCCCGTGGGTGGTATTACCGTTACAGTCATTTAAACAGCATCGAATCAGGAATCGTTCCCGGAGTAATGATTAAAATGGGACAAAAAATAGGATACATGGGAAAGCAGGGAGGCAGTGGTGGTTGGGTACACCTTCATTTTGGAGTACACCACAAAAATCCTGTTACTACAAAATGGGAAGTGGAAGATGCTTATCCATATCTTTGGGAAGCTTACATAAAGAAGTACAAGCCTAAAATTCTTGCGGTTGCTCGTCCACGCCTGTTAACCTGGACCAACCAGGAGCTTAGACTCGACGGCAGCAAGTCATTTAGCCTGGAAGGAGACATTGTATCATACGAATGGATTTTTAATGATGGAACAACAGGTAAAGGTGCCGTTCAAAAAAAGATATACGACACAGCAGGTGAATACAGTGAGGTTCTGAAGGTAACCGATTCAAAAGGCAACGTAAGTTACGACTTTGCCTATGTTCAGGTATTTGATAAGCAGTTTCCGGAAAAACAGGTGCCCACAATTCATCCCGTATTTTTTCCGTCACTTGATATAAAACCCGGAGATCCTGTAACCTTTTTGGTGCGTACCTTCGGAAGCCAGACCGGTGAGGAAACCTGGGATTTTGGAGATGGTACTGAAAAAGTAACTGTTAATTCGGGAGTGGTAAAGCGCGAATCCCACAACAGTGGCAAATATGCTGAAACGGTCCATACCTATTCTAAAGCAGGCGATTATGTGGTGAGGGTGGAAAGAACAAACGAATACGGTTTTAAAGCAACTGGTCATTTATATATTAAAGTTCATCCCAAATGATTAATAAATACATTAAGCCCATTCTGATAAATCCATTTTTTTCATACAAAAATATAAACTTTTTGCCTCAGGATATTATTGCTAATTTTGATAAAAGGATTTTAATTTTTTGTTTTATCATTTTATATAATCTACCGTTATTTATATCTTTTCCGGTTTCGGCACAAATTCCTGCTGCTAATACAGAATCTATTGAAGTTCCAGAGTTAGAGGTTCCTGTTTATAGCAATCTTAAGGATACACACATCAGCATTCCTTTGGTAGTTAACGGTGATGCGTTTTGTTCAATTGTAACGCCTTCTATCTATAAACAAGATGCAGAAAAATTGCAAGAAGCCATTGAAAAACGAACGGGTGTTAAATTACCCATTATCCTGGACACTGATCATAGCGCATCAATTCCTTTAAGTGGTAATTTTATAATTTTAGGAAACCGCTCTACCTCTCAGATATCACGTGAATTATATGATCATCATTATAGTTTGATGGATTTGAAGTATCCAGGCAAAAATGGTTATTCTGTTCGTTCACTTCACAATCCCTATGGTAATGAATTCAGTGCTATATTAATTGGGGGCAGCGATGTTGCTGGTGTTTCTTTAGGCACAGCCGCTTTTATTTCTGAATTATCGCAACCGGCAGTAAATAATGATTTGAGAATTGGTTGGACAATGCTGACACAGTTGGGGGAGGGGATTGAAATACCAACAGACATTAAAGACTTTGAGACATGGGAGGCCTCAAAAGGTTATGGTTCAATTGGATATTTTGGTCGGAACAGCATAAGTAAGCGGATGGCGGCATACTATATGACCGGAGACCCTTTTCATGCCCGTGAGGTTATACGGCTTTCATTCCCAGACGCTCAGGCACACAGAGAAATTGATGAGATAGATGGTGAGCGGATAGAGAATAAGAATGATCCGCTTGCCGGTCCATATCATTATAATGCTACCAAGACGATATTATATTGGGATCTTATAGAGGAGAGCCCGGTCTTCACAGACGCTGAACGTCTAAAGGTTACCAATGCCTTTGCACGCAGAATCGACCATGAAGGCACTACCCCATTTGACAAGACTACATATAAACTAAACACGGTTCCTTCAGCTGTTGGTTCGCGCCATGGACAATGGTCAGCTTTGTCATTATATACCCTTGGGCGTTATTTTAACAAATATTATCCCAGTCCAATGTGGGCGCAGGCAGAACGTGCCGGTCAAATAGCGTTTGCTTCCCTGCACAATCATGCCTGGGTGACCGGTGAAGGTGATCAATTAAACTGGTATTGTACAGGTATTGCTCCAATACTTACATACATGGTTTTGACCGGGGATCGGGAGCCGATTGAAAATGGGGTACTTCAGCGTCTGTTGCAGGGACAGGAAGTTATAATTACAGGCCGCACTCCGGAGTGGGCATTGAATTCAGCGGCATTGGATTTTCTAAACAAAGCGACTTATCTGACGGGTGATGGTCGATGGATTACTTACCGTCAGCGTACAGGTATAGATACAGATATTTTTCGATTGGGCCAATCTTTCTGGCCGGAGGAACATATTAAGCCAGTTGAACCTGTTGACCTTGTAAACAGGTGGCTGGTCAATTTTCTGCCTGAGCCGATGTGGAAGTCCCGTGGCAATAATTTTGCCCATGACCAGTCTTTTACGAATATGAGTTACCGGAATGCCTCTGATTCCTCCGGTGATTATATTTTAATTGACGGTTATAATGGTGCCTATAGCAATCCATACCATACGTATACTATACTTGAGCTGCGTCTTAACGGTTCGACCCTTCTTAAAGGATACAATAATCAGATACTTTCCAGTGCCGACGGGATGGTTGAGCCGAAAGTAGCGATGGATGGGGCCATTATTCACCATGAGGTGGTTGGTCAGGTTGCCGTGGCGGTGGGTGAGGTTCCCAATCTTCCATTTGTCAACTGGCGGAGGTCACTTGCCCTTCGGACAAGGCAATATGCTCTTATCGCTGACGACATTACTTTCCGTCCTGAGGATAAGAGCAGGCAATCTGAAATGCAAACCCGTGTTGAGACATTTTGGGAGGTGCCTGGTGCCCAGTGGATTGCAGAACATAATTATCTAAAAATCAATCCGGCAGAAGTAAATCCAGAAGCCGATTTTGAATTGCATACCTCTGAGTTGATGGATGTTCGGCCAGGCAGAATCACTACCATGGTTTGGCAGGGAAACCCTGGGAATAGTCGGAAGCGCACCTTTTTCCACCTGCTTGGTCAGGAAGCAACCACCGGTAATGAAAGGCTTATCAATTTACAGCTTGAGGACAACGCTGCCATATTGAGATTGCCTGAAGCGGCTCTTGCCGTATCAGGTCAGTATCGGGGGGTACAAGGGGAATTGGTGCTTCTTGGGGAGAACTCATTGTATGGACATGCTTTGCGTTCTGCCGCACTTGGCACAACATTCTTTACCTCGGATTTCCCGGTTGAGGTTGATTGGGATTTTGAGAAAGGTACACTTTCGGTGATAAACACCAAAGCTGTGAGATTAACATTGGCCCTTTCATCTCCTGAGATTTACATGAATGGTAAAAAGATGACGGGAAGAAAAGAAAAAAATCTTTATAGTTTTAATCTGGCTGCCGGTCGTCATGAACTCTCCGGTGCAAAGCCCTCTTCCAAAGCCAGAAAATTTTTATCTGTTGAACTTCGGGAATTATTGAAGCTGGCGCAGCAGCGTCGCGCACAACAATTGGAGCAGTATGCATTGCAAACTAAGACACCGCCTCCGGTTTTTACTCCTGTCATGCAAGGCGATCTTGGTGGCATGCCTATCGAAAGTATTATTATCCCCGCACCAGAGGGACAAAATGATTTCATTGTAACAGCTACTGGTAATAAGATAATAATAATTAACTCTGAGGGCAAGGAAGTAAATAGGATGACAACACCGGGAGATGTCCGGGTACTCCATTGGTGGGCCGGATCAGGGCTGCTTTTAGCCGGATGTTCAGATGAACTGGTTATTGCATACGATGAGCAGGGGCATAAGAAATGGGAGTTTGTTTCTGTTATGGATCCAGCGGTTTACGAAGCAGGGAAACCCTATTGGTTCAAATCTGCTTATCCGGGGATTTCCGGCTTAAACAGCGGGAATTTCGATGATGGTAAAAGCCGCGCTTTTATCGGTAGTGCCACCACCCTTGAGGTACTTGATGAGACTGGTCATCTGGTAAAACGGCTGCCAGTATTCTGGGGGCCTGGGCGTCAGTTTTTAATGGTTGATGCGGCGGATGGTAGTAAAAACATGTTGATAGGCAGATGGCCAAATGGTCGGGCAACTATGGCAATAGTCAATAGCAAAGAAATGAGAGTGGTTGATAGCGGTTATGCAGGAGTGCCGGAAGGACATACCTTTATAAATGGATGGGGTGCCATGAATCGTTTTGATAATTTTCTGACAGACCTTGATAATGATGGAAACAAAGAGATTGTATCTGCTATAAATGGGGTATGGAACAGGGTTACTATTTATAGTGAAGGTGGTACGCCATTGTATAATGCACAGTTTGGGCCTGGTCTAAAAGAGCCGCGAGCCAATATACGCATGATGGACGTTGGAGATTTGGATGGAGATGGAAAACAGGAGATTGTAGTTGGCCTTTCTTCCGGTTTTGTAAATGTGCTGGATGCACAAACCCGGAAAATTTGGGCTAAACAATTATCAAGCCCCCCAACAGTGGTAAAGGTTATTCATCAGGACGAGAAATCATGGATATTTGTTGGTAGTGAAGATGGAACAGTAGTCGCAATGGATAACCATGGAGACATATTGAAAAAGGGTAAAATGAATGGGAAACCGATAGATATAAATGTTTTAAAAACATCTAATGAGCCACTTGTCGTGGTATTAACAGATGAAGGTATATTTAGTGGATTCAGGTTTGACTGACAGCAAAACTTTGCATTAATTATTTTTAATTGGCTTTATCAGACTCTGAAACTTGTTATTTAATCTTCTGGCAAAATTTACTATTGAGCGCTGACTTCATTAAATTCCTATTGAAGTATTGTTGAATGGTTATTAAGTTACATGTAAAAAGGATAAGTGTCGGATGAAAATTAATTTAAAATACCAGCCCGGCTTCTTAACTCAAATCTTCGCCAAACTTAACTCAAACAACCTACAAACTTTAATAATCCTTCCCGTTCAGGCTTTGCATCACCGATTGCTGCCAGTCCTCAAGCTGTAGCAACATGGGCTGTAATCGGGAGGCTTCGGTATCAGCCAGGTTAAACTGTTCGAGTGAGTCCTTTTCAAGGTTATAGAGTTCCAAATTTGGCTCGCCGGAGTTTCTTTGTATGCGGTGCAGCTTCCAGGGCCATTCAAGCCATGCTGCATGGCCAGGAAACTGGTCTTCCGGATATTGTTTTTTAATTTCACCTGCATCCAGAACCAGTCGCGCCGAATCGGAAACCCTGCTTCCCTGTTTCTGGGCTTCCAGCAGTTCAGTCATCCATTGATGTGAGGGTGTTGGTACCCCACCCTCAGGGTAGTGCCAGAAACCCAGTGGCGGCCTGCGGTTGTCCATTTGGTTTTCAATGGCAGGCAGCAGGCTTATTCCATCAAGCACCGGCAGGTTCTCCATTGTTACGCCTGCTACTTCAAGCAAGGTAGGAAATATATCGCTGGTAACTGCCGGAAGGTTGGTAGCTTTAGGTTGTGGTACTTTTGCCGGCCATTCAATAATGGCAGGTACTCGCAACCCCCCTTCGTAAATATCGCCCTTGCGACCCCTGCCTCCGGTGGTGCCAACGTTTGGAAGACCACCATTATCACTGCAATACCAAAGAAGTGTATTTTCGCTGATGCCCAAATCCCTAAGTTCCTGTCTCAGCTTTCCCATTGCGCGGTCCATTCCGGTTATTTCACCGTAAAAATGCTGCAAAGCCGGTTCTATTCCCGGATATTGGGCACTATCCTGTGCACTGGCAATATGAGGCCCGTGCGGGGAGCCAAACCACACCACGGCAAAGACAGGCTGCTCTGAACCTACATGTTTTCGAATGAATTCGATAGCGGCATCAACTGTTACCTCCGAGCTTTCCCCCTTCAATTGTACGGCTGTTCCTTCACGACTCAATATAGGATCGTTTTCATAAAAATTGGGTGCTGAAAGCCATTCATCAAAACCGCTGGCACCGGGATTAACCGGACTGCCTTCCTGCACAGAGCCCAGGTGCCACTTACCAAAGTGCCCTGTTACATAACCAGCAGACTGAAGCACTTCGGCAATTGTTATTTCCTGAGGACGCAAGGTATTTCCCCAGCTAAAACAGCCGAACCTGTTTGGATTGCGACCAGTCATTACACTTCCCCGGGTGGGAGAGCATACTGGCGCAGCAGCATAAAACCGGTCGAACCGCAACCCTGCAGCTGCCATATTATCAAAGTTGGGTGTTTTTAAAACCAGATGGCCATTGTAAGCCATATCGCCCCATCCCTGGTCATCGGCCATCACCAAAACAATGTGGGGACGGACAACAGGCTCTGTTTTCTCTTCACAGCTGCTAAAAATTGCAGATACAACGATTGGGAGGGTAATCAATGCCGGATATTTAATTTGTTTCATTGGATAGTTGTTTTTTGTAAAATTAGGAATTTGAAACAGAAAACGACTAAAGGAACAGGGTAAATTCAGCTTCTCATAAAAAAATCCTGAAAAAATATTAACCGGGCAAAAAGTTACACGACAAAAAAGGAAAGCCGGCATAAAAATCGGGCAACTTATTAATTCAATGGCTTATAAATAACAATTGACAGCAAAATCAAATTTAACTTCTTAATGATAATAGACAGGATCACAAAATTGGAATTCCATGCCCCCAATATGTGGAATTTGTTTACATATTTTAAAAAAGAGTAAAATTTTTCCTCCGCCTGAAAGCGGAGGAAAAACATACGGTTTAGGAGAAATTTTTAAATTATTTCAATTTAACAGAAACATCTGGCTTTATAAGGGCAGGATTTATGCCCAATGATTTCATCATAAGGTTGAAATCTTCAATATCGGCCACTTTATTCGCCGCAAAATCTGCCGGAAGCACTACAATCCGGAACACCTGGTCAAGTGCTTCAACGGGGAGCAGGGAATCGAAATCAATGTTGCCATCAAGGAATATCTGTACATCGGTGAAGGTATGATCGTAATTATACTGGAGTATACCCTCGTTAAGCACGATTGTCTGGGGCAGCAAACGCCATACATCCAGCAGTTCGCCATCCTCACTTTCAGCCTGTTCCCAAAGAATATAAACCAGCACGATGTCGCTTTCAAGTACCTCGATAGTAGACGGAAAAACATAGGACAAGCGGAAGTCATTATCAGACAGAAAATCACCCTCGATTTCAAATACGGTAGGGAGAAATAAATTACCGTCCAGTCCATCCTCACCCGGAGCGCCGGGCTGACCGGGTGGCCCTTGTGGCCCTTCACATGCAGTAAGTGCTGCCATGCTAAATAAAAAAATTAATCGTATAAATTTTTTCATGGTGTTAAAATTAATGTTAAACAGATAGATAAAAATTGCAACTTTGGTGCCAATTCACTTTTATAAAAAAAAATGGTTCTTCTGCACAAGGTTTTTATTGCACTGGTGTCTGAAGAGAATTACACGACTATAAATAATTTTCATTCCTGCAAGTTAATGAAAATAATTTTCATAATTTCGATATTGTATTGGCTTATAACAAAGAATGTTTACATTGGTTAACTTGATAATCTCATACTATGAAATTAATAAAGGAAATTAAGATCAGCGATAATGGTTTTGTTTTTAATTCGAATACCGGAGATTCATTTAGTTTGAACACAACGGGACTGGAATTGATTCAACTGATTTCACAGGGAAAGGAGTTGGAGGAAATTAAGGAAGACTTTACCGGGCGGTTTGATGTGGACGAGCTGACATTTGAGAAGGATTTCTACGAGTTTTGTTCCTTGTTGAAACATCATCAGTTGATTTCAGGAGATAGCACACCGGTATTTAATTAAAATTCAGAATGGAAAAAAAACAAATTACACTGGCTGTCAGTGGCCTTAACAACACAGACAACCCTGGTCCCGGAGTTCCGTTCATCCGGGGGGTGAAAGAATCGGAGGAATTTGATGTAAGGGTTATTGGGTTAGTTTATGAGAATCTGGAACCAGGTATATATATGGAGGGGCTGTGCAGCCGCATATTCCAGATTCCTTATCCGTCATCCGGATCGGATGATTTAATTGAACGGATAGAAGACATCCACCGGCAGGAGAAAATTGATGTTCTGGTTCCCAATTTCGATGCCGAACTTTTTTCATTTATGAAAAATGAAGAGCGTCTTAACCGTTCAGGAATCCGTACCTTCCTGCCAACATTTGAACAATTTCAGGAACGCGAAAAGAACCGGCTCCCCGAGTTTGGGAAGAAGTATGGTATTAAAGTACCGGGAAGCCTGAACCTTGGCAGTCTGGGACAGATAACCGAACTGGAAGATAAGTTTGATTACCCTGTGATGGTAAAAGGGCAATTTTATGATGCCTATCTGGCCACCAATAAAGATCAGGTAAAGCAATCATTCATGAAAATATCTGCCAAATGGGGGTTTCCGGTAATTGCCCAGGAATTTATTTCCGGAACTGAAGTGAATGTAGTTGCACTGGGAGATGGTAACGGGAATACAGTTGCTGCTGTGCCCATGCGTAAACAATATACCACCGATAAAGGCAAAGCATGGGGAGGTATAACTTTAGCCGATGAAAAAATGATGGAGCTTACCCGTTCACTTATCCGGCAGACGAAGTGGCGGGGAGGAATGGAACTTGAACTTATAAAAACCAAAAATGGCGAATATTACCTGATAGAAATTAATCCAAGAATTCCTGCATGGGTTTATCTGGCAGTGGGTGCAGGACAAAACATCCCCGAAGCACTGGTGAAGCTTGCATTAGGGATTGAGGTTACACCCATGTACTTATATAAAATAGGGAAAATGTTTGTGCGCTATTCCTACGACATGATTGTGGATTTGGAGAAATTTGCTGCCATTTCAATGAACAGGGAGATATAACTATGGAAAAAATCAAGTACGAGAAACCGGTGATAAGTAAAATTACAGCCGGGGTACCAACAAAATTTGGCCTGCCTTCGAAGCCAAAATTCATTTCAGAATTAGACGGAATTCCAGTAGCCCGTTTATTAGAAAATTATGGTTCACCGCTGTTTGTATTTTCTGAAAAAACAATACAAAATACTTATAAGGAAGCACGTCGGGCATTTGAAACGCGTTACCCAAAAGTACAGTTTGCCTGGTCTTATAAAACCAATTACCTCAATGCAGTATGTTCCATTTTTCATCAGGAGGGAGCGTGGGCTGAGGTGGTTTCAGGGTTTGAATTTGAAAAGGCGCTGGCACTTGGGGTGAAGGGTTCGCAGATACTTTTCAACGGTCCTGATAAGTCGGTTGAAGATTTAACCCTTGCAATCAATCACAATGCCTTTATTCATATCGATCATTTCGACGAGCTGTACCTGCTGATAGAACTTACCCGTAAACTGAAAAAGACAGCTCGCGTTGCAATAAGGGTGAATATGGACACCGGCATTTATCCCATGTGGGACAGGTTCGGTTTTAACTATGAGAACGGTGAAGCCTGGAATGCTATAAACAGAATCATGCTGGCTGAAAAACTGGAACTGACGGGCCTGCACACACACATTGGCACCTACATCATGGCAACTTCAGCATATGCTGTTGCGGCTTCGAAATTGTCGAACCTTTATATGGCCATTCATCGTAAGTTTGATAAATGGCTGAAATATATTGATCTGGGAGGTGGTTTTGCATCAAAAAATACATTAAAGGGTTCGTATATGCCGGGAAATGAAACTTGTCCCACTTTTGATGATTATGCTGAAGCAATCTCCAATGCACTTATTTCTTCCGAGATACCGCATGAAAACCTGCCTGTACTGTTTCTGGAAACAGGCCGAGCATTGATTGATGATGCAGGTTACCTGCTTTCCACAGTTTTAGCAAACAAACGATTATCAACAGGGCGGCGCAGCATAATCATTGATGCCGGGGTAAACCTGCTGTTCACCTCGTTTTGGTATAACCTCGGAATTTATCCATCTCAACGCGGTTCAGAGCATATGGAAGAAACCACGATCTATGGCCCCCTTTGTATGAATATTGATGTAGTACGCGAGGCTATAAACTTCCCACAGGTAAAAACTGGTGACCAGCTCGTGGTGGAACGTGTCGGTGCATACAATGTTACACAGTGGATGCAGTTCATAACCTATCGTCCGAATGTGGTATTAATTGATTTGGAGGGAAATGTAATAACAATCAGAAAGAAAGAGAATTTACAAACGATGACAGAGCCAGAAACCACAACGAGAATATAAAAGCCATTCAATGAAACCTGATACCCCAGGGGGGAAAGTTATATTGAATTCAATCCTAAACAGCTATTCACAGGTATTTTTCTCTACTTCGAAATTGCTGGCAGTTTTCCTTATTGCCATCAGCTTTTTCGATTACGGTGCCGGAATCGGCGGGTTGTTGGCTGTTATGGTAGCCAACGCACTGGCATGGAGCATGGGATACAACTCCTACCTTCTCCGTTCCGGATTATACGGGTTTAATGCCTTGCTGGTGGGATTGGGTGTGGGTTTGTATTATCAACCCTCCCTCCAGGTGCTTGTTTTGATAGCCGTTACTGCATTTATTTGCTTTTTCCTTACCATTGTATTTCAGGGTGTGTTGGGAAAATATGGTCTGCCTTTTTTAAGTGTACCTTTTTTATTGACGATATGGATAGTCGCGCTTTCATCCGGCAGCTTGTCAGCACTGAACCTAAGCGAAAGGGGAATTTTTGTTTACAATGAGCTATATTCCCTTGGCGGCAAGGCCTTTGTTGATTTCTACGATTTTCTTGAAAAAAATATTACTTCATCGTTCATCCGTGTCTATTTTCGTTCGCTGGGAGCTATCTTCTTTCAGGCACACCTTCTGGCAGGAATTCTCATTTCTGCAGGATTACTTATTTATTCACGTATTACTTTTGTACTTTCCATACTGGGATATGGAGTTGCATTTCTTTTTTACAGGTTAGTAGGCATCGAATTTGATTCACTGGGTTATACTTTTATCGGATTTAACTACATCCTTACAGCCATTGCACTGGGTGGATATTATCTTGTACCCGGAAGGGCCAGTTTTGGCTGGATAATTGTGCTTCTTCCCGCAGTTGTATTACTAACAACAAGCACTCAGCAGATATTTCTTCTGTTCCGGATTTCCCCTTATTCCCTGCCGTTCAATTTCATCGTCCTTATGTTTTTATATGCATTGAAGCTTCGGGAGAAACGCCCACAGCACTTAGTTGAAACACCGGTTCAACTGGGTGACCCGGAGAAGAACCTTTATCTTTATTCAGGGAATGCAACCCGTTTTCCTGCAGCATACCCTGTATCGGCAGCTCTGCCATTTTTTGGGGAATGGACTGTGAGCCAGGGACACAAAGGCGAATACACGCATAAAGGAGCCTGGAGTCATGCATGGGATTTTATTATCACTAACTACGAAGGGCAGCAATTTAAAAACGCTGGCGATTTGGCTGATGATTATTACTGCTTTGGAAAAGTTGTTCTGGCACCGGCCGATGGTACGGTAGCCGAAGTGATTGATGCGATACATGACAATGTTATCGGCGATATAAACACCAAAGACAACTGGGGTAATACAGTCGTAATCAAACACAATGATTTTCTGTATTCCAAGCTTAGCCATCTGAAGCACCGGTCGACAGAGGTAAAAAAAGGTGATACCGTACAAAAAGGACAGTTAATTGGACGATGTGGCAACTCCGGAAGGTCTCCCTATCCGCACCTGCACTTTCAGTTTCAGGCCAACCCCTATGTGGGTTCAGTTACCCTTGACTATCCTTTTGGTCATTATTTGCTAAAGGAAGATTCAGGATATGTGTTGAATTCGTTCAGGTTTCCATTAAAGGACCAGGTACTTTCCAACCCTCCAAAAAATGAATTGCTCTCCAAGGCGCTGAATTTTATTCCAGGCAGGCGAATCCATGTTACGGTAGAAGTGGAATCGGATTCCGTAAAATGGAAGAAGATGGCAGGAGAATACAATTGGGTGACAGAAACGGATATATACAATACCACATACATCAAGTGCATGCAATCCGGCGGGGTGGCTTATTTATACAATCAGGGCGACATGCACTTCTTCACCAATTTTCAGGGGAAGAAAAACACTCCGCTGTACTGGTTTTATATAACGTTGTATAAAGTACCGGTGGGTTTCCAGCCTCACAGCATGATTAATGACTCTATCCCGGTTCATCTCATGTACGGAGGATTGCTTAAATATATCCAGGATTTTACAGCTCCGTTAATTGTATTTCTAAAAGCTGAATATAAACTACTCATGCTGGAATCAGGTAATATACTTTCATCAGATAAAGTAAAGATGGAAATTCAGGTCACGCGAAAAGCAGCGGGGAAGATAATGAATATTATCAAAAACCGGGTGGAAATAAATAGTAACGGAGAATTTGAGATACATATAAAAACAAATGAAGCAAATTTGAACATGATATGCAAAAACGAAGTGGATTCATAGTCACTTTTATTTTATTTTTCCTGTCAGTACAGGCACAGCAAAGCATGAGTTTTCCCGAAGTGGATAAAACTTCCTATGATCTGTACATTAAAGGCAACTGGGAAGAATTGATACAATTTGCTGAAGAGGCTCGCAGGCAGGGAATTGATTTTTTTTATTTGCAGGCACGTACGGGAATTGCCTTGTACAATCTGAAAAAATACCGGAAGGCTGCAAAATGGTTTACGAAAGCCTGGGAAAATGATCGTTCTTTTGAATGGTTGCAG
Source organism: Mariniphaga sp. (assembly GCA_041684965.1). Classification (GTDB taxonomy): domain Bacteria; phylum Bacteroidota; class Bacteroidia; order Bacteroidales; family Prolixibacteraceae; genus Mariniphaga. The sequence goes on from JAWLGR010000004.1 coordinate 111,089, forward strand.
GAATATACATACTACAGTCTGCTATTTGGAGGACAGACTTCTGAAGCTTATAAAAAGGCAGCCAGTTTTTCGCCCGGTCTACAAGAGAAAATCAGTTATACCAGCAGCAAAATCATGAATATAGCAATTGAGGCCGGTTACAGTTTCAATCCCCGTTTTGAATCATTAAAAACTGAACCTCATGGCGTTGAGGCCGGAGTTGGAGATAATTACGGTGAAGCTTTTTATTTGAAGAATTATCATTTTGAATCATTTGATTTGAGCCATCGTATTGCGCCATCTGTCAGCGTGAACCACAACCTGACTTATGTAGGGATAACACGTGAACAGATTGTGGATTGGGTTGGTAGAAATTCTTTTTCTTCAAACACAAATCAGTTCCAATATTTTCTGAACCCAACATTGCTTTTGGGAAGGAAGTTGAACTTTTCGCCATCCATTAGCATAATTTGGGGAGATAATTCTTATTCATCCGGTGGGTTCAGAGGTAATCAACGCTATTTTTCCCAAAGCAGGTTGAATTATCACGATTGGGTTTTTTCTGTTTCTGCCTGGACCCATTTCGAAAATTTCTCTCCCGGAGCAGAATACAACTACGCTGATATATCAGAATTAAATTTTAGCCAGTATTCAGTATGGCTTACCTTTTATCCGTTATCAAATCTGAACTTATATCTTACACCCCGTTTTTACTTTAAAGATGATAAGGCAAAAGGTTTTGCTTTTAATACCATGGGTATCTCGGGAGGCTTTCAGGCGGGATCTGTACATTTTTATGGTCAGTACCTGAACGGTGATATGGTAAATTTCATTGAGCCGGCAGGGTATGTGGTTTCCAATTTCCCCGGAACTTCAGAACATAAGTTCACCGGTAGTCTTTATTTTCCTACGGGTAAGAAATACCGTTTTGTATTACGGTATATTACTCAGGACGTTGCCGAAACCTACCAGGTTTACAGTAACTATTTTAAAAGCAATTCAGTGAGTTATAGCTATGTAAAACATTCATTAACAGCCGGAATATCATGGAGTTTTTAAGAGATAATTTTATTGCACTGTTGTTAGGCCTGGTGGTAATACCGGTATGGGGGCAGGTAAGACAGGAAACATTGGAACAGGCATTTGGCCGAAGCTATGAGTTGGAAAAGAAAAATGATTTTCTATCCGCTGCAAATGAATTGAAGAAAGTTTATGATGCTTCATCATACGAGATTAACCTGCGGTTGGGCTGGCTTTACTATAATGCAGGGCAGTTTGACGAGTCGGTTACCTATTATACAAATGCACAACAGCTGATGCCTTATTCTGAAGAAGCCAGGTTCGGACTTGTATTGCCAAAAGCTGCCCTTGGACGGTGGGATGAAGTGGTTGAATTATACAACAAAATACTGGAGATTCATCCCAACAATACCATTGCCCTTTTCCGGCTGGGAATGATACATTACGAGCGCCGCAACTATGACAAGGCAATCCCGCTTTTTAAGAAAGTGGTTGATCTGTATCCGTTCGATTATGACGGATTGCTTATGCTGGCCTGGACCTATTATTTTACAAGAAATTACAACCAGGCAAAAGTTCTCTTTAATAAGGTGAAACTCTATAATCCGGGCGATCCTTCGGCAGACGAAGGTTTGCAGCTAATGCGGTAAGAAAAAAAAGATTCTCAACAAAAATTCTTCCGTCCGTTGAAATTTTCATAGCTGAATTACGAAAAACATTTATGCATCTGAAGCTTTCTTATTCGGTGATTCATATTAAACGAATTAAATAACTACTATCATGAAAAAATCAGTTTTTGTCAATTTGCTTCTGCTGCTGTACGCATTTGGTTTTGCCCAAGTCACACTTGAGCATACCTACAATTACTCTGCTGCACCTGTTAAATTTGAAACGTTGGGCTACAAGTATTACATCATGAACGTACCTAATGCACAGTGTCGTCTCTACAATCTTGATCATTCACTCTGGAAGACAATCTCCTGCAGTGTGCCACCGGGATGCTATCTTGCTGATGTGAAATACCTTTCTGAAAATCTTTTTGATAATGATGCGGGTATTGAATTGGTTTATACCTGGTATAAATATGTGCCAACCGCCAGTTCATATTATTATGAATATGGCAGCCGGGTAATAAATGAAGATGGTTCACCTCTGATAAACATTAACGGGGCCCGCTATATATACGTCAACAAAACAAGCGATAATATTTGGAAGCTTTTTGCATATTGCTATGATTACTCAGTATGGCCGGAGAAAATATGGACCAATGTGTATAGCTTACCGGGAATACCAGTTCATAGTTCACTGGCTGAAGCTGAAAAGTATACGGCAGAACTGAAAGCTTTTCCAAACCCGTCCACCGGTACCGTGAAAGTTAATTATAAATTGCCACCTGAGATAAGGGAAGCAACCCTGGTTCTTTTTGATAATAACGGAAAACTGGTAAGGCAATTTATGGTTGATAACCATACCGATTATTTATTGCTTGATGTATCAATCTATCCCGGTGGAATTTACCACTATTACCTGGAATACAACAATACACGAAGTGCTTCCGAGAAATTATTGATACGGTAACAGAAATCAGTTCTTTTTTATTGATATGCAGGTTGTATATCCCGCCAGGTGTCAGCAATTTCATTCAGAATTTCATTTACCTCTGCATTGGTTTCTGCGCGCAGCAATCTGATTTTTAGCTCCCGAAAGTTTGATAGTCCGGGAAAATATTTGGCGAAATGCCGGCGCATCATTAATATTGCCGACCGCTCATTGTCTTTCCAGTCGAGGTTCAGTTGGAGCTGTTCCCTTACATTTTTCACAATTTCGTTAACAGTAGGCGGAGGAAGAATTTCGCCGGTTTTCAGATAATGTTTTACTTCCCTGAAAATCCAGGGGCGGCCAATTGAAGGGCGACCAATCATCAGGGCATCAACTCCGGTTTGCTCCAGCAGCATTTTTGCTTTGGGCCCACTGGTAATATCACCGTTTCCTATAATGGGAATTTTTATCTGCGGATGGTTTTTTACTTCGCCTATAAGGGTCCAGTCAGCCTCACCAGTATAAAGCTGTTCACGCGTCCGGCCATGTATGGCAAGGGCTTCAATCCCCACATCCTGAAGGCGAAGGGCAGCTTCCAATATGGGCTTGTCATTTGAGTCCCAACCCAGGCGTGTTTTTGCAGTTACAGGTACCTGAACGGCTTTCACAATTTCTGCAGCCATCTGCTGCATTTTGGGCATATCTCGCAGTAGTGCAGCGCCGGCACCGTGCCTGATGATCTTCTTCATCGGGCAGCCAAAATTGATATCGATAAATTCAGGCTCCAGTTCTTCTGCTACCTTCGCTGCATAAACCATTGAATCAATGTTGTGCCCATATATCTGTATGGCAACCGGTCGGTCGAAATCAAACAACACCATCTTTTCCCGTGATTTTTTGACGTCCCTCACCAGCGCCTCCGATGATACAAATTCGGTATACATCACATCTGCACCGTACTTTTTGCACATCCAGCGGAATGACTTGTAAGTGACATCTTCCATGGGTGCCAGAAAAAGCGGGGTATCAGTGAATTTAAGGGTTCCTATTTGCATTTTTATAAGAACCAAAGATGTTCCACCAGAATTTTTATACCAATTGTCATCAAAACAACTCCACCCAATATGAGCGACTGCCGGCTTCGTTTTTCCGGAATGCTCTTGCCGCATAACATGCCAAGCATGGATGCCAGAAAGGTTACTGTTCCAATGATTACCACCGGGTAAATAATTGACATCTCAAGCACACCAAAACTCAGCCCAACCGCCAGCGCATCAATACTGGTAGCAACGGACAAGCCCAATACCAAACGAAGGTTTAATGAATTAAATGAATATTGATTTTCCTGAAGCTGTTTTCCTTCAACTATCATTTTTAAACCAATAAAAGCAAGCAGAATGAATGCCACCCAATGGTCAAATGCTTCAATATACCCATGAAGTTTAATACCTGCATACCATCCCAAAACCGGGAACAATGCCTGAAACAGCGAAAGGGAGAAAGCTATAGGAACAGCTTCTTTAAAACTGATTTGCTTCTTAACCAGCCCACACGAAACAGATACTGCAAAGGAATCAAAACTTAATCCGGTTCCTATCAGCAGGAAAATGATTAACTGCGAATAAGTCATGGCGTAAAAAGCTGCAAAAATATTGATTTTGCCTTAATTACAAAGGGATTAATTAAATTATTTTGGATAGAGACAAGATAGCACCAGGTATCCTACTCCATCTTATTCCAGGTAATTTTATAGTCACAGGTTAATTATCATGAACCAAAATCATCCGCAAGAATATTTTTGTAGTCTTCTAAACTTTTATATGTCTATTCTGTTATTTTTGCTAAATGAGAATCATTATCCTTTAAAACTATTTATCTGTGAAAGCTGGGTTGATTAAGAACAAGTTAACTGAAAAAGGATTAAAAGTTACTCCACAACGGATGGCTATCCTGGAAGCCATAACAAATCTAAAAAATCATCCCTCCGCAGAAAACATAATTGATTACATCAGGAGAAATCATCCTAACATTTCAGTGGCTACAGTTTATAAGGTTCTGGACGTTCTGGTTGACAATCAACTTATAAAAAGAGTTAAAACAGAAAAAGATGTGATGCGTTACGATGCAATTATGGAAAGCCATCATCACATTTATTGTTCCGATTCTGATCAGATTGAAGATTTTTTTGACGATAACCTCAATAAGCTGCTTGATGATTATTTTGAGAAAAAACAGATTCCTGATTTCAAGATTGAAGACATCAAACTTCATATAATTGGCAAATACAAAAAGCAAATAATATAGTAATTTAAAACATATAAAAATGGAAAACAAATCTGAAAAAGTCAGCAAATGCCCGGTTACCGGGGCTCAAGGAAAACACAGTTTTGGGGCGGCGGGTACAAAAAACATCGATTGGTGGCCCAACCAGTTAAAACTCAGCACGCTTCGTCAGCATTCTTCAAAGTCGAACCCAATGGGTGAAGGATTTAACTATGCAGAAGAGTTTAAAAGTCTCAACTTAAAGGCGGTAAAAGAAGATCTGCACAAGTTAATGACCGACTCACAGGATTGGTGGCCTGCCGATTATGGTCATTATGGGCCATTGTTTATACGCATGGCATGGCACAGTGCCGGGACCTATCGTGTTGGGGATGGAAGAGGTGGAGCAGGAAGAGGTCAGCAAAGGTTTGCACCGTTAAACAGCTGGCCCGATAATGCCAATCTTGATAAGGCACGTCGCCTTCTCTGGCCCATCAAACAAAAATACGGCAGGAAAATTTCATGGGCCGATCTGATGATACTTGCAGGCAATGTTGCCCTGGAATCGATGGGGTTTAAAACCTTTGGATTTGCCGGCGGCCGGGAGGATGTGTGGGAACCGGATGAAGATGTCTATTGGGGATCAGAAAAAGAATGGCTCGAAAATGATGAGCGGATACTGGATATTAATGAAGCAGACAATCCACTTGCAGCCATACAGATGGGCCTTATCTATGTAAATCCGGAAGGTCCGAACAGGAATCCCGATCCGCTTTTGGCAGCTAAGGATATCCGTGACACATTTGCCCGGATGGCTATGAATGATGAAGAAACGGTTGCCCTTATTGCCGGCGGACATACCTTTGGAAAAACACACGGTGCGGGCGATGCTGAAAATGTAGGCGTTGAACCCGAGGCTGCCCCATTGGAAGATCAAGGCCTGGGCTGGAAAAACAGTTTTGGCACAGGCAAGGGAGGTGATACCATTACCAGCGGACTGGAAGTAATATGGACACAAACCCCTGCCAAATGGAGCTACTATTTCTTCGATAACCTGTTTAAATACGAATGGGAACTGACTAAAAGCCCGGCCGGTGCACACCAGTGGGTTGCTAAAAATGCAGGCAAAGAAATGCCTGATGCCCATGATCCGTCAAAACGGCATTCACCTACCATGCTTACCACCGATCTGGCTTTACGTTTTGATCCTGTTTACGAAAAAATATCAAGACGTTTTTATGAACACCCCCTGGAATTTGCCGATGCATTTGCACGTGCATGGTTTAAGCTAACCCACAGGGACATGGGGCCGGTTTCACGTTACCTTGGTCCGGAGGTTCCGAAAGAAGAATTGCTCTGGCAAGATCCTATACCTGCTGTAAACCATCCCCTGGTGGATGATAAAGATGTTGCAACACTAAAAACAAGGGTGTTGGAATCAGGACTTTCAGTCTCAGAACTGGTAACTACTGCCTGGGCCTCGGCATCAACCTTTAGGGGAACTGATAAGCGGGGCGGCGCAAATGGAGCACGTATCCGTCTTGAACCACAGAAAAGCTGGACTGTAAATAATCCGCCACAGCTGGCAAAAGTGCTGGAAACGCTGGAAACGATTCAAAAGGAATTCAACGATGTGCAGACAAACGGCAAAAAAGTATCACTTGCCGACCTTATTGTAATAGCCGGATGTGCAGGTGTAGAAAAAGCTGCTAAAGATGCCGGTTATATTATATCGGTCCCTTTTTCTCCGGGGCGTATGGATGCATCGCAGGAACAAACTGATGTAGATGGTTTCAAAGTGATGGAACCTTTTGCCGATGGATTCAGAAACTACCTGAAAAAGAAATATTCGGTCGCTACCGAAGACCTGCTTGTTGAAAAAGCGCACCTGCTGGGATTAACCCCACCTGAAATGACTGTACTGGTGGGGGGAATGCGTGCTCTGAACACAAACTATGATAATTCAGACAATGGGGTTTTAACCAACCGTACCGAAGTGCTTACAAACGACTTTTTTGTTAACCTGCTCGATATGAGCACTAAATGGATGCCTGCATCAGAAGAAAATGAGAAATTCAATGGCATTGACCGCAAAACCGGGGAAAAGAAATGGTCTGCAACACGCGTGGATTTAATCTTTGGGGCCAACTCAGAACTAAGAGCTCTTGCTGAGGTATATGCCGTTGCTGATGCTCAGGAAAAATTTATATATGACTTTGTAGCAGCCTGGAATAAGGTAATGAATCTAGACCGTTTTGATTTGAAGTACTCAAAAAAAATTGGTTCAGTAACAGAAATTGTTGAATCACTAAAAGAAGATGAACCGCTGCAAAAAGAACAGTCAACCAGTAAACGGGATCTTGAAAAATTTGATAAGTCGGTGTAGTTAATTAATCGTAAGCATAATAGAATTTTTTAGTTCACTGTATTTCAGGCAGGTTCTTTTTACGAAAAACAATTGTCGTGAAAGAACTCTGCCTTTTTTTAAATAAAATTTACACCAAATTAATGTGCCGTATTATACACGTGGACATAAAACAGGCAAAACCAATTTGGCAATAGCAGCAAAACTCAATTGTTTAAAAATATTTTTATTTTTTTTACATTGGCAAAATTTTTCTTGAGTCACAACAATAAGAATAAGGATATATAGCGGCAAGAAAATCATGAATGTTTTCGGATGAGTGAAATCTGTAAAAAAAACATCAACTCATGCTTAATGTATTGGCTCTGCTTCTATAAACTTTCTTCCATTCAATAAAATAAGCCTCAGGCAATTGATTCTAAAAAGGAGATGTAATTTATAGCCCATCTTATAAATTGAAAGTTATTATAACGAAACCTAAAAGATACTCTTTATGAAAACAAAAAGCATGTTGCAACTTCTGGTTCCATTCGCTTCCACTGTAGTATTATTTATTTTATTTTGGATATTAAGCTTTCTGATATGGATAATTGGTTTTTTAATGTTTGAATTGTTAAATTTTGATGCCGACAGTATTGAAGAAATAATGGAAAGTATTTATTATTTTTTTCAAGTAAATATATTTGAATTCAGGGGACCATTTAACCATGTAAACATTAATATGGTAATATTTTGGATATTAAATACAATTGTTTTCATACTTGCTGAACTATGGGTATCTGATGAAGATTTTGATTAAGCTATAGAAATGCTAACATACATTCTTCTCAAGGCGCTTCTTACATGAATTGATGAACCACTACACCGCAGAATTTAAATACACCACCAGCGGTTCTGCCAGCCTTAACGGCCAATCTCTGGCTTTCTTCACCGGTTATTCATCCTAAATTTTCCTTTAATCTGATTTGATCCCTCTTGGAATTTTCATTTGCTCTTTTTCTTTTTATAAATTATAATAGCCGCAATCTGAAACTTAATAAAAAATTAAAAGTATAAACTGTTGTTATTTGAGGAAAGCTATAAGTTCTTAAATATTAAGAAACGGAATATGCCGAAAATCCGAATTAAAAAAGTAGGCCAACTACAAAATTAAACAGCAATGATCATTTCGATGCAAGGTAACTGGACTGTTACCGTAAAATCAAAAAGCGCATCCTATCAGCAGCGGTTTATTGTACAGGGGGCAATTTCCGGAAATGGTACATACACAGGAACTCCCGGCACCACTGCGGATGTAACAGGCCTCCAATGGTCCATCGCCATTCAGTTCAAAAAAGGATCAGTATGGCAAACCTCTGAGACTCAATTGAAATTTCCTCGCCAAATCGGAGGAAACTACGAATTTGAAATCTGGTCAAATGATGCCGGATCGGACTCCGATTTTAACGATCTTATATTAACCTGTACCACTCCGGTTACCATCAACGACTTTATTATATACGGGAATGTTACGCTTTACAGCGGCACCTGTATCTTTAACCCATGCTGGAGACTTCCCTATGTTATTGAAACTTACCCGGGACTTATAAAGGCTCTGAAGAATCCATTAATATATGAATGGATTAAAAAATATTATCCGGAGCGAATTCCTCCTTTTCCTATAGATCCAAATCCACCGGAATTTGAACCGTTTAAACCGATTGTTCTGGATTTAGCCGGTGAGGCAATGCAACCCAAAACCAGTCTTCAGTATGTGAGAAAGGCTAATGAAGATCAAAAAAAGGAATCTAGAGATGAAAAAGAACGATCTTCAAACCTGGATGTTTCCAATTTCAACCTGTTACGAACCTCCGAATCAAGTTCGTTGTCAAAAACAACTGCACTGGCTTCCGAAAATATTAAACTTGTGAAAGGTATCAGCGGCCTGTTTACTCCTTGTATAACAGAAGCAGGTACGAATTTATCTCTTACCTTTGAGGAATACGATCGAACTGACACTGAATTAATGGGTGGCCCTTATACAGGAACAGGCCACCGCCGGATGCTTGGTGATGCTATGACCGACCAGTTCGGAAATTACATCTTCCGGTTCAGTTTCGATATGACATTCCCCGGACTTGAAGATTCAACTGATATTGCCCCGGGTGAAGATGTAAATATTGTAATGTATCCCGATATAATTGTTAAAATTGTAGATTATGCACCCTTCGAAGTGCGGTATGAAAGTGCTCCCTATTACAATGTTCCAAACCTGAAAAGAATTAACCTATGCCTGCCTGAATCTCAGATAAGGGTTACTTCTGCCTGTTTCAATGGCAATCTGATTGGCAGCCTCGGAAATGTATTTATTGGGGGAAATCAAAATACGGCGGCTTCCACTTCCTCTACTGCTACAGAACGGCACGGCTACTCCAACTATCTTGAACCGACCGGAAAAATATCTGTCAATAACTCACTGGCCGGGTTCAGTGTAGAATGTGCGGCCTGGCGTGGAATAATTGATATGAAAGGTTGCATGTACGATACTTCGAAAGATGCGTCTGACAATAAGATAAAATGGTTTACCGTTAGGATCAGGCGTTCGAACACCTTTGGCTGGACTTATGTCAGTCAGAACTACAAACATCCAAAATTCTCCAAACGGCACCTGCCCGGTTATATTGGTGATAACGTTGGTCCTTTTTATCCGAATGCCGGCGGGACGCTGAACGGAACAGTTCCTGCATATATCAATATCCAAAAGGAAATATTTGCCGATGGAATTGATTGGGAGTATTCCAACTCTGACAGGTATATGCGTCTTAATACTGAACTATATGATATTGTTTCGGGAGAAAGAACGCCCGGTAAATTTTTTGTAAGGGTCGACGGATATGATTCTGCCGGTGCACTTGTTCCCAATTCCACGGATTTAATTGCCCTATACATTCATAACAAAGGGCTTAAATTTCAGTTAACAGAGCCGGTAATCAGCGATCCTTCTGTTTTGGATTCTGGTTGCGGATTGTGGCGTCTAAGTGATTCTCAGCTAAAAACACCCATTTCGTTTTCATTTATAGCGAAAGATGATTATGGATTTGTAGACCATTACACATTAAAAATTACCAGGTGCCCGGAAACTGACCTGAATCTAACTTCAAACATTGAATCAACTTTTACTGTAAGTGGTGAACACATCTTTCCCGGAGGTAGCAATCCTCTTAATGTTCATCATGCATGTCCGGGGTATACGGGGACGTTGAATGATTACTCTACTTCCGATCCGGTTGATGTTGTAATTGAGCCACCAATTACAGGAGATGGGTGGGTCAAATCAGGAGAATACTTCACGCGGTATGTATTTGATTTACGTGCCAGGCAAAGAGTAACCAATGGTTATAACACCGGGCTTTCAAACTGGTATCACAATTGGGCACTGATCATGATGGAACGGCTTACTCCATGACAGTTAATTTGTTATCAGGTTTTATAATCTGCGCACTTGCCGTATGGCGTATTACTCATTTGCTTTCACAGGAAGACGGGCCTTTTGGTATTGTGTTCAAATTCAGAAAGCTATTCGGGCAGGGTTTCTTCGGAAACCTGCTCGACTGCTTTTATTGCCTCAGTTTATGGATTGCAATTCCGTTTGCTTTTTTCCTGGGAGAGGATTGGCTGGGTGGAATTATCATCTGGTTCGCACTCTCAGGGGCTGCCTGCCTGCTTTTTAATATTACAAATAAACAGTAAAGTTCGCATAAATGTCTTGCTGCGGAAAAAAAAGGGAAGAATGGTTGCACGGGAAAAAACAGGCAAACTTCTCAAATGAAAAAACCACCGTGTCCGAAGCATTAGTGAAAACCAGTTTCGACAGCCTGTTTGAATTTACCGGAACCCAATCATTCAGGATAGAAGGAAGCATAACCGGAAGAATTTACCATTTCAGGTTTCATGGTCATAGGTTGAAAGTTCATGGCAACGATTCATGGGCATTAATGGCTGAAAGGGAACTGAAATATTTAGGCAAAGCATAAATTTTCCAACAATTGCCATCCACAGCAACAACTTAGGAAATTTTTTCCTTCATTTTTCACAGATTTTGAATAAGCTAAATATTTCCCTTAAACCATTCCTATTATTCATATGTTAATTTAAATTTTATGGCAACACTCATCAACAAACAATTATTGCCGGAGCAGCGGGAAGCACTCCTAAACACATTAAGATCCCGGTTTAAAAAGTTCTCTCACCGTCATAAAGCTATTGAATGGTCAGAGGTGCAGGCCAGGCTGGAGGATGAAGCTTCTGTTGAAAAGCTATTATCGCTTCAGGTAATGGAAGAAACCGGTGGCGAACCCGATGTGACTGGCTTTATCGAAGAAACAGGAGAAATCCTGTTCTGTGATTGTTCTGTTGAAAGCCCTAAAGGCCGCAGAAGCCTGTGCTACGACGACGAGGCCCTGGAAGCGCGGAAGGAGCATAAACCGAAAGGGAGTGCTGTGGGTAAGGCTGCCGCAATGGGTATTGAATTGCTAACCGAAGAGCAATACCGGGAATTGCAGCAACTTTTTCCCTTCGATATGAAGACCTCGAGCTGGGTAAAAACACCTGATGAAATTCGAAAACATGGTGGCGCCATTTTTTGCGACAGACGTTACAATCATGTTTTTACTTACCACAACGGTGCAGAATCGTACTATGCAGCACGTGGTTTCCGAGGTATGCTACGAATTTGATTAGTCATTAGGTTGGTCCCAACCATAATTCATATATGGAAGCAGTTTAATTCAAATTAATTCCGTACAAATGGAATTAAAAACCATTCAGGGAACAATGAGAAGGACAGCAGCCCGTATAAGTGTTTTAATTACTGCAGGAATTTGGAATAGGTAATAACCAGTTTTATTCCGGTTTCACTGTTGCTGCCTTTCAGAACCACCCGATTGGCCTCACTGTTTTTGCGGGCAGTTGTTAAAAAGAAGCCGTTATTTTGTATTTGGTTATCAATTATCTGCTGCACATGTTGAGTAACATTAAACCGGTATGTATAATTGCTGGTATTTAAAAACCCACCATAAAATCCAGAGCTAAACCAGAAATCAGCCGGTAAATTTTCCTCCCCTTTATCATTTATATATGTAAACAGGAGCTGTATTGGTGGCGGATATTTATCGACTTCAGACAGCAATGTATCTACCTGGAAAATAAGTTCAGCCTTATTGATTGCAACATTTGCCGAATCCTGCCATGTAGATAATCCCTCAATGTAAATTTTCGATTTTAAGCCACCGGTAGCCTGAACGTAAATCAAAGAATCCTCCCCTGCATCAACATTCAGGTTTGCTTCAAATGCTGTCCCTGAATAATCGTGCTCAATTGAATTAACGCGTGCACTGAACGGGCTAACTAAATAAGGATACCATAGGGTAGTATCAGCACCTCCGACTTCATCATTTTTATAATATACCACCAAGGCTGAACCCTGCCATTCATTATTGTATGCCGCTTCAAGAGTTAAAATATTTCCACCGGGAGAAGTTTGTTGCTCTGATTCGACAACCAGTCCATAGAAATACTGCAGGAAAGCATCGTTGTTGGCCATTTGTGATTCAGAGGCATTTAAAAGTTTCTCTCCCAGTGAAGCATCAAGAGGTATGGAAATTAGCTGATAAAGAGTATCAAGCGATGCCGAATCACGTTGTACAGTGGGTGTATATGTTCGTTCTCCAAGGAGAAAATCTGATGCCATTGCTGTGAGGTTCACGTCCTGATTATACGACTGATCCACATCCAACGGAGCGTCCAGCTCGTAAACCTTAAAGGTTTGTGGTGTAATGGTATCACCATAAAAAAGCCGGTAACCTAAAAAAAGCTTAACCGAATCAGCTACCGGATTATTCCCGAAATCGGGTAATTCCATCAATCTGAACTGTGTTGCAAAGTTTATGGTAGTCAACCCAAATATCGGATCATAAAAGCTCCCGAGAAGACTTTTAGCCGCCTCATCTGTTCCTATGGGTCCATCGGTATAGGTATAAGCAGTTAGGTTGTCTTTTTCTACAATATTCCTTACTTCAATTAAATCGGTCGATGGCAGCAGTTCCATTCCAAGGTTACTGGATTCGTTACAGGAAGCTAACAGGACCAGCACAAAAATAACGGGGGCAAAAAGATGTTTCAACATATTTCCTGTTTCAATGAATACTTGTTTTTAATATATCTTCCCTTCGTTGACGGGAAATCAGACAAACGTATAAAAATTCAACGAGGGAGGAGATTTCCCGAATAGAAATTTAATCTTTTTACAAAAAAAAATGATCTTTTAACAACTACCATACTTTCTCATAAAATTGATCGTAATTATCGATGTAGTTATCTTTCGACTGGTGTTCAAGGAATGGTTTGTTTTGTGACTTTATATACTTCAGGAGTTCAGGGTTGATCTTTTCAGATCCCTGTATGAAGGCATCTGAGTAATCGATAGCCAGTTTACTGTAATTCACAAAATCAGGGTTTTCCAGATGGGTGACATCTTCAGGGGCCATTCCTTCAAAAAGTACCTTATTTTTTAATTCAGGGTTCAGTGGTTTTTTAAACTCATCGTTATAGATGGAATAGATTACTTTCGATTGAGTAAAGAGCGGGTTGTTGTAATAATATTTTTTAATGAACAACGGAACCAACCCGGTTAGCCAACCATGGCAATGAATCAAATCGGGTGCCCAGCGTAATTTAATAACTGTTTCAAGCACCCCACGTGCAAAAAACAAAGCACGTTCATCGTTATCTGCAAATTCTTCCCCCTTTGAATTGGCTGCCACCTGCTTTCTGTGAAAATAATCTTCATTATCGATAAAATAGACCTGCATCCGTGCAGCCTGTATGGAGGCAACTTTAATAATGAGCGGATGGTCGGTATCATCTATTACAAGGTTCATTCCCGAGAGACGAATTACTTCATGCAACTGGTTTCTGCGTTCATTCACACATCCATACCTGGGCATAAATGTCCGTATTTCTCTTCCCTTTTCCTGAACACCTTGTGGCAGGTACCGGGCTATTTCCGACATCTCACTTTCTGGTAAGTAAGGAGTAATTTCCTGAGCTATATAAAGGATCTTTTTCTTTTCCATTGACCTGTAAGCGCGGTTTATAACAGTATGCAAAGGTAAGAAAAATATCGTGAATATTCAATGTTAGGCAATTCCGTCCTGCCTAACCTGTTATGTTAAGAATTTAATGAGTCAAAAATAAAAAGATAATTTGCTTACTTTTGCACAGTCAAAATATATAAATGATACTTGTAAAAACAAACCAGGAACTTCGGAAACATTTGCAGTCACACGAAAAAGTCGGCCGGATTGGTTTCGTTCCGACTATGGGAGCATTGCATGAAGGGCACCTGGCTCTGGTAAGAAGAGCTATTGCGGAGAACCCCGTGGTAGTGGTTAGTATATTTGTGAATCCAACACAGTTTAATGATCCGGATGACCTGAAACGTTACCCCCGGATTCTGGATGATGACTTGAAACTGCTCAAAAGTACCGGATGTCAAATTGTATTTGCGCCTCAACCTGAAGAAATTTATCCCGAACCGGATACTAGAAAGTTTGACTTTGGCTTACTGGAACATGCAATGGAAGGGAAACATCGTCCCGGTCATTTTAATGGAGTAGCACAGGTGGTAAGCAAACTTTTTGACCTGGTTAAACCGCAGAGAGCTTACTTTGGTCTGAAAGACTTTCAGCAGCTGGCAATTATCAGGAGACTGGTAAAACAGCTTAATTTGCCAATAGAAATTGTTCCATGTGAGATTGTCAGGGAAAAAAGCGGGCTTGCCATGAGTTCCCGTAACTCACTGCTTAGTGACAAAGAAAGGAAGGAAGCTTCCCTTATTTACCAGGCTCTTATTCGGGCTAAGGAACTTGTTAATGAAAAAAGCGTACAAGATATTGAAAAGTGGGTTAGAGAAACCATCAACAATAGTCTGTTATTAAATGTTGAATATTTTGAAATTGTTGACAATGATACACTTCAACATGTAGAAAACTGGACAGAAAAAAGAAATGTAACCGGATGCATTGCCGTTTCTTGTGGCAATATACGATTGATTGACAATATTCGTTTTAATTGAAAATACCGTGTTATGCAAATAGAAGTTTGTAAATCGAAAATACATAAAGTTACTGTAACCGAAGCGAACCTTCAGTATGTGGGAAGCATTACAATTGATGAAGACCTGATGGATGCTGCGAATCTGATTGAAAACGAAAAGGTTCAGGTAGTCAATATTAACAATGGTGAGCGTCTGGAAACCTATGTCATTAAAGGCGAACGTGGAAAGGGTACAATATGCCTTAATGGACCGGCTGCACGAAAAGCCGCTGTAGGAGATGTGATCATTATTATTTCCTATGCTCTGATGGATTTTGAAGAAGCAAAGTCTTTTAAGCCCTCTATTATTTTTCCTGATGTAGAAACCAATCAACTGGTCTAGCTTTGATTAGCTCATCTATTGGTAGATCTATAAATGGAATGAGTAAGCTCTGCCTTTTTAAAATATGATATTGTTTTCTCCTGATACACTAACAGTTCCAGTTTCCCGATAAAGAATCCGATTAACCCTTATATCCTTTTGAATACTGATAAGGCAAGAGGAATAAAAATGCAGTATCCGTTCACTTAAATGAATTTTTCTCTTTCCAGTTTTTTGAGACACCCCAAGGATTTTCCTCCTGCTCTTTATCTGGTAGTAGCCTCGATTTTGTTTGATTTGAATCGGGCAATGAACAAGTTAGTTTTAAATTTCTGCCAAAGATAGTACAAATGCTATGTTTATTCTATCTTTAGTAGTGGTTAATTCGTAGTTAATTCGTAGTTAATTCGTAGTTAATTCGTAGTTAATTCGTAGTAAACTCGTAATTTTACGAATTAACCTCGGCTAAAAGACGACTAAAAGACAATTTAAGTACGATTTAATACAGGGTTTGGATAGGAACTGACAGTACTTTAAACTGGTTTTGGGGTAACGGGCTGGCGCAACCTATGGTTTTTACTAATTTTTACTTGCCACTAATCTGCTGAACTGCCTGTATAGAAGGGCTTCCAGAGAGAGTTAGCTTTTTCGGGCAAGCATTGCAATAAAAATGGGACACCCAAACTTAATAAAGCACATTTGATTTTCAAACAGTTAGGAAAGTGTCACACAAAAGTGCGGACAACAAGGTGGGGATATAACCGGCTGTATAGCCGTTTACTGTGGCAGCATACGATTGATTGACAATATTCGTTTTAATTGAAAATACGTGTTATGCAAATAGAAGGTTGTAAATCGAAAATACATAAAGTTACCGTTCCGAAGCAAACCTTCAGTATATGGGAAGCATTACAATTGATGAAGACCTGATGGATGCTGCGAATCTGATTGAAAACGAAAAGGTTCAGGTAGTCAATATTTAACAATGGTGAGCGTCTGGAAACCTATGTTATTAAAGGCGAACGTGGAAGGGTACAATATGCCTTAATGGACCAGCTGCACGAAAGGCCACTGTAGGAGATGTGGTCATTATTATTTCATATGCTCTGATGAATTTTGACGAAGCAAAGTCTTTTAAGCCCTCTATTATTTTTCCCGATGTTGAAACCAATCGACTGGTCTAGCATTATTTAACCCATCTATTGTACATTTATAAATTACTTTGGACCAATAGCATAAAGAACATCTGATGCATTAAAAATTACTGCAAATTTTTCATTTCTCTCATTTAAAATTCATCTTGTTTTCAGCATATAAATTTTTGAAAGCTGTCAAATTATTCCTGATGTTTTTTATTAAAATACAAGTTTTGTAATACGTTTAATGGAGAAAGTGTTCGTAATATTGTACTATAATGAGTAAGCTTTTGCTGCCTTTTTAAATGATGATATTGTTTTCCCCTGATACACTAATCGTTCCAGTTTCTCGATAAAGAATTCGATTTATCCCTTGTATCCTGTTGAATTCTGAAAAGGCATTTAGAATAAAAAGATGTATCATTCACTCAAATGAATTTTTCCCTTTTTTGCAGGTTATATAGCCCATACAGGATGAATACAACGGTTCCTGACCCAAGAAAAATCCTGTTTTTAAGAATAAGTCCCTGCCAGATAAATTCATTGAAATTATTAGGAATCTGAAATGGATTTAAAAAAACATTCCATTGAGTACGGCCTAACGAATCCTTCAAAATTAAAAGAGCAATACCAATCAGTACCACCACTACAGCCGTACCATTTCCATTTTTTATAATGGTTGAAAACATAAAAGCCAGCGAACCCAGAAAGATTATAGGATACATAAGTTGCCAGGCCATTTCAAAAATATCTGTTTTATAGAGCAGGACAGATGCTGTGGCAGCAAAAAGTATAATGATAAGAAAAATAAGTACATAAATTAAAATTAACCGTATCAGCCATATTTTATATCGGTAGTTGGGAATGCCAAACAGAATTTCAAGCATCCGGGCATCATCATCGTTCTGAATTCCAAAAACTGTAGGGTAAAATATCAGCAGGATACCGGGAAAAATAAGCAGGTTATAGACTGTCCCCTCGCTTAATGTTCCCCTGTCCAAGACTGTTTGAATTGCAAAGAACAGGAATAATGCAAAGGCAGCTAATAAAAACCAGAAAAAACGGCCCGCGAAAATAATTTTCAAATTATAGCGTATCATCGTTAAGTGGTTAACAAACCAATCTTTTGTTTTGTATTCTGGTTTCATGCATCAGTTTTTATAGCAAAATCTTTTAACAAACATAAATAGGCATCTTCAAGGTGCGGTGATACATTAACAGCGTTTTCAGAAGGTTTTTCTTTTGAAAGCACCCGTATTTTAATGTTGTCACCATCACGCATATGATGAACAATAAGCTGCTTGTTGGCAAATTTATCAAATTCTTTGGCTGGCATGGTCATTTGCCAAACAAATCCTTCACCCATACGCAGCATATCGGTAGGTGTACCAAAATATTTTAAATCGCCTCTGTTTATAACTGCAACCTGATTACAGGAGCTGGAAATATCTTCGATGATATGAGTTGAAAAAATAACAATCCTTTCACGACTTAGCTCCACCAACAGATTTCGGAAACGGATTCTTTCACGCGGATCGAGGCCTGCAGTAGGTTCATCCACAACAAGGATGCGCGGCAGGTTTAGCAATATCTGGGCAATACCAATGCGCTGTTTCATTCCACCCGAAAAAGAACCTATCTTATCATCTTTCTTTTCGTACATATGAACGTTTTTCAATACATACTCCAACCGTTCATACCTGGTTCGAATATCTTTAATCCCTTTCAGGATTGCCTGGTAATCGAGGAATTCCCATGCCGTCATATTTTCATAAGTTCCAAATGCCTGGGGCAGGTATCCGATAAGACCCTGCAATTCT
The DNA here is from genome assembly GCA_041684965.1 of Mariniphaga sp. Taxonomy (GTDB): domain Bacteria; phylum Bacteroidota; class Bacteroidia; order Bacteroidales; family Prolixibacteraceae; genus Mariniphaga. Next base: position 129,665 of record JAWLGR010000004.1, read on the forward strand.
TCGCGGTGCTTTTGGGTATCAAGTCCGTTAATCCAAATCTTTCCATAGCTTTGTTCCAAAATACCGCACACTATACGCATCATGGTAGATTTTCCAGCACCATTGGGACCTAACAGTCCGAACATTCCGGTATTTATTTCAAGCGAAACACCATTCAGAGCTCTGAAAGGTACTTTTCGTTTGCCAATTACCGGAATCTGGCGAACGAGATTAAAATACCAGCGGCGAAAGGCACTAAACCTTCCTTCGATACGGGCAATGTTAAGCTGTTTCCGGTGAATGTACTCCCCTGAGCTGTATACAACAAGAAGTAACAACCAAATTATTGCAACAAATATTACCATTCCGGTATTTTCCCATTCGAGGAAAAAAATGAACAGGAACAATGCCGGTACTCCCCAAAAAAGTATATTCTTTACTGTTTTATCAACTTTCAGGTAAAGTGTCTTTGCAGTGTCTTCATACTTATTTGCCAGTACCTGTGAAAATGGTGACCACAGCATGAAAGCAAAGAAAAAGAGAGCATGCGACAGGAGCCACATCCACATGTTATTATTAACATAGAAGAACGTGAAATAGATAAGAAAGACAAAAAGTGGAATCTGCCAAACCAGGTCATAGAAATCACGTATATGCCGGTAATCTTTTATTAATCCTGCCCGTTCTCTAATTTTTATGCCGGATTTCCATTCCCTGGCAAAACGATTGTCGCGGTCGTAAACCTTAACAAGATTTCGGACCACAATTCTTATCGATTGTTTCTCATCTACAACTTTAGAACTGGCTTGTCTGAGACTGGTGAGCACAAAGGCAGTAACTCCTGGTATCAGGATAACAATCATCATAAATCCAAGCAATTTCCATACAAATGAGTCGATTTCAAAATAGATATAGGCTCCGGCAATTACCAGTAACAAGATTTGCATGAGCTTTAATGACCAGTGAAGTGATTTCAGCCAGTTGATGGCATTTTCCATCCCGAAATAAAGGGTAGGTACAAAAACCAGTGTTAGTAAGGTGCTAACTGCCAGTCCGCCAATTACGGTAATTGCAAATGGTGCACCAATTGCTCCGACATACTCTGATTGCCCTAAAGCCAACGGCATCATTGCCACAATTGTTGTGATGGCGGTTATAAGGATTGGTCGCACCCTCGACAAGCCTGCTGTTATCAAAGCTCTTGATTTACGGTATCCGCGCTTTCTCAGGATATTTGTGAAATCAATCAGAATAATCCCGTTGTTAACGACCACACCCAACAGGATTAGAAAGCCGGTGAGGGTGTTTGCATTGAACAGACTATTGCCGGTAAGTATCAGGGCAATAAACGACCCAATAGCTGCCAGTGGTACCGAAAACATAAGTACTACCGGAGTTGTCAGCGATTCAAATACCGATGCCAGAATCATCAGGATTAGGATAAAAGCAGCAGCTATCAGAAAGTAAAATTCCGAGAATTGATCCTCTTCATGGATCACTTCAACTGCCACACCAGGAGGCACCCTGTAATTTCCAATAATCTGATCAATTTCCAGACGGTAGGCTTCCAGCAAGTCTTTCGATTGCTCAGCTTCTGCCGCAAAACGGTAAAACAATTCGATCTGCTTTTCCTGGTTAACACGTGTAATACTTGCCATCCCATTTGAATAAACAAGGTCAGCAATATCCTGTAAATCATAGGTTGCTCCCTGATTGTTGCTCACCTGGAGCCGTCTCAAATCATCGATGTTTTTTTCCCTTTTTTCTTCCTCATCAGTGAGTTTTTCTTTAATGACTATTTCATATTCTTCAGTGCCTTGCTTAAAATATACTCCAGATGTGAACTCCCTGGAAAAGGAACTTAACTCAGTTGCAATATTATTCAGGTTCAAGCCAAACTGGGTAAGAAGCAACTGGTTAAAATGGAGGTGAAGCTCAGGTCGGTTACTTGCTACACTTACATTTGCATTTCTGATTGATTCAAGGTTTTCGATGTAGTATTGCAAATCTTCAGCCACACCTTTCATTGTGATAAAATCTTCTCCTTTAATTACGATTCGTTCACGGTTTTCACCTATGCCCAGGAAACGGCTAAAATTTTGCATTCCGGTCCCACCTCCGCCGCTACCACGAAAGCGGGCACTGGATGCCGGGGCGGAAAGGCTGATTTCAGCCTGTGCAATATTGCGGGTAATACCTTCTACCTGTGATTTAATCTCTCCAATTGAGCGGTCGTTAATTTTTTGGTAATCTTCCTGAAGAAGGATCGTTATTACTGCTTCTTCTTCCTGTATGTTTGAAATTACATCCTTCCTTTCTTCTACCTCTTCCAGCCTGCTTTCTACCTCGGCTACTACCAGGTCGGTAGCTTCCAGGGTGGATCCTGTTGGCATGGTTACGTATATGGAAAAGCGGTTCTCCTCCACTTCTTCAAGGGTATTAACCGAGATTGCCAGCACAATAAAAACAGTAACAAAAAACAGAACAATTGCCCCTATAACAGTAGCTGCAGGAAACCGCATACTGCTCTTGAGTAGTAACACATATACCTGGATAATGCGATTGTTGGTGGTAACTTTTTCATAGAAAATATTGTGCGACGACTTCCCCTTTAACATGTAATGAGCGGCCATGGGTATTAGGAGCAGGGCAACAAACAAAGAAACGGTAAGAGTTGAAATTATGGAAACACCAATATGGTTCCCCAGGAGTTTTATCATGTACTCAGAAGAAAATAGAAACGGAAGAAAAACAGTAACCGTTGTTAAAGTTGCAGCCACAATGGAACGCCATACTTCAGTGGTTCCCTGCACCACGGCCTTGTCTGGAGTGAAATGTTTTCCGGAAAGCCGGTAAATGTTTTCAAGCACTACCACACTGTTGTCGAGCAACATACCAATAGCAAGTACCAGCCCCACCAGTGTCAGGCTGTTAATAGAAACATTGAAAGCATAAAAGAGGTTAAAAGCGGTGAAAACGGAAACCGGAATGGCAAGTGCAATAATAGAGACAATGCGCAGGTTTTTAAGGAACATCCATAGTACAAAGATAGCCAGTAATCCTCCCACCAAAGCCAATTCCATTATCTGGTTTATGTTCCTCTCCATGGTTTCAGCCTGGTTGGTCTGTACCACCACTTCCACATCTTTGATTGCCAGTTTTTCATTTAAAGCAACAATACGTTCCTGAACCTTGCGTGAAAGATCGATAAGATTTGCCTGAGAATCACTAACAAGAGCAATGGAAACGGCATCGAGACTGTTCACACGACTTATCGACTCTTCCTCTTTTACACCAAAGAAAACATCTGCTACATTCTTCAGATAAATAGGACCCGGAGCGACAATAATGTTTTCAATGTCTGTTACCTTTTCGTACTCTGCTGTTACATGTACAAAATACTGTTTCTGGTTCTCATGCAGGTAACCTGCAAACGTTCGATTTGCCGAATTGGAGGCTATGGCATTTCTAATTTGTGCCGGCGTGATTCCATAAGCTTCAAGTGCAGCCTTATCATAAGTTATTTCAATTGAACGTTCTTGACCCCCATAAACGGTTACCGATGCAATTCCATCTATATTTTCCAGTTCGGCAGCAATTTCCTGCTCCACAATATTCCGCAACCGGTCAGTACCTCCGCTGCCTCTTACCTGCAGTTCCATAAACTGATTGGTTAGCTGCTGAACATTCACCCGGTTAACCGAGACCACAAAATTTTCATCCAGATTATCAGCTGCCTGTTTTATACGCTCCTGTAATTTCAGAAAGGTATATTTAAAATTAACGTTTTGGTTAAAGTTAACCTGAATCGATGCTGTGCGGTTAGTCAGAAATGTTTCCATGCTTTCAATTCCCTCCATGGTTCCAATAGCCCCTTCAATGGGAATGACAGCCTGATTTTCCATATACGCCGGATTGACCTCGATACGTGAATTTATCTGCACAAAAAGCATTGGGAGTTCTGCATTGGGCATGAGTTCTACAGGCAGTTGCTTATAGGAAACATAACCCAGAAGGGTAAGTCCTGCAAACAACATGCTAATAAATACTTTTCTTTTTATAATGAACTTCATGTTATTTTTTCGCAAACAAATTTTTAGTTCTGTCAAGTATGTCGTATACACATGGTATCACAACAAGAGTTAGCAGTGTAGAGGTAACAAGCCCACCGATTACTGCCAGTGCCATAGGTGATCGAAGTGAAGCACTTTCACCAAAGCCGAACGTTAATGGCAGTAAGGCGAGCACTGTAGTTAAACTTGTCATAAAAATGGGGCGTATTCGCTGCTGCCCAGCCTGCAAAATAGCTTCCCTCCTGCCGAGTCCTTCCCTTATTAACTGGTTTATCCGGTCAACCAGTATTATTGAATTGTTAACTGCAATTCCCGCCAGCATTATAATTCCAATCAGCGCCATAATATTGAGTGCTTTCCCCATAGCAAAAAAGATTAAAATACTTCCTACTACGGCAAGCGGAATGGTAAGTAAAATAGTAAATGGATGTATCAATGATTCAAACTGGGAAGCCATGACCATATATACAAGTACAATGGAAAGTAAGAGTGCAAATCCCAGGCTGCTCATAGACTCCTGTCTTTTTTCCTCTTCACCGGTTACCATTATGCGGTAATTTGGCAGAAGTTCTATGGAGGCTGTTTCCTGTCGTATTTCGTTTGCCACATGGTTTAGTGCAAGTCCCTTGTCCATTTGTGCAGTGATCCTTCCGGTGCGGTTCTGGTTTTTGCGTAATATTTCCCGAGGTGATGTTCCAAAAGAGATATCTGCAATTTCACTGAGCCTGAAAACCTGATTGCCAGAATTAATAGTCAGGTTATGTATTTCGTTCAATCCTCTTTCAGGAACTTTGATGGTAATGTCACGCATTTCTCCACCTCGTTCCACCTGACCGGCGTTTTTTCCTTCCAGTTGATCCTGCATCTGTGTAATAACAGTATTGATGTTGAGATTGTACATTCCTGCCCTGATTCTGTCCACATGAATCTCCACTTCGGGTGCTCCATCCTCAACAGAAGTCTGAATATTAAACAATCCGGGGATAGTCATCATTCTTTCCTTCACCTGATTAAGCACCAACTCTATTTCATTTAGATCTTCTCCCCGCACCTCAACAATGACAGGAGCCTCGTCTGTTCCCAGGATTGATTTCAAGGCACTTTGCTCTTCTGAGAACGTTATATCCAGACCAGATATATTCTCAGTCAACCTATCAATGGTAGCTATCACATCGCCAGTAGTGACTGTTGAGTTATCAGTCAATATAACCCTTAGTTGTGCTGTATTTTCTCCCTGAAATACTGAAGTTGCACCTCCGGCGATGCTGGTTGTGGGTCCGGAATGGGAATAAATTTTATCAAGGTTTTCTCCCAGGTAATCGGTGAGTATGGCTTCAATGTTATTAACAGTTGCTTCTGTTCGCTGAAGTTTTGTGCCCTCCTGAAGTTTCATGTTCATGGTGAATTCGCGGGTTTCAGTCTTAGGCATAAATTCTGTACCTATGAATGGAACAAGCATGAATGAACCAGCCACCAGAATGAAGGAAAGGATTACAACCAGCCAGTTTAGATTAAGTATTTTGTCGAGAAAACGACCATAGCCGGTCATTTTTACTGAAAGACGTTTAACCGGTGCCTTTTTATTTTTATAAAACCGGTGATAGAGAACAGGGATTACAAAAATTGCTACGAACAATGAAGAGAGCAGAGAAAAGGCAACAGTCCAGGCCTGATCTTTAAACAACTCACCCGAAGCGCCATGCAGATATACGATAGGAAGGAATACTACAATGGTTGTAAGGGTGGAGGCAGTGATTGCACCTCCTACTTCGGCAGTGCCATTCACTGCCGCATCTTTTACACTCATACCGTTTTCATGATTTCTGAAAATATTTTCCAGCACCACAATGGCATTATCGACCAGCATACCGGCGCCGAGAGCCAGGCCACCCAATGTCATAATGTTTATGGTAAGATTGTTGAAATACATGAGGTTGAAAGTGGCAATAATGGATATTGGAATGGCAATGCTTACTATAAGTGTGGTACCCAACCTCCGAAGGAAAAGAAACAGAATAAATACTGCAAGCAGAATACCTAAAAGTGCGGTGTTCTGTACTTCACTGATAGCACTGCTTATAAACTTTCCCTGATTGGATACCTGCTGCAGGGAGTAACCAGGCAATGCACGTTCAATATTCACAAGTGCCTGATTTATCTGCTCTACCGCCTTAACTGTATTAAACCGGGTTTCCTTATAAATGGCCAGACCAACACTTCTTCCTTTATTAAAATGTACGATATTGGCAGGTTGCTTATTTCCAAGTGAAACAGTAGCTACATCCCTTAAAAATACAGGTGCCATTTCAACACGCGACCCCGCGTCAGATTCCTGCCTGACCGCTTTGTATCCTACAATCAGGTTTTCAAAATCTTCAATTTCGGTCAGCATTCCTACTCCCTTCACAATATATTGAAGTCCCATTTCACTGATTCTTCCACCCGATACATTGCGGTTAAAATTTCCAATGCGAGAACTAATCTCATCAAGGGTTAGTCCCTGTGCTTCGAGCCGGTATTGGTCAGTACGGATGATTATTTCGCTTTCTTCCTGCCCCGAAAGCTCAACCTCAGCCACTCCCTCCAATCTTACCAGTTCATTGCGAATGTAATTCTCTGCAACTTTCCTGATTTCGTTCATATCTGTAATTTCATTGTGGCTTACCGCAATCAGCATTACAGGAGCTGTATTAGGATCGTGTTGAGTAATCCTCAGATCATCAATATCGGCATTCTGAGTTAGTGAATTAAGTGCTTTCTGCAGGTCGAGAAATGCCTCATCCATATCTTTATTCCAGGAATATTCAACCGTTATCTGTGCTGTACCCACCCGCGTAACAGAAGATACCTGGATTACATCGGATTGACGGATAGCCATCGCCTCAATGTTCTCCACAAACTGCTTTTCCATTTCCTCAGGCGGGCGCTCTCCCGACTTTATCTCTACGAAAATCCGTGGAGAATTGAGGTCGGGAAACAAGTCAACTCCCAATTTGTCGAAGGAGATGTATCCAAGCAGAACCACTCCTAGAACAATCATCAGGATTGTAACCGGGTATTCGACAGAGAATAGTGTTAATTTCTTCATTTTAATAGCATTCAAATGATAGCAGGAAGTATTTTATCGTATGATTTTAACCTTTGTATTGTCGCGCAGGGTTTCGTACCCTCTGATAATCAGACGTTCGTTGGGCTGCAGACCTTCGGTTACTTCCACAAAATTCTGGTTTTCAATCCCGGTGGTAATCCACCTGTCATCGGCAGCACTGTTTCGTCCTACAACAAACACATATTTTCCCCTTCCGCCCGTCATTATGATATCCTTAGGAATGACTATTGTGCTGTCTTTCTGATCGGTAATTATATCTGCTTTGGCAAACATTCCAGGTCTGAACTTAAGATCGGAATTACTTATTTCAATTTTTCCGGAAAACGTGCGTGTTTCAGTACTTATTGCTGGTGATAACTCAGTTATCCTACCAGCCAGGGTATCATTTGGCAAGGTATAGTTTGTAATCAACACCTGTTGACCCAGCTTTAGTTCCGGCATGTTTTTTTCGGGCAGGTTGATGTTCATATACATGTTATTGTAACTCATAAGGGTAGCTATAGGCGATCCCGAAGCCAGACGTGTACCGTTAGTGTAATATGGTAATTCAGTAATAACACCGGCAAAGGGTGCTTTCACATTCATTTTCTCAAGCTGTATCCGGGCATTCTCAAAATTGGTCTGGGCATTTGTTCTCGAGACTTCTGAATTTCGCAGCTCACGCAGGGTTACTCCTCCTTTTTCATATAGCGATTTCTGCTTTTCATGTTCCTGTTCCGAAATTTCAAGATTAAGTTTCACAGCTTCCATACTGAGGTTGTTCACGTATTCTTCATTTTCAAAACGAACGATCGTTTGCCCTCTGTTTACCCGGTCACCAAGCTTGTATGGCCTTCCTGTAGCAGGATTATTTTGCAGATAATATTCCCCGGTCATTTCAGAAGTAAGCGTTGCTTCTGAATTTGCCCTTATAGTCCCTGTTGTAGTAACAAATTGTCTGATGCCCTGAAGCCGTATGTCTTCGACTGATACAGGTACTGCCAAATCACTGCTTTCAGACTGACCCTGCTGGTTACAGGAAACAATTGCTGTAATGATAAAGAGAAGCGGCAGGAATTTGATATTTTTCATCTTTCTTGTTCTTAATTTATATATTCTATTTATACAATTCATTGAGAATGATTGATTGGTTGGCTTCAAAGTCGTAAAGGCTTTGTATCTTTAAGTTAAGCAACTCAATTTTATAATTTATGAGTGCCTGGGCATAAGCAATTTTTCTTTCAGATAATTGTGTCTGATACAGGTTAAGATCCATACCTGTAAGATCACCGTTTTCATATCTTTCAAGATTAATTTCATAAGTTAGCTGAGCATTTTTTTCGCTTTGTTCAGCAATCTGAATCTGGTTAAGCTGGTTTTGAAGATTTCGATAGGTTTGTCGGATTCCAATAATGATCTGATTTTGTTCATCAGAAAAATTTAACTTTTGAATGTCAATAGCTGCTTCCTGAGCGGCGATTCTTGCTTTCTTCTCACCCCAGTCGAAAAGAGGAATATTAAAATTAACAGCTACTGACGGACTATTGGTAGGTGCATCAAATATCTGATCTAAATTGCGGTGGTCGCCTGAAATACCCAGACGCAGGTTTATATCACCCCTGAATTCATTCAACGAGCGGGTTCGAATAAGATCAAACTGGCTGGCTTCGACATCAATTTCCCGCTGTCGTAATTCCATGCGTGATGCCAAACCTGATTCTATGGCTTTTTCCAACGCGACCGGTACAGGATTGGCAGCTACATTTGCCAGAATAGAAAAATCCTGATACAGGTCCATACCAAGGTACAGCTTCAGCTGGTCTTTAGCATTTTCAAAAGTAACCTCTGCATTCTGTAACGATGATTTTGCGGTTGCCAGATTCAATTCTGCCTGGTATAATTCCTCCCGGGCAGCCAAACCTGCATCAACCTTATTCCGGATGATATTAAAACTGTTTTCTGTGTTATTTAATTCTTCTTTGGTAATATTCAGGTTCATCTGTGCCATGTATACATTGTAAAAAAACTGAGTAACATTCCGCTCCAGATTCAGACGCTGAATCGCATAGCTGATATTGGCATTTTCGAAGTTTAATTCCAAAGCCTTTAATTCCAGTCTCTGCCTGTTATAGGTAAAAAGTGGCTGATTGATGTTGAGATATAAATTATTGTAATAAACCTGTGACTCATTATCGGTTACATCGGAATAACTACTTTGCCAACCAAATTCATTGGTTAGTGAAATTGTTCCATCGGTAGGCAGAACCGGCTGAACTACCCGAAACAATGCATTCGTTTGAAAATTTTCATTAGTATACCATTCAGAAAAACGTTGGTCAAACCGACGGGTACGATTATAGGCTACGGGTGTCACATCAAGCGAAAATCGAGATTTAAGTGCAGCCCGTTGCGCTTCAAGTGATTTGGAAAACCGTTGCAAATTCAACCTTGAACGTTGAAGGTCGGGACTACCTATTTCAGCAATCTGAAGGGCTTTGTCCAGAGTTAAAAATTCCTGTCCGTTAATCGTTGATGGTAGCAAATTAATTGCTAAAAGTAAAATAATTATTCCTCGCATTTGGTTTTATGTTTTATAATAGTTTTTATACTTATTTTCTTCTCATTTATAATTTAACAAGTCGCACGGCATCTGCAAATACCAATCTCAGAGATGATCTGTTTGTTAATTCAATAAGTGCTGTATCGGGTGAAAAATAGAAGGAACCGAGATGATTCCACCCCTCTTCTGCATTCTGTATGGAAAGGGTTTGTTGTTCAGCACCGTCATCACTGTGGATGAAAAAATTGTACTCACCCGATTCATCCTGACCTCCCCTGCGTGCAACCCGGCGTGGTTTATATAAATGATAATAAACATCATAATATCCTGGTTCCTGCACCGGCACATGCCATTTTGCCTTCATCGACCCATCACCCGATTTGATATAATATGCCGAACGAATATATTCGCCAAAAAAATCAGAATTGGTCACTGCAGTCCAGTTTACCGGAGGCCGCCAGTAATTCATACCAGAATATTTTTGTGCTCCCTCATTTTCATCGATCAACCACTTTTCGAGCAAGCTCACATCTTCTGAATAATTTACTTCAAATTCAGGATCTTCATTATCAACAATTATTTCCCCGGGCAATTGTCTGCGTACCGGAGTTTCGGAAACCAGTTCTCCTTCAAATGCCACCGCTCTTGGATCTTCTGATATATTTTGCAATCCTTGCATAATTACCTGTGGAATATTCCGGGAAGTCATAGTATTAATTATTACCATGCGGGGATCTGCATCAAGCATATAAAACAATTCTTTTGTTTGATTAGGTTCCATATAAACCAGTTTATTGATCATATCCGCTGCCCCTGGTCCACGACCAAACCCTCTGCCGGGACCACCACCGCCTCCAAGCCTGAAAGAGAATTTTACGATGCCCCCGGTATCGGTAAAGTTGGTTACCTTAATTGATATTTTTGTTTGCATGCGATCGCCGGATTTCACCTTTACCGCTTCAATAGGTGAAAACAGGTAACCTGGCAAAGATGTGGCTTTAAACCAATCATCCATAAGGGGAGTCAGTTCCACATCAAATCGTTCTTTAATACGATTGTCAAATTGTTCAAAACTTATGTTTTTAAACCTGAATTCCTGGAGTAATTCCCGGAGGAAATCTTCAAAAACATCCTGACCTGCTTGCCACTGCACGGTAGAAAATAAAACTTCACCTTTGAGCTTAATTACATTGTTAATGATATTTTTCTGTTTCGGGTCAGCCAGAATTTCTTCAAAGGTACTATCCTGAAGGGCAATATTAGCCATTTCGTCACCACTAAGACCTTGCATATTTTGCATGAATAAACCACGCATATTTGCTGTCTGGCTTTTCATATAAGCTTCAAAAATCCGGTTGGTGATTGGCCAATCTGCCGACTGGATATTGTTCTGAAAACTATAAAACATCGGGAAGATAAAATGCGGATTGCTTGTTTGTTCTACACTGAAATTTCCCCGTGACCTTTGAAAATTCCTGCTGGTTTCATTTGAGAAAACCCCAAGGAAATCATATATCATTCGGATTTCTTTATCCTTTTCGGTCAAATTGCTATCCCCGCGCCGACCCCAACGTTCCATCCTTTTTTTAGAGCCCTTAAGATCTGCTTCACGCAAGAGATAACCTTTTTCAGGAATGAATATCTGCTCAGGCTGCACAAGTTCCTGTCTGCTCGTCCAACTCCGTTCATACGTTTTAAACTGTGCAGGCACTTCCACTAAGAAAAGTCGGCTAAATGCATAATCCAGTTTGTAAGTGCGCTCAAAATCCCCTAACCTTTCATTTATTAGCTGTGCAATTGTGTCTTTTGTTTCAGGAAATTTATCGGTAAAGAAATCATGTCCTTCGATTAACCATATTCCATATTCAAGGCTGTCGCTTTGAATTTTTAACTTTTCATAGTTCCCGATTGCCAGGGAAATCTGAGTTAATGGGACATTGTTATTGAAGCTAAAACTACCAGGCGAATCTTCTGAAATTTCTCCTTGTGATACTGCCATGAGTCCTGGTTTTGTAACAACTTTTAGGCTAAAATCGATGAACTCGGGTTGATTCCATCTTACATCCAACGGACTGTATGTCACACCAATCCGGGGATACCAACTGATTTCAGGTGTGAGCAGAACATATCCGGGGGTTAAAAAGGCATATCTTTTATCTACATTAATAACAAACCTTCCATGTTTCTCCAATCGTTCTTCCTCTGGAATATCAAGGTAGCCAATGGTTTCATTTATTGTTCCCGAATAGGAAATCTCAAGTTCTGTCTGTTCTCCCGGTTGTATGGATATATTCTCATCTGCTATTAACAAGTGAAGTTTTCGCTGATAAGGAGTTTCCTGCCCGTTCAACTTCAGACTAAGCACTTCCAATCCATTGTTAAGATTTATAATGAGTTTATTTAAAGTTACATTCTGTTCATTAATAAGGGTAAGTTTTGATACCGCATCCAATTCATCTCCTTTGTGATGAAGTGAAATGGTGTGTGCAAGTGTAGAAGGAAATTGTTCTTTAACGTAAATATTGTTCAGGTTTATTATTTCATTACGTAAATTCTCATTTGACTTAAATTCTGAAATATGTTTAATCCCTAAATAACCTCCGGCGCCAAAGAATAAAATTGCAAACAAAAGGGAAAAGACGGTCATAGTCTCCGATTGTGGAAGTCTTTTTAACAGATAAATGGTCAAAAAGATAAAGCTGATTCCCAACGAAAGGTAAATCCCACGATGAATGAGAACTTTTTCAAAATTTCCCATTCCTGCAATATCTGAAATAAGCATGGGGATGTTAAAAGCCATATAATCAAAGATGTAATAATATTTTGCTTCCAGCAGAAAGAGGGTTATACCAATATATCCCAGGATTAATACAAAGGTAATTGCCTGATTACGGATTACACTCATGAGCATAAATGAAAGCCCCATAATAAAAACCAAAGTAGGCACACTTATCAACAGCAGATAAATAGCGTAGGATGCCCAGTGGACGGAAGTATCCTGAGCGAGCAGGTTGAAAATAAGGGCCATTGCAATAACAACAATATTTAATACCAGAAATACCTGAAGGTTACCCCAGGTTTTCCCGATGACATATTCTCCGTTGGTCATCGAACGCATATAAATTACTTCTGTAGTATCCAGTTTTTTGTCACGTTTAAGAAAATCGGAGGCTAAAAAGACTGCTATGATGGCCTGAGCAACATTGAGGATTAATAAATTAAAATAAGGAATAGCAGCAGGGATGCTTCGAATGGCCCATCCTTGCTCACCACCTCCTTCTATAATCATTCCAAAATTCATCGCAAAAAGCACCAACAGCGATAGCACCCCGAATATCCGGAAGAACCAGCTCCTCAGCAAAGTTTTGCGCTCGTATTTGGCAATAGAAATGATGTTGTGAAGTGATATCATAATTCATACCCCTTTATTCATTAAATATTTGACCACTGATTCAATTTATTTTCCATAAAATGAACATATGCATGTTCAAGATTTGGTTCTATAATTTTCCCAAAGTATCCATTAATCTCAGGAGCAACAACCTGCACTTCCCACCCTCCTTCGACAGGTATTGTAGATATTACAGGAAATTTTTCATTGATTTCCATGTACTCAGTTTCGGTAGCATTAATTAACCAGACATTCCCTTCTGCCTCCTTTATGAGTTGCTCAGGTGACCCGGAAAAAGCCAGTTCCCCTTTATTTAAGAGGGCCATGTTATTGCAAGTACTAGAAATGTCACTTACTATATGTGTTGAGAGAATTATAATAACATCTTTTGTGCTGATAGTCGACAAGAGATTCCTGAACCGGATGCGTTCTTCGGGATCAAGCCCGGTTGTAGGCTCATCCACAATAACTATTCTAGGATTATTTATAAGTGCCTGTGCTATTCCCAGCCTGCGCTTCATTCCACCTGAAAGTTTATTGGCATTGCGATCACGGGCTTCATACAATCCCACTTCTTCGAGCATCTCATCAACAGCAGTTTTTCGTGAGGCACTATTTTTCATTCCAGCCAGACGGGCAGTGTAATCTAAAAATTCATATGTTTTTAGTTTTGAAAAAAAATTAAAATCCTGGGGCAGGTAACCCAGCATTGAACGTATTTCCCGCCGGTTTTTCATAAGATCCAAATCATTTACCAGCACTTTACCTGAGGAAGGTTTCATTAGTGTCACCAAAATCCGCATTAAAGTGGATTTCCCTGCTCCGTTCGGGCCAAGTAATCCAAACATCCCGTTTGGTATTTCCAGATTCAGGTTCTTTATGGCATAGTTCCCATTTCTGTATACCTTGTTCAGGTTTTCAATTTTTATTCGCACGGTTTCATTCCTCAATTTGGTTAAACACAATTTTGGACTTAAGTGCCTGTAAATAGTTTAAAAGCGGAGGAAAATTAAATTAAAATTTTCTCTCAATGCCTATTTCATCCTTTTCAAATTAATTATTCAAATTAATTATCCTGAATTGAAACAAAAAGCTCCGCCTGAACGGAGCTTTTTAATCCGGTTTTCCAATTATTTTCATTTATTGAAAACAAATTTGTATTCATTATCTGGATTGCTCAATACTACTTTGTATTGCCCATCTTCCAGTTTTGAAAGATCAAATATTTTTTGAATACACATCTCCTTACCCAGTTGTTTCCTGGTGATATGTTCTCCGGCCTGATATATGTTCATCAGTACATTTTTTTGATTGTTATTCAGGTACGATATCTTTAAAAGATCATTTTCAAATGAGCAATATGGAACAAATGCTTTCTTTTCTGCGCCAATCTTTTTCAAAAAATTATCAGAGATAAAAATTTCCCGGCTTATTTTATAATTGTTTATTTTCAGGCATACATCATAAATCCCATTATTTAATTTATGAAAATTGAAAATAACTTCAATCTTGTTTACAGGGCCTTCCGAATTTTTACAATATAATATTTCTCCCTGCCGGCTTTTTAAAGTTAGTTCTACTGAGGCAGGTTTTGCAGTTTCAAAAGCAATTAATGCTTTATGCTCACTTATCGGGATTACATTAAGAGTTGGAATTTTTGTTGCCGAAACTGTTACTGAAACAAATACGGCAAATACTGTTAAAGTGAAATTTCGTGTTTTCATTGTTTCGTGTTTTACTGTTTTCTGAATAGACAGAATAACCTGCTTCCACGTTACATAAATTCCACTAATATCGGCAACTATGGATAATCAACCGATATACGGTCACAAAATTTCGTTGAATGCTGGAAAGGGAAATATAACAAGATAATAATCTTTATACCTGAGATTCAAACTGTTTCAGAAATCGAAGGTCATTTTCAAAGAAATGGCGAATATCTTTAATTCCGTAGCGAAGCATGGCAATCCGTTCGATTCCCATACCGAAAGCAAATCCAGTATATTTTATACTATCAATGTTACAGGCTTCCAAAACATTTGGATCTACCATTCCGCAACCCAATATTTCAAGCCAACCCGAATATTTGCATACATTGCACCCATTACCACCACAAATAGTGCAACTGACATCCATTTCGGCGCTGGGCTCGGTAAAGGGGAAATACGAGGGACGCAGGCGAATCCGGATATCTTCACCAAACAAATCCCGTGCAAAATACAATAAGGTTTGCTTTAAATCAGCAAACGAAACATTTTCATCTACATAAAGACCCTCCACCTGATGAAAAATGCAATGCGAGCGTGCAGAAATGGCTTCATTCCGGAAAACCCGCCCCGGGAATATAGCTCTCATGGGTGGCTGAGTAATTTCCATTACCCTGATTTGCACACTGGAAGTATGGGTCCGTAATAAAACATCGGGGTCTTTGGCTATAAAAAATGTATCCTGCATGTCCCGGGCAGGATGCTCAGGCGGGAAATTAAGTGCTGAAAAAACATGCCAGTCATCTTCAATTTCAGGCCCCTCGGCTACTGTAAAACCTAACTTTCCAAATATCCGTATGATTTCATTTTTAACCAGTGAAAGCGGATGACGTGTTCCAAGTTTTATTGGGTCTCCAGGTCGGGTCAAATCTGTATCTGCGCTTTCTGTTTCTTTCGATGAAAATTCTGAACGCAACGTGTTAATTTTTGCAACAGCAGTAGATTTCAAATCGTTAAGTGCTTTCCCTACCTCCTTTTTTTGATAGTCTGGAACATTTTTAAATTCGGAAAATAATTGGCTGACGCTTCCTTTTTTGCTTATATATTGTATTCGAAGCTTTTCTACTTCTTCCAATGAGGTAGCTGTAACATTTTCTATTTCCTTCTGCAATTCTGATATCCTGTCTAACATTATACTCACTGTATTTTATCAAGCTCCAAAGATAATCATTCATCCTTAAAATCTTTCATCCATAACTTCATCCTCCTGAGTAAAATCCTAAAAACAATTCATATTTTTACAAGAAAAGCTAATGAATGCGAGATATCCCAAAATACTAATGAACCGGGTAGGATATTCTAACACTATCCTACTGGTGAATGGTCCGGATTCAATACTTATAGATACCGGAGTAAAAGGCTTCCTGAAGAAAATTCAAAAAATGCTGAATCAAAACCGATTGGTACCGGAAGATATCAAACTGATTATCTTAACACATACACATTACGACCATACCGGAAACCTTTATGAGCTCAAAAAACTTACAGGCGCCAAGGTATTGGTTCATAAAAATGAATTTGAAAACCTTAAAAACGGCACCATACCCATTCCCGGAGGACAGCGATTTTTAATGAAGCTGGTTTCTGATTTAGGTAAATTAATAGCACCGGGTTTCGCTTCACCCAAACCATTTATCGCCGATTTAATCAATGAGGATGAATTTGATTTGAACCCGTTCGGAATCGATGGTAAGGTTGTCCATACTCCAGGTC
The DNA here is from genome assembly GCA_041684965.1 of Mariniphaga sp. Lineage (GTDB taxonomy): Bacteria > Bacteroidota > Bacteroidia > Bacteroidales > Prolixibacteraceae > Mariniphaga. Next base: position 146,235 of record JAWLGR010000004.1, read on the forward strand.
ATTCTCCTGGCTCCCAGTCAGTAATCCTGGGAAATAAAATAATTTCAGGTGATTGTTTTATGAATATGAATTACGGGGTTGTGTTTCCTCATTTTGCAGACAATCCTTACCTTTTATTGCAAACCTGGCAAAATATTTTTGATATGGGAATAAAAGAAATTTACCCAGGGCATGGAAAACTTTTGAAAACAGAAAAGGCTTATCCTGTTTTTTTAAAATGGAAGACAAAACTACATGTAGATTAATTACTTCAATTCTATTTATAAAATTTACAGAGAATTTACAATAAGATGATTATTTGGAGTTAAAAATCTGCTGTATACTTAATTTTTACTAACAAAAAGCGGCATCTTGTTGAGATGCCGCCGGGAATTAAAAAGCCAACGATAGATGGCTGATTTATATAGTACTATCCAACGTTTTAAGTACTTATTATTTTAATGCAAGAACTATGCCAATTATTGTATTAATTTTATATTTAAAGAATCTTACCTTCGTAAGAGAATTGGAATCTTATCAGCAAAAGAATGTAAAAATCAGAATTGAAAATGAATAGCTTAAGACAGCCTGAATTATCAGGAATAAAAAATATTGTGTTTGATCTTGGCAATGTTTTGCTAAATCTAGATTTTGATGCATCCATTCAGGCGTTCAAAAAATTGGGATTAAATGATGATGTTTTAAACAGTCAACAGGAATATGTGGATCCTATCTTTTATGACCTGGAAGTAGGCCGAATATCTCCAGAAACGTTTAGACAAAGGGTGAGGAAGCTTTTTCATAATTCCAATATCACTGATAAACAAATTGATGATGCCTGGTGTGCTATGATACTGGATATTCCTGCCCCAAGGGTACAGATTTTAAAGGAGTTGGGAAAAAAATTCAACGTTTACCTTTTTAGCAATACCAATCCCATTCACATGGAAAGAATGCATACGCGTTTTAAAACTGATCATGGAATAGAATTCTCTTCTTTATTTGTGAAGGATTATTATTCTCATGAACTCCACGAGCGAAAACCTGATTTGACCTCCTACAGAAAAATGATTGAACTATCAGGTATTAAACCTACCGAAACATTGTTTATTGATGATCTGGAAAAAAATATCCTGGGAGCAAAGAATGTTGGTATAAAAACCTTTTGGTTAATTCAGGGAATGGAACTTGTTGATTTATTCTAAAACGGTAACTTTTTTAAGCCGTATATCCTTCAATGGCCGCCAGTCACGATCGGTTTCAACTTCAACAATTTTATCTACCACATCCATACCCGAAATGACCTCACCAAAAACTGTATAGCTTCCGTCGAGATGTGGTGCACCTCCGATGGTTTTATAGACCTGTCGCTGGTGAGATGAGAACTTGTAATTGTTTTGCTTTTCAATTTCATCCAATTCCTGATCGAAATACCTGCGCCCCGAAACTATATAAAACTGCGACCCGTCAGAACGAAGCCGTTGATTATGAGTTTCAGGTTTCCTGGGCGAACCAATCATTCCTCTTTTATGAAAAAGTCCTGGCTCAATATGTGCCGGCAATGTATATCCTGGTCCTTTCCATCCGATTAAATCTCCCTCTTCAGCATAGCGGGTATCGGCAGCACCTGTTTGAATTCCGAAGTTATCAATGACCCGGTGTATGAGAAGGCTGTCATAATAATTTTCTTTTACCAGTTTAATAAAGTTATCTCTGTAATCGGGTGTTTCGTTAAACAACCGTATTGATATATTTCCCATATCGGTTTCCAGTACAAGTCCTCTGATTTTCTTATTTTCTGCAGCCATCTTTTCATTTGAACCTGAACGAAGGGACTCTAATGTAAGCAGCGAATCGTTTCTATTCTCCAGTAATCGTAAAATGTAGGATGAAGGTATAACCAGACTTTGTGTTTCATAATTTACTATATCGGCATAAGCAATACCGATTACATCTTTTGAGGAAATAAAAACAGGTGTACCAAAGTTTGATTGGCGGATGCGGTTTGAAATCCTGTAAAGCTTCAATCCCTTTACAGTAGTACGATTAAATATCTTGCCTGAAAAAAGTTGAATTTTATTTCCAGGAGTTACAGTAATATAAATAGTTTTGGCACCATCGGAAACAGTTCCGGAAAAAAGCTTCACAGGTTTTCGCTTAATAGCATCTACTTTCAGCAAGATTATATCATTAATGCGATCAAAAGCCGCATACCGGGTGGAGTAATACTTTTCATTACTGTTTAACGGAAATACCACTACATTATCAGCCTGATTAACCATTGAATAGCGGGCAACAATCAAATCTTCAGTAACAAAAAATCCCTGGCCGGTTTCTAACATGCGTGTCCCGTCAAACGATTCCATATTAACAACCGCAGACATCAAATCTTCCCATCCTGTTTCAACGGTTGCCTGCTCGTGTAAATCGTTTTCCATTGAATTTTCCGTCTTCTTCTTTTCTTTATTATGGCATGAAAAAATCAGGAAAACTAATAAATAGAAAATTATTTTTTCCATGTCATTCTCTCAGTACAGTTACAGTCATTTTAACATCAGTATAAGGACGGTTGTTTTCATCGGTTTTGAGTGAGGCAATTTTATCAATTACATCAAAGCCTGAAATGCATTCACCAAAAATTGTATACTGCCCATCCAGTTCAGGATAACCTCCTACAGTTGTATAGGCTTTACGCTGGCTTTCTGAAAATTCAAGCAACCCTGTCTGCAGGCTGTATTCCGTTTCAATTTGCAGCTTTATCCTATCAGCGATTTCCCGAAATGCCTGAACCTCTTTCATTTCTTTAAGGGCATCAAGTTCAGCCCTTACTTCATCGGTGAAGTATTTTTTAATAATCTTATTCCGCACAGGTCGATTTACAGCTATTTCCATGGTGTCGAGCTCCCCCTCTGTAAATACCCTACCCTTTATAATAAAAAACTGTGAAATATCAGATTGTTTAAATGGATTAACTTCATCAGGTTGACGCGGTGCACACAAAGCACCTTTTTTATGGAAAAAATGCGGCATTATTTCATCATCCACCGTTTTATCCGGATCTCCATAACCGATTCGTTTTCCAGGTGGGGCATTCTTTGAACTTTTTGATCCCCCCTGTATCAAAAAACCTTCAATTATGCGGTAAAATAATGTTTCATTAAAATACCCATCTTTAACCAATTCCAAAAAGGCATCCCGGTGTTTTGGGGTATCATCGTAAAGCATAAAGGTCATACTTCCCAAATCTGTGGCAACCTTAATCCGGTTTGTCTGAGAATAACTGTTAAAAGTCAGGCCAATGCCAATTAATAAATGGATGAAGGTACGGGCCATAAAACTATTTAATAATTTCCATTCGCATATCAATATCTTTCAATGGCCGATCATTGGAGTCGGTTTCAACCGATGAAATTTTATCTACCACATCCATGCCTTCTACAACTTCTCCAAAAACTGAATAGTCGCCATCGAGCGATGGATATCCTCCGATAGAAGTATAATCTTTTCTTTGGTTCACTGAAAATTGAAATTTCAGATTTTGAGCTTCAATCAGACTGTCAACCCTATCCCGAATCTCAATTACTTTCTGATTAAAAGCCTCACGATCATTATTTTCCCTGAACTTTTGTATTTCATTTTCAACTGCTAACAGATGTTGCCGTACCATTTCATTTTTTAAATGTTGATTTTTAACCATCTCCAGGGTATCAAGTTCACCTTCCGAATAAACCTGCCCCTGTACAATGTAAAACTGAGATGCACTCGATCTTTTTCCTACGTTGGTTAATCCTCCCCTGCGAGCAGCAGCAACTGCTCCTCTTTTATGATAATACTCGGGGTAAAATTCAGCAGGAACAGTGTATTCAAGTGCACCCATCCCTAACTTTGCTCCCGGCTTTGCATTTTTTGAATCGGGATCACCACCCTGAACCATGAAATCAGATATTACCCGGTGAAAAAGCAATCCATCGTAAAATCCCTCGCTTACCAACTTCTCAAAATTCTTCTTGTGTTCTGTCGTTTTTTCATACAACTTTATTTTAATATTCCCATGTGGAGTTTTTATTAATATCAGTTCCTCATCCTTCTTTTCCTGAGCGTTTCCACAAGATATCCCCGCGCATAATAATATGATGAATACAATAATTCCCCATTTCTTCATAGCTTTACAGTTTTATATTCATTTAAAAATGCCATAAAGATAATAAGTTGAAAAAAACAAGAAAAAATGTGAAGTTATTTCTGCAGGGAATATTAATAGTGCGATGGAATACATTCAGATAAATACAAGTATTCATTTGGAGTCGGTAAGACTTTCAATGGCTCCTATAATTTTTGATGCCATTGACCGGGACAGAAATTATTTAAGGGAATGGCTCCCTTTTGTGGATGCGACCCAATCGGTTTCCGATACAGAATTGTTCATAAAAAGCATGGTTCCCAACAGAAAAGAAAAAAAGGATGAAGTGTATTCAATTTGGTACAACCTTGAATTTGCAGGATTAATTGGATTTAAAGATACCGACTGGGTAAACCATAAAACTGAATTGGGTTACTGGTTGACCAACAAAATGCAGGGGAAGGGAATTATCACCAAATCAGCCCATTTTCTTATTCAATTTGCTTTTAATAATCTTGGAATTAACAGAGTGCAGATAAAAGTGGCCAGTGGAAATAAAAAGAGTGCAGCAATTCCCTCCAGATTAGGTTTCAGGCTGGAAGGTGTTGAGAGGCATGGCGAACTTATCAATGGATTGTACCATGACCTGCAGATTTTTAGCCTGCTTAAATCCGAAATAAATTCCTGACTTGTTAAAATTATTGTACGCTAAATTAAATTCTTGTTTAAAATTTATCTTTTCAATCATTATTAATATATTTGACCCATTAATTCGTTTGTTCAGTTTTTAAAAAAATGAGGGAATGAACTAATTTGTTAAATATTATGGAAGAGAAAAAAATACGAAGAAACCTTTACCGTGTGCTTCGAAAAACAGGAATAAGAAAAAACGATATTCTTCCGGATGCATCCTTCAATTCAGATCTGAATTTTGATTCAGTTGACTGGAAAATTTTTACCTTTTATCTTGAAGGCATTTTTGATATTTCTGTTCATGATGAAGAATTGAATCGACTTAAAAATGTAAATGATACTGTAAATTTTCTGAAGCATTCAGCTTAAATTTTCATTTTTCCTGCCTCAGATTAATTCTGAAAATTCAGAATTAGCTGACAAAGAGATGCATTTTATGTGAATACATTTTAAATGTCTCATAGAACATTTCCTGCTTATTTCCGTTCATTATTATTGTATAATAACCAACAAATACAGCATTATTAAGTAAATCCAATGAGATTATACATCAAGAGATTCATCAAATTTGACAGGTCGGTAACCAACTGGATGGCGAAAGTAGGTTTGAAATTTCTTCGCATCAGCATAGGTATCATTTTTACATGGTTTGGTATATTGAAATTTTTTGAAGGATTAAGTCCAGCTGAGGGAATTGCAGTCAGGACTATTGATACGCTTACAGCTGGAATATTTGAAGAACAAGTTATTCTGATTGGCCTGGCAGTATGGGAAACATTAATCGGACTAGGCTTGCTTTTCAATATTTTTCTACGTGAAACACTTCTGCTACTTTATCTTCAAATGATAGGAACTTTTTTGCCCGTTTTTCTTTTTCCTTCTGAGGTTTTTCATAAAATACCATATGCACCCACACTAGAGGGACAATACATTATAAAAAACGTGGTTATAATTGGTGCGGGTATAGTTCTTGGAGCAACCGTCCGTGGGGCAAAGTTAAAAATCCCTGGAAACTCCGCCAGCAAATGATTTTTTTACTTTTTAAACAGTGTTGTTCTTTACCCTTGCTATTTAATCATCTGGTTTTTATTTTGTAACTCTCAGTATAGCATCACCACTATCCGGACAACTTCCGCGACCATCGCAATTACTTGTTGTAAAATACAGATGTCCGTCAGGGCCCATTATCACCTCACGCAGCCGTCCATATTCATTTCTGAAATACACTTCATGCGAAGTGACCGAACCGCTTTCAATAACCACGCGGTGGATATGTCTGGAACCAAGAGTACCTATAAATAAATTACCTTTCCATTCAGGAATGGCATCGCCGGTATAGATTGCAGCACCACCCGGAGGAACTGCATTTTGCCATACAAGCGAAGGTGTAATCATTCCTTCGCGGGATTCACACTTATAGATTGTTGGCCATCCGAGATTGTCGTTGGCTGAAACAATGCTCACTTCATCGTGTCCAAAACGCATTCGCTCGCCGCTTGGTCCATGGTCGGTAACCCATAGGGTATTTGCATCGTTTTGATCCGGCCATGCCCATCCTTGTGTATTTCGTATTCCCATCAGGAAAAGTGGATTCCCGGCCCTTGGATTGTCATCGGGAACATTTCCATCGGGGGTGAGCCGAAGAATTTTACCATTGGGGCTTTCGGTGTCCTGACTGGTTCCAGGATCCGACGCATCACCGGTACCTATGTACAACATATCATCAGGACCAAAGGCTATTCGGCCGCCATTATGATTACGCGAGGCTGCAATGGCATCGTATATTACCCTGACCTGTTCAGCTGAAGTACCATCTTCTGCCAACCTCCACTGTACAACCTGGTTAATGGCATCATTACCTTTATTTACAGTCACATATAAATAAAACAGGCGGTTATCTTCAAAATCCGGATGAAGGGTAATACCAAGCAAACCACCTTCTGATGAACTGGCAATATCAAGAGTTGCTACCGGTTTATCCACCAATTGAGCATTACTGTTGTAATTTTCAACCAGCCTGACTCTTCCGGGCCGCTCGGTAACAAGTAGCTTATTGTTGGGAAGAAATGCTATTGCCCATGGAACCTCCAGACCTGATACCACCATTTCAGCTTTTACTTCTAATTGTCCATCAGGCCCAAAACCATCTTCCACATATACACATCTCTCATTACTATTCGGAGATGATGTCTGACTACAAGCTGTATTTATGGGAATAAAAATTGATAACAGTATCCATATAACGAATATATTCTGCCGGTTTAATGTGTGCTGAGAATGAAGTTTCATAACTAATATTTTTTGAATTATTCTATTAATTTATACAATCCTGGACGTATTCAGTTTAATCAAACTTTGGTAAATTCTACAACAGGGTGTAACAACTTTCCCACACTTTCCACACATTTGTTTTATAGAATCATTTGTTTTGAGTAATTTGCAGTATTAGTAGCCAAGCTATTACTTCACTTAAAATGAGCTTTGGCCACAATATTTTGATTTTAAAAATTCAAATCCTTTAAAGCCATGTTTGACATGGCTTGTTTGGCACAATATTTTCAACTGATTTGGAATGATTCGTATTTGGAAAAAAGTAAATGAATTCAGAAGTCCGTTAGTAGCAACGGCCATTCACAACGGTCATGAATTACGATCAGGAATCAAACATTACCTGGCTATAGATGAATACGATCGGTTAAGGGAGGAGGATCCCTACACGGAATACTTTACCGATGTTGCGATGAACCAATTAATTGTAAATACATCACGATTCGAAGTAGATGTGAACCGGCCGAGAGAAGGAGCTGTTTATCGAACTCCTGAACAATCATGGGGTTTAAATGTATGGAAAAAAGATGCACCGGTATCTGTTTGGGAATATTCCCTTCAAGAATACGACTTTTTCTATAGCCTGCTCGACCGTTTAATTAGCAAAATTGTGGATTACTGGGGATATGTTATTGTTTACGACATCCACTCTTATAATCATCGCAGGAGGGGAAGGAATGAAAAAGAAGACGATCCGGAAGAGAATCCTGATGTAAATATTGGAACCGGTTCAATGGACCGTAAGATTTGGTCACCGGTGGTCGATCGATTTATATCGGTCATTGAAGATTGCAGTTTCCAGGGAAGGAAATTGCATGTAGCAGAAAACATCCGGTTTAAAGGGGGATATATGGCTAATTGGATTCATACACGTTTCCCAGGCAAAAGTTGTGTACTAAGTATTGAATTTAAAAAAATATTTATGGATGAGTGGACGGGCGCTGTTGATTTATTGGCAATTCATGAATTAAAGAAGGCTCTTAACAATACAGTGTTATCCGTTTTGAATGCAGCAAATATGGTAATAAAATGATATCTCGTAATTAAGATACAAGGATAGTATGGGACATGAAGCAAATAGCCTCGCTTTCCTGGAAATTGAAAAAGAGCTTGATAGGAACAGCAGAATACATTTCCGTTTGGGAGACTCAGGTGTATTGCATATCGAGCGCAAGCTGCCTTTTCTTATAGTATCGCGGCCTGAGGATATCAGAAATTGTGATACAGTCCTTGAAAATCTTATTAAAAATGAAGCATCTTATTTTATTGTATCTGCTAAAGAGTTTCCTTCTTTTCGTGATCTCCTGAAGAAACTGGTAAAAAAACTTTCCGATAATTTTGGAGCACTCCTGTTGATTGAAATGTGGACCGGCAACAATACGTTAGCTCCTGAAGATAATGTTGCCGGCTTTTATCTTTTTGGCCCCCATGAACTTCCTGAAGCAACCTCACCTTTGAAAAATTACCTCAAAGAAATGAAACTTGCCGGACTGACACCACAGATTCAGAGCATGGATTCAGACAACCGGTGCCCCGCGCATCTCGAACCGCTGATTGAAAGAAAAGCCTTGAAAAGACTGGAATGTTTGCTTCTGGGATTAGAAATAGACCCTTTTTACCTGGATATTGAAACCGGAAAAATATTCCCTTTGCTTGAACGCGTGCTGTATGCCGGATTTTCTGTAGCATTTAAAAAAGCAGTTTTCGATTTCGTTAAAATTCAAGCCAATCACAAATTCGCCGGATTTCAAAGTCTTGCAAGAAGGGAAATTAACCCCGGGGTCTGGGAAATTGACAGACAACTGGTCGAGATCGACAGCCGCATTAAATTTTTAATGCTGGTTTCCCCTGTAAACGGTACAAGGGCCTGGAAAGAATTTAAAAAAAGCGGGTACAGCAAAACTCCTGTCTTCCATTACAGGATGATACCCGATGATCCTGAACTGATGAAGCGGGCTTTGTACAATATCAGGCTCGAAGATATAGAAGATCCCACTCTGAGCTTCCTTTTCCGGGAAAAACGCGCAGAAACCGACAGAATGCTTAGTATGCTCGTCGAAAGAGAATCACCTGATTTCTTGTATGGAAGCCTTCAGCTTTTTGGAGGCGTGGAGAATCAATTGCTTTTAGATGCAAAAAAGATTCTGGAAGGAATACCTTCTGCCCTGAATGATGGGCCCTCTGACAAAGAGTACCTTGATGCAGAAGAATTTGCAGAACTTGCCCGAAAAGAACTTAAATTTCTGCAAAAACAATGGTCTGAGATCGAAGATCATGTTGAGATAAAAAGTACAATTGACAGTATGATGGTTGATAAAGGAGTATTTTATATTCCAAAAAAAACAAAGGTATTGAAACAAAGGGCAGCAGCCTTAATCCAACACGAAATAGGAACCCATGTTCTGACATATTACAACGGTAAAAACCAGCCTTTAAAACTGTTGAGCAGTGGTATATCAGGTTACGAAGAACTTCAGGAAGGCATTGCTGTCCTTGCCGAATACCTCAGCGGAGGCCTCAGCATGAACCGTTTGAAAGTGCTGGCTGGAAGAGTTATAGCTGTTGATTCTTTGATAAACCACCGTGATTTTATTAAAACCTTTGAATTGCTTACCGATCAATATGGATTTGAACCCAATAATGCTTTTTTTATTTCTACTCGTGTTTACCGTGGAGGTGGACTGACCAAAGATGCAATTTATCTGAGGGGATTCCTGGCATTAATAAAATACCTGAAGGAAGGGAATGCGCTCGAGCCCCTGCTGATCGGCAAAATACGTCAGAGTTACATTCCAGTAATCGAAGAACTGGTTTCCCGTAAAATATTGAAGCCTTTACCCATAAAACCCCGTTATTTAATAGAGAATGAATCCCTGGAAAGGCTAATGGATTTAAAAAACAAGAAAATAATTACTGAGCTTATAAATTTCGATTTATGAAACAGCTAATTTTATATGAAAATTTCTCTTGCGTTCTATTACGTCTTTTGCCCGCAAAAGTGAATACTTTTAATAAACATTAAATTAAATTATGATGAAAATTTGCATGATAGTCAACAATATACTGACGGAAAGGGAACCTTACACCACAACCGTTATGGCACACAAAATGCATAACAGGAAACACGAGGTATATTATATCGGGATCGAAGATTTGTCTTATTACCCCGAAGGAAATGCCGGAGGCAGGGCAATAAAGGCAGATAATAAAAAATTCAGGACAAGAAGCTCTTATCTTGAGAATCTTAAGGCCAACATAGTGAATAAGGAAAGATTATTGTTTAAGGATATCGATATTGTAATGCTGCGTAACGATCCTGCAGAAGAGGATAAAACCCGTGCCTGGGCCAGAGTGGCTGGAATTTCGTTTGGTCAGATGGCTATTGAAGAAGGGGTAATTGTATTGAATGATGCAAATGGATTATCACACGCTCTGAACAAAATATACTTTCAGCAGTTTCCCAAGGAAGTCAGGCCTGAAACAATTATTTCAAGGAACACAAAAGAAATTAACGAGTTTTTTTTAGCGAACAATAAAAGTATAGTAGTTAAACCATTGTTCGGATCAGGGGGAAGAAGTGTTTTCCAGGTAAATGAGGATAATGTAAAAAACCTGAAGCAAATGATTGAAGCCATTGGTCAGGAGGGATATGTAGTAGCGCAGGAATTCATTCCTGAATCTGTAAATGGTGATACGAGAGTGTTTATGATGAACGGGAGTATATTAAAATACAAAGGTAAATATGCAGCAGTGAAACGGACAACAGCTGCTGATGATATCCGTTCGAATCTGCATGCCGGAGGAGAGGCTAAACCTGCTGCTGTCTCTGAAGAGATATTAAAAATAACAGAAATAGTGCGGCCAAACCTCATCCGTGATGGTATGTTCTTTGTCGGTCTTGATATTATTGGATCAAAGCTTATTGAAGTAAATGTTTTCAGTGCCGGTGGATTGTTCAGCGCCAGTAAATTTGCCGATGTCGATTTCACTGAGTTCATTATTCAATCGCTGGAACATAAAATATATATTAAATCGTTGTATATGGGAAAAATTACGAACCGGAGGATTGCCACTATGTAAATGTTCCTTGCCGCCATAGAGTTGCTACAATTTAATTTTTATAAATCATGCAGCAATTTATTGCAAACCTATAAAAATCAATGTGCCAATTTTTTTATATTGATATAATTTGAAATGTTTTCAGAAGGTAACAGAAGGAATTGCAAAAATATTAACCTTCTTTTTATTTGCTTTTTTATTTTTCTTTCGTAATAATTGCAGCCCATCCACCTCCCGGAGCCATTTCAAGAGTCATTATTGAATTCGCAGAAACACTTCTGTTTTCTATTTTAAAATCAGCAGCGTGTTTATCTGCATTGATACCATCCTTCCATATTTGCATTGAATAATTCCCTTCGCTAAGAAAACTTAAATCCAGATCCAGCGTACGTGATGACCAATCGGTCATAGCTCCCACAAACCAATTATCCCCCAGGCGGCGGGCTATAAGTATGTAATTGCCAACCTTAGCTTCCAGCACATGGGTTTCGTCCCATACCGAAGGCACTTTCCTTAAAAATTCCATGGCTTCAGGTTCACGGTAATAATTGGACGGATTGTCAGAAAGCATTTGCAACGGACTTTCAAAGACTACATACATGGCTAATTGGTGACAGCGTGTACCTGGTGCCATGGGAGCATTAAAAATCCATCTGAAATTCTCTTTCGTTGCATTAAGCATTGCGCCTGGTGTATAATCCATAGGACCTGCCACCATGCGAATAAACGGTATAGTTACATTCAGCCCCGGATCGGGTAAATCCTCCCATTTATTGTTTTCCATCCCTTTTACACCTTCAAAAGAAACCACATTCGGATATTTGCGCTCCAGACCTGCAGGCTTGTATGATCCATGATAATCTACCAGCATTTTCCTTTGGGCGCATTCGCGAGCAATTTTTTCATAAAAGTTTACCATCCATTGGTCCATCCGTTGCATGAAGTCAATTTTTATGCCTTTCACACCCCATTCTTCAAACTGATCCAACGCTTCTATTAGCTTATCATCCAATGTTTTCCAGACTACCCACAAAATGATACCTACATTTCTTTCTTTTCCATACTCTACCAGCTCCAGTATATCAATTTCGTCTACCACACTCAAAATATCATGGAGGTGGTACCACCCTTCATCAAGGATTACATATTCCAGTCCGTACTCAGAAGCAAAATCAATATAATATTTATACGTCTCATTATTTACACCCGATTCAAAATCGACTCCGTATATATTTAGGGCATTCCACCAATCCCACGCAACTTTCCCTGGTTTAATCCAATCAGGATTTTCTATTGCATTTACGGGTGCAAGCTTGTAAATCAATTCAGATTCCACGAGTTGCCTGTCTTCTTCAGAAATGATTAGCGCTCTCCAGGGAAAGCTTTTTGGTCCTTGAAGTTCAGCTATGTATGGAGCATATTCTACAGGAATTACATCGCGGTCATTTTTTTGATCTTCCTCCAGAACAACACCCGGAAATTTACCCTCCAGTCGGTAAGTATTTTCCAATGAGCCTTTTAAAAACATCCCTGCATAGTCATTTATCAGGTCGGATTCACCAATATAAACCTTCACATTATTGTCACAATCCACAAGCACGCTTGAGGTAGCAAACCGGGCAGGGGTGATTTCTGATAATGGAATTTTCTGATACGGACGTTCCTGATGGGTAAACATACTTTCTTCTTCTGGAAACCAGATGTGGTAATTGTTAGTAAAAGTAAAGGTAGCCTCCTCAGCCAATACCTTCAATGGCCCTTTTGTAGTACTTTGCCACCGCCATGCCACTCCTTCATCGTATGCCCTGAATTGTAAATTATTGGTTTTAAATGATAATGTCAACTGATTGTATTCATCCGGAATCCTATTGTTTTTCCGGGCTACTACCGGTATAATTTCTTCTTTTACTGATACAGTCCTGTCACGGCGCACCCGGGTATTTTTTCCCAGTGTTTCCGTTTCAAATGTCATTGATATAGGTGACGGAGATATAATTTCCTTCCCTTTTAAATAAACTGAATAGCTAATTATATCATCAACCACAATTTTTACTGTTAGCCGTCCGGTTGGAGATTCAACTATATAATCCTTTGCCTGAAGGTGGAACATTATTGAAATCATTATTAAAAAGAGCACAAATTTTTTCATTTGTTTTTTAACTTTTATAAAATAATAACTATAACCTGCACTTTTTCACACCACTTCAAATCCCTCGTGATCTTAATCAAACGAATCCTGTTGTACTCTAAATTGTCCTGTGGAGACATCTTTCCAGTAAGATTGATTGGAAAGATATTCCTAAATCGAAAACCAGGAGAATAATAAATTTAAAGCCATTCCAGGATTTTATTTTGAAGCAGCTCTACAGAAATACCATCAAGAATTAGCCAGGAAAAAATAAGCTCTATTCCTGACACATTTTAAAGTAAGGCTTCCACATTAACGTAAGGCAGGTTGAATGCTTCTGCTACACCCTCATAAACAACCTTCCCGTCAACAACATTTAACCCCCTGCGCAGCGGCACGTTGTCTGTACAGGCCTGTTTCCAGCCTTTTCCTGCAATTTGCATGGCATAGGGCAAGGTAGCATTGGTTAAGGCAATTGTAGAAGTACGTGGAACAGCGCCGGGCATATTGGCAACACAATAATGAATCACATCATCGATTATAAATACCGGATCAGCGTGTGTAGTAGCTTTGGTTGTTTCAAAACATCCGCCCTGGTCAACAGCCACATCAACAAGCACTGTCCCTGCACGCATGATTTTAAGCATATCGCGGGAAACCAGGCGTGGTGCTTTTGCACCGGGTATCAATACGGCTCCAATAATTAGATCGCACCTTTGCACCATATGCCTGATGTTGTATTCATTACTCATCATTGTTTTTACATTGGCCGGCATGATGTCGTCAAGGTAACGCAAACGTTTCAGCGAAATATCCATGATTGTAACATCAGCACCCAATCCGGCAGCCATTTTAGCTGCTTCAGTACCTACAATCCCACCTCCAAGAATCAGTACCCTGGCAGGCAATACTCCCGGAACACCACCCAGTAATACACCGTAACCGCCATAAGTTTTCTCAAGGTATTTGGCACCTTCCTGTACCGACATGCGTCCGGCTACTTCACTCATGGGAACCAGCAAGGGCAGGCTACGGTCATCCATTTCAACAGTCTCATATGCCAGGCAGACCGAACCGTTTCCAATCATGGCTTTTGTTAGTTCTTCGGATGAAGCAAAATGAAAGTAGGTAAATAAAATCTGACCGCTTTTAATCAGTTTGTACTCATACTCAATCGGTTCTTTCACTTTCATTATCATTTCGGCAATGGCATATACATCTTCGATGGAAGGCAGCGTTTTGGCACCTGCATGAAAATAATCTTCATCGGTAAAGCCACTTCCAGCCCCCCCTCCTGCCTGAACATAAACCTCGTGTCCCAGTTTTACCAGCTCTGCTGCACCTGCCGGTGTCAGGGCAATACGGTTCTCATTGTTTTTGATTTCCTTTGGTACTCCTATTATCATTTCGTTTTATTGTAAAATTTTTGACCAAAAATAGCTACATGAAGTTAACAAAAATATGATAAAACTTAATAATCCATAACTTTGATGGTCAACATTTATAATTCCGGCATCAAATCATCAGAGCAAATGATAAATTGATGCAAATAATTTCGGTGAAATTAAGAAATGAAAGTATTCAATAGTTCTTTTTTTCATATTGTTACTTGTATATTTGCCAGCTCTAAAGAAATTGATTATACAATATGCCGAGAGTATCAGACAGAGGAAGGGCTATGCCCAGTTCACCTATACGTAAGCTTGCCCCGCTGGCCGATAAAGCCAAACAGCGCGGGGTAAAGGTGTATCATTTAAATATCGGGCAGCCCGATTTGCCCACTCCACCCGAAGCATTGGAAGCCATCAGAAATATTGACCGGAAGGTTTTGGAATATACTCCCAGCGAAGGCATTCGTTCCTTCAGGGAAAAACTGGTGAAATATTACCACAGGTTTAACATTGATGTGGAGGTGGAGGACATCATCATTACAACCGGTGGCAGCGAAGCAGTGACTTTCGCCTTTATGAGCTGCCTCGACCCCGGCGATGAAATCATTGTCCCTGAACCTGCCTATGCCAACTATGAAGCTTTTGCCATTGTTGCCGGTGCTGTTATCAAATCAATTGCTGCCAGCATTGATGATGGGTTTGCCTTGCCGCCGGTTGAAGAGTTTGAAAAACTTATAACTCCCAAAACAAAAGGCATAATGATATGTAATCCAAATAATCCAACCGGATACCTGTATACACGGGAGGAAATGAATAAAATTAGGGACCTGGTAAAAAAATACGACCTGTATCTTTTCTCTGATGAAGTTTACCGTGAATTCTGTTACACCGGTTCACCCTATATTTCGGCATTCCATCTGGACGGGATAGAGCAAAATGTAGTGCTCATTGATTCAGTATCAAAGCGTTACAGCGAATGCGGACTGCGGATTGGAGCCCTTATTTCCAAAAATAAGGAGGTTAAGCAAAATGTCATGAAGTTTTGCCAGGCCCGGCTGAGCCCGCCCCTTATCGGGCAAATAGCCGCTGAAGCTTCACTGGACGCCAACCCAGAGTACATGTTGTCTAATTACAATGAATATGTAAACCGTCGTAAGTTTTTAATCGACGGCTTAAATCTTATCAACGGTGTATACTCACCCATTCCAATGGGCGCCTTCTATACTGTTGCGCGCCTTCCGGTTGACAATGCCGATGATTTCTGTGCCTGGCTGCTCGATGAGTTCGAATTCGAAAAGCAAACGGTATTTATGGCCCCCGCATCAGGATTCTATACCATACCAGGAAAGGGAATTGATGAAGTACGTATTGCCTATGTGCTGAACAGGAAAGATTTGGCAGTTTGCCTGAAAATTCTGGAGGAGGCATTGAAAGTGTATCCGGGAAGCAAGGTTCGGAAAGTGTTGGAATATCGTGCATCATTGGGAAGATCATGATATCGTAATTCACTCTGAAATTAAGTTGTATAAATTCTGATGAAGTTACACCCGCTCTGCATAAACTGCATAATAACGGGGTGTTATATTTCTTAAAAAGGGTCGGATACCAATTTTTCTGGATGGAGATTTCCATTTTTCCGTACGAATAATTTTCCAGCCACTTTTCTCAAGTAGCCAGTCGAACTGCCAGTCTTCAAACTCATGGTAATGACAGTCCCAGGAATCATTCGGATTTTTATAGGCGCTCTTAAACCAAAGACGCAACGGTACAGTAGCAATAAGCTTTTCCCCCGGCAGGTTCTGCAGTAAAGGGAAAGGAGATACCAGGTGTTCCAGTATCTCAAGAGCTGTAACAACCTCAATATCAAAGTTCCTTACAATATCCGGATGCAAATCCAGATCAGTAGTCCCTGTATTATAAACAGTAAAACCTTCAGATTGCATAAGCTCACTGAAAGGATTTTTCACTCCTAAATCCAGTATCCTGCTCTGAGGCTTTAGATTCTGCTTATTTATAAATTCAACAGTATTGTTGTACCTGTTTAATAGAGCTCTGTCCGGATTAATATATGCTTTCGTTACCATTTCAAATATCTGTTTTATATAGTTTAACCAAAGGCTTTGAGGTATTCTCCCAATTATATTTTTCTTTGGCTGCTTTTAATCCATTCTCTCCAAACCGGAACCTCATTTTTTCATCTGAAATCAACCGGGAAAGTAATGCAGAAAATTCTTCACTGTCTGTATCTGAATAAATAAGTCCGGCTCCTGTTTCTTTAATTATTTTTTCGAGATAGTTACAATTTGAAGATAGGATTGGCTTTTGAGCCAGCATATAATGAAAAATTTTATTCGGGGAAGTGTTGTCAGTATGTTCATTTTTCAAATGCGGAATTACAGCGATATCCGATCTAAATAAATGTTCCATTACCTCCCGGGGAGACTTCCACCCTAAGAAAAATACTTTATTTTCAAGCTTTAAATCCCTGACCAACTTTTTTAAGACAGGTTCATTTCTGCCTTTGCCAATAATCCAAAAACGAAAATTATCATTCAATTGAATGTTGGCAATTCCTTTAATTACCACATCCAACCCTCTGTGATTGGTTATTCCTCCGGCATAATACAGTGTTATAAAGTCAGGATCGGGCCTGATGTGTCTGTATTTTTCAAAGATATCAATACCTGAAGTATTCGGAACAACTGCTATGTGTTTATTTATCACACCTCTGGCCAACAACCGTTGTTTCATTTCTTCTGCAACAACAATTAAACCATCGGCCAGTGAAGCGTATTTGGTTTCATATTTCAACCATTGTTTCTGGCTGGATAAAACTCTACCCAAAAAAGTTTTCGTATGAGGAGATAGATCCAACAAAACGGGCCAGTTTTCATGCAAATCAAGCACAAATTTAATATTGTATTTTCTGCTGAGCTCATAACCTACCTTTGCCAGGGGTAAATCATGAATGTGAATTGCATCAAATTTTTTTTTAGCCAGCAGTGACTGTATAAATTCAGACCAGAAATTGAAATAAAATGGAAATTTTAATGCTCCTACGGAAGTTTTAGCCGTAAATTTTGAAATTGGCTTCCTGTAAATCTCAATATTTCCATATACTTCAAAGGTTGCTTTATTCTCAGTTGTGATGCAAGCCAGTGAAACTTTATGCCGGTTCTGATGTAAAGTTTTTACCTCTTTAGTAATTCTTTCATCTTCAGGATAATCATGTTCCAGCACCATTAAGACGTTCATATTTTTACTATTTGAATTTCATGGCGTTTTTACAAAAGTAATAGAATCAATTCAAATATAACCGGTAATTCTTTTAGACTACAATTTATACGGAGCATATTTTCATCTGGTTTGCTAACTTTGTATAAAAACAATTATTAATTCAAATGATTAAGCATTCAATTGTATGTCGTTACGCTTATTGTTCACTGACTTCACCGGTAATTAAAGGAATTATCAGCAACCATAACTTTAATCTTCAGGATTACAGTGAAGATTCAGAACAGAATCTTAAATCAAATTTATGGGGTCCAAATAGCGGGGAATCTGATAGAATAAAAGTAAATCCGGCAGCCGGGCACTTTATACAATTATTCTGATATTGTTTTAATTTAACCACTATTTCTAAAAAAAGATTAATAAATAATATTGTGATGGAAACCATTCATATGTGCGACACCTACGGGCAATATCTGACCATGAAGGATGAGATTGATACGGCCATGCAGGATGTTATCAAATCAACGCAATTTATTAAAAGTGGCAAAGTCCTCGAATTTGAAGAGGAACTTTCCAGATTCCTTGGTACAAATGTCATTGCATGCGGAAACGGCACCGATGCACTTCAGATAGCTCTGATGGCGTTTAACCTGCAACCGGGTGATGAAGTTATAACAACTCCCTTTACATTTATTGCTACTGTTGAAGTGCTTGCACTGCTGGGCCTCCGGCCGGTTTTTGTGGATGTGCATCCGGGCTCCTTCAATATGGATGCCTCCTTAATTGAACAAAAAATCAGTGAACGGAGTAAAGTTATCCTCCCAGTGCACCTTTTCGGGCAGTGTGCAGAACTGGAACCGATGCTCAGGCTTTCTGAAAAATACAACCTTTTCCTGCTAGAAGATGCGTGTCAGGCTCTTGGCACTGAATATTTGTTCAGCGATGGCTTAACAAAACCGGCAGGCACTATTGGGAATGCAGGATGCAATTCATTCTTTCCTTCAAAAAACCTTGGGGCTTTTGGTGATGGAGGTGCTGTTTATGCTTCGGACGAAAAACTTGCTGCGGTTATCCGATCTATAGCCAATCATGGTATGAAACAAAAGTACCAGTACGAGCGTATTGGCGTCAATTCCCGCCTTGACAGCATTCAGGCTGCTGTGCTGAGCGTAAAGCTCAGGCATTTTAGTAAACATCTGAAGGTACGGCAATATTCTGCCTCCTGGTACGACGAACACCTGAACCGGATTGAACAGGTAAAACTGCCTGAAAGATTGCCGTACAGTACCCACTCGTTTCATCAATACACAATCAGAACTAACTATCGCACAGAATTACAAAATTTTTTGAAAAGCAGAGGGATACCTTCTATGGTATACTACCCGGGAGTAATTCATCTCCAGGAAGCATACCGTTACCTGGGTTACAAATCGGGAGATTTCCCCGTTAGCGAACTGCTTGCTGGTACAGTTTTATCATTGCCAATGCATACAGAATTAAATGAAAAGCAACTGCAATACATTACGGATAATATCCAGGAATTTTTTACATCCCACATCTGATTAAAGCAGTTAAATTTACTTTCCTGTCAGCCATTGGCATGGGAAAGTTAATTTCATTAAATACGGAAAGTAATTTATTTTTAATTGAAAAATCTATGAATAAAATATCCATACATGAATCATCGTTTGCAGACGAAGGTGCCAAAATAGGTGAGGGTACAAAAGTATGGCATTTCTGCCATATTATGGGCTCTGCCATAATCGGTAAAAATTGTGTGCTGGGGCAAAATGTTTTCATTGGCAACAAAGTCGAGTTGGGAAACAATGTAAAGGTGCAGAACAATGTATCGGTTTATGAAGGTGTGGTTTGTGAAGACGATGTATTCCTCGGACCATCGATGGTTTTTACTAATGTTATAAACCCCCGGAGTACAGTAAACCGGAAAAATGAATTTAAAAAAACAATCGTGAAAAAGGGAGCTACCATTGGAGCTAACGCTACTATTGTTTGTGGAATCACACTTGGAGAGTATTGCTTTATTGGTGCAGGTGCAGTAGTAACAAGAGATGTAAAACCCTATTCCCTTATGACAGGTGTTCCGGCCAGGCAAAAAGGATGGGTAAGCCGATCGGGAAGTGTCTTGGGAAAAGATTTGACTTGCCCCGAATCAGGAGAAAAGTATATCTTAGAGGGCGGATTATTGAAGCCGCTGATTGATTAAATTTTTTGATTTGAATAATACTGAAAATTAACACTTTTGCCCGACAATTTAATTATGAAACGATTTGCACTGATAGGATCGGCAGGATATATAGCCGACCGCCACATGAAAGCAATAAAGGAAACAGGTAACGAGCTGGTCTGTTCATCCGATCGCTTTGACGTAATGGGCCGGATGGACAGCTATTTCCCTGATGCTGAATTCTTCCTTGAAATCGAGAATCTGGATAAATACATGGATGATTTACGACGGAATGGAAGGCCGGTTGATTACGTAACGATTTGTACTCCAAACTATATGCATCCTTCACACATTCGCTTTGCGCTGCGAAACGGGGCACATGCAATCTGTGAGAAACCTATGGTAATTTATCCGGAAGACATTCATGTTATAAAAGACATAGAAAGAGAAACCGGAAAAAACGTATACACTATTTTGCAATTGAGGTATCATCCAGCAATTATTGCTCTGAAAAAGGAAGTTGATGATGCAGGAGATGTTATTTTCGATATCGACCTGAGCTATATAACCACCCGTGGTAAATGGTATCTGAAAAGCTGGAAAGGTGATGTGCATAAATCGGGAGGAGTGGCAACAAACATCGGTATTCATTTTTTTGATATGATTACCTGGATATTTGGCAAAGTGAAACAAAACATTGTACATCATTACAGCTCTGAGAAGGCTGCCGGTTTATTACTCCTTGAAAAGGCCAGGGTAAGGTGGTTTCTTAGCCTTGATTACCATGATTTGCCAACGGCAGCCACAGATAAGGGAATGCGAACCTACCGTTCAATTACCATTGATAGCAAAGAGATAGAATTCAGTGGCGGATTTACCGATTTACATACAATTACCTATCAAAATATTCTTGATGGAAACGGCTATGGAATAGACGATGCCAGAGAAAGTATTGAACTTACCGATTATGTCCGAAATTCCAAACCGGTCGGATTAAAAGGTGATTACCACCCGTTTCTGAAAATTAAGTAGCTGGAGCGACGCGGGTATTTGTGAATCTTTCATGGTACAATTATAATATGAGTATTTCTTACTTTCCAACGCGGGAAGTATACTGTAAGCATTATTCCTTTATCCAGCAACAGTTGATGAAGCTTTTATAACAATTCTTACAACGTTACCGATGCAGTTGATATTGACTTTTGTGTTTAAAGTATGGTTGCAGCTCATCTATCTTTATTAAAATTAAAAATGCATTCCCGCAGGCCTGGAATTTCTCTTTTCCGGAAAAAAAAATAATTCAGTTGCTTTCCTCTTACACTTCCTTTTTAAAATATCAGCTTCTCAAAAAATAATTTGAGCCTGGATTGCTACCAGGTTATTTCTCAATTCGTGTTAAATTCGTAAAATATTCGTATTAAATTCGTAAAATCGCGAATTTAATACGAATTTACCACGAATAAACATCGATTAAACATCGATTAAAATATAGCTTATCATAAAGGTGCTGAATCAACTGATAAATTGGGATGGCTTTTTCAGTATTTATTTAGGGCATAAAAATTTGGATTTAAACTTATAATTCGAAGGTTAAAAAGCTGGTAAAAATTCTGAACGATACTGCTATAAAGTTCCTGGAACGGATTCCAACAATTAAAATCAGACAGTTTCCGGTTACAGAACATAAAATTGTAATCCCGGTCCTGCAGATGTTTGACAGATAAAATTCCACTTCTGACTTGCCGCTTTAATTAGCTATAGCTGTCAGAAAATGTTATATGAAAATAGCTATGTAATAGACGATGCCGGAGAAAAAATTTAGATCATGGGTTATTTCCGAAATTCAGGAACGCCAGGATTAACAGATGATAACTACGCTTTTCTGAAGAATTGATAATTACAGCGATTCCAATATTTGAACAAGATTCCTGGTAAGGTTCTCACGTGAGTACTTTTTAATTCCTGATGGGGCAGCGGATTGACTGCCTGCTTCTTTCATCCTGAACCAGTTGATAATGCCTTCTTTTATTTTTTGATGTTCGTTATAACTGCAAATTATTCCACTTTCTGTATCACGAATTATAGCAGCTGCATCACACTGTTCGGGTCCAATGAACAAAATAGGCTTTTGGCTGGCCAGGTATTCAAAAATTTTACCTGTTAAAATGCCTTCGTTGTTTTTTACATCAGGAATAACCAGCATCAGGAGATCTGACGAAAACATAAATTCAACAGCCTTACTATGTGGCACATAACCTGTTAAATCCATCATATTGCTTAAACCGGCAGTATGAAAACGATCAATCAGCTCTGAAGGCATTTTCCCAATAAACTGTACTCTCACTTTTGAACGCACCGGTTCAGGCAATTCAATAAGTGCCTGTATGAAACCACTCAGGTTGTATTCTTTTGAAAGGGTACCCACGTAGGTAATGCAAAACAAATCAGATGTGCGGGGTTCCTTGATTTGCATGAAATCAGCCGGATCAAACCCGTTGGGAATTACTTCAATTTTAGAAAAAATTGATTTTGTCTTTGAAGAAAAAAGTTTCTTTAATGCAGGGCTAACGGTAATTACTCTATCTGCGTTGCGCAAGACTTTTATTTCCATTTTTTTATGTATCCATTTTGCAATGAAGGTTGGATACATTTGCCTGAAATAGTAGATATCGGTCCATGGATCGCGTAAATCGGCAATCCATTTAATGTTCAGCTGTCTTTTAAGCTTTAATCCGATAAGTTGCGAGGAATGTGGCGGACTGGTAGTAATTATCGTATTTATGTTATAAATCCGGATTAATTCTTTTGCTTTCGCAACCGCATATCTGTTCCATCCTTTCCTTGGATCAGGTATAATAAAATTCCCACGAATAAATCGCAGGATTTTTTCCTTCATATCCACTTTACGCGTATTTGCAAAACCTCCGTAGGGCACTTCCTTATTTGATGAAATCTTTTTATACAGAGAATACAATTCAAATGATTTGGCATAAAAAACCTGTACATTATCAGGAATGTCACTACTTAGAGAGGCATCTTTTTGTGGATAAGTTGCAAAATCCGGATGAACGGTTAAAACAAAAGGTTCAATTCCCAATTTTACAAGGTATTTTACAAATTTCACCCACCGCTGCACTCCTGCTCCTCCGCTTGGTGGCCAATAGTAAGTTATTATCAGGACTTTTTTCATCGCAGTAACAGTGATGTGTTTCAATTTTTAAAACTGCGAAAGGAGCAAAGCTGAGCCGGAAAAAATAAAATCAGCCATGAACATCCTCTGCAAACTTGTTATAATTTTTCAAACAGCTTTCGCATATTTACTTTGTCTCCAATGATTCGCCCCAATTCAGTAATAAATACCCTTTCCTGCTCCATGGTGTCACGATAACGGATAGTGACAGTATTATCCTGCGAAGTCTGATGATCAACGGTAACGCAAAAAGGAGTACCAATTGCATCCTGCCGGCGGTAACGTTTCCCGATGGAATCTTTTTCATCGTACTGGCAGTTAAAATCGAATTTTAATTCATTAATAATTTCACGTGCCTTTTCCGGAAGGCCATCTTTTTTAACGAGCGGCATCACGGCCAGCTTTACCGGAGCCAGAACGGGAGGCAATCTTAGTACTACACGTGAATCTTTTTCCAGTTCTTCTTCAAAATAAGCAGCAGAGACAATCTGTAAAAACATCCTGTCAACACCTATGGAAGTTTCCACCACATAAGGGACGTACGATTCATTCAGTTCAGGATCAAAATACCGCATTTTTTTTCCTGAATATTTCTCATGCTGCGCCAGGTCGAAATCTGTCCGGGAATGAATGCCTTCTACTTCTTTAAATCCAAATGGAAATTTAAATTCTATATCCACTGCAGCGTTTGCATAATGAGCAAGTTTTTCATGCTCATGAAACCGGTAATTTTCCGCCCCAAAATCAAGTGCCTGGTGCCACTTCATGCGAATTTCCTTCCATTTTTCAAACCAATCGAGTTCAGTGCCTGGCTTTACAAAAAACTGCATTTCCATCTGCTCAAACTCACGCATACGAAAAATAAACTGCCGCGCCACAATTTCATTTCGAAAGGCTTTTCCAATCTGTGCAATGCCAAAAGGTAATTTCATGCGGCCACTTTTTTGCACATTCAGGTAATTAACAAAAATACCCTGTGCAGTTTCAGGCCGCAGGAATATTTTAGTGGCACCTTCCGCTGTAGAGCCCATTTCAGTAGAAAACATCAGGTTAAATTGCCTTACATCTGTCCAGTTTCGTGTTCCGGAAATGGGGCAGACAATCTCCTGGTCAATTATGATCTGTTTTAGCTCCGTAAGGTTATTATCATTTAGTGCATCAGAAAAGCGCTGGTGCAGTTCATTGTATTTCTGAAGGTATCCTAAAACACGGGGATTTGTTTCCCTGAACTGCTGTTCGTTAAAAGCATCTCCAAAACGTTTGGCTGCTTTAACTACTTCCTTATTTATTTTTTCTTCTATTCTTGCCAGTTGCTCTTCAATCAATACATCAGCACGGTAACGTTTTTTTGAGTCTCTGTTGTCTATCAGCGGGTCATTGAAAGCATCAACATGACCTGAGGCTTTCCAGATAGTGGGATGCATAAAAATCGCCGAATCGATACCAACTACGTTTTCATGCAGCAATACCATACTGTCCCACCAGTATTTCTTAATATTGTTCTTAAGTTCGACCCCATACTGGCCATAATCATAGACTGCACTGAGACCGTCATAAATTTCACTCGACTGAAATACATAACCATATTCCTTGCAATGAGCAACCAGTTTTTTAAAGATGTCTTCCTGTGCCATTTATTAATTTTCAGAATTAAGCAACAAAAATAGAATTTAATTGGATGTAGTAAAAAGAATCCTTTTATGGTGTGTTTTCATTAAAATCAGTCTATTTCCTCGAAATCAACATATTCTCCTTCATTTCGATTGTGACTGTTATTTGATTTTTGAGATCCGTAATCAATGGTTACCTCTCCTTCATGCTTTCCTGCCTGCTTTTGTCTTTGATTGCGCTCGTTCATATTCTGATGCATTTGCCTGATCTTATTTTCAAGGATAAGAGGAAGAATATAGCGGGTAAATAATTTGATGATAAAATAAACCACAACAATAAAAATTACTGTGCGGATAAATCCTACCAGATTAAGAATTATAATAAGATTCATTTAATATTCAATTATGGAGTGTCCAATAAAAAATTTATTCCAAAGGACAAATTTAAATGTTTTGACGAAGATGGGTATAAGAATGCTGAAATATTATTGGTTGCAATGAAGAGCTGCATCCAATTGGCGCTGTAGCTGGCACCAAAACCAGGTCCAATTCGTGAAAAGTTAAAGAGGGATAAACTACCAGCCATTTCCAGCCGGTTTCCAACAGTTTGATGAATAAAAACTGAACTCATATTAATAGGTTGCCGCCGGTAATAGGCCAATTGATTGCTCAAACCCAATGCTGTTTTACTTGCTACAGAATATTTACCTGCGATATTTAACTTCATAGGCAAGAGCGAAATGGCTCTGGAATTTGAATCTTCCACTTCTAATAAATAGGAAATGGAATCGGTTATAATTTTTAAAGCTTCCCTGGGTTCCAAATAACGAAGTTCTTTGGGTGAATGCGACTGATAAAGCTTGTTTTCATCATACCTCCAGGGTCTTGCCATTTTCATATCAAATACATTATGACCAAAACCGATTATGCCGACATCAAGCAGACTTACTGATAATTCAGTGGCATTATCTGATTTCAGAACAATACCTGCATCAAATGCAAAACCCAGGTTTTTAGCCTGGAAGAAATAATCACCCGGGATGATTTTTGCCCGGAAGCTTTGAACATAGGAAAGCGGACCTGACATGAAGTAGGTACCATAAGGAATGAGATGCAATTCTCTTCTTTGATTATCCGTTGTAGCAAGAAGGTCAAAGTCATTTGTATCAAGAAAATATTTTCCAAATAATATTTTAGGCCGGATACCAATATCAAAGCCATCCCAGAATTCTTTTGCTACACCGATGCCCACCTCCTTATAATGCCTGAACTGAAAAAAAGCTGAGCCTACTATCTGATCTGCACCATAATAATTAATTATTCCATCACGAATAAAGCTGATTATTTCACTGTCAAAATTCCCGTTAAATGATCCCCTCTCCCTGACAGAAACACTAAATGTATATTCATTGTGCCTAAGACTTGCAAAAAAGATAGAAACACTGCTTCCAGCCTGAACCTTCCCTTTTTTTGACATTAAATCAAAAAATTGATGAAAGCTGTATTCAAAGTCGTCAAAAAACAGGTAATTAAATGCTATGTTGGAATTCAGGTTGATATTAACTCCCGATAAAACAGGTATCCCTATAGCTATTTTTCCCGTATTATTCTGAATTGCCGGATTTTCAAGAGAGGACTGCGGCACATCTGAAAGTAAAAACAAATGCGGGGATTCCTGTGCCGATGACCCTGCTGTAATCAGCAACCAACCCATTAATAAGACAATCCTTGTTCTTGTATAAAATTTAACTGACATAAAATAGTTAGTGATTCAAATTTTTTCTGAAATATAAGCAATTACTGGATTTAAAACAGCTGGTATTAATTTTTGGTTTAATTCCGGATACTTAATTGTTTAACGAACGGACAGAATGAATAGTTCCATTAGTATTTTACTTAATTTTAGCATTGATGTCCGGTAAAAATTAAGAAAAACGATGAACATGCTGGTATTATTCCTTTCCTGCCGAACTTTAAATTAATAAGATTTAATTTTGATACTATCCGTAAACAGACTGTCCCGTTAGTGACAAAGTATTGGCAGAAGAAAAGATTTTAAAGTTTGAATAGAAACAGTGACAAACAAAGAACCAGTAAAATATGTTTAAATAGTTTTGTCGGATTAGCTTGTCTGAAAAATAACACATGGTAAAAGTTCTTTTTTCAAAAATTTCAAACGGTCTGATATTTGTTAATCAATCCTGAAAATTTTCGAATTACCGACTTGAACTATTTTGATAGGTCCTGTTAATTCAGGGAAAGTTATAGTGGTTAATATATATTAACGTAATGAGATAGCGTTTTATCTTTTGATTTCAGGTAATGTATTATTTTTGTGAATTAGATAATTTTTAATAGTTACAACATCCACCCGTTGATAAAAAAGAAATAAGATATGAATTGGAAGAAAATTTGGATAGGATCCTTAATTGTTGTGTTTGCTGGTTTGAGTTTTTACAGCTTTAACCGCGATACAAAGAATTTTGAGATAGCCAAGAATCTGGAAATATATTACAGTCTGTTTCGTGAACTGAATATGTTTTATGTTGACGAAGTAAATCCCAATGATCTGGTAAAGACAAGTATAGATGAAATGCTCGGGTCACTGGATCCATATACCAACTTTATTTCGGAGGATCAGATGGAGGATTTCCGATTTATGACTACGGGTGAGTATGCCGGAATCGGTGCCTTGATTGGTAATCAGAACGGTAAAATTGTGATTTCAGAACCCTATGAAGGATTCCCTGCCCAGAAATTTGGCTTGAAAGCAGGAGATATTATCCTCAAAGTCGAAGATAAATCAACTGAAAATATGTCCACTGAGGATGTGAGCAATATGCTTAAAGGGGCAGCAAAAAAACCTGTAAAAATCAGCATCCTGAGGCCGGGCAACAACGAACCTTTTGAAATAAATGTAGTACGTGAAAAAATAACTATTGATGCCATACCCTTTTACGGTATGATTGATGAAAAAACAGCTTATATAAGGTTATCTAATTTTACTTCCAACAGCGGCGATGCTGTTAAAAAGGCTTTTCTAGAGTTAAAAAAGAACAATCCTGAAGCTCTCATCCTTGATATGCGCTCGAACCCGGGAGGTTTGCTGCAGGAAGCCGTAAAAATTGTCAACCTTTTTGTACCCAAAGGAGAAGAAATAGTAAGTACAAGAGGTAAAATAAAACAATGGGACAGGACCTATAAAGCGACAGCAGCTCCGGTTGATACTACAATCCGCATAGCCGTTTTGACCAACAGCAATTCAGCATCCGCATCTGAAATTGTTGCCGGTGCCATGCAGGACCTTGACAGGGGTATTGTTGTCGGTTCACGTACATTTGGAAAAGGATTGGTCCAAACCACCCGTGACTTAAGCTACAATACAAAATTGAAAGTGACTACTGCCAAATACTATACTCCCAGTGGCCGCTGCATCCAATCGCTTGATTACACCCACCGGAATGAAGACGGAAGTGTAGGAAATGTTCCTGATTCGCTCATTTCGGAATTTTATACAAAAAAAGGAAGAAAAGTATACGATGGAGGTGGAATCATACCCGATATTGTGCTGGAGCCAGAGCAGTTGAGCAATCTCAGTGCTGCATTGTTGACCAAATATTTAATTTTTGATTTTGCTACTAAATTTTCTAATGAAAATAAATCAGTTCCATCTCCCGAAGAATTCGATATTACAGACGATATTTTCAATGAATTTGCAAAATATGTAAAAGGAAATAATTTCGATTACCAATCGCGGTCTGAACAAATGCTGAAAGAACTGAAGGAAACTGCCCGTAAAGAAAAATATTATGAACTGGCTTCAGAAGAGTTTGAAAGGATGATGGAAAAGCTTCATCCTGATGCCGAAAAAGATATGAGAGTGTTTAGTGATGAAATCAAAAAACTCCTGAAAAATGAAATTGTTTCAAGGTATTACTATCAAAAAGGCTCAATTCGTGCTTCGATTAATGATGATAAGGTAATCCAAAAGGCCCTGGAAGAACTAAAAAGTAGTATGTCCTATACAGGATATTTTGAACCAGGTGTTGTAATTACAATGGATCGATAAATTCTCAGATCATTTTATTAGATTCGGGAGCACTGTTGAACATCCTTTATTCAGTAAAACTTATTGGAGGGCATATTTGCCCTCTTTTTTTTATCTCTTTATATTCAAAATCACTCGCAGGCATAAAATAAAGTGTCCGTCATTTGATAAGTAATATTAATTATTCAAAGAATTGATTTTGATTTTTACGGTTAACTATACACTGCCTTTTTATTCGTTCCTCTGGTATTTCAATCTTTAGCTGGCACGATTATAAAAATTACACCTTCTTTTCAGTTTTCCTGAACCTTTCATATTTCTTAATTGTATTTCTGTTGAAAGTATTTTTATTAAACACGCAAAAGAGAAAACAATTAATTCAAAATTCTGTACTATGAGAAACTTCTTTACTTTAGTTTCAGGGATTGCTATATTTATCTACCTGATAAATACGAGCTATGCTCAAACGGATTTAGTAACCCCGATTGTGACTGATTTCCAGATTGAGTTTTCGGATGATGAATCTCCAGATTCTGTGAATGCTGTCTTTACTGTGACGTACAGTGAAGATATCCAGCTGAATGACACATTTACTGTATCAACTAATTACAATAATAACGGGGTTTGGGCAACATACGAAGTATATGGTACCACTGAAATAGCCGTAGAAGGAAATGTACTTACAGTAACACCTGCACGTGCTTTTTCATTATCAAACCGGTATGAATTTATTATAACCTGGAGGTCAGTTCAGGATTTAGCAGGAAATTATGCCGGTGCAGTTACCCGTACTTTTGTAGCTGATGATTCGGTTCCAGAGGTAGTCGAATATGAGATTGACCTTACCTACAGCCAGGAACTCGACTCAGTTAGTGCTGTATTTACCCTGACTTACAGTGAAAATGTTAAATTAGCTCCGGGTTTTTCTATTAGTACTCATGTCTCAGTTAACGGAGCCTGGGAACAATATGACGCTTACGATCAAACTGAAGTGAATATTGTTGGAAATTTAGTTACCATTACTCCTGATCGTTTATTCTCGGCAAGCAAACGATACGAGCTGATCATTACTTTTGGTGCAATAACAGATATGACAGGAAATATGGCAACATCATTCACCCGAACATTTATAGCCGATGTAACTGCGCCGCAGTTAACAAATTTTGAGACTACCTTTGCAGATTCAGCATATCCGGATTCTTTGGATGTTACTTTTACTTTAACATACGATGAAGATGTGCAACTGTCCAATAATTTTATTATTTCCACTCATTATAAAAGGAATGGGGTATGGTTGACATTTGAATCTATTCGCGATACAAGCGTTATGGTATCGGGAAATAAACTTACAATTAATCCGATGCGATTAATTTCCAAAACCGGAAGTTATGAATTGGTGGTAGCTGCAGGTGCAGTAAAAGATTTGGCTGGAAATTCGGCACCAGCTTATACAAATGTGTTTTTAAGAGATTCAATCCCTCCAAAATTAACGCATATTTCCCCCGATCTGACTTTACCAGTTGCCCCGAATGCTTCGTTTGTCTTTACTTTCGATGAAGATGTCCGGTTATCAGCTAACTTTGGATTTTATACCTACTACCGTGATTCAATTTCCGGTCAATACGTAGAATTAGAAAGGCTGAATGCATCGCAGGCAGTAATCAACAGGAATGTGATTACTTTCACTCCGTCTATGCCCCTAAAACCAAACCGAAGAGCTCAAATAATTCTTACGGCATCCTCAGTTCTTGATATGGAAGGAAATGCATTTCTGAATATAACAGATGGAGCTCCATCAACCTTTGTGTCAAAAAGATTCCCAATCGCTGAAAGTGATTCTACCTTCATTACTTTTTTTCCCGCAGGTAGTGATTCAATTTCTTATGTTCCTGAAGAACTGACCATAGCTTTCAGTGGAAATATTACCCTTTCCGATAATTCTGCTGTCGATTCATTGAATGTAGACTCATTGGTGTATCTGAGACATAACGGAACCGACCTGGAACATGAAAGCTACTTCGATTCCGATAAAAATGTAATTACTATTGTGCCGGTTATTGAACTGATGGCAGGAAATGTATATACTTTCGGATTCACAGATGGATTTAATGATGCCGCCGGCAAATCAATTCCAGGAAAGGAATCTACCTTTACTTTAATTGATACATTGAGTACCAATGTAAATATTACTCCTGAGGTTACTTTTAACATATACCCAAATCCCTTTGAAAGTTATATCAGAATCAGCAACAGCGATAAAATTAGCAGAGTTATGATTACAAATATTACCGGGCAGAGGGTCCTGGATACTACCTGGCCCGGGTCTGAAATTAACACTTCACACCTGGTAAGCGGAGTATATATTATCTCTTTAATTGAAGATAAGAAAATAGTTAAAACAAGCAGAATAATAAAGAAATAGGAAGGCTCAATTTAATTTAACCGGAGAATTTATTCTCCGGTTTTTTTTATCCTAGTAATCACTGGTTCCAATTATAAGGTATCCGATAACAACTAAATATCTTAATCATTTATTCTATTTATAGCTGTACAGTTTACAACGGTTTGAGTAATGCTATCTGGAATTCAGTTTTGGAAATTCGCTCAGCGACAGCTAAATGCTTTTCCTGAAAGTAATGGAGAATTTAAAAATCCAGCCGCAGGCAATATTCTGCCCCAAAGCATCATCTGTTTAATAATTCTTTTTTATCTTGTTCCTGAAATTGTATCGAACCCAAATCAACCCGGCACATAGAGAAAAAAATCTTTTTTAAGGCAATAATTCAGGGTGTTTTATTCAGCTTAAAAATTATCAGAATGTAACCGATTAAAAAACATGAAAAACTATATTAAACTTTTACAGCAGTTATTACCAATAATTTTATTTTTATTCTACGCAACAGATACGCAAGCACAAATATCCGGATGTACGGATAGTTTGGCAACCAACTTTAACCCCCATGCCACGATAAATGATGGCAGCTGTGTATACGATACTGCCAATGTAAGTCCAATAAATTCATGGCCTTTACCTCAAACATTAAATGAAACTTCCGGTTTGATAATTTGGAATAATAAATTCTGGACTCACAATGATGATACAGATAATAAAATTTATGCCCTGGATACACTTAATATCAATAATTATTCGGAATACCCACTGGCTTTAAGTGTAAATAATGACTGGGAAGAAATTTCTCAGGATGATGATTTTATTTATATCGGTGATTTTGGAAATAATGCAAACGGAAACCGGACAAATTTAAAAATACTAAGAGTCGACAAAATTTCCTTGTTGCAAAACACTCCAATAATTGACACTATTAATTTTTCATACGCATTACAAAATGATTTTTCACCAGCAGGAAACAACAATACTAATTTTGATTGCGAGGCATTTGTAGTCTCAGGCGATAGTATTTATCTTTTCACCAAAGAGTGGGTGAGTATGAAAAGTTCAATTTACTCCTTACCAAAAACACCAGGAAATTACAGCGCAAAATTCATTTCGCAATACAATGTTCAGGGGTTAATAACCGGTGCAACTTATTATGAAGACAAAAAAATAGTCGCACTTTCAGGCTATTCGCAATTGCTTCAACCTTTTATTCTTTTGCTTTTTGATTTTCACAATCGTAATTTTTTTAGTGGTAATAAAAGAAAAGTCTTATTGAATTTGCCGTTTTACCAGGTTGAAGGAATAGCTACAAAAGACGGTTTAAACTATTTCATTACCAATGAGAGGTTCACACATTCCTTTATTACTACAGCAGCCAAAATACACCGGTTAAATTTATCTGATTATTTAAGTAACTACATCAGTACAGTTTCTACTACTTTCAATACAATAAATAAAACCGGGGAATATTATCCTTATCCAAACCCCGCAACCGACTACATACATTTTAAAATACCGGATATTTATGATTTCCGGATTACAGTTTATAATACCCATGGTCAAAAAATAGGCTTATATGAAAATACCTCATATGAATTTAAACTAAATGTAAGCAATTATAACAGAGGATTGTATTATTATGTAATAAATAGCAAGGATTTTGATATAATGAACGGAAAATTCATCGTTGAATAGCCTGCCCTAAATCAGGTAAACGGCCGGTGAACCGCTAAGCCCACCGGAGCATCCCCGCCTGAAAGTAAAAGTCTCTAATGGCAATGACCAGAATCAAACCGGAGGAGCGCCAGGGTGCAGCGGAAATGAAAACATCAGCATCAATGAAAATCAGAGATTTTACCCTTAATGATACAGAGATTTTGAAATTGTGGTTAGAACAAGACTACATTACAAAATTCTGGGGCGACCCGCAAGACTGGATCAATGAATTAAAGGAAAATATAAATACTGACTGGGTAAAATATTTCATAGTTGAATGTGACAATCCAATCGGGTTTCTTCAATACTATGAAACAGATAAAGCCCCGCAGGGAGATTGGTCGGATGAACCAATCGGAACAGTCGGTATTGATTATCTAATAGGCGATATAGAATATTTAGGGAAAGGATATGGCACCAAAATTGTCCGTTTATTGGTCGACTTGATTAAATCAAAAAACAGGTATGATTATATTGTAGCAGACCCGGTTAAAGAGAATTTATCATCAATAAAAGCACTTGAAAACAATGGGTTTAAACAGAATTCCAGTGGGCTTTTTCATTTGGATTTATCCAAAACCGGGCTAAAGATTTACAGGGCTACAAAACAAGATATAGGCACGATAACTCAACTTTTTCGTGATACCATTCAAAATGTAAACTCAAAAGATTATTCAACAGACGAAACAGAAGATTGGTCATCATGGTGGACAGCCCATGATAAATGGGAAGAAAAAATTGAAGCTCAGTTTTTTATTAAAGCGATACTTGAAGATAAATTAGTTGGATTTAGTTCACTGACCACTGATGGTTATCTGGATTTTATGTTTACGCACAAAGACTACCAAAGACGTGGAGTTGCCGGCAACATGATTAGGATAATTGAAAGAAAAGCAAAAGAACAAGGTAATGAAGTGATTTATTCAGATGTGAGTATCACAGCTAAAAGATTTTTTGAAAAGCATGGATATGTTGTTGAAAAACAACAATTAAAAAGGTCAAAGAAAAAAGAACTAATCAATTTCAGGATGGCAAAAACAATAAATGGAGCGCCAAACCGACAAGATGGCCGATGAGTCGTTAAACCTACCGGAGCACCCCCGCCTGAATGCAACAGACTCTAATGGCAATGACAGAATCAAACTGGAGGAGAATACGGGCATAAAACGGTTTCAAAAATATCGACTACTGAAAAATTGATTTGAAAAAAGTGGTAAGTTTAATTGCTTATTTGTACCTTTATATTCACTAAAAAGATTGGATGTTTATCTTTAATTCGGATATTGTTCTGTAAACAATCTGTACTTGCTGTACAGCTTGTATCTTTATTTGTTCCCGGATAATCCTTTTCGAGAGCAGTTTTCTATTAAATTAATTTGAATTTTAATCTGCGTACAATGATGAAAGTATTGTGATGCTTTTCGTGTATTGCAGCAAAATAAAAGAAAATGAACAACGAAAAACAAACAATTCATGAATTTGACTTGAATATTATATATGAATTTTTTTCAAAATCAGAACGGCAGGGCCCCGGAAGTCCCGAAGAAACGCTTAAAGCATTAGGGTTTATTGGAGGTCTTAACGAAAAGTCCAAAATTGCCGATATTGGTTGTGGCACAGGTGGTCAAACAATGGTATTAGGAGAAAATACACCGTGTGAAATTATCGGTGTTGATGCCTGGCCCGGTTTTATAAATCAATTTAACCAAAATGCCCAAATCAAAAATCTTCACGATAGAGTGAAAGGGATTGTCGGTAATATGGAAAATCTTCCGTTTCAGGAAGAAGAATTAGACTTGATTTGGTCGGAAGGTGCGATTTATAATATTGGATTTGAGCGTGGACTGAACGAATGGAGGAAATTTCTGAAACAGGGCGGCTATATCGCTGTTACAGAAAATACCTGGTATAGCGAAAAACGGCCTGCCGAAATTCAGGATTTTTGGCAAAAAGCCTATCCCGAAATAGATACAATCCCGAACAAGGTTGCTCAAATGCAAAAAGCAGGCTATCTTCCGATTGCCACTTATATCCTGCCCGAAACTATTTGGATAGACTATTATAATTGGCAAACATTGAGACGAGAATCCTTTCTGAAAAAATATGACGGGAACAAATCCATAAAAGAATTTGTCACATCCATGCGCTATGAGGCAGAGTTATATTACAAATACAAAGCATATTATGGCTATATGTTTTATATCGGAAAGAAGATTTAAAGTACGATGAACTCAACCGTAAATAGGCGGTTTGATTAAAATGTTAAATTATAATTCCTTTCGTGTGTGAGTTTTTATGCACGAAAGGTTTTTTTGCTCATGCGATTCCGCCAGTCCTGCATCGGCGCACGGGTGCAGCGGTTTCCAAACTGCTGATTTGCTGGCACCATTTAAAGAAGAAGGTTTAAGAAATAGTGCTGTTCTCATAAAACGTTCTGGTTAAGGCTTTCTTATAACGTTGTGTGCCATATTGACGAGCCATCACTAATTGATATTTTTTAATTTTATTAATTTGTATCTTTGATTGAATATGTGTTAAATTACTTATTATGAAATGAGCATGAGTAAGAATGCCCACAAACCGGGAATTATTAATCCCGACGGCTATCGGGACATGAGAATTCCCTGTCTGCTGTGACAGGCAGGCAAGTTATGCCATTAAAAACTTACAATTTAATAATATGAAAAAGATAATTATTAACAGACTTGATTACGCGCGGATAAAAAAGTATATAAGTGATGCCAAAGAATTAAAATCAATAAGCAATTTAGAAGCTGAAAAGCTAATGAAAGAATTAGATTCTGCCGAGATTGTTAAGCCTGAAGCCATACCTTCAGATGTTGTTACAATGAATTCAATTGTAAAATTGAGTTTTATTAACAATAATAAACAGGTGCAGTTTCAGATTGTGTATCCAGACCAGGCTAATTTAAAAGAAAATAAAATATCAATTTTTTCACCAATAGCAACAGCATTAATTGGGTATAAAGTTGGAGATGAAATTGAATGGGTTATTCCTGCTGGTTTAACACGATTAAAAATTGATGAAATTATTTATCAGCCAGAGGCTGCTGGTGATTTTAATTTATAATTTTTTGTGCCATGAATATTATATGGGAATTTAGTGAATCGGATATTAATAGCGTCATCGAATTTGTTGATTTGAACAGGAATATTTTTGTCGAAAACAGAATTAACCGTAATATTCATCGAAAGGACATTGTAACAAACAAGGATGAAATCTTAAAAACGATGCTTATGTGTTTGTTAACATCTCAACAAGATTCTGGTCCCGACAGTAATTTGAATGCATTTTTAAGAAATAAACCCTTTTTATTAACGGATAAATTTTTATCACAAGAACAAGAAATTGAAGATGTAGTGCAAGAGGTTTTAATCTCGAATGGATTGAAACGATATTTCAATAAAATACCAAAATATTTCGCGTTAAATTACTCGTATCTGGTACAATCAAATTGGGAATTAAAACAAGAACTTGAAGATTGTTTCAGAAAAGATTTGACAAAACATGAGGAACGAATTTTAGCGGATGAAATTGACCATAATTTTAAAGGTTTTGGCTCAAAACAAGCAAGAAATTTTCTACAATCGTTAGGCTTGACAAAATATGAAATTCCAATTGACTCCCGGATAATATCCTGGTTGAAAAAATTTGGATTTCCAATTTCATTCACATCAATAGCACTTCAGGACAAATCATTTTATCACTTTGTATCTGACGGAATCCAATTACTATGTGAGAAGGCAAATATTTATCCTTGTGTCCTTGATGCAGCAATCTTTTCATCAAATGAAACAATAGAATGGACAAGAGGCAAGTTAGTCATTTAAGTGTTATGTATCAATAAAATACATCATAAAAGACTAAGCCTTTAATACTCGGTTTCCAGAATACACTTGATTTTCCACTTCAAAGACAAAGGCGAAACAGAAAGATGTTGATGAGCTATCAGAATCTGTAAATAAAAACATGTGGGATAAATTCAAAGCCCAACGAAAACTTAATTCTTTTTTATCTTGTTACTTAAACCAGATGATTAATTGGATAAAGAATCTAAAAAAACATCCTGCCACATTCCGAAAGCATAGATTTTAAAATAGAAAAAAATAAAGAAAATGATCGAAATGAAAGCCGCAATTCGCAGAAATTATGGCTCACCACGTCAAATAACTGTTGAAAATATTAAAAGACCTGTTCCAAAAGATAATGAGGTATTAATTAAGGTCGGTGCGACTACTGTTAACAGGACAGACTGTGCAAACCTTACTGCCAAACCTTTTATAATGAGATTTGTCATAGGCTTATTTAAACCAGGGAAAATAATCCTGGGGACAGATTTTGCAGGTGAAGTATCATCAACAGGGAAAAATGTTAAGTCATTTAATATTGGAGATAAAGTATTTGGTTTTAATGACACAGGTTCCGGATCACAAGCTGAATATCTGACAACATCCATAAAAAATGTATTTCCAATTCCGGATCAGATCGATTATAAACAAGCAGCTGCCAGTTTGGAGGGGGCGCATTATGCTTACACTTTCCTTCATAAGGCAACTATCCGGACAGGGCAAAATATTCTTATTAATGGGGCAAGCGGTGGGATTGGATCTGCTCTTCTGCAATTTGTAAGACAATATGATGTTAAAATAACAGCTACCTGTAATACTAAAAACATCGGATTAATAAAATCGTTAGGCGCCGACAAAGTTTATGATTACACCAAAGAAGACTTTACTGAGGATAACGATTACTACGATTATATATTTGACACAGTGGGCAAGAGCACATTTGGAAAATGTAAATCATTGCTAAAAGAAAAAGGCGTTTATATGTCTTCTGAATTAGGACCTTATTCTCAAAATATTTTTTATCCCTTATGGACCTCAATATCAAGTAAAAAAGTAATCTTCCCGATACCTTATAATATGCAAAAAACAATACCCTATATCAGTAATCTTTTGGAAGAAAGAAAGTTTAAGCCTGTAACAGACCGTGAATATTTATTAAAAGATATTGCCATGGCCTACGAATATGTAATGACAGGACAAAAAACGGGAAACGTTTTAATTGAAATGTAGAAAATGAGAGCAGTCTGTCCCAAAGCATTATGATGCTGCCAGCCCTGCATCGAAGTGCCCGGGTGCAGCGGTTTCCCTGCCCGACTTTGAAGTATGAACAGCTAATTCGAAGTTTCCAGTTTAATGTCCACCTCATTTTCTCCTGGGTCAACCTGAAGGAGTTCAATCCAGTTTTTATAGGAAATGTAATTTGTTACAAGCTTGTATTCGCCCGGTTGTACGTTTTTGAGCGAAAAATTTCCGTCGAAGTCAGTATAGGTTTTTGCTTCGGTGCCCTCAAGCGATACTTCAACACCAACCAGAAGTTCACCTGATTCAGAATCGATAACAGTACCTGAAAGTGCCACAGCGGCATCACCAGTTAAAACAACTGTCTTTCCATCTTTCTTTTCTTCAGCAATTACAATGACTGCAAGCATGAGTGATAAAAAGCCTATGAGTAATTTTTTCATCTTATAAAGAATTAAAATTTGTTGATGTAAAGGTATGCTGCTCTGATTACACCGCGATTAATGTCCTGTTACAGTTTTATTACATCTTTGGAAAGTCAATATTTTCGCTCATTTACTACATTTCCATCAACATCGTATCCTTTCCACGTACCGGTTTTCCGGCCATTTTTGTATTGCAGTTCATATAACAGATTTCCCTCATCGTCCCAAATTTTCCATTTGCCGTGTTTCACTCCGTTTTTATATCTGGCAACCGATACCAGAATACCCTTCCTGTTATATTTCTCCCATTTCCCGTGCATCTGGTTATTTTTATACGAACGGATTTCATGAAGCTGCCCGTTGTCGAAGTAAATTTTTACCTTCCCGTGTTTTTTCCCATCCCTTACTTCCATTTCCAATTTTAGCTGGCCGTTTTCGAAATAAGTGGCATATCCTCCGGAATAGGGCCTGTTGCTTTCATAATAAAGGCCATCGACCTCTTTTATGTCCTGAGCATTAACTCTGGTAAAAATCAGGAAGAGAATTCCTGTAATAAATATTAAGTTTTTCATTGTTTTTTATTATAAGCATCGGTTATTAAAATGAGTAACCCACTTTTAACTGGAATGTTGTTCCGGGGCTTAGCCTCTCAAAATACTGGTCGCTTGCCTGGTATGATCTGAACACTGACTCCTTTTTATCGCTTAAAAGGTTATCAACCTTGAAGCCCATCTGAAATTGCCCATCTTTCCCCAGGTTTTTATTTGCATTAAAATTAAGGCTGTTGAATGGTTTGGCATAGATATCCGGTTTGTCGGAAATACCAACATATTGCAAAGTCGGTCCCTGGACGTTATAATATAATCCGGCTCCCAGCCCCTTCCAAAATCCATCTTCACCTCCATCGTATGAGAACCCGCTATTTACAATGTAGGGCGCCTGTCCTGCCATGTCGCGGTATTCGTCAATTGTTTGCCCCGTACGGGCATATCTCACCCGGGAATCATACTCTGTTTTGCTTAACCTGATACGGGATTTGGCGAGTGTTATATTAGAGGAAAGGTTTAAATTTTTAAAAGTTTCGCTGAGAAAACTTAAATTCAGTCGGAATTCAGTTTCTACACCATAAACATCGCCATCTCCCACATTCCGTGGTTGAAAAGCCCCTGTCTGGGTAAAGTATTGCACCATTTCAATGGGATTCTTAAACTTCTTATAGAACCCGCTTAGCGAAATCATTTGACCTTTTTGTTCAAACAACTCCCAGCGAAGGTCGAAGTTACGAATATTTGTGCTGACCAAATTCCCGTCCCAGTATTCAACGCCGGCAACTTCATCAACATCATTGAATAACCCTCCAATGAAAGTCCGGTCACTAAGCGGATCGAAAATCTCTGCATAAGAGAGTTCCTTAAATGAGGGACGTGCAACAGTACTGGAATAGGACAACCTTAAATTCTGTTTTTCTGTAAGGCTGTAGATAAGATTAACGTTCGGGAAAAAACCTAAATCATCCAATACCTTTTCATTATCCAGCACTTTGTCACCATACTGGTTCTGTCCGGTATAACGCAGTGTATAGTTTTCAATGCGAATTCCAAAGTCAGACTTCAGGTTTTCAAAAATATTTAAGGTTGTCGAGACATAACCGGCACAATAGTTAACATTCGCGTTAAACTGGTTTGAATTATCGGGGAAAAAGTCTGTCTCAAAGGCTGTGCCTATTCCCACCCGGCCTTGATATGGCCACAAATTATCAGGACTTAAAAGTTCGTCCGGATTACCTGTTAATGGTACATTGCCACGGATATTGAGCAAAAATTTGCGAATCATGTAATCACGTTCTTTATAAGTATAGGCGCCCCCAAACTTTAATTTAGCCTTTCTTTGCCGAAAGTTAAAATCTTTTGCCACATGAAATAATCCTGCGGTATTAACTTCGTCCAGTTCACGCCATATTCTTTCAGGAAAGCCCACTTCAGTGCCGATGGCGTAGGAATCCCCATTATTTCTGACCTCATATCGGGTAAAGCGTGAATCAGGATCGTCAATTTTCGAGTAGGAAGGCGATAGTTTCCATTCTAAATTCCATGTTGGGCTGAATCTGTGTTTTCCGTCGAAAAGCAGGTTGGATAGGGAACGCTGACTATAATCAAGGTTGTGCTGTAATGCATCGAAGTTGGAACCTTTGTCGGACCCGGTGTAATCAAAAATACCGGCTTTCGATTCTCCACTTTGCAAGTGAAGTATTGTAATACCGTATTTTGAATTTAACGTTTTTAAGGAGAACCCTGCCAGCCCGCTCAAAAGTATGCTATTCACGCCATAGTCGCCCTCCCTGTGTTCCCTGACATCCATTTCGTAAATATCGGGATCGGAAAGGCCGTAACGGCCATATTCAGCATTTTTATAAAATTCAGTATCGTTTTTATAGGACAACGCGACATTATACCCCAGGGTTACTTTTGGACGAGCAAACTGGTTTCCGAAAGACATGCCGAGACTATAATCCATAAAACTTTTTTGCATCCTGGCCGCCATAATGGGATTAAAGCTTTCCAATATTTCCCGGTAGCGTAGACCTCTTTCGCCCTCAGGATTACCAACAGCTTCTGTAAAAAACGGGATATCGGTGGTTACCGGAATTTCCCGTGTCCCGTCATCAAAACCAAGAAAATCAGTTTTTCCTCCTTCATAGCCCAGATAATCCGGATTGAAGTGGTAATCCGCATTATATCCGGCGCCCAAAGAAATATTGCCTTGTTTCTCTTCAGGGAAATCTTTTAGGGTAATATCGATAACGCCACCGGTAAAATCAGCCGGAAGGTCCGCCGTAAATGATTTATGAACAATGATATTATCAATAACATTGGTCGGAAATATGTCCATTTGTAATGTGTTGCGGTCCGGGTCAAGGCCGGGAATGTCGATCCCATTCAGTATTGTTTTGGTATAACGGTCACCTAATCCCCTCACATAAATATATTTTCCTCCATCTATTGATACACCGGGAATCCGTTTCATTGAAGAGACAGCATCGGAGTCACCTGTTTTCCTGAACCCCACTGATGATATGCCATCCAAAAGATTGGCTGATTGCCGTTTAATGGCTACCATAGCTGCTTCTGTATTTCTGACAAAATTTGCAGTAACTACTGCTTCTCCGAGTTCAATGGTAGCCTCGTTCAAATGAAGGTAATCAAACAGGACAGGGTTACCTGCCTGAACAATAACTTCTTTAATATGAAGGGTTTCATAAGATATAAAAGAAACCCTCATCTGGTAGGTCCCGGGTTTAATACTTAAATTAAATTTACCATCCAGATCGGTAATGGTTCCTGCGGTGATCTCCTCGATATAAATGGTTACACCGGGTAAAGACTCACCAGTCTTTCCATCGTAAACGGTGCCTCTTATTAACCCGTTTTGTCCAAACACTAAAGTGGATAAGATTAAAAATAGTATTGTGGAGGCGAGTCTCGTTACTTGCATAATCGTTTTTGTATTTCATTATTGAAAATACCAAAACTCACAGGCTTTATCGCCTGTGAGTTTTCAAATATTTATAATTCTCTTTATAATTGTATTATTGACTGTGATTTTCAGAAGCCAGCTAGTTCACCTGCAACAGAGACCCATGTCCAATTTTCAAATTTTGAAGCATCGGCGCCAACTGTATTAGCCCCAGGCTCAACAACTGCTGCATGCGTGTCGGTCTCGTTTTTAAAAACGGACGAAAGTGAAACACCACTGGCTGAAGTAACCTGCAGGTTATTGAATACTAAATTCCCATCATTGAAGTTGGTCAAGGTTTTATCACCGCTAAGGGAGAAGTCGCCACGACCATCGGTTGCAGGGTCAGGAAAGTTGAAAAAGTAAATATTTTCAAATGTTCCTCTCGCCCCATCGCGGAAATCGCCCAATTCGGAAGCAGAATGCCCTTTTACCGATCCATTTTTTATTGTATGGGAAGCAAGATAGGAGCCTTCCGGTCCGTCAATTTCCAATGCATGGTCGGTAGTCAGGCCGCAAATGAGTATAAAATTATCCATTGTTCCTGCCCAGGCCTGGTCTGTGTCGAGTGCATCATCACCCGAATTCCAGATAATTGCATTTGTTACATTTACAGTTCCGCCAAACCATTCAATACCATCGTCCTGGTTGGCTACAACTTCAACATTTTCTATAACAGTTCCCGATCCTACACCGCCAAGGGTAAGGCCGTTAATTTCATTCCCTTCGCCAATATTGGATCCGCCATGACGGATAGATATATACTTAATGACACCAGAGTTATCATTGGGATCATCACCTCCGTACAAACCATTCGTATCGGAAGGAGGAATACCTTCAATCTGGAAAGATGCAGCATCTCCCGGAGCAGATATCGGGGCTTTACCCAGAACAATCACACCACCCCAAAGGCCATCTATATCCGGATCAAGATTGGGACTGGCAATTTCGCCCGGCATAATTTCATCGGCAACAGAAGTAAAGATAATGGGCGCTTCGGCAGTTCCTTCAGCCATCAGCTTACCACCACGTGCCACTATCAGGGCGGTT
Organism: Mariniphaga sp.; assembly: GCA_041684965.1. Taxonomy (GTDB): domain Bacteria; phylum Bacteroidota; class Bacteroidia; order Bacteroidales; family Prolixibacteraceae; genus Mariniphaga. The sequence continues at coordinate 189,411 of JAWLGR010000004.1, forward strand.
GCATTAGCCCCGGTACCGGCCTGGCCTTTAACAATTACACCCGATTCAATCTTCAGGGTAACTCCGTCTAAAATAAAAATACGTCCTCCAAGAATATATACTTTACCGGTCTCCCAGGTTACATCCTCACTGATGTTTTGGCTCACTAAAACTTCAGTTTCTTCAACATCGATCGACAAAACCGCTGTGGCATTGTCCGACTTCTGATTTTGGTCGGTAACCGTCAATGTAACTGAGGCTGTGCCACCGGTCTGGCCGGCGGCAAAGCTGATTACTACAGTACCGGATGTAGCTCCTGATTCGGGTTCGTCTGAAACAGTCACATTTCCCCCCTGTGCTGAGGCATTGGATGAAGAATATCCACCAGGGACATTGACCGTAAAGGAGACATCAACCGATTGTCCGGCTCCAACATTAGTTGTTGAGGAAGGAGCGTTTACTGCAGGTGCATCCGGAATTACATCATCCGGATCGTCTTTACAAGAATTAAAAATAGCCGCTCCAAAAATTAGCGACATCATCAGAATTAAATTAAATTTTTTCATAGTAACACATTATTAAATTGCTGGCGTTATTAATTTTTCGGCTAAGCAATACCATAAATGTTACACATTGATTAATATTGATTTAAGCATTTATTACATTTAATTAATCGAATTATAATATTACCTGAAACGGCCTGTTGTTGAAGTTTTTACCTGATGATTATGCAGAAAGAATTTTTACCCGTGTAGCTCCGGGTAATGTTTAGTTAAGACTGGATATAAAAATTAAGATTTAATTTCTTTACGGTGTATTTGTCTTTTGCAAAACAAAAACAATTAAGCAACAAAACAACTTCGCGAATATTTGATAAAAGGGTTTGTGCTAAACGATGAACGTTTAAAAGAAACCGGACACACCAACAAATATTTTGACGAACTGCTGGAAAGAATCCGGGACATCCGAAGTTCAGAGAAAATTTTCTATGCAAAAATCAAAGACATTTACACAACTGCCATTTTTTGTAATCACTCAGACAGAGGTTGGATTTTCAATAAAGTTTTAGATAAATGCAAGGGTTAGTTCAAAAAACTCAAGCTATTTTTGGAATAAGTCGGACACAGTTTGACACTGCTATGCTTTCTTCCAGTTGTGATGCAAAAACTTGCTGAAAACGGACACCAGTTCTTGTTCAAAGCGGACAAGGATTCCTGGGAAAAACGGACAGGTCGGCCGGTTCAAAAAGGACAGTGATTCTTTCTGAAAACGTACACTTTTCAAATCATCATTTATTTTCACCCGGGCTACAGGCCGTTCTGTCCCGAAAAATCGGTTACCTGCCCTGAATATAAAATTGTACGGGTGGCATAAATTGAACCGAAAAATCTTATGCCATTTTATTAAATACTGGCACAATTTGGACCGAAATCACGGACCCAAATTGAACCGAAATAGCCACTCACCGGATGATGAACCAGTACACTCGCCTAATTAACGGGAAGACCTTTCAAAAAAACAAGAACCACATGCACCAGCAATTATGTCTTTAACTAAAAGGAAATGATAACAAAACAACCAGCCACCAGCTAATTTCTGCCTCAAAGCATCATTTGATTAGTAATTCTTTTTTATCTTGTCCTTTGCAATTTAATGAACCCACAACTACTGGCATCATGTTTAAATATTCTTTTATTCTAATCCAGATAAAAATTTCCTTCCCTTTCCTATAAAAAAACAACCATTTGTAAAAAACCAGCAGCTTAAACTTCATAATCACCGGGAATCTTTTAAATTTAGCCTCTTTAAATTAACGCCATTAAAATTAACCCTTTAATATGGGATTATTTCAGCAGTCGGTACTTAACAAATACCTGAACGAAGCCAGCCAAACCGAAATGAAAGCAGCTTACCAAAAGCTGACAACATACTTTCACAATCCGGTTATACAGCAAAACATCCGGGACTGCAAAGAGGAACAGTGGCAGGGAGGATTCCTGACTGAACTGTTTGTAAAAGTCTTTGGATACACCATGAATCCGAACCCGGATTACAATTTAACAACCGAACACAGAAATGAGCGTGGCGCAAAAAAAGCAGATGGGGCCCTGTTAAAAGATGGTGCTGCCGTTGGGGTAATTGAGCTGAAATCTACAACTACAAAAGACCTGGAGGCTATCCGGCTGCAGGCGTTCGACTACAAAGCCAACCAGTCGAAATGTGTATATGTGATCACATCCAATTTCGAGAAGGTGCGATTTTACATCCACAACACTGTGGAGTTTGAGGAGTTTGATTTGTTCCGGCTCACATACGAACACTTTCAGTTGATGTGGCTCTGCCTGGCAAAGGAAAACCTGCTCAGGGAAATCCCGCTGCAAGTCAAGGAAGCCTCCATCCTGAAAGAGGAGAATGTTACCAAAAAGATTTATGTAGATTATTCAAGATTTAAGTACGATTTGTACAACGATTTGGTGGCAAATAATCTCAATCATGAAATTTTTAAGGACAAAGAAGAGAAGGATATCAGGCTGCTGCTGTTTAAAAAATCGCAGAAGCTCCTCGACCGGTTCCTGTTTATCCTTTTTGGCGAAGACCACGGACTGCTGCCGGCCAATTCCATTTCAAAAATTATTGAGAAATGGAACGACGATACCGAATGGGGCGACAGCAAATCGCTTTACGATATTTTCAAGCAGTATTTCACCTTTCTGAATACCGGACGCCCGGCAAAAGGGAAACGCGCCGAGATACATGCATATAATGGCGGATTGTTTTTACCCGATGCAATCCTCGACTCAGTTGAAGTCAGCAGTGAAATGCTGAACAAGCACACCAAAATTCTGACCGGCTACGATTTCGAAACCGAGGTGGATGTAAATATCCTGGGGCATATTTTTGAAAACAGCCTGAATGAAATTGAGGAGGTGACCGCCGAACTGGAAGGCGAAAAAATTGACCTGAAAAAGAGCAAGCGCAAAAAAGACGGCGTTTTCTACACCCCGAAATACATTACCAAATACATTGTTGAAAATACGGTGGGGAAACTCTGCGAAGAGAAACGAACTGAGCTGGAGCTGGATGAAAACGAATACCTGAAAAGCCGGAAAGGCCGCACGAAGAAAAAGCTGCAGGAACTGGATGAAAAACTGACTGCTTACCGTGACTGGTTGTTATCGCTCACCATTTGCGACCCGGCATGTGGTTCCGGTGCCTTCCTGAACCAGGCACTCGATTTCCTGATTCGCGAACACCGGTACATCGATGAGCTGCGGGCAAAAATGCTCGACGTGCCCATGGTGTTTACCGAAGTGGAAAACAGCATCCTCGAAAACAACATTTACGGGGTTGACATTAACGAAGAATCGGTGGAGATTGCCAAGCTCTCGTTGTGGCTGCGCACGGCACAAAAGGGCCGGAAACTCACCACCCTGAGCAACAACATTAAGTGCGGGAACTCCCTTATCGACGACCCGGAAGTGGCTGGAGAAAAAGCATTTAACTGGCAAACCGAATTCCCGAACATTTTTCCCAAGAAAAAGAAAAAAGCATGGCATGTTACAACCGCCACTCATAATTCGCGCTACTCGCAACGGATGTTCGATAACCATGTAAAAAAAGGTAAGCCGGTTTGGTTGTCAGAGAAAGAAGAAGTAATTGTTACAGAAACTATTTCTGAAATTGTTGAAAAGGACAGGTTAAATATTATAGCATACAATATATGTGGTGACCATGCTCATTTAATTATTACTTGTACAGAAGAAGAGCTTCCAAGAACTATTCAAAAGATAAAAGCAATGTCGGCCCGTGCCTGCAATATTGCCATGGGCCGCACCATTCCGGGAACAAGAAAAGGGGAGCATGCTCCCCTAGGAGAATCAGACACAGAAACCGGAACGCCGGAGCCTGCTCCGGCGCACCTGACATCCACCACAGAGAAAAAAGGGGAGCATGCTCCCCGCGGGAAAACACAATTCCACCTTTGGGCCGAAAAATTCGATGGCCGGGAAATTACCAGCAACGAACAACTTGAAAATACCATTGCCTACATAAACAACAACCGCAAAAAACACCAGCTCCCGGAAATCAAGGCGCTGCAACAAATCATCGCCGGCATGACCTGTTCTCGCAAGCACGCCTTCAGAGCCAAATATGCCGGCGGCTTTGATGTGGTGATTGGGAATCCGCCGTATGTGAGAGCCGAACGGCTCACTCAGTTTATTGATAATTTCAGAAATAATTTCAAAGTTTTTGATCCTGCAAGTGATTTATTTGCATACTTCTATGAAAAAGGGCTGGATATAATTAACAACTCTGGTTTAATGGGTTATATTTCCAATACTTTTGACAAAACAACGGCTGGAAAAGTATTAAGGAATTTTCTAAGTGAATATGCATCCATAAAAAAATATGTGGATTTTACCCAGGTTCAGATTTTTGAAGGAGCCACAACGTATCCTGTTATAATAATTCTAAACAAAGAGTGGTTCAAGAACTCCCAGTTTCTATATAAAAAGGTTCCCAAAATTCAACAATCAAAAATCATTGATATTGATAATTTAAATAGTATTCAGGTACTTCAACATTCACTTAACCCTGATTCATGGTCTTTTCTTGAAAAAAATAAAGCCCTTCTTTTTGAAAAGTTAAACAGGCTACCATCAATTCGGGAAAAATATGGAAAATGTTTTTACGGTGTAAAGACAGCATTAAACGAAGCATTTATTGTCAGAAAAGAATGGCCAGTTTCCAAACATATAAAATACATTTATGAAGGCAAAGAAATAAAAAAATGGAATACACCTCCACCAGAACAAAAATTAATCTTGTTTGAAAGCAAATGGACCAAGAGTTATTATGATATTGAGGTTACTGAAAAAATAGCCTTAGAAAAAATGCTTACTGAGTATCCTAAAACTATGGAACATCTTATCCCTTTTGAAGAAAAAGCAAAAAAAAGATATGACAAAGGTGAATTCTGGTGGGAGTTGAGAAACTGTGCGTATTATGATCTTTTTGATAAACCAAAAATAATATTTCCTAATCTTCAAAACACCAATAAATTTTGCCTGGACGAAAATGGAGTGTTCATAAACGCTCCCGCAGTATTTCTTCCAGTTGCAAGTAAAACATTGCTTTGCGTTTTAAATTCCAAAATAGTATGGGATTTTTTGAAATCCATATGTGTTGTACGAAGTGGAGGATATATAGAAGTTAAACCACAGTATTTTGAACAAATCCCAATTCCTGAAATAACAAATGAAGATATATTTGAGCAAACTGCTGATAAAATAATTGGCAAAGTTTCAGAGCTGCAAAACCTGCAATTCAATTTTATAAAACTCATTCAAAGCAAATTTGAAATTGAAAGAATAACGCAAAAACTACAAGACTGGCCAAAGCTGGAATTCTCCGGTTTTTTAAATGAACTCAAAAAAGCCAAAGTAAAGCTCACCCTTTCCGAAGAAGCGGAATGGATGGCATATTTCAACGAACAAAAACAAAAAGCCCTGGCCCTGAAATCAGAAATTGACAAAACCGACCGCGAAATTGACGGGATAGTTTATGAGTTGTATGGATTGACGGAGGAGGAAATAAAAATTGTGGAAGGGAAATAAAAATTATTTTATGCTCAAATGAACAATCGAGAACTTAAAATAAAATTAATTTCAGAACAACTTGCAAGATTAGAAATTCAGGTTAGAAATGTAAATGCTCAGAATTTATGTGATTTAAATTCCATTTCCGAAAACTCAATCTGCGGTATATTAAATTTGATTTTTGGCTATAGGCTAATTAATTTAAACTCGGAAAAATCAAACTATGTAGGTATAGATTTGGCTGATAGTAGAAATAGGATTTCTGTTCAAATTACATCAGACAAATCGAAAAAGAAGATTCAATATGGCTATCATGGATATCCAACCCTCTATGTCGAATATAATAATAATGGTTCACCCGTTGAAAAGAAACTTTATGGACTGATTGGGTTTTATGATTTTGAGAAACCGCAAAAATCGAGAAAGGCTTATTATTTTGGCGAAAAAAAGAAAAAAATCAAAACAGAATAGAAAATGAGCAATTCGGAAATTCTATTATATCAAACCGAAGACGGGCAAACCAAAATTGATGTGCGCCTGGAAGAAGAAACTGTTTGGCTTTCGCAAGCGCAAATGGGCGAACTGTTTCAGAAAGAACGTTCGGTAATTACCAAACACATAAATAACGTTTTTAAAGAAGGCGAACTGGAAGATAAAAGTAATGTGCAAATTTTGCACGTTAGTGGTTCCGACCGCCCTGTGAAATTTTATAGCCTTGATGTAATAATTTCGGTAGGTTACCGGGTAAAAAGTCACCAGGGAACAAAATTCCGGCAATGGGCAACCGCACGTTTAAAAGAATACATTGTGAAAGGTTTTACCATGAACGATGATTTATTAAAACAAGCGGGCGGCGGAAATTACTTCGATGAATTACTGGCACGCATCCGGGATATTCGCTCGTCTGAAAAAGTATTTTGGAGAAAAGTGCTTGACATTTATGCCACCAGTATCGATTACGACCCTTCGCTGGAAATGTCTGTATTATTTTTTAAAACCGTACAGAATAAAATGCACTGGGCAGCACAGGGACATACCGCTGCCGAAATTATTTACAAACGGGTAGATTCGGGAAAGCCTCATTTGGGACTGAGCAATTTTAAAGGGAAAAAACCAACAAAACAAGAAACAACAATTGCCAAAAATTACGTCAACGAAAAGGAACTTGATATTTTAAACCGGATTGTTACTGCATACCTCGAACTTGCCGAAATCCAGGCACTCAACCAGGAGCCAATGTATATGAAAGACTGGATTGAGCAGCTTGACTCATTCCTGAAAATAACAAGAAAGGAAATACTGAACCACTCTGGAAAAATTAGTCATGAGCAAGCTTTACAAAAAGCACAGGTGGAATATGAGAAATATAAAGAGTTAACGCAAAATGAGTTGTCGGAAGTTGAAAAGCATTTTTTGGAACAAATAACAGATACAACAAAAAAATTGAAAAACAAAAAAGGGAAAAAATGAAGCCACCGCACTCCATCCCTTCGCTGCAAGGCATCCCGAGGCTTCGGGAGCAAAACGCGCAAAGCCAACGCTAAAACCATCCCGAAAGCTTTCGGGATTGCCAAAGAGCCTTTCAGCCCGTCCCGCTCCGAAGCTGACACAAAACAACTGGAACATTTCTTTGTAATGCACATTTTTTAGTAATCAGGAATGCACAAAAAATGGCAACATCCATGCCCAATATACAAGCATTACTAACAACCACGACCAATAATTCCAATAATTTTTGTACAGAGTTTGGATGTTTATTAAAGTTATAGATACATGTGCAGGTTTGTCCAAAAAACTCCAACTTTTTTTGGAATCAGTCGGACACAAGTTGACACTTCCGTGCTTTCTTGCGGTAATGGGGAAAAACATCTACCAGGTCAAGTGCAAAATCTTGCTGAAAACCTATGCCATCGAGCAAAGCGGACAGCAGTTCCTGCCGAAAGCGGACACCGGTTCCTGTTCAGAATGGTAATTTCTGTTTTTGGTAAGTACATGCCTTTCAAGAACTCGCCGGACCACCAATTCCATCTAGCTCTATCAAATTTCTGCCCCAAAGCATCATATGTTTAGTAATTCTTTTTTACCTTGCCTCTTAAAATTTATCTGAACCACATGAACTGCCGGTAATCCGGAACAATCCTGCGGAAAGTATAACCTGACAAATCAGGAAACAACAGAGATACGATGCGAATAGAAAAAATTATCGATAATAAGAAGCAGTTCCTTGACTTATTGTTATTGGCGGACGAACAGGAAAATATGATATACAAGTATTTGCCTGGTGGAGACTTGTTTGCTTTATATGACCATTATTTGAAAAGTGCGTTGTAGTGCCAGTAAACAGAGAAACCTGCGAGTTGAAAAACATAGCGACATACGGTAAATATCAAGGCAAAGGGTACGGAAGAGTATTAATAAATTTCATTTCTGATTTCTACAAAGGCGACTACAAAACAATGCTTGTCGGGACAGGCGAAACGCCGGGGATATTGTCGTTTTATGAAGGTTGTGAATTTAAAAAGTCACATCGGGTTAAGAATTTTTTTACAGATAATTACGACCACTCCATGTTTGACGCGACATTCAACTTGTTGATATGTTATATCTTAAAAAGAATTTATAGGAATTTAAGACTGTACAAAAAAATATATAGCAATATGAAACAGTGGTACGAAACATTATTTGAAAATTACGGTGAGAAATACGACAATGAATCTTTTGCACAAGGTACAATTGGCGAGTGTGATTTTATTGAGAAAGAAATTAATCATAATAAAAAACTAAAAATCATAGATATAGGATGTGGTACTGGTCGCCATGCCATTGAATTATCAAAGAGAGGCTATTCAATGACAGGCATTGATTTGTCGGAGTCCTTAATTGAAAAAGCAAGAGAAAAAGCAAAACAAAACGGATTGCAGATCGATTTTTTAAAACATGATGCCCGTAATCTGCCGTTTGATAAAAAATTTGATGTTGCAATAATGATGTGCGAAGGCGGTTTCCCATTAATGGAAACAGATGAAATGAATTACGAAATTCTCAAAAATGTTTCTCAATCATTGAAGAGAAATGCAAAATTTATTTTTACAACCCTTAATGGTTTATTTCCAATATTCAATTCTATCGAAGAATTTTGTTCCTCAAATACCGATGACGGAAATGCTACATATCACAAAAACACTTTTGATTTAATGACATTCAGAGATTACAACATAACGAAAGTTGAAGATGATAATGGGATAGAAAAAGAACTCGAATGTAACGAAAGATATTACATCCCATCGGAGATTACATGGTTATTGAAAACGCTTGGATTCACAAAAATTGAAATTTTTGGAGCAAAACTCGGAGCTTTTTCCCGAGAAGATAAATTAACAACGAATGATTTTGAAATGTTAGTGATTGCAGAAAGATAAAATGCACGAACGCACAACAGCCGATGTAATGGCAGAACAAAAAACAGGAAACGTTTTAATTGAAATATAGAAAATGAGAGCAGTCTGTCCGAAAGCATCAGTAATTAAATTTATTATGATGCTACCAGCCCTGAATCGGAGCCCAGGGGTGCAGCGGTTTCCCTTCCCGACTAGGTAATTCAGACAGGTCGGCCGGTTCAAAAAGGACAGTGATTCTTTCTGAAAACGTACACTTTTCAAATCATCATTTATTTTCACCCGGTCTACAGACCGTTCTGTCCCGAAAATCGGTTACCTGCCCTGAATATAAAATTGTACGGGTGGCATAAATTGAACCGAAAATTCTCATGCCATTTTATTAAATAAAGTTACAGTTTGAATCGAAATCACGAACACAAATAACTCCGAAATCACTGGCATAAATCAAACCGAAATAGCCACTCAGCCGGGTGTTGATCCAGTACGTTCGCTTAAATGAACGGGAAGGCTTTTTAAACAAAAGGGCCACATGCAACAACTGTAATGCCCTGCCCTGAAACGAACAGAGAATAATAACAACCAGCCGCCCGCAAAATTCTTTCCCAAAGCATCATATGTTTACTAATTCTTTTTTATCTTGCCCCTGAAATTATAACTGAACCACATGAATACGAAAAAAGAACCTGTGAAAATCACCCCCTTGCATCCAGAAGTAAATTTTTAAAAACTAAAAATTACTAATTATGAAAAAACTATCCTTCTTATTTGTCCTAATTTATATGACAACAAGTAACCTCAATGCTCAAGACATTGTATTTACTTTTAATGCCAGAGATGCTATAAATACAATTGACAGTATTAAAGCTACTAAAGTAGAAACTGGAGAAACTGCGTTTGTTGAAGGTTCAAACACAATTAATATGAGTTCGTTCACTACAGGAACCAAATTAATTCCAACCAATTCTGAGGAAATAAGTATTTATCCTAATCCCTTTGAAAACTATACTCAACTCATATTTCATTCATATCAAAATGATAATATTAAAGTTTCTTTAATCAATGCAGCAGGACAGATTGTTGCCGAAAAAAATCAAAATATAACTTCTGGTATCCATCAGTTTAATATTTCCACTAACAACAATGGACTTTACATTTTAAATATCGCAGGTACTCAGACCAATTTATCACAAAAAATAATTTCTACAAAAAACAACCAATCTCAAAACAAAATTGAATATAATGGATATTCTTCAATTCCTCCAATAGAAAAATCAGCAAAAGCTGAAGGAGGTGAAATAATTCACTTTTATGTATACTCCGGCGATAATATCACCAAAATTGTTGATTCTCCGACTGAATCAAAAACTTATGAAGTTGAATTTTACGAATGTAAGGATACAGATGGGAAGTCTTATCCAATTGTTCAAATTGGAGACCAATGGTGGATGGCGGAGAATAATGCTTATTTACCTGAAGTTTTTCCTGTATCGGATTTCTCCAAAGAAAAACGATATTATGTTTATGACTATAGTAGAACGAATGTATCAATAGCAAAATTGAATACTAATTATAAAAATCATGGTGTATTGTATAACTGGTCTGCCGCCAAAGAATCTTGCCCAACTGGTTGGCATCTGCCAACAAAAGAGGAATGGTCTGATTTATATTACGTGGTCGGTGGAAATATTTCAGGTTACAAGTTAAAATCGAATTCAGGATGGAATGATAATGGCAATGGTATTAACGAATATGGTTTTGAAGCATTGCCCTCAGGTATGTATGCTTGGGATGGTTCTCAAACAGCACAATTGGTTTTTATGGGTATGGGAGATTATGGTGCTTTTTGGTCAGGTACGTCAATAAATAATGATGCAACTTACACAGGATTTTCATATAATTCAGAATCAGGATTTTTTGCAGAAACTGAATTTTTAGAGTATGGTTTTAGTGTTCGTTGTGTAAAATCATTTAAAGATGACGCAACAAATCCTGATGAAAACAAAAAACTTACCCAGGAAGAATACATGGATATTATCAATAATGCTTCTATTGGACAAAAAGGCAGCTATTTTATTAATATGCTTAAGAATGCCACTATTCAGTTTAACGACAGCAGCAAATTGACAATGTTTGTAATTGTAGATAATCCATATATTAAAGATGTAATTACACACGAGGAATCTTATCTAAAAAATCATATAGTAAAAGGTACATACCATTTAAAAGATTTTGGAGCAAACACTGAGTTAACAGCAATAAATGGGGAAAAAATTACAATAAAAAATGTTAACCCGGAAACTAAATTCTACTACGTTAACAATGCATCTTCCTGTGAAATGGAAGAAGTTGAGATAAATGGAAACATTGTACATTATATATATGCCCCTATTTTAACCGGAGAATCAGATTATGATGAATATTTTAAGCAAACTAAAGAAAAATTTGCTGAATTTATTGAGTATTCAAACTATTTCGATGCAGTTTTAACTAATATATCAGACGGAATCAATTCTTCCTGGGAGCAAATTGGAAATCACACATTTTCAGCAGATAATGAAATTATTGAAAAACTCTGGATTGATGCTTATTATTTACTTTACAGAATGATTAATTTGAAAATTTATAATCAGGAATCTGATTCTGATGTTTTTGCTGAAAATAGCTTATTACAATCAGCAGTGACTTCAGTCCTACTGAATTATTTTGGAGGAATCCCAATATACCAAGATCCATCTCAATTTAATGATCAGACTTCAAGAGCTTCAGTAGAAGAAGTTTTTCACTGGACAATTCATAGTACAGAACAGGCTGATTCCTGGACAAATAATATTGCCCTAAAAAATGCTGCAAAGGCAATCAAATCAAGAGTTCTTATTCAATTAGAAAATTTCCCCCAATATACAGAAGCAGCTATTTTATGTGAGAGCATTATTAATTCTGGATTATATTCTTTGGAAAGCGATAGTGCAAATATTTACTCAGCTCAAAGTACAGAGAATATATACTTTTTAAATAATCCACAAAAAATAAGTTCCGATATTTCAACACAAAAAAGTGTTTTGCCAATTTGCAGAATTAGTGAAAGTTATTTAAAAGTTAGTTTTTGTCGAATGAAAGAGGGACGTTTGGGAGAAGCAATGGACCACTTAAAATATTATCAGGAAATGAAAGGTTATGAGGTTTCAGAGTTTGATCCATCTGTACTAAACGAAAAACTTAAAGAATATTGGCTTTCTGAATTCACTTTTGAGGGATTAAGATTTGCTACACTAAAGAAATTCGAAATAACAGGTGAAATTTTGGAAATACCTGAACACATGAAACTTCTGCCTATCCCATTGAAAGAATTAAATTACAATCCAAATATTTTCCAAAACCCCGGTTATTAAAAATTGTAAGATAACAAAAGTCAGCAGGAAAAATTAAATCTGCATGGAAAAGGAGCAGAAGATAGAGCTTAGAGGGCAAGGAAAACAACCCTCGGGGCACGAGTTGTGATCCTGCCAGGCCTGAATCAAAGCCCCCGGGTGCAGCGGTTTCCATACCGCAGATTTGATGCCACAATTTTAAGGAACCGTCAGTTCTTCAGCTGCCGGAAACCCCATTTCCTGCATCGCCGTTCCCTCAGCCGGATGATGGACCAGCACGCCCTTTTGATTTGCGGGAAGGTATTCCAAAAACAAATAACCCACATTCACCAGTCGTTATGCCTTTCCCTGCAAAAAATTTAAAAAAACAGCCGCCGGCAAAATTCTACCCTAAAGCATCATTTGATTATTAATTCTTTTTTAACTTGCCCTTAAATACTAACTGATCCAATAAATAATAATCTTGCAGCTGAAATAGAACATGCACCAATCGTTATACAGTTTTTGAAATCACTTCAGACAAACTTGTCGTCATTATGACGCAAGAAAGACATAACAAAAACAAACGATACTAAATACTTTTGCTCTCGACAATAAATAATGAAAAAATGAAAAATGCCGATTTAGCTCAAAGAGTAAAAGAACTGCGTAATCGAAAAGGAATTTCTCAAGAATTGTTAGCCGAAGATACTGGATTAAGTCTTCGAACAATACAACGCATAGAAAATGGAGAAACAACCCCACGTGGAGATACATTAACAAGACTGGCAAACTCATTAAGTGTAACTCCGGATGAATTAATTGACTGGACAATTAATGAAGACAATGGTTATTTGACCGCATTAAACCTTTCATCGCTTGGATTTATATTGTTTCCTCTTCTTGGAATAATAATACCATTAATTCTTTGGATTAGTAAAAAGGATAAAATCAAGAATATCAACAAAACAGGGAAAGGTGTTATAAACTTTCAATTATCATGGACTATCTTGATTTTAGGAACTTACATATTTTTTGTAGGAAGGACATTTTACAGAATTAATCAAGCAGGAGATATTTCTCTTTCTCTAATTGGAAACCCTGCAATTATGTACGGAATTTTTGGATTTCTTTATTTGTATAATTTTATTCTAATTATCGTTAACACAATAAGAATATATAGTGGAAAAGAGATTAAGTATTTACCAATGATTCGATTCATTAAATAGAAATACAAATGAAAGACATTTAGCCTATAAAAAACAATTAGGATTAGGAAACCTAACTCCGAAATCACTTACGATTCATATGCTAACCGTTAAACCCACCAAAGCACCTCTCCCACCACCCGTTAGCTGATAGGGTAGCCCCTCACCTCTTCGCAAGCATAAACAAAAACTCGATCCCCCCCTCAGGCTTATTCCTTACCGTGATGTTCCCCTTGTGCAGCTGGATGGCATTTTTTACAATGGAAAGCCCCAGTCCGGTACCGCCGGTTTCACGGGTGCGGCCTGAATCGATGCGGTAGAAACGTTCAAAGATGCGCTGCAGGTGCTCCTCGGGAATGCCGATGCCGTCGTCGGAATAGGTAAAGTAGTGGTATTTTTTGTCTTCCAGGTAGTTTTTTATTTCAATGGTGACGTTTTCGCCTGCATAGTTGATTGAGTTTTCTATCAGGTTCTGGAAAACCGACGATAAAAGCGAATCGTTGCCCATCACAACCACCTCGTCGTCAATGTAGAGCTTGCACTTCATGTTCTTTTCCGATAGCCTGTTTTCAAGGTTTTCCAGTACATCGCGCACGATGCTTTTAACCACCACAGGCTTTATTTCGAACAGCTCTCCGGCATCTTCTATATTATTTAACAGAGAGATGTCATTCAGCAAATGATTCAGCCGTTCGGTCTGACTGTGGGCACGGCTGATGAAATATTTCTGCTTATCGGCATCGATTTTCGGGTTGTTCATAATCGTTTCAAGGTAACCCTTTATGGAGGCCAGCGGTGTTTTCAGTTCATGGGCAATGTTCGACGTCAGCTGCTGCTTCAGCAACCGGCGCTTCTCGGGCCGGGTGATGTCGGTGATCAGTATTTCGAAGCTCTTGTCTGCGAATATTATGCACAGCAGCTTAAAATACCGCTCGTTTTTACTTATTGTGTATTCGATCTGCGGCAATTCGTTCTTTGGAAATTCAGTGTCGGAATGAAGGTATTTCTTCAGAAAACTGTTGATTTTTTTAAACTCCGGGATTGTAAAGATATGCTCAGCCGAAACGGTTGAAGTATGTGAAATTAAACTGATGTACTGAATAAAATGACTGTTGGCCAGTATTTTTTCCTTCTTCGGGGAGAAAAATGAAATGCCTTCATTCAGTATGTTCATGTGATTAAAGAACCGTTCTTTTTCCATCTCGAGGTCCAGGTGTGTTTTCCGAAGGTTGCTGTAAATTTTAACAATCTGGGAACCAATTTCACCCAACTCGTTTTTAGGGAAATCAATCTGTGTGTCGATGGGTTCATTTCGTCCTGCCCGTATGGCAAAATCTTTAAGTTTTGTAATGGAAACGGCAAGCTGCCTGGTAAAAAAATCGATAAGAAATCCGATTAAAATAAAAACCAAAAGGATAAAAATCAGGAAATTACGTTCAGCCTTCAGGAAGTTTTCAACCTGTATGTCATAGAGCATCGCTGAACGCACAAAGTACCCGTCATAGTATTTGGCAAAATAGTAGAATTCCTGCTCTGTAGTGCCCGAACGGCGAATGTTCGACCCTGAACCTGTGTAAAGGGCTTTTTGAACTTCAGGCCGCTGCAGGTGGTTTTCCATTGCAGCAACATCCTCTACAAAATTATCGTAAAGTACGTTGCCACCGCGTGCAATGATTGTAATCCTGAGATTTGGATCACCGATAAGATAATTCAGCGTATCTGCTTTGCGGAGGTTGTTTTCTTCAATCAACCGGTAATGATCAACATAATTACTCGTAATTTCAGCAGCATTCTCCAGCCTGTTTTCGAGCTGATTGACCTTATAGCTCTTTTCACGCTGCAACTGAAACAACAACACTGCCACTATAAAAACAATGAAGACCGATATAAAGTAGATAAATACTTTTTTCCTGAATGATTTACGTTCCGGCACTTTTATAAATTTTAATATTAAACCGTTTGCTTGTCTTTAAACCGATACCCATAACCCGATCTTCCCTTGATGCAACTGCCATAGCTCCCAATTTTCTTTCGGAGTCGTGCAATGTTAACATCCACGTTCCGTTCGGTAACAATCACATCATCGCTCCAGATCCGGTTGAGAATCTCTTCGCGACTAAAAAAATGACCCTTCTGCTTCATGAGCATAACCAGAATTTCAAACTCCTTGCGGGTAAGATTCACCTGTTCACCATCAATCTGTACAGTTTTATTATCGGTATCCACAAGCAATTCATCCGATGACAACAGTTTATTTTCTAATGAAACAGCTTTTCCCCGCTTCATCACTGCCCTTACCCGGGCCATCACCTCTTTAATTGAAAAGGGCTTGGGAATGTAATCATCGGCACCTACATTGAACCCGGTAAGGACATCGTTTTCCGTATTTTTGGCTGTAAGGAAAATAATGGGTACGGTAAGGTTCATTTCCTTTCGCATTACCGATGCCATCCGGTAACCTGAGGTATTCCCCATCATCACATCGAGCAGGATAAGATCAAAATCTTTAAGGTCCAATTTTAAAGCTGCTTCGGCCGAATGCTCCACCTCAACATGAAACCCTTCACTTGCCAGGTTAAACTCCAGGATTTCGCACAAATCCCGTTCATCGTCAACCACAAGTATTTTATAAATTTTTTCCTCGCTCATAATTTTTATTAATCAATTTTTTTGGTGTGCCGGATGTCTCTTCCCTCGATAGAATAAACCGCTGCTTCTGCAATGTTGGTGGCATGATCGCCAATACGCTCAATATTGGCCACCACTGCATTCAGGCTGATAAAGCTGCTGAGCAGCTGCTTGTTCTCATCCGACAGCTTGCTTTTCTTGATGGCCTTTTTCATCATCTTACTGTTAAGCTCATCAACAACCGAGTCATTTTTAATGGTCCAGATGGCATACTCCTTGTCATCGGTTGTAAAAGCCACCAGGGCTTTGTTTACCATACCGGAACTTTGAATGTACATGTTCGACACCACATCGGCCATTCCTGAATAGATATCCGGAATTTTAATGTTTTGTATTAACCGGACGATGTTTGTAACCTGGTCGCCAATCCTTTCAAGGTTGATGATGATCCGGTAGCAGGCAATTATCTTACGGATATCGGAAGCCACCGGCTGATACAGCACAATGGTATTCACAATCTTATCGCTCAGCTTTACCTCGTACTTGTCTATTTTAGCTTCATTGCTAAAAATCTCATTGTATACCTCTTCGGGAACTTTATTGTCACCCGAAGCAACAATCTTTTCAAGCAAATCGAGCTGATGCAGCACCAGGTTTGCAAACTCCTCAAAATCGGCCAGGATGTTATTTATTGCAACGTCTTTTTTTGATGTCATCTGTTTTTCAATTAAGTGAAGTTAAACAATTTAACCGAATTTACCTGTGAGGTATTCTTCCGTACGCCTATCTTTTGGCCGGGTGAACATATCCTTTGTTTTACCGTATTCCACCAGTTCACCTAGGTACATAAACATCGAATAATCTGAAATCCGCGCTGCCTGCGACATGTTGTGCGTGACCATTAAAATGGTATAGTTTTCTTTCAGTTTTACAAGCAGGTCTTCAACTTTCGATGTGGCAACGGGATCGAGCGCTGAAGTAGGCTCATCGAGCAGGATGACTTCGGGACCAAATGCCAGGGCACGGGCAATGCACAGCCGCTGCTGCTGCCCCCCTGAAAGGAAGTTCCCCTTTTTATAGAGCCCGTCCTTTACTTCATCCCACAGGGTGACATCGCGAAGCGACCGTTCCACTATCTCATCGCGTTTCGAACGCTTCAGGTGGATGCCATTCAGTTTATAACCGGCAATCACATTGTCGTAAATGCTCATTGTAGGAAACGGGTTGGGCCGCTGAAACACCATGCCCGTCATACGCCTTAGCTGAATGGCAGGCATTTTAAAAATATCCTTGCCATTCAATTCGATGGATCCTTTTGTTTCAATGCTATCATACAGTTCATGCATGCGGTTCACTGCCCTTAGCAACGTACTTTTACCGCATCCCGAGGGTCCCATTATGGCTGTTACGCTGTTTCTTTTTATATCAGCCGACACATCGTTCACTGCATATTTTCCCTTATCGTACGAAACAAAAAGGTTTTTTATGGAAAGGACCGGATCTTTTATGTTTATTCTGTTATCCATCGAAATGCTTCTATGTTTTACGTCTGGCAATTTGTTTAGATGTAACATTTAAAATAAGTACCATAGCCATCAGCAGCAGGGAGGAACTCCAGATCAGATCCACCATATTCGGATCGTTGTAAAACTCCCATATGAGCAGCGGGATGGCACTGACGGGCTCTGTAACATCAAATGTAACCCGGCTGCTTCCCAGGGCAGTAAGCAAAAGCGGCGCTGTTTCACCCAATATCCTTGAAATCCCAAGCAGGATGCCTGTTAAAAGTCCGCTGAAACCTGTGGGTATCAAAACCCTTAAAAGCACCTTATAATAGGGTACTCCCAGAGCCACGGCAGCTTCTTTTATGCTAACAGGTATCATTTTCAAGGTCTCTTCTGTGGAGCGTACTATCATGGGAAGCATCATAATGGCCAGTGATACGCTTCCAGCCAAAGCAGAAAATCCGTTTGTTACATGTTTTACCACCCACAAATAAGCAATAAGTCCAAGAACAATTGAGGGTACCCCCTGGAGAATATCAGATACGTTTCGTGTTAACCCTGCAAGAAATTTTTTCTGGTTTTCATACAGGTAAATGCCAGTTAATATTCCAACCGGTATGGCTATTGCGGCTGCTACCGTAACCATCAGCAGTGTACCCGAAATACCGTTGACGATCCCCCCGGGTATTCTCTCATTATTGGTTACGGCCGTCATCGCTTCAAATGTATCAGGAGGTGTTTCCAGTAAGAAGCTGAGGCTTATCTGACCGATCCCTTTTACAATGAGCTCATAGATTATCAGGATAATCGGGGAAATAGTAATTATTGAAAAGCCGAATATCAGCCACAGGAAAATTTGGTCCTTTAATTTTCTTCGGCGAATATTATCTCTTATGGCACTGTTATTCCGGGAACTCATAACCTATGACATTTTTTTTATGATGAGTTTTCCTATGGCATTTATTATTCCTGTAATAAGAAACAGCAACAAACCAATGGCAATCAGAGCACTTAGTTTCAAACCGCTGGCTTCGCCAAACTGGTTGGCAATTACACTGGCCATTGAATTGCCCGTACTGAAAAGCCCATCTGGTACTATGTTGGCATTCCCGATAAGCATGGTAACAGCCATTGTCTCCCCCAGCGCCCTTCCAAAAGCCAGGATATACCCGGCCATTATTCCCGAACGTGCGGAGGGTACAATCACGTTAAAAACGACCTCACTTCGGGTGGCACCCAGTGAATAAGCTGCTTCCTTGAGTTCGTTGGGCACCATCGTAATGATTTCATTGCTTATAGAAGTGGCATAGGGGATGATCATAATGGCAAGTATAACTCCTGCAGTAAAAATACCAAATCCCTGATTTGGTACTCCAAGATCGATAAGAAAGGGGCGCAGTACATAGAACCCCCAAAGTCCGTAAACTATGGAAGGTATTCCGGCCAGTAAGTCAACCATACTGCCAAAAATTTTAGCCACATGTGTCCCGCGGTAATACTCTCCTAAAAATAGGGAAGCCGAAAATGAAAGCGGAAGACTTATGAGCAATGCCAGCACTGAGGTTATAATAGTTCCGGCGATAAATGGCAGCGCTCCGTAATCTTCCTGTCCGCTTCTGGGATTCCATTCATCGGAAATAATAAACCCGGGACCAAATTCTTTAAATACCGGAATAGCTCCCACGGTAAGGGAGTAAACCATCCCGGCAGCAAGTAATAAAATAATAAACGATGCCGAAAGCAAAACGGCTTTGGTTATTTTATCACTGTTCATTTATTGGCTGTATATATTATAACAGAGGTTCACCATCATAGGTAACCGATCGTAATACTTTCTTTGCCTTTTCAACCGTTGCTTCTGCCAGGGGTGAATAATGCACTTTTTCGGCCATCCCCTGGGCTTCTTCGCTCACCAGCCAGTTGAGAAACTCCACCGTAGTTGTAGCCTGCATCTTTGACCGGTTGTTGTAATTCTGTTCCTTATAAAGAATTATCCAGGTAAATCCACTGATTGGATATGCTTCCGGATCAGCAGAATTGGTAAGCATTACCCTGGTGTCTTCAGGGATATTACCTTTTGCTGAGGCACTCACAGAAGCAGTAGTCGGAAGAACATAGTTCCCGGAACTGTTTTGCACGCTTGCCGTCTGGATGCGCTGTGCAAACGCGTATTCTGATCCAATGTAGCCAATAGAACCCTGGGTCTGCTTAATGGTTCCTGCAACCCCCGGATTTCCCTTTGCTCCCATTCCTGCAGGCCACTGAAGGGCTTTCCCCGTACCGACTTTTTTCTCCCATGCGGGACTAATTTTGCTCATGTAATCACTGAAAATATGAGTGGTCCCGCTGCCATCTGAACGGTAAATGACATTGATTTCCAAATCAGGGAAAGTGATATCCGGATTGTTCTGCCTCATAAGCGGATGATTCCAGCGGGTGATTTCACCCATAAAAATCTTTTCCAATAACTCGTCCGATAGCTTCAGGTCTTCCACCCCAGGAAGGTTATATGCAATAACCACAGCACCGATAACCGTAGGAATATGAACCACTTCTGCAGCTAAATCTGCAAGCTGTTCATCTTCAAGGTAAGCATCTGTAGCACCAAAGTCGACTACCCTGTCGGCCAGACTACGGATTCCCCCGCCCGAACCAATTCCGCCATAGGTAATCTCCACACCGGTTTTTTGAGTGTACTCCTTCATCACCATATTGTAATAGGGCATGGGGAAAGTGGCCCCTGCGGCAGTCAATGCAATGTTTGACTTTCCTGATTTTGTACCTCCTTCCCTGTTCGAAGATCCCTGGCACGCACTTATTGCAATGACTATTGCAAGCAGCATAAAAAGATTTGTAATTTTCATATTTTTTTCGGATTAAAACCTTACTTCACAATTTAAATAAATGCTATGGATTGATGGTGAATCGCTTTCAGAACTCCACAGCCTGTAATTGGGTGCAAACTTTACACCCCTGATGGGTGAATATTCTACCCCTGCAATAACAAGTTGCCCGTCTCTGTCAATTTGCCAGGGCTCGTTTTCACCGGCAAGGGTATTGGAATTCAGCCTATCGTACCTACCAAATATTTTTACATTTGGTATGGGAGCATAAGATGCAAAAACAGAGGGCCCAAACCGGTCCCTGTCTTCAATCATGTTAACATTTTGCTGGTAGTTGTAGCCCCCGCCAACGATAACTTCATTATCCTTATAAGCTAAAAACCCTGAATAGGATTGTTGCTTTACATCACCTCCCAAGTAATCGGCGTAAACCCGTGCTGTTACCGATTGCAAGGCATGAGCGGTTATCCCCAAAGCCGGACGCAGATAATCGTCGCCTTGCATCTTCTGGTAGCCCTCTCCGTTAAAAACCGAAATATCAGCACTTATAAAATCAGCAAAGTCATATTTTACGGTAGCGCCGAGGTCAGCACTTGAACTAAAGCTGTACAAGTCCTGGAAAACCTCTTCTATGTACCGGTACCCCCAGATATCTTCTTCCACTTTAAACTGGGTGGTAGGTACCATACCGAACAAGAAAGTCAGGTTTGATTTCCGATACCGGAGGTAAGCATTTTTCAAAAACCCTGAAAACTGATGGTCGCCAGCATCGGGATCTCCGAAATCCATAACAATGTATCCATACCATTCAGCGTTAAATGTATACTGATACCCAAGATAGGCACGTGTTATTTCAAACGCCTGAAATTTATTGCCATCAGTGAAATCCTTATGGAAGTTGGAAAAAATTAAGGACAGCGGTTTACCCTGGGGTTGAACACCTGTTGATTCCTGTCCTGAAGTTGTTGCCAAGGTAGATAGTGCCAGCAAAACAATTAGGAAAATCTTTCTCAATAATAAAGTAATCTGTTTCATATCTAATTATGTTGCAAAATTGGTTGTAACAAGTTACACAAGAATTAAAAAAATATTACAAAATGATTAATTTTTTATCTCCGGCCACCACACTTACAATTTTTCTTACACCGAACCTAAAATTACATCATGGTCATTAAAACCACTAGACATATAATACCAAATCAATAATGTCCATGTCAATCGACAAAAAATGATTAAATTTGTCGAAACGATACGACAATATGGATGTACATACCAGAATTCCTGCAACTGCGAAACCTACCACTAAAATTTCAATAAGTGCTATCTTAATCATAATAATGCATCCTTAATTTTATACTATAATAGAAATCTGTTTTCATTACAATTGGAAATAATCTAACCCTAAAACATGACTCAAGGCCAAAACCATAGCGGGAAAAAATAAAATATTAAATAAGGTAATAAGGTTTGGGGTGCGGGTATCTCATACCGGCTACTAAGGTGAGCAATGGAAAGGGAATAAGGTTTTTAGGAAAACAAAATTATGGAATGCTGAGTTATTAAAAACCTTATTCTATAAACAGAGCAGCCCGGATTATTATCCGTTGCGGGGACATTATGCGGTGCAACAATCGAAAAACTTTTATTAAGGTACAGTTGAGTGGTTAAAAACCTTATTTTTATTAAGACCTTAGTAGCACGGATTAATTCACATTAGATTTCCTGTAACCTTATTACCTTATTGTTTTAGTTGGTTATTATTTACCTCCATAGATATGAAAATAAGGTAATAAGGTTTTGAGGTGCGGGTATCTCATTCCGGCTACTAAGGTGAGCAAAGGAAAGGAAATAAGGTTTTTAGGAAAACAAAACTATGGAATGCTGAGTTATTAAAAACCTTATTCTATAAACAGAGCAGCCCGGAATATTATCCGTTGCGGGGACATTATGCGGTACAACAATCGAAAAACTTTTATTAAGGTACAGTTGAGTGGTTAAAAACCTTATTTTTATTAACAGACCTTAGTAGCACGGAACAATTCACATTAGATTTCATGTAACCTTATTACCTTATTGTTTTAGTTGGTTAATATTTACCTCCATAGATATGAAAATAAGGTAATAAGGTTTGGGGGTGCGGGTATCTCATTCCGGCTACTAAGGTGAGCAAAGGAAAGGAAATAAGGTTTTTAGGAAAACAAAATTATGGAATGCTGATGTTGGTAAAAAACTCAGGAAACTATGGAATGCAGAGTGGATAATAACCTTATTCTATAAACAGAGCAGCCCGGAATATTATCCGTTGCGGGGACATTATGCGGTGCAACAATCGAAAAACTTTTATTAAGGTACAGTTGAGTGGTTAAAAACCTTATTTTTATTAACAGACCTTAGTAGCACGGATTAATTCCCATTAGATTTCATGTGACCTTATTACCTTAGTGTTTTAGTTGGTTAATATTTACCTCCATAGATATGAAAATAAGGTAATAAGGTTTTGAGGTGCGGGTATCTCATTCCGGCTACTAAGGTGAGCAAAGGAAGGAAAATAAGGTTTTTAGGAAAACAAAATTATGAAATGCTGAGTTATTGAAAACCTTATTCTATAAACAGAGCAGCCCGGATTATTATCCGTTGCGGGGACATTATGCGGTACAACAATCGAAAAACCTTTAATAAGGTACAGTTGAGTGGTTAAAAACCTTATTTTTATTAACAGACCTTAGTAGCACGGATTAATTCCCATTAGATTTCATGTAACACCTTATTGTTTTAGTTGGTTATTAATTACCTCCATAGCGGGAAAAAATAAAATATGAAAATAAGGTAATAAGGTTTTGAGGTGCGGGTATCTCATTCCGGCTACTAAGGTGAGCATAGGAAAAGGAATAAGGTTTTTAGGAAAACCAGTCAATCCGGAAATAAGGAAACATTCAACCGAACCATTCGTTATAATCCCATAAATTCAGGATTCTTTACCGGTGTTCAATAATTCATTTTATTTTTGACAAATAATTCAATCAGAATTCATGCTGTACCACCGCCGGGTCATTGCTATACTTTTGTTTCTTGTTGTAATCTCATTGGGTTTGTCGGCCCAGGTAGTTACCGGCCGTATTGTGAATGAGCAGGATGAGCCTGTTCCGTTTGCCACACTGTTTATCCAGGAACTGAAGGAAGGCACAATTACAAATGCCGACGGGCACTTCCGCATAATGGCCCCATTTGGAAGCTACCGGTTCACAATCCGCTCGCTGGGCTATGCGCAACTTGAAAAACAAGTGATCATTAATGCCGATTCCGTCCGCCTCGACCTGGTACTGCAGCGCCAGGACTTTGAAATTAAGGAGGTACTTGTATATCCCGGAAAAGAAGACCCCGCCTATTACATTGTCCGCAGGGCCATTGCTAAAGCTGCCTTTTACCGCGAGAAAATCAAACATTACGAGGCGGACCTGTACATAAAAAGCAACTTTACATTTACAAACATCCCGCGTCTTTACGAAAACCGGATGGAAATCGACGGGAAGAAACTGAAGGATGTTTTAAAGGAAGGGACCACCTATGTGATGGAGTCGCACAACAAAATAACGTTCGATTACCCGCAAAGCTGGTCGCAGGAGGTCATCAGCAAACGATCATCGCTTACAGGATTCGACGAGCCGCCGGTAATGGGCATGATGACTTCAAGCTTTTACCAGGCCCGCCCCAACCAGGTTATCTCACCGCTTTCGCCAATGGCGCTGAATCATTACAACTATCGCTACGAAGGGTACATCACAAGCGGCGGAGCCGATATTTTTAAAATAAAGGTGCAACCCAAACGCAAAAGCGATGAACTTGTAGAGGGATACATGTACATAGTAGACCAGCTCTGGTGCCTGTACAATGTTGATTTCAAAACCCGGATAAAAATGTTCGGCTTTAACATAAAGCAACAGTACGAAAACCTGGGAAACGACAACTGGCTACCCGTATCGCACCTTATCGATGGCGACTTTTCACTTCTGGGGCTTAAAGGGGAATTTTTTTATGGCGCTACCCTGAAGTATGAAAACATCGAGGAAAATTACTTCCCCGGAAACCTGCCCCCGTCCGGCGCAACAGAAGAAGCAAAGGCAGCGGAGCCGGGCAAAAAAGAAGCAACCCTCCGGAAGGAAGCGGCAGAAATTGCTGTAAAGGAGGAACTGACAAACAGTGATGTCCGGAAAATTGGCCGCCTGAACCGGAAAATACTGAAGGAACAGTACCGCGACACTGCCTTTGCATCCGTTCAGCACCAGAACTACAAAATGGAAGATAAGTCGGATTCAGTTATAACGGACCGCGAATACTGGGAGACCGTGCGCACAATCCCCCTCTCCCCTGCCGAAATTCGCAGCTATGAATTTACCGATTCTCTCAAAACCCACTACAAAACGCAGGATACCCTTAAGACGGGTGAATCTGCAAGACGAAAGTCCTTTTTCAGCAAAATTATAACGGGACACTCCGATTTTTGCCCTGACCCGGATATCCGGTTTGGTTACAGTGGCCTGATAGACCCCGGCAACTTTGGTTTTAATACCGTTGACGGGTATAAGTACAAACAAAGTTTTAATTTCAGGATAAGGCCGGATTCGGGAAAATTTATCCGTATCATTCCCGAAATCGGCTATGCATTTAACAGGAAAGCTCTTTTCTGGAGCGTGAAAAATCAATTTACCAACGTGTTCCTGAATCACAACCGGTTGGGAATTGATTTTGGAAAAATGAGCCGTGACTTCAAACCTGAAACAACAGGTATCAGCCCGCAATTAAACTCCATAAGTTCCTGGCTGTTTGCAAAAAACTACATGAAACTGTATGAAACATCATTCGTTGGAATGAACATGACCCAACGAATGGCAAGAAACCTGAATGTAAACCTGCTTATTGAATACAACCGGTTTGTACCTCTGAAAAACCACACCACTTACAAACTTTCAGACAACAGGGAATACGAACTGAATGTACCCCTTGATTTTACTAAAGACCATCCTGCACTGGTGCAGCAGAACAGTTTTACATACGGTATATCAGCCGGCTACCGGAGGTATCAGAGAAAACCCTGGCTTGAAAAGTCGGGTTTCCTGCTTATTTCTGACTACTACAACCTACGCTTCTCCTATAAACAGGGAATTCAAAACGTGTTCTCTTCAGTATCCGATTTCAGCCGGGTTGAGGCACAGTTTCACCAGCAGGCAAATCTTTCCCCCGGGGCAGGCATCGACTGGCAAATAACTGCCGGTACCTTTATTCATGCAAATCAGTTGCATTTCTCCCAATACAGGCATTTCCTTACTGCTGAAAGCCCGGTTTCGTTCAGTTCCTTTACCCATACCTTCCAGCTCCTTAACGATTACAGACCTTCTACACGGCAACATTATCTGAATGCAGGAGCAGAGCTGCGGAGTGAATACCTGCTGCTCCGTTACCTGTCGATTGTTAACCAGCGTGCCTGGAGCGAAAGCCTGCATCTGAACTACCTGGCAACCCCGGAGATGAATCAATACTGGGAAGCCGGGTACAGCATCAACAACCTGTTTTTTATCAGCAATGCAGGAATCTTTGCCGGATTTAACGATACTGCTTTTAAGAGCATCCTGTTCAAAGTTTCCATCTCCGGGTTATAAATGCCAGGGGCATTCATTACAATTCACTGCCAAAACCGGCAGGCAACCTGTAAAAAAATTCTGGTATCAGCCGGTACTGATATTTCTTCGTCAAACCTCTCCCTCCCTCGAAACTTTACTGAAATTTTTCTATCTCCACTCCTGACCAACACCAGAGTAAATTCGCAACAAATTCGCTACAAACTCGGAACAAATTCGCGATTTTTCGAATTTGTTCCGAGTTTATTCCGAATTTATATCGAATTTAATACGAATAAAATAAGTAGGAGAATGAGCTCAGGGGCGAGAGTTTAATTTGACTGGTACGGGCAAAGGCGAGCGGGGAGTAAAAATAGTCATGCTCTGATAACCTGGTGGCTACAATGAATTCAATGAGTAATGAAGTAAAATAACCGGAGAGCAGACAATCCCCGCTATTTGCTGATTTTGCCGGACACCAGGGAACAGGAGCTTTTAAATGTTAAATTTTTCAGTTTCCGGCAAAGGGTGTACCGAAAATGCCAACCGCAAGCTCAGCCCATACCAGAAAAAAAAGAAAAAGAATGGTTCCGCAAAGAACAAGCCGGTGCTTAAATTTACTTACCTTCCTTAATACCAGTTCAATTGTCAGACCGGTGCCAGTCAGGAGGATGCCCATTACCAGGAAATCGAAAGGCGACCAATCCACCTGGTTGGTAAACTGCATTGCTACAAATGGGATGAGCAATAAAAAAATTATTGAAATAAGTATAATGGATAGTCTGTTTTTCTGTGCAATCATGGCTGCTTAAATAAAAGTACAATGTATGAGAACGCTGTAAAACAAAGGAAAATTATTACAGCTGGTTCAAAACTTCTTCCTAAATAACAAAAGACTTAAACTTTCGGATGCTTTAAACCCTGAGTTTGTAAGGAGCTGCGCACACTGACAAGTCTTAGAAATCCCAATTTTCCCATAGCTGAAGCCGGAACTGTTAAAGGTATTCTGGCATAAACGGTGATTAGCCGACTCATGAATAACTACCCGGAAATAAAACAATGCTGTAAAAAAACACGATATGTTGTATAACTTACAAAATGCTCATTTTATAATACGCAGATATTCAAACAATTCATACAACAAAGGAGGAGGGGGGCAGTAAATACTTGTTATGTTTTATTTTTTCATATAACTTGTAAAACAAGTAGTTCACCATAAACTAAAAAAATGGAATCATTATTATAAAAGCTAAACAAGCTGATTTGTTGCCTCCCCGTAAATAAAGGTAAAAAAGGATATTCGCTGCAGAGTATCAGAGAACTCTTATAAATCATTAAAGAAAAATATAAAGGAACATGAAAAAAATAGCTGCTATGTTACTCTGCATTTTACCTGTTTATGTAAATGCCCAATCTTTTTGGAGTACAGTGCACGATGATGAGGAACACAATAAGTCGCACGTTACAGATAAAGCCTTGTTCCAGGATTCCGTCATTCTGGTCAGCGGCTTTGTCAGCGATGCTTCCTGTCGCTTTCATAACCTGTTCGCCTTTAACCTTAAAGGAGAAAAACGTTGGAATATTCCTTCAGTTTGTGATGTTATAGCAACGGATAGCAATTTCATTTATACAGCCGGTTTTGATATAGGTACTGATGATGTGGGTAATGATGAACAACTTGTTGTTTCAAAATATGATAAAGACGGGGCGGAGATTTTTAGCCTTCGGCTTTCTTCTTCAAATTTAATCGACCGATACATAGATCATGGAGGGAATTATTATCCGACAGGTATTAATATTTCAGAAGATGGAACCATTTTAGTCAGTTTTGATAAGTCAATATGCAAGTCTGATATTGCCGGTACCAAAATTCAGGAATTCATAGTAACCCTACCCGATATTGAAGGAATAATTTCCCTAAGTCCGGTTTCATACTTAATTTATACACAAAACCAAATTTATAAGTCGGACAGCGCATTTGTTGTTTCTGATTCAATTTCTTTCTCCGGAAGTATAAACAAAATGCTTTTAAAGAACGATACCTTATTTGTTTTATCTGAATCCGGTCTTGCACGGCTTGATACCAACCTGGTTGTTATTGACACGCTTATGGTAACCAATACCGGTTTTCGGGATATGGAATTTTTTTATGACCAGTTATGGATTCGGATAAATGATCCGGATAGTGTTAAGCTGCTAAAGGTAACAGGTAAAAACACCGCCGATACATTGAGTTTCGAACTGCTGTCGCATGTTAAGGGTTTTACTGTTTCCCAAAACAATTATACATTTATTGGAGATTCGTATACAGATCAAATCGGACTTTACAATTATGAGGTAAAAAATCAAACGGCAGTTTCATCAAACCTTACGGATATAGAACTGGTGGATTTTACTATCGACAGCATTGTACCCAGATGGGTTGTTCGCTTACCGGGAGATTCCATAGTAATTGGATTCCAATTCAACACTGAACTGACCATAAGAAATAACGGACCAGATACGGTTTTTACGCTGGCTGTATATTCTGATTTACGGGGAGGTTTTAACTGTGCCCGGAATTTTTATTACCAAAAATTTACAGACCTTGAAATTCCTCCGGGTCAATCGGAAACCTTTCAGCTCAGACGGGCTTATGAAGAGAGATATAACTATGATCAGATGTGCTTTCAATGTCTGGCGCCAAATTCAAAGCTGGAGCAGCAAGCGGGGAACAATTCATTGTGTATACCCTATCCCGTTTTAAGTATTAAAGTCAGAACCTGGCCGGAAGCAAAGGTATATCCGAATCCTTTTTCAGATCATATTGTTGTGGAGAATTCCGGTTTAAAGAAGATAATTATTGATTTGACAGATAGTTATGGGAAAAGGGTTCTAACCCGGACAACAACAGACCAGCGAATAAGAATTGAAACGGGAAGTTTAACACCTGGTCCTTATGTTTTAAAGGTAACTTCTGGAGGAAGAGTGAGTTCATATGTGGTAATGAAGGATTGATTTGTTCGTGGTTCGGGAATGGCACAGTATGGCCGGGCACACCCCACAGAGAATTAACAGGTAAAGAACTACCTGTCAGTGAGCCAGGAAACTATTTCTTAGAAGCGGCAGGTGAGTAATGAACGGGCCGGACTTATCTTATATTTCTTAGCAAAACCAATGAGCGTGAGCTGACTTCATAGACACCATGTACCATTTCATTTACTTTGGGATTTGTTTCATTTTCCGTATCTATCAGCACTTCCCAGTCGGGAGAGAGCCCTTCGAATGGTAATGTAAAGGTCACAGGTTCCCAGAAGCTGTTAACGAGAATCAACAAAATTTCCTCCTGCCTTCCGTTTTCAATATCCTTTTTATTCATGAACTCTCCGTTGAGCAGCATTCCCATGTTCCGGATCAAATTTTCATTCCATTCCTGTTCACTCATATCCAGCCCATCGGCATTTATCCACCTGATATCCATGATTCCCTCACCCCGTATCCGCCTGTTTTTGAAGTATCGGCGTGGGTGCAGAATGGAGAACTCTTTTCGTATTGAAATGATTTTCTTGGTGAATTCGAACAGGTTTTTATGATTTTCATTCCATTGCCAGTCCATCCAGGCAATTTCATTATCCTGACAATATGCATTGTTATTTCCATTTTGTGTGCGGCCATACTCATCACCGTGGCTAATCATAGGCACTCCCTGGCTCAGCAGCAAGGTACCCAGGAAGTTTCTTTTCCGTTTTTCCCTCAGTGATATGATTTCAGGATCGTCGGTTGGCCCTTCTACTCCGCTGTTCCAGCTCAGATTGTGGTTTTCACCATCTTTGTTGTTTTCATTGTTGTCAATATTATGTTTTTCATTGTAACTCACCAGGTCGTGCAGAGTAAAGCCATCGTGTGCAGTAACAAAATTGATGCTTGAAGAGGGGAGCTTTCCATTGTCCATATAAAGATCACTGCTCCCGCTCAGGCGGTATGCCAGCTCGCTAACCTGGCTTTCATCGCTTCGCCAGAATTTACGGACTGAATCGCGGTATTTACCATTCCATTCGGCCCACAGAACGGGGAAATTACCCACCTGATATCCGCCCTCACCCAGATCCCATGGCTCAGCAATCAGTTTTAACTGGGATATAGTAGGATCCTGATGGATGGTATCCAGAAAAGTAGACAGTCGTCCCACATCGAATAATCCCCTGGCCAGTGCAGATGCCAG
Source organism: Mariniphaga sp. (assembly GCA_041684965.1). GTDB lineage: Bacteria > Bacteroidota > Bacteroidia > Bacteroidales > Prolixibacteraceae > Mariniphaga. Next base: position 219,732 of record JAWLGR010000004.1, read on the forward strand.
GTCAAACCGGAAACCATCAACCTGCATATCCGTGGCCCAGTAGCGCAGGCTGTCCATTACCAGTTGAAGCGTCCTGCTGCTTAACATGTTCAATGTATTTCCTGTTCCTGTATAGTCAGTGTAATACTTCGGCTGATCCGATTCCAGCCTGTAGTAGTGGTGGTTGTCGATTCCCCGGAAAGCCAGGGTTGGACCCATGTGGTTTCCTTCTGCGGTATGGTTGTAAACCACATCGAGTATTACCTCAATTCCCGCACGGTGATAAGCTTTAACCATCTCTTTGAATTCATTCACCTGCTCTCCGTTCTGGCCCAGTGAGCTGTATTCGGCATGCGGAGCAAAAAATCCAATGGAATTGTATCCCCAGTAATTAGTAAGTCCCTTATCGAGCAGAAATTTATTATGGGTAAAATGGTGGACAGGCATCAATTCAATGGCAGTAACTCCCAGCTCCTTAAAATAATCGATGACAACCGGATTGGCCAAACCTTTATAGGTTCCCCGTTCATTTTCAGGAATACCGGGATGTCTGGCAGTGAATCCCTTCACATGAAGCTCATATATTATAGAGTTATGCATAGGAATATCAGGCTTTTTAATGCCTTCCCAATCAAAACCGGTATTTATTACTACCGATTTGCTTATGTGAGAGGCACTGTCACTGCCATTCTTTTTAAATTTCTCAGGATCTTCATTGCCTGTAAATGTATAGTCGAACATGTGCTCATGCACATTAATCCGGCCGCTAATAGCATTAGCATAAGGGTCAATCAACAGCTTCTGGGGATTAAACCTGAAGCCATTTTTAGGCTGGTATTTTCCAAAAATCCTATACCCGTAAAACTGACCGGGTTTTATACCTGGCAAATAGGCATGCCATACATAGTCGGTTACCTCATAAAAATCGATGTGTGTATATTCCTGCTGATCATCGGGGTTATGGAAAAAACATAACCTCACCCCGGTAGCATTTTCGCTGAAAATTGCAAAGTTTACTCCCTCTCCGTCATAGGTAGCTCCTAAAGGATATGGCTTTCCTGGTAAAATTGCTCCATCGTACGGTTTAATTTTCCTACTCATTTATAATTAAATACATTGGGAAATCTGAAAAGTTGTAATCCAATTTCATATAACACATATGCGAATTTATTGTTGAACAAACACCAATTAAATTCTGTTTAAAATACATTCTGTCTTAAATATTTACCTCTGTTAAGAAGCCGCAACAGCAGGTGTTGAAAAACACATTTGGAATTAAAACATGCTTACCGATGATTTACAAAACAGTATTCCCTTTATACAAAAATAGAAATACATGTCAGTTCAGTATCTGGGCGCCTAAAGCCAATTCAATTCAGCTTCTGATTACCGGGCATGACCAGCCTTACGATATGCACCGGCAGGATTATGGTTACTGGGATATTACAATAGAAAACATTTTGCCTGGTGCAAGATATAAATACCTTCTAAATAATAAAGACAGCTTTCCTGATCCGGCATCCCTCTCGCAACCCGACGGTGTTCATGAAGCTTCGGAAGTCATCGACCTGAATGATTTTAAATGGACCGATGGCAATTGGAATAACATCCCCTTAAAAGAGATGATCCAATATGAATTGCATACCGGCACATTTACCGCTGAAGGGAACTTCCGGGGCATCCGGGCAAAACTTGATTATTTGAAGTATTTGGGCATTAACACCATTGAGTTGCTGCCTGTTGCACAGTTCAGCGGTAACCGGAACTGGGGGTACGACGGAGTTTACCCATTTGCTGTGCAGAACTCATATGGAGGGGCAAAAGAGCTTATGGCTCTTGTAAACGATTGTCATGACCGCGGTATTGCAGTTATTATGGACGTAGTTTATAACCATTTAGGACCTGAGGGTAACTATACCGGGAATTTTGGCTATTATTTTTCAGATAATTATTCAACTCCCTGGGGCCAGTCAATAAATTTTGATGGAGAACATTCCGACGGAGTTCGTAACTATTTTATACAAAATGCACTGATGTGGTTTCGTGATTTTCATATGGACGGATTGCGGCTGGATGCCGTCCATGCTATTTATGATTTTGGGTCAAAACATATCATGCAGGAACTGGCAGAGAAAACAAAGGAGCTGAGCCATAATACCGGACGCGGCTATTACCTCATTGCTGAATCGCATTTGAACGATGTAAGGTATATTTCCCCAACATCCTCAGGAGGTTACGGGCTGGATGCCCAATGGTCGGATGATTTCCATCATGCATTACATACCCTGGTTACAGGAGAAAAAAAAGGATATTACATGGATTTCGGCAATCCACAGCAGCTATCGAAAGCCATAAAAGAGGTGTTTGTTTTCGATGGCAAATATTCTGAATTCAGAAAAAAAACATATGGTAATTCAGCCAAAAACAACCCGGGTGAGCAGTTTGTCATCTTTTTGCAAAACCACGACCAGGTAGGCAACCGACTTCTTGGTGAACGGTTAATCTCCCTTTCGGATTTTGAAACTGCCAAGGTAATTGCCGGTACTTTGTTCCTTACACCAAATATACCTATGTTGTTTATGGGTGAAGAATACGGTGAACGAAATCCTTTTAACTATTTTGTCAGCCACCTTGATCCGGAGCTTAACCGGATGGTCAGGGAGGGAAGAAAGCAGGAATTCAGTGATTTTTTTGCCGGCACTTCCGATGCACCTGATCCGGATGCCCCGGAAACCTTTGAAGCATCAAAATTATCATGGAATGTTGAAGACGACAGGGAGAAAAAAGCAATGTTCGGGTTCTACCGGGAATTAATTGATATGCGAAAAAATCATCCGGTTTTAAAGACAACCGACAATAAAAATCTGCGCATATCAGAGGATGGAAATTTTTTTGTTATTGAACGATGGCAGGATGAAAACCGGATTATTGCCTGCATAAACTTCAACAATCAATCAAAAAAAATAACAATTCCTGAGGATTATAATACTACTCTGAAAAAAATAATTGATTCAAATGATGAACAGTGGAAAGGAACGGGGGAAATCTGTCCGGATATCATTACAGGAGGTGAAGAGATTCATATAGAAGAACGTTCTGTTATTGTTTATTCCACAAATCAGTAAAATCTAAAACAGTTAAAATGGAAATATTTAATCCAGTTGCAACATACCGGTTGCAGTTCAACCGGAATTTTACACTTAAAAATGCCGAAACCATTCTGCCTTACCTATACAAATCGGGGATTAAAACCGTATATGCATCTCCAGTTTTAAAAGCAGTAAAAGGCAGCAACCACGGATACGATGTAACCAACCCACATCAGATTAATCCTGAAATAGGCACGGCTGTTGATTTTGAAAGTCTTACCAGAAAGGTACACGATTATAAAATGGGATGGATCCAGGATATAGTACCCAATCATATGGCGTATTCAACAGAAAATCCATGGATTTATGACATACTTGAAAAAGGTAAAGAATCAGAGTATTTTGAATTCTTTGATATTATTGAAAACCACCCCGATCCGGATTTAAAAAATAAACTGATGCTTCCATTTTTTGGAAAGCCCGTAAATGAATTGATTAAGGACAATGAACTTTCGGTGGTGTTCAGCGGGAAAGGATTTAAACTAAAATATTTTGAAAATGAATATCCAATATCGGTACCTGCCTATGCCACTATTTTAAGGGCAGCCGGACAGATTCCTTTTCCTGAACCGGCAGTCCCGTTTACACATACCGGGAATACAATTACTTCCTTCAGTTCTAACCTGCAAAATCTTATAAATGCTTATTCAGAATCATCCGAATTCAGGGAATACATTGATTCATGTCTGGCAAAAACCAACGGTTACAGTGATAAATTAAAGGAAGTAATTGATGATCTTTATTACCATCCTTCCTTTTGGCGTGATACGGAAGAAAAAATTAATTACCGGCGATTTTTTACAATTAACGGCTTGATTTGCCTGAACATACAGCACGAAAAGGTTTTCAATGAGTATCACCAGCTGATTAAGGAGTGGATTAAAAACAAGATGATTGATGGATTGCGGGTTGATCACATCGACGGATTGTTTAATCCGACGGAATATTTGCAGCGTTTAAGGAAAATGACAGGAGAGGGTATCCCAATTTATGTAGAAAAGATACTTGAAAAAGATGAAACCCTTCCAGCACACTGGCCTGTACAGGGTTCAACAGGCTATGATTTTTTAAGCCTGGTGAACAACTTATTAACCAACAGGGATACCGGCCCGCTTTTCAATTCCTTTTACAGCGACTGGATTCACAAACCAGTAAATTATGAGGATGTTTTTTATAATAAAAACCGTTTTATCCAATACAAACGGCTTGCAGGTGAATTAAATAACCTCACCCGAAAATGCCTCACCTTAAATTCAGTTCAAAGGAAGGAGTCCGATGAGCAAAAAATAAAGGCAGCAATTGGTGAATTCCTTGTAGCCTGTCCGGTATACAAAGTTTACAATTCCCCTTCCGTGTTTTTGGAGCACGATACCGAAATGGTACAAAATATTGGAGAAACAGCCATAAAGAAAAACCCGGATAATAAAAATACACTCAAGATGCTGGTAGATTTATTCATGCTAAAACTTCCCGGCAGTAAAAATGAAATTCAACTTGTAGATGCCTTCTTCAGGCGCTGTATGCAGTTTGCCGGGCCATTAATGGCCAAAGGAATCGAAGATACAGCATTTTATTCATTCAACCCATTTATAGGACATAACGAAGTAGGTGATTCTCCTGCCTATTTTGGAATTAGCTCTGATATATTTCACAGGGCAATGGAAGAACGGTTGGAAAACCTGCCTTTGTCTATGAATGCCTTGTCGACCCATGATACCAAGCGGGGAGAAGACGCACGAGCCAGGCTGAATGTGCTGAGCGACATGCCGGTGAGGTGGATGGAAGAAGCAAAAAGGTGGAGAGAAATAAACAGGCAATACAAAAAACTCATTGAAGACAGGGAAATTCCTACTCCCAATGATGAGTACCTGATTTACCAGGTATTGTGTGCACATATACCCATGAATGGCAAGGCAGATGAATCTTTTATAAACAGGCTCCAGGATTACCTGGTGAAAGCAATGCGTGAAGCAAAAGAAAATTCATCATGGAGCAATCCCGATGAAAATTACGAAAGTGAAACCTTAAATTTTATAAACAGAATTTTTTCTCCTGACTCCTTATTCCCTGAAAGACTGATTCGTTTTATGGAAGAGTTAATACCACATGGAATAGTGAATTCAATCGCTCAGGTGGTTCTAAAAAACACTCTGCCGGGAATACCGGATACATTCCAGGGAACAGAAATCTGGAACCTGAGTTTTGTTGATCCGGATAACCGGCATCCGGTAGATTACCTCACACTTTCGGAGAATCTTGAAGAATTGGAACAATCTTATGCTGAAGATCCTTCAGCCCTTGCGGAATCACTTTTCAGCAATCCATTAACAGGAAAGTTAAAACAATGGGTTTCCTGGCTTACACTGAAGGAAAGGCAAAAATATCCCGACCTTTTCCTGAAGGGCAGCTATATTCCACTGAAGGTAATCGGGAAATACCATAAAAGGATTGTTGCATTTTACAGAGGTTATGACAACCAGCATCTGGTGGTCATACTTCCGTTAAGTACTGCGAAACTTGAAGGAGATTATCTGTGGGAAGGTACTCAAATCAGACTTCCGGAATCTGTTCCTGAAGGAATGAAAAACCTGTTGACAGGTCAGCCAACTGAAACCGGCACCCTATTGTATGTAGATGAAATATTTGACATTGTTCCTTTTGCAATTCTGAGAAACGATTAAAGGTAAATTTGCAGTTTATCTTTTACTGCCTGCAGGTCTTTGTTTTCGCGTAACAATTATAAAATCGCGATGTGCTTTAATAAGGTTTATGGAATGAAGCAGCATATTCTTGGTTTCTGTAATTATATTGAAGAATAGAACAGCATTTCTTGTATTTACCTCCCGTGCCTTGATTCGTTTAATCTGCGCCACTTCCATCCGTTCCAGGCTCACCATAATCTGATTTCGCTGCTGTATAAGGTTTTCAATTTCACTAAATTTATTTTCTCTTATCAGGTGTATAGCAAAATTAAAGAAAGCATCAATAAGCTCTTCCAGATCTCTTAATTCTTCCGCCTGAACAGTTATAAAAGGTTTATGGTTATTATTTACATGTTCGTATAACGGCTCCACAAGGAAATTGAGGGAGTGTGCCATCTCCCGTTGATAATCAACTACCTGGACATAAAAATGGCCTGAGTCAACTGCTTCTTCAATCTTTGAAATTGTATTCAGAACTTTATTTTTTTGTTTCTTTGCCTTTTTATTCAGATTATCTTTGATCACCAACGCTTCCTTCAACTGGCTGCGTTCTTCATTTAAAAAACTTTCAATACTTATTGAATAGATTTGATTTGCAAGCATAATAGCTTTTACCAGCTGCTTTCTGGTTTTCTCCATTACTTTTTCAGTTTCATCTTTCTCAGTAATTGCTTCCTCATCTTCAATCAATTCCAATTGGTTTTTTTTCTTTAAGATCAAATGGGTACGGATTATCATCAGGATGGCCACAGCAACAAAAACAAAAATCATAAACCTCCCGCCAATTGAGATAATCCAGGCAACCATTGCAGCGATTGAAAAAGCCACGATTGCTGTTAAGAACCAACCTCCAATAACTGCAAACACACCGGAAATACGATAAACGGCGCTTTCACGGCCCCAGGCCTGGTCGGCAAGTGAAGTGCCCATAGCCACCATGAAGGTAACATAAGTGGTGGAAAGTGGCAGTTTTAATGAGGTGCCTATTGCAATCAATATACTGGCAACCAATAGATTTACAGAAGCCCTTAGTTTATCAAAAGCAGGAGTATCCGGATTATCGGGAGGGCCAAGGGGAAAAGGAGCAAACCTCCTTGAAATAGCCTGGCTTACATTGGCTGGAATAACCCGGACCAGGGATTTATTAAAATTTATAGTACTGCGAACCATCAGTCTGGCAATCATAGATGAACCAAACCGTTCGATGCCTTCATTCTGACGGGATAAATCAACCGACGTATTCACAACCGCCTGTGCCTTTTTAGACATAATAAGGGTGATGATCATTATCAAACCAGCTATAATCAGCATATACGTCGGTGTGCTTACCTCACCTGTCAGCATCTCCATTGAAAAGGAATCGGGAGAAACATTTCCTTCTGCAACCCAGGCTTTAAAGGAAGAAAACCCTGCCAGCGGAACGCCGATAAAATTAACCAAATCGTTCCCTGCAAAAGCCATAGCAAGAGCAAATGTTCCGGCTAAAACAACGGTTCTTAGAATTTTTATATTAAAAACCCATTTTAAGATCTGAATTATAGCTACCCAGAATATAAAACTGTACAGTAACAATTTCATAGTATTTCCAGCGACCCAATCATCAAGTCTTTCTCCTCCGAAAACTCTTATACCCGCAAATGCAGAACCATCAATTCCTTTAATTAAAATAAAATAAGTAATAGCTGTAATAGCGATGCCCCCAAAGGTGGAGCCAAAATATTTCATATTTTCCCGGTAATTAAAAGTAAAAATCAGCCGGGTAATGTACTGCACAAAGGCTCCGACCGTAAAAGCAATTAATACCGAGAGCAATATACCAGTAATGATAGCCAATGCTTTTTCAGAATTTATATATGTCGACAATTCACCCAATTGGGCCCCCAGTGCCTGAATTTTCACAAGTGAAACTGCAACTGCAGCACCAAGTAATTCAAACACGATGGATACAGTGGTTGAGGTAGGCATTCCTAGGGTATTGAAAGAATCGAGTAAAATAATATCTGTGATCATTACGGCCAAAAAAATGACCATAATTTCGGAAAACATAAACATATCAGGATGAAAAATGCCTTTTCTGGCGACTTCCATCATACCACTTGAAAAAGTAGCACCTATTAAAACACCCAGACCTGCCATTATAAATATGAGCCATTTGGGGGCAGCTTTAGAACCAAATGCTGAGTTCAGGAAGTTAACCGCATCATTACTTACACCTACAATCAAATCTGAAACAGCCAGCGCGAAAAGGATTACAACAACGATAAGGTAGAAATTTTCCATTATCTATTTTTTTCCGGCAGCAAATATAATTGTGAACTTGTTCTAAACATTGCACTAAAATATTAAAAAAACATTAAGTAACCATCAAATTACTGTTAATGGTTTTATACAACCGACTGGTACAAAGAAAAATAAATCATCTTGCATTTGTATCATTATCTGTTAAAAAAGGTATATTCAAGGAATAAAAATAAGATATTTTAAATGAAAACTTATTCTTCCCGACAATTAACGGTATATATTGCGGTATTGTTAACCTCACTTACTACCTTGCTCCTGTTCCTTACACGGTGGTTGTCTCCGGGAATTTTACTTATCCTCTTTTTTATTGTACTATTTTTTCTGGTATCCTATTTCTATATAATGTTTATTATCAACAAATACATTTCAGATAAAATCAGACCAGTATATAAGACAATAAAAGATCTTCCTCTTAGCGGAAAAAAGCTGGCAGAAAAATCATCCGATTCGACTAATTTGTTGTCGAATGTAAGGTTTGAAGTCGAGGAATGGGCAAAAACCCAGATGAAGGAAATTGAACGTTTAAAGGAACTAGAACGTTACCGGAAAGACTTTGTAGGAAATGTATCGCATGAACTAAAGACTCCTATTTTCAATATACAGGGTTACATACTGACTTTGCTGGAAGGAGGATTGGATGATCCAAAAATTAACAAACTGTATCTGAAACGCACTGAAAAGAGTATCGACCGCATGATTTCAATTGTTGAGGACCTGGAATCGATAACCAAGCTTGAATCAGGTGAACTTAAACTGAATATGGTAAAATTTGATATAGTGCAGTTGGTAAAGGATGTTTTTGAAATGGAACAATGGCAGGCTAGTGAGCGTAAGATAACGCTGGAAATACTCAATCCCCCTTCCCGTCCGGTATATGTGCTGGCCGACCGCAACCGCATTCTGGAGGTTCTGACGAATTTAATTGTAAATGGAATAAAATATGGAAAGAAAAAAGGGTTTGTCCATGTATTGTTTCATGATCTTGATGATAACATAATGGTTGAAGTATCAGACAATGGAATTGGCATTGAAAAAAAATTCCTTCCCCGCATTTTTGAACGATTCTACAGAGTAGATAAATCGCGATCACGGGAGCAGGGCGGAACGGGTCTGGGGCTTTCCATTGTAAAGCATATAATTGAAGCTCACAATCAGTCAATCAATGTAAGAAGTGTTATAGATCAGGGAACGACTTTTAATTTTACCCTTGAAAAGGTGAAATAATTAAATAAAATTCAGTTTGAATTTAATCCATACTGATTGCTGAGAATTATAGCAATAACTATTACCTTTGCCGATTGTAAAATTTATTCCGATGAACGATACCAAATTAAAGATTTTGCTGGTAGATGATGAAATTGACATTATTGAGTTCATAAGTTACAACCTTGAAAAAGAAGGATACGTAGTTTATACTGGCAAAAACGGATTGGAAGCAATTCAGCTGGCAGAAAAACATCAACCTCACCTGATAATTCTCGATGTTATGATGCCTGAGATGGATGGGATTGCTGCCTGTGAAGAAATCAGAAAAATTCCATCCCTCAATAATACAATTATAGCTTTTTTAACTGCCCGTGGTGAGGATTATTCGCAGATAGCCGGATTCGAAGCAGGAGCCGATGATTACATCACCAAGCCGGTAAGACCCAAAGTACTGATCAGCCGGGTAAAAGCGTTACTGAAGCGAACAGGAGAACCATCCGCACCGGTTTCATACCCTGAGAGCCCGGGGACTGTTACAATTGGCAACCTGATCATTGATAAGGAACGATACCTGATTCGTATCGATGATAAGGAGATGATACTTCCAAGAAAAGAATTTGAGCTGCTGTCGTTGCTTGTATCCAAACCAGGGAAAGTATTTACACGTGAAGAAATTTATGCCACGGTGTGGGGTGAAAATGTTGTGGTTGGGGACCGTACCATTGATGTACATATACGTAAACTCCGGGAGAAAATTGGAAACGATCACATAAAAACACTTAAAGGAATTGGTTACAAGTTTGTGGAATAACTCAGATAAAATGGATTGTAAGATATAAAAAAGAAAATCCCAGGGCATAACCTGCTTCAAGTTGCCATAATTTATTTTTCCCCAGAAACAATAATGCTGTTCCCAACAATCCGGAGGCAACAATTACGGATATAATAGCCCATTCCGGATATATTCCTGTACGAAAGGAAAGTGCCAGCAAAACTCCGGTAAGGCCCCCAATTGCTGCCATATGGCAAGAGATTCTCCATTTAAGTGAAATTAGCATTAATCCTAATGTCACAAGAACGGAGGCAATCATTAATACCTTCAATATTGGATAAGCATTCATTCTGTTCAAAAGCAAATATCCCATATAATAAAAAACAGAGGAAATTAACAATGGAAGTGCCCGCTGGGTACCTGTTTCAAATGTCAGTTTGAATTTCGGGTTTAAAGCCAGCACCGACATAGCAAGCAATGGCATAATAGCTGTAGAAAAAAGAACTACCAGTAAAATAAATTGTTTTGCTTCCCAGTTAACAAATGAAAAGTAGAACCCTGAATTTAATAAAATAAGAAATCCCAAAGTGGGTAATAACAGCGGATGAAGAATAATGGAAACTATTTTTGCAAGCTTATGGGTCATCTAGAGTTTTTTACGTAACCGTGCAACAGGTATATCTAATTGTTCGCGGTATTTTGCAACTGTACGACGGGCAATATTGTATGATTTGTCCTTCAGGATTTTTGTAAGTTTTTCATCGGTTAACGGCCTGCGTTTATCCTCATTCTCAATGCATTCTTTAAGTATTTTCTTAATTTCACGTGTTGAAACTTCTTCTCCGCTTTCGGTCTGCAATCCTTCAGAGAAAAAATATTTCAGCGGGAATATACCAAAATGCGTTTGGATATACTTGCTGTTCGATACTCTGGAAATGGTTGATATATCAAGACCTGTTTTTTCTGCAATATCCTTAAGGATCATTGGCCGGAGCCTGGCTTCATCGCCCTCTTTAAAATATTCTTTCTGAAAATTTATTATTTCTGCCATTGTTATCAGCAATGTGTGATTCCGTTGTCTGATTGCATCGATAAACCACTTTGCCGAATCCACCTTTTGCTTTACAAATACCAGAGCATCTTTTTGATTTTTATTTTTTTGCCTGGTTTGTTTTGCAAGGGCATGCATCATATCAAGATAAGTATCGTTTATTTTCAACTCCGGCATATTTTGCTGATTCAGTGAAAGGTTCAGCTCTCCATCCAGGTTATCAAGAATGAAATCGGGAATAATATGCTGATTTGATCTGTTCATAGGATTGCTGTAAGAACTACCCGGCTTAGGGTTCAGTTTCAGCACCTGGTTGATTCCTTCTTTCAGTTCCTCATCAGACAATTCCAGTTTCTTTTTTATTTTATCGTAATGCTTGCGTGTAAATTCTTCAAAATAGTCTTTTACTATTGTCTTTGCCAACTCAAAATTTTCCCCGTACTTTCTGTTTAGCTGCAAGATCAGGCATTCACGTAAATCGCGTGCTCCGACTCCCGGGGGATCAAACTGCTGTATAATTCGCAGAATTTCCTTAAGTTTTTCCTCCTCAACCTCCATGTTCAGGTTAAAAGCAAGATCATCACTGATTGAAAGCAAATCACGCCGCAGGTATCCATCGTCGTCAATGTTTCCGATAATATATTCTGCCAGTTGACGGTCTGTTTCGGAAAGGGTAGTCATCCCCAACTGATCATACAGACTTTCATGAAATGTTGTTCCGGCAGAAAAAGGAATATCAACATATTTGTCATCTTTGGAATAATTGTTTGTATTGGTTTTATAAGAAGGAACTTCATCTTCTTCATTCAGGTAATCATCAAAAGAAAATTCATCATTATCAATATCACTCTCCTTCTCCTGTTCATTGTTATCATTCTGTTCGGAAATATCGGTACTTTCCGGGTCCACCTCCAAAACAGGATTTTCTTCGAGTTCCTTTTTTATGCGCTGTTCGAGCTGCATAGTAGGGATCTCCAAAAGCTTTATCACCTGTATTTGTTGTGGTGATAACTTTTGCAGCAACTTTTGTTGTAATGAAAGTCTTTGCTCCATATCCCTACTTGTTTCTTCGTAAAAATACTACTTTTTTCGATGGAGTTCAAACAAAGGTACTAGAATTCTGCGTTTTTAGGAGTTCGTGGGAAAGCTATCACATCACGGATATTTCCCATTCCCGTAACAAACTGAACAAACCGTTCGAAACCTAGTCCAAAACCGCTGTGAACAGCACTTCCGAACCTTCGGGTATCAAGATACCACCACATTTCATCAGAAGGAATGTTCATTTCCTTCATCCGGGTGAGCAATTTTTGCAGATTCTCTTCACGTTGTGAACCCCCTATAATTTCACCGATTTGCGGAAACAGAACATCCATGGCACGGACGGTTTTGCCATCCTCATTTTGCTTCATGTAAAAAGCCTTGATATCTTTAGGATAATCAGTTAAAATAACCGGGCATTTAAAATGTTTCTCCACGAGGTATCTTTCATGTTCACTTTGCAAATCAATACCCCACTCCACCGGAAACTGAAACTGTTTCTTTTTAAAAGGCTTTGAATTTTTCAGGATATCAATGGCTTCGGTATAAGTAAGTCTGATAAAATCACTGTTTTTAACAAAATTCAATTTTTCAGTTAAATTGATGGAACGTTGATTCTGGGGCTTATTTTTTTCTTCCTGTTCCAATCTATCGGTTAGAAATTGCAAATCTTCGCTGCAGTGTTCAAGTGCGTATCCAATGAGATACTTCAGGAATTCTTCAGCCAAATCCATATTATCTTTCAAATCATAGAAAGCCATTTCAGGTTCAATCATCCAGAATTCAGCAAGGTGCCGGGCAGTATTTGAATTTTCAGCCCGAAAAGTAGGTCCAAAAGTATATATCTCACCCAGCGCCATAGCTCCCAATTCTCCTTCAAGCTGTCCTGAAACAGTAAGGTTTGTTGGCCTCCCAAAAAAATCTTTGCTGTAATCTGGTTTTTTATCCTCTGTGAGGGGAGGATTAACAGCATCTAGAGTAGTAACACGAAACATCTGACCGGCACCTTCCGCATCGCTGGAAGTAATTATTGGAGTATGAAGGCAATAGAATCCTTTCTGATTAAAATAATGATGAATCGCATAAGCCATGGAATGCCGGATACGAAAAACAGCTCCAAATGTATTGGTCCTAAATCTCAAATGTGCATTTTCCCGAAGAAACTCAAGCGTATGCTTTTTAGGCTGTATCGGATATTTTTCAGGATCCGCCCCTCCAAGCAGTTCAATTTTTTCCGCTAGTAATTCCACATTTTGACCACTTCCTTTCGACTCAGTAAGAACTCCGGTAACAGACAGGGCAGCACCCGTATTGATCTCACGCAATAATTGGTCATCAAACTTTGTAGTATCAGCTACTACCTGAAGGTTATTAATTGTTGAGCCATCATTTATGGCAATAAAATGAACATTCTTACTCCCTCTCCGGGTCCTTACCCAGCCTTTAATTAAAGTTGTGGTACCAGGCTTTCCATTTTTTAAAACTTCATTAATTTTTACTCTTGTCATAGCTCAACCGCTTTAGTTTCTTGCTTTTTAATTTTAAAAAGCCTACAAAAGTATATTTTTATGAACAAATCCGACCCGTGAAAACCCTGTAAAATATATTATTTGAAGTAATATTAAAACTTAAAAGCCATTCACCCGAAGGTAAATGGCTTCACAGCTCGTATTGAATAATATTAAAACCTTTATTCTCCAGACCCTGGAACAGGCACTTTTGCATTATCAGCATAACCGATGTTTCCAAGAACATATCGGTCAGGTCCCAGTTTTAAGTCTGAATTCATCATTTCGTCATAAGTTACTTCTCTTCCTGTATATGCAGAAACCCTTCCCATAATCGCCACCATGTTTGAAATTGCAGTTTGTTCTGCTTCATTAAAAGGAATATTCTGACGAATACAGGTAACCAGGTTAATGTGCTCCTGAACGTACGGGCTTGTTTCTGAACCTTCAGCTGTAAACAATTCATTTCCTTCCGCGTCGACTACCCTGAGTTTGCCTGCAGTAGTAGCAATACCTTTTGTACCATGAAAAATTTCATGGACAGCATTTACAGTTCCGTTAATCTGGCGGCACATGCTGTGAACATGTCGTCCGTCCTCATAAATATAATCCACACTAAAATTATCGTATTGGTCGCCTGTCACCCTGCGGTGCCTGGATCCAAATCCTACAGCTTTTACAGGATGTGTGCCCATAAACCAATTCGCTACATCTATATTATGTACATGCTGTTCCACAATATGATCCCCTGATAGCCAGCACCAGTTAACCCAATCACGAATCATCCATTCCATTTCGCTCCAGCTGGGATTTCTATCGCGATGCCATAACTTATTTTGGTTCCAGTAGACATTTGCAGATACAATCTCGCCTATTGCATTGTTATCATTTAGTTCCTTTATCAGGTTAATATAATTGTGCTGATGTCTTCTCTGGGTACCTGTTACAATTTTTAATCCTTGCGCATCGGCCATCTTGGCTGTAGCAATTATCCGACGGATTCCGACCGGATCGACAGCAAGAGGTTTTTCCATAAACACATGCTTTCGAGCCCTCACTGCAGCCTCAAAATGCTCGGGTCTGAATTTTGGAGGAGTAGCAAGAATAATTATATCTACATCTGAATCAATAACTTTTTCAAATGCATCGAAACCAACAAATTGATTTTCTTGTGGAACATCAATTCCCTTTTCAGTTTTAATTTTATTAGCACAGTTCTTTACCCTGTCCTCAAAAACATCCCCAAGGGCAGTAATTGTAAGGTTTGGCCCTGCGTCAAGAAAATTGATAGCCGCTCCGGAGCCCCTTCCGCCACAGCCAATAATCCCGGCTTTTAAAACAGTACCATCGGGTGCTATATCGAGCATAGGCGGAAGATTTAAATCCCTTGGCTGCCAATCATAGTTTCCCGAATATCCCTTTGTATCAACATTATTATTTGCACACGAAGATAAAGTCCCCACTCCCATAGCTCCGGCAGCTCCCACAGCGGCAGCTCCGGCTAAAAATTTACGTCTTGAAAAACCATTCGTACTCATAATCTGATAATTATTGTTGAATTTAGGTTCCTAAATTAATTATTTTTTCCAGTTTTCTCATCAAATTCACAAATTACCCTGAATCCGATGTTGTTACTATCTGAAAGCCACCAGGTACTCTTAGGCATCTGCGGGTCCGTTCGCATCCATTCATCCATCCGCGAGTGATCCCGGGCTGCGCTACGAACTTCCCCAACAGGACTTTTGAAGGAACCGCCACGGACGACTCTTTCCGTTCCGGAAACAGGCCCTTTAGGATCAACCGCTCCATCAACAAGCATGTCATAAGCGTCTTCAGCATACCAATCGGAACAATATTCCATAACATTACCCAACATATTTTTCAAACCATATTGGTTGGGTTCCACAACATCGGGCAATTCTGTTTTTCCCTGGCTGTTACCGGCATAAACAACATATTGGTCAATCAGATTGCTTTCACTTCCGAACAATTTACTGAAGAAGCCTTTCTGTGAAAAATCTCTTGGTCTTCCTTCAAAAAAGAAAGGAGTTTGAGTCCCGCCGCGGGCAGCATATTCCCATTCAGCCTCTGTAGGCAGCCTGTAGGTTTTTCCCGTTACCTGTGAAAGCCACCTGCAATAGGTTTCTGCAGCATGGTATGTCATTGTAATAGCAGGCCGGCCGCCCATACCCCAGTTCTGATCAGGTTGACCATAGGGTGGTGTAGGACCTGAAATGGCATCCACGTCATCCATTGTACGTGCACCCTCAGTATCGGTCGATCGTCCTTCTACAGCAGTAGCACTATAGAATGCAAGAAACTCATCCCATGTAACCTCCACCTCGGCCATAAAAAACGGACTTATCTGAACTTGCTTTTGTGGCCCTTCATCCGGATTTCGCATCTGTTCATTTTCCGGACTCCCAATCAGGAATGTTCCCCCGGGTATGGCTTTCATATTAAACGAAATGACAGAATTCGGTATGGTTTCAGTAAAGTCTTCATGTGCAGCAACAAGTGCCGGTTCTGTAAATAAGTCTGCCTTTTCAGTTTTTTGCATACCAAAATCAACATTGGCAGCATGCATCGCATTTGGATCATAGTGCCCAACATGCAGGTGACAGTTTATACATCTCAGATCATCTTCATTCTGACTGTAATAAAGATGTGCATCCTGTCCTTCTTTTGACAGAGTCAGTGGAAACAGGTTATGATGGCAGTTCAGGCAGGATACCTTGAATACATGGTGTTGCGCGTATTCCAAAGTAGATTTTAATTCCCAGTTATAATCAGCGCTGTCTTTAAACAAATATCCGTAAATATCACGCGCTGCAGCTTTAATCTTTTCAGGAAGATATCCCTGTCCTTTTGGCGGAAGATGACAATCAACACATCTTGCTCTAAAACCAGATGGATTGTCGTAATGAGTTGACAATCGCCATGAATCAAAAACATGCGGATGTACATGACACATGTTACACGATTCGTTTGTGGAGGTATATTCAAGAAGCTTATTGGTATAAATGGTAAAAAGTAAACCTACCACAAAACCTATAAAAAGCACAAGGAGTAAATTTTTCCTCAGGTAGTAATACATTCTTTTAAGCATTCTCTATAAGTTTAAAAAAGGAAAATAATCGTTAAAAGCCCAAAAATAATAATTTATCAAAGGCTTAATGAACAATTTACATATTTGTATGCTTATTTAGAACCAATCAATTTTTAAGTTTGCCCTGGTCTTTTTTACTGCATAACAAATAATACTAAACGGTGCCTGTATCAAGCTTTAATTGCTGCATCCTGAAATTTATAATATAACTTTATTGAACATATCTCTATTTTAAGGTAACGAACATTTCTTGCAGGTTTCAGTATAACCTACAGTAAAATTTTTGTATGTTTATAAAAAGTAATTATATTTGCAGCCGCGTTCACAAAAAATAGAAAAAAACTATTACAATATATTGCGGGGTGGAGCAGTTGGTAGCTCGTTGGGCTCATAACCCAAAGGTCGTAGGTTCAAGTCCTGCCCCCGCTACAGATAGAAGTAGATAAAAGCCTGTAATATAAAAGATTACAGGCTTTTTTATTTTATGTCGGGACACATGTGGGACACATTGTGCCATTTTATTCAGGTGTTATCGTATGTATCAACTATAAATAAGATCGTTTAATCCATTATTAACTAACACACTTAATCTCAAAGAAAAAAGGAAAATCGTTGAAAGCTTAAGACGATTACTAACAGCATGATGTCTCTAACTGTACAGGTGGGCATTTAACGGACCCATATGAACAGAAAATACAACAGTCACCTTGTTTTGGTTTTATTATCAGTTTACATTGAGTACATTCATAGAAATAGTTACAGGCATTTTCGGGCATGATCTCTTCTTTTTGAAATCCACATTCCGGGCAAGTAAAGATTGAAAGAAGTTGTATTTTTTTCATTTTTAAAGTTATCAAACTTTAACTGTTATCTTTTAAAATATTTAATAATTAGCCTAAATGGAAAAATTACGGGATAGTATATATGAAGCCCTGACGAGCCATTCGTCTTCTCCTTCATAACTTGTGTTGTCTTCTAAACCATTGACCCAACCACAATCTGCACGATATTCATATTCTCCTTCCATGAAAAACCGTGGAAACGAATTACTGTTTAATACCTTGAAAACGCAAATCGTCCGAGGAATCATTTTTATTCATTTGAAAAGTGTACGAAAAACTATGATTTGCCATATCAAATCCACCAAAGTGTTCGTCACCTTCATCATGTTCTTCATCCAGGTGGTGCATCCATTCGGTTTCACCGCTTTGCATATCACCCATCATACTACCCATGTGATTATCACCCAACATATAGCCATACATTTCTTCAAAGTCATCGCCAGTGTAACATACGTAAGCGCTGTCGTTTTCCATGTAATAATTCATCATAAAAGTGGTATCGAAATTTTCTGAATAACAATGTACCTGAATTTCGTTTTCACCGGTAATTGTAATTTCAGAAGTCGCCGTTTTACTTTCTGAGGTTCCATCGGTACTTTTAGTTTGCAAACCGGTTAGGGTGCCTTCATAAACACCTTCGATGATTGTTTCATTGGTTTCTTCTTTTTCACAAGCTGTAAACAAAACCAATAATGCTATAGCTACTCCTGAAAATTTTACTATATGTTTCATAAACATTGACCTTAAAATTAAATTATACTTTTCTAATCATGATGCATTTAAAATAACCGAAAGAATTTTCCCAATCAGTAATTATCCTGTTCCCCTCGATTTTTTTCCGGGACGGACTACAACCACATCGTCTTTTTTAAGCTGGTTCACTTTAATGTCTTCCGTGACGCCGTTTTTTACCAAATATGCTTCAGAAAGCATAAGGTGGATTTCACATTTGAACACTCAGGGATTAAATAATTCTATTCGAGGGTGCCGATAAAATTTGGGACAGGACGTGATTCTGATTCTAACTTCGTTTTCACCAACCCATTTTCCCTGATGTCATTAATCAGCCACTCCATTTCCTTAATTTCCCTTCGCTGCGCTATAATTATTTCATCTGCAAGTTCTCTTACTCTTACATCTTCAATCATTGCTCTATCGCTTGTTAAAATGGCGATAGAATGATGCGGGATCATTCCCTCCATATAATCAACATCGGAAACTGTAACCTGACTTCTGACCAGCCATATAGAAGCAACGATCAGCAAAACCCCTCCAATAAGAATAAGGGCATTTATTGTTCTGTTTGCATACATTCCGATCATATAAAGGAGCATGATAACGATCATAGCTCCTCCCATAATCAGGGTCATATACATGCGTGTTTCACTGAACCAAAAATGATCGATGATTTGAAAAGAGTTTGTATACATTAAAACAAACATTGCAACCATAGATGTGCCTATCATTGCAAAAAATTTCAGGTAGTCGCTGTGTTTTTTTTCTTCCATGGTTACATTTTTTTTACAAATTTCGAATTATCTTTTCAAATTTTTTTGTTATTCAACCGGCAAGCCCAGTGTTACCCAATCGTGCATGCCGCCGCGGTAGTACAGTATTTTTTCGGGCGGATAACCGGCCGACAATAAATTGCGGATAGCAGAAGGCGACTGCGGACATTGCGGTCCGTTACAAAAAAAGACAGTTGGCTTGTTGCGGTCCAACTCACCCATTCTTTCTGCTATTTCATTATGGGGAATATTTTTAGCACCGGATATAGTGGAAACTTCATAAAAATCTGATGTGCGGGAATCTATTACCGGCAGCCCGTTTTCCTGGAATTTGTGTACCTCCAATTCATCAACGGTACGGACATTTTCTGCAATTTTAATCGGTTGAATTTTTCCCCAGGTTGTATCTACTATTACCAAACCGGTTTCCCCGCTAACAGGCTGAGGAACCATCTGAGTATTTTCTCTTTTGGGTACTCGTTTTTCACTGATGTCTTTTTTATTATTGTTTTTCGTTTCAGCTCTCATTTCCATGATTTTCTTATTTCCGGGTAACCCTACCGAAACAACTTCATCATCCACAATTAATAAGGGTGATGTTTTTATATGATACGCTTCCACCAATTCGGAATGATCCTCAAAATACATCAGTTCATAATGTAAGCCGGCATCTTGCAATTGTTCTTCAAGTATTGGCCGGTGCTGGCATGTTTTTGTTGCTGCTATTATAATATTCATTTACTTTTATTTTTATTTCGTTTTAATAACCGGGCGTTAATGGCCACAATAACGGTACTTAACCTCATCACGTCCCCGCCCAATGCCGGACTAATGAGAATGCCCGCTCTGAAACAGAACACCAGTCTTCATAGAAAAAAGCGACCAAAATTCTACATCAAATCTTTTTTGCGTTTTTCAAACTCCTCTTTATCAATTTCACCGCTTGCATAACGTTCTTTTAAAATGTCGAGTGCTGTTTTCCCTGAACTTTGGGCTGAACCGGTCCGATTCATTGATTTTACAACGATCCAAATAACAGCAAGAACAATAATGAGGCCGATGATCCACCACCAACCCATTCCCCAGCCGTGTCCTCCGAATCCGTCCATCACAATTAGCTCCTTTCCTTTTATTGATTATTTTGATTCTGCATCATGCCACCACGGTTTTGCATCATGCCACCCCGGCCCTGGTTCATCATTCCCCCCTGCATCATGCCGCCACCTTGCATCATCTGAATTTTCAGTTGCTCTTTTTGGTCGCTGTTGAGCAGGGTTTTCATTTTCCCTGCCGTTTCGTAGGCTGCCACTCTCATATTGATTTTGGTTTCAGAACAGGC
>JAWLGR010000086.1:0-7311 GCA_041684965.1 Mariniphaga sp.
AATTAATAAAATATGCATTTTTGTAAAACAAGTTCATCCTGAAAAAGGTGGTACACTTTGCCCCGGAATAGGTGGTACAATTTGTCCGGAATAATCACCTGCATCCAAATCCAGAAAATATTTAACAACTTCTTTGTCCTGGATTTCCGTGATTTTTATCCATTCCAATTTAGATAAATCTTTGTAATATCCTTTGGATTTTCCTGCTTCAATTTCCTTAAACACGGCAGAAGGTATATGAATATGTGTATAAAGTTCTTTTAAAAGCTCGAGCCGGTTTAATTTTAAAAGAGAAATGATGGTGTAGTATTCGTTACAATCTTAGGCATTGGCAATATCTTGATTTAAATCATCCATGTCGTATTTACCAACTACTGAAACATTATACTCTGCCAGCAATTCAAGAAAATCAAGTCTGGATATTCCTAACACTTTTGCGGCAACACCGGATGAAATCCTGCCAAGTTCATAAAGCTTTACCAAGGAAGCTGTTTTTATTTCAGATTCAAATTCTTTTAGACTAAGCTTCAATATATTAGCTAATGATTCCGGGTATTCGATATTTATTGTACCTTTCATATTATCAGAGTAAAGATTTCTAAATTTGAAGCATACCTGCCTGTTCCGTAAAAAGGGAACCCGCATGAAAATTATAACAGTTTTAGGTTGGCAGGATGTATTGCTTCTGCTTATTTCATATTCTATATCTTTGTATAAAGATAAAAAATTCATTGATGATTGAATAGGATAACTGTAATATAATTCCTTATTGCTCAGTTTTACCATCTCCACCTTAAAATTTTACTTCGAACATTTTGAAATAAGATTTAGCACCAAAACATAACGCCACCATTTTTTGCCGCTGCCGTACGAACCAATTTTGGCATTCCTGCCTATTCAATCACATGATGCAATTGCAGCCAGGGATGGCGCGGTTTTTTACCGCGCATTTGGCCTCACCCTACCATTTTTCTCACCCTGCCATCCTAAAGGATGGCTTTCCCTCCCCAATGCGGAGAGGGAGGTCGCAACATGCAGAGGCAGGTTTGAAGGTTTTACAGGAGCAGGGTGCACAAGAAAAGCCCGATTACCGCCCCACGCTCTTTTGGCAACCGTATGTACACCTGGAAAACAACAAGGCGAATATTGAATTTCATGCTTCCGATATGCCGGGCCGGTATGTGATCGTTGCAGAAGGAATAAGCGCAAAAGGGAAAATAATTAGCTGCAGTGCGGTGGTACAGGTTGGTAAGGGGAAGGAATAGAGCTTACAAAGGTAAAGTACCCCGGACAAATAAGCCTGATAGATATGCAAGAGCTGAAACTGATCTAACCATCATTAAGAAGCAAATCCTCTTCACTAATATATCGAAGGGCTTAACAGGCTCATTTACCATTATGAAAAACAGCTTTCATTTTTAAGTATAAAAAACCTTATTTCCCGTAATAACCTTAGTAACAAGGTTAAACCAAATACACCTGAACCTTATTACCTGATTGGGTATAATGTTGTGAATTTTTGGGTTCACCCATCTTACGAAAATCCTCAAGTATGTATATAATTTACCATTGTGAAAAACAGCTTTCATCAGCATTCAAAAAATCCTTATTTCCTCTTGCACCCTTAGAAATAATGTGAAAGAGAATATATCTGAACCTTATTGCCTGATTAAGATAGTTTTTTGATAGTATTGTATAAACTCATTATATTCTTCCTCAAAGGTCTTTATGCGATGATGTTCCGGTTGATTTAATATATATCCGCAAACATTTTCAATATCTCTCTTAGATACAGAAAATGCAGATGCTGATTGCTGCCATGAAAATTTTCCACTACATAGCTTATTAGCGTTAATAAAGTTTGATGAACTGTTGGCGATGATAGTAGCTAAAGTTTCCTCCGAAACAGAAGGTGAACGGGAAACCAAAAAATGAACATGTTCAGGGTTAGCATAGATAGCATATAATTTACAATTGTTGTTTTTTACAATTCCAGTAATATACTTTTCAATTCGTTCCCTATGTTGCTGTTTTATCATAGCAACTCTCTGTTGAGTCACAAATACAAAGTGTGTATAAAGGTTATTGTATTCGATTTTCATTGTGATATGATTTTTAGCAGGATTTTTAAAATAATATTATCGTATTAAAGATAGTAAATAAGGCAATAAGGTAGAGCTATTTAGGGGCAAGATTTTTACTAAGGTTAAGAAAATAAAATAAGGTTTTTCAGGGTTTCTTCAATATCTA
The DNA here is from genome assembly GCA_041684965.1 of Mariniphaga sp. Classification (GTDB taxonomy): domain Bacteria; phylum Bacteroidota; class Bacteroidia; order Bacteroidales; family Prolixibacteraceae; genus Mariniphaga. Next base: position 2,251 of record JAWLGR010000086.1, read on the forward strand.
ACCATCAATAAAAATCTTCACTAATATATAGAAGGGCTTAACAGGCTCATACTTGCTGGGACTGTTCCATTTTAACCATGCTGTAATGTACTACCTGCTGTTTACCACCAAATTTCAAAAGCGGTATCAAGACTAGAAGTATCAAGTATCAAGACCAGGAAATAGATTATTTCGCCACCAAGGCTCAAAGACACTAAGAAAGAAACACAAAAAAAATCTTCAACTTCGTGAATCTTTGAGCCTTGGAGTATTAGTGGCAATTTTATTTAACCTTTTTTACACTCTCAATTCTTTTTAATATTTAAGTAAAACACAAAGACACAAAGACACTAATAAGTATCAAGACCACCGAATTGACCACAGGGTTAAATTTTTTACTTCGGTTTTCAATCTTAAAATGAACAACATGAACCAATTGAACCTTCAAATAACGAACAATATTTAATTGGTTTTATCAAAGGGTCAGTCCTTTTATGATGAGTTCTGTTCTTTTCACTTCACCAGCCTTTTTTATGCCTCTGAAATTTATATTTTTTAATCCGTGGTAAGTTTCTGATACCGCCCGATCCACTTCTATTATTTCACCTGCACTGACGTAAGTTTTATCTCCCCGGAAGGGATTTAGTACTGTTAAAGGCCGGGGATATAATGACTGATACACCTGCGTTAAATCAAACTTCTCGAGTATTCCGGGAATTAGTACTTCATGATTATAACCTGGAGTATCAACACGCACTAAACTTTCAAAGGACACTAATGGTTCCTCGAATACAAAACCTGCAATATCATCGTTAAGAACTCCGGCAAATGATCCGTACAGAGCACACATGCCGGTACCCCATAATTTTATCCTTTGGGCTTTTACTTCTGAATCTTTCAACCATTGGATTGTCGATAAAACATCTCTTACCCTTTGCCCAAAAATTGGTTTGCCGGCAAGAAAATCCCAAAATTTTTCAGCCATGTCAGGTGATGTCTCTCCGATTCCACGTAAATCGACCGCACAGATGCGGTATCCATTGTTTAATAGTTCCTTCACAATATTTATGTCTTTCAGAATCTTCTCCTTTCCTTGATCGTTGAGGTAAAGGACAACTTTCTGGTTTGAAGCATTTTTTTCCGGCTCCAGAATGAAACCCGGTAAAAGTATTCCCGCTTCCGGTTCCAGAATGAATTTTTTGATTGTTATTCCATCAAAGTTTCCGGTATCCTTAAAATGTCCTGTTGTATGAATGTTATCGAAATTTGTATTTAGTAGTTTTGTTATCCGGGTACTTAATTCTTTTTTTAGCTCCCCGACAGCCTTTGCTGTTTTCACTTCACCCCATCTGGCTTTATTTTTATTTAAATATTCCAATACCAGATCATGATCACTTCTGCTGCCCGGTTCATTAAAAACGTTTCCTTTGAGTGCTGCAAAAAGATCTTCTTCCCTCTCCAGGAAAGCATCTTTTTCCCACATTTTTGCTGAATTATTACCCGTCCATCGTAACATCCATGAACTGGTGACCTCCCTTTGTACCTGGTTGTAATCGTGTGCGGCCCTGACCATTGAAGTGGTAAACTTTTCAGGAGCACCATATGCCGAATAAAGTTTAAACAGCCAGTTGCTTAAATCCCATACCCCCCGGGGTGGGTTTAAATTATCATCGGTTGTAGCATTAATCAGCAGTGGTTTTGGTACATGAGTAAATAAAAGGTCCCCTCGGGGATCGATGTTGCTTTCAAACGCACCAAAAAAAACCTGCTCGTGATCGGTAGCCAGATTGGCGTGTACACGGTAGGACCAGGTATTAGGATTGCAGACAGGAACAGCAACAGCAATTCTGTTATCCAGGGGCAGAATATAGGTTGTCATCATACCACCTCCCGAACTGCCGGTCATGCAGATTTTTGTTTCGTCTACTTCAGGACGGCTTACCAGATAGTCGATAGCCCGGATTGCATCCCATACCATGATATTAAAAATATGGGTGCCGCTAATGAAGGACTGGATACCAATAATTCTGTGTGCATTGCCCGGAGCGCTGCCCCGCGATTCATATTCCTTTACCTTTCGTTCACCCTGTCCCAGTTGATCGATTGTAAACACAACGAATCCGTTTCTTACCTGGGCAATACTCATCCTTTGATACCTTTCGTTTGCCTTGCCGTCAGCAGCGTGTCCTATCACATTAAGTTGTGCCGGGCTACGGGTATTTTTATTTTTAGGCAGGTATAGGCATCCGCTGACATAATAATTGGGCCGGCTCTCAAACAGTACCTTCTCAATGGTATAATCTCCTCTGTCAATTTTTCCCGTAATACGGGCGTTAAGGGGGGTGCGTTCAGGAAGCGGACCTGTCCATGAAGCTATGGAGTCTTTTATTGTATGTATCCATCCATCCCAGTCATCAATCGTTTTTAATGTAGCTAAATGCCTCTCCCTGGCTGCAAACTGACTGTCAACTATTCCCGTAAGATAATTCCGCATCATTGAATCAGCAGGTTTTTCCAATACTGTAAGAGAATTTTCAGTAATATTGATTTGACCCCAAAGAGTATTGTACTTTAGTAAGATCAAAATTAATAGTGTGATGCAACTTTTTATTAGTAAATATTTTGATTTTAAGCTGTTTGATGGAACCTGCATGTTATTATTTTCATGCTTGTTTGTGTTTTTATAAAAACATGCTCGTCTCATAATATTTAAAATTATCACTGTTGGTTTGCAACTCTACCAATAGCTTTAACCAATTCAATGCCGATTTTACGCATATCCTCCTCATTTCTTCTGTACCAGGATATGCTTAGCGATACTCCACCCGAATTGTGATTTCTTAATAACCATTGCCAAAGATGATTTTCGGGTGTATTCCTTTCTCTCACAAAACTCACATTCCACACATAATCGTTGAATGTTTTATCGGGTATCTCCGAAAGCAGACCATCCGCAACCCACTTATGTGTACACCACATACCATCATCTCCCTTGTGTGGCCAGCTATGAATATCAGCCCAGATGACAGGTCTGATTTTATCAACTGTATTGAGAAGCGTGGTTACCTCAGGTTCACCGGTTCCAACACCATAACTGATATTCACTCCATTGGGCCTGGTTCGCTGGTTCATTCCAAGTGCAACACCATCCGGGTTTAGCATGGGTAATAAGTATATCACATTATTCTTTTTGAGTTCTTTTGCCTGCGGGTCTTTGCTTTGAAGGAAATTTATTATTTCTTCAGCGATATAGGAACAGCTTGTTTCATAGGGATGATTGCGTGCAGTTAGTAAGATTACCTTTTTATGATCATCCGGTACCTTCGAATCCGTAATTTTCACGCACCAGATATTTCTGTCATAATGCGATTTGCCTTCTACCCACCTGGTCAGATCTTTGTTTTGTTTTAATTTGGACATGAATTCATCAAAATGCGAATAACTGTAGCGCGGATAACAACCAACATAAGTTACTCCCGGTGGAATAGTTATGTGTAGCCTGGCTTCTGTACCCTGAATGTGTGCATAAGTCCATTTCCAATTAGCCATATCTCCATAATAATAAGTTTCATAAGGATAATTAGGATGAGTTTTCAATACAGGCCACTCAATAATTAATTCGATCCCATGAGGTTCTTTGCTGTGATTTATCACTTTTGTATTAAAGCGAAAGTAATAACTGTCGTTACTACCTTCTTCATTAAAAGGTTTTATCCTGAACCGGTTTGCCGCCTCCTGAATGATTGAATCCTGAGCCTGGGGATTTGCACCGTCGAATCCTCCAATCACCTCCAGCTGAGGATTGGTGGCATTGAGAGAGCCCTTTTCAATAAATAAAATGCTGAACATCATAAAAGCCGCAATCATGTATTTCATTTTCTTACTCTTTTGTATAATAATTCATTAATGTCAGGTAATCCCTGCGGATGAGCCCCGCAGAATAAAGCTTTCAATAACCCGGCTGTTAATACCAGGGTTTCCGGTGGTAAGTTGTTTCCGATTTATTATTTTTTGTATCATTTTATTTCTTAATTCAGAAGACGATCCACAGTAGTTATCCTATTCTTTTCAGGGAGGGCTGGGAAACAGACTTCTGATCCAATAACCGGCATGATGAAAATTGCGTTTTCATTTCGAAATATATTTAAGTAAGTTGTTATCTGAATTTTCTTTTACTATTTGCAGATGCCCGCCTGCAACGTTTTCCTGCCACGTGTTTTTTATCGACTCAATGCTGGTAATAAAATTTCCTTCCCCGTCTTTTACATTTATAAGTGTAAGTTTACGGGGGGCCAGGCTTGCTGCCAAATCAGGCAGGTCATAGGCGGTCAGTGCGCCTGCAACAAAAGAATTTATCTGCCGGGTATCATAAAACTTATTCATTACAACATCCTGATAAGAGTTTAGCGGACCGATTAATGTCACCCTTTTTATTGTTTTGTTAAAGGCTGCGGCATGCAACAGAGTGGGGCCCATTTCATCAAAAGCAACAGCTTCAATTTCTTCAGGGGCAATATCCTCCCTCTTTTTCAGGAAATTTACAACCCTGTTCACATCGCCTGCCTGTATTCCAACAATACTGCGGCCTATTAAAACGGAATGAAAGTAATTCCCGCTATTCCTGTCTTTAACTTCACCAATCCCCGACATATCAGGCGCAGCTACCAGGTAACCTTTTTTTACCAGTTGCTCAATCCTTCCTCCCACTGCTGCATCTGTTATTTTCCCTTCAGGGTGCAGATAAATCAGGCCCGGAAATTTATTTCCTGTTCCGGGAACAAACAGCAACAGGGGAATCACACAATCTCCCTCACCATGCAGGGCATACATTTCCACTGAGTATCCATCCCGCTGATACCTGCCACGAAATACTGATTTTACATCTTCTTCCGGAGTAACGTATCCCGATAATTCCTTTGCTTTTGAAAGAAGTTCTTCCCGTTTCATCTCCCGGTTGTTTTCGGAACCCTTCCACCTGTCAACCAGTTTTTGTGTTTCTTTTTTATTGATGCTATAAACCGTTTCAGGGTTTTCATACGCTGAAGCAACATTTCCGGTGGGTGTTACCTTAAGTTCTTCGGA
>JAWLGR010000087.1:0-7271 GCA_041684965.1 Mariniphaga sp.
TTACTACTGATGTGGGTGGAAGGATGATTACGGGCGAAACACTTACAGCCACCACACCGGTAAACAATCCGGTCAGAAGGGCATACGAATTGGAATGGAGACAGGGGCCCGATATAGGCCGCTCCAGCTGGGATCAGGTAACCGTGCTTTATGCTGTATATGGAACTCAGTGGTACGATGAAACATGGGAAGGTGGCGGCAGTCTGAGAAATGGATATACCTGGAAGTTTAAGGAAGGTTACAGGGGATATGCAGCGCCTAAAGATGATAACCAGGTTAAAAATGAAATAGAACGGCTGATGACACTGCCTCCCCTGAGTCCGAGAAAGGCACGAAGAAATATGTGAGCAAAATCATGGTTTATACTAATTCTGATACAAAGAAAACAAACCATTGCTTGTTCTAGCAACATTTGTAGTTCCAAAGGTAGATCAGGCAAAAACAATACATGTTGTTTTACAGGTTACCGATGATGGTGAACCGGCATTAACCCGGTATCAAAGGGTAATTGTTGAAGTTTTACCTTAAGTGATTAAAGTAGAATGCAATGAACAATGCATTCTACTTTAATTACTTATAAAAAGAGAAATTTATGAACTTTAAGAAAATTTTCTTCATGCTCATGGGTGTCGTTCTTTTATTAGGGATATGTAATTCTAATTCTTCATTCTAATTGTTTTATATACCTTTTAAAATTAAACGCTATGAAAAAATTTTTCATTCTTACATTATTAAGCGCAATAGTAATTAGTTGCGGTGACGGGACTATGAAGTCATCCGGTTATGTCTTGAAGGAATTATTCAAAGACGGAGAGATGATTCAAATGGAAAAATCCGTTCTACAGGATAAAATAAAAGGAGGATGGGCAGGTCAGGTAATAGGTTGTGCCTATGCAGGTCCGACTGAATTCAAATGGCAAGGTGCAATGATCCATAACAGGGTACCTATTCCGTGGGATGAAGATCAGCTTACCTATTGGTATGACAATGCCCCAGGTCTTTTCGATGATATTTATATGGATCTCACCTTTGTGGCTACATTCGAAAAGCATGGGATAGATGCATCTGCCGACCTTCATGCACTTGCATTTGCAAATGCTGGTTATCCCTTGTGGCATGCCAACCAGGCAGCAAGATACAATATTCTGAATGGCATCATGCCACCTGAGTCAGGGCATTGGAGGAACAATCCACATGCTGATGATTTGGATTTCCAGATTGAAGCCGACTTTGCTGGTCTAATGTCACCAGGCATGATTAATTCTTCATCTGAAATAGCCGATAAAATTGGTCATATTATGAATTACGGTGATGGATGGTATGGTGGTGTTTATGTTGCTGCCATGTACACACAGGCTTTTCTAAGTGATGATATTCACTTTGTTGTGAGAGAAGCATTAAAAGCTATACCTGAACAAAGTCGCTATTATAAAACAATAGCTGATGTTATCAGTCTTCACGAACAATACCCTGATGACTGGCAAAAAACCTGGTTTGAAATGCAAAGGAGATGGGGTGCTGAGAATCGTTGTCCGGATGGAATTTTCAGAGCATTTAATATCGAAGCAAACATTAATTCAGCATGGATTGTGTTGGGGCTGCTTTATGGTAATGGAGATTTCGGAAAAACCATAGATATCAGCATGCGTGCAGGTGATGACTCTGATTGCAACCCTTCTAATGCAGCAGGTATACTTGGTACAATACTGGGCTACAGTAATATTCCCGAATATTGGATGCAGGGCCTTAACAGAGTTGAGGGCAGGAATTTTTCTCATTTTGACGTTTCTCTTTTAGATGCATATGATATGAGTTTCAGGCATGCATTACAAATGATTGAAAGAAACGGCGGCAGGGTTACTGATGATTTGGTAGAGATAAAATACCAGAAAGTAAAGCCTGTAAGATACGAAGTTTCCTTCGAAGGTCTTTATCCTGCTGAAAGAATTGCACATGACGGTTGGCCCAGGCCAAGAAAAAGATTAAACAACGAATCGACTGAATATGCTAATTCATTTACAGGTGCAGGATTTCTTATTGGGGGCGGAGCAACAAAAACTAATAATAATCTTCCTGATAGAGATCTTAAGGTTGATGTTTATCTAAATGGTGAATTTGTTGAAACAGTAGTATTACCAACTGAGATAAGACGCCGTAAACTTGATGTTTACTGGAACTTCGATCTTCTTGAGGAAAAACACGAAGTCAGGTTAGTTACTAACGATATACCACAAGGCTACCAGGTAAATATCAGCCAACTGATCGTTTATTCAACAACAGATCCAGGCCCTCAGAATTATTAGAATTTCAGAATAATTCATTCTTCAAACGCCAAAATCACGTGTCATGAAAAAAAAGAACATAATTGCTGTATTAGCAGTATTGGTATTAGCAGCCTTTAGTGTTGGTAATGACAAGAATTCAACTCTTTACAAAGACGGTGAACTAATCGAAATGGAGCGTTCAGTGCTTTTTGACACCGACGCAAACAATGAGCTTGACGATCAACACGCATTAGCTTATTTGCTCTATAATGCTGATATTTAAGATACAAAAGCCATAACCGTAAATGCCACAAGCAATGGAGGCGATATTGACGAACAATATGCCGAGGCCCTCCGACCGGCCTGTAGTGCGACTTAAAGGCAAAAACGATATAACAGTTAAAAGTGGTATGAAAGTAAACTTAGATGCCAAGAACTTTTGATCCTGATGGTGACACATTATCCTTTAAATTGTAAATATGAAAACAAATGTTTCTCTTATGCTTTTAGCATTGCTTCTGTTTGTTTCACAGTCATCAGGCAATCAACCGAAGTCGCAAGAAAAAGCGCATTCTGATTCCATTTATAATCTGAAACCAAGGGTTATAGCTGTGCCCGACTTTGGAGCAGACCCTGACGAAAAACAATCGATGGTTCGTTTTTTAGTAAGCTCAAACGAGTTTGATATTGAAGGATTAATAAACGTTACCAGCTGCTGGAGGACAACCCAAACCTCAGCCAGCGCGTTCGATGAATTTATTGATGCGTAAGAAAAGGTGCGCCCCAACCTTACCCAGCATGCAGATGGTTATCCTACGGCAGATTACTTAAGGTCATTAGTTAGGCTTGGCCAACAAAACTACGGTATGGCCGATGTGGGTGAAGGGAAGAACAGTCCCGGATCTGAGCTTATAATTGCTTTGGTTGACAAACCCGATCCACGCCCTGTTTGGATTACCCTTTGGGGAGGTGCCAATACACTTGCACAGGCAATTTGGGAGGTAAGAGAGACTCGCACCCCCGATGAGCTCTCAGAATTTTTAAGTAAAATAAGGGTATATGATATCTTGGGGCAGGATGATGCTGGAGCCTGGATTGCAAAAAAATTCCCCGAACTCTTTTACATCAGGGCCAAAGGACAGGTTTATGGTTGGCAGCTCGGTAAGGACAAGGATAATGAATGGATACGCGCTAACATTCAGAATAAAGGGCCACTTGGGGCTGTTTACCCAGATGTAGAATGGGCGATGGAGGGTGATACACCGGCTTTTCTTCACCTACTCCCAAAAGGGCTCAACGATCCAGAGGTAATTGACCAGGGCGGTTGGGGCGGCCGCTTTGGTATAGAAAAGAAAGCTGGGATACGTGGTATGACAAATAGTAAGATTCTGGATAATGAGGCGGAATATGACCCTTACTTCATGTACACTGATGCCGCTGAAGGTGGTACAGCAATCAGGCGCTGGCGCGAAGCGATCCAGAATGATTTTGTTGCCAGAATGACTTGGTCCATTACAGAAAACTATTCTGATGCCAACCACCATCCCGTAGCAGTTGTATATGGGAATAATAGCAAGGAGGTTTTAGAAATATCGGTTGAATCGGGCGCTAGTGTATCGCTTGATGCATCCGAATCATTTGATCCTGATAACGATTCGTTGAACTATACATGGTTTTATTATAAGGAACCAAGCTCCTACAAAGGTGAAGTCGCTATTCATAACAAAGATTATCCTAATGCTACGGTGCACATTCCTTCCGATGCCAAAGGGCAAGCCATTCATGTTATTCTGGAATTGCAAGACAACGGAACTCCTCAGCTCTACGCATATCGTCGGGTTATTCTAAATGTACAGTAAACTCTGCGTGAAAATAATTAGAGAAGAATGGAATGAACAATAATTAGAAGAAAATAGAATATGAACTTTTAAAAAGAGATATTTATGAACTTAAAGAAAATTTTTTTCCTGCTCATGGGTGTCGTTTTTTTATCAGGAATGACCGGTTTAAATGCACAGAACAAGTCAGAAAAACCCAGAGTAATTGTAATGACCGATGGAGAAATTGATGATCGCAGTTCCTTTATACGGTTTTTACTGTATACCTGTGACGTTGAAGTATGTGCTATCATTCAAACAAATTCAATATTCCAGAGGGATGGATGGAGTTCGGATTTTTGATTGAAGAACAACTTGATGCCTACGAGAAGGTATATTCAAATTTAAGAGTTCACAATGCTTCCTATCCGACTGCGGATTATTTACGGAGTGTATTATATGTTGGCGATGAAGACCACGACCACCTGAGAGGGCTGATAAAAAAGAGATGGGAATTAAAGCCGGGTGCAAAAACAACCTTTACACCCGAGAACTGGAAAGACACGCCGGGTTCGGATAAAATTGTTGAAGTATTGCTTGAAAAAAATCCCGCTCCTGTTCATATTCAGGCCTGGGGAGGTGGCAATACGGCTGCCCGTGCTTTCTACAAATTGAAAACAGAATATCCGGGTGACTATCAAAGAGCGGTTTCAAAAGTTGTAATGTATAATATCTGGTATCAGGATGGAGCCGGTAATTACATTGAACAAAATCACCCTGAAGTTACCATGTTGTATTGTGGTGAAAAGAAAGGCTATTAAATGGGCAGTGGTTTTTTTCATGGAGTTTGGTTTTGCAGGTGAATGGAGGTTCCCTTTGATTTCGTCTAATATGTCCATTTTAATTTTTTTCGGGTAATTGACTTAGATGTAAATCAAGGTCGTAAAAACTGAACCTAAATAAATATTAGCCTATCTCAAAGAAGGTCAGTATTGGATGTTTCGAATCGTTAAATAATGTTAATTCGCCGATAAAAATAAAAAATAAATTGAATTAAAGAATAAAATATTTATATAGATTAAAAAAATTGAAAGAAAAATTTAGGAAGCACCCTGTTTTGTTTAGGAAAGCAATAAAATTTTGTAGTAATGAAGATATTTTTTGAAAAATACTTTGATGATTTTTTTCTGTTTAAAATCCAGATCTCTTTAGAGGTGCAGGGGGTAAGGCAAATCAGAATGATTCTAAGCCCACGCAGAATTGCAGGGTCCCAAACCGTTTTGTGCCTGTAAATCAGGCAAATAAACGGGTTGGGTGCAATTTTGCGTGGTTACTACTCTAATAAATAGGGGGAGCGCCGATCGGAAAGCCTACAATTACATGGATCAAAATAGTGAAATATGAGCAGGGCGGCCTCAAGTTATTAAGCGGAGCGTAATAACTTGTCAATAAATGCAGATCCCTGTAATATAACCTTGTGCCTCAACTTTTATTGCTCTTAGCAATCCTCGCATTCAGCTACTTCAGCTGAGTGCGAGGTTTGCGTTGTCTTCGCCCAAAACGGTCTGCGCAGGCGGAGGCGGACCCTGCTCCTGGAGCTTAATGCTTTGTGGGGTCTCAAATGGTTTCCGAAGCTCAAGTAACAGGACTTTTGTTTCGAGCCGCAAGGAAATTATTTGAGACTAGGCCTTGTGGGCAGGAAAAAAAGCTTTAAGCGGAAGAAGAGCAGGATGTCAAGCCGTAGCCGAAGCAGTTCGTTTTGGTTGGGGTTTTATTTGAGAATTATTTCCCAAAAATTTAACTTTTTAGGCGTCCATCACGTCCAGGTATCTTGTAAGTGTTGATAATTAGACAGTTAGGATGAATACGTTTAATCAATACCCATGTCCAAAGAAGTCCAATTTTGGATGGGTGTTTGAACAAAGGTTGGAATTATTTTTTTGTTTTGGACGTGCCGGACATTATAAGGACGTCGGTTGAAGGATTGTTCGCCCCAAATAAAGCATTGAAAACCAATTATCTATTTTGTTTTGGACGTGTTGGACGTTCAGAAAATTAAAATAGGGGCATATATCCTTTTTTCGTAGCTTTCATATCAGAAGGGTGGGGTATCATTAAATACTTCATTATTAGCTTTTGGGATTTCCAAGTTCTTATTTTTCTTTTCAAAAGAGATGCTCCTTATAGCCCCAGACTTTTCTTCTTTCCAACTAAAACCTAGGTATTCAGCATACTTTTTTAAGTATTTTGTGAAATATGTTTGTTGTCTTAAGAATTTATGGTTTTGATGTTCATCATATTCAGAAAGAAATAATTTGTGTAATTCTTTTTTGTCAATTGATTCTTTGTCCAAATATTTTTTCCCTTGTTGGCCAATCAAAAGGTTAAAGTTAAAGCCACTTTCCAGGCCATCGTTCATGAAAGAAATAAAATCAGGGTGTGTCTCTTCTCTTAATTTCCTTTCAAGTAGGTTTATAGATTCTGCCTTAATAATATCTTCCTTAAGAAAAAGCTGAATGCAATTAACCATGAAGTTGAAAAATGCATTCCAGGAAGCCTCATCCCAGTCGCGGAAAAACCATTCCCCAAATTCATCTTCTGGTGTGTATATGTCCGAGTAATGGTCCGCCAATTCAAATTCAATAACCCTGTCTTTGGCGCTGGCGCCCTCAACCCTTAAAGTTTTGTTGGAACTGATAACAACTTTCGCATTTATTAAAAAGGGTTGCTGGTTCTTTTTGTCTACATGGATTCCATCTGTTATATCATTGAAAACATTTTCAAGGCGGAAGTTACGGCGGACGTCGTTTAAATGAATTATCTGGGTATCAAAGCTTGCATCTTGGTATCTGTGTTTGTTAGAAACATCAAAAACTTTCCCAGGGATTTCTGTATATTTTTTCAAATACTTCATGGCCCGCACCAACAAGGTTTTTCCGGTGCGACCTTCATCATCATCACTTAGTCTGGAATCGGTAAGGTTAATTGCCCGACGCTTATAGTCGTAAAAGTCATGTAAAGCATAACCAATTAAGGTCCTGCAGCTTTTAAACCTTTCTTCTTTTTTATCGGAAATATTCCAAACAAATTGTTTGAAGTTACATTCCTCTGATCCTGGTTCAAAGTCGCGGTCCTGGATCTGGCTTTTGTATATTAATAGTGGAAGTTCAGAATAGTTCTTAAGGGTTTT
>JAWLGR010000005.1:0-236744 GCA_041684965.1 Mariniphaga sp.
ATAAACATAGCAATAAAAATGGGACACCCAAATTTAAGAAATTGTAGTTGATTTCCAAATAGTTAGGTGGGTGTCCCGAAAAAGTGCGGAAAACAGGAGATAATAGAATCACAGGTTTCTGAATGAACCTGGTTAATATTGTTAATAACTATTGGATTTTCCGGATTAAACGAATGTGTTTTTTTATTGTCAATGGAATCGCGGTATGAATAGGCAGGGCAATTGCATGTTTTGCAGGATGCAATAAAGAGGCATACCGCCATGAGAAAAAAAATTTTCATTACAGATGAAGGAAACCTTTTCTTAACTGTAGGGTTTTTCAATTTTTGTGGATAATTTATAATAATGGAAAACGCAACAATAACCGCTTGCATAATTTCAGGATGGTGTTTAAATATTTTAACTAAGAATAAATCGAAAATTTTTGCTTTTTATTGTTAAAAATTAAGAAAATAAAACTAAAATTGCAAATTGTTAACACATAGACGGAGATATGGACGTCAAACTGTTGATAACAAAGAAGGACTAACTTTTTATTTATTCAGTATTTTACTTGTAGTTTGCTGATAAATTTTATAGGTTTGTGAAGTTTATCATGATATTTTGAGGGGATTAACAATTAGTCTAAACAATAACTAAAAAAACGAATATATATTAATTAATCAGTCAATCAATCAATTAAGTTCAATTAAAAAGAAATGCTATGAGAAAATCTTTTACTTTGCTATTTAGCACATTAATGCTACTCTGTGCGTTTGGCTTTTCGTCCTTTGCGACAGCCCCCGTGGTTACCGGGAAGTCGCCTACAGGGGAAAATGTGAGCCCGACGACCACAGATCTTGTAATTACTTTCGATCAGAATGTCAAATTTACTTCAACAGGTGGAACCCTTACCATTAATAAGGGAGGAACTCTGGTTAAAACTGTTGCACTTGCAACCGGAAATGCAAATGCTACAATCAGTGGAAATAAATTGACCGTAAAACATGGTTTAACTCTTGAAGAAGGAGCAAGTTATTCAATTGGAATTACAGCAAATGCAATTGAAAATACTGGTGGTGAGAAATACCTGGGAATGCCTTCATCGGAATGGGCCATTATCATTGGTGATTACACAGCTCCTGTTGTTCAAACCTTGAACCCTGCAAACGGTGCAACAGGTGTGGATGTTCAGGCCGATCCTTTTAAACTGGAGATTACATTCCAGGATGCCAACAACATCAATTTTGTTGCTGGGAAGAAAGTATGGTTATATAAAGCCGACGGTACTATAGTTGATATAGTAACCATTTCTGCTTCAAATACTTCTGTTACCGGAAAAGTTGCCTCCGTTCAAATCAATCCGAATGCATACGTTGGTGAATATACCCAGTATTATGTGAATGTTGAAGCCGGTGCTTTCGAAGATGCCTCTCCGAATAATAATAAGTTTGCAGGCATCATGAATAAAACTACCTGGGCTTTCAGTTCAATGGATTATTCAGCTGCTTATGTCGTGTCAAGTTCGATTGACAATATAACTGGTTCAGGTGGCACCCTGAATGTTACTTTGAATGAAAAAGGACATGTATGGTACAATGTACAACTTGCTTCAGCATCAGCTCCAGATCTTCCTCCTGGTGCAGGCTGGACTTCTGTTGCTACTGACGATGCAGGAGTCATGACTGCTGGTATTTCTGGTTTGGATGACGGAGTAAAATATAAGGTCTACCTTATTGCAGAAAATCTTGTAGGAGATAAACAATCAACCGCGACTACGTTAGAGTTTACCACACTTGATGTGACTGCACCACTTTCTTCGAATCCTGTGGTAGTAAATGAGAATAATGTAACAGTGGCTGTTCAGCTTACTTTCAACGAACAAGTAGTTGCCGGTGCCGGAGACCTTCAAATCAGACTTCAAAGCAATAATGCAGTAGAACGTTCGATTCCTGCAACTGCCGTTGAAATCCACAAGATTGGAACCACCAGCAACTGGCTTATGACTGCCAGTTTCGAAGGTCTTGAAAGCGCAGTAGGTTATTATGTGATCATCCCTGATGGTTTTGTTACCGATGTTGCAGGAAATGATTATGTAAGCACTTATGTAACAAGCACTGCCTGGATGTTTACTTCTTCTGATTTTGTAGCTCCTACTGCTGACGTTAAGATTGCTTCAGGTGCGACTCCTGCTGCTACCGATAATATTACGATTGCATTTTCGGAACCGGTTAAACTTATTGGAGCAACAACAATTGAAAGTCTGGCAGGACTTAACCAGGCAGCCTGGTTTGACTATATTACGCTGGAAAAGAGTAATGTTCCTGTTAATTTCACAGCTACCTATTCGTCCGCTACAAATACTATTACAGTAGATCCGGCTTCAAATCTTGAAGCGAATTCTACTTATGTATTAAAAATAAGGGCAAATGCATTTGAAGATTTATCAGGAAATGACTTTAGCAACACACACAAGTCATATAATCTTGTTACCGGAGACTTTGGACCTGCAACGATAAGCATTACTCCTGCGGATGGAGCAACTGCAAATCAGGGAACACAGCCAAAGATTACCTTTTCGAAAGTGGCAAAGGTTGCCGGTACAACTCCTGCTGACATAACAGCTGCCAACATCAAACCTTTTATTACTTTTAAAAGAGACGGTTCAGGTGGGGCCAATGTGGCGTTCACTGTAACATGGGATGCTGCAACACGTGCTGCGACTCTGGTTCCTGACGCACCGCTTGTAAGCGAAGGCGTTTATTATGTAGATTTTGATCATACTAAAGTGGTTGACGTTTATGGTGGTGCTTTTACCGATCCAACTGCCTCAACTTTTACTATGATAGATTATATTGTTCCTACAGTAGCATTCAGCCATTCAGGAACAGTTGATGACATTGGGGAATCTGTTGATTTAACTCTTACTTTCAGTGAAGATGTAACTTTACTGGGAGCTGTAGCTGATCTGGTTGTATTTAAAGAAACTAATGCTGATGGTGCTAACTTAGATTTTACTGCATCATGGGATGAAGCGACAGATAAAATCACCATCAATCCTGATCTTGACCTGGTGGATGGTAAAGTATATTATTATGGAGTAGGTGCCGGTGCAGCTACCGATGGTACCAATAAAAATGAAGCTGCTTTCACATCCTTTACTTTTGCTCCTGCAGTTCCCGAGATGCTGGAAGTTGCAGCCGGAGGCTATGTTCCTGCCATTAATGCATCCAATGTTAAATTGAATGCCAGCAGTAACCTTGTGGCTTCCTTAACTTTTACAGAAGCAGTGAAAGCCAATCCAACCATGCCGGCTGCAGATGAAGCCAAACTTTATATTGAAGGAAATGCAACTCCAATTTCAACTGTTTCAATCAGTGCTTCAGATGTTGAGGGCAGTAAATTGACCATTACATTTCCTGCTGCTGATGTAGATCCTCTTGTTTCTGAAGGAAAATACTACATCACAGTTGATGCAGATGTTGTTGTTGCCAATGCAGACAACAATAAAACGTTTGGCGGAATTGCCGCCAATGTATGGAAATTTACTTCTGCCGATATTGTTGCTCCTGTGTTGTCAGTGAATACTCCTGTAAATGGTGCAGCAGGTGTTGCCCTGAATGCTCCGGTTGTAATGGATGTAACTGAAACGAATAATATTTCTGCAGGGACAGGCAATATCTTAATTAAACGCGGTGCAACGACTGTGGAAACTATTCCGGTTGGAAGTGCCGTGATTAAGAATACTGCACCCAAAACAATAACCATTCCTCATGCTGCATTTACTCATTATGAAACTGTATATACTGTTTCTGTTCCGGCCGGTGCCTTCAAGGATGTGGCAGGAAATCTGTCAAATGCCCTGGAATGGAGCTTTTCTACCGTGACCAATCCACCTCCGGCTATAGTAAAACTTATTCCTGCTGACGATCAGGATATGGTGGCTGCGGGTACTGAAAATTTTGTAATTGAGTTTTCTGAGCCGGTTCAAAAAGGCCCTGCAGGTTCTACTGCTTACCTTCTTGAACTTTCCGGAAATACAAGGGCAACTTTATCAGGTGGTGTAATAAATACAGGAACTGATGTTCTGCGTGGTTCAATCCTTGTAGAGAATGCAACAGCTGTTCAGGTAAGTGGAAATGTTGTTACTTTAAATTTTGGATTCCCGCTTGTTGATGGAAAAGAATATTACATTCTTGTTGAAGACGGCATGTTCAAGGATATGTCTTTGCCTGATGCCGCAAATTTTGCCGGTCTTTTAGATGAATACGGCGAATGGAATTTCTTTACCAAGAACATCGAAGCTCCTAAATGGGCAGTTTCTTATACCGAACGGGGTGAAGGCATGGACATTACCAGCAACATCATCATTACATTTGATAAGCCAATCGAGAAAAATGATGGTTCGGAAATTACAAATACGGATGTAGCCTCATTGTTTACGCTAAAAGTAAACAATGTTAATTATCTTTTTACTGGAAATATTAATGCCGAGAAAACCATCGTTGTTCTTGAAAACAGTTCATTTACTCCGCTATTGACAACTGCCAATTCAGGCCAGGAAGTTAAAGTGGCACCTACCAGCAATATCCGTGGTAAAGTAAATCACGCTGCTGTATCAACTGTTGAAGCAGTATTCAATATTTCAGATTACGTTGCACCGACAGCGTCTATATCAAATATTCATGATATAACCGGCGATGAATTTAAATTTGATATATCATCCAATGAGGCAGGCACGCTTTACTGGGTTGTTCAGCAGGGAACAGGTACACTAACAGCAGCCGAAGTTAAAGCTGCCGGTACAGTGATTACCAATTATACCACCGGACCCAAAGCAGTTGTGAAAACTGGGCTTGTTTCTGAAACAAAATATACGATATATGGTGTGGCAGAAGACAAGACGGGCAATATTTCAGAAGTTGTAACAGTAGAAGTTACAACAGCAGATGTTACTCCACCGGTATTGGTCAGCAAAACAAATGTATTTGATGCCAATAACCAGGTTACATTAACATTCTCGGAAGATGTAATACCGGATGGAGCAGTGGCTGTTATCCGCAAGGCTGACACCCATGAAATTGTTTCGACTACTGCACCTTTGTCTGATGTGGCTGATTCCAAAGACCTGAAACTTACATATGATGTATCAGGTTATTCTGATGACCAACAATTTATAATTGAAATTGAAGGTGGTCAGGTGAAAGATTTGGCCGGAAATGCATGGGCAGGTCAGATTGGTTTGGGTGCAAATGCCTGGTTAGTAAGCATACCCGACCGTACTGCGCCTCAGTTTGTTAGCATTACTCCGGATATATTGAGTGGTGCTCTTGTAGGGGTAAATGACAATTTTAAATTGACATTCAACGAAAATGTGAAATTAGGTTCCAATCCTTCTTTCCTGATTAAATACTACGATTACACAGATAGCCAATTGAAAGTTTTTGAATTGGTGGAAGTATCAAGGGTTACTGTCAGTGGAAAAGATGTGACAATTGATCCAAGCCGTTCATTCGCTCCAAGAGCTGACGGAACCATTTCATTGCCTCACCGGCAGTATGAACTTTACATAACAGCCGGAAGCATAACAGACCTTGCAGGTAATGCATATGCTCTTCCAATCCAATCTACATTCAACATTGTAGATAACGTTGCTCCAACTGCAACATTCTCCCCTGCAAATGGTGCAACTTCTGTACTGCAGGGCAATGATCTTACCATTACTTTTACTGAAGCTCTTTTGCTTGCAGATGGAACTTCCATCGATAAGTATGATTTGGAATCAATGGTTTACCTTAAAAAGGGTGGAAATGCTGTAGCACATACTGCTATCATTGATGCAGCCAAAAAGGTAATAACCATTGACCCTGTTGCCAGTTTGGAGAAAGGTGGAGTTTACAGTTATGGATTTACCAGTGGATTTAGAGATGCTGCAGGGAATGCTGTTACTGCAAGGGAAGTTTCCTTTACAGTGGTTACTGATGCTGTTCTGGCAACATACATCATTTTCGATCCTGATAATAAAATTGCGGATCAGCGAACCATTGTTCCGGTCGATCAGGAATTCAAAATTAAATTTACTGGTGAATTGTTTACATATAGCACTGTAGCGGCTCAAAATAATATTGCAGTTACACCTACTTATCTGCAGAGTGCAATCACACTCAAACAGGGAGCTACCAATGTGCCTTTCACTGTTACCATTGCACAAAGGGATCAGGATTCAACCATTGTGGTTGTGAAGCCAAATGCCAACCTGTTAAGTGAAACGAATTACGATCTTGCGGTCGTTTCAGATAAAGTACAAATTGGAGTTGGTGCATCTCCGCTGACGGGTAAATCCAATGCTTATAGGACAGTTGATGTTTCAAAACCGGTTCCTGTAGCAAATGGTTTTGTTCCTGCCAATGGTTCGACTGTTGCCAAAGCTACTACCATGTCTATTACATTCAATGAACCAGTAAAAGCAGGTACAGGTACTGTCACCATCTATCACAAATTTGGAACTGTGGTGAAAACAATCGATGCGGCTACCCTTACAAATGGAGCCAATGCTAATATCATCGAGATGGGAACTTTATCTGATTTGGCTGCCGATGAATATTTTGTAAAAGTTACTGAAGGAGCAATCACCGACCTTGCTGGAAATGCCTGGGCAGGAATTTCCATTGAAGACCAGTGGCATTTCATTGTTAACGATGATCTTGCTCAACCTGTCATAACAGATATTGCTCCGGAAGGTGGAAATACACCTGTTAATACAAGGCTTTCAATTAGTTTTGACCGGCCGGTTGTGTTGAATCCTGATCATGTAGGTTATATTGCAATCTATGATGCCGACGGAATTGCATTCCAGTTAATACGGGTTAATGATGGCGCTGCCAATCTTTCTCCTAATGGCGATAAAACAATTTATTCAGTAACTATTAATCAACTTGAGGAATCCACTCAATATTTTGTGGAGGTGTCTAAAGGCACATTTGTGGCTCAGGCTGATAATTCACTTGAAAATGAAGGTATTGTTAGAAGTCTTTGGTCATTTACTACTGAAAATAACAATCCGCCAATGGTGGTGTCTCTAACACCTGCTGACAATGCTACGAATGTTAATGTAAGAACAGTTGCTAAGATAAATTTTGATATCGAAGTTAAACCTGGAACAGGTTCAATACAATTACGCAAAGGAGTGGATGCTTCTATTGTACATAGCTTCAATGTGAACAGTAATGAAGTTGTATTTGATGGGAATACGGTTACTTTTGATCTTTCTCCTTACCTGGAAGGTGAATCAACAGCGTACTACATTATTGTTCCTCAGGGAGCTATTACAAATATTAGCAGTGATCCGGAGTCGTTTGCCGGTTTGGAACAAACTACAAGTTGGAATTTCACAACTCGTCAGGACGGTATAGATCCTGAATTGGTAACCTGGGCTCCTGATGATGTGGAGATAAACAACAATCATCCTGTCTTTACAATGGAGTTCTCTGAAGACGTTGCTTTGGCTAATGAAGGTAACCTGGTAGTGACCAAAGTTGGTGCAAATCAGCCTACCCTGGTTATACCGCTGACCGAGAGCATGATTTCAGGTAGTACGGTTACGGTAACATATGATGAAGCCACTATTGGTGCACTTGAATTTGAATCAGAATATTTTGTTACTATTGCAGGTAACATCATTGAAGATTTGTCAGAAAATCCATGGGCAGGTGTTACTGACCCGACTGTCTGGACTTTCGCTACAAAAGATCGGAATGTTACAATTGCCGAGATTCAGGGAACCGGAAGTACATCACCAATGATGGATGTAGAGGTAAGGGTTACTGCAACAGTAACCGGCATTTCAATGGGAGAAGGATTCTTTATGCAGGATGCTAATGCAGCATGGAGCGGAATCTGGGTTGAATATGGTAATGCAGGTTCACTGGCAATCGGTGACGGTGTTGTGATTATCGGTGATGTTACTGAAATCAGTGAGGTTACTACAATTGTGGCTACAGAAGTTCAGGCTGTTAATGCTCCTGTTACTGTTACACCTGTTGTGGTTGCATCTCCAACAGCTGTTAAGGCTGAAATGTATGAAAGTGTATTGGTACAGGTTCTTGAAGCGCAGGCATCAGCTGCCAATAGTGCCGGAGTCTGGAACATTTCTTACGGAACCAATGATGTAGTTGCTGTAAACCGTTGGATGTTCAGTTACACACCTGAAGCGGGGCACATTTACGATGTTACTGGTATAGTTAACGGAAGAATGAGTAATTACAGAATGGAACCAAGAAGGATAACCGATATTATTCATTACAAACCGATTGCTGATATCCAGGGAACTGGTCCGGTATCACCTGTTCTGAATGAAGTTGTTCATGTAATGGCTACGGTAACCGCTGTCTCAACCGGTGAAGGATTCTTTATGCAGGATGCAAATGAAGCCTGGAGTGGAATTTGGGTTGAGTATGCTAATGCTGCTTCACTTTCAATAGGCGATGGTGTTAAAGTAGTTGGTAGTGTAAGTGAAATATCTGAAGTTACTTCAATCGTTGCTACTTCTGTTGAATCTATCGATGCTCCGATAGAGGTAGAGCCGGTTGTTGTTAATTCTCCTGCAGCTGCAAAAGCTGAGATGTTTGAGAGCGTGCTGGTTCAGGTTAAAGGTGCCAAAGGAACTGCTGCTACAAATGGTATCTGGAGGATATTCTACGAAACTGCTGATAATGTTGATATCAACAAATGGTTCTATACTTATGCTCCTGTTGCTGATCACTTCTACGATGTTACTGGTGTAGTAAACGGCAGGATGAGTAACTACAGGTTGGAACCAAGGATGGAATCAGATATTACAGATCTTACTGTAAACAGCATTCCAGAGTTTTCAGCTGTTGACTTCAAGGTTTATCCGAATCCTTTCAGTGGTCATATAAATATTGATAATTCTGACAGATTAACAAGAGTTGTCATTACAAATATAGCCGGCCAAAGGATTTTGGATGTTCAGTATCCTGAACGGACAATCAATACAAGTAATCTGGTTAACGGAGTTTATGTAATCAGTTTATTTAATGAGGACGGAATGGTCAAATCACATAGGATTGTTAAAAGGTAATACCGAATTGATTGATTAAGAAGGGGGGAAGCTTTAGCTTTCCCCTTTTTTAATTAATAATTTTAAATACAATTTTTAATCTGATTTATCAATGAAACTTTTAAATGAACATGTTACAGTAAGGAAATTTCAAAAGAAAATGTTGGATCAGGAGTTAATAGAAAGCATATTGTATTCCGGGACAAGGGCATCTACTACCGGGAATATGCAAACCTACAGCATGATAATTACACGTAATGAAGAAAAGAAGAAAAACCTGGCACCCCTGCACTTTAATCAGCCTGTAGTAACAAGTGCTCCGGTTTTAATTACTTTCGTTGCTGATTTTAGCCGTTTTTCACAATGGTGCCTGCTTGGTAATGCAAAACCTGCATACAACAATTTTATCTCATTTTTTACTGCAGCAATTGATGCTTTGCTGGTAGCACAGAATGTTTGTATTGCTGCCGAAAACAATGGACTAGGTATATGCTATCTTGGCACTACAACGTACAATTCCGAAGAGATAATAGAATTACTCGGTCTGCCGCATCTCACTTTTCCTGTGACAACAGTTGCTATGGGTTACCCTGAAGAGGTACCACCACTGACCGATCGTTTGCCACTTAAAGGGGTTATACATTATGAAGTGTATCAAAATTATTCAGAGGAGTCCATTAGGGAGCTTTATTCATATAAAGAGAGCCTGAAAGAGATGATACAATTTGTAAAGGATAACAATAAGGAAAGTTTGGCACAAATATTTACAGATATCCGATATACTAAATCAGACAATGAATTTTTTTCAAAAAAAATGCTTGATTCATTAAAAAAGCAAGGTTTTTTGGTGTGATTACATATTGTTGTTCACAAATTCCATAAACCGTTGCCTGTAGCTGTTGCCAACAGGAAGCCTTTTATTTTTCACCAGAACGGAATTCCCTTCTACAAGGTCTAATTTATCGAGGGAAATAATATAAGACTTGTGGATTCGGCAAAACTTATTATCAGGAAGTATTTCCAACATCCTTTTCATGGAATGATTTGCTACAATTTTCTTGTCGGTAAGATATATCTGGATATAATCTCCCAGTCCTTCCACAAATAATATTTCTGAAAAATTTATTTTATGAGTTTTCTTATTCGATTTGATAAATAGGAATTGGTTTCCGGCAGCTATCTCAGACACATCTTTCCCTGATGATTGTCTGAGTTGCAGTAACTCCGCAGCTTTAAAAAGGGCCTTACAAAAACGTTCAAAGGAATAAGGTTTTTTAAGATAATCCACGGCATTGAGTTCAAATCCTTCAAGTGCATATTCTGAATATGCAGTTGTAAAAATAATCAAGGGGGGGTTATTCAGATTTTTTAAAAATGAAATCCCTGATAACTTCGGCATATTGATGTCTAGGAACATTAAATCTGCTTTATTTTCCTGTAGCCATTGATGTGCTGAAATAGCATCATTACATTTTCCTGCCACAATAAGGTTTGGGAGCTTCCTGGCATACTGTTCAATTATATTTTGAGCCAGTGGTTCATCATCGACTAATAAAGCTTTTATATCCATGCTATTTAAGTTTTAACCTCAGTTTTACAGTATGAATATGATTATTTTGTATGATTTTAAGTTGATACTCTGATGGATCATATAAATGGAGTAATCTTTGTTTGACATTTGAGATTCCTATTCCATTGGTTCGACTTAAATTTTCTTCAGGTTCAAAGTTGTTTTCAATACAGAATGAAAGCCATTCCGGTACACTAAAATCAACTGAAATACGTATAAAATCATTTCCGTGTATCCCCGGAAGTCCGTGTTTGAATGCATTGTCGATAAATGGTTCAAACAACAGGGGTGCTATGTTGGCAGAAGGTACTTTGCCATTCATTACATAACTGATTTGAGCCTGTTCTGTTACCCTGAGTTTTTGCATTGCTATAAAGTTATTTACAAATTCAATTTCTTTTTCAAGGGAAATATAATTTCCTCGTGAATCATAAATAATATGTCGCATCAGTTCAGCCAGGGTAAGAATTAGTCCCGGCACTTTTTCTGATTTCATTAAAGCAAGTGAATAAATGTTATTAAGAGAATTGAATAAAAAGTGCGGGTTAAGTTGTCCTTTTAATGTTTTTAACTCTGCTTCAAGTTTTTGCTGTTCAAATTTAGCAAGTTTAAGGTTTAAATCCTGAAGTGTGAGCCAATCTTTTATAAATTTAATAAATGAAGAAAGGGCCACATAGAGGAATGACGCGAAGAAATATGCTGCATGGAGGTTTGAATCGAATGAGTGGACACTGTTTCGAAAATTGTGAAAGTCAGGTAACGGATGTATAATAAGTAGCTGAATGAGTATACTTGAAGTAGTGAGCAGCAAGACAAGCCAGAAGACATAGAATATATAATATTTTTTCTTTAAAACCCGGGGAATAAGTACATAAAGATTTACATAAACAGCCAATGCAAAGCCAAGATTTAGAATAAATGCTTTGGTGAAAGCAGTTAAATTGAAAAGAATTTTATTCTCATTGTAAAAATAGAGAAAAAGGATAATGCACAAATTAATCAGCCAAAAAACCAGGTGAGCTGTAATTTTAGGGAGGCTGGACTTTTTAACATCAAGCATTATATCCGGTCACGTTTATAAATTAATTTCTTTAAATAATATAAAAAAGGGTTGCTGTACTTCAGGTTTTTCCATGGTCTGCTTGAATGTGGCAAGTGCAATACTTCGACTCCTTTTGCCAGATAATTATGGAATTCAAGTTTTCGTGCCATTCGACTAATAGTTACATCAAACCAGTCTTTTTGCTGAGGAAGTTCTTTAAAATCAAAACTTTTAAGCAGGGGCAATGATAAAAGTGTGCAGCAAAAGCTAAGGCTATGTAGCGTATTTATAGTTTGATTATTTTTAATTTTTTCAAAATTGTACGGAAAATTATAGTTCCCATTTTGATCAACTGTTATGGCACCTACAAGGCCCGGACGTTGAAGACTTTCTGTAATTTCAAGCAACCGTCGAATAGAATCTGGAGCTATAACAACATCTGATTCTACTATTATCAGAGGTTTTTCTTTTAGCAATGCCTGCTTTTGCGCCGTTTGTAATACCAGCTTGTAATTTGGCGACGGAGTATCTGTTAGATTTTCCATATGGATAAGCTGGAAACCCCATTTGTTACTGGATTCAATTAAAAGGTTTTTTGTTTCTTTTTGGCTGAAATCATTGAATACAATAAATTCGATTTCACAATCTGACATGCAAATGGCATCAATAGTTTTTTCCGTTGTTAATGGTGAATCCTTGACCGGTGTTATTACAATTGCTTCTGGCATCTTATATGAGTTCGAACCGCAAATTTAAGTTGCATATTGGATTAATCGTTCAATTAGGAAAAAAACTTACATACTCTCTTCTTCAGCACATCATAGTTTTCTATTGAAATCTCTTGAATATGCCTGATCTGTGGGCATAACAAGTATGTCATCAATATTTACATGAACAGGCCTTGTAATTACAAAATGAATTGTCTCAGCTATGTCTTGAGCTTTAAGGGGTGTAAATCCTTCATAAACTTTTTTAGCACGTTGTTCATCCCCTTTAAAACGTACCAGGGAGAATTCCGTATCTACTGCGCCCGGGCAAACCGATGAGACTTTTATCCCATACCTCAGAAAATCGAGCCGCATCCCTTTGGTTAATGCCTGGACCGCATGTTTTGTGGCACAATAAACGTTTCCCATCGGATAAGTTTCTTTACCTGCAATGGAGGAGATATTTATTATATGGCCTTCACCTGCTTTTATCATTTTTTCAGATACAAGTTTGGATATATAAAGCAATCCTTTGACATTTGTGTCAATCATTTGTTCCCAATCATCGGTTTGACCATCATTGACAGCACTTAACCCTGCTGCCAGCCCGGCATTGTTTATCAGAATGTTTATTTGCTGCCATTCGTTTGGGAGGCTTTTGATAGCCTCAATGGTAGCCTGCTGGTCTCTTATATCAAAGTTAAGAATGAAAACTTTTGCACTTGATTCCGATTCAATTATTTTTTTGAGTGCAAGAAGCCTGTTTTGACGCCGGCCAGTAAGTATTAAATTGAATTGGTTTTTAGCTAAAAGAATTGCAGTAGCTTCGCCTATACCAGAAGTTGCACCCGTTATTAATACTGTTTTTTGCATATTGCTGTACTTTTTCTTGTATTCCCGAAGTTAAAAAAAATAGCTAATTTTTGGATAAAGATTTTACTTAATTACCTTTGTTTTTGCATTAATTTAGAATTATACGGTATGAAAGACATATTGCAAAAGGAACAGGAATTTACTATTGAATCCATTCCGGAGCCTACTGACATTGAGAATGTGATTTATTCACTCATGGTAAATCCTAATTTATCAAGCATAAATTACTTCAATGATTTTAAAGAAACAGGTATTTCGCCTGATTTGATCGGAGACGGAGATAATGAAGAAATTGGTTTAATTGATATCGAACATACTAATACAAGTATGGCTATTAGTACTCATGCTTTTCATCATCATCTTGAAAATGATCCACAGATAGCAACTGAAATACTTATTTCGAGAGCTGCCCGAAAAATGTTGTGCATGGGAGCAAGGCCTGTTGCAATCAGTGCTTTTTTATATCATATTAATTTTGCAGATCCTAATGGCCAATACATTGCATCAGGAGCTAAAGCAGGACTTGAAAATTCAGCCGGAAAATTTAACCTGAAGATTTCAGATAAAAAAATCAGGTTTGACCATTTTTCAGAACATGGACCCGTACCGCCAACAATTATTATTAGTATGGTTGGGCTTGTAAAGGATAAAAATAAAATTACTACTCATGCCTTTAAGGAGAAGGGTGGAAATATTTTTATGATGGGAAGATCAGTAAATGATATTGGTTCTTCCGAATACCTGGAATTTGTGCATGAAATAGCTGATTCACCACTGCCTGCCTTTTCAATTGATGAAGAACTCAGTATTCAGCAGGCATTACATGAATTGCATGAATTAAACCTTGTTCGCAGTGCCAGTCCGGTAGGAAAAGGGGGGTTATTCTTTACACTTCTTAGAGCTGCAATTCCTAATGGTTTGGGTTTTGATATTACCACCGATGCAGAAATAAGGATGGATTCATTTTTGTTCGGGGAATCAATGGGAAGAATTTTACTGGAAGTTGATCCCAAAAAAGAAGATGATTTTGTAGATTATATGACCAACCGTAAATTTCCATTTTTTACCTTGGGTCATATCACGAAAGGTGAAATAAGAATAGATGATAAATCACTGGGTTACATTGATAAAATGACACCTGCTGTATAATCTATGTCTACAGTTCCCTATAAAGAATCAGACCTGGGTAAAAAGAAGCAGGTAGAGGAAATGTTTGATCAGATTTCTCCCAGATATGATTTACTGAACCATTTGCTGTCTGTTAATATCGATAAGTTGTGGCGAAAAAAAGCCATAGAAATGCTAAGGCCCTATAGCCCCCGCACCCTTTTGGATGTAGCGACCGGGACAGCCGATTTTGCAATTGCTGCAACCCGGCTTGAACCTGAAAAGATTACCGGTATTGATTTATCGGAAGGAATGCTAAAGATAGGCAGGCAGAAAGTAATAAAAAATGGTTTTACTTCACTTATAGAATTAATTAAAGCTGATTCAGAAATTCTTCCATTTAAAGATAAAATGTTTGATGCAGCAATTGTCGGATTTGGAATTCGAAATTTTGAAAACCTTCAAAAAGGCTTGGCTGAAATTTTCCGTGTATTAAAGCCGAAGGGAGTTTTTATTGTGCTGGAATTTTCCCGACCGAGAAACAAGTTATTTGGCAGCTTATATCTTCTCTATTTTACCAAAATTTTACCTTTGCTGGGGCGGATTGTTTCTAAAAACAGCAGGGCATATTCATATTTACCTGAATCGGTGCAGAATTTTCCTGACGGGGATGATTTAATTAAAATTTTACGGGATACAGGATATACCAATTGTATATTTAAGCCATTAACAATGGGCATTGCTAGTATTTATAAAGCCCAGAGACCTTAAAAAAAAGTCCTGATGCAATAAATATTCATTTTTTTTGTTTTGAGAGAACAATATGATTCAATACAGGTGAAAAAAATTTTATCAACTATAATGTTTTTCCTGATGTTACTGCCTGCATTTGCCCAGAAGCAGAAGGTTAATCATATGACTACTTTTGATGATAAGTTGATTCATTTTGGTTTTTCTCTCGGAATAAACACTCTTGATTTTAGTGTCGTTCATTACAATCCCATTGGAATGAATCCGGAATTTGAAGAATTTAATCCCGTTTTCCAGGGCGAGGAATTGATAAAAAGTGGCGATTATGTGAGGGCAGATGTTGCGAGTCTGATTCCAGGTTTTACCGTAGGAATAATCTCCAGTTTAAGGTTAACCCGAGATTTAAATTTACGGTTTTTACCCGGATTATCCTTCGGTGAACGTCAGCTTACCTACAATTATCCGGTTTGGGAAACCGACCGCTTGACACCTATTCAATATTATTCTATCAAATCAACCTTTCTTGATTTTCCATTGCTTATAAAATATAAAGCCCGGAGGATTAATAATGACAGACCCTATCTGATTTTTGGATCGGCATACAGGCAAAATATCAATCGTTCAGGGAAAGAAGATTTGGTTAAGCTTCAAAACGGCAGTTTTTATGCTGAGCTTGGGGCAGGATGGGATCATTATTTTACTTTTTTTAGGTTTTCGATTGAAGCAAAAGTAAGTTTGGGTCTAAATGACCTGAAAGGTGCACCTCCCAGTCAGAATCAACGGCAATATTATTCACATGCAATTAAAAGCCTGCATTCAAATATTTTTACCCTTAGTTTTCATTTTGAATAATTCCCGCCTGATGCCTGGCGCATGAATTCGCTTCCAATGATTCCAGCTGTAACTGCCACATTGAGTGATTCTGCACCAGTCTTTCCACGATAGAACGAAGGAATACTTATTTTTTTATTTATTTTTTTTGCTACTGAAGATCGTATTCCGTTGCCTTCATTACCCAGAACAATCATTGCTTCAGAAGGAAGATTTAACTCGTAGAGGCTTTCACCTTCTAAAAATGTTCCGAAAACAGGAAATTGTGACTCCTGGAATAAGGGCACTAGTTCTTCAAACGAAATATATATTGTTTTTATACGGAGAAAGGACCCCATGGTTGATTGAACGACCTTTGGATTATAAAAATCTGCAGTATCGGAAGAACAAAAAAGATATTCCATTCCAAACCAGTCGCAAGTACGAATAATAGTACCCAGATTTCCTGGATCTTGAATGCCATCAAGATAAAAGGAAATTCCTGTTAATCGGGCGGGCAATTGTGCAGGTTGAGGTAATTTGCAAATTGCCAGACTGCATTGTGGGCTTTTTAAAAGACTTACTTTCTTAATATCATCTGGAATTACTTCAATAATTTTTTCTGCGTTGTTAATGTACTTTTCATTTTTTTTAAGATAATCTGCTGTTGCATACAATTCGACAACCTGAAACTGTGATTTTAGAACCTCCAGGATATTTTTATCTCCCTCAACTAAAAATTGGTGTTCTTTATCCCGATTTTTTTTTTGAACAAGCAATTTTATTTGATTTATTTTTTTCTTTCCTATCATGAGATGATTACCTGACAATAATGTTTCAAAATTACTGTTTCCATCTAAAACTGTTGATTATTTTTGCTGAAATTTAAATAAGGGACTTTTGAGATTCAAACAAAATTCATGTTTTATATTGCTATGGAAATTGACTGTCATTATTTCAGTTGGTTTCTTTTCTTCATGTTCTCCGGTGAAATTTGTACCGGAAGGAAATTACTTGCTAAACAAGGTGGTGGTAGAAGTTGATAATCCTAAGATAAGTAAAGAAGAAGCTAAACTGCATATCAGACAGAAAGAAAATTATAAGATTCTGGGTTTTTTTAAATTCCATTTATGGCTGTATAATCTATCATCAAAAGATAAATCAGGCGGATGGTTAAAAAAAATTGGCGAACCACCTGAAATTTTTGATGATGCGTTGGTAAATACCTCGGAGAATCGAATTGAACAATATCTAGGAAACAGGGGATTTTTCAGGGCGGACGTAAAAAGTGAAGTAACATTCAGGGAAAAGAAACAGAAAGCCAATGTAAAATACATAATTGATACAGGCGAGCAATACAAAATTCGTGAAGTAAATTATCACATTGGTGATTCTGCATTAAAAGAACTTTTCTTTGCCGATTCAGTTAATTCCTTTATCAATCCGGGAACTCCATTTGATTTTAATTTATTGGAGGAGCAACGAATAAAAATAGTCAATCTATTTAAAAATGAAGGATATTTTTATTTTTCAAATGATGAAGTAAGTTATCTTGCTGATAGTAGTAAATATGAAAAGGAAATAATTCTTGATTTATTTATAGGAATGGCTCCCGGGACAGAGCTGTCCAGGAAATTTATACCTCATTATTTAAATCATTTTTATATTTCTGTACTTCCGGGTTCAATTTCTGTTTCAAATGAGCAATCGGGTTCATGGCAACACTCCGATACTGTCAGATGGGAAAAACATACATTGTATACCAGTCCCGAAATAAAATATCGATCGGGTTTGTTTAGGAGCTTATTGCAAATGGAAAATGGATCATTATATCGTTTGAAAGATGCGCGGCATACATTCGATTCATTCAACCGGCTAAGGCAATTCCGCTTTATTGACATTCAGTTTTATCAATCTGTTGAATTCCCCGATTCAAACCTTCTTGACTGTAATATACGATTGGCACCACTTAGCAAACAAGCTTTTACATTTGATGTTGAGGGTACAAATACTTCCGGGAATATGGGCGTTGCGGGAAATGTAAATTATAAGCACCGGAACATGTTTCGTGGGGCTGAGGTTTTCCAGGTGAATGTGAAAGGAGCAATGGAACGGCAGCAAAGGGTCCTTGAAAGCGGGTCAGAATCTTTTAATACTCATTTTAATACCCGGGAAATTGGGACTGAAATAAGTCTTACAATTCCAAAAATATTGGGACCCCGAATATTAATAGGTGCATTCAGTGATTTTCTACCGAAAACTATTTATTCTTTGGGTTACAATTATCAAAGGAGACCAGAATATACACGTACCATTTCAACAATAAAATTTGGTTATGACTGGATGACATCAGAAAACCGGAAGCATCTTTGGAACCCTATTGATTTTAATATGGTCAGGCTATACCAGTTTGATCCTGGTTTTATAAATCTAATCAGGGATCTTTACATAAAAAGCAGCTTTACAGATCATTTGGTATTTGCCACTAATTATTCTTTTATATACAATACGCAACGCTTAGGTGTACTTAGGAATTATAGTTATTTGAGGTTCAATGCTGAATCAGCCGGGAATTCACTTTACCTGCTTTCCAAGATATTAAATCTGCCTTCAGAGCAGGCAGTTGATACACTTGGGTTGGGATTATCAGAATACCATACTTTATTTAACACCCGATATGCGCAATATCTTAAATCGGATATTGAATTCAGATATGGATATATTATAGATAAATATAACGCATTGGTAGGCCGTGCATTTTTAGGCGTAGGATTTCCTTACGGAAATTTTGATGTTCTTCCTTTCGAAAAGAAATATTTTTCGGGCGGTGCAAATGGTATTCGTGCCTGGCAGGTCCGATCACTTGGGCCAGGCACCTACCGAATGCCTGAAAATGCTTATCCAAACCAGTCTTCTGATATTAAAATTGAGGCGAATGTAGAATATCGGTTTAAGTTAATTGGCTTTCTGGAGGGTGCCCTTTTTGCCGATGCAGGAAATATTTGGGCTATCAATGAAAAGGATAATCGTCCGGGAGCGCATTTTAGGCTAAATGAATTTTATAAACAGCTGGCATTGGGCGCAGGAACAGGATTCAGGTTTGATTTTAGTTACTTTATTTTCCGCCTCGATGTCGGTATGAAAATTAGGGATCCTGCCCAGGCTGCTCATAATGGATGGATTGTTGGACATAGAAAAATTACAGGCGATGATTTTAATTTTTCGTTTGCAATTGGCTATCCTTTTTAACATTTGGAGCTTTTTTTTTATTATTTCCTGCAGGTATAATAATTTTTTGCATTTTTGCCTCATTTTATGATGATTTAAAAGAAAAAGAATTGAATTGCCAATAAATTTTTTAATATCCGCTTTTTTATGGCTAATCTTCCTTCTAATCGTGATTCTTTTGGTTCCAAGTTTGGTGTGATTGCTGCAACTGCAGGCTCGGCTATCGGTTTGGGGAACATATGGCGTTTTCCCTATGTGGCAGGTGAAAACGGGGGAGCAGCTTTTCTTATTATATATCTGGGTTTTATTTTGATTATTGGAATTCCTGTTATGCTTTCTGAATTTACAATCGGGCGTAGCGGGCAATTAAATGCATTTGGCTCTTTCCGAAAACTGGCGCCTGGAAAACCATGGTATCTGGTTGGACTTATGGGAGTGGTTGCTGCATTTATGATTCTCTCATTCTATACTGTAGTTGCCGGTTGGACCCTCGAGTACCTTTTCCAGTCCCTACTGAATGGCTTCAAAGGACTTTCTGCCAGTCAGTTAAGCGATATGTATTTTTCTTTTATTGGAAGCACATGGCGACCGCTTCTTTGGTTTTTTGTGTTTATGGGAATGACTGCCGCTATTATAATCGCTGGAGTCCAGAAAGGAATTGAAAAGTATACCAAAATTCTGATGCCGGTACTTTTAATTCTTCTTTTAGTTTTAGTATTCCGATCCATTACTTTACCCGGGGCAATGAGAGGAATCTCCTTTTTATTTAAACCCGATTTCAGCAAAATCACTGCATCTACAGTTCTTGAAGCCCTGGGACAGGCATTTTTCTCATTGAGCATAGGAATGGGAACTTTAATAACATATGCTTCATATATTAAAAAGAATGATAATCTGGCAACAACTGCAGTTTCTGTTGCTTTTACCGATACTTTTATCGCTGTTCTTGCGGGTTTGGCAATTTTCCCGGCAGTTTTTGCATTCAATATTGAACCTGGTTCAGGTGAAGGATTGGTTTATATAACTCTACCAAACATATTTCAACAAATGCCTGGTGGGTATTTTTTCTCACTCATGTTTTTTGTGTTACTGGTTGTTGCAGCACTTACTTCAACCATTTCGGTGTTGGAAGTTATTGTTGCATTTTTTGTAGAAGAACTTAGAATGACCCGAAAAGTTGCAACATGGACTGCAACTGCATCGGTTTCAATTTTAGGTGTAATGAGTGTTCTTTCTTCCAGTACACTTGCAGATCTAAAAATATTTGGATTTACAGTTTTTGGTTTGATGAATTTTGCATCTGCAAATATTTTATTGCCATTGGGTGGTTTTTTTATTGTAATTTTTGTCGCTTGGTATCTTGGCCGTGGAAAGGCAGCAGATGAATTATCAAACAGCGGGAAATTAAAAGTACGGTATCTTCCATTTTATATGTTCGTCATTAAATTTATAGCTCCTCTTGCCATCGCTTTTATTTTCCTGCAGGGAGTCGGAATAATAAAATTGTAACGGGTTTGAAAAATTGTTTCGGCCGTATGTAAAAAATGACGTAGATTTCTCCTTTGTTTTATCGATAAGTTCTATCTTTAAACTTTGGTTTATTTCATTTGTTAGCTAAAAAATCTGCAAACATGGAAAAATCCTTTAAGCAGCTGCTTAGAGAATATTTTTCATTTATGAAAAAAGACAGAAATGGCTTAATGGTAATGATGATTCTGATATTGCTTACCATTGGAGGACATTTTGTTGTTTCCCGGCTAGATATTAATAAACCTGTTGATTCCTCCCAGATAATCCTGGTATTTGAAGCGTGGCAAGAAGAACAAAATAAACCGCCTTTCCCACAATTATTTTTTCGTTTTAATCCAAATACAATTACTTCTGAAAGACTTGATTCATTATCGATTCCTGATTTTGTAAAGCGAAATTTAATTGCATACCGCACGTCTGGTGGTAAATTTAAACAAGCCACTGATCTTCGGAAAATCTATGGCATGAATGATAGTATTTTTGCCCTTATTGAGCCGTATTTATTTTTTCCTGAAAAGGCAGTGCTCAAACCTATAAGTGGGAATGATGAAATTATTCAGATTAAAGGTTTTTTTGATCCAAATACAGCAATTACTGAGGAATTGTTACAATTTGGATTCAACAGGTTTCAGATTTCGAACATCGAAAAATATCGACAAAAAGGAGGGATATTTTACAAACCAGAGGATATCTTAAAAATATATGGAATTGATTCTGCTTTTTTTAATTCTATTAGTAATCAAATTCTAATAGAAGATCCTTATTTAAATCCGATTGCAGAATTACCACTTTCAGTAGTTCGGGTAGAATTAAATGCTGCAGATTCGATTGATCTGGTAAACCTGAAAGGGATAGGTCCGGTTTTTGCTTCCCGGATTTTAAAATACCGGAGTTTATTGGGGGGGTTTTATTCAACAGATCAGTTACTCGAAGTATATGGTTTCCCTGAAAGCACTTATTTAGCATTAAAAAAGAATTTTGCAGTAGATGCAGCAAGAGTAGAAAAATTAAGAATCAATTTTGCTGAATATTCTGATTTAATTCGTCATCCTTATTTAAAAAAGGAGCATGTTTTGGCTATTTTAAATTACCGTCAAATGAACGGACCTTTTTCAACCAATGAACAGGTTATTAGAAGTGGCCTTATAGATTCCGTCTCCTATATGAATATACAACCTTATTTGACCTGTCGTTAAAAATGTTTAAAAGGGAGAGTGAGGGTAGGAATTTTTATTTTTTTCATTTAAATTTGATTTACTGTGAATAATTTCTACATTTGCGCCTCAAATTTAAAAATATGTAGAATATGATTGTTATTCCGGTAAAAGAAGGGGAAAATATTGAAAGAGCGCTAAAGCGGTTTAAGCGGAAATTTGAAAAAACAGGCGTAATTAAAGAATTGCGTGAGCGGCAAAAATTTACAAAACCTTCAATTAAAAGAAGGGAAGAAGTCAAGAAGGCTGCTTATATTGAAAAATTACAGCGCCAGGAAGATTAAAATGATGTATTCCTGGTGTAGTGAAATGAATTAATGAATTATCAGGAATCATTTATCAGCTATTTGACATATGAGAAGAGAAATTCTTCTCATACGGTTGTTGCATATAAAAAAGACCTTGATCAGTTTGTGACTTTTTGCACAGATATGATTGAGGTATTTGATTTTAAAAGGGTTGATTCACAGCTTGTAAGAAGTTGGGTAGTGCATTTAATGGAGAAGGAATATACTCCCAGGTCTGTAAACCGCAAGATATCGACTTTAAAAGCTTTTTTCAGATATTTAATGAAAAATGAAGTTGTTGATAACAATCCTGCTGCACACATCACCCTGCCGAAAATTAGGAAAAAATTACCCAATTATGTTGAAGAAAATAAATTGCATCAATTATTTGACAATGGATTTTTTTCAGATGATTTTGAAGGGGTTCGTGATAAGTTGATTATTTTACTGCTTTATGGTACAGGAATCCGGCTTGCTGAATTGTTAAAGTTAAGGGAAAGAGATTTTGATATGGGTGAATATTTGATTAGGGTTACAGGAAAAAGATTAAAGGAAAGGGTGATTCCTTATCCAAAGAGTATTAATCTATTGTTGCAACAGTATATCGAAATCAGAAACCGGGAAAAAGGAGAATCTCCCGATGTATTACTTGTAACCGGGAAAGGTAACCCAGTTTACCTAAAATTGGTTTACAGGGTAGTAAATCGATATCTAAATCTGGTTACTTCGCTTGAAAAAAAAAGTCCTCATGTTCTGAGGCATTCTTATGCCACTCATTTGCTCAATAGAGGAGCTGATTTAAACGCAGTCAAAGAGTTGCTTGGTCATTCCAATTTGTCTGCAACTCAAATATATACACATACAACATTCGAAAAGTTACATTCTATTTATAAACAAGCCCATCCAAGGGGCAATTAAAAAGTGTTTCTATGGAAGTTATAATTAATTCAGTACATTTCGATGCCGATCAAAGGTTACTAGATTTTATAAATAAAAAAGTAAACAAGCTGGATACTTTTTTTGATGGGATAATTAATGCCGAAGTGACATTGAGAGTTTTAAAACCTGAAACACCTAAGAATAAAATTTCAGAAGTAAAAATTTCACTGCCTGTTAATGGTTATCTTTTTGCAAAAAAAGAAGCTGATTCATTTGAAGAAGCAACTGATATGGCACTTGATGCTATGAGAAAGCAACTTGGTAAATATAAAGAAAAAATCAAGAGTAAATAAAAAGTTATTTTTGCCCTTATAATATTAGATTTTTAAAATAATATTTTTACATTTGCACACCCTTTTTGGGGGGCGTTTCAGAAACATCTGAATTGAAAGTAGTTGTAAGAAATTGACAGATTTTTAAAGGATTTGAGGATAAAAAATGAAGTCTGAAAAATCTGTCTCAGCTCTTTATTTTCAGAATGACAGTATTTGGTCGGTTTTTGATAAAATTTTGTAATTTTGCAGCGCATTTTTTTAATGCTATACATTGCGGGAGTAGCTCAGTCGATAGAGCATTAGCCTTCCAAGCTAAGGGTCGCGGGTTTGAATCCCGTCTCCCGCTCAAAACAGAGATTGGAGTTTTAAGCATTGATGCTTTTAATTCCTGTCTCTTTATGTGTTTAAAGCCGGAGTAGCTCAGGGGTAGAGCGCATCCTTGGTAAGGATGAGGTCACGAGTTCAATTCTCGTCTTCGGCTCAATGAATTTAGATAATAATTAAAAATTTTGAATTATGGCTAAGCAAACATTCGTAAGGGACAAGGACCATGTCAATATAGGTACTATTGGCCATGTTGACCATGGGAAAACTACCTTGACAGCAGCTATCACAATGGTATTGGCCAAGAAAGGCCTTTCAGAAATTAAATCTTTTGATTCAATTGATAATGCACCCGAAGAAAAAGAAAGGGGTATTACAATTAATACAGCTCACGTTGAGTATCAAACCGAAAAGCGTCACTATGCTCATGTTGACTGTCCCGGTCACGCCGACTATGTTAAAAACATGGTTACAGGTGCTGCCCAGATGGACGGTGCTATTATCGTAGTTGCTGCTACTGATGGTCCGATGCCTCAAACACGCGAACATATCCTGCTGGCACGTCAGGTAAACGTTCCTAAACTTGTTGTTTTCATGAACAAGGTTGATATGGTTGATGATGAGGAAATCCTTGAGCTGGTTGAAATGGAAGTTCGGGAATTACTTGATTTCTACGAATTCGACGGCGATAATACGCCTGTTATCAGGGGTTCTGCCCTTGGTGCTATGAACGGTGAAGCTCAATGGGAAGAAAAAATAATGGAACTTATGGATGCCGTTGACACATGGATACCACTTCCTCCCCGTGAAGTAGACAAGCCATTTTTGATGCCGGTTGAAGATGTATTTTCCATTACCGGCCGTGGAACAGTGGCTACCGGCCGTATCGAAACCGGCAAGGTTCATACTGGTGACGAACTCCAGCTGATTGGTCTTGGTGCCGAAGGACGAAAAACGGTTTGTACCGGTGTTGAAATGTTCCGGAAAATTCTTGACGATGGCCAGGCTGGTGATAATGTTGGTCTGCTGCTTCGTGGTGTGGATAAAAAAGAAATTAAACGTGGACAGATTCTGGCAAAACCGGGTTCAATCACTCCGCACACCAGGTTTAAAGCTGAGGTGTACGTGCTTAAAAAAGAAGAAGGTGGCCGCCACACTCCGTTCCACAACAAATACCGTCCTCAGTTCTACCTGCGTACACTTGATGTAACCGGTGAAATTCATCTTCCTGAAGGTCGCGAAATGGTTATGCCTGGTGATAACGTATCAATTGAAGTGGAATTGATTTACCCGGTAGCACTAAACATAGGTTTGCGTTTTGCAATCCGTGAAGGTGGCCGTACCGTAGGTGCAGGACAGGTTACTGAAATTATTAATTAAAGCATTGCAGTATAGATAATAAGTCCCGGGAGTATTATCACCGGGACTTATTTAACGGAAGAACTCAGATGGGAGTTTCTTACACAATTGTAAGTTCGATCCTTACCTTCCGTACAAATTGACTAATAGTTAAAGATGAAATTGAAAGTATATTTACAGGACGCCTACGATGAACTTGTTCATAAAGTTACCTGGCCTACCTGGAAAGAACTGCAAAGCAGTGCATTGGTTGTAATGGTTGCTTCCGCTATTATATCACTCGTAATTTTCGCTATGGATCTGTCATTCAGAAACATAATGGAGTTTATTTACGGATTGTTTTATTAATTGAAATCCTGAGATCAAAAAATGAGCGAAACAACAAAAAAATGGTATGTTCTTCGGGCAATCGGAGGGAAAGAGAAGAAAGTCAAGGAATATATCGAACACGAAATCGCGAATGGAGATCTGAAGGATTTTGTTGAGCAGGTTTTAATACCTACGGAGAAAGTTTATCAAATCCGAAGCGGTAAAAAAATCAGCAAAGAACGAAACTTTTTTCCCGGTTATGTACTCATTGAAGCCAGCCTGGTGGGTGAAGTTACACACACACTCAGGAACATACCAAATGTAATCGGATTCCTTGGCGACACCAAAGGTGGGGACCCGGTTCCAATCAGGCCGAGTGAGGTGAACCGGATATTGGGAAAAGTGGATGAACTTGCTGAAACCGGTGAGGAATTAAACATTCCTTTCGTGGTGGGAGAAACCGTAAAAGTAATCGACGGACCATTTAACGGCTTTAACGGAACCATTGAGGCAATCAATGAAGAGAAGAAAAAGCTGCAGGTAATGGTGAAGATTTTTGGACGTAAAACTCCTTTAGAACTTAGCTTTATGCAGGTTGAAAAGGAATAGAAACGCTTATATTATTTATTATGGCGAAAGAAGTTGCTGGATTAATTAAATTACAGATTAAAGGAGGGGCGGCAAATCCGTCACCACCGGTGGGCCCAGCATTAGGTTCAAAGGGAGTGAATATAATGCAGTTTTGTAAACAGTTTAACGGCAGGACCCAGGATCAGGCCGGTAAAGTATTACCTGTAGTAATTACTGTTTACAGTGATAAGTCGTTTGACTTCATTATAAAACAACCTCCTGTGGCCATTCAGTTGCTAGAATTAGCTAAAGTAAAAAAGGGTTCTTCAGAACCTCATGTCAGTAAGATTGGCAGTGTTACCTGGAGTCAGGTTAAAGAAATTGCCGAATCAAAAATGACGGATTTAAATTGCTTTACAGTTGAGTCAGCAATGAAAATGGTAGCTGGAACTGCCAGAAGTATGGGAATCACCGTAAAAGGTGCCGTACCATTCAAATAACAAATTAATATTTAAAAGATGGGCAGAATTACGAAAAATAAAAAAGCTTCTCTTGGAAAACTCGAAAAGGGAAAAACTTACACGATTGACGAAGCAGCCAATCTGGTGAAGGAAGTTACTTTTACTAAGTTTGATGCTTCGGTTGATATTGATGTGAGACTGGGAGTTGACCCAAGGAAAGCCAACCAAATGGTTAGAGGCGTAGTTTCTTTACCCCATGGAACAGGAAAAGAGATTCGTGTGCTGGCTTTGGTTACTCCCGACAAGGAGGAAGAAGCCAAAGATGCAGGTGCGGATTATGTTGGTTTGGATGATTATATCGAAAAAATCAAAGGTGGTTGGACCGACGTGGATGTGGTAATAACCATGCCCCCGGTTATGGGTAAAGTAGGCCAGTTAGGCCGGATCTTAGGCCCGCGAGGTTTGATGCCGAATCCTAAAAGCGGCACGGTGACCATGGATGTGGGAAAAGCCGTGAGTGAAGTGAAACAAGGGAAAATTGATTTTAAAGTAGATAAATTTGGTATTGTACATACCTCAATCGGTAAAGTTTCTTTTGCTCCTGAAAAGATCAGGGAAAACGCTGTTGAGTTTATCAATACCATTGTTAAATTGAAACCAACAGCCGCAAAAGGTACTTACATTAAAAGCATCTATCTCTCCAGTACCATGAGCCCTGGTATTAAAGTTGAACCCAAGTCAGTTACTGACTAAAACAGTGTAAAAATGAAGAGTACAGAAAAAAAAGTTATTATCGATAATCTTAAAGATCAAATCGACTCGTACAGCCATTTTTATCTGACTGACATAAGTGGGTTGAATGCTGCTGATACCAGTGATTTAAGGAGACTGTGTTTTAAAGAAAACATTAAGCTGGTTGTTGCTAAAAATACCCTTCTACGTAAAGCGCTTGAAAATTCAGCCAAGAATGCCGAAGAACTTTACGTTGCACTTAAAGGGAATACCTCAGTGATGTTTTCAGAAACTGGTAATAGTCCTGCAAAATTGATTAAAGATTTTAGTAAAAAGCGAAAAAAACCATTGTTAAAGGCAGCTTTTGTTGAAGAATCAATTTATGTTGGAGAGAACCAACTTGATGCACTGGTAGCAGTGAAATCGAAAAATGAACTCATTGCCGATGTTGTAGCCTTGTTGCAATCACCTATGAAAACTGTATTATCACAGTTACAGTCAGGTGGTAATATAATTCATGGTGTTCTTGAAACACTAAAAGAAAGAGAGTAAAAATTTTTTTGAAATTAAATAAAAACAAATAAAATGGCAGATTTAAAACAACTTGCAGAAGAGTTGGTAAACTTAACTGTTAAAGAGGTTAACGAATTAGCTGGTATTCTTAAAGATGAATACGGCATAGAACCCGCGGTGGCTGCAGTTGCAGCTGCTGGACCTGCAGCAGGTGCTGCTGAAGGCGAAGCCGCAGCAGAACAGACTGAATTTGATGTTATATTAAAAGCAGCTGGACAGTCGAAACTTGCAGTAGTTAAACTCGTAAAAGAACTTACAGGTCTTGGCTTAAAAGAAGCTAAAGCTGTAGTTGATGAAGCTCCTAAGGCAATTAAGGAAAAAGTTTCTAAAGATGAGGCAGAAGCCCTTAAAAATCAATTGGAAGAAGCTGGAGCCGAAGTTGAAATTAAATAAGCGCAATCAGACCTTTTTTAAGGTTGTATGGTTTAGAATCTTGCAAGGCAAGATTCTAAACCTTTTTGTGTATTTATATTTTATATATTTAACCTGTATAAATACATGGTAATAAATACAAAAATAGAGAGGATTAATTTCTCCTCAACACAAACCAGGTTTGATTATCCTGACTTCTTGGAAGTACAAATTAAATCATTCAAGGATTTTTTCCAGTTAAACACAACACCTGAAAAACGTAAAGAGGAAGGTCTTTCTCGTGTATTCGAAGAAAATTTCCCGATTACTGATACCCGGAATAATTTTGTTTTGGAGTTCCTCGATTATCAGGTCGATCCTCCTCGATATTCTATCGCTGAGTGCATTGAGAGGGGTTTAACATTTAGTGTTCCGGTAAAAGCCCGGCTAAAACTTTATTGTACGGATCCCGAACATGAAGACTTTGATACAGTAGTTCAGGATGTTTATCTTGGAACTGTGCCATATATGACCGATAAAGGTACCTTTATTATCAATGGTGCTGAACGAGTCATTGTTTCGCAGCTGCATCGGTCTCCTGGTGTTTTCTTTGGTCAAAGTCTCCATGCCAATGGTACCAAGCTTTATTCCGCCAGAATTATTCCATTTAAAGGATCATGGATCGAGTTTGCAACTGACATTAACAGTGTCATGTTTGCTTATATCGACAGGAAAAAGAAATTACCGGTAACAACACTGTTAAGGGCTATTGGCTACGAAAGCGATAAAGATATCCTTGAAATTTTCGACCTGGCTGATGAAGTAAAGGTTTCAAAAACAGGTTTGAAAAAAGTTGTTGGTCGGAGACTTGCTGCTCGTGTGTTGAAATCATGGGTGGAAGATTTCGTTGATGAAGATACCGGTGAAGTCGTTTCTATTGAA
Organism: Mariniphaga sp.; assembly: GCA_041684965.1. Taxonomy (GTDB): domain Bacteria; phylum Bacteroidota; class Bacteroidia; order Bacteroidales; family Prolixibacteraceae; genus Mariniphaga. The sequence goes on from JAWLGR010000005.1 coordinate 29,012, forward strand.
CGTAACGAAGTGGTTATTGACAGGGAAACAGTTCTTGAAGAAGATCACATTGATGAGATTATTGACTCAGGAGTTAAAACCATCCTGGTTCATAAAGATGATCAGCGTCAGCAGGATTATGCAATTATCTATAACACTCTGCAAAAAGACCCTTGTAATTCTGAAAAAGAAGCTGTTTTGCATATTTACAGACAATTACGTAATGCAGAACCACCAGATGAAGCCACTGCACGGGATGTTATTGATAAACTTTTCTTTTCCGATAAAAGATACGATTTAGGAGAAGTAGGCCGGTATCGGATCAATAAAAAACTTGGGCTTGAAGTTGATTCTGAAATTCGTGTATTAACGAAAGAGGATATCATTGAGATTATCAGATACCTGATACAGTTGGTTAATTCAAAAACTGATGTGGATGATATTGATCATCTAAGTAACAGAAGAGTTCGTACTGTAGGAGAGCAAATGTATAATCAGTTTGGTATTGGCCTTGCCCGCATGGCACGGACTATACGTGAGCGGATGAATGTACGCGACAATGAGGTCTTTACGCCGATCGATCTGATAAATTCAAAAACGCTCTCATCAGTTATAAATTCATTCTTCGGGACAAATGCCCTTTCTCAGTTTATGGATCAAACGAATCCGCTTGCTGAGATGACTCATAAACGACGGATGTCGGCTTTGGGGCCAGGTGGATTATCAAGAGAAAGAGCGGGCTTTGAAGTTCGTGATGTTCATTACACTCATTATGGCAGATTATGCCCGATAGAAACACCTGAAGGTCCAAACATCGGATTGATTTCTTCTCTCTGTGTATTTGCAAAAATTACAGACCTTGGATTTATATCAACACCCTACAGGAAAGTGATAAATGGGAATGTTGATTTGTCTGACGGCGGTTCAATTTATTTAACTGCTGAAGAAGAAGAAGGAAAAATCATTGCTCAGGCCAATGCTCCAATCGATGCTGATGGGAACTTCATTAATCAGAAAGTTAAATCAAGGCTGGATGGCGACTATCCTTTAGTAGACAGAGAAGAAGTTAACCTGATGGACGTAGGTCCTAACCAGATAGCTTCGGTCGCCGCTTCGTTGATTTCATTTCTTGAGCACGACGATGCGAACCGTGCACTGATGGGATCGAACATGATGCGTCAGGCTGTACCGCTATTGCGTCCTGAAGCCCCGATTGTAGGAACCGGGCTGGAAGCAAGAGCTGCTTCAGATTCAAGGGTGCTTATTCAGGCAGCTGCTGATGGAGTAGTTGAATATGTTGATGCCAATCAGATTATCGTTCGTTACGATGTTACTGATGATGACCTTTTCGTAAGTTTCGACCCTGAAGTGGTTACTTATGAGTTGCAAAAATATACCAAAACCAATCAGGGAACAACAGTTGACCTGAAACCCATTGTGCTTAAAGGAGAAAGAATTACAAAAGGACAAATTCTTTCTGAAGGGTATGCTACGGAAAAGGGTGAGCTGGCTCTTGGCCGGAATCTGATGGTGGCCTTTATGCCATGGCAGGGATACAATTATGAAGATGCGATTGTAATTTCCGAGAGGATAGTACGTGAAGATGTGTTTACATCGGTACATGTCGATGAGTATAGCCTTGAAGTAAGGGATACAAAACGAGGCCTTGAGGAATTTACTTCAGACATTCCCAATGTGAGCGAAGAGGCAACTAAAAACCTTGATGAAAACGGTTTGATAAGAATTGGTGCTGAAGTAAAACCTGGTGATATTCTTATCGGAAAAATTACTCCCAAAGGAGAATCCGATCCCTCTCCGGAAGAAAAGCTTCTCAGGGCAATATTCGGTGATAAGGCAGGTGATGTAAAAGATGCATCACTTAAGGCGTCACCTTCATTAACAGGTGTTGTTATCGATAAAAAATTGTTCTCAAGGGTTGCTAAAGATAAAAAAGGCAAAACCACTACTAAAACCCTGCTCGATCAGATCGATGAAAGCTTTGATAGGGAAGTTGCTGCCTTGCGGATCCGATTGGAGGATAAATTATTTGCTCTGGTAACCGGAAAAACTTCACAGGGAGTGAAGGATTATTATGGCACAGAGATTATTCCTAAAGGAGTGAAATTTACTCTAAAACAGTTGCAGGAAGTTGATTACCTGTCGGTAAACCCGTCGAAATGGACCACCGATAAAGATAAAAACGATTTAATCTTTAAGGTAATCAACAACTATATAATGAAATACAAGGAGGCCGAAGCTGTTGCAAGACGTGAACGTTACAATGTTACCATTGGAGATGAACTTCCTGCGGGGATTGTCCAGCTTGCGAAAATTTTCATTGCTAAAAAGCGGAAATTACAGATTGGGGATAAAATGGCAGGACGTCATGGAAACAAAGGGATAGTCTCACGTGTTGTCCGTCAGGAAGATATGCCATTTCTTGCAGATGGTACGCCGGTTGATATTGTACTGAATCCTCTGGGAGTTCCTTCAAGGATGAACCTGGGACAAATTTATGAAACTGTTCTTGGTTGGGCAGGAAAAGAACTGGGATTGAAATTTGCCACACCGATTTTTGATGGTGCTTCTCTTGATGAAATTTCAGATTATACTGAAAAAGCAGGATTGCCCCGGTTTGGAAAAACAACCCTGTACGACGGTGAAACTGGCGAACCTTTCGATCAGCAGGCAACAGTTGGGGTCATTTACATGATGAAACTGGGACATATGGTTGAAGATAAAATGCATGCACGTTCTATTGGTCCTTATTCACTCATTACCCAGCAACCATTAGGTGGTAAAGCACAGTTTGGTGGTCAGCGTTTTGGAGAAATGGAAGTTTGGGCACTTGAAGCCTTCGGTGCATCCCACATTCTCCAGGAAATCCTTACCGTGAAATCGGATGATGTGATGGGTAGGGCAAAAGCTTACGAATCAATTGTTAAAGGTGAGCCAATGCCTCAACCGGGAATTCCGGAATCTCTCAACGTATTGTTGCATGAACTCCGGGGACTGGGACTTAGCATACGGATGGAATAACCTCCGTTTACCTGCATTTGGTTCTGTTATAATGATTTTTAATTAAAATTATGGCATTCAGAAAAGATAATAAAGCAAAAGGGGGATTTTCTAAAATTTCCATCAGTCTTTCTTCTCCTGAAGAGATTCTGGAAAGATCGTATGGTGAGGTTTTAAAACCCGAAACAATAAACTACAGAACTTATAAACCTGAACGTGATGGCTTGTTTTGTGAACGAATTTTCGGACCTGTAAAAGACTATGAATGCCACTGCGGTAAATACAAGCGAATCCGTTATAAAGGAATCGTGTGTGACCGTTGTGGTGTTGAGGTGACCGAGAAAAAAGTCCGCCGCGAACGAATGGGTCATATTGCATTGGTGGTGCCTGTGGCCCATATCTGGTATTTCCGATCGTTACCAAATAAAATAGGTTACCTGCTCGGATTGCCAACCAAAAAACTCGATTCGATTATTTACTACGAACGATATGTTGTAATTAATGCAGGTGTGAAAGCCGTCGATGGTATCAAATCACTCGATTTTCTTACCGAGGAAGAGTATCTTGATATATTGGATACTCTGCCTAAAGATAATCAGTTTCTTGATGATGAGGATCCTAATAAATTTATTGCCAAAATGGGGGCTGAAGCTTTATATGAAATATTAAGCCGGATCGACCTGGATGATTTGTCATTTAACCTGAGGCATAAAGCAAATACCGAAACTTCACAACAAAGGAAAAATGAAGCATTGAAAAGGCTTCAGGTTGTTGAAGCATTCAGAGCCAGCAAAAACCTGAACAAGCCCGAATGGATGATTGTTAGGGTAGTTCCTGTTATTCCCCCGGATTTGAGACCGCTGGTCCCACTCGATGGAGGAAGATTTGCTACTTCTGATCTGAATGATCTTTACCGCAGGGTTATCATACGGAACAACAGGCTTAAAAGGCTTATTGAAATTAAGGCTCCTGAAGTTATTCTCCGCAATGAAAAAAGAATGCTTCAGGAGGCTGTTGATTCTCTTTTTGATAATTCCCGTAAATCAAATGCCGTTAAAACAGAAAATAACAGGGCCCTTAAATCACTTTCTGACAGCTTGAAAGGGAAACAAGGGCGTTTCCGCCAAAACCTCCTTGGTAAACGGGTGGATTATTCTGCACGTTCTGTTATTGTCGTAGGTCCTAAACTGAAAGTTCATGAATGCGGACTTCCTAAAGATATGGCCGCAGAACTTTATAAACCCTTTGTTATCAGAAAACTGATTGAAAGAGGGATAGTTAAAACTGTAAAATCGGCAAAAAAGATTGTTGACAGAAAAGATCCTGTTGTATGGGAAATCCTGGAAAATGTATTGAAAGGACATCCCGTTCTCCTGAACCGTGCACCTACTTTGCACAGGCTATCCATTCAGGCTTTTCAACCAGTAATGATAGAAGGGAAAGCTATTCAGTTGCACCCGCTTGTTTGTACCGGTTTTAACGCCGACTTTGATGGAGATCAGATGGCTGTTCACCTGCCTCTTGGAAATGCTGCTATTCTGGAAGCACAGATATTGATGCTTGCCTCACATAACCTGCTAAATCCGGCAAATGGAGCTCCTATTCAAGTTCCATCACAGGATATGGTTCTTGGTCTATATTATATGACCAAACCGCGCGAAGGTTCTAAAGGCGAAGGAATGGTATTTTATTCTCCTGAAGAGGTGATGATTGCATACGATGAAAAAGCTGTTGCACTGCACTCGATTATAAAAGTGAAAGTGGAAGATGTAGATGAAAATGGCGATTTTTTCAGACACATTATCGAAACTACTGTTGGTCGTATTCTTTTTAATGAATACGTACCCCGCAATGTAGGCTACATAAATCAGTTGCTCACAAAAAAATCACTGCGTACCATCATTTCTGAAGTTTTCAAAAAATGTGGCAATGCAGATACAGTTACCTTTCTCGATGCCATTAAAGATCTTGGATACCACATGGCATATCGTGGTGGTCTGTCATTTAATATTGATGATGTTATCATTCCTGAAGACAAGGAAAATATTGTTGGCGGTGGATATGAAGAAGTTGATGAAGTAATTGCTAACTATAATATGGGGTTCATTACCAACAATGAACGGTACAACCAGGTTATCGATATCTGGACGCATGCAAACTCACGCCTTACCCATTCAGTGATGAAAACCATTAGTGGTGACAAGCAAGGATTCAATTCTATTTATATGATGCTTGACTCCGGTGCCCGTGGCTCTAAAGAGCAGATACGCCAGTTATGTGGAATGAGAGGCCTGATGGCCAAACCTCAAAAGTCCGGGTCCACTGGTTCTCAGATTATTGAAAATCCAATTCTTGCAAACTTTAAGGAAGGCCTTTCAGTTCTTGAATATTTTATTTCTACACACGGTGCACGAAAAGGGTTGGCAGATACCGCTCTAAAAACAGCAGATGCAGGTTATCTTACACGCCGGCTGGTTGATGTTTCACAGGATGTAATTATTGCTGAGGAAGATTGCGGAACATTGCGTGGGATTGCTGCTGCCGCTATTAAGAACAATGAAGAAATTGTAGCTTCACTTTATGAACGCATTATAGGCCGCACGTCTGTACACGATATTTATCATCCGCTGACGGGTGAGCTGATAATTAAATCCGGGGATAAAATCACTGAGGATATTGCAAATAAAATTGAAAATTCACCCATTGAGAGCATTGAAATCCGTTCAGTACTTACCTGTGAATCAAAAATAGGAGTTTGTACTAAATGCTATGGGCGGAATCTAGCAACCGGTGAAACAGTCCAGAAAGGTGAAGCAGTAGGTGTGATTGCAGCTCAATCGATTGGTGAACCTGGTACTCAATTAACCCTTCGTACTTTCCATGTGGGAGGTATTGCCGGTAATATTTCAGCACAATCAACCGTTGAGGCACGTTATGATGGTATAGTCGAAATTGAAGAACTAAGAGCAGTTGAATATAAAAGTGATGACGGTACTCCTGTTGATATTGTTGTTAGCCGTCTTGCTGAATTGAAAATTGTTGATAAAAATACACGAATTCCTCTGTCAACCAATGCTATTCCGTATGGTTCAAAACTGTATGTAAAAAATGGAGAAGAAATCAGGAAGGGTAAGCTGATTTGCGAATGGGATCCATTTAATGGTGTAATTATTACAGAATTCGATGGGAAAATTGAATTTGAAAACCTGATCGAAAATATTACCTACCGTGAAGAATCGGATGAGCAAACAGGTTACAGTGAAAAAGTAATTATTGAAACCAGGGATAAAACCAAGAACCCAACCCTTAAGATCATGGATAGGGATGGAACAATGATTCGTTCTTATAACCTGCCGGTAGGAGGGCATATATCCGTTTCACAGGGACATGAAGTAAAAGCCGGTATGGTGCTGGTAAAAATACCAAGGGCTGCTGGTAAGGCTGGTGATATCACCGGAGGTTTGCCACGTGTAACCGAGCTTTTCGAAGCACGTAACCCATCCAATCCGGCAGTAGTTTCTGAAATCGACGGTGAGGTATCACTTGGCAAAATCAAGCGAGGTAACCGCGAAATTATTATTACTTCAAAAACAAGTGATGTCAAAAAATACCTCGTACCACTTTCCAAGCAGATTCTGGTACAGGAAAACGATTATATCAGGGCTGGGACATCACTCTCTGACGGAGCCATTACCCCTTCCGATATTCTTGCTATTAAAGGTCCTACAGCCGTTCAAGAATATATCCTAAATGAAGTTCAGGATGTGTATCGTATGCAGGGTGTGAAAATCAACGACAAGCATTTCGAGGTAATTATTCGTCAGATGATGCGTAAAGTAGAAATCGATGATCCTGGCGATACCCGTTTTCTTGAAAAACAAATCGTCGATAAAAATGAATTCCTTTCCGAAAATGACTGGATATGGAATAAAAAAGTTGTTATCGAACCGGGAGATGCTGAAGGATTAAAAGCCGGGCAAATTATTTCTGCACGAAGGCTTCGGGATGAAAATTCACAGTTGAGACGTAAAGATAAAAAGTTGGTTGAAGCCAGGGATGCAATTGCTGCTACTTCAAGTCAGATTTTGCAGGGAATTACCAGGGCAGCCCTTCAAACCAGGAGCTGGCTTTCAGCAGCCTCGTTCCAGGAAACCACTAAAGTATTGAACGAAGCAGCTATTAATGGTAAGACGGATTATCTCGACGGGTTGAAGGAAAATGTAATCTGCGGTCATCTCATTCCGGCTGGAACAGGTTTGAAGGAATATAAAAACCTGATTGTGGGATCAAAAGAAGAATATGACCGGTTAATTGATGTAAAGAAAAACATTTAATTTTAGTTACCATGGATGAAAAAAAACAAAAGCAACAACAACTAAATATTGAATTGAGTGAGGAAATAGCACAGGGAATTTACTCAAACCTGGCTGTTATTACACATTCCAGCTCAGAATTTGTAGTTGATTTTGTTCGTATCATGCCTGGAATTCCTAAAGCAAATGTGAAATCAAGGGTAATCCTTACTCCGGAACATGCCAAACGTTTGTTGCATGCTTTGCAGGATAATATCAGTAAGTATGAGGCTGTTCACGGTACTATTAAGAATGTTGGACCTGGTTCTGGACACGGAATGCCTCCAATGGCTTTTGGAGGCCCTACTGCTCAGGCCTAAGGAAATATAAATCATATATAAAGCAGCCGTCTCAAAAAATTGTTTGGGGCGGCTTTCTTTTTGCTATGATTAATTGCCATAGAATGGTCTGGGGAAATTGATATCCTGTAATTTATGAGTAAAATAAATTCAGTTCCCCTGAGTATAAGTCAGTAAGATGCCACCATTAAATGAGAAAATCCAGTTTTTAACCGTTCTTAACTGGTATTTCATTGTTTCATTATATATTTAGCTTTAGAAATCAGATGCAATAGGGGCTACCTCTCTTATGCTGATTGTCCTGATTAATCTTTCAGTCTGGCATTAATCAATTCAATGGTTGGAAGAGAATATATCTTTGGAGAACTGGTTGTATATAGCGGTGCATTTAACTCCGTTGAAATTTACAACTTGCATTAGCTGACAATAAGTATTGATGAAATAGATACAGAAAAATAAAATAATAGGAACAGCCATATATGTGAGACTAAACTCCGTGAAACGATTGAAATAATTGGAATCAATACCATTACATAGCAAATAATATTGCGGCTTGCCAGCAATTGGTTTGATAACTGCCGGTTGTATTATAGAAAATAAAAATGAAAAAATCAAAGCACCTGTAAAAAGGAATTCATATACTCGCAGAGATGCTTTACACGCAATATCAGCGTTGTGTATTAGCGCTATAGCAGGAGCCTGCAGTTTTAAAAGGCAACCGGGAGCGGGTGATCTTACTGTTTTGATAGTCTCGGGCTGGCAGGATGTTAATATCGGCGATATTGCCCCACCCGGACTGTTGAATATCTTAAGAACCTGCCTGCCTGATGCCCGGATTATCTTTTGGAAATAAAGTAAGGGGGAAAAGATGGAGAGCTGTTAAAACAAAATTTTCCCGGACTTGAAATAATCCACGGAGAGGTTAAGGCTATGGGTTCGCAAAATAATTATGTATGCATCCATCCTGAGTTCCGGGATAGTATTCATTATACAGTAGCAAAGAACTTCCTGCGATAAGACTATACGGGCAGATTTTGGAGCTGTAGTACAGCCGGCTGAAAAGCTTATGAGTAGTGCAAGGCTAAGAAGTTAAAGTTGTAGCCTGAATGTTAAAATAAAAACAGGTTGCCAATTTAAGACAACCTGTTTTAAGTGCTTATGAATTTTAGTACAGATTATCAACGGAAAGGTACCTTTCGCCGTGGTCGTAAGAAAAGGTAAGGATGCGGCACCCTTTGGGCAATTCTTTTATCTTTTTTGCTACAGCTGCGAATGACGCTCCCGAGGAAATACCTACAAACAAGCCTTCCATTTTGGCAGCTTTTTTGGCATATTCAAATGCCTCTTCCTGTGTAACGGTAATGGTACCATCGAGCAGCCCGGTTTTCAGGTTATCGGGAATAAAACCGGCACCGATTCCCTGAATTTTGTGAGGTCCAGGTTCACCACCACTGATCACCGGACTGTCTGCCGGTTCCACTGCGAAGGTCTTCATATTTGGGAATTCTTTTTTTAATACTTCCGAAACACCGCTGATATGGCCACCAGTACCAACCCCGGTAATCAGATAATCAATTCCTTCGGGGAAGTCATTCAGAATCTCCATGGCAGTTTTTTCACGGTGGGCGGCAATGTTGGCAGGATTTGAAAACTGGTGGGGAATCCAGGCATCCTGGATTTCGGCTGCAAGTTCCTCAGCCTTTGCAATGGCACCTTTCATTCCTTTTTCTTTCGGTGTTAAAACAAGTTCAGCTCCAAGGGCCACAAGTACCTGCCGGCGCTCCATCGACATTGATTCAGGCATGGTGAGTATCAACCTGTATTTCTTCACTGCTGCCACAAGCGCAAGACCAATTCCAGTGTTACCTGACGTCGGTTCTATTACTACATAACCTTTTTTTAGGATGCCTTGTTTTTCAGCATCCTCTATCATCGAAAGTGCAATACGGTCTTTTATGCTTCCTCCCGGATTCGCTTTTTCCATCTTTACCCATACTTCATAGTCAGAAGGATAAAGCTGGTTGATTCGGATATGTGGAGTATTTCCTATCGTTTCCAGAATATTATTGGCTTTCATAATGGTATTATTTGAAAATTTATATAATATGTTTTTCAGTTGGTCGCTTATTCTTATAAATATTTAGATTTATCTGAAGAAAAAATCAGTTGCATTTAAAAAGTTATAATTACTTGCATCAATATTCAATGTCAGGCTGAGTTTTTAATTAAGTGCAAGATAAGCAAATCTTGCTAAATCAGAATAAAATACCTGTTTAATGTGTAAGAATTTAATTTTTATAGCGAAGCCATTTTATCAGTTCAGCAAGTGTTATTTTTTTTCCATACATCAGCAATCCTGTCTTGTAAATTTTTGCAGCTGCCCAAATAGCCCCTAACATCGTAAGCAGGAGCAAGACCATGGAAAGCATTAATTCCCAAAGCGGAACACCGTAAGGTATTCTTGCGAGCATGGCAACAGGTGATGTAAAAGGGATAACTGAACCCCAGAATGCAACTGGGCCTTCGGGATTGCGCGCAATTGGAAACAGCAGCATTATTGACAGGATGAGCGGAAAAGTTATCGGAAATACCATTTGTTGTGAATCTTCATCGTTATCTACTGCAGCTCCAACTGCCCCAAGAAGTGAGCTGTACATAAAGTACCCACCGAGAAAATAGAATACAAATGAGAACAATATGAGCGGAAGGTTCAGGTTGCCGATAAGGGCAAACACATCAGCTATCTGGCTGTTATCAGCTTCCTTTGCTAAAGAGGGCATTTGCCTGCTTTCCATAAGGCTTTGGCTCATTTGCATGGATTCTTCAGGAGTAAAAAATGCACCTGCAATTATCATAAAAATGAGTCCGATCAATATCCAAATGGCTACTTGCGTAAGTCCAACCAGGGCTGTTCCGATAATTTTTCCGGTCATTAACTGGAAAGGTCTTACAGATGAAATAATCACCTCGACAATCCGGTTTTTCTTTTCCTCCATTACGCTTCGCATAACCATCGCCCCATACATAAAAACAAAAAAATAAATGATGAAACCCATTGCATAACTGGCAATAAATGCAACTTCGGAGGAACTTTCCCTTGTTATACCTTTTTCCGAAAATTTTAAAGTATTTAACCTGATGGAGGTACGGGCTGCCCTTAGCCTTTCATCCAAATCGGGTATACCTGATTCAGCCAGAATTTTTTGGCGTTTCTCATTTTCAAGATGCCGGCTTAGCTTTTGTGAAATTTGTCCGGTTATTTCTACCGGTAGCTGTTTTTCTGATATCAGTTGGGCCTGGTTGGTAACATAAATATCAGGTGGAATATATAGCAAAGCGTAAAATTCACTTTGCTTTAAATTGTCCTTTAGCCGGTTGTATTCACTCTCAGGAATGAAATGATATCTTGTAAAACCCTCCTGATCCAGTTGTCCCAGGAAGATAGAGGATTCATCGTATACAGCAATGATTCGTTCTCTGGAATCACTTTGAACCGACAATAGTATGATGATGGCAAACATGGCCACAAAAAGCAGGGGAACTAAAATGGTCAGAACTAAAAATGATTTCTTTTTTACCCTCTTTAGGTATTCCTGAGTAAGTATAATCAATGTTTTATTCATCATGTTAAATTGCTGTTTGATTGATTTGATTCCTGAACTGCCTTAATGAATACATCGTTCATGCCAGGTATAATCTCCCTGAATGAAATGATTTCTGCCTCCGGAAGAATGGTCTGGAGCAGTTGGTTATTTGCTCCACCGTTATAATGTTGAACCTGAAGGGTATTTTCCCGCTCATTTTCAGTGTGATTTATTACTGTAAAATGTTGCTTTAATGAATTGGCAACCTGTTCGAAGTTCCCTTTATAATTTATTTCATATATATTTGATTTATACTTTTGTCGGATTTCAGTTGTAGGTCCGTCTACAATTTTTACCGATTTGTTGATAAGTGCAATATGATCGCACAGTTCTTCAACCGAGCCCATATTATGGGTGGAGAATATGATTGTTGCACCGTTTTTGCGCAAGTCGAGAATCTCTCTTTTTAGCATGTTTGTATTAATGGGGTCGAAGCCGCTGAAAGGTTCATCAAAAATCAGCAATTTTGGGTTATGTACGACAGTAGTTACAAACTGCACTTTTTGCTGCATACCTTTTGAAAGTTCTTCCACTTTTTTATTCCACCATCCTCCCATTTCAAATTTCTCAAACCAACCCTTCAGACTGGCAATCGCATCTTGTTTACTCATGCCTTTAAGACGAGCGAGGTAAACTGCCTGTTCTCCTACTTTCATTTTTTTGTAGAGGCCCCTTTCTTCGGGCAAATACCCTATGTGCGCCACGTCAGAATGCTTCATTCTTTTCCCCTTCAGCATTACTTCCCCTTCATCCGGTGCAGTTATCTGATTGATTATTCGTATCAGGGTGGTTTTTCCTGCTCCATTAGGCCCCAGTAAACCAAATATGCTTTGTTCTTTAACCGAAAGACTGACATCTGTCAATGCCCTAGTTGAAGAAAAAGTTTTGTATACATTTTTTGCCGTAAACAACTCCATGTTATTTTTTTGTTGAGGTATATTATTTTCCTGCTAAATTACAGGCTTTCTTATTGCTTTCACAGGATATAGTCATGTATTTGCAGAATAAATTTATCTAAAATTAAAGGATGTCTAATTTAGCAGTTTGATAAATATCATTCATTATGGTCAGGTTAATTTTTCACAGTATTGTTTTATTATTTTTTATGCTTTCAAACGGAGGTCTTAACGCATCTCTACAAAGCGGACAGATTGTACGTGGAAGGGTTGTAGATAAGCAAACACAAATGCCTTTACCCGGGGCAAATGTATTCCTGGCAGATTCAAATCCGTTGTTAGTGACATCGACCAATCAGGAGGGAGAATTCAGGTTAATGAATGTGCCCTTTGGTCGTCAAACTGTCAGGGTAAGTTACGTTGGCTACAATCCGGGTCAGGCAGGAAATATCCTGGTTAGTTCTGCCCGAGAAACGGTATTATTTATTGAACTGGAAGAAAAGGTAGAGGTTACCGGTGAAATAACGGTTCTCGGGAACCAGCGTAAGGACAGGGCTCTGAATGAAATGGCCAGTGTGAGTGCACGTGCTATCACGGTGGAGGAGGCAGGACGGTATGCCGGCAGCCGGGAGGATATTGCCCGGATGTCGATGAATTTTGCCGGGGTTTCAGGTGCAAATGATCAACGAAACGATATTATCATCAGGGGAAATACCCCAGGTGGTATATTGTGGCGGCTGGAAAATGTAGATATTCCCAATCCGAACCATTTTGCTGCAGCAGGTACCACCGGAGGCCCTGTTGGTATGCTTAATAACAATACATTGCGTAATTCTGATTTTTTTACCAGTGCTTTTCCGGCTGAATATGGAAATGCTTTTTCGGGTGTATTTGATTTAAACATGCGGGAAGGTAACAATGAAAAATATGAATTTTTGGGACAGGTGGGTTTTAATGGATTCGAGCTCGGGGCTGAAGGGCCTTTTAGGGAGGGAGGTAAAAGTTCTTTTCTCGCTAATTACCGGTATTCAACTTTGCAGGTTTTCGATTTATTGGGCATCAGTTTTGGCACATCCGGTATCCCCAAATATCAGGATTTAAATTTTAAATTGAATTTCCCCGTTAAGAAAGGTAAAATTAGCTGGTTTGGTTTGGGTGGTACAAGCAGCATTTCAATGCTTAACAGTGAAGAAAATTCTGCCGATCTATATACAAGTGAAGGTATGGACCTTGTTAATGGTTCAGGCTCTGTAGCCACAGGTATAAATTATTCGCGACTTCACAATGAAAGCTCCTACAGTAAATTAATAGTTTCTTACATAATCCAAAACACCCATACCACATTAGACCAATATAAAATTGATCAGGTTCCTGAATTTTTTTACAGGGAGGATAATATTGAAGAGCGTGTATCCTTCAGATACATTTTAAATAAAAAGTTTAGCAGGCAGTTATCAGTCCGTTCAGGGATTACTGTTGATAAATTTGGCCACCGTCTGGATGCAAAGCAAAAAAGAAATGATGAAACTACCTGGGAGTATCTGCTGAATAACAAAAAGTCAGTGATTAAAGGGCCAATACTTTTTTCTTCATTTATACAGGCTGCATATAAATTTTCAGACAGGTTTGAGGTAAAGCCGGGAGTTAACATTCTGTTGTTTGGGCTGAATGAAAAGCTTTCGTTGGAGCCGAGGATTGGAGCAAGCTGGAAAACCGGGACCAGAACAAGTTTGAATTTTGGTTACGGGAAGCATGCAAAAACTCATTCAATGGTTACGTATTTTTTAGAAACCATTTATGATGAAAATAACATCTTTTTGGACAATCAAAATCTCGATTTTTTAAAAACCCATCACTGGGTACTTGGTTTTGACGCATTGTTGAGTAACCAACTTCGCCTAAAAGCTGAGACTTACTACCAATTTCTGTTTGATGTGCCGGTTGAGATGGAGCCTTCTTCCTACAGTATTGTTAATGCTGGTGCCGGATGGGGACTGAATACGCGTAATTCAATGAATAATGATGGGGAGGCGTGGAATTATGGTTTTGAATTTACTTTGGAAAAATTTTTTCATAAAAATTATTACTTTCTGACTACATTATCGCTGTTTGATTCCAAATATATGGCCAGCGATGGTATCTTACGCAATACTGCCTTTAACGGCCGTTTTGTTTCTAATTTCCTTGCTGGAAAGGAATTTCAGCTGGGTGATAAAAGCACATTCATTTTTGATGCCAAGGTGACTTGGGCCGGCGGTAAACGGTATACACCCATTGATGTGGAGGCATCAAAAAAATCAAATGAAGCTTTTGGAACTGTTTATTACGATAGACTGGCATGGTCGGAGCAATTTTCCGATTATTTTAAAGCCGATGTGAAGGTGGGTTTCCGAAGGAATGGGAATAAGGTTTCACAGTTGTGGGAATTTTACATAGAAAATGTTACCAATCATAAAAATCCCATTACCCAATTATACAGCAGCAGCAGGAATGAAATTGAGACGATATATCAGCTTGGATTTTTTCCACTGTTCAATTACAGGATTTATTTTTAATTAATGAGTATTATTTATCAAATATCCTTCATCTTCAACATGAAAGGGTTAACAGTATATGTAACCTAGAAGCCTAAAATATAAACCCTTATGCAGGATAAAAATTCCTTCCTGTGGAGGAGGTTCCATGGAGAACATTATTCGTGGCCAAACTAATTCTGCTCGTTTTGCAGGAACCGTATGTAATTTACCAGTTGCCAGGAATCATCAACGGTCATCATAGAACCGTGTGGACCCATAACGCCGAAACCTGCACGGATATTATGGAATAACTGTCCATCGGTCTTATTTAAAGCTCTCTCAGCATGGAAGCTTGCAGGAGGAATAGGGTATTTTCCGCCCGTAAATAAGGAGCCTTGCCCGTCTCCATTGGGTCCGTGACAAATCAGGCAATAACGGTTATAAAGTACGTTTGCATATTCCTGGTTGAATTCATCAGTGAGTGGATTTGCAATGGTGGCGGCACGTTGTTCGTCTTCAGGTGTTTTAACAAAATTGTAGGCATATTCGTGAATGGCTACCGTTCCTTCTACAGGGCCTGCCATAGTTTTGCCTCCCGGCATATAAGGGTTTTCACTCCAGGTTTCATATGCCTGCGATTCTTCCATGTCTGGAAAAAAAGTCCAGCCCGGGTGGTTTCGGTGTCTGTCGCAGGAACTAAAAAGAAAAACAACCGCAATGATGACTATTTTATATTTCATCTTATTAATAATGTTAATTTTTTTGGTATTAATCTCATTCTATCAATTATTTTAAACGGTATTCGATAGAATTTTGCAAGCTCATTTTATTGTAACTCCCTTGAAAAATTATGATGTTACTCGCTTGTGAATATAAATTAAACATGGTCGTTTTACATTATAGATTTTCATAGTCAGAACTTTCAATAAAATAAGGATGATTCTCAGGTACTGGTTTTGCTTTTGCAAAAGTAAAAAATACAATAGCCAGAAAGGCAGCAATATAAAAAAGAGGCAGCCCGATTTCGAGAATTCCAATTTTGGCATCTTCGGGTCCAACTGCTCCTGGCATGATTGCCAGATAAAGATCAAGATAATGACCCAATAGAACAATTAATGCAATGGCTCCTAAAAAAACCGGTTGACGTTTAGAGTTCCTGGTCATAAGGGCCAGGAACGGGACCAGAAAATTTATTGCTACATTCAGATAGAACAAATTCTCAAAGTGAGTTACCCGTTCAACGTAATAAAATGTTTCTTCAGGGATGTTGCTGTACCAGATGAGCAGGAACTGGCTTAACCATAAATATGCCCAGAAAATGCTAAATCCAAACAGATATTTCCCCAAATCGTGCAGATGTTCCCTGTTCACATTGGGTAAAATGTTGAAATGTTTGAAGGCAATGGTAATAAGTATAATAATTGAAAGTGATGCTACAAACATGGTTGAGAAAATGTACCAGCCATAGAGCGTACTGAACCAATGGGCATCGATTGACATGAGCCAGTCCCATGCAGCCATGGAACTGCTGATTGCAAAAAATACCATAAACCACCCTGAGGTGCTTCGTACGCGTTTTAAATAATTTTCACCTGGCTTGAAGTCATTATTTATAGAAATTCTGCGAAGGTAGATCGCAAAAAAGCTCCAGAAAATAAAATAGATGGCCAGGCGCAGAATCCAGAAAGGTATATTGAGATAAGCTGTTTTTTCCTGCAACACACGGTCAAGATGTTCTGTATCCGTCCATTCAAAAATGTGTGTCAGACCTGGAAAGGCTATGATAAATAATATCAGGGCAAAGGGTATGGTAAGTGCCATGGATTCCAGGATTCTCTGAATGTTAATTTGCCAGGTTGATTCACCCAGAACATTAACTGTCCAAAAAAATAATGCACCCAAACCTAAAAATAAAAACATTATGGCATTCATCCAAAGGTTTGCCCAGATTCGGGAGGAAGGTGCCTGAGAAATAAATACTCCCCAAAGTAAAGCCAGTAACCCAATGGCTGCAGCAATAGCAAGATTTTTTTTTAAATTCCTGTCGAATCTAAAAGGAATGCCGTCAGGTATATTTTGTTTTTCCATTAGTTATCTGTTTTAATTTGTTTTACCCCAAGAGCACCGGTAGAAATCAATTCATCGGTAAGTTCTGAAACTGAAATTGTATTGTTCTGGTCTGTGAGGATTATTTGAAAATGGTCATTGGTCACTTCCTCATCCAGAATATCGGGCAGAGAGCCAGGTCCCAGGTTTGACTGTATAAGAAAAACAATACCCATGGCAAAGGCTGCAAACAATACAGTTAGTTCAAAAGTAACT
Organism: Mariniphaga sp.; assembly: GCA_041684965.1. Lineage (GTDB taxonomy): Bacteria > Bacteroidota > Bacteroidia > Bacteroidales > Prolixibacteraceae > Mariniphaga. The sequence goes on from JAWLGR010000005.1 coordinate 46,038, forward strand.
GGTATGAACGATGGTAAGGAAAGAAATGGCTTACCACCTATTACCAGAGGCCAGGCTCTTGTAAAAACCCAAATTTGAAACAGGAGCCCCAGAGCTCCTCCGATTACACCTGCAATAAACGCTACTTTTGGTAAATTGGAGCGGGGAAATTTTAAAGCTGCATCCAGTCCGTGAACAGGGAAAGGTGTACGCACATCTTCTATCCTAATTCCCTTTTCCTGAAGCCTCTTTACAGCATTCAGCAGATCGGGTTCATCGGTAAAATAACCATAGATTACTGATTTCATAATTTCTTATTTTTCCGGTGATTGTTTCTTTGTTGGTTTTCCAATAAATTTTTTTGCTGAGGAGCGGGCAACGGATTTTACCTCTGAAAGAGCTATGACAGGGAAGACCCTGATGAAAAGGAGGAATAATGTAAAAAATAAACCAAAAGTTCCAAGGTAAATTGCAACTTCAATCCATGTGGGAGAGTACATTGACCAGCTGGAGGGCAGGTAATCTCTGTGCAGAGATGTTACTACAATCACGAATCGTTCGAACCACATTCCAATATTAATGAAAATTGAAAGTATAAACGTAAATGTCAGGTTTCTTCTTAGCTTTTTAATCCACAGCAATTGAGGGGAAATAACATTACATGTCATCATAATCCAATATGCCCAGGCATAGGGCCCAAGGGCACGGTTCAAAAATGCATACCGCTCATATTCAACTCCGCTGTACCATGCCATAAATAATTCTGTGATATAAGCAATCCCTACAATGGAGCCGGTGGCAATAATTACTTTATTCATCGATTCCACATGGCCAACTGTGATGTATTCTTCCAGGTGCAGGGTTTTTCGTGTGACAATCATAAGTGTTAAAACCATAGCAAATCCGGAAAATACAGCCCCCGATACAAAATAGGGAGGGAAAATGGTTGTATGCCATCCCGGAATTACAGAGGTAGCAAAGTCGAAGCTCACAATGGTATGTACTGAAAGTACCAGTGGAGCGGCCAGGCCTGCAAGGATGAGGCTCATCGACTCATGCTGTTGCCAGTGACGGGCTGAGCCCTTCCATCCAAAGCTCAGGAAATTATAAACTTTTTTCTTCCATAACGATTTCATGCGGTCACGAATGGTTCCCAGGTCTGGAATTAGGCCCATGTACCAGAATAACAAGGAAACAAGCAGGTAGGTAGTTATTGCAAAAACGTCCCACAACAGTGGTGAGTTGAAATTAACCCATAAATCACGGGTATTTGGGTAGGGTAAAATATAAAATCCCAAAGGCAATCGTCCCATATGTATAAGTGGGAAAATGCCGGCACACATAACGGCAAAAATAGTCATTGCTTCGGCAGAACGGTTAATGCTGGTTCTCCATTTTTGTCGAAACAGAAGCAGAATTGCTGAAATAAAAGTACCTGCATGACCGATACCTACCCACCATACAAAGTTGGTAATGCTCCATCCCCAGCCTATGGTGCGGTTAACGCCCCAGGTACCAATACCAAACCAAACAGTATAGGCAATCATGGCAAATCCGAACAACATAACCACAATAGAAACAGTTAATCCAATATACCACAGTTTGCCTGGCCTGGCACGAATTGGAGCCATTACATCATTGGTAATGTCGTTGTAGCTTTTCTCTCCGTTAATCAGTGGTTCCCTTACCGGTGAAACATGCATCATTTGCTGTTAATTTTTAGCTTTTATTTCTAATTTTCGTCAAATATCCCACGGCTGGAAGTGTATGTAATTCTTCCAAAAGGTGGTAGTTTCTTGGGTCTTTCATTAGATTCGAAACTTTGCTTTCCGGATCATTTAAATCCCCGAAAACAATTGAATTTGAGGGGCATGTCTGCTGACAGGCAGTTTGCAATTCACCATCTTCGAGTGTGCGGCCTTCCAGTTTAGCAGTAAGCTTTTTGTCCTGGATTCGCTGGACGCAGAAGGAACATTTTTCAATAACACCCTTGGCACGAACTGTGACATCCGGATTGTGGCGCATCCGGCTCAAATCAACAGTAACATTGGCGGGGTCAAAGCGATTGTTTGGTATAGAATCAGCCCCGGTGTAATCCATCCAGTTAAAACGTCGTACTTTATAAGGGCAGTTATTGTTACAGTAACGGGTGCCGATGCACCGGTTATAAACCATTTGGTTAATTCCTTCACTCGACTGGTTGGTAGCGGCAACAGGGCAAACATTTTCACATGGAGCATTATCGCAATGCTGGCACAAAACAGGTTGTCTTGCAATTTCCGGATCGTTTTCGTCTCCATTATAGTACCGATCGATTCGTATCCATTGCATTTCATGGTGCCGGGCTACTTCGTTCTTGCCTACTACCGGAATATTGTTTTCGGTGTTACAGGCCAGAACACATGCGCTGCAACCGGTGCAAGTGTTCAGGTCAATTACCATACCCCACTTATGCCCCGGAAAGTTGGTCTTTGGATACAATGAAGTACTATGTTTTTTTACTTCCTCATGCATTTCATTTCCTGCTGCAGGATCCTTTTTCCATTCTTCATAGGTTGCTTCTCTTACAATTGGCCTTCCTTCCATTGAATGATGCCCCTGAGCAAGAGCCATTAATCCGGTACTGCCGGTTGTTGCAATTTCTACTCCATTGATTGTAAACCGGCGCGAATTATTTTCCATTTTTACCAGAGGGTAAACATTTACACCAGTTCTTATTTCTTCGGCGATGCCTGTTGTGCGGCCATATCCCAGGGCAATGCTTATGGTATTATCAGCCTGCCCTGGTTGTATCAATACGGGAATCTGAAGGTTTCCCAATTGTATAACATCTCCGTTTTTAATGTTTAACACGCGTGCTGCCATGGGGGCGATGGATGCATAATTTCCCCATGCAATGCGGGTTACAGGATCGGGGCATTCATGCAGCCAGGGATTAAGCGGACCGTGTCCTGAACCTATATTTATGTTTTCTACAAGTTCAAGAGAAAATCCTTCAACTATTTTTTCAGAAAGTACACTTTGTATTGCAGTTACTGTTTCACCTGTATTGTAAGCTACAGACAACGGATTGGGATTTAATACCATTTCGCCGTTTCGAAGAACGTCAATCCAAAATCTATCTGGATCTGAATTTTCACTTTGTTCACTGAAATAGTCATTGATCCAATTTTCCCTGATATAGTCCCGCCAGCTTGAGGTACTTCCCATCCAGGTAAGGAGAACTTCCTGAGCCTGCCGCGAATCGAACAGTTTATGAAGGGTGGGCTGCAGCACTGAAACAATACCTCGCTTATATTCTGCATCGTCCCAGCATTCAAGGTAACCTGGTGCCGGTAATACATACTGGCACAACTCCGAAGTTTCATCTGGCTGCGCAGTAATGGCAATTGAAAGGGGAGCTTTTTCTATGGCTGAACCAATTCTTCCTGACTCAGGATGACTGTATACGGGGTTTACATCCCATGCTATAACAGCTCCAAGATTAGGCTTGGTTAATGCGTCAACCCAGTTTTCATCGCCATTGTAATGATTGTAGGTTCTGTTAAACAGGACCGTTGCTCCTACATTCCCAAGCATTTGATTGATACTGTTTACGATAACCTGGTAATCCGGATTGTTATCTCCGCAAACAACTACTGAACGACCACGGCTTGACTGAAGGTCGTCAATTATTTTTTTGAGTTTTTCTGTAACTTCCTGTGGCGGAGGTGTGGCTTCAATCTGGGATGCTCCGTTTTGTGCTGCAAGCTGGTTGTACAGATACACAAGAATTTTACCATAATCAGCCTTTTCGGCACGGATACGAATATCGGCATTTGTTCCGGTTAGAGACATTCCTGCTTCTATCTGGTAATGAAGATTTAAACCCGGATTGGCTTCATTAAGTGCCCTTCTGCCGGCATACTGGGAAGTAAATTCCACAGGAGATAACCAGGTGCCCAGAAAATCGCAACCAACCGAAACAATGCAGTCTGCATTTTCGAAATGATATTCCGGTAATTCATTTATCCCAAATGAACGTCTGTTTGCCTCCCTGTAGCCGTCCATTGGTATGGGATCAAATTGATGCCATTCAAGATTAAATGTTTGTGTAAATTCTCCAATAAGTTTTTTTGTTGAGGGGCTTATAATAGTTGGAGTAATTAAAAGGATGGTCCTTCCTGACTCCGATATTTCTTTTAGCTGCGTGATGATTTCATTATCGGCCTGATCCCAGTCCAGGGTCTTCTTGTTTTTTAAAGGAGTACGGTATCTGTTAATGTTATAGACATCCATAACTGAAGCCTGCACACGCCCGCTTGTCCCATGTGGTGTGATAACCGATTTCGGATTGGGCTCCAGCTTAATCGGGCGGTGATCGCGGACTTTTACCAGTACATTGCAAAACTCATTCTGATTAAAGTAGGAACTGGCGTAATAAACTGCCTTTCCAGGAGTAATCTCTTCAGGCTTAATAAAATATGGGATAGCTTTTTCGACGGGTCTTTTGCAGGAGGCAATCAGCGCAGCAGAAGTGGCACCAAGTCCAAGTACTTTCAGAAAATTCCTCCGTGAAGTAGTGGATATTTCTGCTTCTGTTTTTTTGTTAACCCGGGCATCTTTCAGCGGCTCGAATTCATGCAGGAGCTCCCAGTATTTCTTTTCATCACTCATCGGATATTTTTTTTGAAACTTGGTTGAATTATATTGTAAAAACTAGTAGTGACATTTTGAACAATCATTGGCACCAACATTCACAGCCAGAATGGAATCCTTTACACCTTTTGCCAAATCCGCATGGAATGCTTCGAAAATTGAATAGTAGTCATTCTCAATGAAATCAACTTTTGTATCGCGGTGACAGTCGAGGCACCATCCCATTGATAAATCACTAACCTGCTTCACGACATGCATATTTTCCACATCACCATGACATTGCATGCAGTCGAGATTGCCTGCACCAACATGCTGCGCATGGGAGAAGAATACATGATCCGGAAGCTTATGAATACGAATCCATTCAATTGAACGGCCTTCTTCATGAGCTTGCACTAGTTTTTCTATTTCAAATCTTCCTGATCGTGAACCTTCCCTGACAACTATGTGACAGTTCATACATAGATTCGTGGATGGAATATTGGCCGTTTTTGATGAGGTAACTGTGTGGTGGCAGTACATACAATCCATTTGATTTTCAGCCATATGTACCTGATGTGAAAATTTTATCGGCTGGTCTGGTTGATAATCAGGGCTTCTGCCCAGCTTAACAGCTTCTTCCTGCAACATGTATAATTGATATCCAAAGGCACCAAGTAAAATCAGGATTGGAATCAATTTAATTTTCACTTTTTTAAATATAAGCAAGTCGAGAAGTGCCCAGGTAATTAACAGTCCAAGAAAAAGAAACAGGAGTATTCGGTTGATTACAGGCTTTGATGGTTCTATTCCGGTTACCGCCAGGTTATCAAGATAAACTTTTATGTAATACACATCTTCGTTACTTATTTCAAAATTCTGATGTGAAGCTTCTATAACTGTTCCTGAAGGCTCCATAACAGCTCTGTGAAATTCAGCCGAGTCTCTTCCTGCAAATTTTCGTGCAATGTCTACTGCCGATGGGTTCCAGTTCATAGTATCAGGAGCAACCACGTAATGACATGAAACGCATGCATCATGATTCCTTTCAAATGGCAGAAGACCCATAAAAAAGCGCCTTCCCCTGTTTATTTCATCTCTGGAAAAACCAGCTGCAAGGTAAACATCTTCCGTTTCAGAATAAGATGTCAGAGGTATTGTAATAAGGTGTGAGAAGGCAAATAATATAATATAAAATCGAAGTGTAAACCTGATTCGCCCACAACAGAGATTTTTTTTCATTCTGATCAGTTTAGTATAATAACTTTTTTGCTCGTTTTGCAGTTGTTTTACCTAACAATTTTGAACTTTAAAGGTTTCTAAATATAATTAAAAATTTTAAAACTGGTAAATGGTGTGCTTCTTTGATTCGGTTGTTATTGCTATGTGTTTAAAGGCAATAAAGGAACCTGTTTATATAAATGTGAGGAAAATATTTTTTTTAGTTTCACGATCAATTCTAAATAAAATAAAAGATTTAGTTATTTAACGATTTTAATTTATTCGGAGTTTTCTCAACTGCGTTGGTCAGGTTATCTATTAGTTTTTTTATCATTGATTACCGGATTCCTTCCTGAATACTAAATAACTTTTGATAGCGGTTACTGCAATTTCTTTTCCCAGGTAACCAAAATTCGTGAAGGTGCATAATAAAGTAAGTTACTTAGGCTATCAATTATTTTCCAGGATTTAAAGTTTAGAAATTTTAAAATAGTATGTGTGCGGAGATGAATTAGAATTTTGTTTGCGAAAACTTTATAGTTCCATTTAACTGTATTTTTATCCCAAAAAAGAGATTTCAGAATTTTCTCATCAAAAGAATGCAGATGGGCGTGGACAGGAGTTGGTTTATTGCAATGAATACAGAGTGAGTACTGAATCTTTTCCTTATAGGGAGTGGTAACTATCAATTTCCCCCCAGGTTTTAATGTGCTGAAAAGATTTTTTATGAAAATCTCCGGATCGTATACATGTTCAATAATTTCAGATGCAATGATGAAATCAAATGAATCGTTTCTGTAAGGAGGATTGAATGCATCGGCAACTACAGCATGATGATTTTTAAATGGATACATTTTGAGTGCCCTGGATGTATTTCTCAATGAAATGTCCATTGAAATTACTTCATATCCGAGTGGACAAAATAATTCTGCAACCCAACCTTTTCCGCAACCAACATCCAAAATTATTCCTTTTTTGCCTGATATTTCTGCAGATATATATTCTCTGACCCTTCTTTCACCATGTTCAGTCCCGCTGTCTCGCTTCTCAAAATAATCGGATGTATAGGCATCTTTCTGATAGTGATCGATGTATTTAAAGGAAGTTCCTGATTGTTCGTGTATTTTGGATTTTATTTCACTGTTAGTTTCATCTTCAGGAAGCAAAACCGGCACATTATCCATGACCGGATACTTATTTTCACAATTTGCACAAATCAACTCATTCCCTTCAGTTGAAAAATTTAAATGTTGGCTGTTACAGTGGATGCACTTTAATATTCCGGTAAGATTTTTACTATTTAACATACTACAAATCGCTTAATGCATAAGATAAAAAATTGACAAAGTTATCAAAGAATACCACCCAAGAACAGGAAGAGGAACATATTCCTTTGGTGAAATTTTAAGCACATTGTAATTAAAAATTAACCAAATAATTTTCTGAACTGTAAATGCAACTACAGTTGCAAAAGCTACTCCTTCTATTCCCCAATTTCTTATAAAAAAAATACTCAATAAAATATTAATGAACAATTCAATAAAAGAAGCATACATGATTATCCTGGTTTTTTTTAATCCGATAAGGATGGTATGTGGAAAAACCAGTCTGCTTATTATTAAAAGCAAATAAATATTAAAAATTACTGCGCTTTCAGCGAAATTTGGGTTAAATATCCGGGGATAGAGCCAATGACTGAATATTAAAAACAGAATAGTTACCGGAAACAACAAGTGCATTAATCGGGTGGTTCTCTTTTTTAATGAACTCAAAGCTTCCGGTAGTTTTTCTCTATATGAAAAATCAGAAATCATTGCAGTGCTTAACGCATTAGCCATAAGAACAACAAGTGGAAATTCCTTGGCTCCATAACGGAATATTGCAAAAGTAGCTGAATCAAAATAACGCAGTACTAAAAATCCATCAACATAACTCGCTGAACTACCTATAAGTGTACTTAAAATTAAAGGCCAGGCAAAATGAATATGCTCTTTTATAAAATCGATTGAGATGGAGAACCGGGAATGTCTTTTTAACAGGAAAAGTAACCAGATGTATCTGAATGCCGTCACAACTAACAATCCGGTAATTGCCAGTTCCATTCCATATCCTGCAACTATTGGCAGGGAAACAAGAATAAATTGCACAGCAAATGTAGTAACCCCGTATTTTAATATTAGATTCGGCTTGTTTTTAAGCAGATAGATGTATTCAATCAAAAAGGATGGACTGCTGAAAAAAATATAGATCAAAAGGAGCTCAAAATAAGGTATTTCTCCTGAGTGAGTTAAAATTCCTGCAAGAGAATTTTTAAAAAGGATTAAAAAAATCATTGTGAGAATGCTCAGGAAACTGATCAGAATAAAGGTATTAAAGAATTCAGCAGATTTGTTACTTGTAGATTCAAATGTTGAATTGTTCCTGTATAAGGGGATAAATGCCTGGATAAGGCCGTTTATCCAGAATGAACAAAACAAGGCAGTAATAAATAAAAACAACTCATAATTACCTATTGATTCTGTAGAAAGATTGCTTTTTGCAAAAACAATACTGATTAGCAGCAATGTGCCGAAGCGAAGCAATTGGAATAGTTGAAGCCCCGAAATATTATTGATGTACTTTTTAATAAACAATTCTTACTTTCAATACGATTTCGACAAATTTAATCTTTTCATCCATATATCTAAAAATCTGCATTTATACTAATTTTGCACAAATTAATTATTTTGTATGATTTATTTACTCGACAAACCTGAAACCGAAAAAGAGTTTCAACAGTTGCTGAGAAGTATCCGGTTACTTAAAAACGGTGATGTTGCTGCTTCTATGAAAAGGCAGGGGATTGAATACAAATTGAATTGGGGGATATCGGTTGTGGAATTACGTAAATTGGCAAATGAATATAAACAAAACCATTTGCTTGCACTGAAACTGTGGAATAAACAATGGCGCGAGACTATGATTTTGGCAACATTGCTCGATGAATCATCTGAAGTTACAGAAGAACAGATGGATTTTTGGACGAAAGGAATGGAAAACATAGAAATAGCAGAACATGCGTCTGCTAATTTATGGGTAAATACAAAATATGCTTTTATAAAAGCCCTTGAGTGGAGCAGAGGAAAAAAATATCTGGTGCATTATACAGGTATACATCTGATGGGGCGGCTGGCTATTGTTCAAAAAAAAGCCCTTGATGAAATGTTTGAACCATTCTTTGAAGAGCTGGCTGTATTAGGTAAAGACCCTCGGTTGAATACAGTTGTTTATAGAACAGTTTTAGCACTGGGTATGCGCTCTGATATGCTTAATAAACTTGCAATTGAACTGGCTAAGACTTTTCAGGCTGCAGAACAGCAATCTGTTTTGAAACTGGGAGAAAATCTTTTAGCTGAACTTATTGATGAATGAAATTTATTTTCAAGTACCTGGAATTGGATTTGAGGCTGAGGTAACATATAACAAGGTGAATAGAGATGGTGAAATATGACATTATAGAAATACAATTACCACAATTTGAGGCGGTAATTTTTGATATGGATGGTGTACTGGTAAATTCAGAACCTGTTTACCAGAAAGTGGAGCAATCAAATTTCAGGAAACTTGGATTAAATATATTGGAAGATGAGCATAAAACTTTTCAGGGAACTGCTACCGATCGCATGTGGCAAATATTAAAAGAAAAGTACAAGGTGAAACAAACAATAAAGGAATTGGTCGAGATGACAAATTCGATGGTGACACCCTATTTTTCTTCTCTTGAAAAAATAGATCCAATGCCTGGAGTAGAAAATTTTATTAAAAAGTTAAAAGCAGAAAATATTCCATTGGCACTGGCATCGTCCTCTTATCCTGAAGTCATTGAAATTATTTTGCAAAAAACCAATTTAAAACCTTATTTCGATGTGGTAATTGACGGTCGGATGGCAGGTGCCAGTAAACCTGAACCGGATATTTTTTTGCTGGCTGCCAAAAGACTGGGAATCCAACCTGAGAAATGCATTGTAGTTGAGGATTCTTCCAATGGTATAGAGGCCGCCAAATTGGCTGGCATGTATTGTATTGCATACGCTGGTCCCGGCTCTGAGTTACAGGATCAAAGCCAGGCAGATTTGGTAGTTTCAGATTTTGAAGCATTAACCCGGCTATTTTCAATATAGGAATGCTATTCTATCCTGTTATGACAAGTAATAGGCCATGATAGTTTCCTGTCTGTTTTGTATGCTGAAGAGATTCCCCAATTTTATACGAACCGAACATGATTTTATGAATACGAAAATCCTCTGTATATGGCCATTTCCCTTCTGGAATAGGATTTTCAGTCATTCCCTGATGTAATTTAAATATTTAATGTTCAGCCATTTCAATAAAATAGCCGGTCTGTGGCGGCATTATATAGCCCGTGCTAAAATGAGCCATTCCATTACGGTAGAGCGGATCCTGAACTAAAGTGATGCGTCTGTCTTTTGCCGGAATTGAAGTGTGGTAAATACGTATTTCGCCGGGAACAGATGTAATTATTTCCTCGCGCCAATCACCCAACAGGTCAACCCAGGCCACCTGGCTTCCTTCGATATTTTCGGCAATAGTTTCATCAGGATACCGGAACAGACGTTTTCCTATCAGCAATTCACGCTCAGGGCCGGCATCCCAGTATACTGCCCTGGGTGAAGTACCAAGATTTATATTTTTTTCGTCAGCAATCAATTCACCCTTGGCAGTATGAAGCCAGACGGCGGGCAGGCTTTTTTCACCACTGTAACACTCCATTCCCTTATGCCGGGGATCGATATTGGCACAAAGTCCGGTGCCATGAATGTGTTGTGTGGTTTTATCCAGCCCCCATATCAATTCACCGGTTTGGGCATCCCACAAACTGATTCCATTTTCCAGACTTCCCTTTGCCCTGGATCCTTCGATACCATAATAAATTTCTAGCCCCGGTCTGGTGGGATCGATATCACCGACCCAAACATTATCAGAATGCCCCAGCCCGGTTGACCACAAACCCTGCCCATTGCTGTCGATTGCCGCAGAACCAAATAGGATGGCATCCTTTCCATCGCCATTCAAATCCACCCCATGCATACAATGGGAGCCCTGTCCAAAATAAAGACCGCCGGGTTCATCTGTGCTGTCCCATCTCCACAGTTCTTCCAGCTTGTTGTTTTGAAACTGGAAAGCAGCCAGTTTATTCAGGGAATAAGTGCCACGGGCCATAATCAGGCAGGGTGTTTTGCCATCGGGATAAGCAATCCCAAGCTGATTTCTTGAGACATGATGATACATCCCCAGTCCATCCCGGGAAAGCCAGTCTGTTCGCGCAAGTTCCTCACCTGTCATTCCGTCGAGGATGCTCAGGTATTCCGGGCCGCTGATTACTCTTCCCGCTTCATATGTTCCTGTTGGATCCGGTTTTGTTTCCCTGTAATCATTGTCCATCGGGGCAGTTTTTACAGCTATTTCGGCACGACCGTCTCCGTTAAAATCGTAAACGACGTAGGGTGAATACCAAATACCAGCTTCTATATTCCATCCCAAATCTTTGCGCCACAAAAAAGTACCATCCGACAAATAAGCTTCCAGTTTATAGGTTGTTTTGCCTGGATACCAGTGCCAGGGATCAAGAGAGGTGTCGGGTGTTTTAATAACATAATCATACTTACCATCCCCGTTTAAATCTCCAATGCCAATCCGTTGAAAAGTAGTAGAATCATTTTCCAGCTTGATTGATGTATAAGGTTTGACCGGAGTATTACCAATAATCACAACCTCTTCGGAACTTTCATATTCCCGGGTGCCTGTTACAGACCTAATAAAATAGCTGTTTTTGATATTTGGGTTGAAAGTATTATCAACAAAATCGGTAGTTCGTATTATGGGTTTTTCATTCAGTTTTAGTGACTGACCATCACTTGTTGCACGGTAGATGTTAAAAGCAACATTTTCCGGGTCTTCTTTTAACAGACGCCAGCTTAAGTACATGCTGCCGTTCTCACGAGGAATGCAGGCCAATCCGCGACCAATTTTTTCTTCCACGCGCTCACGGCCGAAAGCCCACCCCTCAACATCAGGGCGGGGCTGACGGATTTGTTTTGCACCACCTTCGTACAGGTTAACATCATCTATCCAGACTGTTGTTTTCCCTACTCCGGTAAACCTTACATAAATCTGATCAGTTTCCTTAGGTACTGTGGCTGTTGCTTCAAGCAGTTTCCAATCGCCGGTACCATAAACAGCCGCAAATCCACTGGCCCATCCAAAGCCATTGCTCCAAACTGGAATAGTATCGCCTTTTGAAATTGCCATAATTTGCAGGCCCATCAGTCCGGTATTTTCATATTTCACCCAGGCTGAGGCAGTCCATACCTGGCCTGGCTTAACATCTTTGCGACCGATATTTTTAAAAGACCAATCATGATATTTATGGAGTTCAATATCAGGATATTCAAGCTTTACGGACCGTCTGCCCTCTTTGACTACAGTAGTAGAAGGTTCAACAGTTAAAAGATCTTTTTCAGACCAAAAGAACCATCCGGTAAATTCCTTTTCGGATTCAAATCCCCCGTTAATCACACTGACTTCAGCCTGAGGAACTCCTTTCTCAATTTTACCCGAGGTATCATTTGTCAGGGCAAGTGCCTGCCTGATTATCATTATTGACAAAACTGCAAAAATGATTAATCCTGCTCCAGTCAAAAATTTAAACATATCCTATTATTATTTCATTCTTCTTGGAATAACTAATTTATCTTTTTCATTCTGCCTTTATATTGGTATTAAAATGAATTTCGAAAGTTAATTTTTTTTTAAAATTCCATCCATAAAAAATTTGAATTATTGAAAATGGTCGGATGAAAACCAATTCTTTTAAAGAGTTTTTGCCATCAGAGTTTGTGTTTGCAAAATATGTAGATTTCACCAAAATAGACTGAAAATGTAATGTTCACGAATATGAAATTGAGCAGAGGGAAACTATATGCAGTAAAAATTTCATTAGAGCTAGATTCAGTTAGAACCTCCCCTTAAGGGATTAGATGTGGGTAGAATGATGATGTTAACCAGAAACATCGTCCCGTATGGGACGATAAAATATTCGATTGTTCATTATCTAATCATCTTATATGCCTGCGGCACAGTTTTATTTAATCAGATGTATTCTGACTATGTCCGTTTAGAACAGAATTAATCATGATATTCGTCCTATACGGGACTGCGGGACTGGATTTGGTGCAATGAATATTCTACCCATATATTGTGCCTACGGCACATTCCTTTCCGGCAGGTTGTATAGCAATTTTGGCAGGATTTTCCCAACCCCGAGGGGATTTATTCAGTCTTACTATTCCCGGAATATATTCGGGATAAATTCGATATAAACTCGAAACAAATTCGTAAAATCGCGAATTTGTAGCGAATTTATATCGAATTTGTTACGAAGATACTACGAATTATCATTTAACTTGGTACCTGCATAGACCTAATCTTGTAAATTTTTCCATGTTTAAATCCTGACCAGATGGTCTCGTTTAATGATAGTGTGAATCTCTTTTAGAATCACGCTTATTTATTAGCCGAATAATCTTGTTGAGAGGAATCTGGAGTATTAAGAAATAATTCCGGAGGACCAGAAATGAATGGAAAGTATGCAAAATTGCACGAAATAATGTTTAGGATATTAGAATACTTTCACAATGCGGATGAAATATGAAAAGGTGCTTATTCAAAAATAAATTCAATGGTCTTTGAAAATTGATTTATCATTTGTTTGTCAATTTTTTACCCTTTTAAAAAAGGAGGGAAATTGTAGAAAAAAGCTCTACCAAGAGCATATTAATTTTCAATGTGAATTAAAATATTCGTTTGCAAACCTGATAAACTGCTGCCAGTCATAAGGTGTCATATTGTGTTTACCTTCCCGGTTATGAAACCCGACATGAGAACGGATGATTTGTTTGTTAGTTTCCGGCATTTCAGCTGGCAGGTTGGTGTTAAAACCATAAAGATCAAATACAGCTTGTGCTTCCCTTAAGGCAAGGTATTGACCTTTAGGGTCTGCCCATAAATCTTCTGCAGCACTTGCAATGTAAACGGCCCGTGGAGCGATAAGGGCAATCAGCATGTGCTGGTCGATGGGTAAATTGTCTTCATTACCAGCGTATTTTTTGTAATTAGGAGTGAACCAGTAAGGAAATCTGTTTGTGATGCGTTCAATGGTTTCGCCAAAATTTCTTCGGGAGATAGCCGCCCCTGAGTTTCCTGATTCATTCGATACAGTAATTGCTACCCGTTCGTCCTGTGCACCAAACCAAAGCGATGCTTTACCTCCTCGTGAATGGCCCACTGCAATAATTTTTGATGCATCTGTTGATTTATCCTTTTCAAAATAATCAATTACCCGACTGGCACCCCATCCCCATGCGCCCAATCCCCGCATACCGTTATTCATATTAAGTTGCTCGGGATAAAGCTGTTCCAATATTCCTTCTGTATATTTTACGGTATCATCAGGCGATACATCGATGACATCAAATCCTGCAATTCCATATCCCGCTTCAATAACTTCCTCTGCAGGCCAGAATCCATCCTTGTTCTGACGAGTTACATCCATTGTTTTAATTCCACGGTGGTTGATTACCAAAAAAACAGGAACCGGTCTTTTTATTCTGTTGGGGGTAAACATCACCAGGTTTATTGTTACCGATTTCTGATTTCGGAATACTGTTATGGCTACTTCTTTTAAAGTGGCCCTGCCATTCATCGCTTTTTTATCTTGGTTTATAATTCTGAATTCTATATTATCAAAATGTTTTGGAACCTGCCCGTAAACATGATCCTCAAAAAGTTTTATTATTTCGGGCCGACGTACTCTCTCCCATTGGGTTGAGGTAGTAACCGTTTCTCCGCTTTCTGTTATCAATAATTCAGGCAATTGGTAATTTCCAATTTTCGATTCATCATAATTCTGAGCATACAGGCTTTGGAAAAAGATAAAAAATACAGAAGCGAAAATGAAAAACTTTCTGGTTGTCATGGTGAATTATTAAGTTGTAAAGCAGATGATTTTGATTCTGGTAATTTATTGATGCAATTTTTCAACAATTGTTTTTTTTCTGGCTGATTCGTAAATATCCAGAATAATTTCAACTGATTTTCTGGCTTCTCTTCCATCAATTTCAAATGGTCTTTTTTCTTCAATCGCCTGAATAAATGCTGCAAGATTTTTTGCATGGTTTTCAAAAGATATTGCTGCGGGATCTGCTACACCGCCACCTCCTTCAATCTTCCCGTGCTTTTGAATGATTTCATCATCATCGTCATTCATTTTGGCAAATTGCCAAACCTTCAGGCTGTTTTCAACCAGAACAATTGTTCCCCGGGTACCTGTTATCTCAAGTCGCCGATACTGTCCGGGGAAAGAAGCTGTTGTACCGTAAATAATCCCAAGTGCTTGATTTTCGAACTGCAAGATACTCACAGCAGTATCTTCAGCTTCAATTTGCGGGTGCCCCTGGTTTGAATAAAAGGCTCCCAGACTTTTAACAGGGCCCATCAGGTATTGAAGTAAATCGACCATATGGATCGACTGGTTCATCAATGCCCCTCCGCCATCCAGGTCCCATGTCCCGTGCCAGCCTTCATAGTAGGCATCATTCCGCCACCAGGGAACATGGACACCGGCATAGGTAATTGTTCCCAGCCGCTGCTCATCAATGGCATTTTTTATTATTCTTGTGGTTTCATTGTATCTCAGGTTAAAAATTCCTCCCAAATAGGTTCCTGCTTTTTCGTGGGCTTCAATCATGCGATCTATCCGATCGGGTTTTATCTCCAGTGGTTTTTCACACAATACATGTTTTCCATATTTTGCAGCTTCAATTGCTGGTTCCATATGTGCCCCGCTTGGTGAGGCCACCATAGCGATATCAATTTCATCTGATTTTAACATGGAGCTGGCAGAATCCCAATATTTAACACCATGTTTTTCTGCCATTTTAACTGCCTTTTCCATCCGGATGTTACAAAAGCCAACCAACTTCGCATTGGGCAGTGCGTTTACTGCCCGGGCATGAAATTCTGCAATCATGCCTGTACCAATTATTCCAATTCTCCAGGTTTTCATTTTTTTAAAATGACTGTTTAAATAGTTATTTTTGATGCAGAATCCTCGTCAAGGTATAGAACCGTATCAGGATGCGTTCTTAAAATGGTTGCCGGACAGGAGGTTGATATTTCAGCATTCAATGTTTTATAAACTGCATCGGCCTTACGTTTATCGGGTACTGCACATTGAATGGTTTTACAATTCATAATTGCGGGAATTGTAAGTGTAATTGCATGGGTAGGTACATCCTCTATAGCAGAAAACCAGCCTTCATTGAATTGTTGTTTGCGTGAAGCTTTATCGGGTTCAACCACCTTAACCAGTTTCGGATCGTTAAATTCGGCAACGTGTGGATCATTAAAAGCAATGTGTCCATTTTCGCCAATGCCAATGCATGCCAGGTCAATGGGATTTTCGTTGAGCAGGCGTTCATACCGCAATAATTCTGTTTCTACATCGGGGGCATCACCTTTAATATAATGTACCGTCTTTGGCTGAACTTTTCCCAGTATTCTGTCTTTTAGATATTTGCGAAAACTTGCAGGATGTGTTTCGGGAAGTCCAATATATTCATCGAGATGGAAAACAGTAACTTTTTTCCATTCAATATCCTGCTGCTGCAGATATTCAAGAAACTGAAACTGTGAAGCACCGGTAGCAAGAAGAAGGGTGGCAAATCCTTTTTCACTGATGGCTGTACTTATGTTGACCGCTGCAGAAGCAGCTGCTCTTTTTCCCAACATATCAGCATTTTTATAAATTTCTACCCTGAGGTCGTTTTTGTCCAATTTGCTGTTATTCATCTCATTATAATTGTTAATTATTAATGATATTTTTCTCATCCTGCCAATTATTTTAACGGTATCCGGCAGAATCTGTATGCTCATGCCAATGTAACCCCCATAACCGCTAATTTACTTTTATTTCATATTCTATTTTCTCGTTTTTACTTAAAAATCAAATAAATAAGCTGAAGGTTTTAAAAATGAACTCACCGGTACATTTTCTGGTATTTGCCACCCTTGCTTTTAATCAATTAGTTAACAATGTCACATTAATAATTCAGTGATGGCAAAATAAGTGGTAATAAGGGAGAACAATACCACCGCCCAGACACCTATATTTTCTTTAAGATTGGCTTTATGAACCCCCATCAGTTTAGGCCGGTTCATCAGCATGAGTGCCGGTATGGCTACTGCCGGCAGTATAACTGCCTGAAAAGCCTGCGAAAATACCATAAGTGCCGGTGGGCGTTGTTCCAGAAAAATAGTACCAAAAGCAAAGAGCATGGCACCAAAAATGAGCAGGCGTGACTGCGTTGAATGGATATTACGCGGTTTTTCGGTAAAATCAGAAACAAGCCAGGGGGCAATTAAAACAATTGGGAATATTGTAGAAAGACCTGCACCTACGATTCCAAGAATCAGGATAAATGCTGCAGCGTTTCCTCCAATAGGTTCAAACAGTTGGATCATTTCCACTGTGTTGTCGAGTCTCAGTCCCATAACATGAAGTGTACCTGCGGACACAGCCATTATTACACCACTCAGGAGCAGCATCATGGTAGCAGAAACCGCTGCATCTCTTTTTTCTTCTTTCAGATTATTGATTCCCCAGCCTTTTTCTGCAACTACAGTGCTTCGCATAATAAAAACAGCCGCCGAGCATGTAGTTCCGGCAATGGCAGCCACTAATCCCATTGCCCCGGGTGTATCAGGTATTCCTGGTACCAACCCCTGAGCTATTACTCCTAAATTTGGGCGAACCATAAAAAATACCACGATAAATGAAAGACCCATAAAAATTACAAAAACTGTGAGTACCTTTTCAAATGTTTTATATTGACCTAACCACAACAGGACATATAAACCTGCAGCAAGAACCAGGATTATCCATCCGCGTCCTACTATGCGTTCATTGAATAGCAGCCGTATAGCTTCCTGAACCAGGTCAGCAACTATACCCATGACACCCATTAAGGCAAGCAGTTCACCAATTATCAGCGCCAACAATATATACATGGCCAATAACCAGCCGTACTTGAATTCATGTTTAATATTTGTCAGCGCAGTTCTGCCTGATACCAATGTAAGTTTACCATAGGCAACCATCAGAATAAAGGTAAAAATACACGACAACACCAATGCCCAAAACAACTCCATGCCATGTTCGGCTCCTGTTTTAGCCATTGTAGTTACACTACCTGTACCAATGTTGTACCCAATGAGAAACAGCCCCGGACCTACTGCGACCAGAGCAATGATTATTTTTCTATAAATCTTGGACATAAAATAAGTTTGTAAAATTAGTATAGTCAATTAAAAATTTTTCTTTATTTGGTATTGTTAATGCCGAAGAATAAATTCCTGCATTTTTTTAAAAGTTCCTGCTGGTTATCTCTGGTTGTTTTCATAAACCAATTCACCCTTTACCCAGGTTTTTTGTATGTTAACCTGGTAATCGTCAAGGGTAAAAAGCACCACGTCGGCACGTTTCCCAGGTTCAAGAACACCCCGGTCGTTAAGGTTGTAAAGTCTTGCCGGATTGGTACTTGCCATTTGCACAGCATCGGCTAATGTACAGCCGGTAACTTTCATGACAAATCCAACTCCTTTGGTTATGGGTGATGCAGAACCATACAATACATTTTGTGCCGGATACCGCAACATTCCGTCTTTGGTAAGTTCAATGGTTTCACCTGTTGAAGTTTTGTATTCACCCGGCTCCAAAGCCGCATAATGAGTTACATCGGATGTAATAATCGTTTTATCAGTTCCTTTCACTTTATAGAAGACCCTAATTTCTTCCGGAAGGAGATGAAAACTGTCACCAATAATACTGATGTGTAACCGGTCGTCGGACAACTGGGACCAAAACGGGTTGTAGTGCCTGTTTATCATGTTGGCAGCTCCGTTACCAAGATGTGTTGCGATTTTTGCTCCCCTGTCGATAGCTGCTGTGACTGTTTTCATATCGGCATTATGGTGGCCAAGTGCAACAACGATTCCCTCCCGGCTGCATTTTGTTATGAAATCAAGTGCACCCTCCATTTCAGGGGCAAGGGTAACCTGTAATATGTTTCTTCCCGATGCCTCATGAAATTTCATAAACTCGTTCCAGTCGGGCAGCTTTACAAATTGCTTTGGATGGGCACCCCGGTATCCGTCTTCCGGGTTAATGTATGGACCTTCCAGATGGAAACCTGGTATAGAACCCAACAACTTTTTATTGTCAACCGCTCCTGAAAGAATTTCAAAATTCCCGGTCAGAACTTTTGTATCATTGGTGGTAAGCGTGGGAAGATAAGTTGTTACACCTTTTTTCCACATTTCCCGGGTTGCTTTTTCAATACCTGCAGGTGTCAAATCGCTTTCACCGAATGCAAAAGAAACTCCGGCAAATCCATTCACCTGGTTATCAAAGAAGCCGGGTGATATATACACCGGGTTTTCTCCTGCTGGTTTATCAATGGCAGTAATGCCTTCAATAATTCCGTTACTGATTTTTACCTGCACCATCTGACCGGTGTGGTAATGGACCCCTTCAATTACCTGTTGTGCATTCATATTATTCATCATAAAAAAGAAAAGAAACGCAACTGTGAGACTTAGCTTAGTCTGTAATGTTATATTCGTCATGTCATTTGAATTTGATTTTACTTGTCTTGCTATTTTATAAAATTACTTTTATTTCCGGAACCCGATGTTTTCAGGTGCTTAAAATATACGTGTTTTTTATGTATATAAAGAATTCACTTTGATATAGTACCATTTTCCGGCTTCAATAATGAGTTAATTCTATATTTCCATTGATTAATTTCATTACAAAAGTTTATAATCCACATCTGTCCATTTTTCTGATTCGGCTGATTTCTCCAGAGCTTCAAGTACCGACACACAATTCAAAATGCTTTGATGGCTGCGTGGTTCTTTACCTGTTTTGAACATTTCTGCCATGTCAGCATAACTTTTAGGGGGATCTGTTTCTTTTGCTTCAGATTTTAATTCGAGCATTTGTTTGGGAGTTTCGACAAATGTTTCCCAACCTCTCGCTTTTTCCTTTAAAATTAGAGTTGCAAACAATCCGGATGAAAATTTCAGACTGGCATTTCCATAACTTCCATTTCTACTTACTTTAACCCGTTCAATATCTTCACCAAAAATATACATCAGTGGCTGTACGAGGTGAACGCCATAGAAGAAGATTCCACCATATTGTGAATCAAAATCAGCAGGTCCGGTTCGAATCACCTGGTTGAATTCATTCAGGTTTTTCACCTGGTTCATTAAATCAAACGTGGCTGCGTTATGGGCAACAGAACTGTATGATGTGACTGGGGTGCCCATTTTACGTGCTAGTTTAAGAAATTCAAGCCCTTCTGCCGCCCGGTAACAAAACGGTTTATCGATAAACGTAGGAATCTTTTCCTTGATAAAAGGAATTGCAGGCTCCAGGTGGTACTTTGGATGGCGGTGGTCAACAATTAATGCATCAATTTTGCCCAGCATTTCATTGGGATCTTTTACCTGGTTAGGAATATTTCCCTTTTCCATTGCATTTTTTGCAAATTCATCGGTCTCACCCCATACATATTTAACTTCCATTCCAGGAAATTTTTTGTCGGTATTAAACATCTTTCCAAACCCTATGGTATGGGAATTTTCAGCCCCGATGATTCCAATCCGAATGGATTTTTGCGGTGGAGTTGCAAAGGCCTGTTGTGTAATTATCCCTGGTGCTGCAGTGGCCAGAATAACTCCTTTACCTGCGGTTTTAATAAATTTACGTCTGGTTTTCATTTTTACTGTTTTCAAAGTTTCATTTCCCAACCTTTTTCATAATCACGTGACCATAGTTTTTGAGCTTTTTTGTCGCCAATAATGTGGCCGTTTTCAGGATTAATTTCCAATGAACGACCAACCCGCTGTGAAATATTGCCCAATTGGACAAGCACAGTACTTTTATGGCCTGAATCAATATCGGCAACAAGTTTTTCACCTGTAAGGATGTTATTGAACAGATTGCGGATATGCTGTGAATCGAGATGGCCTGATGGATTGGCTGCATCGCGGGCATCGACCTTTCTAGTATCTTTTACCTCTTTAATAATATTATTTTTAAGATCGAAGACTTTATATTCGTTTCCTGCCGGAATAAACATACTTCCTTTTTCTCCATAAAAAATAACCCCTACTGAAGTGCCTTCAATGGGTTTACCATTACAGCTCCTGCCTTCCCAGGTCATGGAAATGCCTTCTTTAAAATCAAGATTTATAACCTGTGTATCGGGAGTTTCCCAATCATCGTCGAAATGATAACGCCCACCATTGGAACTTACTTTTACAGGATAGTCCACTCCAAATCCCCAACGAAGGATGTCAATCATATGTGTGCCGTTATTAAGTGCTTCGCCTGTTCCCCAATGCCAGAACCAGTGCCAGTTGTAATGCACAATATTGTCTTTATAGTCTGTGCGCGGTGCCGGACCCTGCCAGAGTTCCCAGTCCAGCCATTCGGGCACAGCTGCTTTTTTACCTACACCTATTGGTCCCCGGTTGTTGGTATACCAGCTTTTTCCAAAATATGGCCTGCCGATTATTCCATTTTTTAATTCTTCTATTCCTTTAACAACATTTGGATACGACCGGCGCTGGTTACCCATCTGAACCGATTTGTTGTATCTCCTTGATGCCTCAATCAAAATCTCCCCTTCACGTGGACTGTGGCTGCAAGGCTTTTCAAGATAAACATGTTTGCCTGCCTGCATGGCCAGTAATGCTGCCGGAGCATGCCAGTGGTCGGGCGGAGCAGCAACAAGGATATCGACGTCTTTACTTTCAAGTGACTTTCTGAAATCTATAAAGCCCTGCGGCTTCCTGTCCTGCACCTTTTGAACGGCTGCGGCACATTTTTCTACAGCACGTGAATCTACATCACAGACATGAATGACTTCGCAGTTGTCCTGGAATGCAAAATTTTGTGCCAACGCATTGCCACGAGAATTTACACCCATAACGGAAGCACGTAACATTTCGTTCGCACCTATAATTCTACGGTAGCTGGAGGCACTGAACCCAGGCAGGATACCTCCGGCAACTATGGCAGCCGAAACTCCTGCCGATTTTTTTATAAAATTCCTTCTTGAATTGATCTTATGTCTCATTATATTTCTATTGATTATTTAAATTAACGTTCCTGCTCTAATCATTCGAAATTAAAATTCACAGTTGAAACCCGCACATCTTATAGCAAAGTATATTCTATCCCGAAGCGTTCTTGTTTTTTCATTTCATTGATTTGACATTCTTACTAACGGATAAGAATGAATGAAAATCAAATATAAAATAAATGTGGAAATGGACACGCTGCTTTATTAAAAAGATTATCCGTTATGTGTTTATTTAGCCTGATATCAAGCTAATGTTGTGTCAATGACAAATGTTTTTCCAGTTATCTATGGGAATTCCACAAACGTCAGCATGGATTGGTACAATATTTTTTTCTTTAATCCTTGCAATGTTTTGAACTGCTTTGTTCACAGAAATAATTTCAATCAGGATGATTATAATTGAGGACTGTTCCGGCAATATTCTTTGTTTGTCAAAGTTGCAGTTAAGGGAATTTTATGATTACATAAACTTGTTGAGCCGAAATTGGTTATTCTTTAGAAAAAAATGTTTCTTAGCACAATACTCTTGATTTTCGGACTTGTACTTTTAATTAAAGGGGCCGACTGGCTTGTGAGTGGTGCGTCTGCACTTGCAAAAAAATACCATGTATCTGATTTGGCTATCGGATTAACTGTTGTAGCGTTTGGAACTTCAGCACCAGAGTTGGTTGTAAATACTATTGCTTCTGGTAATGGATACCACGATATTGTATTTGGCAATGTAATAGGCAGCAATGTTGCCAATATTTTCATGGTATTGGGCATTACCGGTTTAATTTACCCCTTGATGGTGCAGTCACGCACCATTTGGCGTGAAATCCCTCTGTCACTTTTTGCAGCAGTGATACTTTTTCTGTTTGCCAATAATTTTTTCCTGATGGATGCACCTGTGCTATCAAGAGTGAATGGTTTAGTTCTGCTGCTGTTCTTTGTCCTTTTTATGTACTATATGTACAGGCAGCTCAAGACCGATCATACACCCAATGAATTGGTTCCCCAGCAACTTTCAACTTTAAAAACTGTTATTTTTGTAATTCTTGGTTTGGCTGGACTCATAATCGGGGGAAAACTTGTTATTGATAATGCCATTGAGATTGCCACGCTTCTTGGGGTGAGTGAGAAAATTATTGGTTTTACTATTGTAGCCATCGGAACTTCACTGCCTGAACTTGCCACTTCGGTGGTGGCTGCCTTTAGGAAAAATACAAATATTGCTGTTGGAAATATTATTGGATCCAATATTTTCAATATTTTCCTGATAATATCAGTGAGTGCATTAGTTAATCCGATTGTTTACAATCCTGTTTTTAATATTGATATCTATGTTTTAATGGGGGGAACCCTGTTTCTTTTTTTGGCAATGTTTACCGGGAACCGCAAAAAACTCGACAGATGGGAAGCCGGTATATTAATTGGCTTTTATATTCTATATACCGGCTGGCTGATAGCAAGGGAGGTATAATTGACTTTCAGCTATTATTAAGAAAACCAGAACTATTAAAAATGAGATCAGTAGTTACCTGTTGGTCATTAAACCAATTACATTTCCGGTCATTACTTTAATACCTGTTTCAATGGTATTTTCATAATCGGGATCAAGGTACGGAGAATGCAGTGGATAGGGTTGCTTTCCTTCAGCCTGGAGTTGTTTCATGAGTTCAGGGCTAGTGCTTCCTAGCCAGATTAGGCATATTGGTATATTTTCGGGTGTGCGCCCGTATTTACCGAAATCTTCTCCCACCATAGCCGGTGCGGTTTTTATAATGTTATCCTGACCAATTAATTTTGATGCAGCAGCATGGATTCTTTCAGTTAAGAGCTGATTGTTAACAACTGGAGGGGTATCATCCTCGTCAACGGATACTTCCGGTAACTGGCTATCGGGCATACCGGCCATAATGGCGGCCGCATTACTGATTCTCCGGATTGCTGCAATTACTTTCTCAATTGTATCATCGGAATAATACCGCAGTGTGAGTTCCATTGTTACCTCATCAGGAATTATGTTTGGTCTGGTGCCTCCATGAATGGAACCAACTGTAACAACAACCGGTTCAAGAGGGCTGATTTCCCGGCTGACGATTGTTTGCAAATCAATAACAATCCGTGAAGCAATAACAATAGGGTCAATGCATTTTTCAGGATAAGCACCGTGCCCGCCTTTTCCAAATACGGTAATCGTTACCGATTTAACTCCGGCGAATATAGGTCCGCTAATCAGACCAATCTGTCCCGATTCCAGCTCAGGATTTATATGAAAAGCCATTGCATAATCGGGTTTAGGGAATTTTGTGAATAAGCCTGCCTCTATTGCTTTATCAGCACCACCGCTTACCTCTTCAGCCTGCTGGGCAATAACCAGCAACGTACCCTTCCATTGGTCTTTTAAAGATACCAGCGTATGGAGGGTTCCTGCCCATGCCGACATGTGAATATCATGACCACAGGCATGCATCACAGGTACTTCATTGCCGTTCATATCAGTAACTTTTTTATTACTGGCAAATTCCAGACCGGTCTTTTCTTCAACAGGCAGGGCATCCATGTCGGTACGCAACATAACCACCGGGCCTTCTCCATTTCTCAAAACACCAACAACGTTGTTGCCTCCTAAATTTTCTGTTACTTCAAATCCCGCATTTCTTAATTCCAGGGCCATTCTTTTTGCAGTTTCGAACTCCTGATGCGATAATTCAGGATTTTGATGTAAATATTTACACAATTCCAGTGCATCTTTTGTCTTTAATCTGGCTTCGTTTTCTATTGCCGTTGATAGTTGTGCGCCCGCATTTTGATGAATTATCATGACAAGAAATATGTAAAAAAATTTGAGTCTCATGTTTACAATGCTTTATCTATTTTCCGAAAATAAGGAAAGTTTGGTAATTGAGACTGCATATTAAAAAATTAAAATTTGCTTTTTTACTTTAAAATTAAAACATCCATGCAGCAGTCGGGTATTTTATCCCACCACAAACTATCCAGGTATAAGAATCCGGAAGAAAAATTACAAAAGCGGGATGTTATTTGTTTTCCAATTATTTAATAACAGGTTTAAGAACCATATTGCGGTATGAAACTTTTCCGTGGTCGCCCTGCAGATAGATTGGACCCTTTTTAAATACATCAGCACTGATGGCACCCCCGGTAGGCCCGTAAGCAGGTTGGTTATCAATTATCGTGGTTCCATTCAGCTTAACTGTAACATGACGTTCGACCAGGGTAATATCCATTGACTGCCATTCACCGGCCGGTTTTTCGGCTGACTGAGAAGGTGTGATTCTGCTGTAGAGCGCACCCATATTGTGTGAATCCAATGCACGTCCGTAGGAATCCATCACCTGGATTTCATATATCCCGCGTAAATAAACTCCGCTGTTGCTGCCTTTTGGAACGTTTACTTCAAGGGTTAGGTTGAAGTCCTCAAATTCCTGCTCAGTCCGGATATTGCCGTAAGAAATCCGCTCACCTTCTTTTTTAACCGGATCGTTTACCAGAATGCCATCAACCACTTTAAATCCGTTAACCTGGTTGGAATTTATTAATCTCCAGCCCGATAGATCTTTGCCGTTAAATAATTTTATTGGCTGCCCGTATTTAACTTTTGAAAGATCTGGTGCAGCCGGTACATCAGGTAATTTCCAACCATAAAATTTCAAAGTAGCCGTCTGCATTCCGTTTCTTGCTGGTTCCAGTGACTTACCTGAAATACGGTCGCCGCTTCGGGTGATTTCGAACAGGTGGGGAACAATCATTTTCCGTTCTTTTCCGTCCTTGCCTGTACGTGTTGTTTCGTTTGCACGCACTACCATCAGGTTATCATCATCAATCAGAAATACATTCTGAACCGGTAAAACACTTCCCCAGCGCCATAGCAGTTCGGCATCTAGGAAGCCGTCATTGTCGAATACATGTAGCCAACCTACTGAACCGTTTTCTATTTCAATACTCCACATTCCGTAAAAACCATTCGGCTTTTGCGCGCTGGTTAACAATGTTGATATAATAACTGACAGGAATACTACTGTTAATTTCTTCATTTTTTAAAGGTTTACTTGAATTGTGACTTTAAAAAACAAACATACAAAAAAGATTGTCAGGGTTAAGAATAGAATACACATAAATAATTGTACTCTGATTTAGTAAAAATGGAATGTTGGGAATCTTTAATGCTACTTATTAGATCAATTACAGTATTATCGTAAATTGATGATGAAGGTATGTCAGATAGTTCCGGAGGAGGTGAGAAAAAAGTTTGGACTACGGTACGTCCTAAAGTGAAATGATATAATCAACTATTTGGCCATGTGAATGTAGGGATTTATGGCGGGGCTTAATTTTTCAGAGAAAACATCTAGGAGCTGTTTTTAAATTAAGTCACAGGCATCGGCAGGCATCCAGTGTGACTCTTTTCCCTCCCATTTGATATTGCAGCCTATAGGATTGGTTACCGGAATGGTAACTGGATTTCCCGATGTTAACTCTTCCAGTGCACGATCCAGATCGTTAACTGTCATATTTGAAACATCCCGTGGATTGTCAACACCCCGGCCGGTATACACCAATTTTCTGTTTTCATCAAATACAAAAAAATGAGGAGTACGCAATGCTCCATAAGCCAATGCTATTGCCTGTGATTCATCGCGCAGGTATTTCCATGGAAACCGCTTTTCCTCCATACGCTTTTTCATATTGTCGAAACTATCCTCAGGGTAAGTTTTGGCGCTGTTCGAATTAATGGCTACAAACTCTACCCCCTTCTCTTTGTACTTTTCTGCTGTTTGACGTGTAACTTCATCGCTGCCTTTAACATAAGGGCAGTGGTTGCAGGTAAAAAACAGAACGAGGTATTTTACACCGGTAAAATTTTCCAGCGAATAATTTCTTCCATCTGTTGCCGGCAAATTAAAATCGAACGCTTTTTCTCCGGGTTGTAATGTATATGCCATAATTGTATTTTTATAATATCAAGATTTATAGTATCAAGTACTAAGACTTTTAGTATCAGGTATCAAGACTTTTAGTATCAGGTATCAAGAATGCTGTTTCATTGTATATGAGGTTGCGTTATGACCTATGACCAGCCATCTTGTTTCTTGTATCCAATTATCTAATATCTTGTGTCTACTCATCTTGTGTCTCGTTTCTAATCGTCTTGTGTCTCGTGTCTAACTTCCCATTATCTCTACTTTAAATGAAATTCCACATATAATTGTTTAATGCAAATGGGAAATCTTGCGTATTTTTAACCATTAAAATTCTTTAGAATATTTTACACCTCGATATGGAAAGGGAAGAAGCTTACCGAAGGATAACTGATTTGCGGCAGGAACTGGAAGAACATAATTATAAATACTATGTGTTGCATCAGCCCGAAATCAGCGACTACGAGTTTGACATGAAGCTGCGTGAACTGGAAAAGCTTGAAGCTGATTTTCCGGAGTTTGCCGATCCTTTTTCACCAACCCAACGCGTTGGAAGCGATTTGAGCAAGGCATTTGAGCAGGTAGAGCACCGCTATCCGATGTTATCGCTTTCCAATGCCTATTCTGAAGAGGAAATCAGGGATTTCGACAACCGGATTAAAAAGCTGATTGGAGAAGATTTTGAATACGTTTGCGAACTGAAGTTTGATGGCTCTTCAATCAGCCTGTTGTATGAACAGGGAAAACTGGTTCGGGCGGTTACCCGGGGCGACGGGGTAAAAGGAGATGATGTAACGGCGAATGTAAAAACCATTCGTTCGGTTCCGATGAAATTGCGTGGCAACGGATTTCCCGACATCTTTGAGATTCGGGGTGAAATTGTTATGCCACTGCATGTTTTTGAAGAATTAAATAAACAGAGGGAGGAGGCCGGTGAGGCACTTTTTGCCAATCCGCGTAATGCTGCCGCCGGGACAGTGAAAATGCAGAACCCTTCCATAGTGGCCTCCCGTAAACTGGATGCTTATTTTTTCTCGGTGATGGGTGAAAAGCTTCCGGAAGATGGGCATTACCAGAATCTGAGAAAAGCTGCAGGGTGGGGGTTTAAGGTATCGGAAGCCATGCAGTTGTGCAGGAACCTTGATGAGGTATTTGCCTATCTTAATAAATGGGACCTGGAACGCCATAAAGTCCCGGCAGGTACCGATGGGGTCGTTATAAAAGTCAATTCGCAGCAGTTGCAGGAGGAACTGGGATTTACAGCCAAATCGCCGCGTTGGGCAGTAGCCTACAAGTTTAAGGCTGAGAGCGCTGCCACAGAGCTTAAGTCGGTTTCGTACCAGGTAGGCCGCACGGGAGCAGTTACACCGGTAGCCAATCTCGAACCGGTGCTGATTGCCGGAACAGTGGTGAAACGGGCATCGCTGCATAATTCGGATATCATAAAGAAGTTTGATCTTCATTTGAACGATATCGTTTTTGTGGAAAAGGGAGGAGAAATCATTCCTAAAATCACCGGGGTGGAAGCAGAGAAAAGGCATCCTATGGCTAAGCCGGTTCAGTTTATTGATAAGTGCCCGGAGTGCCATACGCCATTGGTTCGCAATGAGGGGGAAGCAGCACACTATTGTCCCAACGATATGGGCTGCCCGCCGCAGATTAAAGGAAAGATAGAGCATTTTGTCAGCCGAAGGGCAATGGATATCGACGGCCTGGGGCAGGAGACCATTGAGTCACTGTACAATCATAGCCTGGTAAAGGGCATAGCCGATTTGTATAATTTAAAGAAGGAGCAGCTGACCGGACTGGAGCGTATGGGTGATAAGTCGGCTCAGCGCATTCTCGATGGTCTGGAAGCATCGAAAAAAGCCCCTTTCGAACGGGTCTTATATGCATTGGGTATTCGATACGTTGGTGAAACGGTGGCCAAAATACTGGCCATGGAAGTTCATTCAATCGATAACCTGAAATCGAAAACCAGGGAAGAGCTGGAGGAAATAAATGAAATAGGGGGGCGGATTGCCGAGAGTGTGGTGGATTATTTATCGAATCCTAAACACATTGAAATGATTGAATTTCTCAAAAAACAAGGCCTGCAGTTTCAGCTAAGCGAAGAGACACTCAGTAACCGCACTGATAAGCTTAAGGGATTGAGCATTGTAATTTCAGGAACGTTTGAACACCATTCGCGCGATGAACTCAAGCAGCTGATTGAACAAAACGGAGGAAAAAATGTAGGTTCGATCTCAAAAAAGACCTCATACATACTGGCCGGTGAAAATATGGGCCCCAGCAAGCTGGAGAAAGCTGAACAGCTGGGGATTCCGATCATTTCGGAAGCAGATTTTATGAAGATGGTTGAAGCCTGATCATTCTCTGCCCCTATTTTTATACCTGCGATACATTTTCGTCCGAATGATTGCCGGTTAAAAATATTGAAGAATTCCTCCAAAATGCTATATTTTTTAACAGAAAAAGAGGCATTTCGACAATTTTTTTTGCGGGAAGTAATTCTTTTTCACAATTCATTAACTTTGTCCGCGTATGAAACTAATTGAAAAAATTGCATACAGGAAACTTCAAAAGGAAGCCTCCGCGGTACAACGCCGGGTAGTTTTGCCAAATCCTGAAAATATCAGGAAGGTATGTGTATTGTGGCAACCATCGCAGGAGCAGGCTTATAAGTATTTGCATGATTATTTTCAGCGTTCCCAGGTTATATTCAGAAACTTTTGCGTGTATAACCAGCAAGCCGTAATGACAACCGGAACGAATATTATTACGCCTAAAGACCTGAACTGGATGGGGTTTCCGAAGCCAGGGCTGACAGAAGATTTTATTAAAACAGAGTACGATCTGTTGTTGAATGTAGCACTGGAACAGAACCTGGTGCTTTTATACCTCACTGCCATGAGCCGATCTCATTTTAAGATTGGCTGGTCACCTCCCGGTCTTAATTTTTTCGATTTAAACATTCAGATCAATAGCAGGAAAGATGCTATTTATCTTGCCAAACAGCAAATATTTTATCTTGAACAACTTAATAAAAAGACTTCAGTATGAATTATCCGTTTAAAGGTGCAGGTGTGGCGCTGGTTACTCCTTTCACCGAAAACAACACCGTAGATTACGATGCACTTGGTAAAATAATACAAAACCAGGTGCGGGGGGGAATGGATTATCTTGTGGCGCTGGGAACAACAGCTGAAACTCCTACGCTGGCAGGAGAGGAAAAAAAAGAATTGGTAAAATTTATAAAAAATAATGCTGCTGGATTGCCAGTTGTTGTTGGCATGGGAGGAAACGATACCCGAAAAATAATTAAACAGATTAAAAAGTTCGAATTCGATGGAGTGGGTGGCCTGCTGATAGTTACCCCTTATTACAATAAACCCTCCCAGGAAGGAATATTCCGTCATTATTCAGCCATTGCCAGGGAAAGCCCGGTGCCTATTATTCTATATAATGTGCCTTCACGCACGGGTATTAATATGGAAGCCGATACTGTAATACGACTGGCTGAAAGCTCGGAAAAAATAGTAGCTGTTAAAGAAGCATCAGGGGTTATGTCGCAGATTACACGAATCAGCAAATATGCACCTGCTCATTTTTCACTGATTTCGGGTGATGATGTATTGGCTCTGCCTATCATTTCTGTTGGTGGTAAAGGGATAATCTCTGTAATAGCAAATGCGCTTCCTGATAAACTCAGCAGCCTGATTCATCATGCATTGGAAGGAAAATATGATGAAGCCCGCCAGTTGCATTATAAACTAATAGAACTTTTTATTTTGCTTTTTAAGGAAGGAAACCCGGGTGGAGTTAAAGCGTTGCTGAATATCCAGGGGCTAATTAAAAATGAGCTGCGTTCGCCATTGTTCAGAATTAGTGAATCAACCTACAATGAAATTAAAGAGGCATATACAAAGCTTACATAAAAGACGTTTTGAATTCCATACAAGATGAATTTTATTGTTTGAAAATCAAAACTTTTATCTAATTTTGTGCCCGTAATTTTAAGCTGTTGTTATTTAACGCGATGCTGCAGCTTAAACATGGTATAATTTAAACAGTTATTAGAATGTATTTAACACCGGAAAAGAAACAGGAATTTTTTGCCCAGTATGGTAAAGACGAAAAAGACACAGGCAGTGCCGAAGGACAGGTAGCTTTATTCACCTTTAGGATTAATCACCTGACAGAGCATCTGAAAAGAAACAAGAAAGATTTTAGTACCCGCCGGGCTCTTATTAAGCTCGTAGGAAAACGTCGCAGGCTTCTTGATTACATGAAGGATAAGGACATCGAGCGTTATCGCGCAATAATCGAAAAACTAAATCTGCGTAAGTAAAAAACAATTGAAAGGCAATTTAAATTGCCTTTCTTTTTTGTATCTTGCAAAACCT
Organism: Mariniphaga sp.; assembly: GCA_041684965.1. Classification (GTDB taxonomy): domain Bacteria; phylum Bacteroidota; class Bacteroidia; order Bacteroidales; family Prolixibacteraceae; genus Mariniphaga. The sequence goes on from JAWLGR010000005.1 coordinate 77,460, forward strand.
CACCACCTTTAAGAGTTATAAACATTTTGAATTATTAGAAAAAATATGGTAAAAGTAACAACAAAAACAATCGAACTTGCAGATGGCAGGTCGATTACCATAGAAACCGGAAAACTGGCTAAACAAGCCGATGGTTCGGTGGTGGTACGTATGGGTGAAACAATGGTACTGGCGACTGTTGTTTCAGCAAAAGAAGCAAGAGAGGATGTTGATTTCATGCCTCTCTCGGTCGATTACCGGGAGAAGTTTTCCGCTGCAGGCAGATTCCCCGGTGGTTTTTTGAAACGGGAAGGACGTCCTTCTGATGAAGAGATATTGATAGCACGGTTGGTTGACAGGGCATTACGGCCACTTTTTCCTGAAGATTATCATGCCGAAACAGCTGTTATGATTTCACTGATTTCAGCGGGGAAAGAGGATCTGCCGGATGCACTTGCCGGACTTGCTGCCTCAGCAGCAATTGTAGTTTCCGATGTGCCGTTTGAAACTCCCATTTCAGAAGTAAGAGTAGCACGTGTGAACGGCGAATTTGTTATTAACCCTACCTATACACAACTTGAAATTGCCGATCTCGACATAATAGTTGCGGCCTCATATGATAACATTATGATGGTAGAGGGCGAAATGAATGAAGTCTCTGAAGAGGAAATGCTTGAGGCCATTAAATTTGCCCACGAAGAAATTAAGAAGCACTGCAAAGTACAGGAAGAACTGGCTGCAGAACTGGGTGTTGTTAAACGCGAATACAGCCATGAAACCAACGATGAAGCCCTTCGTGAAAAAGTTCATGCTGATTTGTATCCAAAGTGCTACGAACTTGCTAAAGAGCAACTTAAAAATAAACAGGAGCGATTGGAAAAGTTTAAGAACATTCGCGATGAGTACATTGAGGCCTACCATGAAGCAAATGCTGAAAATGAAGAGATTGACCTTGAACTTCATGAAAATCTAATCAAACGATATTATCATGATGTGGAAAAAGAAGCCATGCGGCGCATGATTCTTGATGATCAGATAAGACTCGATGGCAGAAGAACCGATGAAATAAGACCTATCTGGGGCGAAGTAGATTACCTGCCCGGAACACATGGTTCAGCATTATTTACCCGTGGAGAAACCCAGTCGCTGACTTCGGTTACTCTTGGTACCAAAATGGATGAAAAGATTATTGATAATGTGATGGTACAGGGAAGGGAAAAATTCCTCCTGCATTACAATTTTCCACCATTTTGTGTAGGTGAAGCCAAAACCCCCCGTGGGCTTAGCCGCAGGGAAATTGGTCACGGTAATCTGGCACACCGGGCACTTAAGAAAGTTATTCCTAACGATTTCCCCTACATTATACGGGTTGTTTCCGATATTCTGGAATCAAACGGGTCATCATCAATGGCAACAGTTTGTGCCGGTACAATGGCCATGATGGACTGTGGCATGAAGATAAAAAAACCGGTTTCAGGGATCGCGATGGGATTAATTTCCGATAAAGGATTGACAAAATATGCAGTATTGTCTGACATCCTTGGTGATGAAGACCACCTGGGTGATATGGATTTTAAAATTGCCGGCACGGTGGACGGAATTACCGCCACTCAAATGGACATAAAAGTAGACGGACTTTCATATGAAGTGCTTACAAAAGCACTTCAGCAGGCAAAAGAAGGAAGGTTGCATATTTTAAATAAAATGCTGGAAGTAATTCCTGAACCACGTGCGGATTACAGACCCAACGTGCCGCGAATTGAAGTGATTGAAATACCAAAAGATATGATTGGCGCTGTTATCGGGCCTGGAGGAAAAGTTATACAGGCCATCCAGGAAGAGACCGGTACAGTGATTGTAATTGAGGAGGTTGAAAGTATTGGTTTGGTGCAGATTTCAGGCCCGGGTGTTGAAACGCTGGAAGCAGCCAAAAAGCGTATAAAAGCGATTGTAGCTATGCCTGAAGTTGGTGAGATATATAAAGGGAAAGTGAAATCGGTAGTTTCATTTGGAGCCTTTGTAGAAATCATTCCTGGCAAAGATGGTTTGCTCCATGTTTCAGAAATGGATTGGAACCGGGTGGAATCGGCTGAAGATTTCATCAAGGAAGGTGAAGAAATAGAGGTGAAGCTTATTGGAATAGATGACAAGACAGGCAAACTGAAGCTTTCCAGAAAAGTATTGCTTCCTAAACCTGAAGGTTATGTTGAACGTCCGCCGCGCAGCGATCGCTCCGAGCGTGGTGACCGTGGCGACCGGCCACAAAGAAGAGATGACCGGAGGGATAATGACCGTCGTGACTTTAATCGCCGCGACGATAACCGCCGTGACAATGACCGAAGGGACCGCAGGCCTCGCCGTGATTAAAAGATAAAAATATTTAGTGTGTCAAAGAAGCTGTTCATTTACCGGACAGCTTTTCTTTTTTATTGTAACTTTGAAAGCAAAAATACTGCGGATGGAAGATTGGTCATCGCACATGGTTTCAACGGTAAATGAAAAACTTAAAGATGCCAGGCAAAGTGATTTGAGGTTTTTTCGAGTGGATGAATTTAAACGCAATGTAGAAAGAACCGGGAATTTTTCTGGTAAATGTCCGGTTTGTAAAAAGGAACAGATAAACATCAGGGAAGTGGTGGACAAAGTTGATCAGGCAATAAATAAACCTGGGAAAGAACGCCGTGAATACGATCGTTTAATATACCGGCTGGCCACCCATATGCAAAATGCACACGGTTATTTTACTCCTTATCATTTTACCTACCGATATGCATTTTATGGAATGAGCACAGGGTTGGCCCTGGGCTTCCTGCTGATGATGGCTTTTTCTGATTATAACTGGGCATTTCTTTCCGGAGGCTTTTCCCTGGGATTATTGATTGGATATATTTATGGGAGCCATAAAGACAGGAAAGTAAGGGAAAAGAAAATGTTAATGTAATCAATTTTTTATCCATGCATTTTCTCGTAATTGAAGGCAATATCGGCTCAGGTAAAACAACTTTGGCAAAAATGCTGGCCGATGACCTAAATGCAAAGCTAATTTTGGAGCAATTTGCAGAAAATCCATTTCTTCCAAAGTTTTATGAAAACCCTGAACGCTATTCTTTCCCGCTCGAATTGTCTTTTCTGGCTGACCGATACAAGCAATTTAAAAAAGAGGTCCTTAATCGCGATTTGTTCTTTCCGCTGGTTTTGGCTGATTATTACTTTTCGAAAACGGCTATATTCGCCCAAAATACACTGAACCCCGATGAATATCATCTTTTTAGACAAATTTTTGATATGGTTTCCGAAAACATTCCCAGACCCGATTTGTATGTTTACCTGCATGCCGATACAAAAAACCTGCTAAAGAATATCAAAAAGAGAGGGCGGGTATACGAACAGGAAATATCTGCCGGTTATCTGGATAAGATCAGTTCCGGATACTTAAACTATTTAAGGGGAATCAGAACATTTCCGGTCTTGATAATCGATGTTAATAATATTGATTATGTTGAGAATAGCGAACATTACCGGCTTTTTAAAGATACTCTATTTAATAGCAAATATAAATTAGGTATAAATCGTCCGATTTTAATATAATACGCTTTCTTAATTGAAAAAGCTTGCTATTTTTGTGCGTGGGAGAAAAAGTAAAAATCATTCAAATAAATTACGGTATGTTATGAAAAATTTCAATTTAAAACCTTTGGCTCTTCTGGCTTTGGTTGCTGTACTTTTTTCGGGCTGTGCAGGATTAAAGAAAATGAAGAGAAATGCTGACCAGATCCAATTTAAAGTTGCGCCCGAAGTTTTAGAAACACATGCAGGAGATGTTGGTTTAACTATTGATGGAAGATTTCCAACAAAATATTTCAATAAAAAAGCTACTTTGACTGCTACTCCCGTATTGACATACGATGGTGGTGAAACAGAATTCAGTCCTGTTACATTACAGGGTGAAAAGGTTCAGGGAAACAACCGGGTTATCAGTTACAATGCCGGAGGAACTTTTAGTTACAAAGATGCCACTGACTTTGATGAAGCTATGAGAAGGTCGGAACTTGTGGTAAATATTACTGCTTCAAGAGGTGCGCGCACCCTCGATTTTGATCCGATTAAAATTGCTGATGGAGTTATTGCTACAAGCACTATGGTGGCCAATGTTCCAAAACCAATTCTTGGTGTTCGCCGTGAAGCCAATAATACCGGTAAATACGATCCCAATATCGATCCTTTCCAGAGAATTGTTCCCGATGAAATGGTAGCCGATATTCATTACCTCATTAATCGTGCAAACCTGCGGAATGAAGAAATTTCGAAAGAAGACATTAAGAAGTACCTTGAGTATACGCAAAGGGCAAATCAGGAAGATAATATTGATTTGAGAAATATTGAAGTTTCTGCTTATGCATCTCCCGATGGTCCGATTGATTTCAATACCGATCTTGCAGGAAAACGTAAGGACACTTCATCTGATTTTCTTGCCAAAAGATTGCGTGAACTTGGAGTTGATATGAATCTGAGGACCAAATATACTCCTGAAGACTGGGAAGGTTTTAAGGAAAAGGTTGAGCAATCCAATATTCAGGATAAAGAATTAATTCTAAGGGTGCTTTCAATGTACAACGATCCGGAAGTACGCGAACGTGAAATTCGTAATCTTTCTGAAACTTTCACTGCAATTGCTGATGAAATTCTACCACAATTACGTCGTGCCAAGTTGCTTTCCAGCGTGGAACTTATTGGTAAATCAGATGAGGAACTGATGTCACTTGCCAAATCAAATCCAGCGTCGCTTAACCCTGCTGAATTGCTTTATGCTGCGACTCTGTTTAGTAGCCTGGATGAACAGCTTTCTGTTTACAATTCATTTATTAAAGTTTATCCGAACGACTGGCGCGGACCTAACAATGCCGGTTATGTCCTGGTTAAACAGATGAACTACGAAAAAGCAAAACCTTTATTTGAAAAGGCAGAATCACTTAAAAATAATGAACCTGTTATCAAAAACAATCTTGGCGCAATTGCACTGTATGAAAACAGAATAAGTGATGCTGAAACATTATTTGGAGCCGCTTCTGGTGCAGGGGATGAAGTAAACTACAATCTGGGAATTGTCAGCATTAAAAAAGCAGACTACGATCAGGCAGTTAAATACTTCAGAAATTATCAGGACGTGAATTCAGCACTGGCAAAAATGCTTACCGGTGATAACAATGGTGCACTGAGAGACCTGGAAGCGTTCGATTCAACAAAATGCTACAGAAAGGGATACCTGAAAGCAGTTGTTGGAGCGCGCACAGCAAGAGAAAATCTTATCTATGAATCGTTGCAGGAAGCAATTCAATTAAACCCGGATGCAAAACAAAAAGCAAAAAGCGATTTGGAATTTGCAAAATATTTTAACAATTCAAGGTTTCAGCAAATTGTAAATTAGATATTTTATTAATCTATATATACGGGGGCAGCCTAAAATTGGCTGCCCTTCGTTTTTTATGACACATTGCATTTTATATGTCAAATGGAATCTGTATTTTATCCTCCTTGAAACTTAATTTCATTTAATCATTTATTTATGGATATTATACAGAATTATATCGAAGAGAACAAGGACCGTTTTCTTGAAGAACTGTTTGGTTTAATACGAATTCCTTCAATCAGTTCAATTAAAAGTCATAAAGACGATATGTATAAGGCAGCCGAATATTGGAAGAAGCTGCTTCTTGATGCCGGTGCAGATAAGGCCGGCGTGTACGAAACAGATGGAAATCCGGTAACTTATGGTGAGAAAATCATAGATGAATCAATTCCAACTGTTTTGGTTTACAGTCATATGGACGTAATGCCGGTAGACCCCATTGAGAAATGGCTGTCACAACCATTCGAACCCGAAATACGGGACGGGAAAATATGGGGAAGGGGTGCCGATGACGATAAGGGGCAGGGAATGATGCATGCAAAAGCTTTTGAATTAATGGTGAAAACCGGTACGCTTCCCTGTAACGTTAAGTTTATGATTGAAGGTGAGGAGGAAATAGGATCTCCCAGTCTGGCGAAATGGTGCGAAACGAATAAAGAGATGCTGAAGGCTGATGTAATTTTAGTTTCCGACACATCTATGATTGCCCCTGATATTCCATCTATAACTACAGGCCTGAGAGGACTGGCTTACTGGCAGGTGGAAGTGACGGGGCCTGACCGCGATTTGCATTCAGGGCTGTTTGGTGGTGCAGTGGCAAACCCGATTAATGTACTTTGTTCAATGATCGATCAGATGACTGATCAGGAGGGCAAAGTTACAATACCTGGATTTTACGACGATGTAATGGATGTTTCAGAAGAAGAACGTGAACTTTTGGCGAAGGCTCCCTTCGATGAGAATGAATACAAGCGTGCAATTGGTGTTGATGAATTGGCTGGTGAAAAAGGTTATTCTCCAACGGAACGTACTGGCATAAGGCCTTCATTCGATGTGTGTGGTATCTGGGGAGGCTACACAGGTGAAGGCGCTAAAACTGTTTTGCCTTCTAAAGCTTTTGCCAAAATTTCTACCCGCCTGGTACCAAACCAGAATCATGAGAAGATTTCTTCACTTTTTAAGGATTATTTTGAAAAGATCGCACCAAAGTCGGTAAAGGTTGAGGTTACACCACTGCATGGCGGGCAGGGTTATGTATGTCCAATTGACTTTCCGGCGTATAAGGCAGCTGAAAAAGCTTATAGCGACGTTTACGGTAAACAGCCGGTTCCCGTCCGTTCAGGAGGCAGTATACCTATTATCTCAACGTTTGAGGAAGTTTTGGGAATAAAGTCTGTGTTGATGGGATTTGGACTGGATTCAGATGCCATCCATTCACCTAATGAGAACTATCCTCTGGAACAGTTCTTTAACGGAATAAAAACCATTCCATTGTTTTATAAGTATTTTGCAGAATTGAACAGGTGATTTTTTAATTACTATTAGTGTTATAGAAAGAGCTGCCCGATTTATGGGTGGCTCTTTTTATTAAAATGACAAAATACCTAATACTTCTTTGCACTTATTTTTAGCAAGGCAGTTTTTTCGTTTAATTCAATTTTTATTTCCTTCTTGTCAAGACTATTCAATATCCGCTTAAAATCAATTGCTGTATCGGCCGGTGGAGAAACCGATGAGGCTTGTGTATTGGTGAAACTGTTGTTCTCAAGGTAAAGTTGTATCATTTCATTGAGAAAATCTTCGTTCAGAGGTATTTCTCCTTCTACCGATAACCCTTTTAATTCGCTGAGATTATTTTCTAATATTCTGTTAATTATTGCTTTCATATGATTATAATTGTAAGTTTTCAATGGTAATCCCGATAATTATCGGGAGAATTCGCATGAGGATTTTAATAATTCTCTGTTGGTGTGATAAATTGCTCATGCTCATTTCATATAATTAAAATTGTTTGTTTCTAATGGTATCTTATGCCTGTCTGGCAAGGCAGACAGGATATTTGCTCTTCCCGATTGCTATCGGGATTAAAAATTCCCGGTTGATCTATTTTATAGCTCATGCTCATTTCAAACTACATTTTTATGCTGAAATCGATTATTAATTTATTCTCCTTTGTTGTAAAATCTTCCCATACAATCATTTTATTCATGTATCCCATGTTTTGCCGGTTTAACACTTCAGCCAGATTTATAGTAAGCCCTGAGGAGGAAACATCAATAACAGGTTTTTCCTTTTCCGGAGGTTTCTTTTCTTCATGAAGTTTTGTTTTAACCCATTTCCAGCTGGTCTGAAATGCCAGAATGGAGTCGAGTGCAATTTTTTCAAAAAAACGGAAGCCTTTGAGAAATTCTATCGTCAAAATTGGTTCTGAATATTTAGAATAGCCGATATTATGAAATGCGCATCTGATGGTTTTTGTTAGTTTTCTGTGATTTACACTTACTAAAAACTCGTTGTTATCCAATTCACTGAAAACAATGGATTCAAAATCCTTCATATCTTCTGATGTTGATATCAGTGTCTCAAAAACATAATTTAGGAGCTTTTCCTGTATGGGTATATGAACCGATACTTTTCCTTTTTTTGCACCGGTTAAATCATTCTCCTGAAGCTTTTTTAATAAATAATGTTTCAACAATACCGAATTCATAGCAAGCTTTTTATAAATAACACCCTAATATTTAAGATGTTTTTGAAAAAATGATTTTTATTGTATCTGCCGGTTTCTTTAAGCTGATACTTCCTGAAGAAATTGAAGCAGCAATGAACGGGTTATAAAAAAAGATTGGAATGTTTTATCTGAAATAAAGGGGCTGAAAGAAGTGGTTGCTTTGTAGGGTGGTTATTTTTTACAGATAATTTCGCTTAAAATTCATGCGGTTAAAATTGCCTGTTTTCAATGGTAGCTTATGCCTTCCTGTCACGGCAGAAAGGGATTTCCCAAGTCCCTGTACCCATCGTGATTAATCGTACTGCTTTGTGAATAGAGAGTACTCATGGTCGTTTCAACCGCATAGAATTTATTTTTTATCGTCGGATGGAACCCACGATAAATTTTGTTCTTGTGTGGTTGTGATTAAATGAATTATCTGTTTAAGCCGGCAGATGCATTTGTTGTTAATGCAGCGTCTTCCATTAACAATTCATAAAAATAGCCCGACCCAAAATCTTTGTTGAGTATAATTTTCCCTCTAAAAATGACTTCATCGTTTACTTCAGCCACATCCTGAGTAGTTATAGTCAAATCAAACTTTCCATTACTATCGGTTCCATCCTGGATATGAACCCAGTTTTTACCCATAATTTCTTTGTTAATTTTTACAACCACACCCCTTATTTCCACTTCCTTACCCGAATAGTCATTTTTGTTTTCAAAAACATCTGCAACTGTGATTTCTCCGTCTGTTTTCTCAAGCCGGACACTGCTTTTCTTTTTGGTTTCGGTATGTGCGGAGTGCGAGCCACCTGCTATTTCATCCATACCGTGAATGTGAGCTGCCGGGTGATTCCTGATTGGCGTTTTACTTATTTGGTTCACGAAATAAATGACCTCAAAGGTTCGGTCAAGATCCTTACTGTGAAAATTGGTCATTTGCAGGGCTTCATCGTAATAATATACATCTCCTGCAGCTATTTCCTGCCGTGCTGCTGCAATCCACCGCTCTTCTGAATTTTCCTTAACTTTCAGATACGAATAGCCGGTAGCCTGTATAACTTCCGAAACTTCAAATACTTTCTCCTGCGAGGCAGGCATTTGAATGGTCTGACCGTTTTTGTTTCTTACACAGGAAGTTGCCAGTAAAACTGAAATAAGAACTATGTAAATCTTCATTTGAATCATTATTATTTGGTTATTAATGCGACAAAATTAATCATTTTAACAGCATTGCAAATTTTTTTAATTGATTGTCAACTTGATTATTCCTGCAAGACAGGTATATAATACTTTCCATTTTATAAAAGCCCTGTGAACGCAATGGTATAGCTGGCACATGTATTTGTTAATCTTTTAGCTCGTAATCTTCTTTATAATTTCCTTCTGCCAACATTTGCGGTTCCCAGTTAATTTTCCTGAGTTCCAGCATCATCGAATCTTTCATTGCTATATATTCCTCCATCCGGTTCTTATCTACCGGTTCTACCTTCGGTGATTCAACTTTTAACGGATCTACCGGGGTACCATTCTTAAATACCCGGAAATCAAGATGAGGACCTGTGGCCAGGCCGGTTGCGCCAACATAACCAATCACCTGCCCCTGCCTTACCCGGGCACCTTGTTTAATCCCTTTTCCAAAGCCCGACAAGTGCATGTAAACCGTAGTATATACCGAGTTGTGCTTCACCTTCAGGTAATTTCCGCCTCCGTTTGCCTGGTAGGCCCTTGCAATTACCGTCCCGTCGCCGATTGTCCTTACCGGAGTACCGGTCGGGGCCGCATAATCTACTCCGTGGTGCGGCCTGCGAATTCGCAGCACTGGGTGCATACGGCTGTGCGAAAAGTGTGAGCTGATGCGCCCGAATTCCAGCGGCGATTTTAAAAACTCACCACGCAAACTTTCTCCTTTATCGTCAAAAAAATCGTACCGTTCGTTTTGATAGAATCTGAATGCATAATTTTCACTGCCATAATGGTCGAATTGTACTGCATGGATTTCTCCTATTCCTACAGAAATTGAATCGACAAATTGTTCTTCAAAGATTACCCGGAACCGGTCACCTTTCTGAACAGCATAAAAATCAATTGACCAGGCAAAGATATCGGAAAGCCTGAGAGCCAACATGGGGTCGAGGCCATTGCCGGTTATAGCATTCCATAACGATGATCTTATTTCACCACTGGCTGTTTGCAGACGCGATTCAACCTCCTTTTCACCTTTATAGACCCGCAGCGAATCAAACAGCTCAAATACATAATAATCAACTGCCGAATTTTCATAAACAAAATACCGGGTCTCATTTAGGGAGTCGGAGGTTTGAAATATGGAAAAGTTCCTGCCATTCCTGATTTTCCTGACATCAAATATTTCCTTTGCCTGCCGGGCAATCTGGTCTATTGTTGCCATGCTGACTCCATAACCGCTTAAAATGTGGCTTAAGTGCTGATTGGGCTTTACCTGCCCGTCTTCTACAATAAATGAATCAACAGGCAAACCATATTTTAATACAGGCGGAGTGGGCAGTGAAGCGATGGTATCCATTTCAATACGTTCCCTTTTCTTCCCCCCGTGCTGGGTGCAGGAACTAAGAATTAATGCAGAGCCTAACAGGCAAACAAACAGTATAGTGAGGCATCGGTATTTTCTCATAAAGTAAATTGTTACAGTTTAATTTTATCAAATCCTTTCCCGTATACACCCATCACGCTTCCCATGGTAATAAATGCTTCCGGATCTATTTCACGTATCTTTCTGAAAATCTGACTGGTCTCCTTTTTCCGTACCACTGACATGATAATTTTTGTATTCTCCCGGGTGTACCAGCCGGTTCCGTCCAGTATAGTAACGCCTCTTATGGCTTCTTTATTGATATAATCGGCAATTTTTTGATAATTTTTTGATATAATGAACATTTGTGCTGAGCGGTTTGCCCCGCTCAAAAACGAATCAAGGGAGTAGGCTACTACCCACATCGACACGTAACCGTAAACAAGCTTTTCGGGCGACTGAAATACCAAATAGGAGGAGGCTATTATAATTACATCGCAGTAAAGAATTATCCGCCCTGGACTCACATTCCGGTATTTATTAATTATCATGGCAAAAATGTCGGTCCCTCCTGTACTTCCCCCGCGTGAAAAAACCACACCCAAACCTATGCCGCCTGCCATTCCTCCAAGTACAGCCGATAAAAACATGTCGTTTACCAAAGGTTCTTCTACAACGTTCTGAAACAAGGCAAAAAACAGGGTCAGCATCAGGATGCTGTAAATGGTTTTTACACCAAAATTGGCACCCAGTATTTTTATAGCTATCAATACCAGTACCACATTCACTGACAGATAGGTAATACTAACCGGTATTCGTGCAGCAAAATACAGTACTGCCCCAACTCCGCTGATTCCTCCTCCGGTAATTTCTGCCGGTATTAGAAAAACAACCCAGCCCAGGGCGAATAAGGATAGCCCGAAGGTGATGATGGTGTAATCTTTTAAAACGCCGGTCAGCTTACGATTCATATTTAAAATTCCTGCAAACATTGTAAAGTAAATCATTTTGATAAAACGGGCGCAAAAGAACAAACTGAAAAATGAATAAAAGGTGAAGTTTGTCATAAATACAACCAGTGGGTGTTTTAATTGTATAGCGAATGCCAGGGTTTCACCGTGTTTTTTTCTTTATAAGAAGAATCAAACAGATTGAAATAACTGAAATGAAAATTGTTCCGGTAACTTCTCCTAAAAAATATCCGGTAATTAACTGAACAAATAAATACAGTTTTGTCTCTTATTTAATCATTAATACCTTTAGTTAAAATTCTAAAAATTTAAAAGATGAAAAAAATTGGTATAATCGGGGCAGGCAATGTAGGCCAGGCGCTGGCCAGAGGTTTTGTAACAAATGGATACGAAACCACCCTTTCTTCAAGAAGTGAGGAAAAACGCAATAAACTGCAACAGGAAATTAATGGGTTAAAAACCGATACACCTGTGAACACTGCAAAAAACAATGAGCTTCTGGTTTTTGCCGTTAAAGGTTCTGAGGCTAAAAAAGCCATGGAAGAAATTGGCATTGAAAACTTTTCAGGAAAAACCATCATTGATACTACCAATCCGATAGCCGATACGGCTCCTGTGAACGGTGTACTGGTTTATTTTACCGATATTAACAAGAGCCTCATGGAAGAACTTCAGTCAGTATCACCGGGTGCAAAATTTGTTAAGGCGTTTAGCTGCATTGGAAGTCCGTTTATGGTGAACCCTCCTTTTGAATCCAGACCCACTATGTTTATCTGCGGCGATGATGAGGCAGCCAAAAAGGAGGTGGGTGAAATTCTTGAACAGTTTGGCTGGGAATTTGAAGACATGGGCAATGTGGAGGCTGCACGTGCAATTGAACCATTGGCTATGTTATGGTGTATTCCCGGACTCAGGGAGAACCATTGGAACCATGCCCTTAAGTTGCTTAAAATCTAAGAGTTTCAGTATTTTATGTTCTTAAACATACTTTTTCTTTTTGGTTTTCTTTCGGGTTTTTATTCAGAACATTTTAACTTTACTTACGTAAAATCAGTTATAAAATCAAAAATTAAATGCTATGTTAAAATTAAAGCAAATATCAGGGTTGCTGGTTCTGAGTCTGATTATCCTGGCTTTGTCAGGGTGTGGCATCAAACAGCAAAAAAATAATGAATCCGAATCAAATGCCGTGAGTACCGAAGCTATGGCAAAATTCCAGCAGGAAAAGAGCGAATTGCTGGCAAAAGCCAATGCAGAACTTTCTGCTATCAACAAGAAAATTCTGGCTTGTAATGATAAGATAAAGAAAGGTACTAAACTTACCGCTGCTCAAAACGAGGCACTTGATGAGTTTGAAAAGAAACGTGCTTCAATTAATAAGCGGATTCATGAAATCAAAAATGTATCGATTGCCAATTGGGACAGCTTTAAAGAAGAATTTGAAACCGATCTCAATGATGCAAGTGCTGACATCGAAAAGATTTTAACTGAGATGTAATTATTATTTAAAGACGAAATGCTGATAAAAAAAACCGGTTACTGTGAAGCAGCCGGTTTTGTTTATATTGGGTATATTCTTTTTTAAAGTCCCAGTTTTTCTTTTACCAGTGCAGGAATTTCCCCGGGTTCTTTCGCAACCGGCACACCGGCTTCGCCAAATGCCTTTACTTTTTCTTCTGCAGTACCCGAGCCGCTGGAAATTATGGCTCCTGCATGCCCCATGCGTTTTCCGGGAGGTGCTGACTGTCCGGCAATAAAAGCTACCACCGGTTTCGTCATTTTTTCCTTTATGTATTTTGCTGCCTGCTCTTCTGCATCTCCGCCAATTTCTCCTATCAGCACCACAGCCTTTGTTTCCGGGTCGTTTTCATACATTTCAAGCAAATCTATAAAATAAAGGCCTGAAACCGGGTCACCTCCAATGCCAACGCAGGTTGATTGCCCAAGATCGTTTTCTGTAAGCATGTTAACCACTTCGTAGGTAAGGGTTCCCGAGCGGGAAATAAGCCCAACATTTCCTTTTTTAAATATCATACCGGGCAGAATGCCAATCAGGCATTCATCGGGTGTAATCAGGCCCGGGCAATTGGCTCCAATTAACTTTGTATTGTTTTGTTTCAATACCGCTGTGGCTTTCATCATATCCTGTACCGGAACCCCTTCTGTAATACACACCACCAGTTCAACACCTGCAAAGCTGGCTTCTGTTATTGCATCGCCGGCAAAAGGTGCCGGCACAAAAATAACCGAGGCATTTGCGCCCGTTGTTTTAACAGCCTCTTCCACCGTGTTGAAAACCGGAACACCGTCAACTTCAGTTCCTCCTTTGCCAGGAGAAATGCCACCAACAATGTTGGTACCGTATTCCTTCATTTTACTGGTATGAAATCCTCCATCGCGGCCTGTAATTCCCTGTACAATTACTTTTGTGTTTTTATCTATCAGAATGCTCATTCGTTGAATCTTTTAGCTTTGTTTTTTATTCGATTTTTTAAATCCCTCTCTGGCTTAATTCAATGGCTTTTTGTGCAGCTTCACTCATAGTTGAAACCGTTGGTAACCCATACTCACGGATAATGGCAAGCCCTTCTTTGGAATTTGTGCCCGATAACCGGATAACCACCGGAATTTCTGTATTGATTTCCTTCAGGGCGGTTACCAGTCCGCGTGCCACATCGTCGCACCGTGTAATGCCTCCGAATATATTTATCATAACTGATTTCACATTGCTGTCACTTAACAGAATATTCATGGCTTCCACTACTTTTTCAGGATTCGACGAGCCGCCGATATCAAGGAAGTTGGCTGGTTCACCGCCATAAAGCTTAATCATATCCATGGTGGCCATAGCCAGTCCGGCGCCGTTTACCATGCAGCCAATGTTCCCGTCGAGTTTTATGTAGGAGAGTCCTTTCTCATTGGCATCAATTTCTTTTACTTCATCAGGGGTTGCTTCCCTGAGTGCCAGAATACCCGGCTGGCGGTAAAGGGCATTGTCGTCAAAATTCATTTTACCATCGAGTGCCAATACCTGTTTGTCAGGTGTAACTACAAGCGGATTAATTTCTGCAAGTGATGAATCGGTCTCAACATACAGCCTGTAAAGTTTAACCAGGATAGCCGCTGCCTGACGCATCTGTTTGGGGTCGTCAAATAATTGTAGCGCTATTTTTCGTGCCTGCCAGTCCATCAGCCCAAGCGTAGGATCCACGCTCAGTTTAATAATTTTTTCAGGTGAAACTTTTGCCACCTCTTCAATTTCAACCCCTCCCTCGGCACTTGCCATAAGGGTAATTGATTTTGTATTCCTATCGTTGATTAACCCTACATAAAATTCTTTGTCGATGTCAACTGCATCGGCTACCAGAACTTTTTCAACCGTCAGCCCTTTTATATCCATTCCCAGTATCTGACCGGCCTTTTCCACAGCCTCAGCTTTTGTGGATGCCAGTTTTACCCCACCGGCTTTGCCTCTGCCTCCTGCATGTACCTGGGCCTTCACTACCCTCAGCCTGTCGTCATCAGGCACACTTCTTTTAACTTCTTCAACTGAATGGCATACTACACCATCAGGGACAGGAATGCCGTACTCTTTAAATAAATTTCGGGCCTGAAATTCGTGAATCTTCATGTTATTATTTTAGTTGTTTTGAAGTGAAAAATAAATTCCAAAATTACCAAATATTTAATAATCGGGAACCATCTGTATTTGCCTTTTTTAACATTATTTTAGATTGTAAATTCAAATAAGCAGGATTGAACTTTTGGAATAATGCCAAAAGCCCAATCACTTAGCCCGTTGTGTTCTTTTCAACATATCATTACAGATTTTTGTTTTTGAAAAATTCCCTAAAATTTTGCTGGAAGCAAATTCCTATAGAATTGTCAACTGATAATTCTACATTGGCAGGTCATTTTTTTAAATTAGATTTGCATCAAATTTCAAATTACATGGAAGAGCTGATTCGAACGATTATTTCCCGGGAAGCTGAAGCAATAAACAATATTCCTGTAAATGATTCTTTCATGAAGGCAGTGGAAATAATTAACCGTCAGGTACATGAGCGAAAAGGCAAACTTGTAACCAGTGGGATGGGAAAAGCAGGACAAATTGCACAGAATATTGCCACAACCTTCAGTTCAACCGGAACCCCGGCTGTTTTTTTGCACCCGAGTGATTCGCAGCATGGCGATTTGGGGGTTATCCAGGAAAACGACGCCCTGCTGTTGATTTCAAATTCAGGAAAGACCCGGGAAATTCTCGAGCTGGTTGATCTGACCAAAAACCTGTATGCCGGTATCCCATTGATTTCTATCTCAGGAAATCCGGAAGGTATCCTGGCAAAAAATGCAGATGCATTTATTTTTACCGGAAACCCTGAGGAAGTATGTCCGTTGGGCCTTACCCCAACTACTTCAACTACTGTTATGACTGTAATTGGCGATGCCCTTGTGGTGGCGCTGATGACTAAAATCGGATTTACATGCAACGACTATGCAAAGCGGCACCATGGCGGATACCTGGGCGATAAATCGCGCATGCAGTCGGAGGTGTTGAATACCCCGGTACAAGCAGTGGTCAAGAAAGATGAAGGAAAATAAAGATGACCTGCACATTCCTGCCTGTGAATGCAGCAATTGAGTAGGAGATAGTTATAAAAAAATGAAGTTATGAGAATTACCAGACAAAACACGAGCGGCCTTGTAATCGACATTCAGGAGAGACTGTTCCCTGTTATGTGGGAAAAGGAAAAATTGCTGAAAAACTGTCAGTTGCTTATCCGGGGGTTATCCGGGCTCGGGCTGCCGGTTACGGTTACCCAGCAATATACACGTGGGCTGGGGGATACAATAGAAGGGGTCAAATCGGTCTTTACTGATTTTAATTTTATCGAAAAAAGAGAATTTAGTTGCTGCGATGAGCCCCTGGTAATTGAGAAACTGAAGGAGCAGAATGCTGAAAATATACTGTTGTGCGGAATTGAATCCCATGTATGTGTATTGCAAACTGCCATTGACTTAAAAGAAAACGGGCTGAACCCGGTGGTGGTAATGGATTGTGTTTCTTCACGCACACCTGAAAGCATTGAGCTGGCGAAAGAGCGTTTCCGGTTCGAAAAAATTATGATGACTTCGGTTGAATCCATATTGTTCGAACTAACACGTTCATCGGCTGCTCCTGAATTTAAAATCATTTCAGGCCTGGTTAAAAATGGCTGAACTGCTCAAATATCTGATACCTGGTTCAGAGTATCCGGGATGTTGGCAGTTTGTTGAAAAAGATATACACAGTTGCTGCTGTATTGCAGTTAAATGACCTATTTTTCGAATCCGATATAAAAATACAAACCAATGAGTGGATTTTTTGGTGCAATTTCAAAAGCCAGTACTGTTTTACCTGTTTTCTACGGAACAGATTATCATTCACATCTGGGTACAAAAAGGGCCGGGATGGCTTTTTTCAACAAAACAGATGGATTTCAGCGTGCCATTCACAGCCTGGAAGATGGCTATTTTCGCACAAAGTTTGAAAACGACCTGGTTCATTTCTGCGGGAACGCCGGAATTGGTGTCATAAGCGATACGGAGGCCCAGCCTATTGTTGCCAATTCGCATCTTGGAAAATTTGCCATTTCAACGGTAAGTAAAATTCTTAACGCAAATGAACTTGAAGGTGAGTTTTTGAAAAATCACCGGACCTTCTCAGAAACCAGCCAGGGAAGTGTGAACCCTACTGAACTTATTGCCATGCTCATTGCCGACGGCGATGATTTTGTTTCCGGTATTGAAAACGTGTTCCGCAAGATAAAAGGCTCCTGTTCCATTTTAATACTGACTGAAAATACAATCATCGCAGCCAGGGATTATCTTGGACGTACACCGGTTATTATCGGCAAAAACGACGACGGATTTGCTGTTGCCTCCGAAACCTGCGCGTTTCCAAACCTGGGTTATGAAATTGATACATTCCTGGGGCCGGGTGAGATTGTTTCCATTTCTGCCGATGGCATTGAACAACTCCGCAAGCCGGGAAAAAAGAAACAGGTATGCTCCTTCCTGTGGGTTTATTATGGCTATCCTCCTTCATATTACGAGGGAATTAATGTAGATGAGGTAAGGTACCGCTGCGGAGCTGCTCTTGCCCGAAAAGACAGTGTGGCAGCAGATTTTGTTGCAGGAATCCCTGATTCAGGACTTGGGCATGCCATCGGGTACAGCAATGAACGGGGAATACCCTATATGCGACCCTATGCAAAATACACGCCTACCTGGCCACGCAGTTTTATGCCTCAGAACCAGGTAACCCGTGAACTGGTCGCCAAAATGAAACTTATACCAAACCCGGCTATCATCAAGGGGAAAAAAGGTATCTTCCTGGATGATTCAATTGTCCGCGGAACACAACTTAAAGACAATACCCGCGACCTCTACAATGAGGGAATTAAAGAGGTTCATATGCGTATTGCCTGTCCTCCGCTTACCTATCCGTGTGAATACCTTAACTTCTCACGCTCACGCCAGGACCTGGAACTGGCTACCCGTAAAGCCATTAAAGGTGTTGTTGGCAACGATGAAGCCGATATGGCTAAATATTCCAGTCCCGGGAATGGGGAGTATACCGCAATGGTTGAAGGAATTCGTAAAAACCTGGGATTAACTTCCCTTCAGTTTCAGACACTTCCCGACCTGGTTGAAGCAATCGGTCTGCCAAAAAAAGATTTATGCACCCATTGCTGGGACGGGAGCAGTTATACCGGGTATTGTTAATTTTGATTGCCCCTAAAAGTGTTTTTATATGATTGAAATTTGTGCTGTAGCATCCGGAAGCAATGGAAACTGTTATTACATAGGGAACGATACCGATGCATTGCTGGTAGATGCAGGAATCTCATGCCGGCAGATACTTATGCGCATGAGCGGGAAGGGCCTTGACCCCTCTAAAGTAAAGGCAGTTTTTATTTCTCATGAGCACAGCGATCATATGAGGGGAGCCAGGGTGTTGGAAAAAAAGCTAAAAGTGCCGGTTTATCTTACCGCCCGCACGTATAATACTGCCTACCGGAATATGCAGCCTGCCTGGCCAAAGTTCTTTTCCCCCGGAGCTGAAATCAGGATAGGGTCTTTTACTGTCCACCCCTTTACAAAAAAACACGATGCCTCCGAACCCTGCTCTTTCCGTATTGAATACCAGGGGGTGAATGTTGGTGTAATTACCGATGTCGGTGAGCCATGCGATAATGTTACCTCCCACCTGGGTTTGTGCAACGCTGTTTTCCTGGAATCAAATTACGATGAAGAGCTGCTTATGAAAGGCTCTTATCCCTGGTATCTGAAAAAACGGATTGCCTCTTCAGTTGGCCATTTGTCGAACCTGCAGGCCCTGAACCTGCTGCGCGAAAGTGCTGGGGCCAATCTAAAGTGTGTCTTCCTCAGCCACCTCTCAGCCGAAAACAATACCCCCGAACTTGCATTTAATACCTGCAGCACTCTTTTATCCCGGTTCGAAATAAAGCTTACCTCCCGGGCAGCTGCAGCTGATGTTTATACTTTTTAAACCATCAACTCCCGGCATTGACTTTCCTGTTGCTGTTCAGCATTTCTACCCGCATATAAAGTAATGCGGCTGCCGGAAACTTTTCCCCCGCTGCATTTATACCGGGTTATCAAATTTTTTCCTGATTTCAGGTTAACATAACTCCGGGGATGTTTTTTTATGCTTTTTTCCTGTTTGAAGTTTTATGAGATTCTCTTACTATCCGTACACTGTTTAACTACTTACCAGAAATAGTATTAATTCGTTCTTTTTTCGTAGTTAATTCGTAATTTATTCGTAATAAATTCGTAAAATCGCGAATTTATATCGAATAAACATCGAACAAACATCGAATAAAATACGAATTTACACTAAAGTTGTACCTTCTTTGATTAGATTTTGACAGGAGACAGGAGACAGGAGACGGGAGACCGAAGATGGAAAAAAAGGAATGATTTTTTACCGCTGATTAATGCAGGACCGGATGGTCGCTTCGAGCGGACAGGCAGGCGCTGACAAGTTTTAGGAATGGGTGCAATATAATCATTACACTGCTGCAGACCCCAAAACCTGACATCGCCTGCCTGTCACCGTTTAGGCAAAAACACGACGATTCAAACTGCCGGCTGGCAGCATGGAATTTACATGGTGCGGGTAAAGTATAAGGAAGAAGTGTTAACGGGCAAGCTGGTGGTGAAGAAGATGTAGGGAAAACGGAAGACCGGAGACCGGAGACGGAAGAAAGGGAGTCGATTTATTATCACAGATTTGGGATGCCTGTCTCTATTTTATTAGTTGGTTCACGCGGCGGACACGGAGAAAGAGAACACGCAAAGGGAGCGGCGATTTTATCATTGCGTTCACTGCGAGTCACTTTTTCGTTGCGCTCGTTGCGTGAATTGTATTTGGCCAACTGCTGAAAGAATCAGGAACCAAACTGAAAGGCAAAAACACGACGATTCAAACTGCCGGCTGGCAGGATGAGTATACATGGTGCGGGTAAGTACGAAGAACCGCTAACGGCTAAGCTGTTGGTGAAGAAGGTGCTCACCAGACTCCGGTCTTCCATCTTCGGTCTCTTGAGTTATAGAATCAATTTCGGTTGGCCATCTTTGAAAGCAGTCTTAACATTTCAAGATAGAGCCACACCAGAGTTACCAGCAGACCAAAGGCACCATACCATTCCATGTGTTTTGGAGCTCCCGATTCTGCTGAGCGTTCAATGAATGCAAAATCCAGTACCAGATTAAGTGCTGCCACTACAACAATAACAAGGCTGATTCCGATGCTCAGGTTGCTGCTGCCATGCAGGAATTCCATTTGGGCGCCAAACATTCCGGCAATGAAACTTGCCAGATACATGAGGGCAATACCTCCTGTTGCTGCCAATACCCCAAGCATAAAACCGCGGGTTACTTTGATAATTCCGGTACGGTAAATAAACAGCATTACTGCAAAGACAGCAATGGTTAAGGCGACGGCACGTACAACGATACCACTGTATTGGGCTTCAAAGATGGCGGACAGTCCTCCCAGGAGCAGTCCTTCCAAAACTGCATAGATTGGGACAGAAACGGCTGCGCTTCTCGGCCGGAAAATAGTAACCAAAGCAGTAATCAATCCGCCGATTCCCCCAATTGCCACCCAGGGCAATACGGCAGCCATACCTGCTTCAGGTGTAACGGCATTAAAAAATTTGTTCCAGGTGTATACTGATGCCGCAATTACAAGCAGTAATGACAAAGCGGTTTTGTTTACGGTGCCGTTAACAGTCATTACTTCTGAAGAAGCTGCGGTATATTCTCTGCGGAAAACCTTCTCGCTCAGGGCGGGGTTTGAACTTTTAGCCAAATTCATCATATCGGTAAAAAAATTAAGAATTTCAGGCATAGTTACAAAAAATCTGCCATATTGGTAAACCTGACAGGATTACCAGATATAAACACCAGCATCTAAAGTTGGTGTAAGTGGTTTCTATACATAAAGAATTGAATCACAGGTGCTATTATGCTTATGACTGGTTTAGGATTTTATATAGAAAAAAATTCCACATGATTTATATTTGTTTGAAAAATAAATAGAATTAAAGGTTGCTTACTTTGTTTATTTGTAATAACTTGCATGAAAAAACAGGTACTGTAATTCAATTCAGACAGGCCTTTAATCGCGCCGAAATGAGATCCCTATTTAAAAAGCTGACAAGGCTGGTTAATTAGCCTTCCTGGCATTCCCACCCGGGAGGGCAAACGGCTATTACGTTATTTATTGGGGATACGAAGCAGATGTTGATGACAGAATAAAACCAAAAGTAATGAAACACCTTTTATATTGACTTTATTATTCATCTGCATGGTTATAATTTTTACCCATTTCTATATGCAATGGTATCTGTTAACTAACAATTAATGAAACAACTAATCTTAATAATCGCAGCCATTTTGACTATTTCAGTATTAAAAGGCCAAAATTATATTCCTTTTCCCATTGAAAATGTTAATTGGAATGTTTACTATAGAGGAACATGCCAGGAAATGCCACCTGACACTATTTTATTAAGATATACAATTCGTGGAGATACTACTATCAATGATGTTTTATACAAAAAACTTTGGCTTGAAAGAGGTGACACGATTAATCCAATAATTGAAGCAATTGGGGGCATAAGGGAAAATGATAAAAAGATTTATTACAATGGAAGGACAATATACACATCGACTGAAGGGGAAGAGTATTTGCTATATGATTTTACGAAACAAATTGGAGATACAATAAAGCACAATTCACAAGAATTCTATTCGGTAATATTAAATATTGATTCAATCATTATTGACGGAACTTATAGAAAGAGATACGAAGTTGACAATCATTGGTTTTATCATAATCCAGACTACATTGTTGAGGGAATCGGAAGTGTAAAAAATGGACTATTAGGTCATATATCAGATATTCCAACATGTGGTACTCATTATTGGGAACACATCTGTTTTAAAGAAAATGAAGTTGTAAAATATTTGAATCCGAATTTTGATAATTGTTTTCCAGGCAATTTAGCAATGGGACCTAATCACACAAAATTGGATGCACAAATTAGAATTTATCCGAATCCATTTGAGCAAGTTTTGCAAATTGAAAATAATTCCAATGAAAAGGTATCTATAAAAATCATTGATATAAAAGGACGCTCAATTAAAGAGCGACAGTTAAATGAAATAAAAACGATAATAAAATTAGATATTAAACCCGGACTTTATTATGTTATGATTACAAATAAAGTTGGACAAATAATATTAACACAAAAAATAATAAAACGATAAAAAATACTGGTAACGATAGTGCAAATATTTCTTATTAGGTATTCAAAAAAAGTTTATAAAAACCAAACAATCATGAAAACAAAAATCTTTACCTCCCTTATAGTGGGCATTTTTTTAGCTTTTGCTTCATGCAACGATAAAGACGATCCTGTAGAAGCACCGTTAACAAAAGAAACTTTTAGTGGTTACGTGCAAAAAGGACCGTTCATCAGCGGTTCGTCGGTGGCCATCTCCGAACTGGATGAGGAATTAAATCAGACTGGCCGAAGCTATTTCACTACTGTAAGCGACAACTCGGGCAGCTTTGAACAAAAGCAGGTGGAACTCATTTCCGGTTATGTGCAGCTGAAAGCCGACGGCTATTATTTTAACGAGGTAAGCGGCGAGGCATCGCCGGGACAGCTTACACTTTACGCCCTGGCTGATATTTCAGATGCCAGTTCGGCCAATGTGAATGTGCTTACGCACCTGGAGAGAAGGAGGGTGGAATACCTGGTACAGCAGCAGGGGTTTTCGTTTGCTGCAGCCAAGACCCAGGCACAGCAGGAAGTACTCGCGCTTTTTAACCTGGAGCTGCCTGATGAGGCTGCTTCTGAATCGCTCAACCTTACCGATGATGGTATCCTGCTGGCAGTCTCCTGTATACTGCAGGGGAATTTGTCGGCTGCCGGTATGTCGGAACTCATGGCTGATATCATTGCGGATATCCGTACAGACGGTACCCTGGATGAGTCTTCCCTGGGGTCGCAGCTGATTGATAATGCCCGTCTGATAGATTTGGCAGCCATCCGCAGAAATCTGGAAGATAAGTATTCCGAGCCTGGCATGGGGAATGCTGCTATTCCCGAATTTGAAAGTTATGTGCTGAAGTTTATTGAAGAGACAACTTACGAACCCAAAACTTTTATTGCCTACCCCGAAAAAGGAAAATACGACATAAATATTCTGGCAGATGGAGTGAATGTTATAGATGAGCGAATTTTTTATTCCTTAAAAGCAGATTTGCCGTTAGGCACCAGCTTAAAGGTTGTTCTCAGGAATGGTATGTGGTATTATGGCAGCTTGCCTGGACCTGAAAACTGGAATGTTGAGATATACGATTTTGCAACCAAATCTCAGGTATTTACAGTCACTCAAAGTGGAGTCCCCAATGATTTGGCAATCAGATTTGAAGGAGGTGAAATTACTGTGGAATATTATGAAAACGGTGCAACAACACCTACCCGTGTAAAACAGTTGGTAGTGGAGGTAGAGAAGGAGGAAAATGACACCAGCCTGGTTGCAGGACACTGGGCTTTACGACAAATTACAGGTGGAGAAGCACCTGCTGAGAATTTTACAGGGGATGATGTTATCTGGCATTTTTACCCAAAGGATACTTTGTTGATATATGTAAATAAAATGGTATCGGATGTTAGCAGGTTGCCATTTAAAGAAAGTACGCTCTTTCACTATACAGTTAATAAAGAAAAACTGTCGCTCTATAATTTCAGGGATGAGCAATATGAGTTTGAATACAGTGTTGATGAAAATTTTCTAAGAATTTATGACCATTCTGCCTCTGATGAAGTGATGCTGGAGTTTGCGAAAGAATGAAACAATCCTGAAGAATAATACACCGGAGGGTGGTGCTATACAGTCACCCGGGTTCCAGGCCCGGGTGATTGTAATGGCTAACCAGATTTTTTTACTGTAATTGCTCTTTCAGAAAGTTGGTCATTTTAGTGTAAAGGTGCATCGTTGTATATCCTCCTCGGATTCCATGGTTACGGTTGGTGTAAATGGCCATATCGAACTGCACACCTGCCTGCACCAGTTTTTCGGTAAATTCATATGTGTTTTGAACATGCACATTATCGTCGGCTGAGCCATGTACAATCAACAGTCTGCCCTGGATATCTCCGGCGTGGGTAAGCGGGGAGTTGTCGTCGTAGCCGTCCGGGTTTTCACGAGGGGTACGCATAAAGCGTTCTGTATAGATGGTGTCATAGAACCGCCAGTTAGTAACCGGTGCAACGGCAATGCCTGCTTTGAACAATTCTCCGCCTTTCTGCATGGAGAGCAGGGTCATGAAGCCTCCGTAACTCCATCCGAAGATACCGATGTTTGATTTATCAACATATTTAAGGTTCCCCAGGTAGCGGGCAGCTTCCACTATATCCTCCGATTCGTATTTGCCAAGCTGGAGATAAGTTGATTTGCGGAACGCTTCGCCCCGGGCTGCAGTTCCCCGCGGGTCAACTGAAGCCACGAGAAAGCCTTCCTGGGCAAGGTAGTTCTCCCAGCCAATATTTACCCATTCGTCCTTTACCTTTTGAGAGTTTGGTCCACTGTACTGGCTTATCAGCACAGGGTATCTCTGAGATTCATTAAAGCCGGCCGGCTTTATCATATAGCCGTTCAGTTCTATACCGCCGGAGGTAGTGAAGGTGAAGAATTCTTTTTTGGGGAGGTTGAAATTCTGCAGTTTGTTTTTCAGTATCGTGTTGTCCTGGAGGGTGCGAATCAGCTTATTTTTTTTGTCGTGCAGGGTAACCAGGGATGGAACATTGCTGCTGCTGTAGTAGTTTATGTAATAATTAAAGTTTTTACTGAAATCGGCACTGTTGGTCCCTTCAAGCGTAGAGATTTTGCCTTGCCTCCTGCCGTCGAGACTGGTGAAATACACCTCTCTTCGCAGAGGTGATTCGGCGGCAGCCTGGTAATAAAAAACCCTCTGTGAAGGATCGTATCCATAAAAATCCGTTACATCGAATTCTCCTTTTGTTAACTGGCCCTGTTCGAACCCTAGCCGGTCATACAGGTAAAGGTGTCTCCATCCGTTGCGTTCACTGGCCACAATAAAACGGCCGTCTTCGAGATACATAAATGCATCCAGAAAATCTTCATCTATGTAACGTTTATTCTTTTCTGTAAAAATTGGCTTTGATTCCCCGGTGAAGGGATTGACATAAAGCACATCGAGCTGGTTTTGGGTGCGGTTGAAGCGCATAACAACCAGGTCTTTTGAGTCAGGAGTCCACGAAAGCCGGGGTATATAGATATCGGTATTGCTGCCAATATCTGCCTGGATGGTGAGCCGGGAATAAAGTTCGTAGCTCATTACTGATACGGTTGAATTTGTTTCTCCGGCTTTTGGGTATTTAAAGGTATCCTGTTTCGGATAGGGCAAGTTTTCATCCAGCCGGGGGGATTCACCGGCATACATGGTCATGTTGAACTCAGGAACTTTTGTTTCATCGAAACGAATAAATGACAGGAACTTGCTGTCGGGCGACCACCAGAATGCCTTGTTAAAACCAAATTCTTCTTCGTAAACCCAGTCAGGGACTCCGTTAATAATTTCATTCTCCTTGCCATCCCAGGTAATTTGTGTTTCATTACCGAATTTCAGGTTTTTAATGAACAGGTTGTTGCCTCGCACAAAAGCTACTCGTTCACCATCGGGTGAAAAAGTTGCCAGTTGCTGGGCACCTTTTTCCGATAGTGCCGAAAGCTCTTCGGTTACTGAATTCCAGATATAATATTCTGCCGTGAAGGAATGCCGGTAGATGGGCTGTACTTTTGTGGTAAGCAGAATCTTGGTTTCGTCCTCACTCAGCTCATAGTCGGTGAAATAACTCAGGGGAGCCCTTTCAATCTTTGACAGGTCGAATAATACATCAACCTCCTGACCCGTCCGGTAACTGTTTCTGACAATTTTCCTGTCCCCTTCAAGTGTTGTGTAATGTTCGCCATCGTTCATGGAACGAAGTCCCTTTACAGACTCAGAACGAAAGGTACCCTTAGTGAAAATATCTTCCAGTGTAATATGTTGATTTGTCTGGGCCTGCAGGGCAATTGCAATAAGCAATACGAGCAAGGTCAATCCTGATTTTTTCATGTTTTACTTTTTATCTGACTTTTTGTATAATTTCTGAAAAACGGTAAAGCCCAAAAATAAACAGAATTTAACTGCTACCGAAATAGGGCAACATGCAAAAAAAGTTAAATTTTCTAGAACCGATGATATTATACAAGTTCTTTCATTTTTACCAGTTCTCCTTCCATAGAAAAATCGGATGCGGAGGTTATTTTTATGTCAACAAACGCACCTGACAGATTGGGATTTTCTTCGGGAAACCGTACAATGAGTTTTCCTTCAGTCAGGGCAGACAGGTAACCGGGTTTGCGGTCTTCGCCCCTGACAATGGCACGGACTGTCTTACCAATCAATTTCTGGTTGTAAATGCGGTTGTGCTTACGCAGCTCTTCTGTGAGAATATGCAGGCGCCGTTTTTTATCTTCCTGTGGCACGTCGTCTGCCCACCTGTGACTGGTTGCCCCCGGACGGGGAGAGTACATGGCAGTGTACGACATGTTGAACTTAAATTCTTCCATTGCCTTGCGAGTGTTTTCAAACTGGTCCTCTGTTTCGCCGGTAAAACCAACAATAACATCAGTAAAAAGTGTTGCTTCGGGTAGCAACCTGCGAATGGTATGAACTATTTGCCGGTATTTTTCCATGTTGTGTTTGCGGTTCATACGTATCAATACCTTGTCGTCACCGCTTTGCATGGGCAAATGAATCTGTTTTGCCAGCACCGGGTATTGGGCGATTACTTCTATTACTTCATCGGTCATGTCGCGGGGGTGGGGTGATGTGAAGTAGACCCAGAATTCTTTTTTCATCCGGTTGCCCAGTTCACCAACCTGCCGCAGAAGTTCGGGAAACAATATTTCGCTCCCTTTTTTATCGAGCCCATAGGAATTAACGTTTTGTCCTAAAAGGGTAATTGATTTATACCCCTGGGCAACCAACAAAGCAATTTCTGCCAGGATATCTTTGGAAGGCCTGCTGACTTCCCTTCCACGGGTGAAAGGTACTGCACAGAAAGTACAGAATTTGTCGCAGCCGTTCTGAATGGGGATGAAAGCTTCAAAATCCGACCGGTAGGAAGGTTTTACATTCCAGAATTCTTCTATGTTTTCGTTGTGTGGGTCAATGCCCGGTTTAAGATGTGCAGGTGTTGTAACCCCGTATTGGCTTATCATTTCCGGCAGTTTGGGCAAATCTTTCATCTGGAAGGTAATATCGAAAAGCTTCAAAAACTTTTCATGGTCTTCGGGCAGCATGCATCCCGAAATAAATGTAACCAGGTTTTTATGATTTTTCCACTTATTCCACTTATGAATACGGGAGTACACCTTATCGATTGCTTTCTGCCGCACCGAACAGGCAAGAATACCAATTAGCCCGGCTTCCTCCTCGTTATCAGTCCATGAATAACCGCGTTCATCCAGGATGGAAATTACCCGTTCACTGTCGGAAAGGTTCATCTGGCATCCAAGTGTAATCAAATGATATTTTAAATGATTTCCCATTGTTAACTGCATTGTGTTTAAAAGTAAACTTCGGTATAAATATTTTGAACAGGGATTCCTTTACCGGTAAGGATGTCAAATGCCTGCTGGATCATTTCGCTGTTGCCACACAAAAAACATTGTGTTTCCTGAGCTATGTTTTTTGCTTCCAGGTAATCTGTTACGCGGCCATTAAAATTTCCATTGCAGTCGCCTGTTGTACAAAGTGTAATACGGTCTTTTTCAAAATGTTCATGGTCGTATGCCTCATTTTTATAACGGACACCATGTACCAGCCTGTAGTTCAGGTCAGGGTAGGTGCGTACAAAACTATGAAAAGGACTTATTCCCGTTCCGGTAGCTACAAACAAAAAATCCTGTACAGGAAACATGTTCGGCTGGAACCGGAAAAATCCAAAAGGTCCGTCCACCTCCACCTTATTACCAGGTTTAAGCTTTTTAAGCTGCGGCGTTACTTTTCCGTCATTTACCTCGCGCACCAATACTTCCAGAAAATCCTCCTTTTCGCCGCTGTAAACGGTATACTCCCGCTGGTCAATAGTTCCCGGACGCCGGACGATGATAAACTGTCCGGTCTGAAAGGGAAGGTTCTTTCGTTCCATCTGAAGGATGAATGTATGTTCTGTCAGATACCTGAGTGCTATAACTGTATGTAAATTCAATTTATTTTTTTATTTAAGGAGGCAAAAATACAAAAATATCCTTTTTTGTCAGACATAAAATAGTTACTTGTTATGCCTTTGATAAACGAAAACAACTTCTGACATAAAAGGATGCTGATATCGTGAACAGACTTAACTGTCTGTAAGTCGATTTGAGTTGGTTTATTCTTTCGAATTTCTTAGTTGCAAATTTTCAATCCGAATTTCATCGTATTCAAAATCTTCGATTACCAGGAAGAATTTATGGTTTTTAACATTTGAAATAGATCCCACCAGCGTATTGTTGAGATAAACCAACCGGTCAAACGGGTAATCATAAATAATTTTAACATTTACTCCCAGTTGAAGGTCAAGGTTCGGAATATCAATTTCTCCGTATTGAAAACTCATTACGCCATTTTCAAAGGTCATTTTCCGGTATGTTGAGTTGCTTTGGATATTAAAACATACACCCGCTTTCGGAAGTTTCTCCTGAAAATCTCCCCAGTTCATCATGTTTTCAGATGCATTAAATACAAAACCTATGGATGGCATGGAGGTTTTGCTATCAGATTTCAAATTGAAATTAATTTCGGGGAATTCAGGCAAATCCCTATTCAGTTTTAACCATCTCATCATTTCTGTATCATGGCCTTTAAAGCTAATAGCATTTTCATTTAGCCTGGTCCACTTTCCAGTACCGCTCCAGTTTTTACCAAAAAATGAATAGTTTACAGGTGCACACGATTCAAAATAAATATTGTAAGCAAGTTGCTGGTTGAAATCCCCACTGAGTTTCGTTATTAAATAATAATCATCTGTTTTATTTGCGGTAAAAAAGATTTCAGAAACATTATTTATCAGTTGACTTTTCGATATGGTATCCATTTTTGAATTCAACAAATGCATTTCGATATTGGTGATCAGCAAGTCTTTTTGAATGCAAAAAACGTGATACTTTTCACCCGCTTCCAACGGAAGCTTATAAACATGCTTATCATGCTTATCCGAAAAAGCATTTCGGTAGAAATTATCACCTTCCGGCGACTGGTAAGTGTTAAAGTCCGTATTTATTTCCAGGGGAATGCTTTTATGATTTTTTAGCAACGAATCAATATCATCCTTTGAACAGGAAGTAAAAACTCCTGAAATTACTAACAGGAAAATTGATTTGATAATTTTCATTTCTTTTTTTAGTATTTGATTGAAATAGCTTTATTTTAATAATCCAACATCAACAAAATTTTGCCTGTAACAGGTAGACGAGATTTAAAGTAAATGTAAAAAAAAAATATCACTTTTTGATTTCCCCAAAAATTAGATCTGTACTATTTTTTTCATTGCTGTTTAGTTGGATTAACCAGACTTCAATGTTCAGGTTTTTCGGGTTATAACCCCGGAATTGGTGATTGATTTTTTAGATTAATTCCGCTAAAAAAAAGAAAAAGGAACCCACCGGATTCCCTTTTTTATCTTTTTATACTGATTAATCGCTGCTCTGTATTTGTTTACAACGACTCTCCAAAATCTTCTTTAAATTTTGCCATCAGTTTTTCCGGCCAGTCGGATTTAGCTTTTAACCGGCCCATGAAGAAGCGCAGCAAAGCAGGTTCTTCTATCCACTCAAGCCCTCCAACTAAATCGCGGTTATCGAAAAGCCATTTTACCCGGTCGACCATGAACATAGTTTGCGAGAGGGTAAATACTCTTCTTGGAAATGCAAGCCGAAGCAATTCCACATCAGCAAGAATATCGTTGCCATTTTCATCGCGTACACTCGAGATGGTGCCGCGTTCCATGCCGCGGATTCCAGAAATAATAAACAGTGCTGAAGCCAATGCCCCGGCAGGGTATTCATTTTGCGGGACGTGGGGTAAGAACCCTTTTGCATCGATGTGGCAACCCAATGCTCCCGGAGGAGTTATTACGGGAATTCCTGCATCATCGAGCTGGTTTACGGCATAGGCAATAAACGAGGGCGACTGGCTGATAACGGTTTCGTCGCATGTTTCATTTATACCAACTGCCATGGCTTCAATTTCACGTACCGACATCCCGCCATAAGTAAGGAATCCTTCATACAATACCAGCAAATCCCGCATTTTCATGTAAAGGTCCCTGCTGTCGGTTACAATCCCTCCACCTCTTGTGGAGCTTACCTTCCGGCTCGAGAAGTAAATAAGGTCGGAATAACTGCACATTTCGCGCAGGATGTCTTTTATGTCTGAATTTTTAAATTCTTCCTCCCGTTGTTTGATGAAATAGGCATTTTCGCCTATTAAGCTTGCATCAAGGACCATCATGGTATCGTTTTCCTGGCAGATTTTTTTCACATCCCGCATGTTCTGCATCGAAAAGGGTTGCCCTCCGATCAGGTTCGTTGAAGCTTCCATACGGACAAAGGCGACTCTTTCTTTACCATATTCCTTATAAACGGCTTTCAATTTTTCAATGTCGATGTTTCCTTTGAAAGGTTTGTTGCTTTTAATTTCCAATGCATCGTCGGCATAAATTTCAAGAACTTTACCCCCGTTTAGTTCCATATGTTCCTTGGTGGTGGTAAAATGATAATTCATTGGAATAACATCCCCTTTTTTGATGAAAGCCTGTGACACAATATTTTCAGCTGCCCTTCCCTGGTGAGCAGGCAAAACGTAATGCTTCCCGAATACATCACGAAGGGCAGCCTCCATACGATAAAAACTTTGTGACCCTGCATAGGCATCGTCGGCCTGCAACATTGAAGAAACCTGGTTGTCGCTCATGGCATTGGTACCTGAGTCGGTAAGCATATCCAGAAAGATGTCTTTTGTATTCAGTAAAAACGTATTGAATCCTGCTTCTTCCATTGCAGTTTTACGTTCTTCGATGGGTTTCAGGAAAAGCTTTTGAACAATTCTGACTTTATGAAGCTCTACAGGAATCGACTGGCCCTTGTAAAACCGGATAGTGCCGTTTTGATCTGTCATTTGAAGTTGATTTAAAATTACAGTTATAAAAAATTTTAAAGATATATTTTACAAAATGAAATTTGGCAAAAATAAGAAAAGAGTTTTTAACTGAAAATTTAATTTGAATTTTGTGTAGTCTGATCTGTTGATGAATTTTTTCAGATGGCTCTAATCGGTTGGAGAATGTTGTTTTGCAACCTGCTTCAACTTTTGAAGACTTTTTCCTTTTTCATATTCATTCAGGGGCAGGTTATAAATCAGCATGGATTAATGCAAGTATTTTTTCAAGCCAGCGGGCATCGGTTTCATCAAATGCTTTTTTATCAGTGCTGTCAACATCAAGCACGCCGATAAGTTCCCCATACTGGTTCCTGAATGGTATAACAATTTCGGAATTGGAGCGGGAATCACAGGCAATATGCCCCGGAAACTGATGTACATCCTCAACGATTACTGTTTCATTCCTGTTGAAAGCAGCCCAGCATACACCTTTATTTTTTTCAAGAATCTGACATGCCACGGGACCCTGATACATCTGTACAGTCATCTCCCCATTCTCCGGCATGTAAAAACCTGTCCAGAAAAAATTATCCATCTTGTGGTGCAGTAATGCCAATACAGTTGCCATTCTGGCATTGATGCTTCTGCTTTTTTGAAGAAGTCCGGCCAGTTGTGTAAATATACGGGCATATCTGCCTTCTTTTTTATTTAGTTCCATTTTTAATATTCTCATTGATTAGGACAGCGAAAAAACAAAAAATCATTAATTTAGACGCATCAATTTAGAAAAATATGCAGAGAATAGTAGATGATGAAAAAGAAAAAACCTGGGGTATGCTTACCCATCTGCTGGCACTTTCCATTTTCATTGGTATACCATTTGGGAATGTCGTTGGTCCGCTGATTATTTATCTTATAAAAAAGGATGAGTATGAATTTGTCAGGGAGCAGGGGAGGGAAGTGCTGAATTTTCAGATAACCTGGTCGTTGATATTTATTGTTTCAGCTATTTTAATATTTATCGGAATTGGGATTTTAATGCTGATAGCTTTTGGAGTGGCATGGCTGGTCCTGGTAATTGTGGGGACTGTATCAGCCAGCAATGGGAATTCCTATAAATATCCTTTCTCTATCAATTTTTTCCGTGAAACGGAATTTTTAAAATAATCACATATATGCTTTTTAAATCTCTTGTGGTATTCCGGCTATTCATATGAATTTTAAGGTTTATCAAAATTTCAAATCTCCCGTTAATATCCCGGCAGGCTCATTTTAAATTCTTATTTTTGTCGCCTTAAAATACAACGAACAATGGCACAGAAACCATCTATCCCTAAAGGTACACGTGATTTTTTACCGGCAGAAGTGGTAAAACGGAATTATATCTTCGATACAATAAGGGAGGTATTCCGGTTGTATGGTTTTCAGCCCATAGAAACGCCTGCTATGGAAAATCTTTCCACTCTTATGGGAAAGTATGGGGAGGAAGGCGATAAGCTGCTCTTTAAAATTTTAAATTCGGGTGACTTTATTTCAAAAGTCCCTGAAGAACTGATAGATGAAAAGGATTCCGGAAAGCTTACACCACATATTTCTGAAAAAGGATTGCGCTATGATTTAACCGTTCCTTTTGCCCGGTTTGTAGTCCAGTACAGAAATGAACTGGATTTTCCCTTCAGACGGTACCAGATACAACCTGTTTGGCGTGCCGACCGTCCACAAAAAGGACGTTACCGTGAATTTTATCAGTGCGATGCCGATGTTATCGGAAGCAACAGTTTGCTAAATGAAGCTGAGCTTATTAAAATGGTAGACGATGTATTTGGCAGGTTACAGATAAACACTGTGGTCAAGGTAAACAACCGGAAGATTCTCGCCGGGATTGCTGAAATCATTGGAGAGCACCAGCGGCTGACTGATATTACGGTAGCCATCGATAAGCTGGAAAAAATTGGCCGGGATAAAGTAAACCAGGAATTGGCAGAGAAAGGTGTAGCCCTGGAAGCCATTGAAAAGTTACAGCCTATACTGTCTCTTGAGGGAGGAACTTCTGAAAAGTTAAACAAACTGGATGCTCTGCTTGCTTCTTCTGCGGCGGGTTTGAAAGGCGTAACTGAAATGAAAACATTGTTCGGATACATTAACATGTTAAACCTCAAAACACAGGTAGAGCTGGACCTTACCCTGGCCCGTGGCTTAAATTACTATACCGGAGCCATTATCGAAGTTAAAACCACCGATATGGAAATAGGAAGCATCTGCGGGGGAGGCCGCTACGATGACTTAACCGGTATCTTCGGTCTTCCGGATGTTTCAGGTGTAGGCATTTCATTTGGCGCTGAACGAATTTTTGACGTGTTGGAACATCTGAACCTATACCCGCAGGATACAATACAGGGGACACGCGTAATGTTTGTTAATTTTGGTGAAAGAGAAGAGGCATATTGCCTGCCATTATTGGCAGAACTGCGAAAGCAGGGAATCAATTCAGAAATATTTCCTGAGAATGCAAAAATGAAAAAGCAGATGAATTATGCCAATAAAAAGCAAATTCCATTTGTAGTTTTGGCTGGCGAATCAGAAATGAAGACTCAAAAATATACGCTCAAAGAGATGGAATCCGGCACACAACATGTTGTTTCTGCAGATGAGCTGATTAAGATTATTGCTCATACATAATTCCAGGTAAGTATTTACCGGAGACCTTTAGACAATAGATTATTGGGCAAAGATAATTCCGGTTGAAATTAAACATAATTTGTCAGCCTTTACCATTTATCATAAAGTGATAGGCATGCTTGTTCCCAAAAACAAGTTCAACGTGTATTTCGCGTAATGATAAGGATAACGAATACTAGATTTTTTTTTATCATTCTATCGATATTCCTGATTCTTAGGCTTAACTTTTCAACAGTACCAACCCTTAAAAATATATCCAGTCTCTGATACTCAACTCTGGGTCAGTAAATAAGGTATAAGAAGTTTCCGGGTTTCCGGATGTACCAAACTTAATTCTCCGCTCTCTCAAACTCGGTACAAATTCGGTATATATTCGGTACAAATTCGATAAATCGCGAATTTATATCGAATTTATATCGAATTTATTACGAATATAATCTGAATTTACAGATAACCTCTAAGGAAGCCGGTTTGTGTCTGATGATAAGAAGCAGATAGGGAAGGAACAGGTATTTTTCACTGTCCATACACGACTATGGACTTAACCAGATACACGTAAATTGTTAATGGTTCATGAAATGCCGGCAGGAATATTCCCAAACATTTTTAATTGGCCCCTGTTGGTAAAAAGCCAGTTTGCAGGCAACTTGATTTTGAATCAGGGTTTGCTGTCAATTCTTATGACCAGTCCACTTTTATCGATAACTTTTCCATTTTCCAATGTAAAAATCACTTTACCCAAATACACCGGATGCGTATCAGAAACAAAATGCAGATTTCCTCCGGCATGAGCAATTAATACAGAATTTTCAACCAACGATTCTTCAAGCAAATCGTGGGTATGCCCTCCTATAATGGCATCGATTACCGAAAAGTCATTCGCCAGCAGAATATCTTTTTGGAGACCGAGGTGTGACAGAATTACAAAAACATCAGAGGAGTCTTTCAACGGCAGATATTCTTTTATTGTTTGGTTGAGGTCAAGTTCTCTCACTCCTTCCCTTATTGTATTATTATTGGACAAACCTAAAACTGCAATCCTCCTCATGGTTGAAGTTTTTAGCATTTTATAAGGATCGGGTAGTGGTAATTTATCTGTTGTAATTTCAATATTTGCTGCAAGAATTGGGAATCTTGCTGCTTCGAGGGCAATTCGTGTGTGATTGTTGATGTATGCAAACTCATGGTTTCCCAATGTCATCAGGTCATATCCCAGTTCATTCATTTTTTGAATCATCTGCATCGCCCGTTCTCCGTACCATGCGGTATCTTTAACCGTACTGTAATTTACAATCCACCGGTGGGCATGTTTTACAAAAACGTCACCTGCATCAAACAAAAAAACGTCGTCATACCTGGCCCTGGTTTCTTCCAGCATTTTTGTCAATTCATCCTGTTGGTTCAAATCAAAATGCCTGTCATTTGTATGCAGAATTACTATTTTTTCTATTACGGGATAAGTTATATCAATCTTGTCATTTAATCTGTCAGCAGAAAGGAAAACTCTTCCTGCGCCTTGTTCACCAATGATTTCCAAAATATAGGAACGGTTAGATCGCACCTTGAACCCGAATAAGCCATCTTCCCGGAGAGCAGTATGCTTGTGTTGTATGATTTGATCTGCTTCACCGATTAAATAAAGTTTTAATTCAAGGTCTTCTTCCTTGTTGGCTGACTGATTGTAAATTTTGCCCGATAATTTTATATCTTGCTCATTACAGGCAACAGCAAACAACAAAAAGGCGATTATAATAAGTGCATTCCAACCTTTTCCATTCATTCACATTTCTTTAATACGATTAACCTGATACCAGATAGATTTTAAAACCAAATTAAACGGAAACATCAATTATTCAAAGGAAAGGAATTTAATTTTCATAGATTGCCATTTCTTTTTTTATTTTTCTGTTTTCAGTGAGTTTTGAATCTACCATTAATTTTGCATTACCATCAGGTAACCAGGCTCTTCCTTCTGCCGGCAAAGGTGGTAACCCAATCCTTGCACGACGTTTGCCGGAAACAGATAATAATTTTTTATTGGCAGAAACGCTTCCGGTTTGCTGATTCATCACAAGCGTCTTACCATCAAACAACAGCTTTGTTCCATCACCCATCAAATAACCTGTTATATTTTGATCTGAATCAATTCTTACCACTGCAAGCAGGGCATCGGTAGCCATTTTACCACAAATGAATTCTGTACCGGGCTCATCTTTCAATTCCTCAGGTTGCCAGAATATATAATCAGTAAATTCATCGCCTTCAACTATTAGGCTATATCCTTTTCCATTACCAACAGGTTCGGGGCCTTTTTTAAACTTCGGTTGAGAATATCCTTTTTCCCATGCTGCGCCGATTGCAAAATACTGCACCCGATTTCCATGCTGTCTTACTTTCGTCAGGCCCAGTTTTGTTTCGTGCCGGTGACCGTGGCTGGATGCAATTTCAAAATTAACTTCTGGTTCAAAGGGAGTAAGAAATCCAATAGCGCAATTTGCTTTTTCTCCGGGAATAATTAATGGATTCTCCAAAGTTCCATCCCCTCCTGCCAATTCCAGCGCTTTACTGTACCATAACCAATCGTAAGTGTGTGTGTTGTCATCACTTTTCTGAATGTCATCTATCATTATCACATAAGGATTGGCGCCTTGTTTTACGAACAACCCGTAGCGGTCTGCCCGTATGGCAGGAGTTGCTTCTTTTAAGGATCGATCTTTATACGACAGGGCTGCATCACCACGAACATAATCGGCGAAATGGCCTGTCCCTACACCTGTCATAAAACCGTCGACTGAGCAATCATCACCCGCACCATTGATTGCATCATTTCCGGGTGCACCGCCGCCATCTATAATAACAA
This sequence comes from Mariniphaga sp., assembly GCA_041684965.1. GTDB lineage: Bacteria > Bacteroidota > Bacteroidia > Bacteroidales > Prolixibacteraceae > Mariniphaga. Next base: position 114,424 of record JAWLGR010000005.1, read on the forward strand.
TATTATGTTCCCAATCTACACCGTGCAGTGAATCCTGATAAGGATAGAGATTCGCATGCGTTGCAAATTCTTCCCCGAAAGCATTAAAAAGAAAAGTGTTCATGTCGTAATGCTGGTGATTAGCTCCGGCATGCCTGGTGACAAAAGCAAAATAAGCTGCATCTTCATTATCCCATTCCGAACGGGCATACAGATAACCAGCTTTATCAGGTGTAATTTCAAAGTAATAAGATGTATACAGATCTTGTTCTCCCGCGCTTAATGGTTCAATCTCTGAAGGATAAAAAATGAATGCTAAAACTGGATTTAACCGTTCACGGTCTGTATTTTTTAAAAATGTATGGAGGCCGGCTCTATCGTTTAGTTCACGAATCCCAAAAAGATAAATTGCCTGGAATACCCGGCGTCCATAACTGGTATTGTCTCCAATGGGACCTTCTCCGCCATGAGGCATCCATTGAAAACGTTGGTAATGCATTGCATTAACGGCACCACTTCCGGTAATAATATCAGGCCCGCCGTTACGACGGAGAGCTTCTGCAAACATAGTCGGATTTTTATGGTAATGTGCATAACAGGGCCCTTCGTAACATATGCCATTCTGCCGCCAGCTTGTGGGATAATAGTTTTCCCTGATGCGTGTCAATGCACTGTTTAACCACAATTCAAACTCCGGATGATCCGCTTCTGCCTGGATGGCAACACACAGTAACCCCAATGCACCCACAGGAATAGCACCGCAGTTGTAGCTTGCATCCCTCCACCAGTTTTTTTCTGTATGCTCATAAAGAGCCTTGCACCAGAGCTCCAGTTTATCCACTATTTCTGTCCGTTCCTCTTCGCTCATTAACTGATACAGCCAGTCGTATCCGAAAGCAAATGCTTTTGGCCAGTGTTCGGTTTCAAAAAAGCTTATGTCTTTTTCAAAATAAAACTTTTGAGGATCGATTTCCAGAAGCATTTTTTTCATTTGTGCCAGCGCTTCATAGCCTTTTTGCTCATCCCCTTCAACCTGGTAAATTAATGCTTTTGCATTCATCTCCATTCCCTCCCTGGTCCATTCACCTCCCATCGTCCAACTATCGGCCTGTTGCTTTATTTTTTGCCACATCTCGCCGGGTAATCCTGTACCTTTTGTCTTCTGTTTCAATTCTTCAATCTCCTGACTGGTAAAAAGCAGGGATGGATGAGTTCCTGGTTCTACTTTAATATATTGTTTTTTTTGAGTAATAACTTCCCCCTGGTTTCCTTTCAGCCAGGCTGATGCAAAAAAAACTAGAAGTACGAGGCTTCCGGCAATAATTATTGTAGTCATGGATTTTATCTTCATATTCTTTTCCCTCCGGTTTTGTTTATATGTTATTTAATTTTTCAATAATTTGCCACAAAATTTTAACAAAAATGATGTTCAAATTTTTTTTTCTGCAATCTCCTGCTATTGCCCCAGGTGAGCGGAAAGTGCTTTAAATTTATCTGTTAAAATAAGAGCCCGATATCACACAGGCTCTTATCAAATTAACGTAAATTTAAATAATTAGAAACCAAAAACCACTTTTTATCTTCTGATTATCTTAAATTGTTCCAGGAGCCGGGAATTCCTTGTTAGCACAACCAGGTACATACCAGCCGGTTGATTTTCCAGAGAAATTGCTTCTAAATTCGAAGAAGTTTTTATATCCCTGATTAATACTCCAGTCTGATTAAACACCTGGATGCGGGTTCCCTGTTCCAAACCGCTTATATTTACTTTTCCCAAAGTCGGATTTGGGTAAGCCAGGATGTTCTTTTCTTTAAACGTATTGACAGAAGTAAAAACATCAATAGCATACATAACAACAATTTTTCCATCCGAAGAAGTAACTTTAAGCCAATCTCCCGGTACCAGTGCACCCGTTGTCTTTTCATCACCGTTTGCATCTACCACTATTGCAGTTGCACCCATTGCCGGCATTATCCTGGAGTAGAATTCTGAGACCTGGGTATTTTGCTCAGGTTGTGATATTGCATAATTAAGCTGGTCAACTGCATATACATTTGACAAAACATACGCAAGGTACGTGGCTTCAGGAATAAATTGAGTACGCAGCATCGAAAGATGATAAATCCGCGTTACCAATTCATTTTCTGAAGTTACAACCACTTTATCATCATCGTAAAGACTGCCTTCTGTTCGCTCATGTCCCATTTTATCCACTACCTTCAAAGTGGCACCGGTAGCAGGTATCAGATTGGAAAGCAATGTTTGAGCATAGGTGCCGCGGGGAATAAACTGAATAAGATTATTAGCCTGCGACACGGAATACACATCAGAAAGAACAAATGCATCATCTTCAGTAGAAGAAGGCAGTAATTGATAGACAATCCGGGTAATACCATCTTCAGCCAGTACATCCAGATAGGTATCTGAATTTACTGTCACATCCACATAGGTAGTATCATAATTGAGTCTTTTCAAAGGTATATAGGCTCCATTGCTGTTGATAGCATCTACAGTAGCCCCCATTGGAACATTGATGTTGTTTAAAATAGTTCTTAATCTTGTTCCATATTCAAATCCTGAAATAGAACCCATTCCTGCCTCAGCTGTCTGTCCGGATGCTACAGCTGAATTTTCAATTGTAATATCGTAAATTGTGGATGTTAGTGTGGCATCAGAATTTAATCCCTGTTCAGAAACCTCAATGGTGTATTGAGTGAAGTTGGAACTGTCGGCTGACATAACAAGCAGTATGTCTTCATTATTTAATAAGGCAGCATCTGCGAGTTTTGAATCATCAGCTTTTGATTTAACAGTAAGTTCCTGGTTTTCATCATCTTTTATAATATTTCCCAGGAAAGTTGCTACGGTAGTACCGGTTTTTATTCCCCTTATCTCTTCATTCATCGAATAACCATCACTGATTTTATAAACCACTGAGCTAACAGTTGATTTATATTGTGTAGGTTCAATCATGTAATGCTTATTCATATTAAATGCAGTATGATTTCTGGCGCGCAATCCCGGCCAGGGACTCAAATCAGGGTTCCTCTCCCAATAAGGTTCATCATACAGCATCCATTCACTATCTTCCGGTGTAATACCATTTGAACCGCCATTGACCGGGTTCGGGAACTGAACTTCCGGTTTACGGACGTGTGTTAACCATTGGCCGCTAAGGGGTACATTTGCAATCCGGACATTGGAACCATCTTCATTAACCAGGGCTTCAACCACCTGGAAATCATTTGGATCAGTGACTGGTTTCAATCCTTGTTTTATAGAATCGTTTAAAATTTTAAACATATAAATCCCACTTGTCCTGCCCAGACTCACACAGTTATCGTTGTATCCCTCGCTGTAAAATTCACCCCAGGGATTGGAAAAAGTAGGATCATCCGGACGTAATATGAAACCGATATCAACCCATTCGCCAGAAGGTCTATTATCCGGACCCAGTCCCAATGAGCGCCAGGGAGCGATATTTGGTATAGCACGGGCAGTTTGTAAATAGGCCATTACAAAGCATTCTCCAGGTTGAACGATTGAGTTTACAGCCAAATCCGGCTCCAGAATTCCGGGATTAATGGCCCAATCCAATTCAGAAACATACTTATAACCGGGCACGTATTTTCTGAACCTGCGGAAATAATCCGATTCAGTTGAGTAATTCCTGATTGTTGATCCAAGATCTGCTGAAACAGCTCCGGCAATCATATAATCACTTAAATCAAGAGGTTGGTTTCCGGGATTGTAAATTTCCAGTATGTAAAACCGGTTTTGATCCCCGCTAAGGTATTCAGAAAATATAGGATCAGCATAATAAGGCTGAACTTTGGAAGGATCTTTCCCCTTAACCAGTTCAATATTGTATTGAACGGTTGAGGTTTTATCTGCAGCGGTTACAATAAATGAGACGGTTCTGTTTTCCTTATTCCCTGTTAATGATGTAGCTCTTTTAACTTCAACTGTTGCGTTTAAATTTTGGGGAGAGGCCACCAAATGAGGGATTCTGTCTACTTCAAAAGGAACTTCAAGTCTGTATTCAGTAGTGGCACTGCTGAAATTAGGGATTGTATCCCCGATCCACCCATAAATTCCTCTTAGATCAACAGGAATATCAGGCCAGGTAATGCAGGCTAAATTTGCATTTGTACTGGCCCGGTAAGGCTGCAATTGCAGGAAGTATTCTTTTGTACTTCCATTTTGTGCAGTTACTTTTAATTTATCTCCATTTTTTAGATCGGGTCTTACTACCTCATCAACCCAAACAAATTCCCAGGTGGCATTTTCAGGTTTTTCAAGACGTTTTATCAATGAATCTGTCCTGAGAGCAAATGGTAAACCATGATTTACTCCTGTAATTGTATCTGTACCATGTTCATGAGTGGTTACTCTGGGCCACGAATCAATACCGATTTGTGTGCGTGTAGTAACTGGACCTGTTGCCTGAGGCAGCCTTAGGGTCTTGTAGTCTTTAGGCACAACAATTTTTACATCCGCGGTCGGAGGACTTACCACGATATCGAAAATAGCAGATGTTTTTTCATTGCCGCATACAATAACTTCAAGCTTATCACCTGTTCTTACTGACCTGTATAAAGAGTCTTCGTATACATCATTCAGATGGTAATGCCATACAACACCCGGCTTCTGTTTCATGTTACGCATAATGCCATCCAGCCTGCGGATGCCCCATGGTACCGTTAGCTTTTTATTTGGAAAGTCAACCTCAATTACATCTGATTCCAGGGTATTGGCATCCAGTACAAAATTTCCATGGTTGCCAACCGTCCACCAGACATCACGCCAAGTGTTATTTATTGTATAAGGAACCGGAATCCATTCTGAATCTTCGGCACCGACTCCTTTAGAATTGGCAAAATCAAGATTCCCTGTCTTTACAGTATATTTACGTACAATCGGTCCTCTGACTGTTGCCCTGTCAACCCCTGCCACAGCCCTGCCATCGTATTCTGGTGTGCCATCTATTACACCGTTAAACTGGTCGATTACTGCTGAATCCCCTGCCACAAAATGGTGTTCAATAAAATATAAATTATCTCCTCCCCACATACGTAAAAGATTCCAGTTTACTGTAATGCTATCGGTTTCATCACCTGCAGTTTCAGGCAAGTGCATTAACTTATCAGCCAAATCATACCACTGAGGATTTTTAGGGCGCTCATTTGCTCCCGGCGAATAGGGATCTCTTAGATATTCACGGGGACCAAAATCAAAAGCACTTGTTATTACATAAGAATCACCTGGTTTAAGGATATGATCGGGCAAAAACATTCTGTGACTTGAACTCCAGGGATCTTCCCATAAGTTCTCAGGTATGCTGAAGCTGCGGCCTCCCCCGAGTTTAAAATCCTTCAGATTAATATCTTCATTACCCATATTGGTAATCTCAACATAGGCATAGTCGTAATGACAAAAAGCTTCCGAAATTATTAAGTTTTTATAAGGCTCCTGTGCCTTCAAGATACCTGCAAAAATTAAAAAAGAAAGTAGAAGTAGTTTCATAGCATGAGATTTTAGAATTGAATTTAAAATTATATTAATTTATCAATTAAATTTCCGAAATATAGTTGACATTTCAAAATAAATTATTATACAATTCAATATGCTAAGCAGAATACTATTAGAAAGTTCTAATAATTTGATTGTCAAAATTTTATGATTAAAACCCTTGAGGTTTAATAAAAGAAGTTTATGGGTTATACTTCCTCCCCATCATATGTAGATAAATTATTATATTTTACCCTTTATAAAGTATGTAATTAACCGTAGGAAAACATTTTTGCTTATTCTGATTTTATAAGTTTTCCAAAAGTGTGCTTCTCCATTATGCTGAAAATATAAATAAGGTTTCTCTGATTTAAAGAGGGTATATATTCCACAACCTGTTTTTTGCCGGCAAATAGGGGCCCATCGTAGGCAGTCCCGATTCTTTCCCCCAAAAAATTATAAACCATTAATGTCCCTTTTCCTGAAACTCCTGATTCAATTTCAAACAGAATTTTGTCAATGTATGGATTGGGATAAGCTTTTACCTGGATGCCTGAATGTCCGGGTTTTTTTATCTGGTTCCTGGAATTTACAACTGATTGGTATTCATATGCCCCCACATCAATTAGACTGTCAGTATCTCTTGGCTTCTGGCTAACTGGATGTACGTATTCATAAACCGGAGTTAAAACATAGCCTTTTGTGGTATCGGGTTGTATCCCTTTATCAATAGCAGGAGAATTTAATGTCAGATTATAATTGTATTCCTTATGGTTAACAAAACCTGCAGCAGGCAGGTTGGGTAAAGAAATGTTATTGTTTAATTTTGTAGTCTGGGCTTCCCCCTGCAGGATGTTGCCATAACCAACAAACAAATTGTTCTGTGCCAGGTATTCATTCATGCCGGTTTTTACATCAACAAAAAGACCGCGCCCCTGAATTTCATTTACTATCGTATTATTAATAAGATACAGGTTATGCGGAGCCGGGTTGGATAAACCTTCCAGACCATATCCTATCATGCCGGAATTCGAGGTTAATGGTCCCTGCTGAATCTGATTTCCTATTAATATGGCTACACCACCATTTGGCAGATCAATTTCCCTGCTCGCTGTTCCATTTGATTCATTTCCTATCCGGTTATAGTATATAAAATTATTGGCAGCACGGCTCTTCAGTTCATGGCCTACTTTGGCATGATGAGAGTAATTAAATGAAAAGGTAAGGCTTCTGATATTCCCAATGTAGAGGTTGTGTGAATATCCGTCGCCGAATCCGTTGTGAGCAAATTCAGAGAATTCAATCACCAAATCGCTGGAGGCACCTCCTCCCCCCAATATTCCATTATCGTTGTTATGAAAATAACAGTTACGGACAATTAATCCTACACCCTCCTGGCGAATTCCTGCCCAGTTTTTATCCCTTTCTGTTGGATCCTTACAATTGGAAAACTCAATATTCTCAACGGTAGTATTGTTGCCTGAAATAACCCATATTGCTTTTCTGCCATAAGCCGTTTGTTCTGCATTTAAATGGGCTCCATTCCCCAGACCCCGCAATACAAGATTGTGCTTTGTCCATCTTGCAACATCTTTTAAATAAACACCTTCATCAATTTCCACCGTATCTCCATCCTGTACCAGATTAGATACCTGACTTGGTTTTTTGTATATATGGTTCAGGCCAACCTTCCACAAGGCTGCATCAACATTTACTGTGCACAAAATCATACCCACGAACAATGGATAAATTATTTTCATATTAATTATTCTTATTGTTTATAATTTAAAATTCTATTGCTGAATTATGAAGGAAGGATTTTTCTATTCCTTCTATGGTTCAATTTTCCCTTTTCACAAATAAAGGCTATTCTGCGAGCACCTGAATATTTCTGTCTCCAATATTATTATCCTCAAAAATTAAAATGCCTGCCTGCGTCGTTTGATACCGGCCAAAATCTTTCCCGTTAACTGATATTTTCACCCGCTTATCTGGTTCAAGCTCAGTCAAAACATGAATAGTTGGTTCTTTTGATTTAAGTTTATAGCTGACAGGTAATTGAATATTCCCCGATGTATCGCTATTTATGCTACTTTGGTTAAATAAAACCACATAATTTTTATTTCCTGACAAAATATGTGCACCATCCATTTTCTTACCATCTGATGAGATATATTCAGTCTCTATGGGTGTTTTTTTATCGGCATTTGTGATTTCCAATGTATGGAGAAATACAGTACTTGTTTCAGGGCTTGCCGTACTTGTTTCCATCCGCCAGTTACCTGGTTCAATAATAGGATCAAACGGCCTGGAATTTGGAAAGTCTTTATCAGCAAACCGGTTGTAATATTCATACCCGGGACCTCCTATTACAGTGATTTCTCTTCTTTCGGGCAATAGAGATTTGATATTTAATGCTCCCGAATATTCAACTGTCCTGCCACCAAACTCTATTATATCTGTCCGCTCAGATCGGACATTGCTGTCACCTCCATAAGTGCTTATACCAGTTCCGGGAATTTTACCATTAACCATCGGCGCTTTTTCAAAGTGAAGCAACCAATATTTTTTTAATGGCTTATTAGAAACCACCCGGTCTTTAACGACTAAAAAATCAGCATCCGGCAAATACATCAACTGCCTGTCCATCCACTTTACTTTCTCACCGTAAGCTTTTGTAAGATCTGTTTTTACATAATTATACCGGTTCGATGCACGGTCGTAATCAAAAGCAAGTACATCGGCTGTATTTAATCCGTCCTCATCTTTTTGGGACATAAATTGTTGCCAGTTTTTGTGATTCTGTTTTCCTATCTGCACCTGCTGGCCCCCGTCAGGATAAATAGTAGTTCCACTTGTTCCTTTCCATGGCTCTTCCTCCGGGTCGTATACCAGCACACAATTATGGGCAAGGGTTCTGGTAGAATAATTTGCCCAGTTGTCACCATACATTGGGCTGCCATAACCACCACCATCGACAATTAATCCGCCATTTTTATAGATGAGAAAATGTCCCTTATCGAGGTGTTGATGATGCGTATACTGATCTCCGCTTATATAGGTAATCAGTGTGCCATTTTCATTCCAGCTGTTCCGGAACATAATGTGTTCGTAGGCATCCTTTCCGAGGCGCATTACTTTAGGCAGGGTTTTATAGGAGGGCTCTGAAGGAAGTTTTGAATTAAAGCTAACCATCATCAGCCATCTGTTTGAAGAATTTACAAGGGGCTGAGGAAAGAAATTCTCCATTTCCTGTGAAAAGGAGCTAACCTGGCCCTGAAGCTCAACATCATCTATTTCTGAAGCCAGTAACTCAAGAAGCGGACGCATAAAGCGGCCCGTAGGAACAACGGTGCCCAAAACATCACCAATCCGTTCAAGGGTAAAGTCAGGCCTGAAATTCGCAACAACAAACTTTGCCATTGGTTTCAGAAAATTTCCGTACCGGCTTCTTATCACTTCAAAGTAATCGGTGTCAGTAGAAGTGGTAAGCCCCCTTAATGTCATCAGTAATGGATAAAATACCACAAACGGAGTGTAATGATTGCCTTCTCCCCATGTTCCTTCCTTTTGCTGCAACGCTTCCAGTAACATGTTTTCTCCGGTAAGCATATTATTGACTAGCTGCATAAACTCTAGCGACTTTTGTGTCATTTCTTCGCTTTCTCCGTATATAGCTATGGCAGCCATTGACACACCATACATAGATACAATCGAGTAATTGTGGTTAATAGAAGGAGACCTCACCCCTCCCTTCAAATGTTCAGCTCCTTCTAAAAGCTTTTCAGAGATTTTTTTTGCCATCTCATCAGGAAGCGCATCACGGACCCAGTCAAAAGCAATTGCACTATGATAAACGGCTGCTGCGGTGGAAGTATGTTCCCGGTAAGGGATATCGGTATTTGCAAGACGTTCTCCAACTGCCAGAGCAAGTTCTTTGTTTCCTGTCAGAAGATAATTCATAGCCATTGACATATTACCTCCACCTCTCCTTCCATCTTCAAGCTGAATCCATTCACTATAAGCCGGGTCCTTTGCTTTTGATTTCAGTTCGGAAAGTGTAAGTCCTCTGCCCAGCTTTGCCTCATCAGATCTGACAAATAACCGAGGCCTGAATTCAGAAATCTGCTGAATCTCCACATCAATATTAAGGAAATTTTGTAAGCTTAATTGTGCTTGCAGTCCGGTTTGATTTCTACCTGCTTCTGAACTTTTAACAATAAAAATATTACTGAATAAACAGAGCACTATATAAGAGATTATTTTTTTCATAGTTCGTCTAGATTTTAGAATATTTTATAAATATAAATTTTTTTTGAATAAAACAGGTCTATAATGTAATAACATGCAATCACAGCACCAGCTGGACTCAAACAAAATAAGTGGCTGTTTTTTTAGGCAACCACTTATTTGTTCCTGATGGAAGTTTGAAATTAATATTTCATTTTTATCTGCGAATTACTTTATATTGACCAATCAAACGTGAATCTTTGGTTAGAACTATCAGATACATTCCAGATGGCTGGTTATCCAAAGAAACTGCTTCCAGATGGTGACTGTTTTTTATATCCCTTAGCAACACGCCCAACTGATTAAATACCTGGATACGGGTACCCTGCTCCAATCCATGAAGGTTTACTTTCCCGGTTGTTGGGTTCGGATAAACCTTGATTTTACCTTCAGCAAGTTTATTTGCTGAAGTGGCAAAATCAATTTCGTACATTACCACCATTTTGCCATCTGCAGAAGTTACTTTAATCCTGTCGCCTTCGTTGAGGTTACCTGAAGTTTTTTCATTTCCGTCGGCAGCCACCACAATAGCGGTTGCGCCCATTGCAGGGGTAATGTTGGTTTTGAAATCTGTAACCAACGTACTCCCTTCAGCACCTGAAACTGTGTAATTGACCTGGTCTACCGCATAGACATTTGAAAGAATGTAGGCCAGGTAACTCGAATCAAGTATATAGGTTGTTCTCAACATCGAGAGATGATAGACCCTTTTGACCAAACCACTGGCAGAAGTCACTATTATTTTGTCATCCTGGACAATGCCCCCTTCAGTCCGTTCAAGGCCTGATTTGTCTACAACCATCAATGTTCCACCAGTAGACGGAACTAAGTTGGAAAGCAAAACCTGCACATTGGTTCCACGGGGAATATACTGAATGAGGTTATTGCTCTGAACTACCGTATAAACATCCGACAAAACAAATGCATCGTTTTCTGTTGAATTTGGAAGCAGTTGATAAACGATTCTTGTAACTCCGTCTTCTGCAACAACATCAAGGTAGATGCCCGAATTGACTGTAACATCAACATAGGTGGTATCGTAATTCAGGATTTTCGTGGAAACATATGCACCTTCACTGTTAATAACATCCATTGTAGCACCCATAGGGATTGTGATGTTATTTAATACGGTTCTTAACCTTGTTCCGTATTCAAAACCCGAAACAGTCCCGACTCCTGCTTCCGCAATTGCTCCGGCACTCATGGGCTGACTTTCTACAGTAATATCATATAAAACAGATGATAAAAGCGCTGTGGAACTCAACCCCTCATCCGTCACCTCCAGGCTGTATTGTGTATAGTTGGCACTGTCGGCTGACATAACAAGTAAAATATCCCCATGGGTTAAAAGTGTCTCATTTGCAAGTACCGAATCATCAGCCTTTGATTTTACAGTAAGCTCCTGGTTTTCATCATCCTTTATTATATTGCCAAGAAAGGCCGCCACTGTTGTACCGGTTTTTACACCTCTTATCTCCTCACTCATTGAATAACCATCGCTTACTTTATAAACCAGTGAGCTAACAGTCGATTTATAATGAGTTGGCTCTATCATGTAATGCTGGCCAATATTGTTAATACTGTTGTTCCTGGCTCTTAATCCCGGATAGGGGCCCCCATTGATTTCATAATACGATTCATTGTAAAACAACCATTCACTGTCCTCATCGTTGGTGCCGAAAGAAGCCTGAAGTACCGGATTGGGTTTATAAATATGTGGCTTTCTGATTATATGTTGCCATGCTGATATTGGAGTATGTCCTGCTATTACCCAGTTTGACAGGTCGGCCATTCCAAAAGCTTCCACTGGTTCAAAATCGTATGGGTCAATTACAGGTTTGGTGCCCTGCCTTACTGAATCATTTAAGATTTTAAATAAATACCAGGCGCGGGTTGTCTGACGTGCAACAACCAACTCATTTCTGGGGGAAGTAAATTCATCCCATGGGTTATTCATACCTAAAGGGGCATCATGACGCTGTACAAACTGAACATCAACAATTTTAGGAAGAATTTCTCTCCAGCTGATACCGGCTGCAAGCCAGGGTCCTGACTCATCGATGTTCCGGTCCTGTGGCATGTTTGCAATAATGAACATTTCACCTGGCTCTACAATCGGGTTCACAGCAAGGTCCGGCACAAGTACCCGGGGTTGGATCTGCCATTCAAGTTCTCCCTGCCATCTATACCCGGGCACGTATTTTTGCCAGCGCAGTGACCAGTTCAAATCCCTGGTAATTTGTCCTGCCTGGTCTCCCCTGGTGAAAGTAATAAGGTAATGGCTTAAATCAATGGGTTGGTTTCCCGGATTATAAATCTCGATAAAATTAAACCGGTTGTTCCAGTCAAAGATCCATTCCGAAATAAAAGGTTCTGCATGAAATGGCTGAACTTTATCAGGATGTTTTTCCTTTACCAATTCCACATTGTAGGTATTTGTTGTAGAGTTGTCCTCTGCTGTAACTGTAAAGGAAACCGTACGATCTTCCTTGCTTCCTGAAAGGGAAACAGCTCTTTTTACTGAAATTTTTGAATTCAGGGTAGATGCTTTTGCAATCAGCTGAGGAATTCCTTCAACTTCATAGGGAATCTGTAAAGTATAATTTGTTCGGCCTGTACTAAAGTCGGGGATTGTATCACCGCTCCAACCGAATATCCCACGTAATGATTCCGGGATGTCGGGCCATGTAATGGAAGCTAAATTAGCATTTGTACTTGGATGGTAATCCTGAAGCTGGAGGAAATATTCCTTCACATTCCCATTTTCTGAAGTAATTTTTAGTTTATCTCCATTTTTAAGATCGGGTCTTTCAACACCATCAACCCAAACAAATTCCCAGGTTGCATTGGATGGTTTCTCCAGACGTTTTAACAACGAATCGGTACGCAGTGCAAATGATAATCCATGATTCACAGCAGTAATAGTATCCACCCCACTTGAATGTTGGGTTACCCTTGGCCAGCTCAGAATTCCGTATTGTGTGCGCGTAGTAATAGGAGCAGTGCTTCCAGGTAACCGTGTGTTGGCTACATCCAATGGTACCACAATATTGTCTGAAGAAGTTGGGGGAGCTACAACTATGTCGAAAGTTGCGGTAGTCATTTCATTTCCGCAAACAATTATCTCCAGCTTATCGCCCGTTCTTACCGAGCGGTACAATGAGTCTTCCCGGATATCGTTTAAATGATAATGCCATGCTATACCCGGTTTCCTTACCATATAATTCATTATATCATCCAGCCTGCGTATTCCCCAGGGGACAGTAAGTTTTTTCCCGGCAAAATCAACATCAATCACATCTGATTCCAGTGTATTTTCATCCAGAACATAATTTCCATGGTTACCTGCTGTCCACCATGGATCACGCCAGGTGTTCTTAATCAGATAAGGTAAAGCAATCCATTCAGAGTCGTCATAACCAACCCCCCGTGCATTGCCAAAATCAAGATTTCCGTGTGTAAATTTAAATTTCCGGATGCAGGGCCCTCTTCTGGTTGCCTGAGAAACACCCGCTACATCCCTTCCCTGGGTGTCGGATATATCTGGTACGATAACACCTCCAAACTGATCAACTACAGCGGAATCCTCCGGCGCAAAATTGTGCTGTAAATAAACAAAGTTGTCACTTCCCCACAAGCTGAATAGCGAATTCCCCCAGGTAACACTGTCGGTTTCATCACCTGCCACCTCTGGCATATGTACTAGTGCATCAGCCAAATCGTACCACTTCGGGTTCATAGGTTGCTCATTTGCCCCCTGTGCATAGGGATCTTGTTTATAAACTGCCGGCCCAAAATCATAAGCCTCAGTCATTAAAAACGATTCACCCGGATTCAGAATATGATCAGGTAACCACATCCACCTTACTCCATTGGGTTTCCATGGAACTTCCGGAGTTTGTAAAACACTTTGAGAATAATTCGAGGCTAACTTAAATTCTTTTAAATTAATGGCCTGGTCACCCATATTGGTAAACTCATAATATGTATACCCATATGCGCCCTGGTTAAAAGTTTCGGTAATCAATAACTGCCTGTAAGGCTCCTGTGCATTGAGTATACCGGCAAAAAACAGAAACAGAAGTAAATATCTTTTCATAATGACAAAAATTTGATTAGTTATTAAATTTTAATTAATTTGATCATTATAAATATAATATTTTTTTATTTTTAAAAAAAATTTATATGAGTAATTTAAATTTTATAAAATTCTACTGAAACAGAGCAGGTATCAGTGATAAAGGAAAAAACAGATAGTGCAGTGAAATAAGTTTAATCGGGAAAAAGGGCCTAAATTATTTTTCTTTATTAATATTTTACAGCAGAAAAATTATGAATGGTTTAATAAACCAGGCAGGAATTCAAATACATGACAGGATAATTAATTGGACAGATTATTTTGGATAGTACATTCATTTTAAATCAATAATAGCCATAGCTTATGAAACAAATTATGATAAAACATTTACCGGTTAAAATGCTGATTTCCGGAATTTTCATGGCCTTTTCCTACCTATGGGGGGGTTGCACTCCTGCATTACAACCTGGAGCATATTATGTAGATGTCTCAGCCAAAGCCGGAGGTAATGGCAGCGAAAAATCGCCCTTTCAATCTATTATGGAAGGTGTTAATGCCGCACAGCCGGGTGAAACAGTTTGGGTACTGCCAGGTGAATACAATGAGGAAGTGAAGACGCAACGAGATGGCTTACCCGGACAACCCATTACCATTCGGTCTTTTGTTTCCGCTAACGCGCCTGAAGGTGCAGCACCGGGCTGGGTTCCGGAAGATGACTCAAAACGCGTATGGATTCGGCGCGAAGGAAGGGGACTGGATATTCTACATTCTCATAATGTAGTTGATGGCATCAATGTCGATGGTCTTTGGCACTCCAATTCCTACATCGATGAGGAGGGAATTTTTCGCGACTCAACCGTAACAGGCACTTTCCCGTCAGGAACCGGAGGGATTGTACGAATTAACAAGGGAACGGAGGGGACCGTATTACGCAATTTGGAGGTAAAAAACAACCAGCTGCACCTGGTGCGTGCACATGGCAACAACATCCTCATTGAGAATGCACGCATCCACAGTGCCATTTCCAGAACAGTGAATTCTCCTGCGCCACCACCTGGAATTATATCGGGTGACGAATATTTCAGGGACTCTCATGGGATTGAATCAAGCAGTGCAAACGGATTAACAATTATAAACACTTATATTGGATATATTTCAGGTGACTGTGTACAGTCGGGACGTTCGGAGTGGAGTGATCTTACAATTGAAAACTGTCATTTTGAAATAAAGCCACTGGCTGAACCAATTCTCGGACTGCAGGTGGGAACCTGGTTTGGTGAAGACATCTACGATACAAAAACACCGGAAAGAGGCCAGAAGGGTGCCCGGTTTAACAAGGGGGTGACCTGGCGGAATAATGTGCTCCACGGTACCCGCTACAGCCGCTATCAGCATGGTGCTGTGCTGAACCTGAAAGAAGGCGTGGAAGGGATACTTGTTGAGGGAAACAGGATTTATGACAACCGCATGACCTTCCGGCTCCGTCAGCCTACACGTGGTTACATCATTCGTAACAATTACATTTATAATAATGAAACCGCTGTCTGGTTTGCAGGTCCTGTCGACAATGTACTAATCCAAAACAATACTTTCGTCGACAATGAAATTGCGGTAACTGAATCGGGAAGTGGTGCCACAGGGTCGGTTATATCAAATAATATTTTCGCAAACGGTCCTCATAAAATGGATCTTAACCCCCCGCATATTAAATGGGAACACAACCTGTTTTACGACGTAGCTACCAAACAAGGGAATGATATAATTGAAAAGAACCCGCTGTTTGCCGATTCAAAAAATAATGATTTCAGCCTGCTCCCTGACTCACCTGCCCTTCCCCTGGGCATTGGAGCCGGATTGTAGAACCCGGAGAAGCATAATTGGTACTACAAACATTAAATGAAGGCTTTACTCAAATCATTTTTTCATGGAATCGGATTAATAAAGAGAATTATTAACTGAACAGATTTTTTTAAACCAGATTATGAAAAACATTTTTACAATAGCATTACTGGCAGTAACGCCTTTAGCCTATTCCCAGCAGAACTATAATATAGTTTTAATTGTGGCTGATGATTTAGGTTATGGAGATCTAGGCCCTTATGGTGTTAAAGATATTAAAACTCCCAATCTCGACAAGCTGGCTGCCGAAGGAGTAAGGTTTACAAATTATTATGCGAATGCTCCTGAATGCTCGCCTTCCAGAACGGCATTGTTAACGGGAAGATACCAGCAACGGGTTGGTGGTCTGGAATGTGCAATTGGATTGAACGATGTAGGCAGGTATCCGGAAGCCCTGGAGTTATCTAACCGAAACGAAATAGGATTACCCGTCGAATTCAATGCCATTCCTTCCATATTAAAGGCAAAAGATTACAATACCGCAATAATCGGAAAATGGCATTTAGGAGGAAAGGAAAAATTCAGGCCCAATGTCCAGGGGTTTGATTATTCCATAGGTCCTCTGGGTGGAGGAGTCGATTACTTTCATCACACCGAACCCAAAGGCATGTTTATTGGGATTGAAATGGAAGGCAATCCTGATTTTTACAGAAACGGGTTACCTCACCGGCGTGAAAATTATTACATGACTCATCTTATTACAGATGAGTCAGTCAATTGGTTGAACATTCAAAATGAAACCAAACCGTTTTTCCTTTACCTTCCTTATACTGCTCCGCACACTCCTTACCAGGGACCTGATGATTATAGACCCGTTCAACTGACATCAAAGGAATTTGGAATTGGAAACAGAGAAATCTATGTTAAAATGATTGAATCGCTGGACAACGGAATAGGAAAAATCCTTGCCAAAATTGAAGAAAAAGGACTTACTGAAAATACAATAATAATCTTCACTTCAGATAATGGCCCCACCAAAATGGGAACCACGGGTTTGCTCTCGGGTAATAAAAGTGAACTTTTCGAAGGAGGAATACGGGTACCTTTAATAATAAAATGGCCGGGTAAGATCAAACCTGGACAGGTTTCCGACCAGATGGCTATTGGTATGGACATTACAGCTTCCATTGCAAATATAATTGGTGTTGTGCCTCCAAAAAAGCTCGATGGTATTGATATTATAGGGCATGTAGTTTCAGGAAATAAAGACATCCCGCGAACTTTATTCTGGAGATTCAAAAGAGGAAACGGAATTATTAAGGCTGTCAGGGACAATAATATGAAGTACATTGAGGAAACGAATAAAAAAGGAACAACTGAATTTGTCTTTGACCTTCAAACCGACATTGGTGAAAAAAATAATTTAGCCGATAAAAATATGGGTGAATTAAATCGTCTGAGAAAGCTGGTGGAAAACTGGGAAGCTGATGTGAGACCTGAAAGATATGATTTTTACAGGGAGTTTCAATAATCGGTGGATATAGAACACTTTTTAACAATCACTTCAGTATATGTGGTATGAAGGGAAAAATTAATTTGATAACTGCAGTTGCATTAGCTGCCGCTTTTTTTTCAGCTATTCATTTATCAGCCGGAAACATTGTTTATCCCTGGAGGGCTGCCAAATCCATCGTTCAGGCGGGAGAAAGTTTTTCAATCCTGTACAATAACCTCCGTGCCGACATAGTCGATTCTGTATTGTTGGAAGGTCCTTTTAACAGGGTGGTACTTCAAATTGATTCAGTTGTTTTTGGCAGGTTTGAATACGACAGCTATACCAACTCTTCGGTTAACAATAAAATTTATGCCCGTGTTCCTGCTGGTACTCCTGAAGAACTTTACACCCTGGTCATTAAGAATGGCGGAGAAATATACACTTCCAACAAATCTGTAAAAGTTGTTAAGGAATTCAAAGAAAGCCATAGTTTCATTCATATCAGCGATCTGCATATCTCAAGGAACTGGGTGGAAACTCCAGAAGGCGGGTATGCAAAAGAGCTGGAATTGTTCGATAACTTTGTTAAGGTTGCAAACATAATTGCCCCTGATTTTATATTGAATACCGGAGATAATATTCACGAAACGACCCGTTTTAATCCGGATTCAACCGGGTGGGGAGGTGATTTAAATTCAGAAGCACATCAGAGACCTTTAATTGAAGAAAAGTGGAAGAATTTTTATGAAGGTTCTAACGGACTTTCCGGCATCCATGGTTTAAACGCACCTGTGTTTTCCATACCCGGAAACCACGATTATTACGGTATGCCAAAAAATGAATCAAAATTAAAGGCATTGCAATGGAACAACCTTTGCGGACTGCGAGTGTATGGATTCAGTTACAGAGAAACCCGAATTATTATGTCTGATAATTGTATTGGAAATCCGGATGATGATTATCCTCTGGGAGCAACAATGTCGGGCTTGCAGGGAAAGGTTTTCGAATCATTTTTTAAAGAAAACGGAGTTGGAAGAATTAATATCCTGGGACAGCACAGGTATCACGACAGACTGGACGGAGGCTCACTTATCGATACGGCATTTCTTGATAAGTATAAAATAAACATGTTGCTCCATGGACATTTTCATAAACCTTTTCATGAATACATAGGTGCCACTCCCACCCTGGGAACACGCCCCGGAACAGTTTGTAAAAGCGGATACCAGGATCCTGAAAATGAATTGGGATTTTTCCGCATTTTCAGAATAAATGGTGCTTACTTTGAATTTTCTGAACCTTTAAGGTTCATTAAAGACCCAACTGTTCCTTACGAGGAAATGGAACTGAACCTCACACTGGATTATTCCAGTCCGAATGACGGCTCTGCCACATACAATTCAGCTATAATAATAAACAACCTGGATATAAACTTACCGGGATGCCAAATTCGTTTTATAATGAAAAAAGGAAAATATAAAGTGAACACCGGGAGAATTTATCAGGTTATCGAATCCGGTAATTATTCTGTTGTTGATGTCAGGGTTGACATTGATTCCCTTACAAAAAACGACATCAAAATTACAAAATTATGAAAAGAGCTCTAAAAGGTCCAGGCAACAGTATACTCAGAAGGGATTTTTTAAAAGGCCTGGCAACCGTACCCTTTTTGGGGGTGTTCGTTGTTGGTTTTAAGGACAATCTCGACAAGACAATCACTGAAAAAAACATTGATTATCAAAAAAGATTGGGGATTGATGAACTCAGTGCACCAAAAGAAAAGTTATTGCCGCCAACAGGCAGCAGCAATAACCGGTTACGTATCGGACTGGTTGGAAACGGGTGGCGGGGAGATTCCCTGCTACAGAGGCTGGGTTATTACCATCCTGATTTCATTGAACAAAATAAGGTGAACGGCAGGTTAACCGAACGATTTTTAACTACCCGGATGTGGGACGATTTAAATGTTGAATTGACTGGTATATGTGATACATTTTCAGTTCATGCTAAACGTGGAAGTGAAAGTATTTCGAGAGAAGTAATACTAAATGAAAGTGGGAATGGCAATAAAATAAGTAAAGCAATAAAAATTTATCTCAATTACCGTGATATGATAGCCAGCGGCAATATCGACGCCATTGTTATAGCCACACCAGACCACACCCATGCCCCCATTGCAATAGAGGCTGCAAAAGCAGGCATTCATATATTCCTTGAAAAACCTATGACCCATTCCATTGAGGAAGCTGTTGAATTACGTGATGCAGTCAAATCATCCGGAGTGGTATTCCAGCTTGGCCATGAAAACCGGCAGCAGATGAGTTTTAAAATTGCCCGGGAAATGTACCAGAAGGGTGTGATGGGTGAGGTTTCCATGGTTGAAACTTTTACCAACAGGAACAGCGAAGACGGTGCATGGATAAGAACCCGGAAATTCGACCATCTCGGAAATACCGGTACCATTGACTGGCATGAATTTCTTGGGAACGCTCCCTTGCAGGAGTTCGATTCAAAAAGGTATTTCAATTGGCATCGTTACAGTGAATATGGTACAGGTGTAACCGGTAACCAGTTCTCACATGTCTACGATTGCATAAACCAGATTCTGGACCTGGGAATTCCCGAATCAGTAGTTGCAACCGGTGGGCAGTATTATTACAAAAATCATGGGGATATGCCCGATGTAATGAATGCTGTTTTCAACTATCCTGAAAGAAAACTTACTTTAACCTATAATTGCTCCTTAAAAAATGAAATCTACAGGTCGTCGCGCATTTTGGGTTCTGAAGCAACCATGGATGTGGATAAGGCAATTCTGCTTTATAAAGACAGCCAGTCGGAACGATACAGGGAATTTAAATTTAAAAGCGACGAACCTTTTTATTACTATGCTCCGGGAAAGGATATTGATGCAACAACTTCGGCAACAGCTAAGCAGTATATCAGGGGTGGCTATGGGCCTACTTATATAGATGGGAAAGCAATTGATACAACCTACCTGCATCTGAAAGAATGGATCGATTCCATCCGGGGGCAGAATCAGCCAAGCTGTAACATCGATCTGGGTTTTGAAGAGGCAGTTACTTTCAACCTGGCAAACCTCGCTTTTAAACATCAGAAAACTGTGAGATGGGATAAAGAAAACAATAAAGCTGTTATTGGTTAAAAAGCACAGCAAAGGATGCGGGCACTAATCCAAAACTATTTTAAAAATAATTCATAAATTTCACAATGAAATATAATTATTCCAACAGACAACTTATATCGCTGACATTCCTGCGGGTTTTAATTGGGTGGCACTTTCTCTACGAGGGTCTGGCTAAATTATACGATCCAGTATGGTCCGCAAAGCCTTACCTGGCAGGAGCCACAGGTCCATTTGCTGCGATTTTTAAAAATATGGCAAACAATGACACGATTCTCCGGTTTGCCGATATCCTGAATGAATGGGGATTGATTCTAATCGGTTTGGGTTTATTCATCGGACTTTTTGCTAAACCTGCTAAAATTTTTGGGATCGTACTATTGTCATTTTATTATCTTTCTTATCCGCCTTTTGCAGGTTTAGGTATTAACGGACATGCTGAGGGAACCTACTGGATAGTCAATAAAAATTTGATAGAGATGGCTGCACTTTTAATTCTGGTATTTTTTCCTACCAGTCACATTACAGGAATCGACCGATTTTTTGTTAAAACAAAAAGGCAAGCTGTTGGAATATAAGACCATAGTCTCAATACATAGGATTTAGATTGTTTGTTTTCAACGGTATCATATACCTGCCTGTCCCGGCAGACATGGGACTCCCATGTCCCGGTAGCCATCGGGATTAATCATGACCCTTTGTGAATTCAGTATATTCATGGTCGTTTCATCCGGGAATGATCTTGTCACTGGAATACTGTAGTAACTTTTTGACTGTGTCCTATAAATACCAGAAGTTCCTGTTTATATTTTCTTCAGTAAATAAAGCAGTCTGAACTATCCCTGAATTCCCTCACTGTCAGTAATATTTCATAACCTCTTCATTGCAGATTAATCGTAATCAACTTCGGATTAAATTCGGTATAAATTCGTAATATCTTCGCAACAAATTCGTAAAATCGCGAATTTGTTGCGAATTTGTTGCGAGTTTATTGCGAGTTTGTTACGAATTTACTATGGGCTAGATAAGAATTTAATGCAGGGAAATTGCGGCATGTTCCAGGAGTTCCCCTTTATCAAGTTAAATTGGTCAGAATCTTGCCGATATTTATTAAAGCCCGGTGCAGAAAGCTGCATCTGTCTCATGTAACTGAGCAGATAATTGTGCCTTAATATATAGTGAATTAAGTATCCTGAAAATGAAGTGGGCAATGTTTGATATTGCTTAACTTTATCAGGAATAGTTGATAATAATTCTGCGTGGTATCAGGATAAAAATCTAAATAAACCAGAGACGCAAGTTTGTGAGAACCATTTAATAGGTGATCTCCTTTACGCTAATTTCCGGCCGGATGTCTATGGAATATGCCCTTTCATTAATTTTAAGTTCAAAGGAAAAATCGTTTGGTGTATCAGTTAATTTACTAATATCGAAAACTGGTTCTGTGTTATGTTTATACGGAACAAGAACAGAGACAAAGTTCGCGTTGGTAACTTTTTGTGGTGTAGATGCTGTAAAATGCCATTGATCTTCATATTGTCTTGAAAACTGCGGCATGGTAGTATCCGTATAGTTTATCAAAACGGGAGGATGGGGAAATCCGGTAAATTGATTAAAATTCAATTCCTCCGGTAGTAAAAATTTCATTTTGAGCCTTGCATTGCCTTCAGACAGGGTAATTGATTTTTCCAATTGGTTTGTCTTCATTTCGGAGAGAGCATGGAGCCACCATTCGAAGGTAACAGGTTCAGGTGCTTCAACTTCGTCAAGGATTATAAAAACACCCGGGCGAATATGGATTACATGCCGGTAAAACTTGTTTAATTTTCCCATATAGGCTTCAGTTGCATCACCAAGTATGTAATCATAAAGCTCATGGTTCTCAAAAATAACAACCTTCCCCTTTGCTGCTGCAACTCCTTCCTGTCCAATTCCATCATCAAAAGTTACTGTGTTCGATGACTTTGTTTGCCTTGACCAGAGCCTGTGGTGGTCAGAACCGAATGCCGGATAATATCCCGAAGCAATTGCCAGGGCTTCACCAAAGGCTTCCAGTGTAAATGCATTTTGATCCGGGTGTCCATGACTTACACCGCCGTAGGAATCGCTGTGAAACAAAAAATGAATGTCATTATCGGCATCTCCAAAATCAGTATGTAAAGAAACCAGTCCTACACCTGGGAAGTACCGGGATTGGGGAAGATCTTTAGGAGGCTTGCTTTCAATACCATCGTCTTTCAACAGTATGCCCAGTATATTCTTAGGATGACCGACATTTAGATAATCAGCATACCAGCGGAGATAGGGATCATTTAGAAGGGAAGAATAGATATACATATTTTCTGCCCTCATGGCAGTAGGCGGATTATGGGCCCCGTCGCCGAAGGGAGAAAACTTTGCGTAGGGAGGATTTGTGTATAGAATATAATAAGGGGTATTTCTGAAAAAATCCTTTTGCATAAGATCAATCCCGGTTGCTCTTTCAAGTGCAGTAAGAAAATGAAGCGCTCTGTACTGATAAAAAGTCCAGTAGGAAGGCCCCTGGTGCCAGGCTCCGTCTTCTTTTGCCCATGCCGGGTACAGATTCCAGTGTATGGTTAATACATATTTCAGCCAATCCTCAGCTTCCTCCCATTCACCTGCAAAACAAATCGCAACTTCTCCCAAAAATCCGGTTATTCTCTCTTCATGGCTGCCACGGTTATATACATGATATTCTGAACCAGGTCTGTATTTCAGTCGATGGTAAAGTTGCTCCGCCCTTCTCCTAAGCGATTTTTCGACAATCTCCCTTTCTTCAGGGGTCAGGAGGTCATACGCCCAGTCGTAGGCCCGCGTTCCCTGGGTTACAATCCGGTAGTTCGATTCATTATGTCCCCTGTCAGCAGTTGAGCCATCGGGGTTCCAGCTGAAAAAGTGTAGCAACCGGCGCCGGGCTTCCTCACCATATTTTTTATCTCCGGTTAGCAGATATACTAATCCGAATGTTTCCATCCTGTCACAGGGAGGAATTACCGTATTGTAGATTTCCCACCAGGAATCCATGTTCACTGAAAATTCAGGCTCTGGTGGAAGTTCTTCTCCCATGTTTTTTTCTATAGAATTTTTTATTTTCGTAAGGGTTTGTTCCAAATCGCCATTTGCTGCCCTGCTTTTATAGGAATCCAACTCCTTCACTGGGATATATAGCCTAGGATGGCCTTTGGGAATGGAATGAATTACCTGCTTCATGTTTTTTGGGAACGGCCATATTCTGGCATCGTCAGGAACAACAAACTTGCGGGTTTTACTAAAAACGGTTTTTCCGTTTTCCACACCATATCTCCAGAACCATTCACCTGCCTCCAAAGGTTCATTTAAGGCATGTGTACTGATATGAATCCCCTTAATGTCAATTATACCCGAATTAAAATTTTTGTCTTTTGAAATTTGCAGGGTATAATTGTAATCTTCTTTTATGGGTTTCCATAACTTACCCTGAAATTCTGCACCACTGTATTTTACGTAGTCTGGAGGAAATTCAATATTTTTCTTTACAGGCAACCATGTAAAAGGGGGCGGATTTACTTTTACAGTGCTTCCTTCTTCAGGAGAATAAATTACCTGGTTGTCATCGGGCTGTAGGTCAAGCTGTTCTTTAATACTTTCACTGTCTGTCCTTAATTCCTTCCTGCAACTGTGGGTGATAAACAAGTGTGAAATTAAAATTATAAGAAATAGAAGTCTGCCATTCGATTTAAGTTTCATAGTATTGATTTTTAATTGGTTACCTCTTTTATTACAACCTTGTTTTTGGGGGTAAAATGTTTTGGAGTAAATAAGAAGTATAATTCATTTCCATCTTTATTGTGGATGTGTTTTTTACATTGAAAAATTATTCATCCTTAACAAAAATAATTAATACCCATGTTATTAATGCATAGAATTAGAAAAATTAATTTAATATTTCAGATAGAATAATTAAATTGTGATGGGATTTGAGATTCCGGCGTTAAGGATTAAAATCATTCCTTTGAATAAACCAGTAATTACTGATTAAATTATAACCATATGAAAATTATTACTAACTGTAAAAAGTGCCCGTTGTGGCTCTGTTTGGGTAAAATTTTTACTATTATTCTTTTATTACCTGGTCTTTTTATGTTTTCGGTTGCTGCAGAACCTGAAACACCTTTTCTAAATCCGCTTCGGTTGAGGGGCTTCAGCCTGATTCCCGCACCACAGCATGTGAAATTGGAATCCGGAAATGTGATTGTTGATAATACCTGGATGCTGGTTTCGGAACCGGGAAAAGATAACATTGCAACTAAAAGAATGATTCAGGGTGCCTTAGAACTGCACAATTTAAAACTTAGTAATTCTGGAGATAAAAAAATTATACTTTCTGTCAAACCTGGAACAGTAAAAGGTACTGACGATCCTGCATTAAACAGGCAAGGATATCTGTTAAGGGTTACACAGGAAAAAATAGAAATAACCGGTAATGCCGGTGAAGGACTTTTCTATGGTGTGCAAAGCCTGCTTCAACTCCTGCAGCGGAATATTGCAGGGCAGCTTATTGTTCCTGAATGCGAAATTCAGGATTGGCCTTCCCTTCAACTAAGATTTGTTCACTGGGATACAAAGCATCATCAAAAACGAATGGAAACGATGAAGCGTCTGATTGACTGGCATGCATTTTTTAAGGTGAACATGATTGCCCTGGAGATTGAAGACAAATACGAATACCCGCGACACCCGGTAATTGGTGCTCCCGGTGCATACACCAAGGCCGAGATGCATGAACTAACCCGTTATGCTTTGGAACGGTTTATCCAGATTGTTCCAAACGTTCAGGCACCTGCACACATGGCTTTCGTATTGAAGCACCAAGAATTTGACCATCTTAGAGCAGATCCGTCTTCCAATTTTCAGGTTTGCATGTGCAACCCGGAGGCAATCAACTTAATTTTTGATATGTATCAGGATATGATAGATGCCACACCAGGAGTCGATTATTTTTTTGTTTCCACCGATGAGGTATATTATGCAGGAAGTTGTGATCAATGTGAAAAACCATATAACGTTGAAAACAGAAGTCTTGCCTGGGCTGAATTTGCTACAAAGGCTCATGACTGGATGGCAGAACGGAACCGCCGGATGGTTGCCTGGGTTGAATACCCGCTGCTGGCAAAAGATATTCCTCTTTTACCTGGGAATATTATTAATGCCATTGGAAGCGATAAGGAATTTTTCAACAAACAAAATGAAATTGGGATGAAACAGTTGTCGTACAGCTCCATTCAGGGGTCAGAGTATCTTTTTTCAAATTTGTTTCCTTCCAAACTGGCAAATATTTCAACTACTGCGGTTGAGCGAGCCTCAGATGGTGCCGATTTAATTGGAACCTTTGCTGCTGCATGGGACGACAGCGGTCTGCATGAAGAGGTTTTTCATCTGAGCTGGGCAACGGTAACACAATACGGTTGGAATCTTCAGGGAGTAACAGTCGAACAGAATGTTGCAGACTTTATGGATGTCTTCTATGGTCAAAACAGCCCCGATATGGTTCAGGTATATAGTTTACTGATGGAAGGCGGACAATTTTATAAAACCTGCTGGGATAGGGTGAAAAGTATGGAGCGTGAATCAAGTTTTGGCAATAGCAGAGGAAAAGGAATTGGTACCGACCGGTTTGATGAAACACTTAGTTTACCTGAGATTCCCCAAAACGGCTTAATGGAAGTTTCTCCTGCATTCGGTGAAAGATACAGTGAGTTGATTGCCAACGCCAAAAACATGAAAGTTAAAAATGATGACCTGGTATACAAACTTAACCGGTACATTGGACAGGTAGAACGCAATCATTACAACCTTGAGGTGTATCTGTCAATTGCATTACTGCAGCGTTATTTAATCAATACCATACTTACACTGGATGGCGCTGAATCAAGGCTGATACTTGCAAAGTCATCCTCTGAAGAAGGAAACCATTCAACTGCAGTAGCCCATATGGTTGAAGCCAGCAACCAGGTTAAAAAGCATACAGACTGGGGTAACTGGCTTTGGAAGAATCTGACTGAAACCTGGGGAAAGAGCCGGTATGAAAAGGGGAGAAGTGTGAACGGACGGGATTATGTGTTCATAATGGATGATGTTAAAGATCATTGGGCAGATCGCCGGAAAGGGCTTGATTATATGATTGCACCTTTTCAGCGAATGGACATCCCGGGTTGGAATCAACGCTTAAATGAGCAAATAAGGAAATATGCTTCCCAACATAAGGTTCCGGTGAGCGGACTGGAAGAGGAACGTCTCGAAGATTAAAATAACTCATGAGGAGGTATATATCCGGACAGCCATGCAATAAAAAATTAAAGGCATTATGAAATCCACTTGTTTTGCAGAAACAAACACTGATGAACAAATCTCTTTAAAACAGGTAGATTCCATCCGACTATTTTAATAATTAAATTTTTGTACGGATGAAAACTAAAAAAATAAATAGTGGAGGGATTAAATTCTCTGGCTCTCGCAAAAATCTCCTTTTAATTCTCCTGGTTTTCCTTATCTTAAAACCGGGGATTATTCATTCGCAGCAGTATTATGTAAATATTTCGGCTGAAGCGGGTGGAGACGGTAGCCAGGAATCACCTTTTCGCAGCATACATGAAGGAATAAAGGTTGCTCAGCCAGGAGATACTGTCTTCATTTTTCCTGGGGCATACGATGAAGAATTAGTCACTTTAAAAAGTGGCTTGCCAGATAAACCTATTGTTTTAATATCATTTTATTCTGCTACACCGCCGGCAGGAGCTGCCCCGGGCTGGGTTTCGGTAGAAGAAGAGAAACGGGTATGGATAAAACGAAACGGCAGGGGAATAGATATAGTGCATTCCTATATTGTAATTGACGGGATAAATGTAGATGGACTTTGGCACTCAAATTCCTATATCGACAATGAAGGAATCTTTAGGGATTCCACTTCAACCAGTACCTATCCTTCAGGAACCAATGGCATCGTGCGCATAAATTCAGGTGTAACAGGAGCGGTTTTAAAAAACATAGAAGTAAAAAATAACCCGTTGCATTTGGTTCGGATACATGGCAACAATACTCTTGTTGACAATGCACGCATTCATTATGGTATATGCCGTACAGTAAATTCATCTGCACCTCAACCTGAAACCGTTACCGGTGATGACCATTTCAGGGACGCTCATGGAATAGAAGCCAGTGATGCAAAAGGCCTTACAATTACCAATACATATATCGGGTACGTATCGGGCGACTGTGTTCAATCGGGCAGGTCTGTCTGGAATAAATTAACCGTTGAAAACTGTCATTTCGAAATAAAACCTATAGATGAATCCATTCTGGGTCTGCAGCCGGGAACCTGGTTTAGCGAAGACATTTACGATACAAAAACACCAAATAACGGACAAGGAGGGGCCGCCTTTAATAAAAATGTTATCTTCAGGAACAATATCCTGAACGGGACCCGGTACAGCCGCATCCTTCACGGAGCTGTTCTCAATCTGAAGGAGGGAGTTGAAGATATTCTGGTTGAAGGGAACAGAGTATTTGACAATCGAATGACATTTCGGCTCAGACAACCTACTATCGGTTACACTTTTCGTAACAATTTCATTTATAATAATGAAACAGTTTTTAGGTTTGAAGGTCCGGTTGCCGATGTAAAAATTCTCAATAATACTTTTTACAATAATGAAATAATTGTCAGGGAAATTGATGGTGGTGCTACCGGTTCAGTTATTTCAAAAAATATTTTTGCAGATGGTCCTCACCTGACAACTCTAAGAGCCCCTCACATTGTGTGGGACTTCAATCTGTTTCATGAGGTTTCCTCACCACAAGGGACAAATCGGGTAGAGGAAGATCCATTATTCAACGATGCTGATATAGGTGATTTTACTATGCTTCCAACCTCCCCGGCCCTTACACAGGGACTGGGAGCCCGTCCCTGGTATGAACCTTTTTTCACAGTCTGGCTTGATGAAACCAACGCGCCTGTATTTGAAGGTCAGGTACTGGAATTAAGTGTTAATGTTGTAAATTTTGGTGGCGTAACAGGCAGGCAGGCAATAGAGTTAAGAAATAATGAGAATCATTTGATTAGTTCCTTTGAAAATCTAACGCTTGAAAGTGGAGAAAGTCTAATTGTTGATTTTACATGGGATATTGCTAAAAAGGCAGGAGAGGAATTTGAAGTTTTTGTAAGGAGCGAGAATGATTTATATAAACTGGCATCCGAAATATTGATAACAGGCATTCAAGGGATAAATGAATTCACCATGGAAATTACTCTTGGTCAAAATTATCCTAATCCTTTTCGGGTAAATACAAAAATTGGATTTGGATTACCGAAAAAGAATGAAGTATTGCTTGAGATCTACAGTTTGGATGGTCATATTGTTGCCAAACTTGTAAACGAATTAAAAAATGCCGGCTGGTATGAAGTGACATGGAATGCATCTCATATGACAAGTGGTGTATACCTTGTGAAATTACAATCGGGTAACAGGGTAGTAACTCGAACACTCATAAAGAAGTGACATCTGTTTTAATTGTATTGTAGCAATTTTAAATTTACTTAAATTGGAAAATTCAAGAAGGGAATTTTTAAAAAAGTCGGCACTTGGAATGGCAGGTATGACACTTGGTGATAGCGTGCATTCATACACAACTGGCTACTCTGGTTTAACAGGAGATATTGGGAGTTTATCAACAGAATGGGTACTGGCTACAGAACCGGATCGTATTACCCGGGAAGGTTTCTGGCAGGAAGCTTCTTTTCGCTACGCGGAGCGGAAGCACCTGAGGACCAATATTGACGGAGCTGCACTAATCTTTTCCTGTGAAGCCATCGATATTATGATCCGGCTTGGCCAACATGCAGTTCCTGCATACAACCGTCCCAATCTTGGTGCTCTGTCAATACAGGTCGATGATATGCCTGGCCGTATTATTTACCCATTAAATGAACCACGTGAAATCGTTGTTGGTCGCAATCTGCCTTATGGCAGGCATTTCCTGCAGGTAAAACATATAGCAAATGGTAATTCAATGGTCTGTATTGAAGCGTTTGGTTACTGTTCAGAACCTACAGGAGAATTGGAATTCTCACTTACGGGGAAACACAATGCCTGGTTTGTTGATGCCCGTGCTATCCTCACCCGGAATGATAAATTAATTGCAAACCGGCTTGTACGTAACTGGCTCACCGGCCAGTGCAGACTTTCGGGATTACCTCCCGGAAAAGGATACCGTTTGGAGTTGCATGCTATCGGCTGGACTTCATTTATTGCAGACGACATCGAAGTTAAAGCAGGTATTGAAACCATCCTGGCACCGGTGTATCTGGATGCTGCACCGCCTGATGCAGATAAAAAGTGGCTTTTCCCACACATCGGACGTCAGGCTGTCCATAAGCCTGGTGAAAGTTTCCGAACCCGTTTTCAGGCACCCAACCAGGAGATTAAAAGCATGTATATAAAATCACAAACAGGTCCTGCTGCATTTTCCCGGAAACTTAATTTTCAAGAAGACGAGGATGCAGCATATGTATATGATCGTGAGTTTGTGGTAACAACACCAATAGATACACCTCCGGGCCTTTATGATCTTGTAGTCCGTGCATACAGGCCAGAACAGGGCGATGAATATGATTTATGTTCATTCAGCTCAGTAATGATCGTAAATGAGTATCCCACAGATCCGGTCTTCATGTCCTGGGGCCATTTGGATACACAAGGCCAGTATCAGGCAGAATATTTACGTAATATGGCTGAAATGGCCAATCTTGTAGGAGCAGACATGGTATTGATGGCCTGCGCATGCAATCCTGCATATATCGCAGGTGCACTTTCAATTCTTGAAATTCCTTATGTTGTAAATTTTGGTAACCATCAGTTTGAAGGATTCGAACAGTGGTTTGGGCCACAAGAAAACATCATTGATTTTGGTCCTGAAATATGTGTATTGAACAGGTCACTGCCCTGGCACGAAAATACTGCCCAGGCCAATGCAATGTTTTCAGAAAGACCCAATGCACGAATAAAAATAATTAACGCCTTTGAGCATAATGCTCCAATGGAATTATTAGACACCCATCGTATCGCACTGATTCATGATGGTCATGGCATAGGCGATCGCGTTATGAATATGGGGAAAACACCTACCCGCCGGGTTGGAAAAATAAACGCCGAAAGTTTCAGGATTATACGGTTTAAAGACAACCAGGTGAAATCTTGTACCTATTTGAACGATGCTGTGGCACCCATCCCCTTTCCACGGGGTACAACCAAGCCATTAAGAGAGGTAATAGTTCCACCAGCAAATGGGATTAATCAGGAAATAACTGTAACCATCATAAATGACCTCCTGGAACCGTTTCCAAATTGTCGCGTATCCATTTTAATGCCTGCCGGTGAATACGCTTGTAATGGTGGGTATATTGAACTCGCAACCCTTAGTGACTGTAAACAATTTACAAAATTAATTTTGCGTGCCGATGCACCTCCTGAAATACATACTGCAATTAAAGTGTATAGAACAAGAGATTGAGCGATCATTAAAAATCGTTGTAAAAAATTATTAATTAATTAGAAAAACATTAAATTTATATCTGTCAAAATTGAGAAATAAATCGTTTATAATCTTGAACCTATGAAACTCTTCAACATTAACTTCTTGCTTTCGCATGCTTGTTTAATTATTCTGGTTTTGACCTTTACAGGCAATCTTTCAGCCCAATCTGAATCAGGAATAATATGGGAAAATTCGGATAATGGTATTTCAATCCCGGTACCACCTTCCGTTCATCCCAGGCTTTATCTTCAGGCACATGACATTGAAGATCTTAAAAGAAGAATTAATCATCCGGTACTAAAACCTGTATGGGAAGAGCTTCAGGAGGCAGCAGACAAAAATGTCCAGGTACGTATTGAGGTTGATGCTGTACGCTATCTGATAACAGGAAACAAAGAACTGGGAAAAAAGACACTTGCACTTGCTCTTGAGACTTTACAAAATGCCGTCTATGATCATTCTCAACAGGATGTTACCCGCCCGATAGGACGTATGATGGTAACAGGTGCCGTTGCTTACGACTGGTGTTATCCTCTCCTTACTTCCGTTCAAAAAAAAGAATTTCAGAAAGAATTTTTACGTCTGGCCCAGCAGCTGGAATGTGGTTATCCTCCAAGGCCAATTGGTTGTGTAACGGGACATGGATCAGAGTGGATGATAATGCGGGATATGCTATCAGCAGGTCTGGCCATTTACGACGAGAATCCTGAAATGTACAATCATGCAGCAAATGCTTTTTTTTCAGGACATCTGCCAGCACGTAATTTTTGGTATCCGGGACATGCTTTTCACCAGGGAACAGCCTATTCCGAGACCCGGTTTAGTTCCGATTTATACCCTCTTTGGATTTTCGATCGCATGGGGGCGGGAAATGTGTATCATCCATCGCAGCAATTTGTACCCTATCAGTGGATATACATGAGAAGAGGAGACGGACAATTGTTACGTGCCGGTGATGGTCAGAATCGTGTTCCAAAGCTACGGTCCCAACTAAGTGCAAGTTATTATAAGGATGGTTATGTCCTAAGTGATTACCTTCAGAATCCGGGAAATTCTACCATGAATCAACTTTTTGAATTGCTTTGGAGTGATCCTGATTTAGCTCCTCAACCCATCTCCGAGCTTCCTCTCACACGTTATATGGGTTTCCCCTATGGATGGATGGTAGCCCGGACAGGATGGGATGAGAATGCTGTAGTTGCTGAGATGAAAGTAAATATCTACCATTTTGGAAACCACCAGCATCACGATGCCGGAGCATTTCAAATATATTACAAGGGACCCTTGGCATTGGATGCAGGTGTGTACAGAGTTTATACAAGTGATCATAACAGAGCTTATAACCAGAGGACTATTGCACATAATTCCCTGTTAATATACAATCCGGATGAAAATTTCAATGCCCGGCCTGAATTTGTAAATGATGGAGGACAGCGGTTGCCTAATAACAGAAGAGAACCCAACAACCTTTCAGTACTGCTTGATCCGAAAAATGAATATATGACAGGTGAAGTACTGGCCCAGGGTTATGGGCCTGACACTCATTCACCCGATTATTCTTACCTTAAGGGTGATCTTACCAGAGCATATAGTTCTAAAGTAAATGAGGTAAAGCGTACATTTACATTTCTTAATTTGAAAAATGACAATATACCTGCTGCGCTAATCGTATTCGATAAGGTGGTTTCTACAAATCCGGATTTTAAAAAATACTGGTTGCTTCACAGTTTGGAAGAACCGAAAATAAAGGGAGCGGTTACAACTGTTTCATTGAATCAGCGGGGATGGTCAGGAAAGTTGGTCAATACTACTCTCGTACCTGAACCTGAAAACATGGAATTGATTCCTGTTGGAGGACCGGGAAAAGAATTTTGGGTGTTTGGTAAAAATTACGAGCATGAACCTTTAAGAGGCAATCCCGATGATTTTGAAATTGGGGAATGGCGTGTTGAACTGCAACCTAAAACTGCAGCCTCAGAAGATTATTTCCTGAATGTTATGCAGGTGATGGACAGAAGTAATAATCAGGAACTCTCTGTTGAACGCATTGATGGAGAAAAGGTAATTGGGGTCAGAATTGCGGATCGGATTGTTGTTATAAGCAAGTCTTCCAATCCGATTGGCAGCTATTTTTCTATTTCTGTCCCTGAAGGGAAATATAAAATACTTCTTACTGACCTGTTGCCAGGAAACTGGCAGGTAAAAAAAAATAACAAAGTAATAATGCCTTCTGTATTGGTAAGAAAGGATGAGGGTACCATTTATTTTGAAGGAACCAGTGGTAACTATACTTTTTTACGGTAAGTCCATCCAAAACATATAAATACAAGAATATGAGGTCCACATATTTTGCAAATACAAATTCAGATGAATAAAATTCTTTAAAACAAGTGGATTCGCTATGACCATTTTAATAATTAAATTTAGTATTTATGAAAGCAAAGCATACTGGGTTACATTCAGGGCTGATAATCCTTACCTTAACCTTATCATTACTATGGATGTGCAAACCTGCAGTACAGTCGGGTGCATATTATGTGGATGCTTCGGCAGAAGCAGGAGGCAATGGCAGTGAAAAATCTCCCTTTCGCACTATTGTGGAAGCCGTTACTGCCGCCCAGCCTGGCGAAACAGTCTGGGTGCTTCCCGGAGAGTACGATGAAGAGGTGAGCACGCAAAGAGATGGCCTGCCTGGACAACCCATTACCATACGTTCCTTTGTTTCTGCTGAAGCTCCTGAAGGTGCAGAACCGGGATGGATTCCCGATGATGATTCAAAGCGTGTCTGGATTCGCCGCGAGGGCAGAGGACTTGATATTTTGCATTCCAATATAGTGATTGATGGCATCAATGTAGACGGACTTTGGCACTCCAACTCCTACATCGATGAGAATGGAATATTTCGTGACTCAACAGTAACCGGCCTCTTCCCTTCAGGAACCAATGGTATAGTACGAATTAATACCGGCACAGAATCGGTTGTACTACGTAATATTGAAATTAAAAACAATCAATTGCACCTGGTCAGGGCACATGGCAACGACATATTGATTGACAATGCCCGTATACACAGTGCAATTTCCAGAACGGTGAATTCACCTGCACCACTGCCTGGAATAGTGACCATGAACGATAATTTCCGGGATGCTCATGGAATAGAATCCAGCAATGCAAACGGATTAACCATTATCAATACATACATTGGCTATATTTCAGGTGACTGTGTTCAGTCAGGGAGGTCAGTTTGGGGTGATTTAACCATTGAAAACTGTCATTTTGAAATGAAACCCCTTGCTGAGCCTATACTCGGATTGCCTGCAGGCACCTGGTTTGGAGAAGACATTTACGATACAAAGACACCGGAAAGAGGTCAGAATGGTGCCAGATTTAACAAGCGGGTGACCTGGCGAAATAACATCCTGAACGGTACCCGCTACAGCCGGATACTTCATGGTGCTGTCCTGAACCTGAAGGAAGGTGTGGAAGAGATTCTGGTTGAGGGAAACAGAATATACGACAACCGAATGACATTCCGGCTCCGGCAACCAACCAGGGGTTATATTATCCGCAACAATTTCATCTATAATAATGAAACGGCAATATGGTTTGCAGGGCCGGTTGATAATGTACAGATTCTTAACAATACATTCTTTGCCAATGAAGTGGCAATAACTGAATCTGGGAACGGTGCCACCGGATCGGTTATATCAAATAATATTTTTGCAAACGGTCCCCATAAAATGGATCTTAAGCCTCCGCACATTAAATGGGAACACAATCTGTTCTATGAAGTTGATACTAAGCCAGGGGAAGACATTATTGAAAAGAACCCGATGTTCGCCAATTCAAAAAACAATGATTTCAGTTTGCTGCCTGAATCACCGGCTCTCCAGTTGAAAGTTGGAGTTATTCAGTAAAGCTTAAATCCAATAGCAGTTATGGTTTTAGAATGTAAATAACAGTAAAAATTCACAGATGCATCAGTCACAATCTTCCAACTTATAAACGCGAAGGTTTCTGTAATGACCCTGGTGCAAATTATTTTGCTGCCGGAATGCAAACTTCCCTCCTGTCAGAATGGGGGGCCCCCCGGTGGATTCATCATCAACATACCGGTATACTTCCTTTCCGTCAAAGAGTAGCCTGATAGTATTGTGACATTGTTCCAGCCGAATTACATGCCATTCATTTGGCTTGCTTACTGTTGAGAGATCATGGCCATTTGTAAGTAAATGGAATCCATAATTTTTTCTAAGGTTGGCTTCTTTTCTTCCTCTCGCAATATAGGATGTGTGATAACAGTTCAATGCACCCGAATGAAAATCACTCATTACCTCCCCTCTGCGTTCAGGCATATTGGGATCAAATATATCCTCCCCATTTCGTCCTTTGGCTGCCCAGATAATTATTGCCAAACCCTGTTCTCCGGGCTCTGTGTATCGAAATTCCCATTCATAGGCCACATTCGCAGGAAAATCTTTTTTTAACCATAAATTAAAATGACCATGACGATTCCGGGGAACGGTAAAAAGCTCGGAACGTAAAGAAAGATACCCATTGCCACATTCGGTAATTCCCTTTCCCTCCAGAACCCAATCTTCTCGCATTTCTTTGTTCCATTCTTCCTGACTCTTGCTGAATGAATTCTCATAAATTAAAGTTTCTTTCACTTTTTTTTGCTGACCTCCTTCTCTCAAAGGCTGTGCGTTAAGAACGCCATGAATTGAAAAGTAAGTGAAAATAAAAATTAAACATACTTTATTAATTCTGGTAACACATAAAAGCATGCGAATTGGGCTTTTGTTACTGTAAATTGTCTGCATCTGTTAATAGTTTTAAAAAAAAAGTTACTTCTGTTTTCAATTATACTCATCATAGGATTAAACTTCTAAGCAGCATAAAAATACTCAAAATCTTTTTGAGTTGAACTTGAGAATGGATGCAACTTATAACAGAGGCAGAAATCGTTTCTGATACCAGTGATTTTTTTCTAATTTTTAATAAATTAGTTTTTTAAATGACTGGTTCCACTCTTTTAGTGAAAACTGATCGGATAATGCAATTATTTCTGATGAATGAAAACTACCTTTTATTTCCACACAATTAATAACATCAGAAACACATTGTATTGCTAAAGTATTGCCGTTCTTTAAATTTAGGTAACCTTTTATCCGATAAGACTTTGGTGCCCAATGATGTAAGAAGACCAGTGCCTTTTCACGGGTTGTTTTTCTTCCACTTTTTATAACCATTGAATTTATTTCAGGTTTTCCTAAAGGTTTAGCAGAAAAGGGATAAAATTTGGTAACAGGGGCAATTCCTGGTTCAAATTCTGCATCGCAATGTACGGTCCTTTTTAATTCAGCAAAAGGATTTAGTTCCCTGACTTCCCGCTCGACCTCTCTAATATCATCCACCAAATCCTCTTTATTTAGCAATATTGTATCGGCCATCCGTATCTGGTGAGCCACCCGCTGCTTCATCAGTCCGGATGTTGAATAATTCAGGGAGTCTACTACACACCAATTGGTACCCAGGTAAACTCTTTCGGCCAGCTTGCCTGCTGATACGACTTCTGAAACAGCAGTTGTATCTGACAGGCCAGATGCCTCTAAAATTAATACATCAATTGGGTATTCCTCAATGAATTTCTCAAGCGAACGGGTGAAATCTCCCAGCAGACATACACAAAAAACAGAGCCTCTGTTTATTTCCAGTAGTTGAAAAGTCTTCCCTGTATTCTTCAGTTCAACACCATCGATATTGGCAGATGCAAATTCATTTTGAATGATTCCAAGTTTCAATTTTTCTGAATACGATTCTATTATCCTTTTCAGTAGTGTTGTCTTACCACTGCCAAGAAAGCCGGAAACGATATGGAAAGGGATTTTCATTTTAAGCGGTTTGTAATCTCTCTCATTTTTTTAATATGCTCAGGTGTTGTTCCGCAGCAGCCTCCTATGATAGTTGCGCCGGCATTTATTATTTCCGGAACCAGAGCTGCCATTTCCTCTGGCTGTTCAGGAAATATTGTTTCACCATCTTCATAAACCGGTAAGCCGGCATTTGCATGCACCAATATTGGAATTTCTGAATTAGCTTTTCGTATTTCCTCAACAATTTCTACCATTCCGGCCATACCATTACCGCAATTGGCACCAATCAGATCAGCCCCGGCACCTATCAGGCTTTGCACCATATCGGTCGGAGAAACACCCATCATGGATCGATACTCACCACTGAGAATTTTTTCAAACGTCATGGTACAAAAAATTTCCAGATTTGTATTCTCCCGGGCAGCTTTAATTGCAATACCAGCCTCCTCCAAATCGGTCATTGTTTCAATCATGATGGCATCTGCACCACCGGCTTCCAATCCTTTAACCTGTTCCTTAAAGGCTTCATACAGTTCCTCTTCAGTCACATCCCCCATCATCAGTATCTTACCGGTAGGCCCCACTGAACCCAGCACATACTTAGTGCCTGCAGCTTTTCGGCTGATTTGGGCAGCTGCCTTATTCAATTCATAAACCTTGTCGCCCAGGCCGAAGCGATCCAATTTATAGATGGTTCCCCCGAAACTGTTGGTTTCAATCATATCGGCACCGGCATCAATATAGCTTTTAGCGATGTCATACACCTCATCCGGATGGGTTAGGTTCCATTCTTCCGGACATTCACCCGGTTTCAATCCCTTTTGCTGCAAAAAAGTCCCCCAGGCCCCGTCGGATACCAAAATCTTTCCCTGCTTTAATTTTTCCAGAATCTTACCCATAATTGATTTATTTCTAAGGAATAAACTTTCTTTCTGTGAATTTTACAATACTAAGTTATCAAAAATTTACAAGTCTTTCAACCACTCTTTTATAACCTCTGTAGAAGGAACGGTGCCCTCGGCCTTAAGCTTATAACTAACGGCCACCACAGCCGGTCCTTGCACAACCCCAAAAGAACTCATCTTATCTTTGCCGGTAACGACCTCCACCTCCATTTCTTTTCCAAGCTCAGTAAGCGCTCTCCCTACCCGTTCCCGTAGTTCCATGCACTGATTTTCTTTTTCGCCCAGCAAAATCAGCTTACTTCTTTGTGATTTGATTTTGAGCTTCAACTTCTCGTTAATACGCTTCTGAATGGCATTAATCAGTTCCCGTTCAGGAGGTATTTTTGATACAAAAGCAATTTTCCCATCGATGCATATGGTAGGAATATTTTTGACCATAAGCGACGACATAAAACTTACGGCTTCCATTCGCTTGACAGCATGCTCTCTCCATTCTACAACCCCTTCGAAATAGGGTGCAATCCTTTTCACAGCCTCTACCATATACTGACAGGGAGCACACGATTCGGAATCTAAGGTGATGATATCCACAATAACCTTGTCTGTATGACCGTAATCCTTCATATTATATACCTCCCTGGCGCTTTCCTCCCGCTCGAGAGCACGTACCACATCCTGCTGGTAAGGGTCGTGCACCAATTCGGATACTGCTTTCAGATTTTCAGATGGTGTTTCCCGCGGCAGATCGCACCCTGGTGCCAGAATAAAACCGGTTCTGCCGCCGAGATCGAGGCACTCGAGTGCATGTTCCCGGCAGTCATCCGGTGTACCCATCAGTAATATTACCGTAAGTTTCAGGTTTCCCCCAAAACTGACACCTTTTTTGAGAGCTATTTCCTTTACAAAATCAAGCGGTATATTTTCATCAATTGATACATTATCA
The DNA here is from genome assembly GCA_041684965.1 of Mariniphaga sp. Lineage (GTDB taxonomy): Bacteria > Bacteroidota > Bacteroidia > Bacteroidales > Prolixibacteraceae > Mariniphaga. Next base: position 153,076 of record JAWLGR010000005.1, read on the forward strand.
GGCTTGCAGCTGAACATGGCTTCAATATTCTGCTGGGCATGCCCGCATACAAAAAAGGAACTGAGTTTGCCTTGCTTCCTTATCATTTCAAATATACGTGTAACATAGGGCGCAACAAATGATTCAAAAGTAAGCGGGTCAATCTGACTTATCATCGGGTCAACAACAGCGACAACATCACTGCCTGCATCTATATAATAACGGGCCATATTCAATCCTACTTGTGTGCAGAACTCCATAACGCGGTGTACTTCTTCGGGTTGCTCAAATAACTTCATGAAAATATCCGTTCCCATCAGGTGAAGGGCTAAGGTGAAGGGTCCGGTAATCAAACCGTAAATAGCCAGTTCAGGGTACTTATCCCTAAGTATCCGTGTGGCTTCCATACAAACCTTAATCCGTCCATCGGCAGCCTGAGGAACCTTCATGTCGCTTAACAATTTTCCCTCAGCCAGCGGATGGGAGATTACCACCGGCGGACCCGAATCCGACCACTTCAGCTCACATCCCAGTACTTCGGCTTCCACTTGTAGGTCGAATACAACCGGAATGCCGTCCGGATTGTATTCTTCTACTGCCCTGCTGATGCCTTTGACAATTTCTTCAGCCGATCTTAAATAAACTGTGGCATCCGTTCCCGTCAGATACGCCCCATGTATACCCACGAAGGGCACCCACGGAACACGCTCCACCGGTTGAAGGGAAAAGGCTTTTTTGACTAGTGCCAGACCATTCATTCTAAAAATATAAAATTCAATACCTGCAATACAAACAACTGGATTCTTGAGCCAGGATAGAAAACCTTTCGCTGCGAAATATCTCACACTTTTGTCAGTTACCAGGCTACAGCCTTCCGGTATCTTTTTAAAGAGATAAGAAATTATGAGTATTTATTGATAGTCTTCTGTGATAAACGACTATGCCAGCTGCAAGTTAAGGAATTCAACCAACCCCTGCGGATCGGGAGCATAGATGTCCGCTCCTATCTTTTGGCGGAAATTGTCAGTTACAGGAGCACCACCAATGGCCACTTTTGCACTTGGTACAGCCTCCTTGATAGCTTTGGTTATCTTTTCCATGTTAACCATTGTAGTAGTAAGCAAAGCCGACAGGCCTACATAGGCATTCTGGTGTTGTTTAAGTGCTTCAACAAACTGTGCCGCCTTAACATCGGTGCCCAGGTCAACCACTTTCCAGCCGTTCCCTTCTACCATCATGGCCACCAGATTCTTGCCGATATCATGCAAATCACCCTCCACAGTACCAATAATAAAAGTGCCCTTTTCCTTCACTTCGCCCGATAAAAAATACGGTTTAAGGTGAACCATGGCAGTGCTCATTGCCTTTGCTGACATCAGTACCTGGGGTACAAAAACTTTGTTCTCCCGAAACTTGATGCCCACCTTTTCCATTCCCACCATCAGGCCTTCGGTTAATATACGCTGGGCTGAAATACCTTCATCCAAAGCACGGCGGGTTAGTTCGTCCGCTCCGTCCTGCCCCTTCATATTCGGAGGAAAAGGAGCCACTTTGTTTATTTTTCCAAATTCGATGCATTCAGCAATTCCGGTTAAAAGTTCACTCATGATTTATTTTGTTTATGGTTTTTTACAAAAGTACCATGAACAATATATGCATAAAATAGGATTTTCTTTGAAAAAGATGGATTATTTTACTTTAATGCTAAATAGATACAGAATTAAGAATTAAAATTTTTAATTTTGAGTAATGAATGCATCTACAATATATTCCATTGGACATGGCAACAAAAAAATGGAAGATTTCATAAGTGAACTGAAATCTTTTAATGTCTTGTATTTGCTTGATATCCGGTCAAATCCATATTCCAAATGGAATCCGGCTTTTAACAAATCATCGCTTGAAAGTAGTCTGAAAGAACATAACATAACCTACATATTCCTTGGGGATAAATTGGGAGGTCTTCCACAGGATTCTTCTTGTTACGATGAAAATGGGAAAGTAGTTTATGACCAAATAAAAGATAAAGAATTTTTTCGGGAGGGATTGAAACGATTGATCCGGGCAAATGCTAAAAAAGTAAGGCTGGCTGTTATGTGCAGCGAATCAAAGCCGGGTGAATGTCACCGAAGCAAACTGGTTGGCCAGGAATTGCTGAAATCAGGGATTTCGATAAACCACATTATTTCAAAGGAACTTGTAAAATCACAGGAAACAGTTATGACCGAATTGACTAAAGGGTTAGGTACAGTAGATTTATTTGGTAACTTAAAGGAGTTTGTTTCCCGTAAATCTTATTAACCGATGGAATTCTTCACCATAGGGGTTTATAATTCAGATGAAAAAGATTTTTTTGGAAGAATAATTGAAAACGGTATCGATACCTTCGCCGACATCCGGCAAAGAAGGGGAGTAAGGGGAGCCCGCTACTCTTTTGTAAACAGTAACCGGCTTCAAAATAAGCTTCAGGAACTGGGCATCAGGTACGACCATATTAAAGGCCTGGCTCCAACTTCTGAAATCAGATCGATTCAGGAAAAAACAGACAAGCAGCAGAAAATAAATAGAAAAGAAAGAACTCATATTTCCGGTTCATTTGCACGTGCATTCATAAATGAGGTATTAAACCGTTTTGATTTCGGAAAATATCTTCAACAGCAGGAAGAAGCCGGGGCAAAAAAAATAGTCATTTTTTGTGTGGAAGAACATCCTGAAGCATGCCATCGCTCAATTGTAGCCGAAAAACTGAAAGCATTGGGATATAAAGTAACACATTTATAATGGATGTCCTTATAGTAGCAAAAACACATTTAACAGAAGGAGTCTGTATTGGTGCCCTTGACAGGAATGGCCGTTTCTTGAGGCTGCTCGATGAAAAAGGTGCCCATCAGCCATCTGATTGCCCTTTCGAAATAAACCAGGTGTGGGAAATCACTTCCAGAAAAGCGGATAAACGTGTGCCTCCGCATGTGGAGGATGTAAAAATTCTGCATAAGGAATATAAGCGCAAACTCAGGAATGAACAAACGATGCTCCAGGTGCTAAAAAATTGCAATGTGAAAATATGGAAAGGTAATCCGGAAACTCTTTTTGACGGCTGTCTTTTATGGACGGCAAAAGGAAGCGGGTATATTTCCGGGAAGGCTCGCATTCCGGATCACAGTGTAGGTTTTTGGATAACTGACAAGGAACTGACAAAATACAATGTATATGAAAAAATCCGCTACAGGTATTCCTGTTCCCAAAATGGAAGGAGCCTGCCTTATGTAGGGGTTGAAACACCGGCGGAAATAATTCCTGCAGGAACTCTTCTGCGGGTATCCCTGGCCCGTTGGTGGGATAAGGATGGGGAAATCGAAGAACGATGCTCCCTGCAGTTATCGGGATGGTATGATTTACATACTGAAACCTCTGTTGTCAGAGAAGTAAATGAAGGTAATTTCCAAACCCCGTGGTAAAAGAAATCAGGTATTATAGGTTGCCGGGTTCCCTGAATGATTGTCTGGCTAATGGACCTTTTCGTGGCAATTTCTATTTAACCGAGGTAGGAGAGTTGGAAGTAGGGGAAGGCACAATCTGGAGTGGTAACAGCGGTGAATCGTACCTCCTTGTATTCTGCACCAGGGGAGAAGGTATTGCTCAACTAGCAGATGAGCAGGTGCCTGTTTCCGGCGACCAGTTTTTTATTGTTCCCCAAAGACAAATTTTTAAGTATTATTCTGTGTTAAAAAGCAACTCCCGCTTCCTGGTTGCTGGGTTTAATGGTGAAATTGTCAGCCATCTGAGCCGGGAATTCCTGGTGGTGCGAAACCTGGTGCCTTCGGTAAATAACAGGGTTGCAAACCGAGAGATGTTATTTCAAGAAATCTTTAACAATCTTTCAAGAGGATTTCATCCCCACGTTGTTGAATATATAAATCTGTGTTTCGGTCATCTGCTTGGCACCTTTATCTATGCCAACCGCAACAGCGAAGATTTGGCCGAAGAATCAAACCCTGTGGTACACCGGTGCATCCACTTTATGGAAAAAAACCTGGATAAAAAACTGACCCTTCAACAAATTGCCTCAGAAGCGGGTTTGTCACCTACCTATTTTACTACTGTTTTTCGCAAACAAACCAACTATTCACCTTTGAACTATTTTTCCCATCTGAAAATACTCAAGGCCTGTGAGTATCTTGATTACACCCGTCATAAAGTAAAGGAAATCTCCTATCATCTTGGATATACTGATCCCTATTATTTTACCCGCGACTTCAAAAGCAAAATGGGGATGTCGCCCAGGCAATACCGCAACAGAGCCAGAAGCAGATAAAACAGACTTAAGATTTTACCGGAAAACTCAGGCTTGGAATTTTGACTCAATTGGTTGTTTGGATGCATTTAATGAACTCATTTCCTGATTGCAACATTGCAATACCCTGAAAAATCTTTTTTATTTATTCCGCGCTATTACGTATACCCTTTCCTCTGTTTCCGGCAAATTGTATGTAGATTGGTTTTTAATCAAAGCTATACCAGAAGGTTTCTCCGGTCAATTAAAAAATGCAGCCATGAAAATATTTGCCTGCTAATTTTAAGAGCATACATAGCGCTTTTAACTGAAGATTTTTAAATGTAAAAGCGAATAAACATTGAATGAAGAAAATGAATCAGACAGACTTTAAATTACGCTCTTTTTAAACTACCACAACTTACCCTGGATTAAAATAATTACTAGACTATAGGTTAATTCGTCTTAAATTCGATATAAATTCGGTACAAATTCGTAAAAACGCGAATTTGTTCCGAGTTTATTGCGAATTTACATCGAATATAATTCGAAGAAAATATGAATTTTTTACCTGCCTGGAAAAAATTTTATAGGCATGACTGATTATTTGAGTCAATGCTCACTTTTCTGAGTTGGCAATTTTAGGAGCAGGGTTATTTTTAAATGAATTAAAGCACATCTGGAAATTTACACGGGGATATTAAATGAATTCGGTTTTATTTTCAGAAATACCTGTAAAGAAATATTTATCAAATGCTGTTATTGAAGTCAGATGAAAAATTACAAGGTAAATTTATACTCATCAAATAAATTTATCCCAACAATTAACAAGAGTGTTGTAAAGGAAATTTAAAAACCAAGGCAGATCGGTTGTAAATGCATACAGTTTTATTCTGGATACAGATAGAATTTAAGTTAAAATACTGTCAGATACGTCCTCCGGTGTCGGTCGCATCTTCAGTATCAGGTGTTAAAATTCAGATTGGTGATTGTATACTCTCAATCAAAATTACTGTTTAACGGGCCAGGCTTCTAACAGTAAATTACGTGAGAAGGTCAATTCAATTTTCGGATTATCAGCAGTGACTGTTCCGATATCAACATTGTTGACGTAATCCCTCACCTTATAACTACCTTCCTTCAGCCCGCGGAATTCAATTTCACCGTTCCATTCATCAGCATAAAAGGCATAAAACAGAGTATCGCCTTTCTGGATTACATGGGTCTCCGGTTTATCGTATCCTATATCATACAATTCACCAAGATAGGGTTCACTCGACAACATTTTGCTGTTATACAGTGAAAACCACTTCTTCCAGAGCTTTTCCTTTTCAGGGGTAAGCAGGTTTTCATTGGGTTTATCGGGGTTTTCGGGCCAGGTAAATTTGGTACCCAACACCGAACCGATACCAAGTTGTGTTCCGAAATCATCCTTGTTATCGCTTAATTCAACGTGGTCCCCATAGTAGGCCAGCCCCGGGTTTATTGCTTTATAGGTTTTTCCTTTGTGTCTTATCTGGAAACTTGATGTTGGATCAGAAGAAACAGCCTGGTTCATCCAGGGAATGTTGTAAAATGAAACCGCACAGCCGCACGGGCAGTTTTGAATTACCGCACCGGGTTTCATAGCGGTTGTTTCATCATATATCATCTTAAAAAATTCAGGAAGCCTTTCATTATCTTCTTCCGGTCGTTCCAGTCCATGGCTTCTGTTGTAATTAGGTGCCACGCTGTTCAGATGCTGCCCATCCATTTTAAGTCCGTCAAATCCCCATTCATTTATGAACATGTTTAATACTTCCCGGGTATGGCTGCGAGTGCCTTCATAGGTTGGCGACATGGAAAAGGCATTCCACCAGGTTATGTATTGGGGGGAACCATCTTTTCGCATCAGCAACAAATTGGGATCCTTCCTGAGCAATTCAGAATTCATATCAATTGCCAGTGGTGCCCACCACAATTTTGCTTTCATACCATAAGAATGAATATTGTCGACAAGCCGTTTCATTTCCGGATTACCTCCGGAAAACCGGTTCTTATCAACTTCCCAATCGCCTTCTGTAATCTGGTATCCATCATCAATATCTACCCACTGTATACCCATTTCCTTTACCTTAGGTAAAGCTCCATAAATATCCTGCATGGTGAATTCGCGGCCGTAACCCCAGGCACACCAAACAGCTTCAAAGGCCTCCTGTATGGAAGGTGCAAGCGGGATGCCCCGGTATTGCATTAATTCAGAATACTGCTGCAGGGCAGTGTAATAATCACCCTGGTGTACACTCACAAAGGTGGAATAGGTTTTAAGAGTATCTCCGGGCATAAATTCAACGGGATTGGAATACTTGAATTCAACCCCCAGGGTAGCCTTATTTTCATATCGGTCCATTTCAACAGGCAGCGATACCAGCCGTGGTAGCAATTCCACATGTCCAACCATTATCCCGGCATCCTTCCGCCACAGGTCAACCACTGGAATTCCTCCGCCATAATCAGAACTGTTCATTCCCATATAGTTTTCCCGGTAAAAACCAGGTGAAACGGGTGTTATCCAATCAAGCCTGCGGTTACTGGATGAAGCCTGGAACGACCAGAAGTCGGGATCATTTCCTGTTGAAGCAATCTCATACCGGTTGCTTACCCACCTGTTTATTTTTACCGACTTTTCACCCTGGTTGATGTAACTCACATTGGTAATAACAAGTCCCGGAAAGGCAGGATTTACAATAATTTCTATCGTTTTTTCAACTGTTGTTCCGCCATCTTTGGCAGTTCCCCTGATGACATGGCTCTTTATCCCATTCTCTTCTTTTTCAGAATAACTATCCAAACTATACTGCCTGACACTGAACCGGTTACCTGAAATGTATTCTGAAGCAGAAAATCCATCCATAATCGCATCTGCACCCGGTAAATTGTTTGAAACTCTCACTTCCATCCGGTCATTAAACTCCATTACCAGGGGGCCGCTGGTGATGGTTACCGGCTTCCGATTGCAGGAGAAAAGAATCAGCAGAAAGAGGGTTGCCCCTGCTAACTTATACAGGGGTGACAAGAGATTTATGTTTCGTATGTTTCTAAAGAATGGAAATATGGTATTTTTCATATGATTAAAATTGCTTATTTTAACGGTATCATATGCCTGCCGGTCACGGCAGACAGTGAACTCCCATGTCCCGATAGCCATCGGGATTAATCATGCTCCTTTGTAAAAGTGATATTTTCATGGTCGTTTCATCTGGTTTTATTTTTCGTTGTAAATATAAATATTCGTTTAAAATCAGCAAGGATTGTTTCTCGGACAGGTATTAATAATGGCTTAAAACAGGTTGTTTCTTAACTTTAGACTCAGATAAAATGAGTAATTCAAAAAGCATTTTGTTGGATTATACTATTTAAAGACAAGTTGTTATATTTGATATTTAAATCGATAAACAAACTTACAGGTAAAACAAATGAAAAAATATCTTCTTAGCTCTTTGGCTTTAACTTTCCTTGCCGGGTTTGTATCCGCACAATTTGCCAGCTGGAGTTCATCTGAGCTGATTTTAAATAATGGAGTCGTACAGAGAATTATTCAGTTGCCTGCCCAGGGGGAGCAGTTTCTGACAACAACCTATAAACCAGTAAAGGGTGAATTCAGGTATTTTACTACTCATCATCCCGATTTTCAGTTTGAACTGGGTGGTACAATTTACTCCGGAGAAAGCAGTTGGCAATTAGCTGACATACATCAGCACAGCGATTCATTTGAGGGGGAGGGGGCAACGGTTATCCTCCGGAGTAAGGATGGCAATGCCGAGGTGGCCATTCACTTTCTGATGTACCCCGGATTGCCGCTTGTCAGAAAGAATCTTAGCATTAAAAATATTGGAGAAACCGAGGTGAAACTTGAGTCGGTGGATGTTGAAAAACTTTCAATACCCGGATACCATCAGGCAACCTTCAGTTGGATTTACAGCGATTATGGCCGCAGGAAATCATTGGGGCCGTATAAAGGAAACATGCACGATGCACTGGTTGTTGTGCATCACAGAGACTGGAAATCGGGGATTGTTGTGGGCAACGAAGCGACAGGTGTATTAAAACATACCTCGGTTTACTGGGACGCTCCTGAAATAGTTGCAGGACTTACCCATAAGGAAGACCGTTTTCCTTTCCGAAAATGGTTGAAACCAGGAGATTCTTTTAAAACACCTGAGGTTTTTACCATGATTTATAATGATGCGAAGGAACCGGGAGAAATACTCGATACACAACTTGCCGATTATATCCGAAGGCATATGGGTATTCGCCTTTCCGGATTGAAAGAACCACCATTGTTTGTTTACAACAACTGGCATCCTTTCGGTAAAGACATAAATGAGGCTCTGGTTCTGGAATTGGCTGATGCAGCGGCCGATGCAGGAGTGAAAGAATTTATTATCGACGATGGGTGGCAGGATAATTACGGGGACTGGAATATAGATACTGCAAAATTTCCCAACGGCTTAAAGCCGGTATTTGATTACATCCGTTCACTGGGGATGAAACCCGGTTTATGGATAAGTATAGGTTCAGCATCGTCAACCAGCAAAGTGTACAGGGAGCATCCCGAATGGTTTGTCAGGGATAAAACAGGAAATTTTGGGAATGTTCATTCTGAAGGTCAGGACATGATAACTGCCTGTTTTTCCACCGGATGGAAGGATTACATTAAAGATGTGCTGATGAAACTGGCACTTGATTATGGTTTGGAATACATGAAGCTGGATTTTGCAGTGGTTACCAGTGCCTATGTATTCAATCCTGAAAAATCGGGTTGTTATGCTACGGATCACCCCGGACACAAAGATCATCATGAATCACTTTTTATAAATCACGAACGAGTTTGGGAGCTTTTCGATGAGCTTCATGCAGCCAAACCTTCGCTGTTTATTGATTGTACATTTGAAGTAATGGGAGGATTGCAGCTGATTGACTATGCCTTGCTGAAGCATGCAGAAGGAGATTGGCTTTCAAATTTCCAGGCACCTGACCATGACGGAGATTTGCGGATACGCAACATGTCGTGGTGGCGTTCAGGGGCTGTGCCTGCCACTGCCCTTGTTGTGGGAAACCCGCGGATGGATGACAAAGGCTGGGAGAATCATTTGAAATCGCAAACCGGCAGTCTGCCGATTATGTTAGGTGACCCGAGGCAGTTATCGGCTGAGGATCGCAGCAGATACCGTCATTATGCACAATGGATGCAAACAATGCAATCGGGGTACGATATTATGAATTACCGACAGGACCTGCCCGGGTTCGGGGAACCTGCCGAGGGTAAATGGGATGGCTTTTCCAGGATTAATACCGAAACGAAGGCTGGTGGTATCATTGCCATATTTCGTCACGGAGCACTGGAAAACGAACGGTTAATATCCGTTAAACACCTCGATCCAAAAAGAATGTACGATGTTAAAACCACCGGTGGGGAAACTATTGCCCGAATGAGCGGTAATGATTTAGAAACAAAGGGATTTAAAGTACGGCTGGATAATATTTATTCGGGCGAATTGTTCGAAGTCAGTTCAAAATAATTGTTTAATCAAGGTGCCTCTTTTGAATATCATAGTTACTGATAATAAGAAGTCATAATTTAAAAATAATATACCGGTTAAATAAGTCAGGCATACCACTTTCTTTCTCTTTTTAACCCGGATTTTAAGACATCAACGGTTGCAATTGCGTTGTCAACAATTTGAAAATCAAACATGCCGACACAGGTAAAATCGGCTCCGTTTTCATAGGCATATCTAAAACCATCGATTGGTTTTATGGCACCTGCAGCCAATACTTTATAGGCCATCCAGGGAATATTGCAGTTTTTAAAAAATGCAGCTGTTTCCTCGGGTTTATTACACCAGCTGTATCCCTCCCTATCAGCAGTAGGTGCGGAAAAATAATTATGATGGTGGAATGTTTTCATGAAGAAATCAGGTTTTATTCCATTGGAAAGGCAAGCTTTTGGGACATCAATAATATGAGCTGCCGTACCTGCAATCAGTCCCTGGCTGCGGGTATATTCAATCGATTTGCCCAGAAGATCGATGCGGTTGCCTTTTAAATAGGTTTCGGCATTTCCTCCCTGGGCGAAACCACCTACAGCCCCTGCATCAACAGCCATTTTAATATTAGTGAAATCTTCATCCTTTGGATAGGTTTGTGCTATCCATTGAATTTTTCCACCTCTTCTCCAGTATTCCTTTAATATCCTGATGGTCTGGGCATCGGTGCGCATAATAGTGGTATCTATACCGCATGCTTCACTTAAAAAAAGAATTTCAATAACCTTTTCATCTGTGAAGTATTCCTTAACCAGTTTTGAAGCCCACAATAAATCACGCGAATAGACAAACCCGGCAATCAGGTTTCCCCCCGGGATGAGCCTGCTGATTTCCAGTTTTCCTATTTTTCCTTTGGGAACCTTCTCGTTTAGGCGGGATACGTCTTTCATCAAGGGAGAGTTGTTGTTCAACGTTATCCGTTCCAGGGTATTTTCAGCCACACTGGGCCAGCCTGTTTTTTTTGCTACCCCGAAAAACAAGGTTCCCAACAATGGAATAGCAGCCAGGTTCTTAATCATCTCTCTCCGGCTTTTATTACCTGATTGTATATTCACCGGATTATCAACTTTTGGGAAGAGTCCCTCTTTCCTGTTTTTAAATAGTTGAATGACAGGGTTAACATTTAATTTGGAGTTGATTTTGGCTTTCATAATGACTTCATTTATAATGAATGAAATAAAGCAATGCCATGATTATTTGCACAAGTTAATTTATTTTTTTCATCCTGTCGCAGATTTCTGTAAAATTAGAACAACAGTGTTTTAATTTATTGATCCTTTGGTTATAAAGTACTTTGTAAGTATTCAGTTATTTTGGATTGAAAAGCACTTATGGACCAGCATTTAGTGTTGCCAATCGACAGAACCAATATCAGGCTCACATGCCATTACTCTGGTGCGGTAAACAGCAGGGAATTTAATGCAGGGACCAGTGAATACGGGAATTATATTCCAGGAATTATAAGGCTTCTACTACCCGTGTCCATTCTATGGTTCCTTCAATGTATTTAATCTGAAATTTCATACTCCGTGCAAAGGATATTTTTAGATCGGCTGGTTTCCCCGTTTCCACAACCTCAAATGTTCGGGTACGTGTAATCGGGTCAGTGTTTGATACCCTCCAGTTTATTTGACCCACCTGAATTCCCCATGCTGCATGTTCTTCAGCTTCTATAATGCTGAGCTCGATTTTTAAACCGATTCCTGCTATTGTTTCTGCGGCCATAGAATAGTTGGTATTGTAACCAGTTTCAAAAACTGAATTATTCTGGTTCAAAATATTAATCCCAAATGACGATTCTGCCGGATATTGAATCAAAGCTTCCATCATAAAATCTGTATTTTCGATAAATTGATTTAGATAGAGTCCAAATTCAGGAATGTTAACTGGTGTCCCTTCATTTGCATACCGGACTTCCAAATTTTGAACAGTTTTTTCCGGGTCAATGTAAATTGCATGACTGATCAAAGCAGATTTTAATTCCGCATCATTCAGTGTGCCGTCTTCTTTCAAATCATTTGCTATACGTGTCAGCAATCCTGAAACATCTGCCACGGGCCTGTAACCCTGGATGACAGCCGAAAGGGCAAGCAGGACAGCATTCCCGGGACCCGGATTGATTATGTTTAATGATTCTGAATTTCCCAGTCCGTCTGCCGGAAGATTAAAAATATCCAATACTTCCTGTTGAGCTTTTAATTTTGCCTCACTAAAGGAATATCCAGTTGATATCAGGTAGACAATCCTGGGTTTTTCAAGATGTGTAAGTACATTTATATTAATTGTGCTTTTATCGTTTATATCTGCAATTGCATTAAGAGTTAATCTGGCTGCAGAATTTTTTCCTGCAATCTCATCGAAATAAAACCCGTCAGCTTTCATTTCTACAAAAGGTGAAGCCAGCTCTATTCCTTCCAGGCCGAATTCTCCGTTATCGTTCTTTATTTCAGTAATGAAAGTTTTCCCTGTTTGCGTGAGGGTTTCATCAAGCTCTGATAAAGTAACCGTAGTCCCGACATTAAAAGGTCCTTTCTGAACAACTCCTGAAACATCGGTTACCCTGGTGTTGTCTGCGATTTCGTCTTTTTGGCATGAGGTTGCAACAAAGAATAAGACTGTCAGCAATGCCATCATAAATGTGTTCATTGATTTCATTGGTAAAGAATTAAAGAATTATAAAATATAGAATTTTCTCAAAAAAGTTTCTTCAATTTGCTCCCAGGTAATTTGCATTAATCAGCTGCCGTAAATTTACTGCCACATTGAACTGCCGGGCGGAAGGCAATAAAGAAATTTGATGCTGCCGAGACGGACTCAGGAATGTCATTGCGGCTTTTCTTCTGCCGGGAAGGATGGATGCGTTTTTCACTGGATTAAGTATTAAGTTTAACGGGTACAATTTCTTAAATAAAAATTACAATTAATGCGTAGAATTACGCAGAAGGCAATATTATTTTTTCATTTGTAAAAGTAATGGATTTGAAGGTGCGTGGCAGGATAACAATCTGAATTATAGAACTTGTTTTTGCATCGTATAGATTTCGAGCTTTATTTATCCTCAATCCATATAATTTTTTTCCCCTCCAAACCAGGAAACAATACAGGTGCCAAATACTTCCGGTTCACCTTCCGAAGGCCTGGTATGTTGTTCAGCTTTTTTTTCCCAGTGATCTGCTATCCATCGGGCATCAGAAATCAGTTTTTGTATGATCCGGGTCTGGTTAAGCTCTGATAGCTGATTTTGTTCGATTAGCTTCGAAAATTGATTGGGTTGATTTTTATTTATATCTTCCTCAAGATCGATGATATCATCAATAGTACCGAAAAATACTCCGAGTTTATAAAGCCATCTGAAATGAAAAAGGTAATCTGCAGAATTAAAGGCTACTTGATTAAACCAGGCAGGTAGTCCCATCACCACAAAGGGCAGAGCTGCTTTCCGGTTTAATGTTTTTCCGGTATGGAGGTTTTTTGAGAGTGTATTTATTTCGGCCCGGTACATGATTAGAATTAGTGACAGAACCGTTTTCAAGATTTTATGATGTTTATCAGGTGAAATATTTTTTAGGTCATTTAAATAAGATTCCACCAACAGAGGAAGAATCCATTTAGTTCTGAAGTTTGGAAATTGCCATCGATTAAAATTGTGGCTCTTATCTTTAATCATTTTTTGGAGTTTATCTTCAGATAAAAGACTGTGAGAGCTGTTTCCCAAATCGATGTGTTGATCAAATAAGCTTACGATCAGGTTTGTTCGTGCACCAAGGCTAATTACTTTTTCTGTAAATTCATTTGAATCGCAAAATGGGGTAATTGCGTATCGGGATAACTCGTTTCCAAATCCCATTATTCTGATTAAATGGTCTTTTGGGTAATTGATTTCCATTTGCTGAAGTAAAAGATTCCAGTTTCGCATTCCAAGGTCCTGCTGAAGCCGTTCAATTTCCAGTCTTCCGGAGGCGGTAATTTTTCCCCGGATCTTTCTGTAGACCAGTTTCTCAGGAATGATACCATTTTTCCGCAGCGTCTTCCATGCCAGCTGTTTTATGGTCACCGCTTCTTTCAATATCATTGGAATTGTAGATTTTTTGGTAGTGATTTAATGCATTGAGTACGGTTGCGGAAGTAAACAGTCTGTTTTGATCCACTCTGATACTGCCTCCACCTAAAGTATTCCTGTTCCAGTTTTTTATTCCTTCCGGGTGGGTTTCACCGGGTGGTGGTATCCGGAGCCTGGCAGAGGCAATCCAGGAACCATCTTCTGACTGCTTGTTTAATAACCATTCTATCAATCTTTTTGAACAGGATTTAATCTTTTCGTTGAAGGGGTCATTAGCTTCAAGTAAAATTTGCAGAGCCAGTCCTGTGGCAAAAGGAGAACCCGACAGGTGATCTTCCGTTTTAATGCAATCTTCTGGCCCAATCTTTTCTGTAGTATATTCAATAGCTTTGTTTATTCGTTGAATGTCTTCAGCTGCAGAGAACATTCGAAGCGCTCTCACGGCCAATAGTGTTGCATATTCTGTATCACACCACCAGTAGCAGGGCCAGTTGCCGTTTTCATTTTGCGATGAACGAATGTAGCCAATCATGCGTTGGCAGTTTTTAAAATGATGGAGGTTTGCCACTGTAACGGTTACATCAGGATGGGGTGAACACCAGCCTTTGAAAGAAATGTTTCTGTTTAACCGGGTAAAAAGGCGGATTGCACGGCTATCAGGGTAAGTTGGAATTCCTCCTGCGGCATCCATTGCGGTGTAAAGAAACTTATATGCCCGCCTGACATGCCGGTTTTTTTCCATGCCTGCTTTTTCAGCGAAATGCAACACCCATGCAGTGGTGTCTGTGTCAGCAGGTACTTTTTTATTATAACCCCATGCAACAGACCAGGGCCGGCGCTTTATCAAACGACTCCAAGCCTTTTCCAATACTTCCTTAGCTTCAGGCATCTGGCATGAAGCCATAGCAGTTCCCACATAACCGGTTACCCATTCATCACTGGTGCCGGCCAATGTATTAAAATCGCACCACCAACCTGATTTTAAACGGCTATTGAGTAAGAACTCAACGACTTTTTTTACTGATTCTTCAATTACCATCCACCGTCACCCCCATAAGAACGTACCCAGCCACTCGATTGGAAGCATCTGTTTCCTTTCACAGGATCTCCTCCGCTGCTCCAACTGCCACCTTCAGTTTCTTTTCCCCAAACTTCACCGGTATCGGAATTCCATATAACAAATTCACCCACCCGTTCTATTTCATTGCCATTAAGCTCGCTGGTTTCCGACCTGAATTTATCCCAGTCGTCACCATTTGGTAATGTTGCTCCGTTACCGTTAAAGCAGGCAAATTCTACAGCTTCCGAATCCAATTCAGTACCACCCACTGCATGAACCAACTCATGCAATAATACAGCATCAATCCGGGGCCGGGTTGTTACGCATATCAATACCTTATTCCCGCTGAATCTGCCATCCAGTCTGCTGCAATCCGAGTCGGTGCAATCAACTTCGATTGTTCTCCATTTATCCCGGAGTTTTTCGCGTAACCCTGGAAAACAATCCAGGCAGCTGTTGCTGATAAAATCATTAAAGGCGTCGGTGATATTGTTTTGCATTGTTTCAGTGCAATCACGAACAGTGGTTCCACCTCCGGACCAGCTGCCCCCTTCGGTATGTGTTGTCCATGTTGGCATAATCTTTTATTTTTATTGGTTACCTTTTTTAAAACGCCAGGCAATCCATACCCCGCCGCCAAAATCCGATTTTTGGGGAGCTGTGACCATGCCGCTCAAACACTGGGTGGCATATGCACCTGCATCCATAATATGGGCATTGTATTCAACGGGTTCCTGGTTTCTTCCCACCAACATTCTTAGTTGCACAAAGCCTTTGGCTTGTTTGCCTGTAACAGTTCCTGTAACCACTTTGGGTTGATCTTCTGAAGCAAGGACAAGTTCAAATTTCCCTGAAATTTCTTCTCCTTTTGATTCAGTTTCCAATTTCAATTCACCTCTGTAGCCATAAGCATCAAGGTATTTTCCCTGCCAAACACCCGGTTTGAAGGAATCTTCAGTTTTTTCTGCCATAATTATTTATTTTACTGGTTAAAAATTAAAGAGCTGCCTTTTGAATGATAGTTTAATCCACCCTGAAAAGGTAAGTTCAAAATTCTTCTACATGTTCCTGTAACTTAGGTTTATATCTACTGTTATTATATAAAAAGGTTACAAAAACTTACAGCAAATTTTTAAAATGATTCGGTACTCTCCTGAACGCAGGTAATCCTCATAATCAATCAGCAGTTCCTGCAAACTGGCTTTGGCCACATTTACCAGTTTAATTTCCATTTTTTTGGATGTTGCAGAAGCTGCGCATCCTTCCACAATGTTCTGCTTGTCCGAGCAGGTAGCCTGCACCATCTGGTCGATGTTGCGGTCGGCGCGCTTTAAGAAATGGTGCAGGAGTAATAGGTTATATCCAGCTTTTTGATAGCTAAAAAGTTTTTTTAAAGTTCCTGGTAAGGGGCACTAATAGTTCCTAATTTCGTGGGTGGTGGGCATATTGTATGGTTTTTAATATAAATTCTGCATTTCATTTTTAAAATCTTTAAGGTATTTAGGGTGAAAAACGAACTTAAAGTTAAGCATAAAATGTAAATTTTAGAATTCCAAAATAGCAACGGTTTGCTTTCCCGGAATGGATTCCATTTTCAGGCTGCCGCCGTGCAAGAGCATAATCTGGCGTGAGAGGCTGAGGCCGATGCCGTTGCCCGATTCCTTGGCAGTAAAGAAGGGAATAAAAATTTTGTCCATCAGTTCTTCAGGAATTCCCGGACCGTTGTCTGCCACTGTTATCTGAATCCTGCCAGCATCGTTAAGGGATGCTCTGATTCTGATGGTTCCCCCGGGCATATCTTTCAGGGCTTCCTCTGAATTCTTTACCAGGTTTATCAGCACCTGCGAGATCTGCTTTTTATCGGCAAGTACCTTGAGGTCGGGAGGGGCCACCTCACGGGTAATCGGGATGTTATTGCCGGGGGGTAAGGTATTAATTAAGGTGATGGTATTATCCAGCAGCTGTTCCAGACTAACCGGTTTTTTTTCGGGTGGCGGTATGTGGGTAAGCTTCCGGTAATTTTCAACAAAGCTGATGAGCCCTGCACCCCGTTCGTTGATTACTTCAAGTCCTTTAATGGTGTTATTAATTACTTTTTCTGATGGCATAGCACCATTGAGGCCGGTATAGTATTCAAGAATGGTTTCTGACAGGGAAGTAATGGGCGCTACCGAATTCATGATTTCGTGGGTAAGTACCCTGATGAGCTTAATCCAGCTTTCGAGCTCCTTCACCTCCATTTCGTTTTTTACGTCGTGGAAGGCGACCAGCAGCAGGTTTTCCCGTACTGTTTTGAACTGGGTTGATTTCACCGACAGTTGCCGTGTTTGTTTTTTGCCGCGGAAGGTTACCAGCTTTTGGTCGCCTGGCTGCAGTTCCTTTACAGCAATAAAGAGGTTTTTATCGATGCGCATCAGCTGATTGATGTGAGTCAGCGACTCATAAGCCAGCAGGGTGCGGGCGGCATTATTTGATAAGATGATGTGTCCCTTTTCATTGTAAACAATAATACCTGCTGACACATGCTCCAGAATAGCCTTAAAATATTGCTCCTGTTCCTGCAGTTCGAACCGGATGGTTTTAATGAGTTCGTTTATCCGGTTCAGGCTGCTGTTCAGATCATTTAAAGCTTTATTTCCTGTGTTAACGGAGAAACGAAGCGTGGAGTCTTCATTTTTCACGGCTTCGAAAAAATAGGCTATCTGCCGGTTGGTGCGGTTTAAAAAATGGATAAGTCCGATTACCTGCGACAAAAAGAGAATTAGAAAAAGGATGCCCGGAAGAAAAGCATTTCTGCTGAAAAAGAACCAACCGGCAGTAAGCGCGGTGGCTGCCAGGAGCAGGCAACGGAAGACGATATTCAGGTAAAGGTTTTTACTGGCCATTTACAGGTTGTATTTTTTTATTTTATTATACAGTGTTTGACGTGTGATGCCCAATTGGTCGGCTACAGCCGAGAGGTTGCGGCTGTTTTTTTGCAGGCCGCGGGCAATCATCTTTTTTTCCAGCTCTTCTATGGTTCCGTCAAAAATATTTTCATTTTCAGGTTGGGTTGATTTGAAGAAGAAATCGCCTGGAGCCAGTTCAGCAGTATCGGACAGGATTACTGCTTTTTCGATGGTATGCTGCAATTCACGTATATTACCGGGCCAGTGATAGGCTGTTAATTTTTTCAGCGCTCCATCTGAAAGGGAAGTACAGGGCTTCCGGTATTTCGAACAGTATACCTTCTGGAAATGACTGGCAATGGCCGCGATGTCGTCTTTACGGTCACGCAGGGGAGGGATTTCAATGTGGATGGTATTTATCCGGTAGAGGAGGTCTTCGCGGAACTGACCTTCTGCCACCATCTCATCAAGGTTTTGGTTGGTGGCACATATCAGCCGGATATCGACCGGCACAGGCTTATTGCTGCCCACAGGAGTTACCGTGCGGCCTTGCAGTACCGTCAGCAGTTTCGCCTGCAACAGTAGGGGGAGGTTTCCGATTTCATCGAGGAAGAGGGTACCTCCGGAGGCATTTTCAATTTTTCCTGTCCGGTCTTCCCTGGCATCGGTAAATGCTCCTTTTTTATGGCCAAATAATTCGCTTTCGAACAGAGTCTCGCTGATTGCACCCATATCAACTGTGACAAGTATTTCTCCGGCCCGTTTCGAAGTGCGGTGCAGCTCACGGGCTATCAGTTCCTTTCCTGTGCCATGCTCTCCGGTTATCAGTACATTGGCATCGGTCTGTGCCACCTTATGCACCAGGTTCAGAACCTCCAGCATCTGAGGTGAGGTGGCAATAAAATGATGTCCTTCCCTGTTGATTTCACTTTTCAATGCCTGCTCCTTATGCTTAAGCTGTTTTATTTCTTTCCTTGATTGCTGCAGCTGATATACGTTCCGCAGGGTTGTTATAAGTTTATTATTGTCCCATGGCTTCAGTATGAAATCGGCAGCGCCTTGCTTTAGCGCTTTAACGGCAAGCTCTACATCGCCATAGGCAGTGAACAGCACCACTTCCATATCAGGGCGCACTTCCCGGATCCGGGAAAGCCAGTACAAGCCTTCGTTGCCTGTGTTCACTCCTGGAGAAAAGTTCATATCGAGAAGCACAAGGTCAAACCTGCCGGTTTCGAGAAGAGCCGGCAGCTGTGCGGGGCTGGCAATGGTTTTTACCTCTTCAAAATCGTCCTGAAGCAAAATCCCGAGGGCACTTAGAATGCTTTTGTTATCATCGATAACGAGCAGGTTTCCTTTGGACATTCTATAAAAATATGTGGCTCATAAAGCCAGTTGTTTTCTGCTATTTCTATCCGTCGGTTAAAATCAACGGTAATATGGGTGCACTATCGGTAAGAATGTTTTTCAGGCTTAATTTTCTTTTTTTATTGCCGTTTGGCTTCAGCCAACGGTTTCATAAATTCACACATATATACCTGGCTTTAGCCACATTACTTTTTAATACCGGCTGCAATATTTTCTGCTACAATTATTGAGCAGGTGAATTTTAAGTCATCAGCTCAAAATGAATTCTTATTTCAAATGTAAATTAGATTCATTTCAAATCAAAGCATTGTCTAAATTTTTTACACCTGCTGTTTGATAATTTTACAGGGAAATGTTGTGCTGTAATATTATGTAGCTGTATTTCAGAAAGTTAAATATATGGCATTTAATTGGCCTGTTTTAGAATGAAAAGCAATGATTCGGATGAATTTGAAATTTACATTTAAAATATTAATTGCAGTATTACTAATAACTGCCGGAGCTGCAAAAGCACAAAAAGAATGGTCATTGGACGAATGCATCGCCTATGCGCTGGAGAATAATCTTGAGCTTGAATCACAGGCTCTGATAAACGCTTCGGGCAGGGAAATCTTTGAGCAGTCGAAAAGGAACAGGCTGCCTTATGTCAATGCAGGATCGTCCTATCGTATCAATTACGGAAAATCGGTTGACCCGAATACCAATGCCATTATCAACAATAATTTTACGTCGAACAGTTATTCACTGCAGGGGGGATTTGTGCTTTTCGATGGGTTTATCAGGGGGAACTATACAGCATACACACGATTTAGGCATCTTGCAGGAATTGAACAGGGAAAAGCCCTGAAGACAGACATAGCTTTTGAGGTGATGAACAGCTTTCACAATGCACTTTATTACAGGGGGCTTCTTGAAATCGTAAAGGAGCAAAAGGCACTATCGGAGCTTAACCTTGAAAAAATAAGGAAGCAGTCGCAGGTAGGCATCAGTGCCCGCACCGAAATTCTGGAGATTGAGGCCCGTCTGGCAGAAGAGGAATTGCTGGTGATACGGACAGAAAACAACCTGAGGTCATCCATTTTAGAACTAAAGCGGGTAATGAATTTTCCGGTCACCGGTGAACTGCAGTTGCAGGAACCTGAAGACATTGAATTCATTGCACCGGGAGGTTTTGCTGATGCCGACAGTATCTACAGGCTTGCCCTTGAGCATCTGCCGGGAGTAAAGGCTAAGGATCAGCAGTTGAAGTCGGTGGAGAAGTTGCTGGCGATTGCACGGGGGAATTTTTATCCTTCCCTTTCCATTAACGGAGGCTACTATACAGGTTATTATGAAACCAATACCAACGCAGCCGGGCAGCCTGTATCGTTCAGAAATCAGTTAAGAAATAATGCCTCACAGTTGGTGGGGCTTTCGCTGTCCATCCCGCTTTTTAACCGGTTGAATACACGTTCTGAAGTAAAACTGGGAAAGCTGTCCCTTGAAAAAGGGCGGGTGGAACTGACCAATTATAAGAACCAGTTGTATTACGAAATTGAATCCTACTGCCAGGAACTATCGGCCATGGCTGCAGAATTTACCCAGGCACAAAAACAAACCGAATCGAATGAGCTGGCTTTTGAAGTGGCTCAAAAAAAGAAAGAACAGGGCCTTTTTAATATAATTGACTTGTATACCAGCAAGAATTTATTGTCGAATGCACAGAGCGAATTGCTGCGTATCCGGCTGCAGTATCTTTTAAAGCGCAAAACAATCGATTTTTATATGGGCAAGCCGGTTTTTGGGCAGGATTTATTAAGTGATTTATAGATAGAAAAGATAAATAAGCGATCGTTGATTTTTTAAAAGAAAATAAAAAAGAATTGGCCATGGGAATGGACAGGAAAATAGAAAAGAAAAAAGGCATCCGGTTAAAGCATGTATTTTATGGTATCGCAGGGCTGGCACTGGTTTTTTTAATGGTTAAAATGATTTCCGGATCTGGGGTTTCAACACTCCGGGTTGAGCGGGATAAAATTACCATTGAGGAGGTGTTGTACGACGATTTTGATGATTTCATCCGCGCCAATGGATCGGTGGCCCCTATATCAATCATTTACCTTGATGCTGAAGAGGGAGGAAGAGTGAAGGAACGGCTGATTGAGGAAGGGGCAATGGTAAAGAAAGGCGATGTAATACTGGTACTTGAAAATAGGGGGCTTTATGAAAACATCATGAACAGTGAATCGAACCTGGCACAGAAGCAGAATATGCTCCGGCAGACACGCATCAATTTTGAGACCCAGCAGATTCAGTCGAGGCGGAACCTGCTTGATTCGAATTATGAAATTATCAAAAAGAAAAGGCATTACGAACAACAGAAGTCGCTTTATACGGATGAACTGGTTTCACAGGAGAGTTACCTCCAGGCAAAGGAGGATTATGAGTATTCCGTGCAGGTTTTGGAGATCAATAAACTGAAGGCCGAAAATGATTCCATGATACGAGCCAGTGAAATGAAGCAACTGGAGCTGGATCTTGACAAAATGCAGCTTACCCTCGATTTGATTTATGAACGGCTCGATGACCTGCACGTAAAAGCACCGGTGGATGGGCAGCTGGGTATGCTTGATGCTGAAATCGGGCAGAATATTGGAAAGGGCGTCAGGATAGGGCAGATTAATGTCCTTACCGATTACAAGGTGGAGGCATTTATTGACGAGCATTATATCGACCGTGTCCGCCGTGATTTATCGGCAACCATTGAACGGCAGGGACAGCTTTACAACCTGACAGTGAAGAAGGTATATCCCGAAGTAAGAGACTCGCAGTTTAGAATTGATTTGGTGTTCTCCGGTGAGCGTCCCGATAACATTCGTACCGGACAGACCTATTACATCAACCTGCAGTTGGGTCAGCCTCAGAAATCGACCCTGGTAAAGCTTGGAGATTTCTTTAACAGCACTGGCGGTCAGTGGATTTATGTTGTTGACCAGTCAGGGGACGTGGCTGTGAAACGTAACATACAGGTAAGCCGTAAGAATCCGAAGTACTATGAGGTGCTTGAAGGCCTGGAGCCGGGAGAAAAAGTGATTACTTCAGGGTATGAGTTTTTTGGGGAGAATGACAGGCTGGTGCTGCGGTAGGAGCCAAGAGCACAGAGCAAAGGGCACAGAGCACAGAGCAAAGAGTTATGAGAAGAAGTACGGGTCATGTTATAGTTTGGAGTAGAGAAGAAAGTGATAGCTTTAGTTTGGGAATGAAAAAGATAAATAAATATTAATAAATAACTGCACTGAGCGGGCTCTATGCTCTTTGCTCTGTGCTCTAAGCTTTATATTATGGCAAATTTTAGGTTTATGAATTTGGAAGTTTGGAAAGAATCGATTGAAATGAATGATCGCCTGTTTGATTTGGCAGATATAATGAGTGATGCCAGAAGTTATAAGGTAGCTGAGCAAATGAGAGGTGCTTCATTAAGCATATCCATTAATATCGCAGAAGGTTCAGGTTCATTTTCAGATAAGGATTTTGCCCATTTCCTTAATATCGCCCGGAGGTCGGTTTTTGAAACTGCAAATATTTCTTACGTTGCCTTCAGAAGGAAATTTATTGATCAAAAAGAACTCGACCAAATTTTAAATGGTCTGGATGCATTAAGTAGAAAAATTACAAATTTTAGAAAGACATTATTAAAAAATAAACTAAAGGCGCTGAGTCGTGTGTAGGTGCCCTCCTGGCCCTATGCTCTTTGCTCTGTGCTCTTTGCAAAAATAAAAGACAATGATACGAACAGAAGAATTAACAAAAATCTTCCGTACAGAGGAAGTTGAAACTTACGCTTTGAACGAAGTTTCGTTACAGGTTAACAACGGCGAATTTGTGGCCATTATGGGGCCATCGGGTTGTGGCAAATCGACCCTGCTGAACATTGTTGGGTTGCTCGATAATCCAAGCGGCGGGAAGTACTTTTTCGACGATATTGAGGTTGGGGGTTATAAAGAACACCAACGCACCCACCTGCGCAAGGGGAACATCGGGTTCGTTTTCCAGAGCTTTAATCTCATTGATGAGCTGACGGTATATGAGAACGTGGAGCTACCGCTGATTTATCTGAAGATGAAAGCCGGTGAACGCAAAAAGCGTGTGAACGATGTACTGGAGCGAATGAAAATCGGGCACCGAAGCAAACATTTTCCGCAGCAATTGTCGGGCGGACAGCAGCAGCGTGTGGCCATTGCCCGTGCGGTAGTTGCCAATCCGAAGCTGATTCTCGCTGATGAGCCCACCGGTAACCTGGATTCAAAGAACGGAGTTGAAGTAATGAACCTGTTAACTCAGCTCAACCAGGAAGGGACTACCATCATCATGGTTACCCACTCCTTGCACGATGCCGGATTTGCTCACCGCGTTATCAACCTGTTCGACGGTGAGGTGATTACTGAAAATGTGAATGAGCCGATGGTGGCTATACTATAGTGAATAATGCAACAAAAAGCTCTGACAACGCTCCCGAAGAAATCGGGGAAACGATACGTAAAATGCAATATAGATGAAGTAACTTAAATATTCAGGTTATGATTAAGTATTATTTAAAACTTGCACTAAGGAACCTGCAAGGAAACAAAGTTACCAAAGGGGTGAAAATAATTGGCATGGCACTGGCCATAACCATAAGTATGATAATCTTCCTCTATGTAAACAACGAACTGAACTACGACCGTTTTTTTTCAAACCATAAGAATGTATATCGGATATTAAACGATGTGAAAAAAATGGATGGGACACAAGGTAAAGGGGCATCTACACCATATCCTCTCGCTGAAGAAATAAAACAAAACTTCCCTGAGATCCAATATATCTGTCGTATATCTTCTAATCAACAGCAGCCATTCTATTATAATGATATCATTTTTGATATAAATAGATTTCATGCTGACAGTACCTTTTTTAAAATATACGATGTAAATATTATTGCTGGCGATGCTAATAGTATCTTGTCAGAACCTTACACTGCCGCAATTTCAAAAATGACAGCAAAAAAAATATTTGGGAATGAAGAAGCAATAGGTAAAACAATTAAGTGGTATAACGTGGTTTCAATTACTATTACAGGAGTCTTTGAGGATTTTCCTAAATCCTCTACTATGAATCCAGAGATAATCTTATCAATGCTAAGTGATAAATGGATTAAAGACAACATAAAAAGATGGGATATACATGCAGCGTTAACAATTGTATTACTCCAACCGGAAACTGACTTAAAATATTTATCGGAGAAAATAAATAACCTGACAGCTGATAAAGTTAAACTATCTGCTGTACATGGACACCAAGAGTGGAAATTCGAATTTCAGCCAATAACAGAAGTTCATTTTGATAAAAATAGTTGGGGAGGATTTAATAAGCCGATCAATAAAGAAGTACTTCATATTTTACTATTGGTTGCCCTTTTTATTATCATAATTGCCTTGTTAAACCATGTTAATATTTCAACAAACCTGAGATTAAAACAGGTAAAACAAAACAGTATAGACAAAGTATTTGGGATGAAAAAGAAACAACAATTTGTTAAAATCCTGACTGAAACCATATGTGATTTTTTCACCTCATTGGTTCTGGCAATAATTCTGTTACTATTATTTTTTCCGCAAATTAACCAATTGCTCGATAAAAATATACTACTTTTTAGCCATCCCCTGATATGGATATTTTACATCACAGGTCTCTTGCTGATATCTTTCTTAACAGCATATTTTGAATCAATAATTGTATCGAAAATAAATTTTGTTAGCGCACTGAAAGGGAAATTAGGTAAAAAACAATCAGGGAAATGGATAAAACAAACTGTTTTGATTTCTCAATATGCCATAGCTGTTTTTTTAATCTTTCTTTCGGCTGTTGTTTTTATGCAAACACGATATTTAATTAATCGTGACTTAGGTATGGACAGGGAAAATATATTAGTAATTAAACCCCAATTTATAAAATTTGGGAAAAACCAACTTTTTATAGATGAAGTTAAAAAATTCCCTGAAGTTAAGTCTGCCACTTTCACTAACGTAATCCCTGGGAAAGGTAGTAATATTAATAAATATTTTGTATCGGGGCAACCAAGTGAAAGTGCCATTTCCTGTTTAAGAATACAAACGGACAATAACTTTATTGAAACCTTTGATATACCTCTCATTGCAGGTGAAAATTTACGACAACAGAAGATTGGTAATCCAAAGACGGATATCATAATGACAAAGTCCTCCGTTAGATTTTTTGGGTTTCAAAATCCTATGGAGGCTGTTGGTAAGACTATCGTGTGGCCATCCAGTAATAATTTGCTTCTTAATATTGTAGGCGTAACTGATGATTTTTTCATTACTAATTTATATGCGAGGGATATTAAAATTGGTATAATAATGCAAAATAGTGATTTAAATATTTGGTACGTTTTTGCTATTAAATACAACACTTCTAATGCGTTAACTTTGATTAAACAAATTGAGGAGACATGGAAAGAGGTTTTTGAAGAGCCATCGATGAACTATTATTTTTTAAATGATTCTTATCGCAAAGTTTATAAAACTGAGCTTATACAACGTCAACTATTTTTGCTTTTTGCTTTAATGGCAGTTATAATTGCCTGTTTTGGGATATTTGCCATGGCCTTTGAAACAATAGTCCAGCGTGCAAAAGAGATTGGTATCCGGAAAGTAAATGGAGCAAAAACTCAAAATATTTTAACCTTATTGTTCCGCAATTATGTTGGAATTATATTAATTGCTATCATCCCGGGACTAATCATAGCAAATTTTGTTGCTTCCAGATGGCTTGAAAACTATGATAACAAAATACCTGTATCCTGGTATTTCTTTATAGTACCAATAGTTTTAATCGCAATTGCAACCCTTACCTCTGTGATTTATCATTCCTACAAAGCGGCAGTTTCAAATCCTATAAATGCATTAAAGTATGAATAGCCCGGTTCTTAGCATAAATCTACCGACAAATTGGGAAAGGCTCAAAAGAATCTTACAGGAAAAGAAATGAAACAAATAATAAAACAAAAAAGCAGTCATACCCCCTACAGGAGATTCTGCCTGTTTTTCAACTGATGGATGGGCATGTTGGCATAATAAAGTTGGCAAAACTTCCGGGCTGCAATCAGGAACCAACTGGAACTACATTTTCATCTTGTTTTTTTCCAACGTGCCACAACAATCAACTGGAAAATTATAAATGGTAAAGTCAGCAAAAGCAAATTTTTCCAGCCAACTGCAAAAATAAACCAGCCCGCCGAAAGAGATGCAACTGCTTGCGTTCCGAAAATAACAAAATCATTTACGGCCTGCACTTTAAAGCGTTCGCTGGGTTTATAGGTGAATGGGAGCATAGTAGTTGCCCCTATAAACAGAAAGTTCCAGCCAATGCCCAAAAGAATAAGCGAAATCCAATAGTTCCCAAATTGTTTTCCTGCAAATGCTATAGCAATGCAAAGGAGATAGGCAATTAAACCCAGGATCATCATTTTAGGCACTCCCAGTTTTTTTATAATCCAGGCAGCAATAAGCGAAGGTAAAAACATGGCAACAATATGGCTTTGGATTACCCATTTGGTGTGCCCCAGTGAATGGCCATCCATTACGTGCATGCTCACCGGGGTGGCGGTCATAATAAAACTCATAACTGCATAACCAATGGTAGCACTTAACAGAGCCACCCAAAAGGTCCGTTGCAGCAAAATTTCTTTTAACGGCCGTTGAATATCCCCTTCACTGTTTTCCCTGGGCACAGGATTTCTGAACCAAAATAAGAATGCCAGGCCCACAGTAAACAGAACAGAAAGCATAACGAATGACCCGGCAAATTCCTTACTCATGATATCTTTTCCCAGCATAGCAATTTCCGGTCCCAGGAAAGCAGCTGCAATACCGCCCACCAAAACCATGGATGCTGCTTTTGGTATCAATGTCTCGGATACGCTCTCCATTGCCGCAAACCTGAACTGCATTACACATGAATACATGGTGCCCAGTAGAAATGTACTCAGACAAAAAAGATAAAAGTGGGAAATGGAGATGGCATATGCTGCGAGCAGTGCTGCAAAAATTGAAAAAATGCCAATCACAAAAAACGATTTTCGCCGGCCAATGGTGTTCATCAGCAGCGTAACCGGGGGAATGGTAACAGCGGTTCCTACAACAATACTGGCTACAGGAAGTGTAGCCAGATTCTCAAGAGGTGCAAGTTTAGTTCCCACCAATCCGCCAACAAAAACCACAAGTGAACTTACCGACAGTAAAAGCGCTTGTGAAATGGTGAGTATCCACACATTACGGGGAAGGCTGTTCATTCTAAAATTAGGTTTCAAGAGGATATTTTATTATATCCGACAGTAATCAACAGTACAACGATTTAATGTACAGAATGTTCGGAGTTGTTCTTTTCTCCAAAAATGTGTCAGCTAATTTCTTTTATTCCTTTGTTTATTCTTAAAACTGTTTCCTCTTTTCCAAGAATTTCACAAATGACAAAAAGATCAGGTCCCATGTTCCCGCCCACAAGGCAAAGCCGGAGCGGGTTCATAATAGCACCAAAATTCCATCCTTTTTCATTCATAAAGGCCGAGAAGCTTTCTTTTATGGAGGCGGCAGTCCAATCATCCAACGAAGCAAAAAGTACATTTATTTCTGCAAGCTGTTCGGGTGTTTCCGGCTTCCAGCGTTTTTTTACGGCTTGTGCATCATACGATGCAGGTGCTTCAAAAAAGAAACTTCCCTGCTCCCAAAGGTCGGATACAAATTCGCAGCGCTCCTTGATTTCAGAAACTACCTTTTCAATCTTGTTATCAGCAGCGGTAATTCCCTTCTCCGACAAAACCGGTTTAAATAATTCGGCCAGTTCGCTTACCGTTTTTTGCTGAAAATAATGCTTGTTGAACCATTTGGCTTTTTCAGGATCAAACCGGGAGCCGGATTTAACCACGCGCTCCAGGCTGAAAGCTTCTGTTAGTTCCTGCAGTGTAAAAAACTCCTGCTCTGTTCCGGGGTTCCAGCCAAGCAATGCAAGCAGATTAATAAATGCCTCCGGGAAATAGCCGTCTTCTCTGTAGCCGCGGAAAACCTCACCTGAATATGGGTCTTTCCATTCGAGCGGGAAGACAGGAAACCCCATTTTATCACCATCGCGTTTGCTGAGTTTGCCTTTACCTGTTGGCTTCAGGATAAGCGGCAGGTGCGCAAATTGCGGTTTTGAGTCTTCCCAGCCAAATGCCCGGTACAGCAAAACATGCAGCGGAAGCGACGGCAGCCATTCTTCACCACGGATGACATGGGTAATTTCCATTAAATGATCATCAACTACATTGGCAAGGTGATAAGTGGGCATTCCGTCCGATTTGAAAAGTACCTTGTCGTCGAGGCTTTTGGTTGTGTTAAATGTTACGCTGCCTCTTATGATGTCGTTCTCGGTTACATCTACATCCTCAGGCATCTTAAACCGGATGACGTAAGGCTCGCCACTTTCTGTTTTCTGCTGAACTCTCTCTTGCGATAATTTCAATGAATTGTTCAGGTGCTCACGAGTACCGATTCCATAGGAAAAGGTTTCACCCTTTGCTTCGGCATTCTTCCGAAGCTGCTCAATCTCTTCGGGTGTGTCGAAAGCAATGTATGCCCAGCCCGATTCCACCAGCTGATCGGCATACTTCCGGTACAAATGCTTGCGTTCGCTCTGGCGGTAAGGACCGTAAGCTCCACCTTTTACAGGATCTTCTAAAGGGTTCAGGCCACACCAGTTCAGGCTTTCTGCAATGTATTGCTCGGCACCCGGAACAAACCGGTTCTGGTCTGTATCCTCGATTCTTAATATGAAATCTCCCCCGTGTTTTTTTGCAAACAGGTAATTAAACAGTGCAGTGCGTACACCCCCCATATGCAGCGGACCGGTTGGACTTGGGGCAAAACGTACCCTTACTTTAGGATTATTCATATATAATTTGTTGTAAAATTCATGCAAATATAGGGGAAATAAAAAATACAGGCTTGTCGGAAGAATTAGTTTTTGGGAGGCACAGGAATATCCAGCTGTTTACATATTAACTCACACAAGAAATCATCTGGTTCAGCATGACGTGAATTACAGTTCCTTTACCATTTGAAGCATTAAGATATTTATCATGTTTCTTTCCATGCTTGATAAATCCACAATTATGCTGATTTAGGTATTTGATAAATTGTCTGCGTTTCATGGAATTAAATAAAATGCAACTCCTCTTCAGCAATCATCTCTCCATTAGGATCATATTGTTCCCGCAAATCTTCAAAATAAAGTTCCATGGCATCTTTAATATTACTTCTTAATTCTTTTACTGTTTTTCCTTGAGTAAAAACTGCAGGAATCTCCTTTAGCTGACCAACAAGATAACCCGATTTCCCTTCTTTAATTACAATTGTAAGCCGCATATTCACAATCTTTTTATACAAAAATAATCATTTAGATTTTAAAAAACTCTGAAAAGAATACAACCATTATACCTGATTCAAAATATTATACCTTTGTGGCCGAATATGAATTGAAATAATGGAACGAAGGGATATAGAGATAATGGCACCTGTTGGTTCGTATGAATCATTAATGGCTGCCATACAGGGGGGAGCCGGGTCGGTCTATTTTGGGGTGGAACACCTGAATATGCGGTCGCGATCGGCCAATAATTTTTCGCTCGACGATTTAAGAAAAATCGTTGAAACAGCTTCGGCAAAAAGTGTGAAAACTTACCTCACCCTCAATGTTGAAATTTTTGATACCGAAACTGATCAGATGCGTTCCGTGCTTGATGCTGCCAGGGAAGCAGGAGTTTCAGCCGTAATTGCAGCTGATATTTCGGTTATTATGTACGCCCGTTCAATTGGGCTGGAAGTGCATATTTCCACCCAGGTAAACATTACCAATTTTGAAGCGGTAAAATTTTATGCGCAGTTTGCCGATGTGCTGGTACTTGCCCGTGAAATGAACCTGGGGAGAGTGTGGGAAATCAGCAACCAGATAAATCAGCACCAAATAAAAGGGCCTTTCGGGGAACTTGTCCGGCTTGAAATGTTTGTGCATGGAGCATTGTGTATGGCTGTCAGCGGGAAATGTTATCTCAGTCTTCATGAAATGGATTCATCAGCAAACCGTGGTTCCTGCCTGCAAACCTGTCGCCGTGCATATATTGTAACCGATAAGGAAACAGGTGCCGAACTGGAGATTGACAATGAATACATCATGTCGCCCAAAGACTTAAAAACAATCCATTTTTTAAATAAAATTCTTGACGCAGGGGTATCCGTCCTTAAAATTGAAGGACGAGCCCGTTCTCCCGAATACGTTAAAACAACCGTTCAATGCTATCATGAGGCGGTGGAAGCCTATACTAGTGGTACATTTACTATAGATAAGGTAAATGATTGGGACCAGCGACTTTCCTCAGTCTTTAACCGTGGATTCTGGGATGGCTATTACCTTGGACAGCGACTCGGAGAATGGAGCTCCAATTATGGTTCACAGGCCACTAAACGGAAAATTTATATAGGGAAATGTACCAATTATTTTACCAACATTCAGGTAGCAGAGTTTAAGTTGGAGACTCAGAATTTGAAAACCGGTGACGAAATAATAGTTACAGGACCAACTACAGGTGTTGTTCAAACGGTAGCGGAAGAGATAAGGGTTGAACTGGATAACGTGATGGAGGGATTTAAAGGGCAACATGTTTCAGTGCCGATTCCTACCAGGCTTCGACGCTCCGATAAGTTGTTTAAAGTGGTAAATGCAGGTGAGGTAAAGCAAAGGAGGTAATTTTTTTACTCTGATACCGGGTTTTCAAAAAGAAAATAATATCTTCATGCCACCAACATAAAATTAAATCATGAAACGCATCCTTACACTGTTATTCCTTGTTTTTTTGCTTTTTGAAACAGGAACAGCCCAGGTTATAAGGTACCGTTTAAGTGCAAACAGCGGCATTTTTTTAGGTGAACCTTTGTTAAAGGAAAACCAGTATTCATCGGGAGAGAATTTATCTCATCCCGGAAGCCAAAACTTTAAACCTTTATTAGAACCCGGGATTGAACTGGAAATAGTAGCTCCGTTTTCATATGATTTTGAAATGGGGATACAATTTGAATATGGAAGATTTGCAGGAAGTACTCCCACTGCCCCGTTAAATAACTTTTTTATGTCGAGGTATAACCCTCTGCGTTATCAAGGAGCGACATTCAAAGAGTTTTACCCTGATGAGGCAATGATTTATGACAGCCAAATATTAAAAATCCTTGGTACTGCAAGGTGGTATTTTTTGCCATACAGTAAAGAGCTAAACATTTTTATGAAGTGTTTTGGTGGAGTTGCATTTACAGGAACCGATTTTACATTTGAAAATCCTGTACATCGTGTAGAGTCAGGTGTTGGGGTTTTATTTGCCCGGGGTACAAAGAACAGCGACTACCCCAAGATGGCTGGCATAACAGGTGGAACCGGCCTGGGAGCAACCTACCGGTTGTCTGATAAATTCGATATGTATTTTGATGTTACTACTTCTTTAATTCATTCTGATATTGTAAATGGTATTCCAAACTTTAACTATATTACAGAGGGGGGGACAGCCCGGATGGAGCGCACAAGTGCTATTGCAGCGGTAATGCAGGGTTCGCTTGGTATATTTTATTCAGCTATTCCCGACAGGAGGATGAATAAAAGCAATATTACCCGTTCATCAAGTTTGAATAAAAAGAATTTTTTGAAAAAGAAATCCAAACGCTCCTTTAGTAAAAAACGAAGAAGATAAATTAACTCGTTGTTCAGTATTTGGGATGGATTCAGCTGAATTATCACATTATCACCGGCATCCATGCCAGTATAAATTATCTAATCAAATTTACTCTTTATGGCTATCCCGCATGCAGGATTAAATTTTTTCTGGTGGCAATCTTTCGGGCAGAAGTATCCTGCTTACAAATTGATATTGCACTTCTATTCGAGTCTTTCAGTGAATTTCATTATCTGGCAGTTCCAAAATTGCGCTGAAAGCTATTCAAACATTTGATAGCGACGTATTTCCTTCGATTTAAATTTGTATCTGATTTGTGAGTTTAGTACGAAAATGGTGCTTGTTAGCTTTGTCAAAAACGTTGACTAACCGGGTTATCTGAACAGCTAGCATGCAGATTCATTCTAGCTTTTTCATAATCCAGAGGTTTATTTGCCAGACATCGATAATTCCTGATATAGAAATAGTAGTAATTCTATGCCTGGTTTGACATTAAACAACAGGCAGAAAATGGTTATACGTATTTAAACCTTTTGATATTTTTTTTGGGAGTTTTTTCAAATTCTTCATCCACCAATTCGAATGCACTTATCTGCTCGTATTTTGGAAGTTCCGAATTTACTTTTTTGCGGTTTTCTTCCATAATTTCGGTTAACTTATCAGAAGTCACATGGTGCGATTCGATTGTTTCGAAATCAGGATATACTTTAGCCACCAGTTTACCTGCACGTTCTGTAACTACACATTCAGCAATGTAATTTAAGTTAGAAATTCGTGCTTCAATTTCCTCAGGGTAGATATTCTGTCCTGACGGGCCAAGTATCATATTTTTTGAACGACCCCTGATATAAATAAAATTATTTTCATCGATGACTCCTAAATCTCCTGTTTTTAGCCAACCGTCCTTTGTGAAAGCATCTTTGGTAGCCTGCTCGTTTTCATAGTAACCTGTCATTACATTTTCGCCGCGTACCTGTATTTCGCCAACTACATTATAGGGGTCATCTGAATCGATTCGTACTTCCATTCTATCTACAAGGCGACCTGCAGAACCAGGCCTGGTTTTATCCCATGCTTCGTAACTGATGAGTGGTCCACATTCAGTCATTCCATAACCAATGGAAAACCTGAAGTTAATCTGGCGGAAAAACTTTTCTACGTCGGCACTTAGGGGAGCTCCACCGATAACTATTTCAAAGAACCGGCCGCCGAAGGTTTGGGTTAGCTTTTCTTTTATTTTTCCAAGGATAACGTTTTTTATACCCGGAGTTTTTAATAATATTTTTACTGCAGGTTTTTGAATGGAAGGCAGAATTCTTTTTTTGTAAATTTTTTCGATGACCAGAGGAACAGAGAGTATGAGATGAGGTTTTACTTCCCCGAAAACCTTTGTTATAATCGCCGGAGAAGGTATTTTACTTAAAAATGTAATATGGCAGCCCAATGTTACCGGGAATAAAAATTCAAATAACAATCCATATACATGAGCCATTGGCAGAAAGGATACAATTTTATGTCCCGGCTCAAGTGGCATATGATCCTGGGCATAAATGATGTTTGATACAAGGCTTCGCTCAGGAATCATGACTCCTTTTGTGAAACCTGATGTCCCCGATGTATATGAAATGATGCAGGTGTCTTCTTTTCCCCAATTCTCAAAATGAAATCCATTTTTTTCCAACTCTTTTGTTTTATAATATCCGAAAGCATCGTTAAGCTTAAATTCCAGGTTTTTGTCTTTGGAAGCGTTTAAAGAAAAATCTTCAAGGACCAGAACTGCTTTAAGCCCGGTGGCTTTTTTGAAATTAACCTTATTCAGCAGGGAGTTTGCACTGAATAGTAGTTTTGCCTCTGAGTGGATTAAAATATGATTTGTATTGCTTTCATTGAAATCGGGCAATATGGGCACAATTGTAATTCCTGCAGAAATGGCTGAAAGAAACACAATTCCCCAGTTTGCTGAATTCCTTCCTAAAACAGCAATTTTATC
Source organism: Mariniphaga sp. (assembly GCA_041684965.1). Lineage (GTDB taxonomy): Bacteria > Bacteroidota > Bacteroidia > Bacteroidales > Prolixibacteraceae > Mariniphaga. Next base: position 187,063 of record JAWLGR010000005.1, read on the forward strand.
TCCTCGCTGTAGGCCCGAAAGCTGATAAAATAAATGCAACGACTTAATTGTTTTTGCTACATCGCTGTATTTATAATCGCTGCCTTCATAATCGGAAAAAACCAATTTATCCCAGTTACTATGAAAAGCCTGGGAATAGAGTTGTGATAATGAATGATTTGTCATGCTTTTTTATTTGATACCCAAATTTAGGAAAATTTGAATTTAAATATAACCATTTTAATGTGATGGGTTTCACCGAACGGTAAAAATATCTGTTTGCTTAAACAGTCTGTAATTAAAGGATAAGGAAATATCCAACAGTACCGGGTTAACATGAAACAAAATAAATACTAGTTAACCGGAATGGAATAAGAATCTGCGAATTTCAGAAATATTGGAAAGGAATGCCGGATATATGTTGATAAAAAAAATGCTTTTAAAAAATCTACTTCAGAATTCTTTCGAAATATATTCTTCAATTTATTAAAATGAATAATCAATTGGTATCTTTGCATCCTGTAAATATGAAGCTTGACTATACATACCAGCCGGATAGCATAAGGGTATTAATTCCTTTAAAGAACCTGGATGCAGAAATCGAACCTGTGGGTTTAAAGATTGAGCGTGTTAAGCCTGTTTCATTGGAAGATATTCCTGTTCGGGAAAAAGAACAAACCAATACAGTAATAAAAGTTTCCAGTCCGAGAGGAAGAAATAGCTGGTGGCAAAAAGAGCAGAATCTGCTGGTAGATAATTCCCGTTACATTAAACCGCGGAATGAAGCAGAATTGGTTTCAGCCTTGACTGTCAATGAGGAATTGCATTTACCTGAACGAACAATTAATCAAATTAGCTATGACTGGATTACATTGTTACTTTTGGTTGCTCTTGCATTGTTTGCATCGGTTAAAACAACATGGAATAAATATATAACAAACCTCTTTCAGTCAACGGTGAATCATTCCACAGCAGTACGTATGTTTAATGAAAAGAACAATTCGCTTTTGCACGGAGCTTTTCTCCTCGATTTGCTTTTTTATATTATTTTTTCGGTCTTTTTATTCCAGGTACTGCTTTTTTTCCGGATTGAACTTCCATATCAGCATTTCAGCCTGTACCTATATTGTCTGGTACTGGTAACCCTGTATTTTATAGCAAAGAAATCAATCTACCGGTTTTTTGGGACACTTATTGAAAAAAAGAGAGAAACCAGGGAATATCTGTACAATGCAGATAATTTCAGACGCGTTGCAGGTTTAATTTTGTTACCTATGGTAGCAGTGATTGCGTTTTATCCATATAGTCAGGAAAACATTCCTGTTTATGCAGGAATTGTGCTGGTAGTTCTTCTTTATTCATTGTTGGTTATAAGAGGATTTAAAATATTATTGAAGAAACAATTTTCATTATTTTATCTGTTTTTATACTTTTGTACACTTGAATTTTTACCCTTGGTTTTACTATATAAGATTCTGGTGGTATAAGTAAGTGGTAGTGTTAAACAAAAAGAAGAGCATTTTGAAAATCAAGAGTATCCTGGTTTCTCAACCTAAACCATCGACGGCAAAATCGCCATATTTTGATTTGGCTGAAAAGAACAATATAAAAATTGATTTCAGGCCATTTATTCAGGTTGAAGGGATATCGGCAAAAGAATTCCGGCAAACACGCATTCACATTCTGGAACATTCTGCCGTTATTTTTACAAGCCGCACTGCCATTGATCATTTCTTCAGGATTAGTCAGGAGCTTCGGCTAATAATTCCTGATTCAATGAAATATTTTTGTATCTCGGAAGCAACAGCTTATTATCTGCAGAAATATATTGTTTATCGCAAGCGTAAGATTTTTTACGGTAATGGCAAGTTTTCTGATTTAATCTCGGTGATGAAGAAGCACAAGGATGAGAATTTTTTGGTGCCACTTTCCGATATACATAAGCAGGAAATTCCAGAGCTTTTAAATAAAGGTGGATTTAAGTACACAAAGGCTATATTATACCGTACTGTCGGGAGTGATTTATCCGATCTGAAGGATGTAAATTATGATGTACTTGTTTTTTTCAGTCCTTCGGGGATTAAATCATTGTTTCAGAATTTTCCTGATTTTAAGCAAAACGATACATGTATTGCCTGTTTTGGGCCAACTACAGCCCAGGCAGTTCGTGAAGCGGGCCTGCGGCTCGATATAGAAGCACCTACCGTTCAGGCTCCTTCAATGACAATGGCACTGGAGCAGTTTATTAAAAAAGTGAATAAACATACTTAATAAAAGAATCAATAATCTTTCGAAAGCTATTTGCTGATTTTGCGAATGGCTTTTTTAATTTTTATGAAAAATCCTTCAGAACAGTTACCGAAAAAAAAATATTTTCGTTTTAAAAAAGGAGAACGGCTTTGCAGCAAAAAGATGATTGAGAAATTATTTGCTGAAGGAAATTCACTTTTAGTCTATCCCTTTAAGATTGTTTATCTGAACATTGATTTTCCAGATGAATATCCTGCAAAAACTGCTTTTGCTGTTAGTAAAAAACTTTATAAAAAAGCGGTGCAAAGAAACCTTGTAAAACGGCGGATGCGGGAAGCATACCGGTTAAATAAACACATGCTAAACACAGATGGTACAGTTGCGAAAAAGGCAATTGTATTTATTTATATTGCAAAAGAAATTCTCCACTATAATTCAATGGAAAAAGCAATGGTCCGTGCATTAGTTCTGCTCATGAAAGAGCCTGCTCAGAATCCATAATTTCAGTTTGCATACGTACTGAATCTTCATGTATTAACTGAAACAGAATTTTAACAAACGTTTCATTCAGGTTCAGTTTTTTACCCAGGTTAACACGGTTATCCATAAGCTGGCTCCACCTGTTAATTTGTAATGCAGTAACATTGTTCTCTTTTTTATATTGCCCAATTTGTTTTACGATTTCAACCCTTGATGATAACATTTCCAAAAGTTCTGAATCGATAGCATCAATCCGGCTTCGAAGCATATCGAGACGGTTTTCAAATTCAGGATTATTGGCGGTTGCATGTCTGATAACCAGTCTGTCAAGCAATTTAGCCAGATCAGATGGTGTTAATTGCTGGGAAGCATCACTTAATGCGCAGGATGGATCAATGTGAGACTCAATCATTAATCCTTCCAAACCCATATCAAAAGCCTTTTGGGAAATTTCATACAGGTATTCACGTTTTCCTGCGATATGACTGGGATCACAGATGATAGGCAGGTTTGGCATGAGTCGTCGCAATTCGATTACTGTGGTCCAGTTAGGATAATTTCTGTAGATCGTTTCTTTAAATGGTGTAAAGCCACGGTGGATGGCAACAATATTTTTAATTCCTGACTGGTAAATTCTTTCAATTGCTCCCAACCAAAGTTGTATATCGGGGTTTACCGGATTCTTCACCATAACAACTATGCCAGAGCCTTTTACTACATCTGCAATTTCCTGGACTACAAAAGGACTGGCAGTTGAGCGGGCACCAATCCAGATTACATCCAGACCTGCTTTCAATGCTTCTTCAGTATGGTGTGCATTTGCCACCTCTGTACCAACAGGAAGTCCTGTTTCTTTTTTGACCATTTGCAGCCACTTCAGACCGATGGAACCGACCCCTTCAAAGGAGCCCGGGCGGGTTCTTGGTTTCCATACTCCTCCCCGATAAATAAAAACTCTGGGGTCTTTTGCAAGCAATTTTGCTGTATCAAGAGCTTGTTTTTCTGATTCAAGGCTACATGGACCTGAAATAAGCAGCGGATTATTTATATTGGGAAGCCACTCTTTAATTGGATTTATAATCAATTTCGGATTCATTGCTGTTTTGTATAAAGTTTTACAATTTTTTCTTCATTTTTTATAAAATGTGGATTTTCTCCATCGAGTATTGTTCTTATTTTATTGGCATTTAAAATAAGTTCTTCCAGTTCTTCAAACTCATTATTTTTCATACAATCGCGAAACATTTGCAGATGGCGGATATAAACATCGAGTGAATCTACTACATATTGGCTGTTTTGTTCAAATATTGGTTTCCACATCGAACATGAACTTTTTGCAAGCCGGACGGTAGAACGAAATCCACCGCTGGCTAAATCGAAAATAATATTTCGGTCTTCTTTGGCCTGTACAGCATTGGCCAATGCAAATGCAGCTGCATGTGGCAGATGTGATACATAAGCAGTACTATGATCCTGCTCATCGGAAGACATGTAGGCAATGTCCATTTCCAGTGATTGAAACATTTTTTCAACAAGTGCCAGATGTTGTGGCCCGGATTTTTCATTATCGCATACAATGGCTATCTTTCCTTTAAATAAGCCCTCGACCGCTGCCAGCGGACCTGAAAATTCTGTACCAGACATGGGGTGTGCCGGAACAAACTGTTTCCTTTTTGGGTGATTTGCTACCAGATTGGTAATTACCTTTTTGGTTGACCCCATATCTGTAACAGTTGTATTGCTATCAATGCCATCGAGCACTACAGGAAGAACCTGCAATTCCTTATCTACAGGAATTGCTATAATAATTAAATCTGTTTTTCTGATTCCTGCTTCAAGACTATCGATACGGTCCACCAGGCCAAGTTCAATAGCTTGTTGTGCATGCAACTCGTTGGCTTCAATGCCTATTAATTCATCAGCAAATTTTACATTTCTTAAATCTTTTGCCAGTGAACCTCCTATTAACCCCAGCCCAATTAGTGTTACTTTCATTTGAAATTATCTTATTCTAATTAAAAAAGGCCCTGAAATTTCCAGGACCTTTAGTAAAATATCTTTTAAATTAAACATTGTTTTACTGTTTGATCCTGTTTTTAGAACCAAAATAATAAAACCAGTAAAAATAAATATTATTAATTGTTGCGTTCATTCTCTTACAATTTGAAAGCAAAGATAGCTATTAATTTTAATTATGAATTATTTTTTTTGATAAAACCTGTCTTCCGTTTTCTTTTACTACAAGTAAATAAATTCCGGGGGTTCCATTATCAACTATTATTTCAGAGGTCAAAGACCCTGTAACATTTTTTAAAAGGATTGATGTTATTTTTTGCCCATGCATGTTGTACAATTCGTACTGCAACAGTTCTAAAAACTCTTTAGTTTCAGTTACGACCTTAAAAGAACCTGAAAATGGATTTGGGTATGTAAAAATATTTCCGGGTGACAGAAGTTTATCCGAAGAGGCAGTCGCAGGTGATTGGATATGAAGGTTATCAATTGCCCAACCCCATCCATGTACATAGGGATCTGAGTACAACCTGAACCGTATAAGAATTGTATCACCTGCAGAGAAGTTTCCATTTTCCAAAAGATTTATCTGCCGGTTTATATAAAGGTCAGATGAACCAACTGAGGTTGAATTCATTTCAGCGATTGAACTGTAATAACGTTCTTCCCATACGAAGTGTTCCCTTGAATCATACCCATCAGCCAGTGGCAACCAGGTTATTCCTTTATCTTTACTTCCTTCAACTACAACAAAATCCCAAAATTCAAAGTCTCCAAAACCTGTACCTTTGTTTCCGGGTTCAACCAATACTATTTCATCAAAGCTCATTTTAGCCTCTTCGAGCAGTATGATCGGATGTTTGAGAATTGTTGTAAAATTGAATTCCATGTCATCCTCATCCGGGCTGGGATAGGGATGAGGACTATGGAGCGCATTTGTTTTAAATCCATCAGCAAGATAAATATCAAAATCTTCCAGAATAAAATCGTTTCTATAGCTTTCAAATTGATTACTGTAAGAAGTAATGGGGTCAAACATTTTTTCAACCAGGAAAGAAAAAGAGCTGTCGAGGGGATATTTGCTTATATTCTCTGCACGGGAAGCATCGATGGCAACAATTTGGTATGAAATTTCATCTTTATCATTCAGTAAATCGTTCTCAAAAGGAAATGCTCCTGTATACGTTTTACCTGTTTGCAGAGAAAGCCCAAAAGGTTGTTGTGCTACCCCGTTAACAGCGTATTCGACATAAACAGTATCAATACCGAGATTGTCTTCAGCCTCTGCAACCAATTTTAGTGTACCTCCTGTATCGAAAAAAAAGGAAACTGGTTCATGTTTAATTGTTGGAAATATATCGTCGGGTCCAAAATTTATGGTATAATATTCATTTGGTGCATCTGCCGGTTTAGTGAAAGTCCTGTTCATGGAATCTGCAGCACTGAAATAATACTGGAGGGATGTTATCTCAGGGTCAATAAGCAGGTTTGATTCAAACAGATTGGGCTCAACGGGCAAAAGAGAAATTGAATCAGGTGGCGAGGCAAAAGAATCAGTTGAAAAATACAAATAGAGTCGTGAAGGGTCAAGTGTGTAATCACTGGTAATATTTACCTGAAAATTCAATGATTCGATAATTTCCTGATCTTTTAAAGGTAAATGCTCGATTTTCATTTTTTTCCAACCCATATCTGCCAAAATACCAAGGGTAACTGGTCCCGGATGATGGGTTGCCTCTCCTCTGCCATAAGTATGGGTCATTAAGGTATTTTCTGTTCCTGGTGGATAAGTAGCCTCGTTCAGATGATAAATGCTTGATCCTTCATTCCAGTTTGAAGGGGCAAAAAGCCTGGGAAAAGAACTGGAATCGGCAGCTACTGCTACCGGACTGTTTGCATACAGTAAATTGGAAGTTAGCTGGCTTTTCAACTCTACCGATGGGTTTTCAAAATTTGATGTATTGATAAGCTGCTCTCCATGTTGATTTATTACCAGCCGATCGAAAGAGGTGGCATCTCCCCATCCCCACCAACTGTAGCCTCCCGTTAAATCCATGGCAGTAAAAAAACCTGTAAAACCAAGGCCATGAGCAATTTCATGCAATACTACGGAAACGAAATCATACATCATTAAAGGAGTATTTCCATCAACTCCAAAATACCAGTTAATCTCACTGTTGAATTCGGCAATCATATCAGGACGGTCGGGTCCGGTAAGTTCAATACCCTGTATTTTTTCTACCAGTGAAATTGGATAGTAAATGTTTTTATGTGGGGCACCATTAAAATTCTTTTCAAAATCAGAAGGTCCGCAGCTTCCCAAAACATTCCTGTTTTTCTCTAGCCACGAGGCTTGTATATATATTGGTACAGGTGAATCAATCAAGGTTTCCCAAATGCTGACAGCAAATTCGAATGCCGTGATTGCATCGGTTGGAAAATCTCTGTAAGTAACAATAATGTTTGACTTTTTTTCAGCCGATTTGAGCATTTTTAATACCTCGGGGGGTGGGGGAACAAATGCTTTTATTATTTCATCTGATGCAAAACATACCGGATATTGCAGGCTATAACCTTGTTTATGCCATAACTTTTGACCAGCAGCACACACTGTAATTACTGCTAACAACATCGAGAAAAGGAATTTTTGCATGGTGCAATTTACTATTTTAAACTATATACAAACCAACAGATTAAATGTTTGAATGAGAAATAAATAATAAATTACACCATGCATGTTGCAGAACTACAACAAAAATTCTGTTTCCAAATTACTGTGTTTTTTTTGAACTGAGTATTTTATACATTAATACTGAAGCGGTTAGAAGGCCTGCTGATGCAGCAGCCAATACTACATACAATAATGTTTCCATTTTGTTTTGATTTTTTAAGTTGTTATTTTAATTTTTTGGTGATTTTTATTTTTAGTTTTTTATGATTTTACTTGTTGAAAGAACCTGCATTCCCTGATTAATACTGACCATATACACTCCGGGTTTGACATCAGATAAATCAATCTGTGTTTTAGGCGAATAAACTGGATCGATATGGGTTTCATTTCGTATTATTTTGCCATACAAATCAGTTACTTTAACATTCAGGTTCTTATTTTCAATATTATTGCTGCATTCGATGAATAGATGATTTTTTGTGGGATTAGGATAAAAAAGAAAACTGCCCTCAGCAAAGAGGTTTTTGTCCGACTCCTGAAATTCCTGGATTTCAAGATTATCAATAACCCATCCAAATCCGTTTATTGAATTATCGGAAGCCAGCCTAAAGCGGAAAATTGCTGTATCCCCTGGTTCCAAACCAGTATTATGGGTCAGGTTAATGGTGTGATTTACAAACATGCTTTCATGAGGTGAGGCTGTGGATGAGTTGTTTGAAAAACTCTTTGTGAAGGCAGTATACCAATTATTGTTAATTTTTGAATTGTATTTTTCAGAAAGTGGGAGCCATGTTTCTCCCTTGTCCTTGCTAGCTTCGACAATAACATAATCCCAGAAAACAGGTTCTCCATTTGTACCCAGCTGTTCTCCAGGCTCAACCAGAACAATTTCGTCGAATTTAAACAGTCCATTCTGTTGAATTATAATTGGATATTTCAGTTGTGCTGTAAGGTTGTATTTCTCATTTTTTAATGCAGAAACTGGATAGGGTGATATGGTATGGAATATTTTTCCGGAAAAACCACTTACAGACGAGACATTGAAATCGCCAGTGAAAAAATCATCCGAGTTTCCTTCAAAATCAGTCGTGAAGCTTGATACAGGTTCAAAAGGTGTAAATACTTTGACTTCCTGAAAACCAATTGCAGGAAATACACGTTTGTTACTCTTTGATGAAACATCTTCTGCAGTTAACCTGTATTCAAAGGAATAATTTTCTTCATGCTGAAAATTCAATGGCAGACTCGCGGTATATAAATCGTTTTCTTTGTTTAAAAAATAAACCGGTTCCTGTAAAACTCCGTTTATTTTATAATCTACCTTAACCATTTTAATTCCTATATTATCAGAAGCTTCAGCCAGAAGCTCAATTTTCTTTGAATTCCCTGAAATTATTTTAACGGGGTTGTGGAAAAGATCGGGCACAAAATAATCTGTTCCAATATTCAGGGAGAATGATTTTGAAGGAGCTTCAGCAGGATGTCTGTATGTACGATTGTCTGACGTTGTTGCTTCAATATAATATTCAATTTTCCCGGTTTGATTATCAAGCAAAAGATTTCCGGTATAATCATTCATAACAATGCTTTTTTGCAGGGTTGTATATTTTGCAGTTGAAAAGCCGTTAAAAGAATAAACCACCTTTACATTTGAAAAATCATCGGTATCCGAATTTATTTTAATCTGAAATGGCCATTCTGCAACAGTTTTTTCAAGATCTTTTATTGGATTAAATTCGAAGCTGACATTTTTCCAGCCCATTTCATCGAGAATGGCCAGCGTTACTTCTCCAGGATTATGAATTGCCTGGCCCTTCACTGCATAAGGAGACATCAGGCTATTTTCGTCACCATAAGCATAACCTTTCAGGTGATAAATACTTGTTCCGTCATTCCATTTCGAAGGTGCGTAAATCCAGTCAATCATTTTCTGTTCCTGTCCGTTTGAAACTGCCTGACAAAATTTTACATTATTGGAAGTAATCTGGTTATACAAATCAGCTGAAGGACTGTCAAAAAGTGTTTTATCTGAAATTTGCTGGTTTTGGTTATTAAACAGCAGATAGTCATAAATACTGGGAAGCCCGTTGTTGTTGTTAAAATACCCTTTCCCATCCTTTTCGTTTAAGAAGCCAGAGAAACCAAGGCCGTGTGTAATCTCGTGCAAAGCTGAACTAACCAGATCGTAATGAGTTGAAGGAGTATTTCCATCAATTCCAAAGTACCACTTGTATTTGTTGCTGAACCGGCATATAATATCCGGTGCTCCGGAATTTATATCCCTCCCGCTTAATTTTTCTGCAAGAGCTACCGGATAATAAACATTTCGAAGTGGAGCTCCAATAAAATTATTGTAAAAAATAGAAGGATTTCCTTTGGCAAGTACGTTGCCATCCAGAACTTCCCATCGTGCCTCGATGTGTATGGTGACCGGTGAGTGAATTAATTCCTCCCAGATTGAGACCGCGTAATTAAATGCCTGTTTTGCTTCCTCCGGAAAATTGATAAAGGTTACCTTAAAAGTTGATGATGACCTTTTCGCTGATTTAAGTGCATTCGGCTGCTGCGGAGGTGCAATATAAACTTTATTTGTTTCATCAAGCGCTATATTTACAGGGCTTTTACAAAAGGCTGCTGAACTTTTGTAAATGTCCTGGCCTTTTGCATTGCATGCCAATGCAATGATAAGGGCTAATTGAAGCGTCCACTTCATCGTATTTTAAAATATAAGGTTTGTAAATCAGTAGTAAAAATAGGCTGTTTCGATTTTAACTGGTAATACATCCTGCTGATTCATAGAGTATTAAAAGCATGATTTGTTATCAGCAACTGACTGATAAGACGGGGTTAATTTTGCTGATAGAAGAAAAAAAACCTGAGGCAATGGGTTTATTTCCTATTTTTTTTTTAGGGAATAAGCACATTCCAGAAAAAAAAAGATAAATTTGCTATTTAATTGAAGTGATTAGGTTTCAAAAGATTAATTATAATAACCCACATAAAATCAATCAGTGTCTTCATGAAAAAAATCCTGGCAATTGATGATAATGAAATTAATTTAATATTGTTAAATCAAATTTTTAAATTGCATTATCCTGAATTCAGATTCTTAAAAGCCACTTCAGGAAAAGAAGGTATTGATATAGCTGTTAACGAGAATCCTGAGATTATTTTACTTGATATTTTAATGCCTGAAATGAATGGTTATGAAGTATGTGCTCATCTGAAGAGTGATCCAATTACACGACGGATTCCAATTTTAATGATTTCAGCACTGGGCCAGAATCCTCAGGAAAGAACCAAAGGGTTAAATGCAGGAGCTGATGCTTTTATATCGAAACCATTCAGTCAGGATGAATTACGGGCCCAGATTGATGTGGTGCTGAGAATTAAAAAGGCAGAAGATTTATTAAGGAAAAATAATGAAAGCCTTGAAATTCTCATAAAGGATCAGACAAAAAAGTACATGCAAAGTGAGGAACGCTTTCTTCAGATTTCAGAGCATGCACTTGAATTTTATTGGGAAGTAGATTCGACCGGGATATTTAATTATGTGAGCCCTGTAATTGAAAAGATTTTGGGAGTTAAGCCCACCGATATTGTGGGCGAAAAAAGCTACCTGACTTTATTCCAGCTCGATCATGAAAAGGCAAAAAAGCATCCGATTGAATCAAGTTTTCAGGAGCAATCGAGTTTTAAGGATTATGAAATTGAATTAAAACTTAACAGGAATAAAAAAACATGGTTGTCTGTAAGCGGTTTTGCTACCTTCGATAAGAAAGGTAAATTCTATGGCTTTCGGGGTGTTTGTTATGATATTACAAAACGCAAACAATATGAAATTGCCCTTGAAAAAAGCATCATTCAAATAAAGAATTACCAGAAAAAGCTAAAAAAACTGAATACTGAAATTACTTTGGTGGAGGAAAGAGAAAGAAGAAGAATTGCTGAAAACCTGCACGACAGCCTGGGACAAACATTGTCACTGGCATATATAAAACTGTCCTCCATTGTCCAGGGGAATTACCCTCCTCAGGTTCAGAAAACTTTGCACGAAACTTCCGAACTGCTTAATAATGCAATCTCTGAATCACGTACTTTAACATACGATTTAAGCCCGCCAATTTTGTATGAACTGGGTTTGATTCCTGCATTTAAATGGAAATTGGAACAAATTGAGGAAAAACATAGTATAAGTACTGAGTTAATTGGTGAAGATCAGCAAATTGGAATAAAAAAAGAATTTAATATTTTTCTTTACAGAATTGTCGCTGAATTGCTTAATAATATAATTAAACATGCCAATGCGAATTTGATTGAACTTGAAGTGAAAAAAGAGAAAAATTTTTATTATATTTCCGTACGCGACAATGGCATTGGAATTCAGAAACAATTAAAGAAGAAAACCGGCATTAGCGGAGGTTTTGGTTTGATGAGTATTACAGAACGGCTCGACAGTATAAAAGGCCGGCTGGAAATTAAAACGGAAATGGGCAAGGGAACACAAGCAACTGTTATATTACCAACTGTTGAAGGTTAAATTTATGACAATAAAAGTTTTGATAGCAGACGATCACCAACTCTTCAGAGAAGGGCTGGTAAACTTAATTTCTTCAGCACCTGATATTGAGGTGATTGGTGAAGCAAAAGATGGAATGGAAGCTACTAAACAGGCTAAAAAATTAAAACCGGATTTGATTCTGGTTGATATTGGAATGCCGAATATGAATGGTATAGAAGCAACAAAAACTATAAAGCGGGATAATCCAGAAATTAAAATTATTGCTGTTTCAATGCATTCTGACCGGCAGTTTGTAAAAGGAGTACTCGAAGCAGGAGCCGATGGCTACTTGCTAAAAAATTGTACTTACCGTCAGCTGATTGATGCCATCCAGTCAGTGGTGTCAGGAAAAAAGTACCTGAGCGACGATATTACGGAAATGGTTATTCAGGGATACCTCGATCCCGATGAGGATACTGAAAGCAAAAATGATCTTTCAGAAAGAGAAGTTGAAGTTCTTAAATTATATGCAGAGGGAAAATCTACCAGAGAAATTTCTGAAAGATTATTTATTAGTGTTAAAACTGTTGGAACCCACAAACAACATATTTTTGAAAAGTTGGGTATAAAAAGTAATGCCGATATGATTAAATATGCCATTAAGGAAGGATTAATCCAACTTCAGTAATTTAACTTGTTGTCTTTTTTCAGTCTAACTATTATTGAAAAGCACCGGAAAATTACCGGTGCTTTTCAATAATATAAGGCTCTAAATTTGCATAACTAGGATGCCAGCCTGAATATTTCAATATCGAGTTCTATCTCAGAACCGGGCAAAACCTGGATGTTGTTAAGAAGCATGCCTGTTCGCCGGCTAGTGGTAGGCACAAAGCCATAAAATGAAAAAACGTTGGAATTATTTCTTTTAAATGCTGCAAGCCGTATTTCATAATTGCCTTCTTCAAGAAAAGAAAGGAAATAACTCCCGTCGGGCTCCATTTTTGTGCTTGTTACAGCATTGGGAAACAGAATTTTACTTTTGCCTGTGCCTGTTCCTTCCACTGCGGCTTTAAAAACACCCTCATTATAAATGAGGATATATATTTCAAATTCATCGGAGTGATGCGTACTAACTGTGCCGGCAATATTTCCGGTCTGTTTTTCATCAATTATCCGGATTGCATTTTCAAGTTCCTGGTTTGTTACAAACCGATATCCACTTTCTCCTGATTCTGCACGGATAACAGCTTTTCGTAAATCAAAATCAACTACCAGTCTGGTAACCTCTCCGGGTATTAGTTCAAATGCTTTTGAAAGAATCAATTCTATCTCAGCAGAACCACCTGCCATTAAGTTATGCTTCCTGTTGTCTTTGGTAAGTACATAACAACCGGGGGTATTTTCAGAATTGTCATTATGGGCAGCAAGTACCAGGGAAATTTGATCGTATTCCTTTGCGGGTAAATCTTTATCTATTATAGTTTCTGTTTCACCATTCCTGAGTGCAGAAATATCAATCGTCTGCGGAATGTAATTCCGAACTGGTTTTCCATTTACTTTTACAGATGAAATGGTAATATAAATTCCCTTTATATCTTTATCATCTGAGGCTGCATCGGTTAGTTTCAATATTAAGTTTCCTGCTTTCGGATTGATTGTTTCATCTTCTGAGCAGTTAGAAAGAAACAGAGTAATAACTGCTAGCATGAGAAACAGGAATGCATTTCTTTTTTTCATAGTCGGGGGGAGATTTTATTTTATTGTTTTACTTCGATAACCGCATATTTGGTTAATCGCCAGAATTCATCCGGATTTTCAATTTTTAAATACGAAATCAAATCATCTTGATAAACAAATCGATAGGAGTTGTTGGCATGTTTAGAAATAACTTCTGCTTTTTTGACATTCAAAGGAATAATTTCAGTTTCCCTTATATCAAGCTCTGTAAAATAATCTTCATTAAAATTTCTTTTAAGGGTTTTATTTTTTCCAATTCCCAAAAACCCACCTTCTCTCGAAAGAACATCGTTTTCCTTCAATTCTTTAAAGGTTCCTTGCACCCAATAAGCTTTATTAAGCTTCTGATCCATTTGCCTTATCATTTCTGATGTTCTTCCTACAGAATCTGTTAAAGCAACAATAGAATCGGTTTGAACCACTACCACATTTTCAAGCTGATTTAATTTTTCATTCATATCTGCCAGTAATGTATTCTTTTTCTCCAAATCCTGTTTAAGGACTGATACTACCTTTGTTTGTTGTTGTAGCTCGTCGCTAAGTTTTGCAACCCGGTTCCTGAATGAATTTATCTCAATTGCTGATGCTTCCAGTTTTTTTGTTAGTTCTTCCATTTTCTTCTCACTTTCTTCAAGCATCGTATTCATAAGAGCTATGTCTTCAATTATCTGCTCTTTTTTGTTTTTACCACTTTCCCGGTATTCAAACTCAAGTTGTTCACGTTTGCCTTTTATGAAAGTAATGTTTTGTTCTATTTCATTTATTGCCCCATCAAGATCATTAATTACAGAATCTCTTTTTTGTATAACGGAATCCAGATTTTGAGTTTCCAGATTAAGTTCACTAATTTGTGAGTCTTTATTCAAAAGGATAATAAAACCAGCGATGAGAATAATTAAAAAGATGGCACCGGAAATTATATTTCTCAATGCTGATTTTCCTAGTTTACCAGAACTGCTTTCTTCCTTTAATTCATTTTCCATTGTTTACTCCTCCTGATTAAGCTTTGACACAATGCCTGAATTCACAGAGTCACATGTATCATTCGATGTGTCGGTTGAAAATTCTATATTAATTAATTTGTTATCTTAAACATGTCAGATATAAAAAATGTTGAAAGCTGAATTCTGAACTTCTAAATTCTTGTGGGATTTTTTTATTGACGGATCTACTTTTCTGTTTTTCAAAATACAAGAGACTGTACTGACAAATAAGAAATAAAAACAGCATAGTAAAATGCTTCAATTTGCAATCAGGAAATTTTAATCAGTAGGAGCTCTTTTTTTAGGAATAAAGTATACTAAGAAATTTTATTCTTTACTGAATTAAATACATCCTGTTTCGCTTTTACTTCCGGGTAACAGGCATTAATGTGTTCTCTGGTCACAAATATATAAGAAGCATTTTCTGACCAATAAAATCAACGATCAGATAAACATGTCTGCCTGATTGAAACCCTGGAAACTTACCAATAGGCAAAATGAACGAACTCTGCATGTGAAAACAGAATCAGATAAATTTCAATTTACACTTTCATTCCAAGTACCGTAATTGAAAATATCCTCCCAGGGAACTCCAGTACTGCTGCCTTAAAAAGAGATTATGCTTATTCATACCAAAATGTATCCGGGTACACTCTTTGATATCTTTTAATTCGTTTTAAATTCGCAATAAACTCGCAACAAATTCGGTACAAATTCGCGATTTTACGAATTTGTACCGAATTTATATCGAATTTATATCGAATTTATTCAGGGTTTAAAAAGCATGTGTTTCTTTCCTTGTAACAATTGGTTAGGTTTGAATTGATAATTGCTGCTTATATTAGGTGCCTCTAAGCAGAAACCCACAGGTTTTCAATCCATAAGGTAGTGGTTTGGGGCATCTTATTGTTTTTACAGCCTTTTTTTGGTCATTACCAGCTGCATATCTGATAGTCTGAATTGAAAGGCTTCTATGAGATTGACAGAAAAACAGGATGTAATTTTGCAGAAGGCAATTATGAAATTCATTGATTGATAGCCAATTATTTAGAATTATTTTGCAAAAGAATGCTCCAAACAATAAGGGCGATAAGGTACAGATTAAGTGCTTCAGTAATTAAATGAAAATTTTATTTAGGGGCTACTCCTTTATTTTATTTCAAAATAAAAAAAGCAGTCCATTACCCTTGCCTTTTCTGTTTAATTACCTGGGCAATCTAATTTTCATATTTTGATGAGTATGTCTTCAACAGCTGTTTATTTATCCCTGGCAATATCAATATTCATGCGTTTCCCTTTAAAAGAGGCATTTTGAAACTTTTTAAGTATTTGCTTTTCATAGCGATGGTCGATTTCAAAGAATGAGAAATTTTTCATTACTTCAATATTTCCTATTTCCACACTTGAATCGGGAAGGTGCTGATTAACCAGGTCAATAATTTTTCGCTTGTTAATACCATCTTTTTTACCCAGATTGAAGAAGAAGCGGGAGAAATCATAGCCTCCTCTTTTTTTGCCACCCCGGGTGCTGCGAACGTTTTTGCCAGAGGATTCACTCCTTTCTTTTCTCCCTTTTCTGTCACGTCTCCCAGCTTCCCTGGGTTCAAAATCCCTGCCGCTGTGATGCTGGTCGTTAACATTAATATCGGGTGCATTTTCATAATACTGAAGGAATCTGTTAAATTCCACTGATACAAAATGTTTGATTAGCTCTTCCCTGTCGAGCCATGCCAATTTTTTGTAGATTACAGGCATGAACTGAGCAATCTCAGCTTCATTGACATTAATTTTTTCAACTTTGTCAATGAGGTTAAAGAGCTGTTTTTCACAGATTTCTTTTCCTGACGGAACATCTTTTTGGATAAAAGTTTTGTTAACTTTTTTTTCTACCTGGCGTAATTTTCCTTTTTCTCGCAGGTGGATAAGTGTAACTGAAATACCTTTTTTTCCTGCTCTTCCTGTTCTTCCGCTACGGTGGATATATACTTCGGGGTCATCGGGAAGGTTATAATTGATCACATGTGTCAGGTCATTAACATCCAGCCCACGTGCTGCCACATCGGTAGCAACCAGCATCTGCAGGTGTTTGCTGCGGAATCGTGCCATTACATGATCGCGCTGTGCCTGTGAAAGATCCCCGTGCAATGCATCGGCATTGTACCCATCCTGCATGAGTTTATCAGCTACTTCTTTTGTTTCTGCACGTGTCCGGCAGAAAATGATACCGTAAATATTTGGATTTATATCTGCAACTCGTTTTAAAGCTATGTACCTGTCTTTAGCGTGGATGAGATAAAAATGATGTTCCACATTTTCTGCACCAACGTTTTTCTTTCCCGCTGTTATTTCATGCGGGTTGCTCATGTAGCGGCTGGAAATTGCAATAATTTCTTTTGGCATGGTAGCAGAAAACAGGAGAGTTTGTTTATTTTTAGGAGAAGTTTCAAGGATTGCATCCAGGTCTTCTTTAAATCCCATAGATAACATTTCATCTGCTTCGTCAAGCACCAGCCATCGAATTTCATTGATTTTTAATTTCCCTCTTTTAATTAAATCAAGTGTACGGCCAGGCGTACCAACTACAATAGAAGGATTATGGTCAAGCTGCCTGATTTGTTTTTGTATATCAGCACCTCCATAAACAACTGTAATTGTTGTTTGAGGGATGAATTTGGAGTAATTTTCCAAATCATTGGCAATTTGAAGTGCCAATTCACGGGTGGGGCTTAAGATTAATGCCTGGATATTTCTTTTTGTTGTATCAATCTGTTGAATAATGGGTAGTCCAAATGCAGCGGTTTTTCCAGTTCCGGTTTGAGCCAGGGCTACCATATCGGTAGTGGATTCCAGTAAAAATGGAATTGTTTTTTCCTGAATGGGAGTGGGCACTTCAAATCCAAGGAATTCAATACCTTGTTGAATCTCTGGTTTAAGTCCCATTTCTTTAAATAATATCATGTAAAGTGTATAAAAAATTTTGTGGGCGCAAAAGTAACCTTTTAAAATGAATTTCAGGGTTTTAACTTTATATCTTTTTTAATAATAATTTCATTATTGGAATGAAAAGTTCATGCTGAAGCAATTTTAGTATGCCGTACCTTCCTTTTCGTTGTTTAATTATCTCTCAAATCAACATAAAATGCCTTACATTTGTTTGTGTTTAAAAACTAAAAATGAGCTGAATGATTTATAATTGGAAGAACATCTTCAAGTACATTATAGGTGGCAGAATTACTTTTTTGTTTTTGGTGTTACTGAGTTCTAATAATTTATGGGCACAGAACGATACTATTGTACCTATTGATGCAGACCCGGAAGAATTTTTAAAGGATTTTGATCTTAGGGAATATAGATATTCCGGGTTTAACCTGTGGAATGACAATTTTAATGGACATTGGGCGGGGTTTGATTTCGGGTTCAATACATTTATAAGAGAAGATTATTCCGATTACAGCGAACGTTTTATGGATAACGATGTTTTTCGGTCAAATTCTGCTTATCTTAATTTAATACAGAAGAATTTCGGACTTCAGCGAAACCGAAATACAATAGGATTACTTACCGGAATAGGGATTCAGTTGCAAAGTTACCGGCTTGAGAACAATACAACGCTTGAACGGCTTGAAGATGGAACCATTGTACCGCAGACTCTTTTTTTTGACCACAATCAGAAATCAAAATTTTCAATTGTTTCACTCATTGTGCCATTTTTGAGCGAATTCCAGATTCCGGTTAACCATTACAATAACCGGATTTATATCTCAGGTGGTTTGTATGGCGGGTATCGTTTAGGAAGTCACACAAAAATAAAATACCGCTCAGAAGGGAAAAAAGAGAAGCTTAAGACACCAGGGCATTACTCACTCCAGGATTTTAAATATGGTGTGATGGTACGCGCAGGGTATCGTTGGTTTAATGTATTTGGTACTTGCGAGTTGGTCCCATTGTTTAAGGAAGGGAAGGGGCCCGTGTTAACACCTGTGACCTTTGGCGTTACATTAATTGGATTATAAGATATTGGATATGAGACATTACGTTTTAGAAGAAACAAACTGGAAACAAATAAAAAATCAGAAGTACGATGTGGCAGTTCTTCCCTGGGGAGCCACTGAACCTCATAATTATCATTTGCCTTACGGCACTGATTCGCTTGAAACCTCCCGCATTGCATACGATGCAGCAAAAAAAGCCTGGGATAAGGGTGCTAAAGTAATGGTACTGCCAGTCATACCGCTGGGTGTACAAAATCCGGGACAGATTGAAATGCCATTTTGTTTGCACACCCGCCCTTCAACCCAGATCATGATATTAGAGGATATTGTCAGGGCATTGCATTCGCATGGTATTTTTAAACTTGTAATTATGAACGGGCATGGCGGAAACGATTTCAAACCGCATATCCGTGAAATCATGCCAAAATTTCCAGGCATGTTTATTGCTTTGAATCAGTGGTTTAAATTAGTGCCTGATTCAGATTTTTTTGATGAGCAAGGTGATCATGCCAATGAAATGGAAACCAGCATCATAATGCATTATTTCCCCGATCTGGTACTGCCTCTTGAGGAAGCCGGTGAAGGTGCAAGTAAGAAATGGAAACTTCAGGGTCTGGAAAAACAAGTTGCATGGGCACCCCGGCAATGGAATAAAATAAGTGAGGATACAGGTATTGGGAATCCTAAAAAAGCATCAGCTGAAAAGGGATACTTGTTCCTGGAAGAAGTTACTTCACGTATCGGTGATTTTCTGGTGGAACTTGCGCAATGCAGTCTGGATGATTTATACGAATAAATTCCTCAGCGGCATACGGTAATCAAATATAAACTGTATCAATCCAGCGGGAATAATTTTTTCAAATTTTTGTCTCTGTCCGGTGGATAAATCAATTATTATCCTTCCTGTTTTTCGAATATAATTCTCAAAACCCAATAATTATCATTTTCTGTTGTACAGATGATTCTTTTATTGCGATTAAAATAAAACAGGAACAATATGAAGCTTTTATTGATTAGCAATTCAACCATGGCAGGTGAAGCCTTTCTGGATTATCCAAAATATGAAATAAGAAAAATACTCGGAGAATTGCCGGTTACAGCTGTTTTTATCCCTTATGCTGCTGTTACAGTATCATTCAATGAATATTGCAAAAATGTTGAAGAGCGTTTTGCTGAAATAGGCCATAGTATTAAAGGAATTCAAACTTTTCCCGATCCTGTAAAAGCCATTGAAAATGCCGAAGCGATAGTTGTAGGTGGAGGTAATACCTGGAAACTGGTACGAATGCTGCACGATAAAAAACTGATTAATCCAATACGTGAAAAAGTATATAATGGAACACCTTTCATTGGCTGGAGTGCAGGTGCAAATGTAGCATGTCCGACACTACGTACGACAAATGATATGCCCATAATCGAACCGCGTGGCTTCGATTGCATTAGTCTTGTCCCATTTCAGATTAACCCGCATTATACAGATGTTATTGCCCCGGGTCATGCGGGAGAATCTCGCGACCAACGCATTGAGGAGTTTACCGTATTAAATCCTGCACTATATGTATTAGGCCTGCGGGA
This sequence comes from Mariniphaga sp., assembly GCA_041684965.1. Taxonomy (GTDB): domain Bacteria; phylum Bacteroidota; class Bacteroidia; order Bacteroidales; family Prolixibacteraceae; genus Mariniphaga. Next base: position 207,244 of record JAWLGR010000005.1, read on the forward strand.
AGGAACAATGCTGAAACTGGAGGATAATAAAATGAATTTGATTGGCAGTCAAAACTGTAAAGTTTTTAAAAATGCACAGCCACCTGTTGAATATGTACCGGGAGATGATTTGAGTTTTATGATGGGAACATGATGGCTGTCGCAAACTTTTATCATGTAGTAATCTTATTAAATTTTTAGTTGAAACTGTTCCTTTTTATGCAGTTTTAAACCAAAGGCAGACATTTCATTACCTTTGCACTGTAATATTTATACGGTGGAAATGCTCGCTAATAGTTACTTTGCTCTGTTTTTAATCGTTGCACTGGGCTTCATTCTGGGGCGGATAAAAATAGCCGGTTTGTCACTTGATGTGTCTGCTGTTATTTTTGTTGCTCTTGTATTTGGTCATTTTGGTATTGTAATACCCTCCGACTTTCAGCACCTGGGACTGGTGTTGTTTATTTTTACTATAGGTATACAGGCAGGACCAGGGTTTTTTGAATCGTTTAAAAAAGATGGCAGACAACTTGCTGTCTTTGCATCGCTGCTTATTCTTTTAGCAGCTGTTATCACCATTGGTGTTATATTCTTTTTTGATATTGACAAGAACATTGCCATCGGTCTTTTTACCGGTGCCCTGACTAGTACGCCCGGCCTGGCGGCAGCAATCGATCATACTGGTTCTCCGCTTGCATCAATCGGATACGGAGTAGGATATCCGTTTGGTGTCATTGGGGTTATTCTCTTCATTCGGTTTTTGCCAAAACTGTTGGGTGTATCCCTGCAAAAGGCAGAACAGGAAAATCAGATGAAAATGAAAGAGGAATTCCCTGAAGTTTTGCATAAAAATTTTAAAGTTGAAAACGATACCGTAGCAGGAAAATCAATTGGTGAACTTCGAATCCGGTATATGACCAAGGCCGTGGTGTCGAGAGTGGTCCATAATGGAACAGCTGTTACACCGACTTCCGAAACTGTTTTGCATAAAGGAGATCTCATTAAAGCGGTGGGCACTAAAGAATCGCTGGAACGGGTGAAAATACTCATAGGTGCTCCGGTGGATGATGAAATACCTTTGGATCCGAACTATGATGTCCGTTCAGTATTAATTACAAACAAACAGGTTGTTAATAAAACGATAGGACAGATAAACCTGTTGCATACATACAATGCTACCATAACCCGGATACGAAGGTCGGGAATTGATATTTCTCCTGCCCCGAACTCAAAACTCCAGTTTGGCGACAAGCTTATTATTGCCAGCAGTAAGGATAACATGGAAATGGTTGCCCGTATTTTTGGTAATGACCAGAAAAGACTTTCTGATACAGATATACTTCCGGTGGCGCTTGGTATCGTGTTGGGAGTATTGGTTGGTAAGGTAAACATCACTTTAGGAAACTTTTCTTTTAGTCCCGGGCTTACCGGCGGTGTTCTTATTGTTGCCCTGGTTGTCAGTCGTATAGGTAAAACCGGCCCCATTTTATGGACTATGAGCGGAGCAGCCAATCAGCTGTTAAGGCAACTTGGGCTTATATTTTTTCTTGCGGCTGTAGGAACGGATGCCGGAGCCGAAATTGCGGATACCTTTGAAAGGTATGGTTACCGGTTGTTTATGTATGGGGCTGTTATTACCCTTCTTCCTATGATTGCTGCTGCACTTGCAGGGAAATGGTTATTTAATATGAATCTTTTGAGTATGCTGGGTGCTATCAGCGGAAGTATGACCAGCACTCCGGGTTTGGCAGCTGCCGATTCGATGACGCGCACCAATGCCCATTCCATTGCCTATGCAACTGTTTATCCTGTTGCAATGGTATTGTTAATAGTTGTGGTGCAATTAATCTCTCTCATTTTGTGATTTACTGGCAGAATTCCAGATCGATTTCATTCTAAAAACATCCAGCTTATCAACAATAAGTTCTCCTCCTGAGCTATACAATACCATTCCTTTTGCACGCTGATCAGGAGTAAAGTTACTGGAAATAACCGACTGACCACCATTGGCAAACACTTCTACAGAGGTTCTGTCGACCAATATCTCCAGTGAAATCTTGTTGTTGACCGGCACTACCGGAGCAGAGATTCCCATTAACGATAGTGTACCCCTTTTTACATCGTACAGCAATTCAGTGCCTGTTGTTTTTCTGCTGTTTCTTATATAAAAACCAAAACTGCTGCAGGATTTGAGATCGAATTCACCAATAATATGAAGGCAATCGCCTTTTACCTTTTTTACTATATTCTGGTTAATTCCCGGAATCAGCTTTTTATTTTCCCATTTATAATGTTTCCCATGAAGTAATTCCACTTCAGATATAGGTGTCCGGGTAATTTTATACCCGAAATTAAATTTTGTTAGTTTTAACTCTGAAGGGAAGGTCATTTGCCCCGTGAATGGCATGCCGGGAAAATTACCTCCACGCATCCAGGCAATTTGAAGCGTTCGGCCATCTTCAGCAGGCACATTACTCCAGGTTTGGGGAGCATAAAAATTTTTTCCGAAATCAATTTTCATTTTTGCTGTTTCGGGCGTGAAATTTTCACCATCAAAATTACCAATTAAATAACTTCCGTCACCATCAAAAAGAACCCACTTCGCTTCTTCCGGCCTGTTACTTACCTTCATGGAAATCAGATCCGGGTAATTATTAAAACCATATACATGACTTTTGTATTCCCAATCAACAAGATTTTCTGATGTATACAATGACACCCCTCTTGAATTATTATCTTCTGATGTTTTCCTGTAAAGAACCATAACATATTTTTGGGAAGGTTGATGCCATACAACTTTCGGATCGCGTGCATCGTCCTCTCTGTTAAATGGAATGATTGGATTCCCTTCATATTTTGTCCAGGTCCGGCCTTTATCGGTACTGTAAGCAATGCGTTGCCCGCAATACTGACTGGTATAAAAAATAACCAGTGTTTTTTCTTCGCCTTTTTGTTTTCCCAATAAGTTTTTGTTGTCCACAATAGCTGAACCTGATAATACGGTGCAGTATTCTTTATCTTGTGAATCCCCATCGGGATAGATGGCTACAGGCAGATGCTCCCAATGCAATAAATCGGTGCTTACTGCATGGCCCCAATGCATAAATTCCGGCTCGTTATCTTCAGGATTGTACTGATAAAACATGTGGTATTCACCATCGTAATAAACCAGGCCGTTCGGATCGTTTTGCCAGTTTTTTTCAGAAGTGAAATGAAATTGTGGCCGATATAATTCATTATAAAATGATTTATCCGGTTTAGACGACGTGATTATAAATACTAAAATTACACTCAATAAACTCTTTACCTGGTTTTTCATAGCACAATTCGTCTGTTGAATTTTGGCTGCAAGATAGGAATTTATCGGAAATTGATTAAATTGAATTTTTTGGCTCAGCTAATTAAATCAATTAAACCAGAAAAGCTGTAGCATCTATTTCAGGCTAATTTTTATATCTGCAGGGGTACATGTTTTTACAGTAAGATTGCCCCCTTTTTTTGGTCAAAATCGTATCTTTACATTAAAACACGTGTCATGGAATCCAAAAAAGACAAATTCCGCCGTATTTTGACCGACCTGGTTGACAGCGGACGGTTTATTCCTGGCATATATAATTATTGTGACCGTTGGTGTGAACGTTGTTCCCAATGTGAAAGGTGCCTTACTTTCGCCCATGAACAGGAAATGAAGAAGGAATGCAACGATCCGGAAACGGAGCAACTGGACAATGAAAAATTCTGGGAGCAGGTACAATTATCATTTGAAGTTACTCTGGACATGATATCCGAAGATGCAAAACGTTTGGGAATAAATCTTGATGAGCTTTCCGATGTGGAAGAACCAGAGCATATGGAAAGCCCGGTTGAGGAAATAGCCCGGTTGTATGGTCACGAAATGTGCCGGTGGTTAAGGGTAAACAGAGATAAACTGGATATCCTGACAAGCCAAATACCCGCCCTGTATGATATACAGGACACTTCTTCAGAACTTGCCAATCCAGTGGAAATTGTACAATGGTATTGTTTTTTCATTGAAGCCAAATTACATCGTGCGTTTCACGATTTAAATTCCCGTTCAGACGATTTTGATGATGAATTTGATATAACTGCTGATAAGCTTGGCACTGCAAAAGTAGTTGTCATTGCTGTCAACCGTTCAATAGAAGCTCTTACCATACTTTTTTCCATAATGATAGATCAGGAAGATGAAATTCTTTGTTTCCTTTCTCAGCTGTCCAAAATTAAAAAACTTATTTTAGAGACATTTCCTGCAGCAATGGAATTTAAACGACCGGGTTTTGATGATTAGATTATTTTAAAAAGTTCCGTTTTGAGCTGCTTGCAATACTCATTTTATCTTGTAAGTAATAATTCATTCCCCTATTGCCAGGTTGCTATACTCAACTTTTGTATTTTTCCGTTAATTATTAAATCTGCAAAATGAAATTCGAAGGGAACATATTTAAAATGAAATCCAAACAGGTTTCTCCTGTAAACTATTACCTGCCAATTGGTAGTAATGAAATTGAATTAAACCAGATAATCGGAAAAAAAATCAACATGCAGTTTAACGGTCAGATTAATTGCATTTCATGTGGTAAGAAAACGAAAAGGTCATTTAGCCAGGGATATTGTTACAAGTGTCTTCAAACAGCACCTGAGGCCGCTGAATCGGTAATCAGGCCAGAGTTATCGAGATCTCATTTCGGGGTTGCACGTGATATGCAATGGGCAGAAATTCACGATCTCACCGATCATTATGTGTATCTGGCAGTTGCATGTGAATTGAAAGTAGGAGTGACGCGTTACCATCAGATTCCTGAACGATGGATTGATCAGGGTGCAAGCTATGCAATTAAATTGGCACTTACCCCTAACCGTCATATAGCAGGCGTAATTGAAACTTTTCTGAAAAGATACATTACCGACCGCACGAACTGGCAGGCAATGTTAAGAAGTTGCGGAAATGAAGGCATTGACCTGCCGGAGGAAAAAAAGAGGGCACTTAACCTGTTGCCTGCAGAACTTAAAAAGTATAGCTGTAGCGAAGATACTGTTACCACAATCGATTATCCGGTTATTACTTATCCGGCTGCAGTTAAAAGCCTGACCTTCGATAAAACAGCATTAATACAAGGTGTGTTGCATGGAATTAAAGGGCAATACCTGATTTTTGAAAATGAAACGGTCTTAAATGTACGGAAACACAGCGGCTATTATTTACAGGTTGAAATTCCCGAATGGTGACTCCGGCACAATAAAAATTTGAGCAGCATCATTAAATCATTGAGCATTTCTTTAATTCCCTGACTTTTCTCTTATCTGCAAATATTAAAATTTGTTTATTTTGTGCTATGAACTGATTTTGAAGTGCTAAATCAGGATAAAATCATTAATAACGGAACGGAACATGGAAACTATAGATTGGAAAAATTTAGGATTTGGTTATCGCGATACAGATTACAATATTCGCTGTTCGTACAGGAATGGTGCCTGGGGTGATTTAGAAGCCAGTACTTCCAATACAATTAATCTGCATATTTCTGCTACATCGCTTCATTATGGGCAGGAAGCATTCGAGGGGCTTAAAGCTTTCAGGGGGAAAGATGGTAACATCCGGATATTTAGAATGGATGAGAATGCAAAGCGTATGCAATTATCATGTGATGGGATATTAATGCCTAAACTTCCGGTTGAAAAATTCATGGAAGCTGTGCGGATGGCAGTAAAAATGAATGAACGGTTCATTCCTCCTTATGAAAGCGGTGCATCGTTGTATATCAGGCCTTTATTGATTGGGACAGGACCTGAAATTGGTGTTAAACCTTCAACTGAATATCTTTTTTTAGTATTTGTAATGCCGGTTGGTCCCTATTTCCCTGAAGGGTTTAAACCAACTAACCTGGTTATTATGCGCAGATACGATCGGGCAGCCCCCCAGGGCACTGGAAAATACAAAGTTGGAGGAAATTATGCCGCAAGTATGGGTGCAGGCAAACTGGCTAAGGAACAAGGATTTTCTGCTGTGTTGTACCTCGACAGCAGAGAGAAGAAATACCTCGATGAATGTGGGCCGGCTAATTTCTTCGGAATTAAAAATAATATTTATGTAACTCCGCTTTCCGAATCCATTTTGCCTTCCGTTACCAACAAAAGCCTGATGGTCTTGGCTGAAAACATGGGCTTAAAAGTAGAACGGCGAAAAATTCCTTATGAGGAACTTGCTGAATTTGAAGAAGTGGGTGCCTGCGGGACCGCAGCGGTTATTTCTCCTGTTAAAGGGATATACGATGCTGACAATGATATCTGGTTTAGGTATGGAAACCAAAACGAAGCCGGCGAATGGTCAGGCAGACTTTATTATGGATTGCGAGCTATACAATATGGCGAAGCGCCTGATCATTACGGATGGGTGGAAATTGTGGAATAATTGAAATATCCTTAATTATGAGGTATATCAAATTGTTTTGCGATTTTTTCTAATTGCAGGTGGTAATATCCGGGAGTATATTATTGATAATACTCAATAAAAGTTTTTAGGAGCTGTAACATACCGGCCATTTGTCCGTCCTATATTCTGAATCATGTTCCCTTTAGTAAATGACAGTAAACGAATACAACCAGGCAGTTAATTTATATGCTGACCGGCTTTTCCGATTTGTTCTAAAAAGTATAAAGGATGTTCAAATGGCAGAAGACATTGTACAGGACAGTTATGAAAAGCTTTGGAAACATATCAGAAATGTGGATGGAGCCAAAGTGAAATCCTACCTTTTTACCACTGCATATCATACTCTGATTGACCGTATCCGGAAAGAAAAACATGCTTCATTCTCTGAAGATCTTAACCTTCCTGAAGAAAGCCATGAAAGCAGTTATTCGGATCTGGAGGAAATTCTTAAGAAAGCAGTGGACCGGTTGCCTGAAATTCAGCGGATGGTATTGCTGCTTCGCGACTATGAAGGATACTCGTATCAGGAGATTGGTGAAATTGCCGGACTGAACGAGTCACAGGTAAAGGTTTACATTTATCGAGCAAGGGTATTTTTAAAGAATTACATTGGAAAACTGGAAACTGTTATTTGATATGAAAATAACAAGAGAGAACTATGAAATTTATTTTCTTGATTACCTTGACGGGAATATTAAGGGGGATCTTATAAAAGATTTAACTGTTTTTCTCCGGGAAAATCCCGACTTGAGCGATGAACTTATAAGGACAGGGGCAGTTAAACTGGAACAGGATACCTCTTCCTATGCAGAGAAAGAAAAACTATACAAGGAAAAATACGATCTCCAGGACGATTTTAATCATGCAGCTTTTGCTTTAATCGAGGGAGACCTTTCTGAAAAAGATCATGATGAATTTGAAACTTATCTTTCTTCACATCCTGAACGTAGAAATGAGTTGATGCTGTTTAAGAAAACTAAACTAAAGGAGGAAAAACTCATTCAGTTCCCTGGGAAAAGCAGGTTGTACAAACGGGAAAGAGGAAGGACTATTTTATATTGGATTTCAAATGTGGCTGCTGTTTTAGCAGTTGCTTTTTTAGTTTATCATTTTACCGGTGATTTATCAGTTCAAAGGTTCTTCCCTGAATCTCAGGTTTCAGTTTCCGACAACAATCATAAACAAAAAGATTCGGGAGAATTAAATGAAAATTCAAAAACCATTCGAAACAGTATACCAGGAAGAGATGATAATTCTGAGATTGCAGAAAAACCGGAGATCATCAGCCATACTTCTGTTAATCCTGTTGATTCGCAAATGGATCATCTGAAACATGAAAATGTTGCAGATGTCAGAACACCTATTAAAGTCCCGGAAAAAATTTCCGGTTTAAATTCCTCATTGCGTGCTGAAACAGAAGTAACAGGAGTATTGGCTCCGGTTCAATTCACTACACTTGAAGATTCTTCATTATTTTATGAAGAACGGCTGTTTGCTGACAGGGTGAAAGAAAAAACAGGTCTGGATAAATTGTCACTGAGAAAAATAACAAAAGTTGGGCTCAATCTTATTGCCCATATTTCCAATGAAAAATTCAATTATGAAACAAATCCTGATGGGCTGATTACAGAAGTTAATTTTGATTCCAGGCTTCTGGCTTTTTCCATTGCCACCAACCAGGACAAATAATTTCATCAATCTCTCGCTGTTCACCCGGGATTTCTTCACCTGCCAGTACATTTTTTAACTGCTGATATCTTCTTTGGTTTTAACAGACTGCTTAATTTATTGATGAACCTTGAAATAACAGAAAAAAATACATCCCTCTGTAACTTTATGTTTCACCTGTCCGTCTGAGAAACAGAATTAAACAACAAGAAGAATGAAACAGTTAAGCAGCTTTATTTTATGCGGGTTAATAAGCCTGAATCTCTTTTCACAGACGGATACCACTGAGGTGAAAAGGATGAAAAGAAATGTTGCAACCGTCATTGAAGATGGCAAAAATACCCAGGTAAAGGTGGGACATGACGGTGGAATTGAAATTATTACCGATGAAAAAGGGGATACCACGCATATTCGAATCGGGCGGCGGACATTTAATGTTATTGAGGGAGGTAACGGTACATATGTCCGGATTCACAAAGAAGAACGTCCGAAGAACAGGGTAGGAAAGTTTAACCCGCACTGGGCCGGACTGGAGTTTGGAATGAACATGTTTCATCAAACTGATTATTCATTATACAGCGGTCTGGATGTTGATGTTCCTGTTGATTTTATGGAACTGCAATATGGAAAATCAATTACGGTGAATCTGAACTTCGCTGAGTGGGCTTTTAAAAATGAGGCTAACAATTTTGGACTTGTTACCGGACTGGGATTCAGCTTTATGGATTTTACTTTTGATCATCCGCTTACTATTGAGAAACAGAATGCAAATGGTATTGTTATTCCTGTTTATCTGGATCCAGATGGATTAAGAAAGTCAAAATTGAATGTAAGTTACCTCACTGCCCCGCTTATGCTGGAAGTTAAAACTCCATTGCGTATGGGTTCTTCCCGGCTTTATCTGGCAGGAGGAGTGATAGGAGGATTGAACATAGGCTCACATACCAAATTCAAATATAAAAACGACAAGGAGAAATCGCGCAGTAATTTTAATCTTAACCAATTTAAGTACGACCTAACCGGCAGGATTGGATTTGGAGATTTCTGTATTTTTGTGAACTACGGTATGATGCCCCTTTTTAAAGAAAATCGTGGCCCGGAGTTGTATCCGGTTACAATTGGATTTTCTTTTCCAAATATTTAAAAGCTGTTAACTCCAGACATAAAATTGAAAATTTTGAAAACAATTAAATTCATTAATTTTAATGCTTAAAAAAACCGTATGAATTTTTTAGGCATTCTCCCTTTAACAGGTTTGCTGGTAATCGTACTTCTGATTGTTTTGAAAGTTTTTTCATTACGTAGAAATGGAATCTCAGTTCGTGCACAAAAACACAACAAAACGGCAATTATTTTTTTTCTTTATCCTTTATTTTTGCTCTTATTGTTGTTGTGGCTGGCTGCTCTTATGGAGAAGACTTTTCAACTTCAGAGTTTCCCGATACCCAATTTTTTAACCGATGAACGTATTACTTCTTTTGTTTTACAAATTACCGGTGCCGTATTGATCTTTTTGTCTGTAATTCTGATGTTTTTCACAATGCTTCATTTTAAATCGTCATTGAGATTTGGTATGAGCAGAGACAACCAGGGGAAGCTGGTTACTGCCGGAGTTTTTTCTTACTCAAGAAATCCGTTTTTTCTTTCATTGATCTTCTATTTTATAGGACAGGCATTGATTTTTCCCGGAATTCTGTTCGTAATTATTGCTTTAATGTCGGTTATTGGAATTCACTTTTTTATATTGAAGGAAGAGGAATTTTTATACAATTATTACAAAGATGAATATTTTAAATACAGTGGAAAAGTGAGAAGGTATTTATGAGTCAGGCAGTGAAAATAATGTTATTGAATTATCGTATTAAACAGCAATTTAAAGGTCCCGTCTGTTTGATTGCGGTGCTGAGTCCTAAATCCTATGAGTACAATCTCCCCTTTACCATACTTTGCGCTTATCATTCCCGATTTACCTGCAATTAACTTTTCACCTGTCAGCCAACCACTCTTTAACAAATCTTTTTCTTTATATCGCACCACCGTTTTATAATCTTCATTAAATCTGCCTGGCTCCACTTCAAAAACTGGGCTGTAACGATTCAGAACCAATCCATTTTCAGGCATTCCATATGCCAGCGGATGTGAATTATCAAAAACGGACTTTAGAGTTGAGCCTGGACAAAACAGTTCTCTGGAATTGTAGCCTTGTGCAACATTTCTTATTTTCAGTTCAAATGCATCTTTTGCAAATTGATAGGAATCTCCAAGAACTAAAAGTAACCCGCCATTTTTTACAAATTCCCGGAGCGCTTCTGTTCCTTCTGTTCCAATCCCACTTCTGTATTTTTCAGGATATTCCTTTGGATAGTCTTTTCTGCCCTCCTTAAAATCTCCGGTTATTTGCTCTGGCGAATCGCTTGGAAGTATAATCACCTCAAATTTTTTATTGAGGTCACCTTTTTTAATCTCTTCACTCATTAGGGTCTGATAGCTGAAATCATAATTTTCCAGACACAGTCTTGTCCATCCTTCATCCATATTTCCACCGTAATAACGCTGAAACAAACCGATTCTTCTTCGTATAACTTCATGAGCAGATTCTGTATCGTATTTATTGAGGGGTTTAAAATTTATCCCGGTCGTAAGGGCAATTTTTTCCAGAATAGAATTTGAACCTGATTCTATAATAAAATCTCCTGGATTTAATTCTCCTGAAATTCTATCAGCTCTTTTTACTTTTATACCTGCATTAATTAACAGATTAACTGCCCTGAAAGCAGCGTTTTCCCTGCCGTTCAAAAAATAACCGGCATCTCCTCTTTGAATATTGCCCGTTATGGTATCTATTTCCTTTAAAATTTCAAAATTACCTTCCACTTTATCCCCAATTGCATCAACCGAAACACCCATAAATTCATACATTGTATGTGTTGCCAGATCGTAAGGTGGAACCGGAGTACCGTCATCTTTACGTGTCCATGCATTATCAGCATAATGCGTTTCAGTCAGTAAATTCATTATCAATCCCATTCTGGGTTGTGCGAGCGAAATAATATAAGAACCTTGATGATAAATTTTTCCTTCTGCAATAAAATCCTCTGTTGCTTTTTGAATTTCTATACCTGAAAGCAGCAATGTATTAATCATTTTTACCGATGTCAGGTAATCGTGTTGTTGCTTTGGAATAATAATGGTTTTGACATTTCCTTCTTCTCCGCGCCCGGTCTGGTTCACAGCTTTCAAGTAAGCATTTTTCAATACCCTCTCTTTATTTTTAGCAGTTAAGTCAAGCAGCGATAATGCCGATGATTTTTGCTGCTCCACAATATTCCGTAAACGCCACCAACCCCCTGGCCATGGATTTGGGAAAGTAGACTGGGCTTCATAATCCGGAAAGGCGCGTGTGTTTGCTTTTAATTGTTCGGGATGGACATAAACCGGTGAAGCATATTTTACAGTTGCCGATTCAGTTAACATTCCGGCTACATTATGAAACGGCGTGATCCAGTGCCAGCCGAAATGTCCCCATCCGGAAAATTGGGCTGCATTTAAGACACCCTGAAACCCCTCTTCTTCCAACCTGTAGGCAATATGGGCCCCATACCAGCTTATTTCCCTCCAAACCAGCGGGTCAGCATAGGGGCGTATTGGTTCACAATAAGGTGGGACATAATATCTCGCTCCGTAGGAACCCATGTGATGGTGATCTATATAAGCCTGGGGGTGCCAATCAATGTACATTGCTTTTGCGGTAAGTTTTGATTCCGGCAGATGTAAATAATCACCATCCCGGTTGTTATCGTGCCCAGAATATTTATGATAAAGATAAGGCATCCCAACACCTTCATATTCTGTACCGACGGTTTCATTGTACCAGTCAGTAATCATAATTTGTCCGTCGGGATTAAAGCTCGGCACCATAAAATATAGAACGTTGTTTAATATTTGCCGGGTTTCTTCATCTGTCCTGACAAGCAAATCATAAGCCAGTTCAGGACTCATTTGCGTTCCCCCAACTTCGCTGGCGTGAAGGCTCATTGTCTGGAACACCACTGCTTTACCATTTTTAATATGCTCATTGATAACCTCCTGGGATATGCCACGTGGGTCTTGTATTTCCTTATTTATTTTTTGGAGCTGATTTAAATTTGAAATATTCTCCTGAGAGGTGATTAAAGTTAACAGGAAAGGATGACCCTCCGAAGACTCACCCAGATTCCAGACCTTTATTTTATTACTTTGCTTTTCCAGTAAATAAAAATAATCAACAATTTTATCCCAACGGGCTAATTTATAATCTGCACCCATTTGGAAACCAAAAAATTCTTCAGGTGAAGTAATATTATCCTGTGCGGTTGAAAGGAAGTAAAAACTCATTAATCCAATCACCAGGGAAAGTAATTTGCGTATAAAAGTTTTCATAATGATGAGTTAAGTTTAGTTTTGAGTATTATTAAATCTCAATTACTGTATTCTATCAGGTATGTAAAATAGGAATTTTTAATCATTTTGCGAACAATTACCTAAGGGAAATGTACGACAATTATGTTTTTGTATGTTTTAAGTTTTCAGGATTTCATGTATCAAATTTTTCCCTTCGAAAAACGAGCCTGCAATTCAACCGCGGGGAATGAATTTATTTTCCGTTTCATTATCTGCACCAATGAATTACGATTGGGCAATCCAAAAGAAAAAGTTCTCTAATATTCATTTATTGTTCATTCATTAGTTCCGTAATTTTTTCCATTTCAATCCGTTTATCAAATATATCTTTCCACAAATCTCCTACTTTTCTTATCCGTGTTCTAATATTTTTAAGAGTAAATTTATCGGGGGTTAATCCTTTTTTCACTTCATCCCAATGAACCGGTGCAGAAACAGGAGCACCCGGCCGGGGTCGCAGACTGTATACCGACGACATTGTTTTCCCTTTTGCATTTTGCAGGTAATCGAGGTAAATTTTTCCTTTCCTTTTTGAAGGGGATCGTTCAAAACTGGTTAATTCTTTATACTGGTTGTGGATGTGATTTTCAATCAACTTTACAAAGTTCTGAACCTGTGGGTAAGTGTATTTTTGCCGGACAGGTACATATATGTGCAATCCCCTCGAACCGGACGTTTTACAATATGAGGGTATCGACAACTGATCGAACAGGGTTTTAAATGAACGGGCTATAAGCAGCACCTTTTCAAATTCAACTTCCAACGGGTCGAGGTCGAAAATCATAAAGTCAGGATTATCAAGGTACGGGAGCGAAGAACTCCAGGGATTTATTTCAATACATCCCAGGTTTGCCATATAAAGAAGGGTATCTTTATCCTGGCAGAGCAGGTATTCGATGATGCCTCCTTTGTTGTTATCCATTTTTATAGTTTGTACCCAGTCGGGTGCAATAGTATTCACATTTTTTTGAAAAAATCCCTTGCCCTCCATACCGTTTGGAGTACGATACAGTGATTGAGGTCTGTCTTTCAGGTAAGGGAGGATATAATCCGAAATATCATTGTAATATTCAATAACATCGCCTTTTGTTATCCCTTGCTTTGGCCAGAATAATTTGTTCAGGTTTGAAAACTGTACTTTTAATCCTGCTTCTGGGGTGGAAACTGGCTTTTCAATCATTATTTCTTCAGGGTTTTTATCGGAACGCAGTCCGATGAAAGAGGGATGCCGCATTATATTATCATTTGTCCAGCTCGAAAATTTTACTTCACAAGTTACTTCCGGCTTTACCCACACAATGTTTTTTAAATCGGGTGGATTGGTAACCGGGATTTTTTTTGTTTTAATCTTTTCCAGCTTTTTAATAATTTCTTGTTGAATTGTTTCACTAAATCCAGTACCTACACGACCGGTATATTTTAACTTACCCTTATCATTTACACAGCACAAGAGTGAGCTGAAAGCCCTCGATGCCTTCTCTGATGGCATATAGCCACAAATGATCATTTCCTGCCGTTCTCCTGTTTTTATTTTCAGCCAATCATCTGTCCGCTTTCCTGGATCGTATTTGCCGGTAGCGTGTTTGGCAATAATTCCTTCAAATTTTTTTTTCTCCACTTCTTCAAAAAAAGCCTCCCCATCTTTCTCTATATGATCGACATAATGGATTTGTTGAGGAGCATTTTTAAGTAAAAGAGCAAGCAATTTTTTTCGTTCATTTAAAGGAAAATTTGTTAAATCATGGCCGTTCAGCCAGAGGAGGTCAAAAATATAATAATGAATTTTTTCCGGTTCATCCTTTTTATTTTGCAGTTTCTGAAAGTTCATTGATTGTGCATTTTCCATAAAGCATACTTCACCATCGACAATGAATGTAGCATTAATTTCTGCCAGTTTTTCTGTAATATGCCGGTAGCGTTCAGTGAAGTCATTTCCGTTACGTGAATACAATACAGTTTTATTTTTCTCTTTGGCAGCAATAACACGGTACCCGTCATATTTAAGTTCAAAAATCCATTCATTTTTAGTGAAAGCTTTATTGGTAAGTGTAGCTAACATGGGCTTAATGAATCCTGGAAATTTCACTTTTTCCCCATGTTTAACTTTTTCATACAAATGTTTTGGTTTTGAATTCATTTTTATTGTATTCTTTTTTTGACTATCAGCGTTCCATACTGCATTTGAACCGGCTATTTCTTCCATACTGCGGCCCGTTAAAGCACTTCTTTGTTCATAATCTGCTTCCCCTGTCTCATCAGGAGTTTTCATAAAAAACCATTCTTCTTTGTCGTTTTCAGGTGTTTTTACCAGGTTAAAAAATCCTTTTAATTTTGCACCCTGAAGATACAGTTTTAGTGATCCTTTGGCAATGCGCTTTTTCATTTCACTGGCTGAAGGCATCTTTTTTTCCAAATCAAGGTAGTAATATCCAACGTCCCAAACCATAACAGTTCCTGCACCATAATTTCCTTTTGGAATGTTCCCTTCAAAATGAATGTAGCTGAGTGGATGGTCTTCGACCTTAATGGCCAGTCGTTTTATATCCGGATCGGAAACGGGCTTTTTGGGGATTGCCCAGCTGATAAGTACATCCTCTAATTGTAGCCTGAAATCATAATGATCGCGGCGTGCTATATGATGTTGGACCACAAACCGGTTTTTTTCCTCGTATTTTACCGGTCTCCCGTCGGGTTCAGGAGTTTGATTAAAATTTCTTTTTTCGTTGTATGCCCCCAGTTTCTCCATTTGTTATTGGGAAAAGTTAAATAATGTCCTTTCAATTGGCCATCTCCAAACTTTTTTTCAATTGCTCCATCAAATCTTCAACAGCCGGTTCTTCTTTTTTCTTCTTCGGAGCCTTTACTTCTTTATTTTTGGCTTTTGCATCGATGATTTTTTTCAAAGTTTCCTGGTATGTGTCTTTAAATTTTTCGGGTTCAAAATTTTTACTCATCCCTTTTATGAGTTGCAACGCCATTTCCAGTTCCTGTTTCGAAGGGTTAGTGGAAGGAATATTTAAATCATCGGGTTGGCGTAACTCATCATGAAAACGCATTTGTGTGAGGTACATCACATTTTCATCTGCCATCAATAAAGCAAGATGTTCACGGTTACGAAGTACAAATTTTGCCAACCCTCCCATTTTCGATTTAAGAATAGCCTGACGTAATAAATTGTAAGTCTTTCCGGCACCTTTTTCCGGTTCAAGCAGATAAGGTTTTTCAAAATAGCGGGGATTGATTTCTTCTGTTTTGACAAACTCAATTATATCAATGCTTTCACTCTTTCCCTTGCTGGCCTTTTTGAAATCTTCATCTTTTATTATGATGTAAAAATCGTCCATTTTGTACCCTTTTGCAATGTCTTTCCAGGGTACTTCTTTTCCATCATTCTGACAGACCCGTACATACTTTATCGGACATTTATCTTCTTCCCTTATCATGTTCAGGTCAATATCATGACGAGTGGCTCCACTGTATAACTTAACCGGAATATATACCAGACCGAAACTTATTCCACCTTTCCAAATTGCTCTTGGCATACCGTTTTATATTTTGATTTAAAAAATACATCCTTTTTTTGTGGTCTAATAAAGGAAAAACAAGTTATTGCCAGTTATCTGGCAATATTAAGAAGAGTAAAATCGTGCCAATTTTTTATTTAACGGATGTAAAATCAACTCAAAAAGGTCTAATTGACTATAGAAGAGAGCTTTATGATTATAAGATTTATAAAATGATCAGATATTGAAACAAAATATGGTTGTGGTATTTTTCTACTATCTGAGCAAGAAGGGAAATTGTGAAAACTTTAAATGATTGGATAAAAATAAATATTTTTTCAAAATCATACTATGCTTGTATTCAGCACTTTATAAAGTATATGCAGGTTAATTGAGATTTTTTTTCAATTCTCTTAAACTTTTTCACATAAACTACGTTTACATTAGTACTTGATTAACTCACATCACACAGATGGTTTGGTTTTTGGTTTAGTTTAGGTTTAGGTTGATAGAGAAAAGGTCGGTTGTTGAACCGGCCTTTCTTTTTTTATTTGTTTCTGGTTAAAAATAGAACATTCCCACTCTATCTTTTCATAATTCCGTAGCACATTATTTTCAGGATGATGTCAACACTGCGTTCGAGGTTGACATTGCCATAGTTTCCGGCAGTAAGTGGCATTTCCAAACCTTTTATAGCAGTAGTGATTCCTATCGCTGCAAGGTTAAAATCATAAATTTCGAATTCATTTTTCCGGACTCCCTCAATAAGGATCCTTTTTATCATTCTTATTTCATCCTGTTCATATCGTCTTTTTACTTCTTCAATAAATTCAACGGCAGTAACGTCGTTTTCGATGGCATGATAAAAATTAGCCAAATTGCGGAAAGTGGTTAATTTGGTAAGAATGTAATCCCGCAGTTTATCCACCGGGTCGGTGTTACGGTTAATTACAATTTCCAGCTCATGAGCAAGGATTTCCACTTCTTTCATAATTACCGCCTGAAACAAATCTTCCTTGCTGGCAAAATAATAATAAAGTGAACTTTTCCCTTTTCGAACAGCATTGGCTATATCGTCAAGGGTGGTTTTTTTATAGCCATATTTACTGAAGATTTCCCTTGCAATTTTTAAAATACTTTCCCTGTTTAGATCTCTTTTAGTTCCATTTTCAATGTTGGTCTGCATCCTATTTATTTTTTTGCTGCATTAAACGGCAACAAATATAATTATTTATTTAACCTGCTAAACTTTTTAAATTTTTTGAGTCGAAAAGGCGATTTTATTTAGCACGATGTAAAAGAATAGATAAAAGAGGGATATGTTAAGGTGTTATTTTAAAAGCTACTAGTTGCCATTCTTATCAATTCTGAAATCGAGCTGTTTTTTTTCGAGGTTTGTACGCCAGATTTTCACCCTTATATCATCACCGAGCTGATATTTCTTGTTTTTATGCCTACCTACCAATGCATAATTTTTTTCATCCAGTATATAAAAATCATCATCCAGTTCGCGTATGGGAATCATCCCTTCAATTTTATTTTCAAGCTCCACATATATACCCCAATCGGTAATCCCTGAAATAACTCCTGGGTAACTTTCACCTACGTGCTCCTGCATAAATTCTACCTGTTTGTATTTAATGGAAGCTCTTTCAGCATTTGCTGCGCGGGTTTCCATATCTGATGAGTGACGGCAAAGATCTTCATACTTTTGGTCACTGGCTGAACGTCCATCGTTCAGGTATTTTTCCAGTAATCGGTGCACCATCATGTCAGGATAACGACGTATGGGTGAGGTAAAATGAGTATAATGGTCAAAAGCGAGTCCATAATGTCCAATGTTGCGGGTTGAATAAGCGGCTTTTGCCATTGTGCGTATTGCTAATGTTTCCACCACGTTTTGTTCCTTTTTTCCTTTCACATGCCCCAGCAACTGGTTCATGGAATTTGATATGGCATTTGCTGATGTAAGTTTTATTCCGTATCCGAAGCGGTGTATAAAAGAATTAAATGCTTCCAGTTTATCTGCGTCGGGTTTATCATGAATGCGGTATACAAAAGTTTTTGGTTTTTTTCTTTCTTTTGTTTTTCCAATAAATTCAGCCACTTTTTTATTTGCCAGCAACATAAATTCTTCAATAAGTTTATTTGCATCCTTAGATTCTTTAAAAAAAACTGAAAGAGGTTTTCCCTTTTCATCGATTTGAAATTTAATTTCGATCCTCTCAAAAGCTATTGAACCTTCTTTAAATCTTTCATCGCGTAGTTTTTGGGCAAGTTCATTTAATGTAAGCATCTCAGGTGCAAGTTCTCCTGCTTTTCTTTCAATAATCTCCTGGGCTTCTTCATATGAAAAGCGATGATTGGAATGTATAACAGTTTTACCGAACCATTCGTTTTTCACCTTTGCATTATTATCCATTTCGAACACTGCTGAAAAGCAAAGTTTGTCTTCATGAGGACGGAGTGAACATACGCCGTTTGAAAGCCGTTCAGGTAACATCGGAACTACCCTGTCGACCAGATATACAGAAGTTGCCCTGCTTTGTGCTTCTTCTTCTATGAGAGAAGATGGTTGGACATAATGCGTGACGTCGGCAATGTGAATGCCAATCTCCCAGTTATTGTTTTCTAGTTTCCGGATGGACAGTGCATCGTCGAAATCTTTGGCATCGGCAGGGTCAATTGTAAAAGTTGTAACATCCCGAAAATCCCGGCGTTTTTTATATTCCTGTTCAGTTATTTCGAAAGGTATTTTTTCTGCTATTCTGTCTATTTTTTCCGGAAATTTATGAGGTAGTTCAAATTCTGCAAGGATGGCGTGCATCTCTGCATCGTTGTTTCCTGTATCCCCTAACACTTCAGTGATTTTGCCAAATGGGCTTCTTGCCTGCGAAGGCCATTCGATGATCTCAGCAATTGCTTTTTGCCCGTTCTTAGCTCCGTTGAGATTTTCTTTGGAAATGAATATATCGAATCCAACCTTCCCGCTTGGAAGAAGGAAAGCGAAATTTTGTGAAACTTCAACTGTTCCCACGAAGTGGGTTTTTGCCCGTTCAATAATTTCAGTTACTTCTCCTTCCAGGTCATGTTTTTTCCGACGTGCATACAAAAATATCCGCACTTTATCACCGTCCATGGCATGGTTTAGATTACGTGCCGAAACCAGCACCGGGCTATCTGCTTCATCGCTGTTGACATAAGCAAAGCCCTGGGGCTGAATTTCTACAGTTCCGCTGATAGTTCCACTCCTGGCCTTTAGCCTGTAACTCCCTCGCGATACCTGTTCTAAGTATTCATCGTCTTTCATTTCCATCATAGCAACATTTACCAGTCGTCGCCCTTCGTCATCTTTCACCCCAAGCCATGAAGATATTTGCTTATAATTAACAGTTTTTCCCGGCTTGTCGTAAAGCACTGATAAAATGCTGTTTTTTAGCTTTTTTTTATTAAAAATGACTGTATGCTTAAGTTTTTTCCGGCTTTTTTTATTTTTTTTTGCCATGGGATAATTGTTTAAATCTTCGGCAAGTTAATTTAATTATATGATATTTAACAACAGCTAACATTCATTGTTTGCAGGAATTTGTATGTTTGTGCGATGTTTTTTGCCAATGAAATTGCTGGATAAAATACCTTATCTTATCATTGCGGGTTTTGCATGGATTGTGATTGTTTCATCCTGTGCCAATCAGGGGATGCCAACAGGAGGTCCCCGCGATACCATTCCGCCTGTTTTGGTCGGAACCTATCCGCAGTACAAATCTCTTAACTTTAGTGGGAATGAGGTAAGGCTGACTTTTAATGAGTTCATTATTCCGGATCAGGTTTCAGAGCAACTTGTTATTTCACCTCCTCTTGAGAAAAGGCCGACAATTCTTACCAAGTCAAGAACTTTGATTATCCGTTTCAATGAGAGTCTGCGCGATAGTTTAACTTATTCTCTTGACTTTAAGAATTCGATTGTCGACAACAATGAGCGGAATCCATATGAAAGCCTTCGATTTAAATTTAGTACCGGGAACAGGCTCGATTCCTTAAGGATTGCGGGGAATGTAATGAATGCATCCAACATGGAGCCGCTCCAAAATATACTTATTTTGCTTCATAAAAATCTTCACGATTCGGCAGTTTATACCTTAAGGCCTGATTATATTGCCAGGAGCGATGAAGATGGAATGTATTATTTTGATAATGTAGCTGAAGGGAAATATAATATTTTTTCATTAACTGATTTGAACAACAACATGCGCTACGATGAAGGTGCTGAAAAAATTGCATTTCATGATACACTTATTGTTCCTTCTGCCGAATTTCATGCTGAAGCCGATACTTTAACAACAGGAGCCGATTCATTGCTGATGGTAGGTCATACTCATTTTTTACCCGGGCCCGTTTATTTAAGACAATTTAGAGAGCAGATTTACAACCAGTATCTCAAATCTGCAAAAAGAAATTCACCCTTCCAATTTACACTTGTTTTTAATGAACCGGTAAGTGAAAAATTCAATGTGAGGCTGGTTAATGATGAATTTGAAAACTGGTATGTGGAAGAACCAGATGCTGAATTTGATTCCCTTACATTTTGGATATCAGATACTACCCTTGCAGCCAGAGAGCTAATAATATTGGAATTGTCCTACCTTCAGTTGGATGCGATAGGTGAAGCATTTCTTAAAAAAGATACAATAGAAATGCAATTTACCGAAAGGGAGGATACCAGAAGACGAAGAAGGGTACGGGATGATGATGATGATTCACCGCCACCAGTACCTCAGTTTACATGGAACACAAATCTTAGTCCTACTGGTTTCGATTTAAATAAGGATGTGGTTCTTACAGCTCCCCAACCCATTGATACATTTGATTCTTCTGGTATAACCCTTTACCATGCGGAGGATACACTAAAATCACCGCTGCCTTTCAAATTCAAACCTGACTCAATTATTTTGAGGACATTCCGTATTTCTTATCCCTGGAAAGATGAAACCAGTTATACCTTGCACATTGATTCAGCTGCCAGCAGAAATATTTATGGGATTACAAGCAGGGAACTTACTTCTACTTTCAAAACACGTTCAATGGATTATTATGGAACTATTAACCTTGCAATCACAGGAGTGGATGGTCAGATCATTATACAATTACTTGAAAATAATACCCGTGAGGCAGTTATCAGGGAACAAATAATTACAGAAGACCAGACTGTTGTTTTTCAATATCTTCCTCCTGATAAATATCGGATTAAAGCAATTTACGATCGGAACAGTAATGGCAAGTGGGACACAGGCAGCTACCAGGATAAATACCAACCTGAAAGAGTGGTATATATCAATGAGGTGATAAGAATACGTTCAAACTGGGATAATAATATATCCTGGGATTTAACTCCTGATCCCACCTTTGTTAAAAACATACGTGACAAAGAACTCGAGGAGCAAATGAGAAAAGAGGCTGAAGAAAAAACATTCCAGGAACAGCAACAGCGCGACAGGAGTGGACAACAGCAACAAAACAATATGTTTCAGCCCGGAGGGAACTCCCCAGAAAACTTCCAGCCTATCAGAAGGTAACCACCATTTATGGCATTTTTAAGCTGAAATAATAACAAATTTCTTTAATTGTAAAAAAAAAATTCATTTATAAATGGACGTACGTTACAATTGAAAAAAAATATGGTACTTTTAGCTTGTTAAATATCAATCAGGCTATTATGCAAAGAACTAGTGAACCATTTATTTTTATTGTTCAGGACAATGTAATTTATAAGGATCTGTTAGTCGGATATCTGAAGCAAAAGAAATTCAAAAATCTAAAAACGTTTAATTCAGGGGAAGAATGCCTGAAGGCCATTCATCAGAAACCCGACATCATTGTGTTGGATTATTCGTTTGAAGGAATAACAGGTCTCGAACTCATGAAACGTGTTAAAGCAGAACATCCACAAATTGATTTTATTTTCCTGAGCGGACAGAACAGTGTGGAAGTAGCTGTAAACATTATGAAAATGGGTGCAGCCGATTATATTGTTAAAAATTCCCAAGCCCCGCAAAACCTGCTGCAGTCTATCGAATACCTGATTTCCACCAATAAAGCAGAAAAAGTAAAAAAAGGTTTTCAGGTTGGGGTGGTTGGATTTTTTATCATGCTCTTTTTAATTATCATGATTATTATACTTATGACCATATTGCTTGAAGATTTCAGTATGACATAAGTATCCAATCCTTACCAATCCAGTATTGTTGTACGTCTAAATATTTTTGGACTTTTGACCTATTTTACTACCTTTCGTCCTTCAAAAAGATAATCATTAAGCAATGAAATTTTTGTCTGTAATTAAAAGGTACAATACTACCTTTTGGGCCTCGAATGTAATTGAGCTGTTCGAGCGCTGGGCCTGGTATGGTTTTTATATGGCTTTTGCCCTGTATCTGGTGAATTCTAAGGAAACTGGAGCATTGGGACTTACCCAGGCTCAAAAAGGCATTATTATGGGTACCGGATCCATGTTGCTTTATTTTTTACCGGTAATTACAGGAGCTATCGCCGATAAAGTGGGTTACAAACGTATATTGTACCTTTCGTTTACAGTATATATTACCGGGTTTTATATGATTGGCAGCTTTGAAACATTTGGGTGGATGTTTTTTGCTTTTATATGGACATGTATCGGAGGCGCACTGTTTAAGCCAATCATCTCCGCAATGATTGCCAGAAATACTACTGCTGAAACTTCTTCAATCGGCTTCGGTATTTTTTACATGATGATAAACATAGGTGGGTTTATCGGACCTTTTATTGCAGGTGTTTTAATGCAAAAATCATGGGATTTTGTCTTTTATATGTCTATCGCCACTATGGGGGTAAATTACCTGATTACTGGTTTTTTCTTTCGCGAACCGGTTGTAAAGGATACAACTTCTTCATTGGGAAAAAGTATAGTACAGGCTTTCATTAATATTGGTATTACCCTTCAAAACTGGAAATATGTGCTTTTTCTTATTATTATGATTTTGTTCTGGACTGCTTTTAACCAGCTATATTATTCTTTCCCGGTATTTGTTGAACAGTGGGTAGACACTTCTCCGTTGTACGATGGTATACGATCCATCTGGCCGTGGCTTGCCGGGGCTATTGGCACTCCGCAGGGAACTATTACCGCGGTTACTCTAAGCAGCATGGATGCGTTTTTTATAATTGTTTTTCAGTTAATGGTATCTGCTTATGTAATGCGGTTCCGGCCGCTGGTGGCTATGATGGGCGGCATCCTGGTACTTGCCGGTGGTTTAGCACTGATGTTTTCAAATCAAAACAGCTGGCTTATCCTGCTGGGTATTTTAATTTTTGCCCTGGGAGAAATGGCCAGTTCACCCAAATTTACTGAATATGTGGGCCGTATTGCCCCCGAAGATAAGAAAGCCCTTTATATGGGTACCTCCTTTTTACCAATAGCTGCCGGACATCAGCTCGCCGGATGGCTTTCAGGTGGTGTGTACGAACGGATTGCTGATAATGTTTACCTGCTTCAGCAAGAAGTGGAGCGCAGGGGTATTTCTATGCCTGAAATATCAGATGAGGTTACCAAAAACGATTACATTGCATTGGCAGCTGAAAAAATGGGGATGACAATAGGAGAACTGACAAATTATCTGTGGGTGAATTACAATCCATCCAACATCTGGATTGTCTATTCCGGATTAGCTGTATTTGCAGTAATATTGTTGTGGCTTTATAACCGCTTCGTTCTTAAATAGGACCGGATATTATCAGGAATTGGCCCCTGGTATGCTTGCCCAATGTTTTCTGGTAGAATCAATCTCCAGGAAGAACAATTTTATTCTTTTAAAAGAATCATATGTATTTTCCTGTATCCCGTGTTTTTTTCAGTACTCCAGGAAAAGGATAATTGTTAAAAATTTATTTTGAATTTTTAGAGTCATAAAAGTTTCCTCAATTTATGGTAGCCTGTTCAGGTAAACTTTCTGTTCAGAGAATCCGACAGGAGAAGTACTAATAACAAACTGCAATCTTTTAAGAACATCCTGTTAAAGAACGAAATTACCGAAGTTATTAATTTGGAAACGCACAGTTATCTTTATAACTGACACTATCTGATAGTTTTACCCGATGAGTCATAATAAAAACTGCCAAATTATTTTCAGGAAGGGAACAAAATCAGTTTTAATTCGTAACAAATTCGCAACAAAGTCGGAACAAATTCGCGATTTTGCGAGTTTGTTCCGAATTTATTGTGAGTTTAATACGAAACTGAGAGAGCCTAAGGCTGTATTTGAATAGTGGGAGTAACAGAATTAGTATCCTGCCGGGGAGTTTTTTCCCGGAATGGTTTGATTATTTTTTGCAACAGCAGGTGAGGTCAGGAATAAAGAGCAGTCTGAATTACCCCGGAAAATTGCAGAAATTTTTTTTCGATAGTGTCTCTGCGAATTCAGGTGAATCAGAATTTTAACATGTACCGCCAGGGTTTGCTAACCCAGGGTTCTCCGGCATAATTAATCCCTACACGGGGTGTGCTTACATATTCAGGTGAACTGAAATTGTTTTCAATCCAAAGTCGCTTAGAGAGATACAAGTTTTCTCCATAGAAAGACTTATCAAGGTTGAGCATCTTACCTACCCGGCCTGGTCCCGATATTCCGTGCACACCCCTGATTAATACGGCCGAAGCTTCTTCTTCTATTCCGGTAACAATGTTTAACATCCAGTAAATACCATAAATGAGGTATACATAAACCAACCCTCCATTACGGAACATAACTTCAGTTCGTGCAGTTTTTCCCTTACTGGCATGACAGGCTAAATCATGAGGAGCACTGTAGGCTTCCACCTCAGTAATAATAAACCTTTCTTCATTCTCCCTGCTGAACCTGCGGACAAGGATTTTCCCTAACAGTTCGGGTGCAACTGTTAACACATCACGTCTGAAAAAATCAGCCGGTAATCTCTGATTCATACGTTATGACTTTCTCCTGGTAATCGTTTTCTTTTTCTGGATTCCATCACAAAATACCCCGCTATTGCCAGAAGAAGCAAAATTGAACTGGCCAGTGATACTTTATTCCCATTGTAATAAGATTTTGGATGGAAACGGAACTCAATGGTGTGTTCACCAGCGGGTATTGCCATAGCCCTTAAAACATAGTTCGCCCGGAAATGGGAAACCGGCTCACCATTAACCGATGCATTCCATCCATCCTCGTAATAAATATCTGAAAAGACCACAAGCTGTTCGCTGCCTGCCTTCATTTCATATTTAAGATAATTTGGCTCGTATTCAGTAAGCCGAATGTGCCCGTTTTTGTCTTTTTTGAAAGTTTTTCCCTGAACATGACTGGCAAACTGGTCATGAACAACAGCAGTTTCCGATGGATCTAACCCTTTAATGGCTGCGACTTCTTCATCAGCGGTTTTCGCCAATTTTACTTCCGACACAAACCATGCATTTCCAAGAGGCATTGGATTTTGAAGGGGTGCCTGGTTTAAGTCAAAGATAATATAGCGGGTATTAAGCATATTAAGAGCAGGTAACTGCATAAAAACGGAATCGATTCGAGTACCGTTCTGCAATCCGCTTATCATTTGCTGGATTTCTGGCTGCAGATGATTATCAATCATCTCCTGGTAACGGCGGAGTTTGGCTGCATGGTATCCTCCCACATTCTTATGAAAATAAGAAGCACGTGCATCCTGAAACGGATTGGGAAGTGGCAATACCCTAAAATATAAATCTTTGTCTTGTAAAATTGCCTGGTCAGCCGGGGTGGCATTGAACGGATTTTCTACTTGTCTTTTCGGTACAAAATTGTCATTGTTTAGATATCGTTTATCAACTGCCCATAAATCAATCAGTATTAATACTCCAAGGACAGCGATGAAAGGTGTGGTTTTTAGCTTTTTGATTTGCCACAGATACAATGCTATAGCCGCAAAGGAAATGAACAGGAAAGAACGGAAGGCATCGCTGCGCAGCATGTTTCTGCGGTCGGCCACCATGCTGTCTATCAGCCAGTCAGGGTAACGAAGAGCGTCTGTGGCATTGGTGAAATTGCCGGAGATGCCAGGTAGTAATGCAAAGAGCAGCGACAGGCCTCCGGTGATTATTACGGCCCATTTCATTCCATTCAGCCAGATTTTCTTATCTGCCATTCCGGTTATTATATTATTCAGGGCGAGAAAGCCAAGCAGAGGCATGGCAAATTGAGCTATAACCAATGTCATGCTGGGAGCTCTGAATTTATTATAGAGTGGCAGGTAATCGAGCAGGAAACTGGTCAGCCACATGATATTCCCGCCCCATGACAATACGATTGATAAAATAGTTGCAGCAAGCAGCCACCATTTATAAACACCTTTTACTATAAAGAGGCCCAGAACGAAAAGGAAAACAATTATACTCCCCACATATACAGGACCTGAAGTTCCCGGCTGGTCGCCATGATACATACTAACTGCCTGAACCATTTGCCGTGGATTTTGGATCCTGTTATCCCTCAGTGCCCTGAAACTTTCCGACTCAGTGCCCGGGTTTATTTGGCTTCCTCCCCCTTTGTAATTGGGAATGAGCAAGGTAAGGGTTTCGTCGATACCGTAGCTCCATTGAACTACGTAATCCTTATCCAGCCCGCTGGTTCTGTTTTCTCTTTGAGTAGTAAGTTCCGAGGCACCCCTGATAGAATGTTTGGAGTATTTCCAGGTGGTGTAGAGCCGGGAAAAGTTCATACCAACTGCTATGATCACTCCTGCCAGGAGGAATAAAAATGCTTTGAAAAACGACGGCAAGATTTTTTTTCTGATTACAAAAACCAGTTCAGTTATTCCATACAATGCAATTATGAGGAACCCATAATAAGTAATCTGAAGGTGTCCTGCGAAAAGCTCAAGCGAAAAGGCAACAGCAAACAGCAGGCTGCCGGCAACGTACTTGCCGCGAAAAGTTAGCAATACACCTGCAAGGACGGGTGCAAGGTATGCAATGGCATTTGCCTTTGAAGTATGTCCTGCCCCGATAATTATTATGAAATAGGATGAGAAGGCAAAGGCAATGGCACCGGCAATACATAACCAACGGTTAAATTTCAGGGAAATAAGCAGAATATAAAAACCGATTAAGTATAATATCAGGAAAGATACACTCTCAAAAAGATTCCGGAAGCTTACATGAACATACCTGGTTAAATTTCCCGGATAAATAACCGATATAAGGTATCCGGGCATACCTCCAAACATACTGTTGGTCCAGATGGCTTCATCGCCTGTTTCCTCCCGGTAATCGGTTAGTTCTTTCGACATCCCTTTGAAATGTTGAATATCATCCATTTCGATGGTTTTGCCTTCAAGAACCGGGAACATGTAAACGTAAGACAAAACAATAAAAAAAAGGATTGTACCCAAATGGGGCAGAAATTTCCGGAAGCCGTTTATCTTTGCCATTATTTTATGTTATTCTTTCTGTAAGAGTGACAAAAATATACATTAAATATTTTTTATCACCATAAATGGGAATAATCGTTAAGCAAAGCATCAAAGGCACCTTATGGTCGTATTTGGGTGTTGTCATAGGTTTTATAACCACTGCCTACCTGTTTCCCAATTATCTGAGTACGGACACCATTGGTCTGTTTGGCCTGTTACTGGCCTGGTCGGTATTGCTTACCCAGTTTGCTTCACTGGGGTTTGGGGGAGTGACTGCACGATTGTTCCCCTGGTTCAGAAACAGTGAAGAAGGGCATAATGGTTTTTTATTTATTGCTTTTATGGTTATGTTGGCCGGGTTTATTCTGTTACTGGCAGCTTATTTTATATTTGCTCCCTGGTTGATAGAAAACAATCTTGAGAAATCGCGGCTCTTTTCCGAATATGCTTACCTGCTAATTCCATTAACATTTTTTACCCTTTTGTTTACCGTTCTTGACAGTTACAACCGCCTGCTGTACGATGTGGTTTTTGGGATTTTTCTTTCGGAATTTGTTCAGCGTCTGCTAATTCTTGTGGTTGTATTGTTGTATGTAACGGGTCTTATGAACCTTCATCAATTGGTTGTGGCCTATGCAATTGCAGCATCTGTAAAAGGTGCAGTCATCTTTTTTTACCTGCTGGCTAAAGGTGAGATGAATCTTAAGCCGAAACCAGGATTTGTCTCTAAAAAGCTTAGAAATGAAATGGTAAGTGTGGGTTTATTCAGCATATTTACCGGGGCAGGGGGGAATGTGGTTTTCAGCATTGATAAAATAATTGTAAACCAGATGCTCGGTCTGGATGCTACAGGTGTATATACCATTGCCTTTTTTTTCGGGACTCTGGTTATCATTCCGTCCCGTCCTCTTCTTAGAATTTCCGGGGCACTTATTGCCGATGCATGGAAAAAGAATGATGTTTCCTATATTGCTGATATTTACAAAAAAAGCTGCATTACCCAGTTTGTTTTTGGAGCATTTCTGTTTGGTGGCATTTGGGTGAATATCGACAGCATACTTATTATCCTGGGACCGGATTATTTGGCAGGCAAATGGGTGATATTTTTTATCGGATTGGGTTATTTAATCGATATGGCTACCGGTGCAAATGCTCAAATCATTGCTTATTCAAGGTATTATAAAATGGCCCTCTGGTTTCTGATCGGATTGGTCGTACTTGTAATATCTAGTATGTACCTGCTGTTACCGATATGGGGCATTGCCGGAGCCGCCATTGCAGTCGCTGTTTCCTTTTTGTTAAACAACCTGATGCGGTTTGTATTTTTATACCGGAAATACCGGCTGCAGCCGTTTACATACAGGATATTCCTTGTAATATTAGTTTTTCTGACTGCTTATGTGTTGGGATATGTGTTGCCTGATTTGCCTCTGGTGTGGGATATACTTGTCAGGAGCACCGTATATACTATTGTATATTTCGTTTTGACAACAGGTTTAAAAGTTTCCGCCGAAGTGAATAGCATGTTGATAAATATTTTAATGAAAGTCAGGGATCTGGTGAACAAAAAATAGAAGCTGCATGAGAACGGTAAGGCATGTCCTGCAGATGGCAGGATATGCCTGTTCATAATTCTATTTCAGGTTTTTAACACGCTCCATGGCCTCAATTGTATTTTCGCGGCTGGCAAACGCTGAAAAGCGGAAATAACCTTCGCCTGCCGGGCCGAAACCCGAGCCGGGAGTACCTACCACATTGGCTTCGTTCAGCAATTTATCAAAAAAGTCCCATGAACTCATATCGCTCCTTGTTTTTAGCCATATGTAAGGGGCGTTAATCCCTCCAAAAACCTCATAGCCTGCATTGGCAAGGCTCTCTTTCATAATTCGGGCATTCTCAAGATAGTAAGCAATAATTTCAGCTATTTCTTTCTTGTTTTCAGCATTGGGACACCTAAAAATTATTGTGGATAATTTGATAGAGTTCTGCCTGTTCCTCATCCATTTGTAGTAGCCTGGATTTTGTAT
>JAWLGR010000040.1:0-42798 GCA_041684965.1 Mariniphaga sp.
TTCTAATAATCTGTATTATACAGATGGTAATGTAGCAAGATATAACAATACAACTTATTCAATGGCTGCGGCAACAGACTTTGAACCAACAGCAATAACCGGCGACCCGTTATTTACCGATGCAGCTAACGGAGATTTTACCCTGCAACCCGGAAGTCCGGCAATTAATAATGGTGTTGATGTAGGATTGACACATGATATTTTAGGCAATCCGATAGTGGGGAATCCTGATATTGGCGCTTATGAATCGCAAAAAAAAAGCGATGAAGATTTAACAAAATTCTCAACTGAAGATATCTCCATTTGTGAAGGAGAAAGTTATCAGGGCTGGACGGAACCGGGTCAATATCAGCGGACACTTAAGTCTGAATCAGGAGCTGATAGTATAGTAACCACGAACCTGACAGTTAAGCCGGTTATTTATGTTTCCGAAGACATAAACATTTTGGAAGGGGAAAGCTACAACGACTGGTCTGAAACCGGACAGTACGAACGGACACTCACGGCTATAACAGGATGCGACAGCATTGTTACTACGAATCTCACGGTAGCATGGAATAAATATACTACAGAAAATATTGAAATCTGTGAGGGTGAGTCTTATGAAGGATGGACCGTTTCCGGCGATTATGAACGAATGCTGACCGCTGCTTCAGGAGCAGACAGTGCGGTAACGACATTACTTACGGTTCATCCAAAAAAATATATGAGTGAGGATATTTCTATATATGAAGGCGAATCCTATGAAGGCTGGATTGAATCAGGAGAATATGAAAAAGCATTGATTGCATCCACCGGCTGCGACAGTATTGTAACTACCCGGTTAACAGTGAGACAGCTCCAACATCAAACTATTCGTTTGGAAAAAGGCTGGAACATTTTTTCTTCCTGGTTAGCCCCGATAAATAACAATATGAGCGATGTATTGGCAAAATTACAACAAGATAATCTGTTTATTGCAGTTCAGGATGAAGCAGGCAATACATTTGAAAAAGAAGGAAACGACTGGGTAAACAATATCGGAGAATTCACAAAATCTGAGGGGTATATAATACAAGTACAATCTCCTGTTGATTTGAAAATATCAGGTTATCCGGTAAATCTTCCTTTAAATATTCCGCTTACAGCAGGTTGGAACATTATTTCGTTTCCGTATGACGGCACAGTTGACGCCCTAAGTGTACTGCAACCACTCATAGATGATGGAATTTTGGAAAAAGTACAGGACGAACAGGGAAGTTCAATTGAAAACTGGGGAAGTACAATGGGATGGGTAAACGGAATTGGTAATTTTGTGGCAGGTGAGGGATACCTGGTCCGGGTCACCCAAAACGGGATGTTGCCCATTTTTGAAAATTATGAAAAATCCACGCAATTAGTGGCCAATAATCTCCAAACATCCTATTTCAATGTGGATTTTGAAGGAAATGGTTTGGGGCATATGAACATTAACATTGGAAATCTCCTTCAATCCGGATTAAAAGCTGACGATGAGCTGGCCGCTTATGACGATAAAATCTGTGTTGGCGCTGTAAAATTGAGTGAAAGCAATCTAAACATGAATGCCGTGAGTATCGCTGCTTCAGCTTCGGATAAAAAAGGCACAAATGGTTTTACGGAAGGAAACTCAATAGAACTCAGGGGTTGGAATATGAACATAAGTGAAGTCTTTCGACCTCAATTAGAGGTTGTGGAAGGAAATATGAAGTATAAAAAACATACCAGTTTATTTGTAAATCTGATTAATCAGGGAACAATCGAAACCAATGAATTTGAATCGATAAAGATTGACATTTATCCGAATCCGGCAAATGATAAAGTGACAATACGGTTTTCCCGGAAACCTGTAATCGAAACCCAAATAATCCTGACAGATATAACCGGTAAACAACTGATGGTTAAAGAAGTGCTGGCAACTCATGAAGTTTTAAATATTTCATCTCAACCTGTCGGTATGTATTTGGTAAAAATCGTATCTGGTGATAACTTCACAGTCAGAGATTTAATCATTAATTGAGGAATGAAATACAAATGGAAAGTAATATTTTTTAAATACGTGCCCCTAAAATGTTCGGGTCGGCTTTCTTGAATTCTCTTCATTGCGTTCTGGGGTAATAATTACAAAAAATCAGTGTGGCTTATAAACCAAATATTGATGATGCACGTGAATCTCCGGCCTTGTAGATCATGGATATCGTTTCCCCAAAAGTTGAGAATGTAAGTTATTTTGATCCTTTTATCACATCAGTCAAAACCCCTGTAGAAAATACCTGACTTTCGATTCCTGAACTTATCGAAGGAATACAAAATGCCGATTGTACGGTACTGACCACCAACCATGCTGCTTTTGATGCCGAATTTATTCAGCAACATGCAAAACTGATTGTTGATATGGGAAATAGAATTGAGGATGAAAGCGAAAGGGTTTACAAATTATAGTTTATCAATTTACCATTTTCCCACCCCGGTGCGGAAAATGGGAAACAGATATTCAAAAACTATTCATCCCATAATATTATATGACAAGTATTAAGAAAAAATTTATTTCAGGAGTTGTGTGGGAATCTGTAGGAAGATTCTCTTCGTTGGGCATCCAGTTTATTGTCACAATACTTATTGCGAGGGTCTTATCTCCTGCTGATTATGGTACAATTGGCCTTCTTACATTTTTTATTGCTTTGGGCCAGATATTTTTAAACTCAGGATTTTCTCAGGCGCTTATTCAAAAAAAGGAAGCTGACGAGAACGATTTTTCTACGGTATTTTTTCTTAATATAATTTTAGGTGCTGTCGCATATTTATTTTTATACTTTATTAGTCCTTATATCGCGTCATTTTACAAACTTTCTGATTTGACAGATTACGCACGGGTTCTTTTTTTAATTATACCTATTAATTCCTTCGGACTTATACAGAATGTAATTATACAAAAAGAGTTGACTTTTAAAAAAACTGCAACAGCAAGCATAGTGTCAGCACTATTTTCGGGAGTTGTCGGTATTGGAATGGCCTATTCCGGATTTGGAATTTGGGCTTTGGTTTGGCAGCAAATTTCATTACATGCATCAAAAACTCTTCTTTATATCATTCAAAGACGATGGGTACCAAAATTTATCATTTCTATTAACGCCGTAAAAGAAATGTTAGCATTTAGTATGAATTTGATGGGGCATTCAATTGTAAATACTACAATGAAAAATATCTATACGCTTATCATTGGAAAATACTTTTCTATAGCACAGGTTGGGTATTACAATCAAGCTACAAAATTTGAGGAAATATCCTCTTCAACAATTTCTGGGATAGTTATGAATGTTTCATTCCCAGCTTTGGTTCTTAGAAAGGATGAGCCTCTTTTGCTTCGCGCAGCTTATTCCAAAATATTTTCAACAACTATATTTTTTGTTGCTCCTACAATGGTTTTTCTTATGATTGTTGGGGAACCACTTTTTAGATTGTTATTGACTGAAAAGTGGTTGCCGGCAGTACCTTACCTTCGGCTACTTTGTTTATACGGCATGATGCTCCCTTTATTGCAGATAAGTTACAATCTGTATAAATTATTCAGGAAAGGGAGATTGTTGTTACTGATAGATTCTTTCAGGCATTTGTTGTTGATTATTTCGATTATAATTACCATTAGGTACGGAATAGAGTATATGCTTATTGGTCAGGTGTTAGTTACTGTCTTTTTGTCTTTGTTGAATTTACATAAGTCAGGCGCTTTAATTTCATTTACATTGTTGGATCAGTTAAAAAAAATATTGCCTTACTATATTACATCAGGTATCGTAGGTATTGGTGTTTTTTTACTACCTGATTTCGATTCTGATTTATTGACCATCAGTTTTTCAGCGATTGTATTTTTATTTCTCTATATGATAACTTCAAAACTAATGAAGTTTCAAGGGTATATTGAGCTTATTTCGATTGTGAACTCAGTGAAGGGAAAGTTTTTCTGATAATTTATTTTTATGGATGTAAAAAAAATAGTTCGTAAAGCAATCAAGGCTTTTTTTGGGGTTGCTGGGATATCACTTTTTGTTAAAAAACAGAAAAAAGCGGTTCTGCGAAGAGTATATACCAAAAAGTATTCGGCAGATGATTTAGTGGCTGAGATGTGTAAAATGGGTATGCAGAGAGGTTCTGTGGTTTTTATTCATAGTTCAATGACTGAATTTTATAATTATACTGGAACAGCTATCGAATTGATAAATAAGATAATACAGGTGATAGATGAGGATGGAACTTTGATGATGCCCGCTTATCCTCGAATGAAAATGCAACTTCTGAAGGACGCATTGAATCCAAATGAAGTAGTTTTCGATGTAAATAATACGCCATCAGGGGCAGGTTATTTATCAGAAGTATTTCGTACCTACCCAGGTGTAAAGCGGAGTATTAGTCTGCAACATTCTGTTTGTGCCTTTGGAAAACTTGCTGAGTATATGACATCAGAACATCATTTATCAGTAACAGCTTGGGATGAAATGTCTCCATATTATAAGATGAGCCAAATAAACACTTTAGTTTTTGCATTTGGCCTTCCTAATTTTCTTGGAACAGTGATACATTGTACAGAGAGTATTTTGAGAAATAAATATCAATACTTTTCTCTCTTTTTTACAAAAAAAAATAGTTATACATACAGAGATGAAAATGGAAATGTTGGTGTTCATACATTTCTTACCCACGATTTTATAAGGAAATCTAGTAAAAAGAAAATTATTAAAAAGTACTTTGATAAAAATCAATTTCATGTGAAATATATCTCAAACTTGCGAATTCAGATGGTAAATGCTAAATATACATTGGAATTATACTTAAAATTGGCAGAAAAGGGGATAACGATGTATTCAAAACCTTCCCCGGTAAAATTTATTAAAAATGGTCATTTTATTGAAATAAATGAAACGAATAGCTAATTACCACACATTTAAAATCATTATTTTATTAATCCTTTTCTATTAACTTCTATTCCGGATATATGGAGAATAATCGTTCGCATACAGATTTTTTTATCGCATTTGCTGTACTTTGGCAATCTTTCCTGGTCATATTGCAACAAATCCTGATATCTGTTTTTTATATACCCGCAGACAATACTACAATATATAGAGTATTATTGACAGCAATTCCGCTAAGTGTTGCAATAGGTATTACTTTAAACAGACAATGGCCAATTTTTCTTCTTGTTTACGGAATTACAATCATTGTTTTATTGCTGAATGAAATTGTATTTCCGCAAAATGAAGAATTTCTGTGGCCTTTATCTTTACGATTTTTATTGCCAATTGTAATTCCAAGTGCATTATGTTTGATGTTTATTTCTAATGTAGAGGTTGTTGAAAAAGTTATATATAAGATTTCATGGGGTACAACTTTGCTAACATTATTTTATGTTGTAAACTTTTTTCTGGGTACAATCAAACTGGCTAGTTATAACATGTCATTTTCTTATGCACTCTTATTACCGATATTGACGTTATATTCAAAAAAGAATGTTTATTCTTTGATTGCAGCCGCTTTTTTATTTATTACAATTCTTGCAATTGGTTCAAGAGGTGCAGCCATAGTCTTTGTACTTTATGTTATATATGATATCTCCCAATCAAACAAAAAA
Source organism: Mariniphaga sp. (assembly GCA_041684965.1). Classification (GTDB taxonomy): domain Bacteria; phylum Bacteroidota; class Bacteroidia; order Bacteroidales; family Prolixibacteraceae; genus Mariniphaga. The sequence goes on from JAWLGR010000040.1 coordinate 5,624, forward strand.
AAAGCAATTATACTTTTTATTTTATCTGGTGTTTTTCTTTTTATGATTCCTTTATTGGCACAATGGTTGCAAAATATAGGAATAAGTTCCCGCACTTTAAATTTATTGATTTCCGGAAATATTAATTACATGTCAGGAAGAGATTGGATATACAATAAAATGATTAATGTCTTTTGGAATAATCCCTTAACAGGTATCGGTTTATTTGGGGATAGATTCTATTTGGGCACTTATAGCCATAATTTAATATTGGAATTATTTCTAAACTGGGGTTTAATTGGCGCTACCCTTATTATATTTTTCTTTTTGAGTAAAATAGTATTGACATTTAAACAGTCTGATAAAAATTATAAGAATATTTTGGTTAAATATTTTTTTGCTGGAGTCATGCCGCTAATGGTATCTGGCAGCTATTTAACAGACTATGATTTGGGAATATTTATTGGCATTTTGTTTTTAATAAGCAAGGACAATAAAAAGAAAAATTTATATGATTTTCGGATATATTTTGCCTAAAGCGGTATCTTGAGAAATTACCAACAAGGTGCAATAATGAACTTACTGAATTTTATATCCCAATATCCCGATGAAGAAAGCTGAGACTGAAGCTTAAGGCAATTAGAGATAAGGAAGGGATTGTTTGACGTCGGTGTGGCGGCAAGGATCACTATTGGAAAAACGACAAGTTACAATATGAGTGTAAGCACTGCAAAAGAAAGACAACACTACGTAGTGGAACTATTATGCATGATTCCCAGTTACTGCTTCGCTACTGGTTTGTGGCTATGCACCTTCTTACTTATACAAAGAAAAGTTTTTCTGCCATTGAACTTCAGAGGCGTTGGGACATATAAATACTATGAACCGATTTGGCCAATGCTCCACATGTTACGATTGGCTATAGGGAAAAGAGATAGCCAATATTCACTATCCGGCCAAATAGAATAAGACGAAGAATTTTTTTCTACTGAAAAAATCCGGAAGAAAAGGAAAATTCACGAAAACGGGGAAGGGGCAGTCAAAAGATGACCAAGGTGTTGATAATAGCTTAAAACAAAGAAATTGAGGGGGAAACCACAAAGAAGAGGAAGCCACGAAAAGTGGGCTTTATAAAAATGCAGGTAATTCCAAATCTCGAAGCTGAAAGGATAAACGAACAAGTACTGACCAATATTTCTAAAGAATCTACATTAATAACAGATGATTCTAAGCATATATACTCAATAGCGCCCCTAACTACCGCGACGTATTTCTCAAAGAGTTGGGTAAGTGGGTGAATTTTAATAAAGCTTAAACTAACATAATAAAAAATCTTAGAATACTCATTGATTATGAAAAATAAAACTGTATTTTATAATAGACATTTACCTCATTACCGTAAAGGCATTTATTTGCTAATGGATAAAACACTAAATTTAGATTTTTTCACTGGCAACAAGAGACCAGGCAATATTAAAAAAATGGATTACTCTTTACTTAGCAATTTTAAATTTGAATTTAGAAACTATGATTTTGGACCATTTTATTTTCAGAAAGGTGCGATTTCTTTAGCATTCAAAAATTACAAAAATTACTTAACACCAGGTGATTATCATTGTATTTCAAATTGGATTCTTTTCTTTTTTTGTAAACTATTGAAAAAGAAAATAATAATTTGGACGCATGGTTGGCATGGAAATGAGTCGTTTGGTAAGATAATTTTAAAAAAAATTTACTATTCTTTTGCAAATGACATATTACTTTATGGAGACTATGCCAAAGAACTAATGATAAAAGCTGAGTTCAATAAAAATAAATTACACGTTATTTATAACTCACTTGATTATGATGTTCAACTGCAAATAAGAAAAAATTTGAAGCCTACCAATATTTATAATTTGCATTTTAAAAATAAAAATAAAAATCTAATTTATATTGGCCGTTTAACTAAAAGGAAAAATCTAACCCTTTTACTATATGCTTTGAATTATTTGAAAGGAAATTCATTAAATTTTAATTTGACAATAATTGGTGATGGTGAAGAAAAAAAATCATTGGTTGATTTAGCTAATAAGTACGACCTATCACAAAATTTATGGTTCTATGGTGCATGCTATGATGAAACTAAAAATGCCGAGATGATATACAATTCTGATTTATGTGTTTCGCCCGGAGACATTGGATTAACGGCAGTTCATGCAATGATGTATGGAATACCAGTAATATCACATGATAAATTCTCAAATCATGGTCCTGAATTTGAGGCAATTAATGAAGGTTTGACTGGTGGTTTTTTTGAACATAACAATTATAAATCTTTAGCTGAAAAAATAAATGAATGGTTCCAAACAGAACCTTCCAGGGAATCTACCCAAAAAAAATGCTATGAAATTATTGATTCAAAATATAATCCTCATTATCAAATAGAAATACTTAAAAAAGTTCTTAGCTAGAAAATAATAAACACTATGAAAAAATACTTATTCTCATTTTTCACTATAAAGAAATACACCTTTCGTCAAGTATCGTTTTTTGCAATTTGGGATAAACGAACAAAGTTTACTAAGCAAACTCTTTTGGGCAAATTTGTTAAAGTTAAACAATCTGAAATCGGCAAGTATTCCAGAATTAATAAGTTCTGTATAATTTCCAATGCCGTTATTGGTAAATTTACAGGAATATCAGAAAAAACACAAATTGGAACAGGTGGTCATCCATTAAATATGGCTTCAACAAGTATTATTTTTCATAAAAAGAATCTTTTAACAAACAAATGGGTTAAACCTCTAAATTTTTCTAAAGGTAAAATCATTGTTGGTAATGATGTTTGGGTTGGCATAAAATGCTTAATTATGGATGGTGTAACCATTGGGGATGGAGCAGTAGTTGCTGCTGGGTCGGTTGTTACGAAAGATGTTCCTCCCTATGCTGTAGTTGGTGGAGTTCCAGCCAAAGTAATTAAATTTAGATTTGAACAACCAATAATTGACAGATTGCTTCAAATAAGTTGGTGGAATTTTTCAGATGATGAAATATCTGAAAAAATTAACTTTTTCAGAGAACCAGAAATTAATATGGAAATACTTGATAAATATTTTCCACGTAAATAAATCTATTGTTTATTATGAAACAAATCATTCAATCCTTTAAAACAGGCGAAACCATATTAGAGAACGTTCCTGCGCCGATTGTAAAACCAGGTACCTTACTGATTAAAACAACACGCAGCCTGGTGTCGCTGGGCACCGAGCGTATGCTGGTTGAGTTTGGTAAAGCCAGCCTGTTGGCCAAAGCCAGACAACAACCGGACAGGGTAAAACAGGTACTCGATAAAATGAAAACCGATGGGATTTTGCCTACTTTGGAAGCCGTGTTTAACAAACTGGGCGAACCATTGCCCCTTGGCTACTGTAATGTTGGTGAAGTAATAGAAGTCGGTGAAGGGGTTAGTGAGTTTAAAAAAGGAGATCGTGTGGCTTCCAATGGGAAACATGCCGAATTTGTATGCGTACCAAAAAACCTGGTAGCCAAAGTCCCCGCAAATGTTACTGATGAAGAGGCGGCTTTTACAGTAATCGGAAGCATTGGCCTGCAGGGCATTCGTTTGTGTAACCCAACCTTTGGAGAAACCATTGTGGTTACCGGCCTCGGACTTATTGGCCTTTTAACAGCACAAATGTTGCTGGCAAACGGCTGCCGTGTAATCGGAATAGATGTTGATGCAACAAAGCTTAAAATCGCACAAGAGTGGGGCATTCAAACTATTAATCCTGCTAAAGGCGATGATCCTGTAAAAACCGTTTTACACTATACCAATGACATTGGTGCCGATGGAGTAGTTATTACTGCCTCAACTCAAAATAATGATGTAATAGCACAGGCAGCACAAATGAGTCGCAAACGTGGACGTATTGTGCTGGTGGGAGTAATTGGCCTCGATATCAGCCGTGCCGATTTTTACGAAAAGGAACTTTCTTTCCAGGTTTCCTGCTCCTATGGGCCAGGCCGCTACGACGATAACTACGAGGAAAAGGGACAGGATTATCCCATTGGTTTTGTGCGCTGGACCGAAAAACGAAATTTTGAAGCCATTCTGAATGCTATTTCTTCCGGGCAAATAAATGTAAAACCATTGATTACCGAAGTCGTCGATTTGGAAGACTATTTAAAGATTTATGGCAATATGCGCAACTCTGGCGCTATTGCTTCAATTTTAAAATATACTGCAGAAGAAACATCTTATAGCAATACCATAAAAGTTTCGGAAAATAAAAATTCAGGAAAAACCAATGGAATAGCCATTGTTGGTGCTGGTAACTTTACTAAAATGACAATGCTTCCGGCATTTAAGGCCATCCCGGCCAACATAACCCACATTGTCAGTTCGGGTGGCGTTTCAGGTACTTCCCTTGCAAAAAAGTACGGCATTGCGAACAGTTCCACTGATTTTGAAGAGGTTTTGAAAAATGAAGGCATTAATACTGTTGTTATTACAACCCGCCACAATTTGCATGCTTCAATGACCATAAAGGCATTGAATGCCGGGAAAAATGTTTTTGTTGAAAAACCGCTTGCGTTAAATGAAAATGAATTGACGGAAATTAAAAAAGCATACGAAAACAGTAGAAAAACAATCTCTGTTGGGTTTAACCGCCGTTTTTCACCATTTGCTAAAAAAATAAAATCACTGCTTGGAAAAAGCGACACACCCATTCATGTTTTGGCAACAATGAACGCCGGAATGATTCCACCCAATATCTGGGTACATGATTTAAAGGTGGGAGGCGGCCGAATCATTGGTGAAGCCTGTCATTTTATCGATTTGATAACCTATTTTACAGGCAGCAGGGTTAAAGCGGTTTGTATGAATGCATTGGGAAATCATCCGGAAGATAATACCGATAACGCAACAATTTTGCTAAAATATGAAAACGGCTCCAACGGAGTTATCAATTATTTTTCGAATGGCAGTAAGTCGTATGATAAGGAGCGTGTGGAAATCTATTCACAGGAAAAAACGCTCATTCTTGAAAACTGGCGCAAACTCAAGGGGTATGGATTTAAAGGCTTTTCTAAAATGTCATCTAAAATGGACAAAGGTCACCGGAAACAGTTCGAATTGCTCGCCGAACAAATAAACAATGGCGGTCCGGCCCTTATCCCCTTCGATGAAATTGTGAATATTACCCGTGCCAGCTTTGCAGCAATACGGAGTTTGAAGGAAGGAGGATGGGTGGAAGTTTAGGTGCGAATTTGGTACAGATTGCTTCTCCCGATATCGCTTTGCTTATCGGGATCGCAATGACGGCCCCGAACGAAGCAATCTGTCCGTACCCGCTCCAACCAGTATTATAAAGTAAAACAAGAAAAACATAAATACAATATGAAAATCGACCTCATCGCCGGCGCACGGCCCAACTTTATGAAGATAGCGCCTATAATTGAGGCTATTAAAAAAGCACAAAACAAGGGTGAAAGTATTAGTTTTAGATTAATACATACCGGTCAGCACTATGACAGAAATATGAGCGGTAATTTTTTTGAGCAACTGGGAATTCCCAAACCCGATGTAAACCTTGGTGCAGGAGGCGGCACACAAGCCGAACAAACCGCAGCTATTATGATTGGATATGAAAAATTACTCCTTGAGGAAAAATCAGATTTATGCCTCGTGGTTGGTGACGTAACCTCAACAATGGCCTGTGCCATAACCGCACAAAAGCTGCATGTTAAAGTGGCTCATGTTGAAGGTGGAATTCGCTCAGGGGACTGGACCATGCCCGAAGAGATAAACCGAATGGTGACTGACAGCATTACTAATTATTTTTTTACAACTACCAATACTGCCGACGAAAATCTATTGAAATCAGGTATTTCTGAGGATTGTATTTTCAGAGTAGGCAATACCATGATTGACACTTTAATAAAACAACGCCCAAGATTTCAAAAGCCTCCGGTTTGGAATAATTTAAAACTGGGAAAGGGCAATTACGTGGTAATGACGCTACACCGTCCGGCAAATGTGGACGAAGAATCGAAACTGAAGGAATTGCTCGATGAAATAATACTTCATTCAAAGGGTTTACCTTTGGTTTTTCCGGTGCATCCCCGCACGGCTAAAATATTGAATGGCTTGGGCATTGCACATCCACGATTACACATGATTGAGCCTCTGGGATATTTGGAATTTAATTATCTGGTGGAAAACAGTAAAGCGGTTATTACTGATTCAGGGGGAATTACCGAAGAAACAACAGTAATGGGAATTCCTTGTATAACACTGCGCGATAATACCGAGCGGCCGGAAACAATAACTATAGGCACAAATGAACTTATTGGTACAGATCCCAGCGCAATTAAACCTGCAATGGAGAAGCTTTTTGCCGGAAAATGGAAAGAAGGCAGTATTCCCGAGTTATGGGATGGCCATACCGCGGAGCGAATTGTGGACATTTTATTAGATCTTTTTAATTAACCACAGCGTACATAAAAAAAGATACAGCGGTTAAAATATGGTTATTCCTAACTTTTACAAACAGCAATATCATAATGAAAAAACTCTTTCTTTACGTATCCACCATCCTTAAACTTGGCATCTCTAACGTTGCCTATGTTGCCTGGTATCGGTTTACTTTAAAAACCGGGTTGCGCAAGCTTTGGTTTAAGCAGAAAAAATTCAAATCCAAATCAGCATTTTTTTCTGAAACAACATTGAAATCTGATTATCCCGAAGAATGGAAAGCACAACTATTGGAAGATGCAAATAAAATAATTCATGGAGAAATAAGGTATTACGGATTTCATTGGAAAGTAATTGGAAATCCACCAAACTGGTTTATAAATCCTTTTAACGGTAAAAAATACCCAAATGTTAGCAAACATTGGACAAAACTCGGGGATTTTAACCCGATGGTGGGTGATATAAAAAGCGTATGGGAAGCCAGTCGTTTTGAATGGGTTGTTACACTTTCGCGGGCATATGCTGTAACAGGTGATAAAAAATATCTTAACACCCTTAATTTATGGCTGTCTGATTGGGTAGTAAAGAATCCATTTAATACTGGTCCAAACTGGAAATGTGGACAGGAAGCTAGCATCCGGGTATTTAATTTGTTCAATGCTGCTTATATATTAAATCAATATGTTCATCCATCGGAATCATTAATAGAGTTTGTTTATTCTTCTATGCAGCGCATTAGTAAAAACATTCTGTATGCTATTGCGCAGGACAATAATCATGGAACCAGTGAGGCAGCAGCTCTTTTTATGGGTGGTTTGTGGCTGCAAAAAGTAAACCCGGATAAATACCCTAAAGCAGAAAAATTTGCCCTAAAAGGTCGCTATTGGCTGGAAAACCGGGCCAATAAACTGATTTCTGATAGCGGCAGCTTTTCCCAGCACTCTGTTACTTATCACCGGATATTGCTGGATACACTCTGTTATGTAGAATTCTGGAGAAAAATCCTGGAGGGCAAAATATTTTCGCCCCGTTTTTATAGGAAAACAAAAGATGCCGTAAACTGGTTGTACAAACTCACGGATACCATTTCGGGCAATGCCCCCAATTTGGGATCCAATGATGGCGCAATGTTTCTTAATACCCACTCTTGCCATTACCGCAATTTCAGGCCAACATTACAATTGGCTGCCATCCTTTTTTACGATACCTTCTGGTTTAATTTTGGCAAACACAACGAAGTATTATACTGGTTCAACATGAAGTTTATTGAGGTAAAGGAGGCTCCGATTAAAAACAATTTTTCAGCAAATGGTTTTGCAATCCTACATGGAGATAATACCTGGACATTAATCCGCTGGCCCTGGTTCCGGTTTCGTCCTTCACACAATGACGTCATGCACGTGGACATATGGCACAATGGTAAAAATATTATTTGCGATTCCGGCTCCTATTCCTACAACCCGGAAAAAGAATGTGATTTCAATCTAGGTTCAGTTCATTCTCACAATACATTGAGTTTCGACGACCGGGAACAGATGCCTGCGATCAGTCGCTTCCTTGCGGGGAACTGGTTAAAACCGGAAACTGCTGTTTTGGAAACGCTTGAAAAAACAAATGCTTCGAAATGGACAGGAAGTTATAAAGATTCTTTTGGTAACCGGCATAAACGCTCAGTTGAAATTACGGATAATAAATGGATAATCGTGGATACCCTTTCCGGAAGTTTTAATAAAGTTTTGGCAGGATATACTCTGAACACAAGTGAATGGAAATTGATGGATGGAAAAATACTAACTCCTTTTTTTGATATAGAATTACCGGTTGATACTACTGCTCAACTAAAAGATACTTTTGTTTCGGATCATTACCAGGAAAAGCACAGCTTGAAAAGGATTGAAATTGCAATTAATAAACCAGGAATTTATACTACTTGTATAAATCTAAAAGATTAATTAACGGATAAATAATCATATGAAAATACTTTACTTCCATCAAAATTTTACTCTTCCTACTCAGGCAGGTGGAACCCGTTCTTATGAAATGGCCCGGAAATTATTGGAACGAGGCCATGAGGTTATTATGGTAAGCGGCGGAAAAGAAAAAATTAATTTCAAGCCAACCAATATTTCCGGTGTGTCGAGAGGTTTTTTTGATGGGATTGATGTCATTCAAATTGAGGCGCCCTATTCCAATAAAGATGGAATTGCAAAAAGAACAATGATTTTTCTAAAGTTTGCATATAGGGGAATACAAATTGCTTTAAAAGAAGATTATGATTTGCTTTTTGCCACATCGACGCCTTTGACAGCAGGTATTCCAGGCATATTTTCTAAATGGTTCAGAAAAAGAAAATTTATCTTTGAAGTAAGAGACTTATGGCCGGAACTGCCCAAAGCATTGGGAATGAAAAATCCTTTTTTATTATGGGGTATGAGCCTGCTCGAATGGTTAAGCTACCGGAAAGCGGATGCCTGTATTGGCCTGTCACCGGGTATTTGCGAAGGTATTGCCAAAAGGAGTTCAAAAAATAAACGAATTACACTCGTGCCAAATGGGTGCGATTTGGATATTTTTCAACCAGGAAAAAGGAGAGATTTAAAACTACCGGGAATAAAACCCAATGACACAGTAGCTGTTTTCACTGGCGCACACGGCGTGGCAAATGGGTTGGATGCAGTTTTAGATGCTGCATCGGAACTAAAAAACAGAAAACGGACAGATATTGTCTTTGTTTTTATTGGTGATGGAAAGATGAAACCTGCTTTAATGGAAAGAGCTGAAAAAGAAGGGCTTGCTAACTGTCGTTTTTTCGATTCTGTGCCCAAAACAGAATTAAACAAAATAGTTTCAAGTGCTGATATTGGATTGATGATACTTGCCAATGTGCCTGCATTCTACTATGGTACTTCCCCAAATAAATTCTTTGATTATCTGTCTTCAGGCCTGCCTGTATTAAATAATTACCCGGGTTGGCTGGCTGATTTGATCCGGGAAAATCACTGTGGGGTTGTAACTGAACCGGATGATGCAAAATCATTTGCAGAAGGATTAATCTTCCTTGCCGATAATCCGGAACAAAGAAAAAAATTTGGATTAAATGCCCGAAAACTGGCTGAAAATTCATTTACAAGAAATGACCTGGCAAACAAATTTGTTGATTTTATTGAAAGTGTTTATGATGTCAAAACATCCAAGTAAAAAAATGTTATAAAATGGATGATTGAAAAATCAGCTCACTTTAACAACAAATTTTAGTTTTAAGGTGAAAATAACACAATTAAAAAAAATACCATCATCCAAATCATGTATAAAAAAATTTTTAAACGTTTTTTTGACTTTCTGATTGCCTTTACCGGGATCATCGTCATCAGCCCGTTGTTTATCCTCCTCACCTTCTTTTTATCTGTTGCCAATCAGGGGCAGGCGTATTTTTTACCCAAAAAAGCTGGAGAAAAATGAAAAAATACGTTTTCAATCTTGTTGAAAGTGTTTAAAAGTGAAAGTATAAGTCAGGAAAATGGGAGCTTTTAATAAGGAAGTAGCTCATTTAATAAATCATAAATATGGAGTATGGGACATATAATATTGGTATTACATGTATTGGCAGCGGCATTGGTCAATCCATAATAAATTCATTAAAATTATCAAGATTACCTTTTAAAACATTTGGAATAGGCGATAATCCTTTTGCGTATGGATCGTATGACTGTGACTACCAAATACGTACAAAAAAAATCCATGACGATAATTATATTGCTAGTATAATAGATATATGTAAAAGGAATAAAATTGATTTGGTTATCCCAGCCCTCGATGACGAATTACAATTATTCTCCAAAAACACAAAAAATTTTCAAAAAGCAGGAATTAAAACGATTATTTCAGGAACTGAATTTATAGCTGCTTGCCGCGATAAAGAGCGTATGAATACTGAATTTGGCAGTATTGCAAATGTTTTTGTTAAAAATTATAATAAACAAACTATTGAGGAGGCTGTAAGGACAGAAAAATTAAAATTCCCAATTATTGCCAAACCGCGTGGTGGTTCCGGATCTCAAGGTATTGAAATTATAAATTCAGAAGATGACTTGTATAAAATACCGGAAAATTCTATTTTACAGGAACTCGCAATACCTGGGAAAGATGATCCAAATTATGATTTTTATTTGTCGCAGATTGGGGAAAAAATAAACCCTCAGGTGTCTGAGGTCTCTATACAGCTGGTATACTCCAATTTGGGAAAATTATTAGGCCGAATGTCCACTTATAATAAATTAAAAGATGGAATTCCAATTGAAATTGTTTCATACGAAAATAAATATATTTGGAGTATTGTCGATAAACTTACACCTGCCTTTTTGAAAATGGGATTAAAAGGTCCGCTCAATATTCAGGGGAGGTTAACCGATAATGGATTTAAAATTTTTGAAATGAATCCGCGATTTACAGGGATTACCGGGCTGCGTGCATTAATGGGATTCAATGAGGTGGAATCGTGTGTAAAAGAATGGCTGGGTATCAACAGTGGAAAAAACCAATTAACTTTTAATTCCAATCGTTTTGGTACCAGGCAAGTGGCAGACAAAGTGATATCACTTGATAGAAATATTGAAATCCAAAAACTTTATAAAAAATTAAATAATGTCGGTTCGCTAAATAGAAAAACAGTACTTATCACCGGAGCCAGTGGTTATCTGGGGCAAAACTTAATCGATCAATTAATCCAACAAAATGAGTTTGATATTTGGGTGTTCGGTAGGGTAAAAAGCAAAACGGAAGGGTTATTCAAAGAGAAGGTTGAAAAAATTATTGATAGTGGTGATTTGCAAAATGGAAGAGTAAACCTCGGCAATGTAGATATTTTATTACATCTTGGTTTTAAACGGCCTCATGGAACCCACCAGCAAATAGCTGAAAGTTTAAAATTTACAAATGAACTTTTTACCATGGCAGTTAAAAGCCAAATCCCAGCCATCATTAATATTTCCAGTCAGAGTGTTTATGGATTAAAAAACGATCCTCCCTGGTCGGAAGAAAAAACACCCGTTGCCCCTCAAATGGTTTATGCACAGGCAAAATATGCAACTGAACTGATGCTTGAATCATTTGGCAAATTACAAAATACACTTAAATACAGCTCTATCAGGTTGGGAACTCTTGCAGGAGGAGCTAAGGGACTTATTGAGGTTGATCTTTATTCGAAATTTGCACGTCAGGCAATAGAAAGGAAACAAATTCAGCTTATAGGTGGCAGGCAAATTCTGGAACGCTTTGATATTCGCGATGCGGTGGACGCCATTATTACGATGCTTAAAACAAACCCGGAAGACTGGAAACCTGTATATAATTTAAGTTCCGGGCAAACATCAACATTATATGATATTGCAGTGAAAACGATTAATATTGCCTTTGCCTGTAATGGTGGGCTAAAATCTGAAATTCAGGTTGAAAATAAACAGGTGGATATGAAATTTGGTATGGACAGTTCTCTTTTCTTTAGTGACATGAAATGGAAACCTAAATATACCGTTGAAGATACGATTGAATCATTAATCAGGTATTTTCAAAATGAATAGATTAATCCGTGCAATAAATGACAAAACAATTTACTACTCTTCGAAACATGTACAAACAATTTTTCAAACGGTTCTTCGACTTTCTGATTGCCTTTACCGGGATCATCGTCATCAGCCCGCTGTTTATCCTCCTCATCCTCATTTTATCTGTTGCCAATCAGGGGGCAGGCGTATTTTTCACCCAAAAGCGGCCGGGAAAAAATGAAAAAATATTCCGTGTGGTGAAGTTTAAAACAATGACGGATGAGAAAGACAAAAACGGGAACCTGCTTCCGGAGTCTCAACGTTTAACCAAAACCGGACGCTTTATACGACAAACTTCCCTTGATGAGATACCCCAACTGATTAATGTACTGAAGGGAGATATGTCGTTGATTGGACCGCGCCCGTTGTTGATTGAATATTTGCCATTGTACAACAAACAACAGGCACGCCGGCATGAAGTTCGTCCCGGTATTACAGGTTGGGCTCAGGTAAACGGAAGGAATGCCATTTCGTGGGAACAAAAATTTACGTATGATGTTTGGTATGTAGATAATTTGTCATTCCTTTTAGATTTAAAAGTATTATTCTTAACATTATACAAAGTGATTAAAAGATCCGATATTTACATGAAAGATAATTTAATAATGGAAAAATTCAATGGTAAAAACTAAAAAAGCAATAATTGTTAGCGCTGGAACCTATGCGCAGGTTTATTCTGAGTATTTATCTGCAGAATACAAAATATTAGGTTACTTTGATGATGATAAAAAGTTAAAAGGAAATGTAATAAATGGAATAAAAGTATTAGGTCATTTGAATGAACTGGATAGTTTTATGGCAAATGATTTATCTATTTCCATTTTTGTTCCTTTAGGCGATAATGAAATGAGGTATCGATTGTTAAAAAAGTATAAAATGAAAGGATATTTAATCCCTTCATTTATAAGTAAAGATACCATAATACATGAATCAGTTAAAATAGGTGAAGCTGTATATATCTTACCTGGTACAAATATAATGCCGTTAACAACAATTGGAGATTATACGATGATTTCTATGGGTGTTAACATTGCTCATCATAATACAATTGGTAAAGCATGCTTTTTCAGTCTGGGGAATAATGTTGGTGCATCTATTGAAATTGGGCACAACGTTTTTTTTGGAATAGCATCAACAATTATGACAGGGGTAAAAAAAATAGGAGATAATAGCCTTATAGGAGCTGGTGCAGTTATAATAAAAAATGTAAATGAAGGAGAAACTGTTGTCGGAAACCCGGGGCGAGTGATAAAAGTTGTCAAATAAACATATTGAATCAGTCATTAGAAGTTAAAAATTAAAAAGTTATTTGATGATTATATCAGTTAAAAGTTTTTTCACAGCTTAAAGCATTAATAAATCATCAAACCATTTATAAATCACAAATTGGTGCATGGTTCCATAACAAAAAAGTTTTTGGAATTGGTATGGGTTCGTTGGGACAGCAAAAAGCAAGTGCCCAAAGTACATTTTGTTGAACATCATCTTAGTCATGCTTTGGGAAGTTTTTTTTCTCCTTATTGTAAGCTTTAACCGAGGAAACATAAATGGAACGAATGCAGATTGAAAAGAATATCAGAAAAACACATTAAATGAGTAAGTTTTTAGTTATTAATGTTAACGATTCCAGGTGGAATGATATCGTTTTTAACGCTTTACAGTATGATTTTTATCATACACAATCGTATCATTTACTTGATAAAGAAAACGAAGCTGTATTGTTTGTTTATTATTTTGATGATAATTTTATAGCTATTCCATTGGTCATTCGTTCAATACCTGGCAGTGATTTGAAGGATTGCACTTCTGTTTACGGGTATTGCGGGCCGGTAAGTAATATTAAATTTAATGATTTACCCTCTGAAGCGATCAAACAGTTTAACAAAAGGTTGAATTCGTTTTTTATGGAAAGGAAAATAGTTTCTTCTTTTTCAAGACTACACCCGATGTTTCCGTTTCAGGAAATCATTTTTAAAGATTATGGTGAGGTAATTCCCATAAACAAGACCGTTGCAATAAATCTGAATCAATCTATTGACTTACAAAGGTCTGAGTACAATAAAACCACCAAATTGCACATCAACAGAGCTTTAAAAAATGGTATTTTAATAAGAAAAACATCAGCCTTTGAAGATTTGGAAAGTTTTATTGCTATTTATTATAAGAATATGCAACGTGTAAATGCAAATCCCAGTTACTACTTTTCACTTGATTATTTTCGTAATTTAATCAATGCAACCGACTTTAATTCAGTATTGTTTGTTGCCGAAGCGGATGATGAAATTATCGCTGGTGGTATTTTTACTATTTGTAATGGTATTATGCAATATCATCTTGGAGGAACCAAAAATGAGATGCTAAAATTCAGTCCGTTGAAATTATTAATTGATAGTGCCCGAATTTATGCGAATGAAATGGGATGCAATTATTGTCATCTTGGCGGTGGTTATAGTGGAGCAAATGACTCGCTATTAAAATTTAAAGCGGGTTTCTCAAAAGATTTTTTTGAGTTTAAAGTATGGCGAAAAATTATTAACCTGCATGCTTACAATGAACTAATTGCCAGTAAGTTTGGTGATAAAATTCCAAACGCTGATTATTTTCCGCTTTATAGATTTTAACTGAAATTATAAACTAAAATGATAATGGACAGGTTACTTTATTTTGGATATGTTGTTTTAACATATATTAAACACCGAAACAAACTATTTGAATTTAGCCGATGTTACAAACATAAATACAAGCGGCCTGCCTTTTATTTTCTGTTTCAGACTTACATGAGTTTCCTGAAATACAGCATGCATCCGATGGATTATTTTTATTTTGATGTGTACAAAAACGAGGTTTTCAATCCAAACGAATATGCCAATACCTTATTTATGTACCGTTTTCAAAAAAAGTTAAACAATAAAAAGTTTACTAAATATTTCTACAATAAATTGTTGTTTAACCAGAAGTTTCGATCGTTTAACAATCACGATTTTCTTAATATTAAAACAGTATCATTGCAACAACTGGAAAACTGGATCCTGAAAAAAAATCCAAATACACTGATTATCAAAAAAAATAATAGTGCAGGAGGATTTGGCGTTAAAAAAATAAATATTGAAATAACAAAAGAGGGAATTCGAATCAATAATCAGCCGTTGAATAAATACTTCAATTATTTGAAAAAATTTGATTTGCTTGAGGAATATGTGATACAGCATGAAGATATAATGAAACTAAATCCAAGTTGTTTAAATACAATAAGGATTGTTACAGTTCTCAACAGCAAAGGAACTATAGATATTATTGGAGCGGCAATCCGTTTGGGCGTAAATAATGACCTCGATAATGTTCATGCAGGTGGGATAGCGGTTAATGTGAATATAGAAACCGGATGTTTAAATGGAATCGGTTTTCGCCTCAATCCGTCCGAAAAAAAATACTTTGAATTCCATCCTGTAACCAACATTAAATTTGACGGTTATCAGTTACCTCATTGGGATTTATTGATTGAAACTGTAAAGAGAGCAGCCATGGTAATTCCAGAGGTTAGAACGGTTGGCTGGGATGTTGCAATTACCGAAAAAGGAATCAGTCTGATTGAAGGCAACCACAACTGGCATAAAACACTTATTGAGAAAGCGTTAAAAAAAGGCATTCGAAAAGACCTCGAAAAATACATATGACAAACTAAATTTACCCCGATTTTGATTTAAATCAAACATTTTACTTCTTAGTTATAGTAGGGAACGGAAAGGATGAACCACCCCGCCGCAGAGCAACGGGGAATTAACCTTTAGCGATTAGGATTTACATGACTCTGCCAATGTTGTAGGAAATACGTGGAGAGTTAATATATTTGTAAAATAATATACAGAAGGATTCACATTAAAAATAAAAAATCAAATATCCAAACAATGAAAAACTTAATTATAATTGGTGCAGGAGGAATGGGTCGTGAAATATCCCATCACGCAACATTGTGCAAAGGGTATAACACAGAATTTAAAATTAAAGGTTTTCTCGATGATGACAAAGATGCTTTGAATGGTTTTAAAGGATACCCCATTATTATTGACACAATACATCACTACATTCCTGAGCATGATGATGTTTTTGTTTGTTCCATGGGTGATGTTGTTAAAAAGAAAAGGAGTATAGATATTATTTTGGATAAAGGGGGGGAGTTTATAAATTTGATACATCCCGATGCATCAATTAGTAAAAATGTCAAAATGGGCAAAGGCTGTATCATACTTAAAAACGCTTTTATTGGTGTTGAATGTGAAATTCAGGATTACGCTTTGATTCAGGAATCAGCTATCATCGGGCATGATGTGAAGATTGGAAAATATTCAAGGGTTGATTGCCATGTTGTTTGTGTTGGTGGAATTGAGGTAAAAGATGAAGTAACGATTCATTCCAGCGCTGTAATTAATGATCGCGTTATTGTGGAGAAAGGAGCTGTTGTTGGTGCTTTAAGTTTTGTAATTCGCAGGGTAAAAGAAAATACCACTGTATTCGGAAATCCAGCGAAAAAACTCTAACCTGACATGAAAGCATTTATTTTTCCCGGGCAAGGAGTTCAAAAAGAAGGAATGGGAAAAGAATTGTATGACAGCTATCCGGTTGCAAGAGATTATTTTGAATATGCAAATGAATTAATGGGCAGACGCATCACAGATGTAATGTTTTCAGGATCAGAACTGGAACTCATGGAAACTAAAAATACCCAACCGTCCGTTTTTTTGTACAGCGTTATAATTGCATTAACTCAAAATAATATTTCACCGGATGTTGTAGCAGGGCATTCTTTGGGGGAATTTGCGGCATTGGTTGTAAATAAAACTTTATCATTTGCGGATGCCCTTTATATCGTTTCAAAAAGAGCTCTTATTGGTCAGGAAGTTTGTGAAAATCAAAAATCAGCAATGGGCGTTGTTATTGGTTTATCAGATCGTTACATAGAAAAAAGGATTGAAAAAATACACAATGAAACTGGCGAACCTGTATATATTGCAAACTATAACGGCCCTGGCCAGATTGTGATTACAGGATCGAAAAAAGGAGTGCGATTGGCATGCAAACAATTTAAAGCTGAAGGAGCAAAACGCGCAGTTCCATTACCAATTGCAGGCTCCTTTCATTCACCATATATGGCAGAAGCGCAAAAAGAACTTGGCGAAATAATTCGCAAAGTAAAGTTTAATGAACCGGTTATGCCTATATATCAGTGTGTTGATGGTAAGCCTCATACGAACATAAATGAAATCAGAAATAATTTGATACGTCATATTACTCATCCGGTATTATGGACATCCATGGTTCATAATATGGTTTCAGATGGAGTTCGAAAGTTTTATGAAGCAGGTACTGATGATACACTTCAAAAAATTGTTTTGAGAATGTATCCTGAAAAAGAGGTCACCTCTTTATGGATGGCAAATGATTATCAGGAAATTATAAATAGCAGTTATAAAATAAACGAATAAATATGATAACATTAGATGAATTTTTAAAACGTTTCTGTGAAGAATTGGAAGATGTAGAATTGAATAATATTGATACATCCACAGACTTTAAAAATATTGATGAATGGGATTCCCTGGTTGCTCTATCTATTATTGCTATGATTGATGAAGAATTTGAAATTCGTGTCACTGGCAGTGATTTGATGAAAAGTAAGACCATTGAAGATTTGTATATTCTTATACAAAATAAATTACAATGAATGCTTCACCATTTTCTTTAGAAAATAAGACAATCCTTATAACTGGTGCTTCGTCAGGTTTAGGTGCTGCAATTGCAACAGAATGTTCCAAAATTGGAGCAAAATTGATTATCACCGGCAGGAATGAGGATAGGTTAAACAAAACATTTCAGAAGTTGAATGGTCAGGAACATGTTCAAATATCCATAGATTTAATAAAGGAAGAAGAATTAAACTATTTAGTAAAGGAACTTCCTAAATTGGATGGGATTGTTTTATGTGCCGGGATTACAATGACCAAACCAATTAAATTCATTTCAAAAGATAATATTGATGAAATATTCCAGACCAATATCATTTCTTCTATGTTGCTGATGCAAAAATTAATCAGTTCAAAAATAATGAATAGCGGATCCTCAATTGTTTTTATATCATCTATCGCCAGCAGCAAAGCCTATATAGGTAATTCGATTTATTCAACATCTAAAGGTGCTGTAAATTCTTTTTCAAAGGTATTAGCTCTGGAATTAGCACCACGTAAAATCCGATCAAATTGCATTAACCCAGGTATTATTCCTACTGAAATGTTATTTAGTGGAACTTTTTCAGATGAACAATTGCGTGAGGATGAAAAAAATTATCCTTTAAGATATGGAGAGCCAAATGATATAGCTTACGGCTGTATATATTTGTTATCTGATGCATCAAAGTGGGTTACCGGATCAGTATTAACAATTGATGGCGGTGTTACATTAAAATAATTATTTATGGCAGTTTTAAAGTTTAACAACGTAGGTATTACAGCAATTTCTGCTTGTGTGCCAAAGAAAGTTTCATCGAACTATGATTTATTAATGGAAAATAAAGCGTTAGAGAAATTAATTGGTTCAATTGGAATAAAAGAAAAAAGAATTGCGGAGGATGATGTTACTTCATCAGATTTATGTTATAAGGCTGCTAAACAATTAATGACTGATAACAATACTGACCCGGAAAGTATAGATATGCTTTTATTTCTTACAACAACACCTGATTACATACAACCGCCAACATCTTCTATTTTGCAACATAAATTAGGATTGCCAACCTCAACCGCTTGCCTCGATTTGTCATTAGCCTGTTCTGGATTTGTTTACGCACTTTCAACTGCTTATGCCTATGCTTCGATATCCGGAATAAACAAGGTTTTAGTTTTAGTTGGAGAAACGGTATCAAAGATTGTAAACAAAAAGGATTATGTCAACTTTCCGTTATATGGTGACGCAGGTACAGCTTGCATAGTTGAAAAAGGTGATTTTAAGAAGTCCGTTTTTGTTTTGGGAGCAGATGGTTCCGGTGAAGACAGTTTAAAGATTCCTTACGGAGGTTTTCGTTTTCCCTTGAAAGCAGATAATCTGGTAGATAAAATAAGGGAAAATGGGAATGTTCGCAGAGACGTGGACATTGTCATGGATGGAATGGACACCTTTAGTTTTGCAGTCAGGAATCTTCCACAACAATTAACCCTGCTAATGAAAGAGGCAGAAATAACTCCCATCGATGTTGATTACCTAATTTTCCATCAGGGAAACAGAATGATGATGGAATTTATTATGAAACGATTAAAATTTGACCCGAATAAAGTTCCGTTCTCTATCGAAAAGTATGGGAATACAAGTTCAGCTTCTGTTCCTTTAACCATTGTTTCTGAACTTGCACATAAACTTGAAGGTGAAAAAAGGATGCTGTTGAGCACTGTTGGTGCAGGATGGTCTTTTGGTTCGGCTTATATTAGCACTAATGATATTCGGGTATCGCAAATTAGTGAATATTAGAAGACTTTGAAAAGTAAATAAAGAATTGAATTCAATCACCTTTTCTTTCAAGTAAATTTTTAATAACATCAAAATATGGAAAATTCCGCTAAATTAACTGAGCAATTGAGAAATTTTATCTCAGAAACCACTTTTACAGATAAAGAAAAAATAAAAGAAGATACTCTGGTTTTTAAAGAAAGTATTTTTGATTCATTAGGTTTTCTATCTCTAATTAGTTATATAGAAGAAGAATTAGGAGTCGAGGTGGCAGATGACGAGCTGTTAGAGGAAAATTTTGAATCGATAAATGCCATTGCAGCATTTGTAACCAGAAAAACAAATGCTCAATAACTTACCATGATATGTGTGGTATTGCCGGATATTTTGATAAAAATGAAAGTCCTGATGCATCACTAATTAACAGGATGCTTACACGCATTCGGCACAGAGGTCCGGATGAATGCGGAATATATATTGGTGAAAATATTGGTTTTGGTAGTGTTCGACTCAGTATTATTGATATTCATGGAGGGCAGCAACCTTTACCAAACGAAGATTTAACTTTGTGGATAGCGTTTAATGGAGAAATCTTCAACTACATTGAATTAAGAAAGGAGCTGGAGGAAAAAGGTCATCATTTCAGAACTTATAGTGACACTGAAGTTTTAGTACATTTATATGAAGAATATGGTGAGAGTTGTCTTCCAAAATTAAACGGTCAGTTTGCGTTTTCAATTTGGGATAAAAATAAGCAGGAAATGTTTCTGGCGCGCGACAGAGTTGGAATTCGACCTCTTTTCTATTATAATACACCAGATTTATTTGTTTATGGTTCTGAAATTAAAGCCATTTTTGAACATCCAAAAGTAGGCCGGGAAATTTCATTTGAAGGACTGGCAGAAACTTTTACTTTTTGGACAACAATTACACCCAACACTGTTTTTAAGGGAATTAGAGAATGTCCGCCCGGTCATTTTATGAAAATAAAGGATGGCGAATTAAAAGTTCAAAAATTTTGGGAACTTAATTTTGCGACTCCAAATAATTATTACAAAGGCAGTTTTGAGGATGCTATTTCCGATTTTAGTGAACTGTTTAAAGATTCAGTTAGAATCCGACTTCGCGCTGATGTCCCTGTTGCAGCGTATTTAAGCGGAGGTTTGGATTCAAGTGTTACAACAGCATTTATTAAAGACATAGAACCAAATGTTTTGAAAACATTTTCCGTTGGATTTAAAGAAGATGAATTTGATGAATCGAACTTCCAAAATTTAGCATCAAAATATTTCAATACAAATCATTTAGGATTTGAATGTAGCTCAAAAGAAATTGCAGACAATTTTCCACAGGTAGTTTGGCATAGCGAAATACCGCTTTTAAGAACGTCTCCATCGCCAATGTACAGTCTTTCCAAAAAAGTAATGGAAAATAATATTAAAGTAGTAATTACGGGTGAAGGTGCTGATGAATTACTTGCCGGATACGATATTTTTAAGGAAAACAAAATCAGACATTTTTGGTCGAAAGATAAAAACTCAAGGATTCGGCCTTTGTTGTTGAAAAAACTTTATCCATACATTAGTTCATTACAGAATGCAAATTATAATGCGTTAAAAATGTTTTTCGGTTATAAACTTGATGAAACTGATTCCCCGGTTTATTCTCATCTGTTAAGGTGGAAAAATTCATCGAATATTACAAAGCATTTTAGCAAGGAAATACAGGAAAAGCTTAAATCTTTCGATCCATACCTTAAGTTGTTTTCAAACTTTGACGGTAAGCTGGATAAGTTAGACCCACTTGCAAAGTCACAATTTATTGAAATTTCTGTTTTTTTATCGGGATATTTATTGTCATCACAAGGCGACAGAATGGGAATGGCAAATTCGGTGGAAGGCAGATATCCATTTCTGGATTACAGAATTATTGAGTTCTGTGCTTCTTTACCTCCTGATTACAAACTTAAGGGGCTGAATGAAAAGGTATTGCTAAAGAAAATGATGATAGGAAGATTACCTGAAGAAATATTAAACAGACCCAAACAGGCTTACAGGGCGCCTATTTTAAGTAGTTTTCTTGGAGTTGATGCTCCTGATTATATTAAGGAAGTTCTTTCTGTGGAATCATTATTAAATGCAGGAATTTTTAGTGTCAATTCTGTTTCTAAATTACTGGTTAAGATGAATTCGGGGAAGTCATATTCTGAAATAGATAATATGGCACTTACCGCAGTTATTTCAACTCAACTTCTGTATAAACAGTTTATCAATGATTTTAAACATCTGAACAATAATGATTTAATTAATTGCAATGTAAGATCTGAATCAAATTACAATTAAAATTACCATGACAACAAAACTTGCATTTTCGAAAGACATTATAAAATTAAATAGTGTAGAACAAACTACAATAGAAATTGCTGAAAAACTCAGGAACGATGTAATTCATGTTTTAAAAAGAAGAGGAGCTGTCGTTGGAATAAGCGGAGGGATTGATTCTTCTGTAACACTTGCATTAGCCGTTCAGGCCTTAGGTTCTGATAAAGTTATTGGGATAATGATGCCCGAGAACGATTCGAGTCCGGATAGTAAAATGCTTGCATTGGAACTTGCCAGCAGATTCAATGTTAAAACAATTGAAGAGAACCTGACAGATGCATTGGCAGGTTTTAGATGTTATAGCAGACGCGACGAGGCCGTAAAAAGCGTGGTTTCTGATTTTAATCCTGGAAAGGATAAATTCAAGATTGAAATCAAACAAAATATTTCAAATATGAAACTGCCCCCCATTTTTTATGTAACAGTATATTTTGCAAACGGAGCAGTTGAAAGCAAGATGCTGCCCATCAGAGCATATTTACAAATTGTGGCAGCATCCAATTTTAAGCAAAGAAGCAGAATGTCAATGCTTTATTACTATGCCGAGGCAAATCATTATGCTGTTATCGGAACACCAAACAAGCATGAGGTTCAACAGGGATTCTTTGTCAAATATGGTGATGGTGGAGCCGATGTAATGCCCATTGGCCATTTGTATAAAACTCAGGTTTACGAACTTGCAAGATATTTGGGTGTTCCAGAAGAAATTATTAAACGTACACCAACAACGGATACGTATCCGGCAGAGCAAACTCAGGAAGATTTCTTTTTTCAATTGCCATTTGAAACTCTTGATCTCATGTGGTACGCATGGGAAAACAAATACCCGATACAAGAAGTTGCTTCAGTTATGGGGTATTCGCCAAATGTTGTTGCCGATATATTTGCGAATTTTAAAAGGAAATCAAAAACGACCGAGTACCTCAGAATGCAACCTATCGGTTACGTGTAACCAAAATTGAAATCGACATTAACGATCTTTCTTGAAAAAATTTAATGAATTTTAATTAAAAACATTAAGCTTTCGATAACAGTTTCAATGTAAAAAATTAACTGATGGAGTGAATTATACTTGCCGTATCTACTATAATAATCCAAAGCTATTATAGAAGATACCCTAATTATTTTTTAATATTTTTGTTATGATAGATAAAATAAGAACAGTTTTTGTTAAACTACTTGTCATTACACTGGGTAATATTCTTGTCTTTTTTCAACCCAAAAAGGCGCACCAACTATCAGGAAATAGAATTACGCTAGTACATAAGAATAAAAATAATATGAATATACCGGAAAGGTTAATGCGTGCTGCACTTGTAAGAAAACTTGAAAAAATACAAGATTACAATACAATAGCGGAAATGCATCAAAAATTTTGGACCAGTAAAAATGCTACGGAATTATTTTTAGAAACTGAAGTTGCTTTTGAAAATGATTTTCTGTCAAACGATACTTTTATTTTCGATTTACTTAAAAAAGAATTATCAAATCAATCAGAAGAATTTAACACACTGGTAGAAATTGGAATTGGAAATGGCGATGTACTAAATTATCTCAGTTCAGAATTCCCTGGCATTAATCGTTTTATTGGTATTGATCTTAGTCTAGACCAAATTGAAATAAATAAAAAAAAGTTCATTCATAACAAAAGGCTTGATTTTGTGGCCTCAGATGCTTTTGATTGGGTTAAAGAATACGGCCAAAGTAATACTATTTTTGTAACATCTAGAGGTGTTTTAGAATATTTTCTGGAGACACGTTTGCAAGAATTTTTGAACGAAATAAACCGATTAGGTAAAATTTTCTTTATAGCTATAGAACCTAATGGTGGTAGACACAATTTTGATACAAACCCTAATTCTGAACTTTATGGGAATGAACCCTCATTTTCTCATAACTATCCAAAGCTTTTCAAAAATGCAGGCTTTAGTTTATGGCATTTTTCACAACAACCCTGGGGGAGGAATGAAATTAAAACGTTTATTGGTGCGAAAAACTAAAAAACACCTGTACAATACTTGAAAATTACATTTATCGTAGTTAAATCTATATTTTTTTGAATATCTATATACAGCAACCGATGAAAAGAAAAATAAAAGCTATTCTATATCAACTTCTAAGAGGAATATTTGATTTACTTTCAGTACCATTCGGAAATGTGCTTGTGTTTCTTCTCCCAAAAAAGGCGCGCCAATTATCAAAAAATGGATTAACTGTAGTCGTTAATAATAATATGAGTATACCGGAACGTTTTATGCGTGCGGCGATTTTTAAAAAGCTTGAAAAGAGACAAGATTACAATACAATAGCGAAATTACATCAATCTTATTGGGCCAATAAAGGCACGGAGTGGTTATCACAATCAGAAGATTTATTTAAAACTGATTTTCTGCCAAATTGTACTTTTATATTCGATTTACTTAAAAAAGAATTATCAAACCAATCTGAAGAATTTAACACACTGGTAGAAATTGGAACTGGAAATGGCGCTGTACTAAATTATCTCAGTTCAGAATTTCCTAAAATTAATCATTTTGTTGGTTTAGATCTTAGTCCTGTTCAGATAGAAATAAATAATAAAAAATTTAGTAACAATAATCGACTTGAGTTTGTGACCTCAGATGGTTTTGAATGGGTAAAAGAACACGGGCACGATAATACTATTTTTGTCACTTCTGGAGGTGTTTTAGAATATTTTACCGAGCTGCGCTTACAAGATTTCTTGAGGCAAATTAACGCCTTGGGTAAAACCATCTTTGTTGCAATAGAGCCTAATAGTACTAAACACAATTTTGAAACAAATCCCAATTCTCAAGTTTATGGACGTGAATGGGCATTTTCACATAATTACCCGAAGCTTTTTAAAGATACAGGCTTTAGTGTATGGCATTTTTCACAAAAACATTGGGCTGAAGGCACTAATATTCAAACATTTATTGGAGCTAAAAACTAAAATAAACCTTTTACAATTATTGTTTTCTGTTAAAAAATTAGTTGTTTTGTCTATCAATAGCGATATAAAGGTTTTTCGTTGTTAAATTGGATTCAATAAATTTCAAAGGCCTAAAATTATCAACAACATGATGTGTTTTTAGATATGCCTAATTATTTTGACAGCTAAGAATCGCAGTTGAGTCGAATTACTGGTATAATAACAAATTAACAGTTAATATTTATTTGAATGATAGCGTCAAACAAAAATAATACAATTAGTAATCTCCAAAGAGATTATTGGCTTAACAGGTTGTCAGGATTACAATCGATAGTAAATCTGCCAAACAAAAAGTCACCTCACATAGTTAAAACCTATAGTGCCAAAAGTATTCGTTTCTCTCTATCAGAGAAGCAAACAAAAGATCTGCAATCTTTCATTATTAAACATGAGGGTAATTTGTTTATTTGTCTTTTGACATCCTGGAATGTACTATTTTATAGATATACCTCTCAGAAAGATATTTTATTGGGAGCACATGTTAGCAATTCAGATTTGAATAGCCAGGTGGAGTTATGGGAAAACACTCTTTTTTTTCGTTCAGAGATAGACCCCTTTGAAAATTTTAGCAAACTATATAAAAGAGTTAAAGAGTCCATTTTGCTTGACTTCAAGCACGGTAACTACCCATTTACTTATTTGAAAGATGACCTCACAAGGGGTTCTAACAAAAACCCTAATGATTTGTTCAACATAATGTTGTCTCCCAAAGTTTTATCCGACAAGATGGATAATGAAGACAAATTGTTTTCAGAAGTTGATATAAAAATTACATTTGAAGAGGTAGATAAACAGCTCGTTTTTGAAATAACTTACAACACTAATATTTATGGTTTTGATATGATTGAGAAATTGATCTCTCATTACAAGCAGCTTTTATCTGAACTTATAAATAATCCAAATGTAAGAATTGGGGAAATTGACTATATAAAGGATGAAGAACGGGAATTTTTGCTAAATACTCTTAGTAGTGAGATAGTAGATTATCCAAAAGAGAAAACATTAGTAGATTTATTCCTTGAGCAAGCAAATAAAAATCCTGATAATATAGCCGTAGTTTTTGAAAATAAAGAAATTACTTACAATGAGTTAGATAAGTTGTCAAATCAATTCGCAAACTATATAATAAACGTACATGGAGTAAATGCAACTGATTTGGTTGCTGTAATGCTTGATCGAAGTGAATGGATAATAATATGTTTATTAGGTGTTCTAAAGTCAGGGGCTGCTTATATTCCAATTGATCCTAATTATCCTGAACAAAGAAAAGAATATATACAAAATGATAGCCAATGCAAAACAATAATTAATAGTTCTTTACTAAATGACTTTATTAATAATATAAAAACTTATTCTTTAAATAAACCAGAAAAAATTAATATAAGTCCAGATAGTTTATGTTATATAATTTATACATCTGGTACTACTGGTAACCCCAAAGGAGTAATGATTGAGCATCGAAATGTTGTTCGTTTATTTTTCAACAGCGCTCCACTTTTTGACTTCAATGAAAATGATGTCTGGTGTATGTTTCATTCCTTTTGTTTTGATTTTTCGGTTTGGGAAATGTATGGTGCGTTATTATTTGGTGGCAAATTAATAATTGTTTCAGAATTGATTGCTAAAGATCCCCTTGAATTCATTTCTATGGTTGATAAAGAGGGCATTACCGTTTTAAACCAAACACCTTCCGCATTTTATAACCTAATGGAGAGTACAAATAATTCTGAAGTAAGTTTGAATTTACGTTATATTATTTTTGGTGGAGAAGCGCTTTTCCCAAAACACTTAGAAAAGTGGTATATTCAATATCCTGATGTCAAATTCATTAATATGTATGGAATTACAGAAACCACAGTGCATGTTACTTATAAAGAAATTGATGAATATGATATAGATAATAATATAAGTAACATAGGGAATTCTATTCCTACACTATCTGTTTACATACTAAATGAATTTAAAAAACTTCAACCGGTAGGTGTAGTGGGCGAATTATATATTTCTGGTAAGGGGTTAGCCAGAGGCTATCTCAATCGGCCAGAATTGACTGGCCAGAAGTTCGTTTCCAATCCTTTTATTAAAGGAGAACGGATGTACAGTTCGGGTGATCTTGCCAGAAGGTTACCAGATGGAAGCATTGAATATATTGGAAGGAAAGATGATCAGGTTAAAATAAGAGGACATAGAATAGAATTAGGTGAAATTGAATCGAAATTAAATTTGCTCCCGGATATCAAACGAGCTATAGTGCTGGCAAGTAATCACCTGAAAGGAGAAACTCAGTTGGTAGCCTATCTGCAACCCAAAGAAACCAAGGGTGATGCCAATTTTATTCGACAACAACTGGAAGAATTACTTCCATATTTTATGATACCCTCCATTTTTATGTGGGTTGAAGATTTTCCTATCACATCAAATGGGAAAATTGACAAGAAAGCTCTTCCTCGACCTGAGTATGTAAGACCAGATTCTGCTCCTTTGTTGAAAAAACCTCGAACTAAACTTGAAAAAAATATTGCATCCATTTGGAGTGAACAGCTCAATGTACCAAGTATTGGAATTGATGACAATTTTTTTGAAATGGGAGGAACCTCACTCTTAACTCAAAAAGTAGCCGCTTTCATGAGTCAAAGCTTGAACATGAAGGTACCAGTAACAAAAATTTATCAATATCCAACTATTTCAGAAATATCCAATTATTTTAAGATAGAAAAACCAACTGACGCAACTTTAGATAATCCAAAACCAGAAGGATACAAATCACCTAGAGATATAGCCATTATTGGAATGGCAGGAAGATTTCCAGGAGCATTATCCATTGAAGAATTATGGGAGATTCTTAAAGAAGGTAAGGAAACTATTTCTTTTTTTTCTCAAGAAGAACTAGATAAAAGTATTTCGGAAAAATTACGAAATGATCCCTTATATGTTGCCGCTAGAGGAATTGTACCTTCTGCTAAAGAATTTGATGCTCGTTTTTTTGGCATCAATCCAAAATTGGCAGAATCAATGGATCCACAACAACGATTATTTTTAGAAATCGCCTGGGAAGTTCTCGAGCAATCCGGACATCTTCCCTCACATTATAAAGGAAGTATAGGAGTATATGCAGGAAAAGGCAGAAATTCTTACTTTGAAAACAATATATTGCCTAATAAAGAACTGTTAAATCAAGTAGGAATCCTTCAGGTGGACTCAGTTAACGAAAAGGATTATATATCTTCCCGTACGGCTTACCATTTGAATCTTAAAGGACCAGCAGTAAGTGTTCATTCGGCATGTTCAACATCTTTGTTAGCCGTTGCTGAAGCAGTTGAAGCTATAAGAAATAACCAATGCGACATCGCAATAGCAGGTGGGGCTAGTGTAACTGCTCCTATCTACAGCGGACATCTGTATCAAGAGGGAGCAATGTTGAGTTCAGATGGACATTGTCGTTCTTTTGATGCCAATGGAAAAGGAACAGTTTTTAGCGATGGTGCTGGAGTTATTCTCTTAAAAAGGTTGGAAAACGCAAAAGTAGATGGAGATTTCATTTATGGGGTAATAAAAGGAGTCGGAATAAATAATGATGGTGGTGGTAAGGGAAGTTTTACAGCGCCAAGTGCAGAAGGCCAGGCTGATGTAATATCCAGAGCGCTCAGAGATGCGCAAATATCCCCTTCTGATATTAGCTATGTTGAAACCCATGGCACAGCAACCCCAATTGGAGATCCCATTGAGATAGAAGGACTGCAAATGGCCTTTGGCAAACAATCCTTAAATGGTTATTGCGCTATAGGTTCTATAAAAAGTAATATGGGACACTTAACAGCTGCTGCAGGAGTTGCAGGAGTCATAAAAACCATGTTAGCCTTAAAATATCAAAAAATACCAGCATCTTTAGGTTACGAAAAAGCGAATCCAGCTATTGATTTTGAAAACAGTCCTTTCTTTGTAAATAACACATTTAGCGATTGGAAATGGAAAGGAAAAAGACGTGCAGGTGTCAGCTCCTTTGGTGTTGGAGGTACCAATGTACATGTTATAGTAGAGGAGTTTGAAGCCAATCAACCAGCTTCAGGAGAAAGTAAGCCATTACAATTACTAACCTGGTCAGCAAAAACAGACAAGAGCCTTGAAGGTTATAAAATAGCTTTGGGCAATTATATTAAATCTTCAACTGAGATAAAATTAGCAGATGTAGCATATTCACTTAGTGTTACCAGAGATACATTCAGTAAACGTAGTTTTACCTTAGCGAATAATTCAGAAAACGCCATTAATCAACTATTGTTAGATGATACAACAACTGTAAAAACATCTGATTTGAAAGTTGTACCTAACAATTTGGCATTTCTTTTCCCCGGACAGGGTGCACAATATTTACAAATGGGTAAAGCACTTTATGAACATGAAGACGTGTTTCGTGAAGCAGTAAATCAATGTGCTGAAATATTATCGGAAGCTTTTAATTTTGATATCCGTAATATTATTTATCCTGAAAATAATTCTCCCGAAGCAGAAATCCGTTTAAAAGATACCCAATATACACAACCAGCTTTGTTTGTTGTAGAATATGCCTTGTCTGAACTTTGGATGAGTTGGGGAATTAAACCAACTCATCTTTGTGGACATAGTATTGGTGAATTTGTAGCTGCTCTTTTGGCTGGCGTATTCACTTTAAAAGATGCACTACTACTGGTTGCTGTTCGAGGTAAATTGGTGAGTAATCTTCCTGGTGGCAGTATGTTATCAGTTAGAACATCTTATGACATTCTATCAAAAATTCTTCCTGAAACACTTTCAGTAGCTGCTGTAAATTCTGACCAGTTATGTGTTGTTTCTGGAGAAGATAAGCCAATTGAAACCTTTGCTAAAATTTTAGAGGAGAAGGAAATTCCAAATAGATTGCTTTTAACCAGTCATGCATTCCATTCTAAAATGATGGATCCTATTCTGGGTATGTTTGAATCTGAAGTTAAAAAAGTAACTTTAAATGCTCCTCGACTTCCTATTATTTCAACTGTAACCGGAACATGGCTGAGCGACAAAGAAGCTACTGATCCTCAATATTGGACAAATCATTTGCGTGCTACTGTGCGTTTTTCGGACGCTATGGAAACAGCTCTTGGATTAGAGAATATCGTATTGTTAGAAGTTGGTCCTGGTCGTGCGTTAACCACTTTATCGCAACAAAAAAAGAAATCAAAATCAGCAACTTCAATTGCAAGTTTGGTTGTGCCAGGTGAAAATGAAAATTCCTATCACACCGTATTATCTGCTTTAGGACAACTTTGGCTAAATGGGATTGAGCCAGACTGGAAAGCATTTTACAGTGGCCAATCCAGGCAAAAAGTTTTGCTGCCATCATACGTGTTTGATCGTAAACCTTGTTGGATAGATCCGCCATTAAATGAAGTATCTGCTGAAAACATGAATAAATTAATTGAACCTATTAAAAATCAATCGATACAATCTCAAATGAAAACAATTGAACAACCTGATAGGAAAATGATGATTCTGGAAAAAGTTTCAGATATCGTTTTGAATACCTCTGGTATGGAGTTAAAATCTTCTGAATACAACCATAGTTTTCTCGAATTGGGTCTTGATTCACTTGTTTTAACACAAATGGCGATAACTTTGAAAAATGAATTTAAAACGCCTATCACCTTTCGTCAGTTAAATGACGAATTAAACACACCAAATCTTTTGGCAAACTATTTGGATAAAAATTTACCACCAGAGCGTTTTGTTCCTGTACCTCCAGCGCCTGACAAAGTATCAGCTCCTAATTTAGTCTCGAGTAACTCAATACAAACAAGCTCTTTTAATAATTTTGCTCAAACTAATAATAATACTGCAATAGATCTTATTGCCCAACAACTTCAATTGTTAGGAAAACAATTGGAATTGTTAAAAGGAAATAGTTCAACTCCTTCAGTGGTTCAAGAACCACTAATTGAACAGATAAAGTTAACAACTAATTCGTCATCAGAATCACTGACTGAAGAAGAGATCAAAGAACACAAGAAACCTTTTGGTGCCTCGCCAAGAATTGAGAGGCAATCATTAGAGTTAAATGAGGAGCAAGGAGCCTTTTTAAAAAAATTAATTCTTAGCTACAATAGTAAAACTACAAGCAGTAAAACCTACACTCAGGAACATCGTCAGCACATGTCTGATCCAAGAGTGGTGTCTGGCTTTAAGCCATTAACGAAAGAGCTTGTATATCCCATTGTTATTGAGAAATCTTCGGGCAACCGCCTTTGGGATTTGGATGGCAATGAGTATATCGACACTCTAAATGGCTTTGGTTCATGCATGTTTGGTCACCAACCTGATTTTATAAAAGAAGCCCTTCATAAACAAATAGAACTTGGTTTTGAGGTGGGACCGCAACATCCCTTAGCGGGAGAAGTTTGCGAACTTCTTTGTGAGTTTACTGGCCATGAACGGGCAGCCCTTTGCAATACGGGTTCAGAAGCAGTTTTAGGGGCTATGCGTATTGCCAGAACAGTCACTGGGCGTTCACTTATCATTGCTTTTACAGGATCTTACCATGGAATAAATGACGAAGCACTTGTGCGAGGATCAAAAAAAATGAAAACGTTCCCAGCAGCAGCTGGAATTTTATCAGATTCCGTTCAAAATATTTTAGTGCTGGACTATGGTACAGATGAAAGTTTAAACATAATTCGTAATCGTGCGCATGAAGTCGCTGCAATTCTTGTAGAACCAGTACAAAGTCGCAGACCGGAGTTTCAGCCTGTAGAGTTCCTGAAAGAAGTCCGTGAGATTACCAAAGCATCAGAAACTGTGCTTATTTTTGACGAAGTAATTACAGGTTTCCGTATGCATCCAGGTGGTACACAAGCATTGTTTGGAATTAAAGCAGATATTGCTACCTATGGAAAAGTTATAGGTGGAGGTATCTCTATTGGTGCTATTTTGGGTTATAAAAAATACATGGATGCGCTTGATGGTGGATATTGGCAATATGGTGACAACTCCATACCGGAAGTAGGTGTTACTTATTTTGCTGGCACATTTGTTCGCCACCCACTTGCGCTTGCTGCAGCGAAGGCATCCTTAATTTTTATGAAAAAGCAGGGAATAGACCTTCAAAACAAATTAACGGCTATGACCAAAGGCTTGGCTATAGATCTCAATAATATGTTTGAAAAACAGGGCCTTCCTATCAAAATAACGTATTTTGGTTCGTTGTGGCGATTAAAATTCCTGGAAGAAATACCTTATTCAGAGTTGCTTTTTGTTTTGATGAGAGAAAAAGGTATTCACATTTGGGATGGGTTTCCATGTTTTATGACGAATGCTTTTCTGGAAAAAGATATTAAACAAATTAAAACAGTATTACTTGCATCTGTTAACGAGTTGGTTGCTGCTGGTTTTTTAAATTCGCAATCATCCAATTTTACATCTAAAACACAAAATACAAAAACTAAAACTTCTATAGATAAATTAAATACTCCACCATGTCCGGGGGCTAAGCTTGGTATGGATGAGAACGGAAATCCGGCATGGTTTGTAGCGGACAAAGAAAACAATGGTGAATATCGTAAAATCGATTTGTAAAATAATCAATCAATTTTAGAAATTTTAAAAACGAATACGGTTACATAAATGAAACAGCCAATTACTAAAACAACTACTTCGACTTCGTTCAATCCTTTCAACGGGCCAAAAATAGTTTGTATAATCCCTGTTACACAACCTCAGGCTGAAATTTGGACGGCCTGTATGTTAGGTGGCGAAGATGCCAACAGAGCGTACAATGAATCTGTTTCCCTTATCTTAAAGGGTGACTTGAATATAGCTGCCATAGAGGTTGCCATTAAAGAATTGGTAAGAAGACATGAGGCATTAAGAGCTACCATTAGCCCCGACGGACGTTTTATGACAATTTTTCAGGAGGTTTCAATAGAACCTGATTATCACGATATTTCCGAGCTTGGTGAAGCGGAGAAAAATAAAGCAATAAAAGATTATTTATCGGAAGAAGCCAATTATATTTTTAACCTGGCTAAAGGCCCATTGTTAAAGATTAGGTTACTAAAACTTTCAGAACTGGAACATCAATTAGTACTCACTGCACATCACATCATATGCGATGGTTGGTCTATGGGTATCATACTCGAAGAATTAGGCAGTTTCTATTCTGCTTATATAGAAGGCAAAACACCGGATGTCCCACAACCTGAAACCTTTAGTTCTTATGCAGGGGGAGAACTGGAATTTATTGAAAGTCCTGAATTTGTAATAACCCAAAAGTATTGGCTTAAACAATATGAAACATCTGTTCCAACCGTCTCCCTGCCTACCGATTTTCCACGCCCTAAATTACGAACTTTTAAGAGTAATCGCTTAGATTTTGGAATTGATAGGGACTTGGTAGCTGGTCTAAAAAAAGTTGGCATACAGTCTGGAGCAAGTTTTGTGGTTACTTTACTGGCTGCCTTTGAGGTTTTTCTATATCATAAAACAGGTCAGGATGATTTGGTTTTAGGGCTGCCGGCTGCTGGTCAGTCCAATAGTGGTAAGACCCAATTAGTAGGGCATTGCGTGAACTTGCTTCCTTTAAGAAGTAAGCTTGCTGCTGATATTCCATTCAATGCATATTTAAAAAACAGGAAAGAAGAAATTTTTAATGCTTACGAACATCAACAGTTTAGCTTTGGACAATTACTTCAAAAACTTGCAATTTCAAGAGATCCATCAAGGGTACCAATAGTTCCAATTATTTTCAATATTGATATAGGCATGGCAAATGCAGTTGCATTTAATGGCTTAAGTTTTAAGTTAAAGAGTAATCCCAGGGCCTATGAAGCGTTTGAGCTTTTTTTAAATGCTATGGGAACAGAAGATGAACTTATTTTAGAATGGTCCTATAACACTTCTCTTTTTAAGCCGGCCACTATAGTGCAAATGATGGCTTCTTTCAAAGAAGTGCTGCATGGAATAGTAGCAAATCCAAGTGTTGAAATTGGTAACATTATTAAGGTAGATTTTTCGGCCTATTTAGATTTGAATGATACCCATGCCCCATTTCCACAATTGCCCTTGCATGAACTAATCACAAAGCAAGCTCAAAATACTCCTTCTAAGCAAGCTATAAAGTTTGGTGATTCGTTTATCACCTATGAAAGTTTGGAAAAAAAGTCCCACCAATTGGCTCACTTCTTAGTGGAACAAGGAGTTTGCCCAGGTGATTTTGTGGCAGTTTTACTACCACGCTCTATTGAATTGATAGTAGCTTTGATTGCCATTATGGAGTGCGGTGCTGCTTATGTTCCTTTGGATCCTGATTATCCAAAAAAGAGACTAGAATTTATGTTGAAGGATTCGGAGACCAAATTCATGATTACAACTAAAACATCTTCGCCATTGTTAGAATCTGGCGCAAAAATATTGTTTATAAAATCTATTTTTTCAAATCTACCAAAGTACCCTGATACACCAGTAAATCTAGTGGCAGACAATAACCAAGTAGCCTATTTACTCTACACATCAGGGTCCTCCGGTACACCCAAAGGGGTAACCGTGACACATAAGAATTTAGTTAATTTACTATTTAGCGTTCTGGAAAAACCAGGTATCCAAGAAACAGATAAATTACTTTCCATAACCACTATATCATTTGATATAGCCGGATTCGAGTTGTATGCTACACTTTTAAAAGGGGCTAAACTAGTATTGGCAAATGAAGATACAGCTAAGGATCCCCGTTTGCTGTTAGAAGTAATAAAAGAGGAGGCTATAACCATGATGGAGGCAACTCCTGCAACCTGGCAAATGCTTCTAGATGCTGGCTGGGATGAACATTTACCAATAAAAGCATTGTGCACGGGAGAAGCACTACCAATGGTATTAGCGAAAAACATATTGGAAAAGGTAAATGAGCTTTGGAACTTGTATGGTCCGACTGAAACAACCATATGGTCAGCTATTAAAAAAATTTCGAAGGACGATGATTTGATTACCATAGGCCGACCTATTGCCAACACTCAAATGTATATCGTAAATGAGCAGGGTCATTTGGTAGAACCCGGTAAAATTGGAGAGCTATGCATTGCAGGAGATGGCGTAGCAAAAGGGTATTGGAAAAGAAAAGAGTTAACTGCTGAAAAGTTTATTGATAATCCTTTCGAATCAGACCTAGGTGCAGTTTTATATCGTACCGGGGATTTGGCCAAGTTGCTTCCATCTGGTGAAATTCAATGTTTGGGCCGCATAGACCAACAGATAAAAATTAGGGGACATCGAATCGAACTAGGTGAAATTGAACAAGTGTTGGATTCATTGGAAGGAGTAAAGTCCTCGATTGTATTATTGAATGAAGACCGTTTGGTTGCTTACCTAATTCCATCAGATATGGGAAGCCAGCATCCCGATCAAGTGAGTGCCTGGAAGCGAATTTTAAGGGAACAGCTTCCTGCACACATGGTACCCCTGCAATTTAATTTGCTAGAAGAATTTCCTAAAACTCTTAATGGTAAAATTGATCGTAAAGCTTTACTGAATAATTTACCGAACGAAACCAAAAAAACTAGTTTTACTCCACCCTCGACCAAATCAGAAAAGATTATTTCAGCTATATGGCAAGAGTGCTTAAAAATAGATAAAATTGATGTTAATAGCGATTTTTTTGAGGTTGGGGGTCATTCTCTTGTTGGTGTAAAAGTAATGGCAAAACTGGAAAAAGAAACTGGAAAAAGATTACCGCTCGTGGGTTTATTAAAACATCCAACCATTAAAAAATTTGCAGCCTACATGGATAGTGAATTCTTTACTTGGAATTCATTAGTGCCCTTAAAACCAGAAGGAACTAAGCCAGCTTTATATATAGTGCACGGAGCTAATCACAATGTACTGCATTTTGACAAATTAGCTCAATTGTTGCATAAAGATCAGCCTGTTTACGCTTTGCAATCAAGAGGTCTGGATGGGATTACAGAACCCCATGACTGTCTCCATAAAATGGCTACTGATTATGTTTCTGAAATTATTGCTGCAAATCCAAAAGGACCCTATGCTCTGGCCGGATTTTCTTTTGGAGGTATTGTTGCTTATGAAATGGCAAGACAACTTAAAGCACAAGGGCGAACAGTATCCATTCTTGCACAATTCGACACATATGTTTATCCTAATTATTATTACAGTAACCCTATAAAGAAAAAAATTGTTTATACATTATTTCTCTCGGGGAAAATGGTTTACCTCCTACTTAACATGTTTAGCAATAAAAAGAATTTTAAACGAAGGGTTGAGTTGCTTAAACAACTTTTTATAGGATATTCTTTAAGGCTCAAATATGGGAAAGGTAAACAGTATGAAATGCAGTTTAATGTTCCATTAAAGATGCTAACCAATCACAACCTAGCCACCGAACGCTATACTATAGTCCCCCAAGACATTGTTATAGATTTATTTAGAGCTAAAGAAGAAGTTAATTTTGTGCATGATCACAAGTTTCTTGGGTGGAAAAAAATGGCTCTCAAAGGTATTCGTAAACACATGGTTCCAGGAAATCATGTTGACATGTTCGAAATGCCTAATGTGGAAGATTTAGCAATTAGTCTTCAACGTGTTCTGGACAATTATAATTCTGAAAATTATGAGTGAGGTATTTTGCGGAACATTAGAAGCCCGGACTCAAGGTTTTAACGATAGGCTGGAAGTTGACCCGGGAATAAAACTTTATGAAATTGAGCTTTCCATATTTTAGGAATCAGTTTCAAGTCTTATAGAGTTTTTGTCACCTTTTGAAAAGAACAGGGCAAATAAATACCACTTTAGTAAAGATAAAAACAGGTTTATAATATGTAGAAATGTATTAAGTACATGACAAAAACTTGAGAACATCGGTAACTAATTGAGAACTAGAGTTTAGCAGAACTGTGGCAATATATTAAAAAAAAAATTTTGTCGATAATCAGAAATTTATATTTTGATCATAAGAGGTTTTTCACACCGATAGAATGTCCCATTTTAAGACTTTAACAAACGCAACAAAAAAGTTACAAACCCCTGGCTATATGCATTATAAGCATTGTGGCATATAGCTTGAACTATGTCTGAAATGGTGTTTAACCTAAAACAATGAAAAAGAATGATATATTTTAATTTTGATATTGTTGGTGTTTGTCGTAAATTGTTATGTGATTATTAATAAAGGAAAAACAACATAAGAAATAATTTACACGAACAAAAAAGAACAAATGACAATTTTGTTTGTTCCTTGGTTTTTAAAAAGGTCTTTTAGTATT
>JAWLGR010000006.1:0-227295 GCA_041684965.1 Mariniphaga sp.
TCCCTCATATAAAAAATGCCATCCAACCAATATTCTTAGAAAAGTTACAATATAAACCAAATGCTTCTTCATATTTAATTCTTTTTTCAATTGTTTTTCTTTGTTGTTTAATCAATACCTGCCACCTCCGAAGCTCTCCGGAATACTACACTCACCACTGTTTATTTACTTACGGGACATACAGCTACCAGCCCAAAGCATATTTTTTAACTTTTTCAATGGTAGAACCAGGCACCTTGTTGTTATGCATTTCATCAGCAACCTGGAAAACAGTATTTATTATGATATCCGCCTCCTGCTTAGTTAATACCAGTGGAGGTTCAATCCGAATAATTTTTTGGTCAGGTCCAAAATACCCGAAATAGATGCCTTTTTCCAGGCACCGGTAGGCAAATATTTTATTAGCTAATCTGTTAACCGAAATATTAATTTCAAGGCCAATCATCAGGCCTCTTCCCCGGGCTTCAGTAAAGATATCCGGATATTTTGCTGCTGCATCCTTTAACCCCTCCAATAAAAATTCACCAACTTCTGCAGCGTTTTTTACAATATTTTCTTTCTGCACAATTTGAAGCACCTTCAAAGCTGCCGCAGCTGAGGCCCCGTGTCCTGTATAAGTAAAAATCTGTTGTGCAGGATCAAGAGAATCAATAACCTCAGCCCTGCCAATTAACGCAGAAACAGGAGCATATCCTCCGGATAATCCTTTTCC
This sequence comes from Mariniphaga sp., assembly GCA_041684965.1. Taxonomy (GTDB): domain Bacteria; phylum Bacteroidota; class Bacteroidia; order Bacteroidales; family Prolixibacteraceae; genus Mariniphaga. The sequence continues at coordinate 713 of JAWLGR010000006.1, forward strand.
CGATACAATTAAATCGGGAATAACACCTTCATGTTCTATAGCCCACCATTTTCCGGTACGTCCCATTCCACTTTGCACTTCATCGTCGATAAGCAAAACATTGTATTGGTCCAGTATATCAGCCAACCTTGGTAAAAATCCCTCATAAGGAACAATTATCCCGGCATCCCCCTGGATGGGTTCGATAAGCACTCCCCCCACCGTTCCCCAGGCCAAAACTGATTCCACATCTTTTAAAATTTTATCCCGTTGCTTAAGGGTTATCGGAAATTCCATCTTAATGAAATCAGGGGAATTTTGGTAGATGCCCGTTTTTAAAGCACTAAAACCTGAAGCTTGCTGAGACAAGCCGGTAGAACCGTGATAAGCATTATTAAAAGAAATCAGTCCCATTTTTCCAGTATACCTTCGCATTACTTCAATAGCCCCGCCATTAGCATCCGACCCGCTGACTCCCAGCATCACTTTTTTAGGAAAGCTGCCAGGAGTAACTTTTATTAATTCGTCTGCAAGATCTACGGTTTCCAGGTTGGGAGTATAACCAAAAGCTGTATTAGGAATTTTACTCGCTGAATTATAATAGGCTTCTGCAACAACTGTATTATCGTAGCCTAAAATATTTGTAGAGGCAGCAGCCAGGCAATCGATGTAAGAATTGCCATCTACATCCGTGAGATAAACACCTCTGCCTCCTGAAGCAGCCACACCATACAATCCTGTGTAGTTGGTTTTTCCAATTACATTCTTTACCCGCTCAATTAACGCCAATGAATTTGGTCCCGGTGGCAGAACTTTTATTTCAGGTTTATTTCCAATAAAGCTTCCCGGAGTAATCAAAACCTTCTGAGCCATTGAGGTACTGGATAATCCACCTAAAGTCAATGCTGCGATTGACTTCAAACTGTTTCTTCTGGAAATATTTGTTTTCATTGTACTAAGAATTAAATCTGATTTACATTCATCTTCCTGCCTCTTATCCAGACTGCGGAGTAAATATCATTAACTTTTCTATAAACCAAATCACCAGGTCAACTTATTTTTTGGTTTCATCCTTAATTTTTTCAAGATTTTTTCCTATTATTATTGTTGACGTATAAGGTTGTAATTCAAAAGATCCTGAAATTGCTGTTCCATCCAGATTTTTGGCTGAGGCTCCGTTAAGTCGATATAATTTTGCTGATTTAGTCGCATTGTAAAACATTTCAACAGACTCATTTCTATCCAAAGGTTTCCCAATAAAGGTTGAATTTGTATCGTGTCCGGTACTGTTTTTCCATTCTTCGAAACTATAGTATTTGTCTTTTCGGATAATACCTTCTGATGCAAACGGATTGACATACAGATTATTGTCGAAATGCACATTGTATTTTACAACCCTAACCAGCAGTGATCTTGGCTCATAATCATCTGTGCCGGAAGTAACACATATTAAGTTATTGGTAATTTCAGATGGTTCTCCGACGAACTTATCGCAAAAAATACCGTACCTGGCAGTCATCACGTTATTATTACGCACACGAATATTTCCAACATTGTGCAATTTTATTCCCGAATCACCGGTATTTAAAACTGTATTGTGTTCCACAGTTACGTTTTGTGCCATTTCATCGATATAAATGCCTTCTGCCATGCTACGGGAAGAAATATATCCTTCGGGGTTGCCAATTGAATTTACGATAATATTGTATCGGATTAAGGCACCGGAACCACTTGTGTTTGTATATATAGCGCCTCCATCGTCCTTGTACAGGCAACTGTTGTTAAAATAATTGTAACGGATATCTGTTCCAGCCCCTCTGTAGAATAAACCGTTGTAATTAGAGTTTTCAATGACGTTGTATTCAATGATATTGTTTACTCCGGAAATTTCAGCCCCCGAACCGCCATTGGGAGCAGTGGTTCCCTTCAATCCGATTTCTTTAAATACTCCTGTATTGTTTATTATATTATTTGCAATATACGAGTCCCTGACCCACATCCAGATTCCACCACCATTGGCTCGGTTTATGTTATTATTAATAACAGTCAGATTGGTTGATCCGGGCCTGTTTTCTTCATGAATTCCATAACTATCGGAATTGTTTATATCGTTATTGGAGAGGATACATTTATTTGTTGAAATTAACCGGATACCATTTTTATCCTGCTCAGTAAAAGAAAGGTTGTCCACTACAATATAGCTCGTATGTTGCAGGACAATTCCTTCTGAATGGACAGATGCTGTTACCTTGTAATTATCTGGCGAGTCATTTCCGGGGGCCCATAGATAAATGGTTTTTTGTGCTTTATCGTAATACCATTCTCCCGGCTGAGTAAGGAACTCCAGCTTATTCATCAGGATAAATCCCTGTCTTTTAGCCAGATTTCCATTGGGAGCGGAATCAATGGTCAACATCTTCGACGAGGAGGAGGCTATTTCCCGGATTACTCCAAACCAATACCTGGTCCTGCCATACCAGGTTGCACCCGTGTAATCAAAAGAAGCATCCAAACCATTTGAACTAAACTGAGAATCGCCGGCAACTGAATCGATGTATAAATACCCTTCATCTGGAAACCTTGCGACTGTTGCCCTTGAACCATCCACAAATAATTGTTCAACTGGAAAATCCACGGAAGTCTTGAAGATATTTCCTGTATGTTTACTCCATCCGTTTATTTCAACAGACCCGGTAATTAAGGGTTTGTTTCCTTTGCCGTAGGCGCCGTAAAAAATTGGAGCATCTTCACTTCCAGAAGCCTTGACTACAATTGTTCCAGTCCAGGTATCCCCTCTTCTGAACAATATGCTGTCGCCGGCAACCGGCATTAAACTATTAACTTTATCAATTGTTTTCCAGGCTTCCTTTATGCTTTTTCCTGAATTCTCATCGTTACCATCAGCACTTATATAATAGGTTGTTCCATAACCGGCTGTTGTAAATAAAAGTAATAAAAGCAATACCGGAAATAGTTGTTTTATAAATAGATTCATTGTATTTATTTTGAGACTAATTAATGATTGTTTAAAAAATTCACAAAAAGAATGAAATTAATAAATTCCCGAATGTTACTGAAGCTTAAAAACTTTACCCGTATTGACTGTCCCACCCGACGAAACCCGGATAAAATAGAGGCCAGGTGCCACATTCTCTCCATTTTCATTTCTTCCGTTCCAGATATATGTATTTCTTATGTTCGATACCTGACCATCTGATATGCTTTTAATAAGAGTGCCCGTAGCATTATAAACATCTATTTTCACATTATTACCCATCCCGCTTAATTCGATGGTGACATAATTATTAAAAGGATTTGGGTAAAAATGCATATCAGCATTAAGATTAAAATCGCCAGCATAAGTAGTGGTATCAATTACGTCGAAATATAATTCACTCACATCATCACCGGTTAACCCATAATTATAGATTCTGACTTCATCAATCATTCCTTTGTATGAATTATCAGAAGTGAGCTCATTAGCTTCAGCACCAATAACTAAATTGAAACCATAACCTGAATTAATCAGACCTCCGGAAGCAACATTTGCCAATGGGATGTTATCGACATAGATAACTTTTTCAGATCCGTTATAAGTCACAAGGACATGATGCCAATTGCCATCCCAAAGTTTTTCAACATTTTCAACAGCCAACCATCCGGCAGAAGTACCACTGGTTTTAAAACCAATGCTTTTTAAGGTTGAATTAACGGATAATGCATAAGTAACAGAATCCTGACCTTCCTGCTCAACAACACTCTGATATCCTTCTGAACCGGCAGAAGGTTTTAACCAAACGCTAATAGAAAGCTCGTTTCCTACTCTGTCGCCAAATGCCTGTCCTGCATTAATATATCCCAACCCGGTGAATTCAAGACCATTATTTTTGACACCATCAACCCGGAGAACTTCATTCACAAGAGTTCCATCAACAGAGCCATAGCTATCAATAACTGTGGTTTCTGAGGGTTCTTCAAAGAGGTACTCAATATAGGTTGGAGAATAATCAGGTATATGTATAGTAACTGACCCGGAAACTGGTTCGGAAATGTTACCGGCATCATCTTTAGCCCATGCATAAAGAGTATAAGTGCATGGCTCCGAAAATGAATAAAGCTCCGGTGCCTGCAAAGACCATCCTTCAGCACCGGGCTCAGGGATCTCAGAAGCTTCAGTTAGCAAATAACCAGTTACAGCCCTGTCATCGGATGCAATAAACGAAAGAACAGGTACTTCCAAAGAAGTTGAAACAGACGGAATCATAAAAGAAGTTATTTCCGGAGCGATTGTGTCGGGTGCTTCAGCAATTTTATCTGCATTTGTACCAATAACGATTATAGATGTATATGGTTCCAGGGTAAATGATTCAGTTAAAGAATTTCCTTCTAAATCCTTTACAACAGCTTCATTAAGATTGTATTTTTTGGATTTTTTTGAAGCATTGTATATCAATTCTGCTGTTTCTCCTGCAGCCAGGGGAGTACTGTTAAAAACAGAATTTGCATCCTGCCCTGTTGCTGCTTTCCACTGGGTAAATGTGAAATAGGTACTTTCTCTGAAAACTTGAGTTGAAGCGCTTACAGTTGGATTAAAATATTTATTGTAATCAAATTGAGTGTTATATGAACCTACCCTGGAGAATAATGCCCTGGGCTCGTAATCATCTTTGTTTGTAGTCATGTAAACAATATTATTTGTTATGGGAGATGGTAATCCAACAAAATTGTTGCACCAGATTCCATAACGCGCCGTCATAACCGTATTATTGCTAACTTTAATGCCCCCAACATTATGAAGCTTGATGGCCGCATCACCTGTATTTAAGACCGTATTATTTTCAACGACAACGTTTTGTGCAACTTCATCTATATAGATTCCTTCCGCCATACTCCGGTTTGAAATGTATCCGTCAGGATTACCAATTGAATTAGTAATAATATTATAACGCACAAATCCACCGGAACCACTGGTATTTGTATAAATGCCACCTCCGTCATCTTTAATCAGGCAACTGTTGTTTATCAGGTTGTATTGAATTTTTGTCCCCGCCCCACGATAGAACAGGCCGTTGTAGTTAGAGTTTTCAATGGTATTGTATTCAATAACATTACCTTCTCCTGAAATTTCAGCACCAGAACCTCCGTTAGGTCTGCCAGTTCCTTTTAACCCAATTTCGGAGAATACACCTGTGTTATCTATCCAGTTATCAGTAATGTGAGAGTTGTTTGTCCACAGCCATAGTCCACCCCCGTTTGCACGGTCAATTTTATTGTTTTTTATTATAAGTGAACTTGCCCCTTCTGCAGAAATTCCATACCGGTCAGATTGAAGAAAATGATTGTTATCGAGCACGATATTATTGGAACCATAGATAAACACTCCATTATCACCCTGCTCCCGAAAGTCCAGGTTTGTAAAATACAGGTAATTTTTACGATTAATATGAATTCCATTTTTATTTCCGGAAGCAGTTACAGTGTAGTTTTCAGGAGAATCTCCATCAGGTGTCCATAAATAAAGTTCCTTTGATGTTTTATCATAATACCATTCCCCAGGTTGGTTAAGAAACTCCAGCTTATTCATTAAAATAAAACCGATATTCACTGCCAGATTACCATCAGGAGACGATATTAAAGTAATGGAATTCGATGACGAAGAAACCACATCCCGAATTACAGTAAACCAATAACGTGTACGTCCAAGCCATGTTGCTCCGGCATAATTCATTTCTGTATCCAAATTGTTAGAAGTGAAGGTAGTGGATCCAGAAACAGAATTGATAGTATGGTATCCTTCATTAGGATATCTTGCAAGACGGGCCCGTGTTCCGTCAATAAATACCTGTACTATATCAGAAGTGACGGAAGCTTTATAAATATTACCTTCATGTTGTGTCCAGTCTGAAATTACCTCCGAACCATAGATTATTGGATCGGCTCCTTCTCCATAAGCACCATAAGTAATTGGTTTTCCCTGCGACCCTGAATTATTGATTATTAGGTTACCTCGCCAGACATCTTCTCTTCGGAAAAGAATTTGATCTCCTGCCCAAAAGTGAAAAGAATTTACCTTTTCCAACGTTTTCCAGGCTTGCTCAGGACTGGTTCCCGGATTATCATCATTCCCGTCAGAATTGACATAATAAACTGCAGCCATACCATTTAAAGAAATCAAAAGAAATAGCAAATAGAGGGAATTTTTGATAAAAGGTAAAAGCTTTGTCATGTTTAATTAATATTAATTTGTTGAAAGTATTAAAATACTGTATTGATTTTCCCATGGGTTCTTAAAGCTGGGCCATCTCCCCCACTTCATTTTCACCTCATCAGAATATTCTCCTGTAAAAGGATTAAACCAGGTAGCCATTAAGAACCCGTCTGCAGGTTCAGGAACAACTGCAGCAATCTGATAATTTTCAGGAGGAACGAGGTATAAATAAAGGTTTTCCCCATTCGTCAGTGCGTATCCGCTTGAAGATAAATTATCCATCCCTCTGATGCTGTTAGTCGTAAGTTTCTGCTTTGCAGGCACAAGGGTGTTGTAATCGTATTTCATGAAAAAATCCTGAAAATGCCTGTAATAATCGAATCGTGGTTTATTAAACGTATGTTTTGAATCCATGGGATCATATATCACAATATTCCAGGCTGCATTCTGCCAATAGTAGGTTGAGTACACTCCTGCAAAGGCAATTTGGTAGTTTCTTATCAGGCAGACTTCAGGGTTGATATAATTTCCCTGATACGATAAATAGGGACCCTCTTCATATCCTCCATGTTCAATGTTCATTACAGGCTTATCGTTGTGCAGTAAATAAGCATCCAGGCTATATGAATAAATATCCGAACGCCAGTTTTGTATTGATATAAAATCCACCTTATCAGGTTCACGTGAACAATACTCATAATCATGCACGGTGATTAACCGGTTGTAGGCATCCAGTTTCCGGATACGTTCAATTCGTTCGGTGATATAGGGGATATCGCACCGGCCATAATCCAAAGCTTCTTTGGAAACGTCCCAGATTATGTTTGAATATCCCTGATAACGTTTTATCACATAATCAAAGAAACGGTTATCTTCAGGAGAATACATCGGAGGCCAGTTTACTTCTTTGTTCCAGACATATATCATGATATGGGCTAAAATACCCTGCTTATCCAGATGATTTACAACACGGTCAAAGTGCTTGAAAAAATCGATGTTCAAGGTAGAAAAGTCCGGCTTATCATTTGTCCCGCCAAAAGGAAATATATCAGGTTCCTTAAAATTGTATTTTTCAGGAGCATTCTCATCCACCTGCCACTTTACATCATAAGCGTAAAGGTTCATGACTACCTGATTGAAACCATTTTCTTTAATCTCCCGCACAATTTGAGCTGTTTTGGGAATATCTTCCCTGTTATCGTAATCCAATGCAAACAACCAGTCAATTTCAAATGCAAGTGCATAATAAGTTGTTCCGTCTTGGTATACAAATTTTTGGGGCAACCCGGGATCAATCATCACCGGACCATGGATATCAGGATTATCATTTTTATTTGACAAAATCTCTCCCTGTTGTCCGGATAATTCCGGCAATGATGAAAATGTTTGATACGACCATTTTCCAATCATTGTTGGAGAAAACCGGATAAGAAATTCGTGATTTCCGTTATAAAACCCACTAATGTTCAACCGGCTGCTGTCAGGTGCAGTGAATACAGCACCAAAAGTTATATCGAAAGGGTTTATATCCTGTTTTATCCTACTTTTAAAAATCAGATCAACTGCAGAATAAAGTTTAGCGGATTTATTTTTAGCAGCTAACGAAACACGTTCCTGACTGACACCTGTATTAATGAATGCCACCATGAGAATCAGAAAAGCCACTTTCGCCAAAATATTCATTTCAATTTATTTTTCCAATATTTTCAATGCTGCCTGTGCGATAATCTCATCGTTCTCACCAGTCAATGCTCCGGCAACAGCAATCCCACCAATAATAATCCCATCAATTTCTATCGGATAACCCCCTTTTAAAGCAGCATAATCCACGGTATTCGTAAGGCTCAGCATTGGTGTACGTCCTTCCAGAATCACATCTTCCAGTTTTATAGTTGGTCTGCCAAATCCAACGGCTGAACTGGCTTTGTTGATAGCTATCTTAGGCGCATTTGGCATGGTTCCGTCCCATCTTTCCAGGTACACCAGATTGCATCCATCATCAACAATGGCGACCGCCCCAGGCACATTTCTTTTTTCTGCTTCTTTCCTGGCGGCACCAGCCAGCAGTTTTGCTCCTGCCAGGTTTATCCGGCCACTTTTTATATACATTTCTGACATGATACTGCTTTTAAATTTCTATATCTTTTTAATTACAACCAACCAATCTTCCTCCGGGTCAGCTGGTGGATTACCCACACCTACAACTTCTCCTCCATTAACCCGGGTAATACTGCCATTCTGTAATTCCCCGCCTTCACGAGGGTTAAACCATTTTACTGAGAACGATCCCTTCACTTTACTTAAATCAAGTTGTGTAGTTGTTGTATACCCAAGGTAAATCAGGTAAATTTCATTTTCTTTTGCAAAGCAATATTTTTCCTTACCATCATCACTATTAAAAATGAGCTGGTTTCGGTTTATCATCTCCCAGAATGGAATTTCATACCGGCTGAAGAAGTCAAGAGCGATAGCACAAAAGTCCCAGGATTTATCACGACTACGGTAATTTTCACATTGCATATCACTGTCGGGATGCCTGTTTCCAAAATAATATTCAACCCCTGCACCTCCTGCCATAATGTTTCCCCACAATGTTTGTTTTCGTATGTCGTGAATAGAATAGTCCAATTCTTCATAATTTCCAAATCCAGGGTCGGGAGGAACACCTGTCCATGAAGGACTCTGTTCATCGTTTGCAACTACCCATGGTTTTCCTGCTCTTTTCGATTCATTTACCCACTTCAGAGTTCTTTGATGAACCTGATACCATTCGTTTTGTAACGATACCCCGGTCAGATGAGAATTATCCCCTAACAATGGAGTATATGCTTTATCCTGTCCTTCTCTGCGGTAACCGGGATTTATCCCATCTGTAGGAAACGTATGCATCACAATATTCCTGCTATAAGGGTCCATTTCATAAAAATACCAGGCCATGTCTTTTCGTTGCTGTGTAGTCTGCATATTTTCTTCCCCCAGATTCCAGTTCAGAGCAAGCAAATAGCCAAAACGGGCGACGAGTTCTCTTATATACAACCTTCGTTGTGGCCCCAGATCCCCACCATCAAGCGATTCGATAATATATGGAACTCCCCTGATCTCATTGGTTCTGTGATAGTCATTGTCGTCATTTTCCGTTTCCTGTGTTTTGAAATGTAAATAAAGTCCTTTAGATTGTGCGTGATCAAATACTATCTGCCATTGGTCAAGCTTTGAACAATCGTATTTATATTTTTCATTTCGCTCTATAAATGGCCATACATTATCACCGTCCCCTCCGGCATTGTAAGTTAAATATGAGAAAGCATTTACCCCTTTACCGGAAAGGTAATTTAATGCTCCAATTATCCCCTTGCCTTTATTCTCATGCCATACAGGATCTCCTTCATTCCAGTCGATAAGATGTTCCCTGTAATATTTTATTGGAACTCTTGTACTCCAAACATCGCTGTACCCGGTATAGGTGGCATCAAATTCAGCATATGCCAGAAAAGTCTCAGGTGCATCGGCACCGGCTTTCAAAAAGTATTCGCCCGTTCCCTTGAACTGCAAATGGTGTTTGCCTACATATTCAAGTCGTCCCTTGCCCCTGAAGTCCCTTCCTTCCTTATCAGTTGGGGAAATTGTAAAACTGCCTTTGATCCCGTCGTAAGGTGCCAGTTTTTTTGAATATGGAACATCAATAACAGCAACCAGCTCTCCCCTAAGAAAAGAAATTTCATAATCCCACTTACCCGTTTTATCGGGAGAAAGATGAGCTCGCCATTTGATTCCACGATCAGCCTCCGTATTAGCTGCATTCCCATCGGCTGCAAAATAACCGGGGACTTCATAAACAGGTTCTCCCGATTCATGAATAAACCGAACAGTCATTCGATAATCGGTAAAAGGATTGGGTTCATCATCCAATTCATGTGCAAAAGGACCATCAAGTGTCAGAGTTACTTTATGCCACTGTTTCATTTCACCCGAAAGTTCCACCTCACCATCTCCGTTTTCCATCCTTTCATAAGGGTCTGTAAACTTTAGCAATGAAAAAGCAAAAGGGGTTGTCCGCTTAGCCGTCCTGTTGTTTCCTGTTCCATTTCCCTGAGCACTGGTAAAAAATACAGGAAATAGCATCAATACAGCTAATTTCAAAAAAATTACAGTCTTCATATCTTCTTGTATAATTAAACTAAATCAATTGTAATCCGGAGTCAGTTCGCCACCTGATATCCGTTAGAGGTTTCGATTACAACCTGTATATTTCCTCTTTTACCAGTTTCATTAATTCCATTGCCTTCTCTTCCTGCATTAGTTTAAAATACTTTTTCCTGTCCAGTTGTCCAGCGAGGTTCCATACTGCCTCTGATATTGACCCATGAATGTTGAAAAATTCAAAAATGTCAAAAATTCTTGGAGAAGCATCAGTAGTAAAATATTTGTCATAACCGTATTCACGTGCATAAAACATAAACTCAACGTAATGCAGAAAATTCCGGGAGCCTCCTATCAAATCCCAGTCAAAATTCCAATCATTATCATTTGTATGGAGGTAATAATCCATGCCGTTTTCAACGCAAAGAGCTATGGCCTGAGCAGGATTTTCATGAGCCAGCAATGAGTGACCAAAATCGAGGGTAACACCCGTTGCAGGATTGTTAACCTGTTTAAGAAGGAGAAGGGTTTTTGCACAGGAATCAAGATGGCAATGGACCCGGGTTTCATTGTACTTGTATTCCACAAATAAAGGAATTTCCGGAAGGTAATCGGCTGCCTCTGCAATACCGTCAACCAGGTTTTTCCATGCCTGCCCATAATTCACCTGGAAAAGATTGTCGTACCCATCGGCTAAAGGACAACAGGTAACCAGTGGGGCGCCTACCTGCTTTGCATAATCCTTGGCTCCCTTGATAATAGAGATGGCCTTATCACGTACAGCCTTATTTGGTCTTGAAAGAGAACCTGGAACGAGATCAATGTCTTTTTTAATGTTGGCATTGATGGCAGCAAACTCCAGTCCGAGTTCATCCATCCAGGATTTAGTTTCCAGCGGGTCACCTGTTTCATATGGATACACCATCTCAATGCCTTTTACTCCGTTGACCTTCTTTGTCAGTTCGAGCCTTTCTCGGGTAGTTGTAGGTGCATGGTATTCTGAAAAACGATCTTGTGTTTTACCTAAAAATGAAATAATAATACTTTGCTTCATGATAATATATTTTGAATGACAGGAATTATTCTTCTGCAATTTTTGTTTCACGAACGATACCGGGATCTGTAAATCCATCAAGTACATCCCGCACGGTGGTTGAAAATGAATACATAACAGCCCCCTCAGGCCCTGCCTGGAACCAATGTTTCTCTCCAGGCTGAAATACCAGCTGGTCACCGGGATTAAGGATTATTTCATGACGCAGCCGGTAAACATCTTCCTTTCCATGTGGAATAAATCCTTCTTTCATATTGTCTTCCCCTTCCACATAAAATCTCAGGTTACCCCATAATGCTCTAATAATCTCTTGCTTGCCAGGATCGTTCCCTACTGGGGGATGCCAATGTTCCGGTTCGGTCTGGTTTGGTAAAAGTACCAGTATTTTACCTGCAATCCGGTCGGTTTCAAAAAATGTCAGCACCTGGATACCTTCCTTGTAGATATCACTCAGGCCGAAATCGGCAACAGCAATTTTTTCCCGCTCTGCAGGAGTAATATAGATACCGGCTTTATCTATCAGTTCCAGTGCTTTCTTCTGAACCTCGGCATGAAGTTTTCGTGTAATCATTCTTTTTGTATTCTAACCTTATTTTAATACTATCCAGCTTATTTCTTTAATATTCCTCAATCGATTTTTGAGGTTTTATCCTTGTCCATAAGTATACTGCCAGTAAATTCAATCCTGCACCTATAAAGAAAAACGGCATAACCGAACCCGACCATTCTCTCAGGTAAGGGAATGCCAGTGCAGTCAGAAACGACCCCAGGTTACCGGCCATATTCATTGTGCCCGAAACGGCACCTGAATTTTCCTTACCAGTGTCATTGCAAACCGACCAAGAGGGACTCAGTGTCATATCTGCCCCAAAAGTTGCCAGTGATAAAAATACCACTGCATAAAATGGAGTTGTCATGTATACGCTTGCAAGCAATCCTGCGGCGGCTAATACAAAGCCTACCATACCTGTAAATTTCCTGGAAAATGACCAATTAACACGACTGTACAGAAAGTCAACCATCCAACCGGAAAACCAGTTTCCCAATGCACCAAATATTAACGGGAAGGCTGAGTATACACCCGCCTGAGCAGGAGTCAGATTATAGGTCGACTGAATGTGTGGGAACATCCAGCTCAGAGCAAAAAAGAAAGTAAAGTTGCTTGCGAAATACTGCACCATCAGTAGCCACATATTTTTTGAACCGAATAGCACACTCATAGGAATGCTTTTCTTTTCAATTTTTTTAGTTACGGGTTCGTGCTGTCTGTTTTTTAGAATAAATGCCTTCTCTTCTTCACTAATTGTAGGATGGTCAGTAGGGTCATCCCTGAACCACCAGTACCAGATCACGGCCCATACAAAACCAATCAGGCTGAGATATACAAACCCCATTCGCCATCCAGCGGCATGCAGCAACCAGGGCATAAACAACATTGAAAGGGCGGCACCTACCCGACCACCTGAGAAATTAATGCCATTAACAATACCACGTTCTTTGAGTGGTATCCATGAATACACAGCTCTCGACATGGCAGGAAATGCACCGGCTTCCCCTGCACCAAATAAAAACCGCACAACCATCATTGAAATAAAATTCCATGCAGCACCCGATAAAGCAGCGAAAACCGACCATAATGTAACTACTGCTGTTAAAATTTTACGTGGACCATACCGGTCGGCAAGTATACCAGATGGAGTTTGAAACAAAGCATATCCCAGGGCAAAAATAGACAAGACCCATCCCATTTGGCCATCACTAAATGATAAGGATTCAGAGATCGGTTCTTTTGCAACAGATATAAAAATGCGATCAATTAATACATTCATCGCAAGTATAAATGTTCCCAATACCATTTTAAACCTTACGGGAACAAGTGTTTTTCTATTCATCTTATTATTTAAACGGACTAAAAATTTGGTTTTGATTTATTCAGTTCTGCCAATGATAGGCTAAATGTTATTTGTTTACATTTAGGTTACCGACCAATATACTTATTATTTTACCTGTTTGTTTTCAAAATAAATATGCATTCCTGGTTTCCAGGGTTTAGAAAAGATATCAATATCCCCATCTCCATCAACATCTTCAGCAACAATTTCATGCACTTCATAACCTTCCAAAATCAGATGCTCTTTCCATTGAGATGCATCACCCTTGACATTTTCCCAGATAAAAAACTTTTTTGTTCCCGGTGTAAGAGGACCACCACCCGATGCAACATCTAAAAAACCATTGCCATTAAAATCGGCCACAGCAAGTGAGTGGAAATCCTGGTCAGTTGAATTGGCTGAAATAAGATGAAATTTAAAACTTTCACCGTTATTTACATTCTCCCACCAAAATACCCTGCCATCGGGTGTGTCAGCTTCAGCCTGCACAATATCCAGCATGCCGTCGTTGTTCATATCAACTACCCAGGTTTTCAATGCGAGACCAAACCTGTCGGGCCGGTTTCCACCCGGAGGGGTAAGTTTATGTTCCTTCCATGTTTTACCATCCCCTTCCACATTCTCAAACCATACATCTCCGCGAACTATATCATTATGACCATTATTATTCAAATCGCCATAACCCCGGGGCCCAATACCCCCATGGATGCCGATTCCTATTTTTGTGTAGTCCCAGTTTTTCGAATAATCTTCAGGAATTTTATACCAGGCCAATACAGGGTGTTCTGAATCATTTGATATGGATACTACATCTTCAATTCCGTCACCGTCAACATCAACTATAATATTATCATGTGTACCAATCATGTTCTTACGGTGAAGGATAAATTCTTCCTTTTCCGGGTTTCCAGTGTTTTCGAACCAGGAGTCGCCAACAACAAAATCTATCCAGCCATCCCCGTTCACATCATGTGGTACACCACCAACATCAGTCCGGGCACCCGTACCAATCGTCCGTAATTTCCATTCTGAAGGAGAAATGTACTCCATCCAGTACATTGTTCCGCGCTGCCCGTAAACATAATCGAGATTACCATTTTTATTAACATCTACAAGGGCTGTAGCACCAAAATTAAAACCATAGTCACCTAACTTATGTACTTCAAACTTAAATGTTTGTCCAAATGAGCACACGAAAAAAAACATTAAAAACGATATTAGTCCTGTAATTTTCATAATCCCAAAAATTTTAAATCATTTCAATCCTTTTACTACAGAAAGTCTGCTTAATAAATTTTGTGTACAATTAAAAGATATTACACGCTGCTTATTTATCTTTTAATTACCTCCGGCAATTATTTTTTAAACCGAGGGGATAAAAATAACAAAATTCAAATATCCTTATATTAAAAGTGAATCGTTATCCGTGGAAATGTCTCTGACTTATTGCAATTTCCAGTTCCTGATATGATTTATAGATCAGTTCCATCCCGGTTGCATCCATAAGGATCAGAGCGAAAAAATGAAGCTTTTTCATCGGATTCCTATTGTCCGTTCTTCAGAAATTAATAGTTTTACTTAAAAACAAAAAAATTATGGAACCATCAGTTGTTCAATCAAAAATCAAAGCCGCATTCCATAAGCAGGTTCAGAAAGATAAAAAAATTAAAAGTGCCTTCCTGCTGGTACATTCCGACAAGCTGAACATCAGCCTGAACATTTCCGGTGGTGAGGCGGAGGGTCCAGGGCAGCTGAATCACATGGCCAGCGTGGGAAAATTGTTTACTGCAACCCTCATCAGCATATTATATGAAAAGGATAAACTCAGTTTTAACGACCCAATTAACAAATTCCTGGACACTGAATTGATGAACGGATTGCTTGTTTTAAAAGGGAAAGATTACTCAGATAAAATAACTGTAAGGCACCTTCTCATGCAAACCTCCGGATTGAACGATGTTTTTTATCACCTCTGGAAAAAGTTGATAAAAAACCCTGATTTCAACATCACTGCCAGGGAAGCTGTATTGTGGGGTAAAAAAAATTTAAAACCAGTTGCAATACCCGGGAAGAAATTTTTTTATACCGATACGAACTACTACCTGCTGGGAATGATTATAGAAAACATTACCGGTAAGAAATTCCATGAAGTAATGCATCAATATGTTTTCAATCCGCTGGGCATGAAACATGCTTACATGTATGGCTTCTCAACTCCTCAAATTAAGTCAGTTTCTCCTGTAGCAGGCTTATTTATGAAGGGCACTAACTTTCTATCTGTTGAAGGTGTCCACCACATCGATTATTCAGGAGGCAGCGTTGTAGCGCCCCTGGAAGAATTTTTGTTGTTCATGAAAGCCCTGCTGAATCAGAAAATCATAAAAAAAGAAACGCTTGACATCATGCTGAATGACGATGTTTATATGGGTTTCCCAACGTTGGGATTTAATTACGGATATGCAATCTGGAAATTAAAAACAATTCCTCTCATAATGCCTTCAAAATATTTCTGTTGGGGAGGTGTTGGTGTAACGGGGGCATTTATGTTCTTTCATCCTCGCACCGAAACCTTCCTTATCGGAACCTTTAATGATTACGCATACCGGGGAAAAGCCCTTGAGTTTATGGTAAAAAAAGTAATAAAAGAGTTGTTGAAACTTGAATAATATGACTGATATTGAAAAAGTACAATGCTTAAAATAACCCTTCCATCCCGACGCCTCAATCAGGCTGGAATTAAAAGTAACGTTAGGCAACCGTTGGGCTAATAATCGGACCCGTTTGTAGCACTGTAAGCATTATGCACCTAATATAATACAGATACTTACCTGGTTGTGCCCACTAATAAAAAATACACAGCTATCCTAACCACTTACTGTTACTCATCCCGGTCATCTCCCTGTTTCGGAATGCAATCCAAACATCGGGCAGTTCATCAGCCGAAACTGGAAACGCGGGCTTCCATACATACTTGCCTTCTGAACGTTTCACCCCTGTAAATTGATAGTCGCTGCTGTCGGCATTTTTGGTCAGTGCCAGTACCACCAGGGTATCGGTTTTCGCATTGCCCGAGGCTTCCTCTCCGTTATTCCATTCAATAAGCAGTCCTTCGTCTTGTACTGACAACGAAGCTTTCTCCGGCAGCGGCAATGGCCCACTGCTGAGTTGAACCCTGCCCCTGTCAACATAAATATCAGGATACTCTCCCGCCAAAGCATTGCGCATATTGAACGAATGTGCCGCTTGCAGAGCTGAACGCCCCACGGCTTCCGAGGCAAACGTTACTTTTAATGGTACGCTAAAATTCCTCAGAAAACTGTTTACCACCTGTAACCGCTGCCGTTGGGCCAGCTGCTTCGGCGATTTCCTATCTTTGTAACTTGCCGGTTTGGTCCGCACATAACTCTTACCATGCCTCTTAAAAAAAACCAGATTCCCCAATTTACCATGGCCGCCGTCAAAAAGATCCTCAAGTCTTGACATACTGTCTTTCTTTGGTTTAAACTAAAACAATAAAATTACTTATAGCGCATTTACAAAAGACTAATCAAAGATATATTTAAATTCAAAATAAGTTCTCTATAAGTTCGCGATTTTGCGAATTTGCGAATTTGTAGCAGGTATATACCGAATTTATTGCGAATTATTACCGGTTTAGATACCTTTCATTTGAGGGAATGACCTATAACTGTCCCAGCCTATATTAAGTTTTTCTTCTGATGTCCGTTTAAAAAAGTGGAAAGAATTTTTTTAATTCTAGTATTCTCATAAAAGATAGTTTAATTGTACAGAATCTAGAATCATCACATAATTCAGGGACAGAACCTGGCAAATGATTAGGATTACTGATTTTTTCAGGGACATAAAGGAAACTGAAAACAATTATTTCATTAAACTTTCACTTTATCTCAAAGGTTATTATCTAAATAAATCATAAATGTAAAGTTATGATTTCACCCTTCTACGTATTAATATATCTTTTTATCAGTTGGCAATACCTGTCATTTATTTTTTCAAATCAAACAGAAAAAACTACTATGGAAACAGTAATTTCAAAAGATGGAACTACTATAGGTTTTTGGAAAAGCGGTTCAGGTCCACCGCTTCTGTTAGTTCACGGCACAACTGCTGATCACCGTCGTTGGTCAGCAATAGCTCCGCGGTTTGAGGAGCATTTCACTGTTTATGCAATCGACCGGCGTGGCCGGGGAGGGAGTTCAGATTCACCTCAATATGATATAATACGCGAAGCAGAAGATATAGCTGCAGTACTTGAAAGCATTGACAAACCTGCATTTGTACTTGCCCACTCCTACGGAGCAGTCTGTGCATTGGAAGCTACCCTGCTCCAAAACAATATCAGCAAGCTGATACTCTATGAGCCACCGATACCAACAGGCCTCCCATTTTATCCACCTGGTGTTCCTGAACGAATGCAAACCTACATCGACAAGGGCGAGTTAGAAGCTGCACTTGAAATATTTTTTAAGGAAGTAGTCAAAATGCCAGATCACGAATTTAGTACCTATCGTCAGTTACCCATGTGGAAAGGAAGAATCGCACTAGCACCTACTATACCCAGGGAGCTGGCCATTGACAGAACATACAGTTTTAAGCCCGGGCAGTTTGCCAATCTGCGTGTTCCAACATTACTGCTGCTTGGCGAAGACAGCCCGCCTCTTTTTCAGCAAGCGATAAAAAGAGTTGAATCAGCACTGCCAGACAGCAGGGTGGTTATCTTACCCAATCAGCAGCATATTGCCATTGACACCAATCCTGACCTGTTTGCAAAAGAGGTGTTGCAATTCCTGCTGCAGTGAGTATCTACTTGAGAAAATAAGCTATATTTTTATTTGATTGAACTGAAATTGCAATAAAAACCTTTCCTAAACCTTCTGATTATTTGAGGGTTTAATAATATATTGACTCATAAAAACAACAAGTTATGATTTTACCAGGTCATGTAATATTAAACATTATATTCAGCCTGTTCTTTTTATTAAGTTTTTTTTCACATCAAACGGAGGAAACAATTATGGAAAAAGTAATTTCAAAAGATGGAACCACCATTGGTTTCTCAAAAAGAGGAAGTGGACCGCCACTCCTCTTTGTTCATGGAGTTACTGCAGATCGAAATAGCTGGTCTGCCATATCACCAGGACTAGAGCAGCATTTTACCGTTTATGCAATGGACAGAAGGGGTCGCGGGGAAAGTGGTGATGCTCCGAAGTACGAGCTTATCAGAGAAGCAGAAGATGTTGTTGCAGTGATTGAGTCACTAAAGGAACCGGTTAATTTATTTGGCCACTCATACGGTGGACTTTGCTGTCTGGAAGCAGCATTGTTAACAGATAAAATTAACAAACTAATTCTGTATGAACCTGCAATTCTTATAGCTGATTCTCCTTATCCTGCAAATGCCCCTGAAGAGATAAAAAAACGCATCGATACGGGTGATTTGGAGACAGCAATGGAATATTTTCTTCGTAACGTCGCAAAAATGCCTGAGCAGGAATTGGAAATGTACCGTAAGTTGCCATTATGGACAGCCCGTATTCCATTAGCTACAACAATACCAAGGGAAATGAAGGCTGAACTTTCATACCAATTCGATAGTCAAAGATTTTCAAACATGAAAATTCAAACAATGCTCCTGCTTGGAGGAGACAGTCCCGCATTTA
Organism: Mariniphaga sp.; assembly: GCA_041684965.1. Classification (GTDB taxonomy): domain Bacteria; phylum Bacteroidota; class Bacteroidia; order Bacteroidales; family Prolixibacteraceae; genus Mariniphaga. The sequence goes on from JAWLGR010000006.1 coordinate 19,667, forward strand.
CACATAAAGCAGTCAATTTGGTTAATTCATCCCTGCCTGACAGCAGAATTATTGTTTTAGAAGGCGAACAGCATATTGCTCATCACACAAACCGGGAACTGTTAATACAAAAATTGCTTGAGTTTTTAAATGAATAATTTTAAAACACTTCAAAGTGTTTACTTTACCGATTAATTCCTTTTTTTAATGTACATATACATTAAAAGTAGCTGTGGGACATATCATTGGACAATCAATAACTTTTCGGAAGAAAGTCTGCACTTAAGGGTTCCGGAAACACTTATTCTCTCACAAAATTATTTCTCATATAAAGAATGAATTACTTTTTGAATGTTTATTTTTAACAAAACAATTTTTGTGCAAAGTTATTTGCCGGGAAAAATTATAAGTTTACTCATCAAAAAAAAAAAGCGAAATGCTAGTCCAGATTAAGAATTTAATAAAAAGTAAAAAAAGTACTTTCAATGCCATTTGTAAATCAAACAATCTAAGCTTAAGTTTTCAAAACAACCAGAATGAGACAGGAATGCTTAAAGACATATTCTGTGGCAGAGAATATTCAGATTATTTTCCTTTTTATAAAAAGGTTACAATAGTTGACATTGGAGCCCATTATGGCTATTTTTCCATATTTGCCAGTAACAATACTGATAAAGATTCACAAATAATTGCCATAGAACCCAATAAGATTAATTTTAGAAACCTTGAAAAGAATATTGCAGACTGTAAGATTGACAATATACGCAGTTGCAATTGTGCTATTGGCGATGAAAATGGTGTTACCAGACTTTATCAGGGAAATAGTGCAAACCATTCAATTATTGACAACTACCTGCTTGCAGACAATAACAAGGAATATGAAGAAGTCGAAGTTAAAACTTTGGAAGGAATAGTAAAAGAATTGGACTTAAAAACCATAGACTTTTTAAAAATAGATTGCGAAGGAGCTGAATATTCTATATTCAAAAGCACCCCTGGTTCAATCTTTGATAAAATTACTACCATCTCGATGGAATTTCATGATTTGAAAAATAAAAACTCTACCGCCGAGCATTTAATTTTCAAGCTGATAGAAAATAAATTTAAAATAGTCAAATTTCATTTTGACAAAACATCAATGAATCTGAATTATGGTAAATTAATTGCCACTAAAATGTTCAATTAATGAAATAGTAGGTACCCTCAATAAAATGACTATCTGATATCAAAGTACAACTCACCGATTATTATGAGTGGTAATCAATATGTGTACTATGCACTTTTAATTTTAAGAACATTTGATTTTAAATGACTTATGATTTTTTTGAAATTCACAACGAACTGTTCAGGTGATATGATTAATGGTTTTGCCTTCCGTTTGGCTTCTGACCATATTCATAAGAATAGGGGTAAAACTTACAGTGGGCTTCAAAATGGTTAATTTTAAAAAAATCGTTCAATTTCACATTTTCCTTTTATATCAACCAGGTCGATACGGAAAGAACCAGGTACAGGAATTGGAGTTTTTAGCACAATCTCAAGCTTATTGAACGAACTTAAATTCACCGGGTTTTGAAATTTCTACAAAAGAATTGGATTTTCACCGGTTGAATTTATGGTATAATCTGCAATTATAGAAACTGTACAGGATAAATTCATGTAATTTGAATTACCAGGAACAGGATGCCACAAAAAATTGTTTTGATGACCGAACATTGGTACTTCAAAACTACTGCCTGAAGGAACGGTAACTGTACTAACTGCATATGCCGGAGCCGTTATTGTATCACAATCTGAAATCAAATTCAAGTTAACTAAACCACTTGTATTCGCTCACTTCACAGTTACTTTTGATGTATTTTCACCACTTATCAATTCTTATCCTGTCTCAGCCTTTGTTTACATTAATTATTGGGGTCGGAATTTTTTTTATAAACTCTCACGTAATCAACCTCCATAGTGGCTTCTTCCAGGTTTGAATCGATGCCCTGTGCACCTCCCCAGGAACCCCCAATAGCTATATTCAAAATAAGATGAAAGCGCTTATCAAATGGCCATTCCTTATAGGTCTTATTGGGATTATTCACCCTGTAGTATTCTTTTCTGTCAACATACCATATGATTTCATTCTCCGTCCATTCGATGGCATAGACATGAAATTCTGAATCAGCCTTATCAACCTCAATTGACCCACCCAACTGGGTACCAATCGAGTGATTGTATGCTTCGGTGTGAATGGTACCATGAACTTTCCCCATTTCATAACCCACATGCTCCATGATATCGATTTCACCGCTTTTTGGCCATCCTCCATAAACCCAGTCGGTTGGTAACATCCAGATTGCCGGCCAGGTTCCTTTGCCTGCAGGAAGTTTTGCCTTCACTTCAATCCTTCCATGCAACCAGTCGCCTTTACCTTTGGTAACAAGTCTTGCGGAAGTCCAGGTACCATTTTGTTTCACTGCTTTAATGGTTAGTTTTCCATCTTTAACAAAAGAGTTGGTACTGGAATTCGTATAGTTTTGAAGCTCCTGGTTACCCCATCCGCCACCTCCTATATCATATCCCCATTTATTCTCATCGGGAGCCCCGGCTTCATTGAATTCATCAGACCATACAAGGTATTTGCTATTATCCTGGGCAAACAATTTAATTTGTGTGGTAACCGAAAACACAACAAATACCAGTAAAAATTTTACTATTTTCAATTGTTTTATCATTTTGCAATTATTCTAAGGTAAATTCCGCGTGTAATCCTTCGGCTGAATCAGGCCCTATCCAGATGTCAAATTCTCCCGATTCAATAACGTATTCTACACCATTGAAAAATTCAAGATCTTCCGGAGTAATCTCGAAACTTACTTTTTGAGTATCTCCAGGTTTAAGACGTATTTTTTGAAATCCTTTCAATTCTTTTATCGGCCGGGTCAAAGTACCAACACGATCACGAATATAAAGCTGAACAGTTTCCGTTGTTTCAAAATTACCCAAATTTTTTACATTTACAGAGACGGTCAATGGTTTATCCTTTTTCATGGTTAAATCTGACAAATCAATATTGCTGTATTGAAATTCTGTATACGACAAACCATAACCAAAAGGAAACAATGGATCAATACCATAATCGAGATGCATTGATTTGAAACCTAGTGACAATTGTTTCGAATTGCGGGGAATATCATCAATATTTATATAATCAGATTGAGTTGCAGGTCTTCCTGTGTTTTTACGGTAATGATACAAAGGGATCTGCCCTGCTCCTTTTACAAACGTTACAGGTAATTTTCCAGTTGGTGAATAATCGCCGAAAATCAAATCAACGAGGGCAGGTCCGGCCATTGTTCCGGGATGCCATGCATATAAAACGGCATCTGCCATCTTTATTTCTTCTTCAATTGCAAGCGGGCGACCTGCCAGAATAATCAAAACAATTTGTTTTCCGATTTTTTTTAGTTCGCGAAGTAATTCAGTTTGAACGCCAGGTAAATCGATAATTCCCCGGGAATTCGCCTCTCCCGAAAGAATAGATTCCTCACCGGCAAAAAACAGGATAACATCAGAATTTCGTGCAGCATTTATTGCACTGTTAAAACCTGAAGTTGATTTATCACGGCTGTATTCAAGACCTGCAGCAAAGTTCATTCTGTTACCCAGCATGTTCTGAAATGCATCTTTTGGTGTCACTGAGTCATCGGAATTACCATCAAAAACCCAGGTACCAAGCTGGTCGTGAGGAGCATCTGCCATTGGGCCTATTATTGCCACCGAACGAATATCTTTCGAAAGGGGTAATGTACGGCTTTCATTTTTCAACAATACCATACTGTTGCGAGCCAATTCACGTGCATGTTCCAGGTGAGACTCAGCCAGAATAGTATCTGATTTTAATGCATTGTTTACAACCGGTTTATCAAATAGCCCCAGTTCAAATTTCACTCTAAGGATATTTTCAACACGTTGATCTATTAAATCTTCGCTGATTTTATTTTCTTCAATCAATTGTTTCAAATTTTCAATATATGCAGTAGTTGCCATTTCCATATCAACACCGGCTTTCACAGCAATTTCAGCAGCATGTTTTTTGTCGGCTGCAAATCCATGTGCAATCATTTCTTCGATGGAGGCCCAGTCGCTGACCACCATTCCCTTATAATTCCATTCATCGCGTAATATGGTTTTTAGCGTAAATTCATTACCTGAAGTTGGCACACCATTCAAATCGTTGAATGCCGACATAAAAGTCAAGGCTCCAGCCTCTTTTGCAGCTATGAAGGGTTTTAAATGCACATTTCGCAGCAAGGGTTCAGGAATATAGGTAGTATTGTAATCCCGTCCGGCTTCGCTCATTCCATAACCAATAAAATGTTTGGCACAGGCAGCCAGAGCTGAGGGTTCATTCAGATCTCCCTGAATGCCTTCCACCATTGCTTTGGCAAATTGTGAGGTGAGAAACGGATCTTCGCCGCAAGTTTCGGCAATGCGTCCCCAACGAGGATCCCAGGTAATGTCAATCATAGGTGCAAAAGTCCAGTTAATCCCCATTGATGATGCTTCAACAGCTGAAATACGCATGGCTTTTTTTACCATTGCTGTATCCCATGAGGAAGCCATTCCAAGAGGTATCGGAAAAATAGTGCGGTAACCATGAATTACATCCCTGCCAAATAAAAGCGGTATTCCAAGCCGGCTTTCTTCCAGAGCTATTCGTTGAATTTCGGCCACCTTTTCACTGCCCTGGATATTCAGAAAGGAACCTACTTTCCCTTCTCTGACAGCTTTTTCCAATTCTTCATCACTTGAATAGAATCCGTCGTGCGCCTGAAACATCTGGCCTATTTTTTCATCCAGTGTCATTTGAACTAAGAGTTTCTTCACCATTTTGTCAGTCTGATTCAGACTTCCATCGATTTTTTTCTCACAACCGGAGAAAACAAATATGTACAACAAAAAAAACTGCGCTAAATATTTCATGCTTGTTTAAACTAATGTTGGATATCCATTTTTTGGATGGAAAATGATTTTGAATAACCGCCTTGTAAGGGGCCATCCTATTAAAGTAATGCTAACAGCGTTAAATTAATCAGAATAGCCCCATTTCTTCCACAACCGGAGTTATAACCAAAAGGTTACTGATACACTCTTACATAATCAATCTCCATCGATGATTCGGTGAAATCCGGGCTAATTTCTCCACCTAATGTTCCACCCATAGCCACATTCAAAATTATAAACTGATTGGCATTAAACGGCCAGTTGTCGTCATTCTTCGTTTCAGGTTTATAGGTGTAATAAATCTCATCATCAACCAGGAATGCAATCTGATCGGGTGACCAGTTCACCGAATAAACATGAAACTCGGTATAAACATCCGGAACCGATGTGCTACCTTTGTTTTCGGTATCACCATAGCTCGATGGGGTATGAATGGCCGCCTGAACATAACCCGGGTTGTTACCAACAGCTTCCATTATATCAATTTCGCCACTGGCAGGCCAGCCTATAGTTGCAAAGTTGGACCCCAGCATCCAGATGGCCGGCCAGGTGCCACCACCTTCAGGCAATTTAGCTCTAACATCAACGCGCCCGTAGGTAAAATCGAACAGTCCTTGTGTTTTAATCCGGGCTGAAGTATAACCTGTATCCTCCTTTTTGGCTGTTATTATAAGGGCTCCGTCAGCAATTCTCACGTTTTCAGCATTATCTGTATAAGTTTGAGCTTCACCGTTTCCCCAGCCGTTTTCGCCGGTACCCAAATCGTAGGTCCAGTTGGAGGCATCGGGACTTCCATCCGTATTAAACTCATCGGCCCAGACCAGTTCAGAATAGGTAACATCCAATTCTTCCTCACTACCGGGTTTTACACTTGTAAAGGTGAAATACCAGGCAAAAGTTTCATCTTCTTCAACACGTATTCTTAAAATATTATCTGTCACCTGAATGATTTCACCCTCATTTTTCCCAACATACCAACCCAAAAAGCCTCCGTCTGAAAAGCTCATGGAAGTACCACGGTATCCTCCATCTTCGGTGGCAATGGATGAAGCAGGGCTAAATGAAACATTTTTCACACCGGAAATGTCAACGACATCAGTGTGGCATACATCGCCCTGAATTCCTAATTTTCCTGCATAAGTGCCTGGTATAAATACCCCGTCAGACGGATTGGTACGTTCAAATTTCAATTCCCCATCAACTATTGAAAATACAAATTCGTCATCGTACATACATGTTGCTGATTTTTCATAGGGGGCGGCTGCGTACCAGAAGGCAAAGGTATGATTTGTACCCTCAACATAGTTTGGTCCAAGGCCCGCATGCCCCGGCTGGTCGGCAGCCCAGTACCATGTTTTTGTGTCTCCGCCGGCAAGAAATTCCACCGCTTCATCGTCGGTGAAACTACTGAATACTTCGACCGGCACCGTTTTGCTCGATGTAATACCACCGGTTCCAACAGCTATAACCGTAACATGGTAAGTATTTATGCCGGCCTTTGAAAACTGGTGGGAAACTTTCCCGTCAGAGGCAATTTTATTGTCTTTGCCATCGCCGAACTCGTAATTAAAGGTTATTGCATTTTCTGCGGTTGCCGTAAAATTTACGATTCCGCTTCCATCCCCGAAAGGATTTTCATCGTCAACGCCGGCAACTTCATAGCTAAGCGTTACATTGGAAGGAGTAATCAACTCTCCGAGCTTGTAATCATCTTCCAAACAACTGGTGAACGTTAGAAAAACACTAACGAAAAGCAGGATTATATATCGATTCATTTTTGTCATGATACTTTTCATTTTTTTTACTAATTAAATTTTCACGAGTTTAAATCTCCACCAGCCACCACCAATATCAATATCGAGGGTCATGACGGTATCATCTTCCGACAGCGTTATATTGTAGGTTATTGAGTCCGGGGCGTCGCCCGGGCTGGCCAGTTCTCCGCCATTATAAGGTTTTGGTATTCCCAAATAGGATCCCTTGCCATCAATGGTTAGAGTACCGGCTTCTGCGTCATAAGTATATGATGCAACTGCTGTACCATCATGCGGAGCGACCGGTGTGCCGCAGGCATCACTTCCTCCCTGCCAACCTTCAATCCAGGTTTCGTCACCTAAAACATTGGCAAACGAGCCGTCTGCTTCAAAAACATAAGTATCATCGAAGAAACAGGCTCTTGCTGTTACGTCGTCAATACTGTTGGACCACCAGGAAATGTCACCCATTCCCGGTCCTACTCCCAAAGCTCCTGCTCCGGGCGCCATCTGCCATGTTCCAACCAGGGGTGACAGAACCGGACCTCCCTCTTTAACGAGTTTGAATCTCCACCATCCGCCGCCAATGTTGATATCGAGAATCATGGTGTTGTTATCATCCAAAAGAGTTACTTCATACGTGATGGAATTCGGGGCATCGGCCGGATTGGCCAGTTCTCCCCCGTCATACACTTTTGCCAGTCCCAGATAAGCTCCTTTTCCATCAAGCGTTACTGTGCCTGCTGCCTGGTCGTGCGTGTAGGTTGCATTTGCAGTTCCGTCATGAGGTGCAACAGGTGCACCACATGCGTCGGTTCCTCCCTGCCAGCCTTCAATCCAGGTTTCTTCACCCAAAACATTGCTGAATGAACCATCGAGGCCAAATACGTATGTGTCATCAAAATAGCAAGCTCTTACAGTTACATCATCACCATTGTTGGCCCACCATGAAACATCACCCTTACTTGGACCTACTCCGATTGCTCCGGCTTCGGGCGCAATCTTCCAGGTTCCTGCCAGCGGGGAAATTTCTGTAGGAGGAGCTACCAATTTGATATCATCGAAATAATAAGTAGTATCGTCACCCGCATTTCCAAAATCGAAGAAAATAACCACCTTCTGGTATTCCTGATCTTTATCGATGCCAGAAAAATCGAACGATAATTCTTCCCACTCGTTTGCCACTGTTGTCAGTGCATCAATTTCATAACCAATTTCTCCGTTTGTAAGATTTTCGACTTTCAGTTTTACGGTAGCACCCACTTTAGGTGACCAAACTTTTACCTTAAAAATCGTTTTGGTTGAAAAATCAATGGGGTTTTCCAACGTCAAGAATGAACCTGCCCAGGTTTCTGCTCCGGCAATTTTAATCGTCTGAGCCACCCGATTACTTGTATTGATTCCTGACTTGTCTGGATTATCAATGACCGAAGAGAAAGCATTTCCAAAATCGACAAATGCATAATTGACGGTAAACGATTCGAATCCAACGGGCAGATTTACCGGATCGGAAGCCTCAGGAATAGCGACTGTTTCAGTGTATTCCGATGTAGCTTCACCGGCACTTTTTGCAATCACTTTTACATCGTAACTGCCAGCATCTGTATAAATATATGTTGCCACTTCACCGGGCAAAATCAGCACGGGCTCTTCATCTTCCGTTTCACCAAAATACACTTCGAAAACAGTTACAAAGTCTGCAGTTGGAGATACGGTAACAATTCGGGGATTTTGTGCATCGTTTGCAACGGTAACATTCAGGTTTTCGGGTGCTTTAAACGTAACATTCAGCTCCTGGGTATGAACGGTTTTAAGACCGGTAATTCCAATTGCTGAGATGATTACGGTGAAAACGCCTTCCTCATAGATGTGGGTTACAATTTCTCCCGGACTGGTTTCAATGGTCTCACTACCATCGCCAAATTCAATTTCAAATTTTTGGGCTCCTTCTGCATTCGGAACAATGGAAACTAGCCCGGTATTGTTCTGGGTAACATCAAAAACCGCAGAAACATTTTCAGGAGCAGGGATATAGTCCAGCGAATACAGCAAGTCTTTATCTGTTTCGCAAGCTGTTGCAAATGCGATAAAGACGATTAATACTGTTATTTTATTCAATATCTTCATGTCGATTTTTTTTTTAATAGTTTGGATTTTGTTCCCAGTTTCCGTTTGAAAACTGGATTTCTTCTAAAGGAACGGGGAAAAGTTCATGTTTCCCTGCTACAAATCCATCAATCTTCCCTGCAGCCTGATTTGTTCTCACAAGGTCGAAAAAACGGTGTCCTTCGCCCATGAGCTCCACTCTGCGTTCATGGAAAATGGCATCGGTTAACGCTGCGCCGGTTAAAGTAATGACACGGTTTTCATCATCAAAAGCCCTTCTCCTAACCTGGTTCAGATATTCCTGCGCCTTCGCATCAGAAATTCCACCTCTGTTGTTTGCTTCGGCAGCCATAAGCAGCACATCTGCATACCGTATGGCGCGGTAGTTATTGGGGTTGGTCAGATTCAAATCGGCTTGGGCTTCAGGCCTTCTTTTACGAGGAATGTATTTGCGGTTGAAATAGCCGGTATGTTCATTTCCTGTGGTGTAACTTGCCCCGGTTTCTTCTGCCCAGGCTTCAATATCCAAAATGGTGACATCTTTTCTTAGGTCGCCGGGTTCAAATTGGTCAACTGCTTCCTGAACCGGAACATTAAAACTGAATCCCGGAGTATATAAAGGTCCCTCGTATCCTCTAACTCCGCTGAATCCTACAGCTACATTACCTTCGACGCATTGCAGACAGTCAAATCCGGCGCCTTCCACATCAGTATATTGAACTTCAAAAACTGATTCGGGCCCATTTTCTCCTTCATGTTCAAAGATCATTGAAAAGTCGGGGACCAGTGAGTAGTTGCCGTCAACGATTAAATCTTCCAAAACCATTGCGGCCTCCTGGAATTTATCCTGATACAAATAAGCTTTGCCTAACAAAGCTTGTGCGGCGCCTCTGGTTGCTCGTCCGGTTTCGATAGGAGATACAGGCAAAACCGAAGCAGCATAAATCAAGTCTGCTTCAATATGGTTGTAAACTTCGGAAACTGGGGAGCGGGGAATGGTTGTTTCATCGCCCAATTTAAACCGTTCATCTTCTTTTATCGGAATGGGGCCAAACCATTTCACCAGTTCAAAGTGGTAATAGGCTCTTAAAAACCTGATTTCGCCAATCATCATTTCTTTGCCATCAAAATCTGTTTTGTCTTTGAATTCCATGAAATAGTTGGTTCGTTGAACGCCGGCAAACATCCAGTTCCAGATATCACGAAGATTGCTGTTAGTGGGAGTGTGAATCATATCGTCAATCTGTTGCCATCCGATCACGTCGGTTGGGTTTTCACCACCGCTTAATGTATTGTCAGATGCAATTTCACCCACAATAACGTTTGCGTATGTAGATTGCAGCATATCGTAGGCTGCAACAAGTGCATCGTAGTAATCAATTTCTGAATTAAAAAAGTTTTCAGAATCAATGGAATATTCAGGAGATATTTCAACAAAATCGTCGGTACACGAAAAAGTAAACACTAAGAGTGAAATAGCTACCAGGAATACTGTTCTATAAATTGTACTGTTCATTGTATTTCAGTATTAAAAGTTAAGATTTAATCCAAATGTATAGGTTCTGGCCGCCGGGTAGAAACCGGAATCGAAACCACTGCCAATAGGTGCACCAGTTGATGCCGCCGGATCGTATCCCGTATAATTTGTAAAGGTGAAGAGGTTGCTAACGCTGGTAAAAAGCCGCAGTTGATCAACTCCTACTTTTCCGGTTAAATTCCGTGGTATCGTATAGCCAAGCTGCATATTTTGAATACGCAGAAAAGAAGCGTCTTCCACATAATAATCGGAAAAAATAGTATTTGCAGTAGCCGCTGTTGTTAACCGGGGCACAGTGTTGCTTGTTCCCTCACCAGTCCAACGGTTTAAATTTGTGCTTAACTTGTTGGCATTGGGTTGAACTCTTTCGTAGTTTCGGACCATATCATTTCCAATGGACGCATAAGCATAAGTTACAAAATCAAACCCTTTATAATTTAGAGTAATATTCAACCCCATGATTGCATCGGGAATCGGACTTCCAATATTTGTTCTATCGTCTGAATTTAGAATACCATCTTTGGTTACATCTACAAAACGGATATCTCCGGGAGCAGCTTTTGCACCGAGGGCAGTTTGCGAAGGATGTGCATTAACCTCTGACTGGTTTTGGAAAAGTCCATCGGTTTTGTACCCATAGAAATAACCAATTGGCAAACCAACTTCCATACGTGCAGGTAATGGCTGGCCAACGCCAAAACTTCCGCCTTCAACAAAACCCGAACCGTTATTCACTTCCAACACTTCATTTTTTAATGTAGTGACATTATAGTTTATACGGAAATTTAGGTCGTTGGTGATATTATCACGGTAACCAACTGCAAATTCAAAACCGCTATTACGCACTGTTCCGGCATTCACTGTGGGGCCGGCAGCACCGGGGGCAGCTACTCCAAGTATTCCCGAAACTGGGATGTTGCCAATTAACAGGTTGTTGGTTATTTTTATGAAATAATCTGTATTGACATCAATTTTATTGTTTAAAAACTTAAAGTCAACACCCACGTCAAATTGTTCCGACTGTTCCCACTTAACTGAAGGGTTCGGACTGGCGCCAACGGCTTTGCCATGAACCAGAACACCATCGAGTACATAGGTTGCTTCGCCGTTTAGCTGTGAAATATACTGGTAGTCACCAATTTTATCAGAACCTAAAAAGCCATAGCTTAAACGGAATTTAATCAGGTCAATACTTTCAGCATTTTCCATAAAATCCTCGTCGGAGATTATCCATCCCATTGTTGCAGACGGGAAGTAGGCTACCGTATTATCGGGGCCAAATTTGGTGGAGGCATCCCTCCGAAGCATGGCCGACAAAAGGTATTTCCCTTTGTAATCGTATTGCAGCCTGGTAAAATAAGATAATCTGCGCTGGTCGTAAGTCCACGATTCGGTTGACTTGGTGTCACTGAGGCCGTTGGCCAGGCTGATGTCGGCAAATTCCCACGAATTATTCGGGATATCGTAACCGGTTCCGCCCAGGTGGTTCCCCCAGGTTTTAAAAACGGTGGTTCCCAGCGTCCAGGTGAGGTGATGGGCATCAGCAAATGTATTGTCATAAGTAGCGAAAGCATCAAAAGTATAATCGTTAAAATTATCCCGGTTTTGACTCACACTGCTCCGGCTCACATCAAAAACTTTGCCTCCGTAGTCTACGATTTTGGAGAACGACTTTTCGCGGCTGTTTGCGGAGTTAAAACCGATTCGTGTAATAGCTACAATTTTCGGTGAAATTTCAAAATCCAGACTGAAATTACCGTTCCATTTATTCAGATCGTAGTCATTAAATGTATTGGCAATTTGGGCCAATGGATTTATAATTTCGATGCCCAGATTAGTTGGGGCTAAAGTATAATCGCCATTTGAATCGTATGCCGAAATGGTAGATGGCATATTCAATGCATTAAACAATACGGAAGCCAGACCAAAATCATTTATGGATTTCCTGTTAATGTAAGTATAAATAATTGATGAATTAAATTTAATCTTTTCTGTTAAATCGGCCCCCATGTTTAATTTGGCGGTATTCCGTTTATAACCAGATTTGTCTAAACCAATAATACCTTCCTGATTTAAATCGGAAGCGCTCAATGCATAAAACATATTTTCTGAACCTCCAGAAACACTAATATTATTATCATAAATAGGAGCTGTTTCGAAAAGTTCATTTTGCCAGTTGGTTCCACGCCCCAGATTCGAAATATTGGAAAAAGGTGGTGTTTGGCCGGAGGCTGCGTAGCTTTCATTAAGTAGCGCAGCGTATTCCGTTGCATTGAGCACCGGCAGTTTGCGGGTCGTTTCCTGAAAACCCATCGAACTATTTATGCTGACTTTGGTGTCTGTATTGCGCTTACCGCTTTTGGTAGTCACCAAAATAATTCCATTGGCTCCAACAGTACCGTAAATAGCGGCCTGTGCATCTTTCAAAACTGTAATAGATTCAATGTCATTAGGATTCAGTGTATTCAGGTCGCCCTGATAACCATCGATAATCGCTACAGGCGAAGCATCGCCATTAGTAGAAATACCCCGAATGCGGATGTCGATATCTGCACCTGGTGCGCCCGATTGGGTTGTAACATTTACACCCGCCATGGTTCCCTGCAGAGCCTGTTCCACCTTAACGGGTTTCAAGTCGTCAATGGTTCTGCTGTCAACCGTTGAAACTGCTCCGGTAACATCTTTTCTTCTTTGGGTACCGTAGCCAATCACTATCACTTCATCCAAACCTAGTGTGGCACTTACCAGTGCTACATCAATTTGAGACCGATTGTTTACAGGAATTTCTTGTGTTTCCATTCCCACAAAAGAGAAAAATAAAGTAGCGTCGGAAGGAGCAGTGAGTTGGTAAACACCATCAAAATTAGTGATGGTACCATCTGCTGTTCCTTCAATTACCACTGTCACCCCTGGCAACGGCTGCCCGTCGTCTGCCGCAGTAACCGTTCCGGTTATCGGAATTTCCTGCGCAAACGTGCCAAGTGCAAAAAGTGACCATAAAAAGAAAAAGAGGATTTTTTTCATAGGACTTCGATTTTACTTTGAATAAAAACATATTTGAAATTTGAACATCGAAGTTGATGCATTTAATTATAACCACCATAAATTTTCATGCAACATAATTACATCAAGCATAAAAAACATTACTTCAAAAACTCATCTCAATTTAATTAAAACTCTAAATTTCAACCATTTAAATACAAAATAATGAGATAATTAACAGCAGATAAAAAGTGCCTGTTATTTCAAGCGGGTCAATCAGATATTTGACAAGAATGTTGAGAGACTTGTATCGCGTGAAAGATTTAATTTTTTACGTAACCGATAGCGACTGATTTCTACTCCGCGATCGGTAATATTTAATAATACAGCAATTTCTTTTGATGTCAGATTCATTCTGATATAGGCACTCATACGCATTTCCCGTGGGGATAATTCCGGGTAACGTTCTTTTAATCTTTTAAAGAATTCTTCATGTACTTCATCAAAGTAAATTTCAAATACCTGGTTCTGCTGTTTATTATCAATTTCTTTATTAACCCTCCGGCTTAAGGAAGTAAGTTTGGATTTCAATTCGTCATCATTCGTAGATTTCTGAACCCGGTGGAGCTCATTTTTTAGCTTCATCAGAAATTTATTCTTTTGAATAATCCCCATCGTTTGATTAACAAGTTCTTTGTCACGGTGTATCATTTCATTACGCAACTTTTCATTACGTAACCGGATGATTTCTTTCTCAGCAACCAAAGCCTGATGTTGGAAACGTTCTTCTTTTTTTTCTATTTCTTCCCTATATTTTTCAGCTTGTTTTATTTGAACCACTTTGAGTCGATATAAAACATATTTCACAAGCAACAATGTTAACAAAATAAATACTATAAAATAGATAAAATAAGCCACAGTCGAACGATGCCATGGTGGCATTATTCCAAATTCAAATTCGGATATACTGCTTTCAACGTCATAAATGTTCAATGCCTTTACTCTGAAAGTATAGCTTCCTTCCGGCAGGTTGGTGTAATCCTTGTAAATACTTGTAGCCCATTCCGACCACTCGTTTGAATAATTATCAAGAATAAAGCTAAACAACAACTTTCCCTGGTTTTCGTAAAATGGTGCTGTATAATGAAATCGGAAGGAATTCTTGTGAAATGGAAACTTATATTCAAGTCCTGGATTCCCTCCATTAAACAATATTGTTGAATCCATATATGGAATCTCAATGCGTGTTATATAGGATTGAAAGGGTTGTGAATAGGATTTGACAAACTTACTTGAATAATGAGCAAACCCATTATCAATTCCAAAAAAAACATTGTCATTATTATATGGATAAATAAATTCGAATTCGGTTACGTACCTTTCATCCAATTGTTTAAAGGGCGAAGTTATTTTAGTATAGGTTAGGTCTTCATTAATCCGAAATACCCCCGATTCTTCTTCTGCAATGAACCAAATATTTCCCCCGCTATCGGTTTTCAATGTTTTAAGTCTCCCTTTAAACCCGAAAAGCTGATTTAATTCATCGCAGATTGTAAAACAATCGTCGTCATTATTGTATTTAAATATTCCATTTATAGTTGAGACAAACACTTCATTTTTAAACTTGAAAATGATGTTTTGTTCATCTGATGGGAGACCGTCTTTTGATGTATATAAAACATAATGCTTTACACTATCAAGATTTTCGGTTAGATTAATCTTAAATACACCCTTTCCCCCATGGCTCATCCATATAGCCCCATTCCCATCTTGTTCAAGATAACGGCTTGATTCATTAAATCCGTCAATTTTAGTAAAAAACTGCCACTGATCCTCAATCTTTTTAAAAAGTTGCAAGCCCGAATAGTGCCCTCCCAAAATAAAATCGGGATGGTTTTCGATAGAAATATATACCCATCCACCTTCCTCCTTGCAAATTTGCCTGGCAATATTATTTTCAATAACAAATGTTCCAAGATTATGCCCACAAATTAATTGGTTAGCCATCACATTAAGCGACCATACCTGCCCGGTCGTGTTTTCAATTAACTGGAAATTTTCATCATTGCGAGAATATTCATCAAATGACTTAACATATAATCCCTGATTTGTACCTAAATACAGTTTGTTGTTAAAAATACACGCTGTGTAGCCGGTTCCTAATTCATTGTAATCCAACATATAAGTAACTGGCGAATTAATTTCCACATAATCAATTCCATTGTCAAGTCCTAACCAAAGATTTTTGTTCTCATCACTGTACATACTTAATACAGTGTTGTTTTGCAGCCCCTGGTTCCTGCTGATCTGCTGAACTACTTCTCCGTCAGTATTGGCAATAATGATCCCATTGGTTATTGTTCCAAATGCAAAATAATTATCAGCTATCTTGGTTGCACTAAAAAGTTTATATTTTTCCACCAGGCTATTTGCCGGAGTATTCCATTTTTCAAGCTTACCGTTTTCAAACTTGTATATTCCATTCCTGCTGGTCCCAATGAGCAGGTGATTTTCCCGGATATTAAGTATGGTCCATATTTCCGTATCATTTAATTCACCGGCCCAGGGAACACGAGCAATATTGTTATTTATAAATTCAAACAAACCTACACCTGGTTCATGTAAAAACAGCCTGCCATTTACATTAAACGAAAAATGGAATTGATTTTTGGGTTTTAATACCTCCAGCTTTTCTTCTTTTAGTATAAACAAGTAATCATATGATTGAAAAACAATGCCCTGAGGAATTTCATGAATTTTCCAAATATCATCAAAATCAATATCCGGATCTGGCAATAAATTTCTCAGGCTCTGGTAGCTTAAATCTCCCGTTTCATTTCGCTGCATAACTCCCATTTCATTAAACATACCAATAAAAATGCGATCGTTGCCGTCAATATAAATTGATCGTAAAGGAGACGAATGTGGAACATTAAAAAGTTCCCAATGAAATCCATCAAAGCGTAAAACTCCATCGTTATTCGCAAAATACATAAAACCTTTTTTATCCTGACTGATAGCCCAGTTTTGTGTACCTGCATTGTATTCAGATTTAGGATAGTTGTGAATTTGGGGTGTTCCTACTGTTTTAACCTGGGCAGGCAAAAGCATAGGGATAAAGAAAAACGATATTAATAAATATTTGTACATTTTTTGTAAAATGTTGGCCATCTTAAAACGCCGAAATTTATTCAAGCTTAATAAATTTAATAAATCCTAAATATCATAAAAATAGACTAAAAAAAAAATTACGTTTGGTTTTTAAACCTGTAAAACTTTTTTTTCCAACTTTGATATTAATTTTGCTTTTCAATTTTACTAATTGTTGTCAAACCACAGGCGAGTAAAAGACTCAAAAAAAATAAGATTATTAAAAATATCGTGAAAAATCTAGATCTGCCTCGGACTAAAGTTTATTGCCTACTACAATAAACCGGATAAACAAACACCCAGTTCTGAATTGATTCGTCTGATCAAACATTCATCGCAATCGTATTTTTAATCAATAACTATATTCTGATATAAGCCTTTAAAACACAGCGAAGCGGGATAAACAATTAATAGTCTCTTTTGTTGATTTTTATTAAAGCATGCAAACAGAGTAATCTCCTGCCATATGAACATTCAATCTTTAAATATAAATAGTGCCATTATGAAAAAGCTGTACTTAATTCTCATGGGATTGATAATCTTATTTACTGGTTACGGGCAGAATGAACATTTCAAATCCTTTGGAAAAAGTAATTTCCATCATCACAGGCAAAAATATGACAATCAACAAACACATGGTTCAAAGTTCCTCCACATTAATTTCAACCACACATTTCTGAAAAATGCATCCGAGGTGCAGCAAAGACTCGACAGCCTTGTAGGATACGTTTGGAATGGTACCGACTCAATTATAGATTATAAGGAAGAATTCATTTATAATGATTTTGGATTGATTGTAGAACATCAGAGGTTTTTATGGAATGGACTATCAGGCAACTGGATTCTTGATGATAATGAAATATTTGAATACAATGAAGAAGGAAACCTGCTGATGGCTACCTATTATACAATGGATGAAACCAGCTCTGAATTATTTGAAAGCTGGAAGGGTGATTATTTTTACGATGAAAATAATCGACTGACCGACATTATAGAATCGCAGAAGGATTCACCTGATGATGAATGGAACCTGGTCTGGAAAACAACTTATACCTACGATGATAATGGCAGACCGGTGTCCACCCTTGAATACTCCTACATCCTTGGCTGGCAACTGACCTGGAGTATAGAAAATACTTACGATGCAAATGGAAACCTTACAAAAATCGAAGAATTTAGCAACGACAATGAAGGCGAATGGTTAAATGAGTGGCAGGAAGAATTTACTTATGACGACAACAACAGATTAGTTGAATATTTCGAATACGAATGGAATGAAATTGATTCCAGGTGGGACAATGCAGACAGAGAAACTTTCACATACGATGCCAATAACAATGTGGATGTTTATACCGACTATGACTGGAGCGATTCGGAAAATGACTGGGTACTCTCATGGAAAGAAGAATATACATACAATAATGACTATGAATTCGACCAGCTCACATTGCCATGGTTTTACCTGGATGATCTCCCCAACTTCATGAATCATATGCTTACAAGGTTTACTAATTACAACTATGAAAATAACGAATGGGTTCCTGCCGCCATGGGTAATTTTTATTTTTCGGAAGACCCTGTTGTCAATTCACCCGCAATCGACAAATCCCATGTCAGCTTTTATCCAAATCCGGCAACCACAAAAATCACCTTCCTTTTTGACATGACTGATATTGCTCACTTATATATTTATGATGTGGCCGGAAATGCAGTTCAAAATCAAACGGTGAGAAACAACAGACCGGTAAGTATCGATATGCTTCCTGACGGTCTTTATCTGTTTCGTCTGACCGGTAAGAGTAATGAATTAATATTCAGTGGTAAAGTTTTGAAAAAATAAAAAACTATCTATCCATAGCCTGATTACATTATTTTTTTGCCAATTAATTCAGACAAAGGAGCCGACGAACATTGTTATAGCATTTCCTTCAGCTCCTTCTTTGCCCATAAATTACTGTGTGCCAATTCCACTGCCTTGTGCAAATCTTCTTTTGCCCATTTCGTTTTTCCAAGGCCTTTGTTTCCGAGTCCTTTCATAGCATGGTACCTTGACTTTCTGGTATTTTCCGCTTCACGTGCACCAAATATAATACCGGCTTCAGAATCACCTGATAACCGAAGTTGCTGTTCAGCTTCTGCAACCATTGATTCAAACACTTCTTTGGCTTTCTCCTTTTTTCCGGTTTTAATGAAAGCCAACCCCCTGTAATAATCCATGGCAGTTATTCTGTCGGATTCAGTATCAGTCACTTTCAGGAAAAAACTATCTGCATCTTCATTTCTTCCCATCGCTTCATAAGCCAGGCCAATGTAATAATTTACCTGTACATCTCTGCTTCCGGAGCGTGCGCTGCCAGCTTCTTCATCGGGCATCCGGGCTTTAAGAAAATTATCCAGGGCCTTATCGAAATCTTTTTGTTCTAAATATTTTATGCCAAGCATAAGCCGGGCATCAATTATTATTTCCCTTGCCCGGGAAGAACCTTCGCGGTATGCAAACTTCATCCCGTCAAGGTAAGAAACAGCCCTTTCGGGTTGACCGGCAAGGGTCAGAACTTCTATCTGCCGTATAAATGAATCATCGCGTTGTTTTACCACTTCATTGTTTCCGGCAAAAAGCTGCAACCGGGTTTCTACCGGCGTATTCGTTTTTTCATAAAGCTCATCCAGCTCCGTGTAATAAATTGCTTCATTTTTGTTAAGGGAAATTGCCTTTTCATAGTGCACAATTGCTTTTTGCACATTATTATAATGATGATAATATCCCCATCCCAGGTTCCGGTATGCTTTGGCCAGTCCAGGATTTTGAAGCACTGCCTTTTCCCAGTTTTTTATAGCCACATCTGGTTGCTTTTCATAAAGAATGTTTCCAATTAAATAAAAAGCATTTCCATCGGAAGGATTGTATTCCAGAGCCGTTTCCAATACTGTTACTGTTTCCAGCCGATGTGGGAAAACTGACCCGATTGATTTTCCGGCAGCTGCATTAAAAAACTCTTTCGCCTTTGAGCTGCTTCCGTTTCTGTGGGAAAGATATCCCAGGTAATAATCAAAAAGCGGATTGGAGCCTGAAAAGCGCTGCAGAACTTCCCCCGCTTCTGCATACAATCCGTCATTGATATAACCAACGGCTACATCCAAATAGTTTTCATCGAAATCCCTCATCTCTTTATTCAGCGTCGATAACAGTTTCTCTCCTTTTTCTGAATTACCTGAAGCCTTTGCAAGAAGATAATATTCATTTTTAACCCTAAAATCAAGAGGATCCGATTCAGCAACCAAAGCCAGTGTTTTCTGCGCA
Organism: Mariniphaga sp.; assembly: GCA_041684965.1. Classification (GTDB taxonomy): domain Bacteria; phylum Bacteroidota; class Bacteroidia; order Bacteroidales; family Prolixibacteraceae; genus Mariniphaga. The sequence goes on from JAWLGR010000006.1 coordinate 39,468, forward strand.
CCCTCAATATCTTTAAGGCGCCTTTGAACAGACGCTTTTAAACCTACTGCCCGGTTGTTCCTGGTATTTGTTGCGAGTGATTCATTTAACTGTTGTAAAGCCGTTAGATAATCCCCTCTCATGGTTGATATCTGTGCCAGCTGGTAATAGGCAGCAGAATGAAAGGCATAGTCCCATGCTGCCCTGTAAATTGTATCAATGGCTTCCTCATACAATCCCAATGCTTTTAATGCCAGTCCCTGGAGATACAAGGGTTCACAGGTTGAGGGGCGGGTATAATCACTTGTAAGTCGTTTAACGGCCCGTGCAAGATAAGTTCTTGCAGTCAGATAATCTCCATTTTTAAGGTAATGATTTCCAACTGCTGTATTTGTACGAATATCCCCGGGGTCGCGCTTCAATGCTTCCCTGTACCAGTCCATTTCATTGTACTGCGGGGCATAAAACTGCTCCACCCGCTTTCCTGTGAGATAAAGCTCCTCTACCGAACTGAGTTCTTCCGGAGCTGGATATCCTTTCCATGGTTCAGGTAATTCCTCCACTTCAACCGGTTTAACCGGCTGGTATGCCAAAAGACTCTGACCGGTAACAGCATCAATCAACTCAGTGCTCAGTTCAGTAAAGATGAAACTTTCGTCCAGTTTAATTATTTCAGCAAAAGGATAATCGGGCGAAATAGTTATATCTTTTTCGAACACAACTTTTCCCTCATTTCGAAGCAGCACTTTTGCCTTCTCTGTTTTTCCTGTGGCATAATAACCCAGGAAAACTGAGTTATCATTCCGTTGTTCAAGATTTACCGCGCCGTTCAGACTTGCATGTTTAAAACCACCAATACCTTTAACCGGGAACCAATACTGCTCCCATTTTTTTATTTCATAAGGTTGTATCCAGGAATAATCGGGTTGATTGTCGGAAAAAGCACCCACCATAATTTCAACGTAAGGACCGTCATCTTCGGTTAAACGGCCTTCAGTTGTCTGTCCCCGCAAGCCAGAACCCCACTCCCACAATTTAGCTCCTTTAACAATATTGTGGTTACCGATATGAACCGTACCTGAATTTTGTCCGTGATCATAGCCACCCATAAAATCCTCTTTCAAGTCATGTACAAAGAAAGAATTGGAAGTTTCCACATTTTTCCACCAACTGATATCAACTCCTTTGGTGAAGTCTGCGCCTCGGTAAACTTCAGTTGAAACAGGCCAGCGGGAAAAATCAGTCTTGGAATGAAAAGTTACCACCTGTGCACTTGGTGGAAAAATAGTCTGGTAATTTTCATTGGTATGTGCAGCCACGTTTGCCCAAAATAAAAAACTGTGTGTAAAAGGTGAAGCATTGAAGATACGACCCTCTGCTTTAAAGTATGACTTACCCGGGAAAACAGTCACTCCAATACCCCACCGCATACCATGCCGTGGTTCATATTCTCCCACCCAGACAGTTTTACTGCCATCCGGATTTTCAGTAGTAGTATAATCTACAGGCAGGTAGGTAGAAGGTCTGTGATGGTGAAGAACACACCATTCAATCCCTCCCGAAACCCAGGCACCGGTCATTCCAATGTTGGAAGGCTTCACCACATGGTTTTTATAAACAAAATTATAGCCGTTTGTTTTGTCGGTGGCATAATAGAGCTTACCTCCTATTTCAGGTGTAATTCCCAGCTCAATGTATTCATTTTCCAGCACCAGGTGCTTCCACTCCTTCTTTACCCTTTCGTGTGTATATTGGTCGTTCATTTTCAGAGGATAATAATGCCTTGATGCCCCCTGGTAAGCTTCACCCCGGAAAAAAATAGGGCTTGTTTCAGCCGGTGCTGTATTATAAGTAGGCATTGATACCAATTTTTCCTGAAGGCTGACTTCAGTCTGGGCAACAAGAAAATGGATGGATATCAGAATGAACAAATGAATCAGGAAAACTTTCTTTTTCATCGGTATTGAATATATATTACGCTTAACACCAAATAATTGATATTTTTTTGATCTTTTGAGGGTTAAATATAGAAAGAGTTGTGGTAATATTCGTGCATCAAACGCGGAGAATCACTATTTATTACAGATATAGCAAATGAACTACTTTAACAGGTGTCATTAAACTTTTTAATCAAAACAATTTCTCCCCATTCCAAAAAATCCATGCAAATTGTAACGGTATAGACAGGTTATGAATAGATTCCGTCTTTTGTATTGAATGCTATGCTATGGCGGAAAATGTTATTTCATCAAATGAAATTCTGCTTTAAAGGGAATTCCTGTCTTAACAGAAAATTGTTTTTGAGGGAAAGTTTGATTGGTTTTGCAGATGGACTGTTATTTTTGTGCCATCATTTTCAATTAAGAAAAAAGATTAATGAAAACGACAGGAAGTAATATTGATCTTGCTGCACACTATATAAAGGAAGGGAAATTGGTCGCATTCCCTACGGAAACGGTTTATGGATTGGGAGCTGATGCATTTAATCCACTGGCAGTAGCAAAAATATTTGAATTAAAAGAACGCCCGGCTTTTGATCCGTTAATAGTTCACATTGCCGATATGCAGGACATAAAGAAACTTTCGGATACAACAGATAAACAGATTTTTCAAATCATTGAACAATTCTGGCCAGGACCGCTGACAATAATATTGCCTAAAAACAGGCAGGTTCCCGATATTGTCACTTCCGGTTTGCCAACCGTTGGAATCCGGATGCCGGATAACGAAATCGCTTTGGAACTTATTAGAAAATCAGGATGTCCTATTGCTGCACCAAGTGCAAATAAATTTGGCAGAATCAGTCCTACCAAAGCAGATCATGTAAAGAAACAGTTACCTGACGTGGATTATATTTTAGACGGAGGAAATACAAAAGTGGGAATAGAATCTACCATAATTGCAATCTCCCAAAAGGGCTTTCAGCTATTACGCAGTGGGTTTATAACAAAAGAAGAACTGGAAGCAATTATACCCTTCGATGAAACTACGCCCGATAACAATGTTCTTGCTCCCGGCATGTTAAAATCACATTACAGCCCGTGCAAACCGATGATTATTGCTGACGGAGAAAATCTAAAAACTCTGGATAAAAGCAAAGCAGGTTTTTTGTCCTTTTCAGGTACACTGGAAGATGGCTTTAAAAAGGTAATCCGGTTAACCAGGCATAACGATTTAAAAGAGTATGCGGTAAAAATATTTGCTGCCATGCATGCCATGGAAGATAGTGAAGTTGAGATTATTGTAGCAGAGCCTGTCCCTGAAACCGGTATTGGAATGGCCATTATGGACCGGCTGAGGAAAGCTTCCTGGATAAATTAACCATCTATGGCCTAAGGCCCTTTCGCTTCTGAACCTGAAGTCAATACAACACCAACTGTTTTTTCTGCATCCATTTTGGTAAACGCTCCTGGCCCTGATGTGAAGCCTGATCAATATGCCCATTATACAATTTATTATTCAGAGAGTAAAAACACTCCAGGCATCTGCCTTCGCATAAATTTCTTCGGCATATATTCGGAATAAATTTGCTATAAATTCGCTATAAATTCGTAAAATCGCGAATTTGTTGCGAATTTGTTCCGAATTTGTTGCGAATTTGTTCTGAAGAAAGTGTGGAAGAAAAATATAATTGAATAACTTCAGAGAAATGGAAGTCAGCTAAGAGAAATATGCAGGAGTATTTCTGATTTATTATTGAGACTGGAATTAAGAACATGGATTAGTATCAACGGGCACTTTCTGAATTTCTTTTTTATTAAACCTGCAAAAAATTGAAGTACAAGTCAGGTTGTTACAACTGAAAGCATCAAAGTTGTGTTCTTGCAAAAGGCACTGTACTTTGATCTGCAAATTCATTGTTAAGGTACTTAAAATAGCCTGCAATAGCTATCATGGCAGCATTGTCCATGGTATATTCAAGTTTGGGAATGAATAAATTCCAATGGTGTTTTATCGCATTTTCCTGAAGCGCCTTCCGCAATTCTGAGTTTGCAGAAACACCTCCGGCCACAGCAACTTCCTTTATACCAGTTTCTTTTGAGGCTTTTTTAAGTTTATTCAACAGAATATCAACAATTGTATATTGAAGCGATGCACAGAGATCCGGTGTATTTTCTTCGATGAAGTTTTCATTCTCTTTAAGATTGTCACGCAAAAAATAAAGAAAACTGGTTTTAAGCCCGCTAAAACTGTAGTTTAAATCGGGAATCCGGGGTTTGGCAAATACAAATTTTTTGGGATTGCCCTGCTGTGCCAGGCGGTCTACATGAGGGCCTCCGGGATAAGGCAGTCCCAACAACTTGGCACATTTATCGAACGCTTCACCAGCAGCATCATCTATGGTCTGGCCAATAACTTCCATATCGAGGTAGTTGCGAACAAGGATTATCTGGGAATTTCCGCCGGAAACCAACAGGCAAAGGAAAGGAAAACGTGGCGTATTAAAATTGCCCTTTTCTTCTTTAATAAACAGTGCGAGGACATGCCCCTGCAAATGGTTGATCTCGATAAGCGGAATTCCTGACGCAAGAGCAAAGCCTTTGGCAAAAGATGCTCCGACAAGCAATGACCCAAGCAGTCCCGGACCACGGGTAAAAGCTACTGCTGAACATTCAGATTTTTTGATACCTGCCCTGGCAATGGCACGATCTACCACAGGAATTATATTCTGCTGATGAGCCCGGGAGGCCAGCTCGGGTACTACTCCTCCAAATTCTTCATGTACCTTTTGACTTGCCACCACATTCGAAAGAATGGTTCCATCCTTTATTACAGCCGCAGATGTATCATCACACGACGATTCGATACCTAGAATTACTATGTTCTGTTTATTTTTTGAAAAAATATTGTTGTTTTCCATTCTTTCGGTATTATTCTTGTTAACAACCTGAATCCGGATTAACTTAAAGTTTATTAAATACCACCGGTTGATAAAAACCTGTGCCAGATTATATAATCTCTCCGGAAAAGGTTATGTTCGCAGAATAAATTAAAAAGACAAAAGTATCAAAAAAGGCTGGAAAATAATGCTGTTGATCGTGGTTATCATTCTGTTGGTTACAGGTGGTGCATGGTTAACCCTGCAAAGCAGCAGGGTACAGACTTTTGTTACACAAAAGCTTGCCAGCCATTTTTCAGAAAAAATCGGTGCCAGAATTACAATCGGTAAAGTGGATATCGCTTTCTTCCGCAGGATAATCCTGGAGGATGTACTGATAGAAGATCAACAAGCTGACACTATGTTGTTCGTTCGTTCTGTATCAGCAAAAATTGATGATTTAAAGATTCGCAAAAGGAAAGTAGAATTGGAGAATTTAAGCCTTAGCGACAGCTACCTCCAGGTTGCCAGGGATTCAACGGGGACATTCAACTTTGATTTCTTAATCGATTTATTAAAGAACCCTCAAAACGATGAAAATGAGTGGCTATACAGCTGCAATCAATTTGATTTTTCAAATGCTGCTTTTATTTACAATGATTTCTATAGTGAAAATCAACATACAATTCAGGTTGTTGATTTTCATCTTAATATTTCTGATTTTTTATTTGAAGGAGATTCACTTCATTTTGAAATAAATCAACTTTCATTGTATGACGGTAAAGATTTCAGAATAAGTAACCTGGGTTCAACAGTAGTAGTTTCAGGGAAGGAAATTGAACTTTCAGGATTTAATATGAAAACAAACTACTCTGAAATAATTAACAGTAACTTTTTGCTTGAACTACCTGAAGGAAAAGAAAACTTTGCAGAGTCGGTACAATTTAATTTCCATTTTTCACCTTCCCTGATAAGCCTGTATGATGTTTCCCTGCTTGTTCCCAAGATGAGCGGGATGGACCAGATGATAGCACTGTCAGGCCAGATACACGGCAACCTAAACAATTTGAAGGGAAAAGAGATAATACTTGCTACCGGTGAGTATACAGAAGCAGAGCTGGATTTTTATGTCAATGACATCACCAACGCCGAGACCATGTATCTTTTTCTGGATGTAAAAAAGGCAAGGACCAGCTTTGATGAACTGAACAGAATTAAACTGCCGGGTAAGGATGAAAAGCGGTTTCTGCAATTCCCTGAACCGTTGTATCAGGCAGGACAAATTACTTACCAGGGTAATTTTACGGGTTTTCTTACCGATTTTGTTGCCTATGGAACTATAAACAGTAAAATGGGCAGGATTACTACTGACCTTTCAGTAGTGCCTGGAGCCGGAAAAAGAGTTACCTACCGGGGAAAAATTGCCACGCGTGATTTTAAACTGGGCGATTTGATAAAGTCCAAACACGTAGGAACCTTGTCTGCAAACGGTAGAGTTGACGGTTATTTTGAACGAGATTCCCAATCAGTAGCAGGACGTTTCGAAGGAGGCATTTCGCGAGTGAAAATAAATGACTACCACTATGAAAACATCCGGCTTGATGGCATTCTGGATAATAAGATGTTCGATGGTTTTGTGGCCATGAATGACTCAAACCTTCAATTCGACTTTCTTGGAAAAGTAAATTTCAACCCGGATATACCGGTATTTGACTTTCGCCTCGATTTAAAAAAAGCATTGCCAGGAAAATTAAATTTTGGAGGAAAATATCCTGAATCGGAATTGGCTTTCCTGGTAAATGCCAATTTTTCTGGTAGCCGGATTGATAACCTCACCGGTTCAATTGATGTTGAAACAGGATATTATAAAAACCAAAATGGCGAATTCGGTTTAGATGGAATTAAGCTTCAGTCCATTTCAAGCGGACTTAATAATTATCTGTCGTTTTCTTCGCAATATTTTAATATCGACGTTAACGGGGAGTACCATATTCAAAACCTGTTCGATGCATTTGAAAAAAGTATGCACCGCTACCTTCCTGTAGTTGATTACGATCCAAAAAATCAGGAGAGGCTAAATAAATTTGGTTATCAGATAGATGTAAAGAACCTTGACAATCTGACAGCTGTCTTTTTACCAAATATTAAAATTGAAACTCCTTTTCTACTGTACGGGCAAATGGATTCAGAACATTCGGTCTTCGAACTAAAAGGAAGTATCCCCGGATTACGGACAGAAAACCTGATGATTCGCAACATTTTTGTTGGCAACAATCCTAAAGATAATGTATTCGCTTCCCGTTTCCGGTTTGGAGAAGTATTGTTAAAAAATGGGATGAGTATTGAAAATCTGACAATTGATTCGGAGGTTGAAAACAATACAATTATGAATCGGATTGCCTGGGGTGAAGAAGTAAATAAAAGTTACAGCGGTGAAATTTTAACCAAGACCGTTCTGAGTGAAACTAAAAATTCACCCTATTCCCATGTCGAAATCGAAGGATTTTCTTCAAAAATATTTATTGCTGATTCGCTATGGCAAATAAATCCATTCACAGCCACTATAGACAGTACTACCATTCGTATCGGCAATCTGCAAATTAATCACGGAAATCAGGTAATATCAATTGATGGAGAAGTTGCAGAAAATGACACAAGCATTTTAACGGTTCTCATTGAAAATCTGAACCTGGCCAGTATTGAGAAATACCTTGAAAAGGATCTTCCCCTAAAAGGAAAGTTAAATGGAATTGCAGCACTTCAGGATTATTACGGGCAACGGCTCATATTCTCCGACTTAAAAATAAGGCAATTTTCATTTCGTGACCAGGAAATAGGAAATCTTGCACTCTTAAACCAGTGGGACAGTGACCGGGAAATGTTGCAGTCGGCACTTGAAATTTCGACCCGACAGGGACAAAAACTGCTTGTTGAAGGAAATTACATTCCCAAAAATAAAGAGCTCCTCTATTTTGCATACTTTGATGAACTTTCACTGGTTGCATTGGAAACATTTATCCGGAGCAACATTTCGAATTTTAAAGGACATGGAACGGGAAAAATCAAAATTCATGGAACAACAGACAGGGTTTTACTTGATGGTGCCCTGGTTGGAAAAGATGCCGGATTAACCGTTGACTACACACAGGTTAATTACAATTTTACCGATTCTGTTTATTTTAAGGGGGATACCATATTATTTAATAGTATACAGATTAGCGACCCTCTTGGAAACCGGGGTATTTTCAATGGAACATTAGTTCATGATAATTTTCAGGACATGCAATACAACCTTTCTGTAACCTCCCCTCGCCTGCTTGCATTGAATACATCTGCCCGTGATAATGCTCAGTTTTTTGGCCAGGTTGTGGCAAATGGCAGATTCGATATAACAGGCCGGGGAAGAAATATAAACCTTTCTGGTTCAGCAACAACCCTTTCTGGCACAAATGTCAATATTTCATTTGAGGATGAAAGCATCCTGGAACGGTACGACTTTATCCAGTTCATTTCAACTGAGAATACCGACAGACAAGATTTCCTGTTCTCACGGAAAGACGACGGGGATTTTTCTCTGAATCTTACCATCAGGGCCACCCCGGAAGCACGTGCCCAACTCATATACAATTCCCAGATAGGGGATGTTATTAAAGCACAGGGAGAAGGAATATTGCGTTTTGGCATGGACAAGGAAGGGAACATTACCCTATCGGGCGATTATACAGTTGAACGGGGTGATTATCTGTTTACACTGCAAAATGTTATTAATAAAAGATTTACAATCGAACAGGGAGGTACAATCCAGTGGTCAGGCGACCCATACAATGCAATTATCAATATAAGTGCTGTTTACAGGTTAAAAGCTTCACTGTACGATCTGCTCGTTGATACTTACAGTAATATTTATCAGAGTCAGCGAATATTGGTTGAAAACAAAATTTTGCTGACCGAAGAGCTTTCAAATCCAAATATTAATTTCGAGATTAGTTTTCCAACAGTTGAAGATCGTCTTGTTGAAGAACTGAAGCAATATTTTAGCACACAGGAAGAGCTGAATAAACAAATCCTTTCACTTGTGGTCCTGGGTAAGTTTTATACACCTGAATATTTGAGGGGAACCTATGAAGCGCAAAACCCCAATGTTTTTGGAACAACCGCCAGCGAATTGTTCTCGAACCAGTTAAGTAACTGGCTGTCTCAAATAAGCAACAATGTTGATATAGGCCTGAACTACCGGCCCGGCAACCAACTTACCAACGATGAAATCGAACTGGCAATGAGTACCCAGATTTTCAACGACCGCGTAACCCTGAATGGAAATATTGGTAACAACAACAACCCTAATACGACCAACAACAGCCAGTTGGTGGGCGACTTTGATGTGAATGTTAAACTGATTCCGAGCGGTAAGGTACAGTTTAAAGCTTACAATCGTTCAAACAACAATCTTATATACGAAACGGCCCCCTATACCCAGGGTGTTGGGTTTTCATTTACCGAAGAGTTCAACAGTTTCAATCATCTGCTTGAAAAAGTGAAAGCTATTTTCCCCCGTAAAAAGAAAACAAGTGCAACCGATAAAGAAAAGCCTTCAACAGCATTGTCAGAATAAATCATTCTAAAAAAGTTGTTGCTCTCTTAACTTTAAATGGGCTTCATTTCCTATTCATCTCAAAGTAGATTATCAGTATTACATTTGAGGTGTTTCTTAATCAGGGCTCATCTTTTATGGGGTGTTCCAATAATAAGTTTCTTTCCTTTGGCTACAGAATTATTTTTTAGCTTTGCCAAAAAAAAAATAATTGATGGAATTTACTTTAACAAATCTGTTTCAGAAGTGGCTATTTTCTTTGGGAGTTGAAGGAGAGTACATTTTAAGTATGTCATCAGCAATGTCATTTGTGCTGGTACTTTTTCTTTCATTGATTGTGTATGAAATTCTAAACCGGATAATAATTCATAATCTAAAAAAAGTAGCCGATAAAACAACTACAGAATGGGACAATATTCTATTCGAAAAGAAAGTATTCAAACGACTGTCGCATATGGTACCGGCAATAATTATTTATTTCGGTGCAGCATCCTCTCTTGAGTCTTTTCCCAGGACAGTTTCCTTTATACAGTCGTCAGCCCACCTATATATGGTTATTTCGGGTATCCTGGTAATTGATGCGGTAATTAACAGTCTGCACCAGATATACAATACCCTGTCGGTTTCAAAGAACCGCACCATTAAAGGTTATGTTCAGGTGTTGAAAATTTTTGTATACGTACTGGGAACAGGTATTGTTCTGTCAATTCTTTTACAGAAAAATTTAACCACTTTTTTTGCAGGTCTGGGTGCAATGGCAGCAGTAATAATGCTAATATTCAAAGATTCTATATTGGGACTTGTAGCTGGAGTCCAGCTATCAGCAAACGATATGGTGCGATTGGGTGACTGGATACAAATGGATAGCAGGAAGGCAGACGGTACCGTAACAGATATTTCTCTTAATACGGTTAAGGTACAAAACTGGGATCGCACCATCAGCACAATACCTACATATGCTCTTGTAAGTGAGTCTTTTACTAACTGGCGGGGAATGGAAGAATCAGAAGGCCGGCGCATTAAGCGGTCAGTTAATATTGACATGAGCAGTATTCATTTTTTAAAGGAGGATGAGATTAAGCAGCTAAAAAAAATACAATTGATCAGGGAATATATAATACAAAGGGAACTTGAGATAGAGCAATACAACCGTGAAAACGAAGCAGACATTTCAATGCCTGTAAATGGACGAAGACTTACAAATATTGGCACATTCAGAAAATATATAGAGGAGTACCTCAGGCATCATCCTAAAATAAACCAGAATATGACCTTTCTTGTGCGGCATTTGCAACCAACCGACAAAGGACTTCCAATAGAAATATATGTTTTTTGCAGCGATAAACGCTGGGCAAATTATGAAAGTATTCAGGCAGATATTTTTGATCATATTTTGTCTATCATTCCTCATTTTGGATTAAGAATTTATCAGGTTCCGTCAGGTGATGATATCGTCAGATTAGGAGATGTATACCGCAATGCAGGAGCAAAAAATTTATTAGGGATTCAATGAAATCTATCGGCTTGTCAGCCACTTCCTTAAAACTTATATCAGCCTATCAAACAGAAGGTTAACGTATCATTTAAGTATGCCAGCCACCGGATGTTAAAAACTCGAATGCATCGGTTACAAGGTAGATTAATGGGTATTATTGTAGAATAAAACTACAACTTTGTAGTCTAACTTCCCCAGCTTTCTGTGGCACATCGTTCCATGTAAAACTACAATCATTTCATATTTAAATCCTTATTCTAAAAATTCCTTTCTGCAAAGAATATGGCATGCAACTTGGCTTTCTGTAGATAGATACAGAAACTTTTTAAATTATAGAGATATGATTGAATATGCGAAAGTAATATTATGGGGAGTTAGTTTTTGGAAAAATTTATTCAAAAAGGAACTTGAAAAAATCATTAGCTGGTCGGATAGTAAAGAGCTAATTGAATTGAGGAAGTATTGCTACGATAAATACAGCGATATGCATCCTGACGTATTGGATGAAGTATTTGCGACGAGCAAAATCGGGGTTACCAATTCAAGAGTGAATCCCTATACACAAAAAAGAAATGTGCAGAACGTAATGAATTTATAGAACAAAAAAATATTCACACACCATATATATAAAATCACAGATTACTGAACTCTCTCCTTTTTCCCGGGAAAGGAGAGAGTTCTTTTTTAATTAGATTGTTCCTGTTTCCAATTGATTCAATTCTTAAATAATATTATAAAATAGACACATCTCCTGAGATCCCAACAGAAATGATGCTTTTGATTTGAACTGGATTTAAAAGTAAAATTAATTAGCAATATATATTTAATTTATCTCTTCGTGTTCCATTCGAGTTTTTGATCTACTCTCAGCACAATATCATTATTATCGACCAGCCATTTAACGACTTTCATTGTTTTCTGCCTGTCGCCTTTTATTTTTAATAAAAGCGACTCATAGGAAATTGGAGACTCAAGCAAATGTTTTATCTGCATACTTATCTGATTAAATTCAAACGAACTGAAGCCAGTTTTTTGAAACGATTGGCAAATATCACAGATGCCGCATTGCGGTGCATCCTGTTCACCAAAATAGCTTAACAACAGCTGGCTACGGCAGGTGGTACTGATAGATGCATATTCAATAACTGCACTTACCCGTTTTAAGAAATCTTTTTTCCTCAATTCATAATTTTCCTTTGAAATTTTAAAACGGTTCAGGCTAATTCTCTCCTTACTAAAATAAATAAAAGGTGTTTGGTTCCTGGGAATGTAATCGATAATTTTGGCTTTTCTCAAATGTTTAAGGAACGTATAAACAGTTTCCAGATCAATACCTGCCCGTTTGGCAAGCATTTCCTCATCAATGTTTACATAACCGTTAAACAAGCCTGTATATGAGCGAAGAATCAACTTCACAAAGCCATCAAAAGTAGCATTCGCTACCTGGAACTTATATAAATCGTCACGCGAGACGGTGAAATAAATCCTGGAAGGATTATTCACTTCTTCGGTAAATTCTAAATACCCCTCACGCTGCAGTAATTTCAGGCTGTTATATACCATTGCCTGTTGAAATTTGAATGACCGGGCAAAATCCTGTAAACTAAATCCGAAAACCTGCCCTTTACCAAAACCTTCCGCTACCTTGAGGTAATTGCAAAGTGCCTGATAAATGCGTTTGATGGCTTCGGTTTCAGGAAATGCCACAGTGACCATTTTTTTTAATTTGGTCTTATCGGCATTATTAAATAAAAGTACAGCAGCAGCTTTTCTGCCATCGCGCCCTGCCCTGCCTGCTTCCTGAAAGTAAGCTTCAAGGGAATCGGGCGGATCAATATGCAGCACAAAACGTACGTCTGGTTTATCTATACCCATGCCGAATGCGTTAGTAGCCACTATTACCCGTGTTTTCCCTGAAAGCCACTCATCCTGCTTCAAACTTCGCACTGAATTGCTTAGGCCGGCATGGTAAAAATCAGCCTTAACGCCTTGTTTTGTAAGAATAGCTGCAATTTCCCGTGTGCCTTTTCTACTGCGGACATAAACAATACCTGAACCCTTTACCTGGTTCACAGTTTCTGTAAGATAACCTGTTTTATTCTCACGCAACCGCACCAGGTAACTAAGGTTTTCGCGGTAAAAGGATATACTTAGAATATTTTGTTTTATAAATCCCAGTTTATCCTGAATATCTTTAGTAACGTCAGGAGTAGCTGTGGCTGTGAGGGCAAGAACAGGCACCGCAGGCAAGAGTTCACGCAACTGAAATATATTCAGATAACTTGGGCGAAAATCATAACCCCATTGAGAAATGCAATGTGCCTCATCGACAGCAATCAGATTCACGTTCATCTTTGTCAGTCGTTCCTTAAAATATTCTGAATTTATGCGTTCAGGAGAAATATACAGGAATTTGTAATCACCCCATACAGCATTATCGAGAATAAGTTTTATCTCAAGACGAGACATACCGCTGTGAATTTTTAATGCTTTAACCTGCTTGCGAAGAAGGTTTTCTACCTGATCTTTCATAAGAGCGATAAGCGGTGTGACAACAATGCAGATACCATCTCTTGAAAGAGAAAACACCTGGTAAGTAACAGATTTACCACCACCGGTTGGCATTAATCCCAACGTATCTCTTCCTTCATCAACAGAACGAATAATTTCGAGTTGAAGCGGTCTGAAATCCGGAAACCCCCAATAGCGGGAAAGAATTTGATTAAAATCTTTCATTAGTTAACTGTTCACCATCTTTATTAATTATGAAGGTAAAATTAATATTTCCGGTAAATAAAAATGTTTAACAATTTTTATTGGTCATGATTGAAGCCAATCTTCGATAAACAAACGGCAATAAGGTTATTTTTTTTAGTTTTGCGTTTTGTATTAAATATTAAAATAATAAGCCCATGTCATTTCTTGCCGACAAAGTAATATTCGAAGGATTGACTTTTGACGACGTCCTTTTGATTCCCTCGTATTCAGCAGTTTTACCGGGCCAGGTAGAACTCACATCCCGCTTTTCCCGCTCTATTATTATAAATGCTCCAATAGTGAGTGCAGCAATGGATACAGTTACAGAAAATAAAATGGCCATTGCCATTGCCCGTGAAGGCGGTATAGGTGTCATTCACAAAAACATGGATATTGAGGAACAGGCACATCAGGTAACTACAGTTAAAAGAGCAGAAAATGGAATGATTTACGATCCTATCACAATTACCCAGGATAAAAATGTAGCCGATGCACTTGAAATAATGGCAAAATATAAGATCGGAGGCATACCGGTTGTTGATAAGGAGGGCTATCTTTTGGGTATTGTAACCAATCGTGACCTTCGGTTCGAAAAGAATATGGCACGGCCTATCAAACAGGTTATGACCAGCGAAAACCTGGTAACCACGACCGAATCAACAGATTTGGAAAAAGCAGCTGAAATTTTACAGGACTACAAAATTGAAAAGCTCCCTGTTGTTGATAAAAATAATAAACTCATAGGCCTGGTTACCTATAAGGATATTACAAAAGCAAAAGATAAACCACTCGCCTGCAAAGATGAAAAAGGACGGCTGCGTGTGGCCGCCGGCATTGGCATTGCATATGATACCATTGACCGGGTTGATGAGCTTATTAAAGCACAGGTAGATGCCCTAGTAATTGATACAGCCCATGGACATTCCAAGGGGGTAATCGAAATGCTGAAAATAATCAAGAGCAAATACCCTGAAAAAGAAATTATTGCCGGGAATATTGGGACTGCCGAAGCAGCAATAGCCTTGGTAAAGGCAGGAGCGGATGCCGTTAAGGTTGGTATTGGACCGGGTTCTATCTGTACAACCCGCGTTATTGCCGGAGTGGGCATTCCGCAATTATCAGCCATCTATAATGTGTCAAAGGCAATTAAAGGAAGTGGGGTTCCTGTTATTGCTGATGGTGGAATCCGGTACTCAGGTGACATTGTAAAAGCAATTGCTGCAGGAGCAAATTCGGTTATGGCTGGCGGTCTGTTTGCCGGTGTGGAAGAATCTCCCGGAGAAACTATACTTTATCAGGGGCGTAAATTTAAATCCTACCGCGGTATGGGATCGATTGAAGCAATGCAGAAAGGGTCCAAAGACCGATATTTTCAGGATATGGAAGAAGACATTAAAAAACTTGTCCCGGAGGGAATAGCAGCCCGTGTTCCATATAAGGGAACTTTATATGAGGTCCTTTACCAGCTTATGGGTGGTCTGCGAGCCGGTATGGGTTACTGTGGAGCCCAAAACATAGAAATGCTGCAACAGGCAAAGTTTACTAAAATAACTAATGCTGGTGTACTGGAAAGCCATCCGCATGATGTTACAATTACGCGGGAAGCTCCAAATTACAGCAGCCGTTAACCAAGGAATATGAGAAAAAGATTAATATTCTGTATGCTATTTTTCCTGATTTCAGGAATTTTGTTTGCTCAACAAAAAGATATTCTAATTACTATAGGCGGATATGAAATCAGCAAAGCAGAATTTGAACGGATTTATAAAAAAAACAATCAGTCTCTGGCAGACGATTCGGGGATAAAATCTCCGGAAGATTATGTGAAATTGTATATCGATTTTAAGCTCAAGGTTATCGAAGCCATGAGATTGAAAATGGATACAGTAAAATCATTTAAGGAAGAACTTGCCGGCTATCGGAAAGAATTGGCAGCACCCTACCTTACTGACATGCAATTTGATGAAGCACTGGTAAAAGAATTATACGAACGATTAAAATTGGAAGTCAATGCTAGTCATATTCTATTCAGTGTCGGCGCCGGAGTCAGTGATGAAGAGGAACAGAAAATTCTGGAAAAAACTCTAATTGTAAGGCAGGAAATTCTGAATGGAAAGGATTTTAATGAAGCAGCATACAAACACAGCGATGATCCTTCAGCCAAATCAAACAGAGGTAAACTTGGATATTTTTCGGCATTTCAAATGGTTACTCCATTTGAGAACCAGGCATTTAAAACTCCTGTTGGACAGGTTTCCCAACCGGTTCGCACCTCCTTTGGTTATCATTTAATTAAAGTGCATGATGTACGCGAAAACCAGGGAGAAATAAAAGTTGCCCATATAATGAAAATGTTTCCTCGCGAAGGTGAATTTGATAAAACAATTTTAAAGGCTGAAATTGATAAAGTGTATGAAAAGCTAATCCAGGGGGCTCCTTTTGAAGAAATGGTAAAGCAATTTTCAGATGATAAAAACTCAGTTGCTAAAAATGGAGAAATGCCGTGGTTTTCAACCAACCGTATGATTCCGGAATTTTCACAACCCGCTTTTACCCTAAAAAATATCGGAGATATGACACCCCCAATTGAAACACCTTATGGTTATCATATCATAAAAAAATTAGGACACCGACCTGTTCCTCCATTTGATGAAATGCGCGCTGACATTGAAAACCGTATAAAAAAAGACCCCGATCGAAGTAATAGCACCAGAAAGATATTTATAGAAAAACTTAAACAGGAATACGGTTTTAATGAATTAAAAGAAAATATTACCAGAATAGAAAAAATGGATATTGATAGTGACATCTCTGAGAATCCATTGCTTTTTTCATTTGGCCCGGAAGATTTTTTCCTGGATGATTTTAAGCTGTTTCTAAAAAAAATAAATATAACTAAAGGATTATTTTCGGACTACTATGATGCCTGGGCAGAAAGTGAAATCATTGGATTTGAAGATGCCAGATTGGAGGAAAAATACCCGGACTTTAAATACCTGATGCAGGAATATCACGATGGACTGCTTTTTTTTAATATAATGGAAGAAAAAATTTGGAAATTTGCAGCCGAAGACTCTGTTGGTCTTGAAATTTATTATAGTGAAAATAAGGACAAGTTTTTATGGGAAGAGCGTTTTAAAGGAATGATAATCACCTGTAAAAATACTGAAATCCGGGAGGAAGTGGAGAAGTATCTTGATGCACAATTATCAATTGAAGAAATAACAGACTTATTAAACCAGGATGAAAATCAAATAGAAATAAATGAGAGTGTTTGGGAGAAAGGCGATAATCAGATAGTGGATTACTATGCATGGAGTGATTCTCTAACTATAGGTTTTAACCCCGAATTAACTTTTATAAGAGGTAATATTATTCCTCCTGAATCTAAATCACTTGACCAGGCAAAGGGATTGTACATTTCGGCCTACCAGGATTTCCTGGAAAGAGAATGGATTAAATCATTGAGAAAAAAATACAAAATTAAAGTCAATAAGAAATTACTGAAAACAGTGCCACATGTTTAAACAACTTTTTAAATACGGTTTGTTTTTCTTCTGGGCAATATTTTTTGATAGTTGTATTTCAACAATCCAGAATGAAGATAAACTTATAGCAGAAGTTGGTAATAAAAAACTATTGTTGTCAGAGGTTGCTGCTGTTATCCCAAATAATATGGAAGGAAGAGACAGCATGATGATGGCCGATGAATACATCAGGAAATGGATTCGCCAGGAGCTTGTGCTTCAAAAAGCCGAAGAGAATCTTTCGACGGATTTAAAAAATGTTGCCCGTGAATTAGAAGAATACCGGAATTCGCTAATCATTTTCAGGTACAAAAATAAATTGATTGCCCAGCGTATGGACACTACTGTAAACTACAATGAAATTTTGGAATACTATTTGGAACATACTGAAAATTTTAAATTAAACAGAAATATTGTAAAAGCTGTTTTCATGAAGATTCCTGCTGAATATGCAAATCCGGATGTGCTAAAAGAAATGAGCAGCAATACAACAACTGAAGGGATCAGTGAAATCCGCGATTATTGCATTCAATATGCCAAAGGATTTGATATTTTTACTGACCGGTGGGTAGATCTGGAGAGAGTAATGAACAACATTCCAATTGCAATTGATAGTCCGGAGCAGTTTTTAAAGAAAAACCAATTTATTGAACACAACGATTCGAGTTATTATTATTTGGTTACTATTCACGAATTTATGCTCAAAAACGAACAAGCACCTGAAGAATATGTCAGGGAGGATATTAAAAGTTTAATTTTGAACCGGCGGAAAATCACTTTCCTGAGAGACCTGGAAAACAATATCTATCAGGAGGGAATTAATAGAAAAAAATTTAAAATATATAATACAGAAACAGATGAAATTTAATAAATTACTGTCAATTATCACTGTACTATTTTTAACCCTTATAACTGTAACTACCTTTGCACAAGATAAGGTAATTGACCAAATTGTAGCTATAGTTGGAGGCAACATAGTTTTAAAGTCAGATATTGAGAAAATGTATATGGACCAACAGGCCCAGGGTATTTCCTCGGATGGGGACATGAAATGCGAAATATTGGAAAATTTTTTAATCGACAAACTGCTTATTGCCGAAGCTGAAATGGATACTCTGATTAATGTAACCGATAGCCAGGTAAACCAGCAAATGGATGGGCAGTTACAAATGTATGTAGCACATTTTGGATCCGAAAGGGCTGTAGAGAACTTTTTCAAGAAGCCTATTGCAGATATTCGCGCTGAAATGAGACAGGTAGCCAGAGATCAACTCATGAGTTCTCAAATGCGAAACAAAATCATTCAGGACGTAACAGTTACGCCTTCCGAAGTACGCCAGTTTTATAGAAATCTCCCGGAAGAAGAAATTCCTGTAATACCGACTCAATATGAATATTCCCAAATAACGTTGAGACCTGAAGTTTCACTGGAGGAAGAAAACAGGATAAAATCTGCTTTACGTGAACTAAAAGCAAAAATTGAGGCAGGTTCAAGTTTTGCTGCTATGGCAGTAATGTATTCTGAAGGTCCTTCTGCAAATGCTGGTGGAGAAATTGGTTATCTTGGGCGGGCACAACTTGACCCGGAATATGCTGCTGCAGCTTTTAACCTGAAAGGAGACAGAATTTCAAATGTGGTAAAAAGTGATTTTGGATACCATATCATTCAATTAATCGACAGAAGAGTCGACAAAGTGAATACCCGTCACATTCTAATGACTCCAAAAGTCTCACCTGAAGCAAAAGAACAGGCGCAACATCGTTTAGACAGCCTGGCAAACCTAATCCGTAAGGAAAAAATTACATTTCAGGAAGCAGCTACCCGCTATTCTTCCGATAAAAATTCCAGGGCCAATGGTGGCCTTGTAATAAACCCAAACAATCTCACATCTAAATTTACAGTTGAAGAATTAGGTGGAACTGTAAGTAAAGTTTTATCCGGATTAAAAATCGGTGAAATTTCAGATCCGTTTGTAATGACTGATCCTGAAAACAGACAACAGGTCTATGCAGTTGTTAAATTAATTAATAAAATGGAAAGCCATAAAGCCAATCTGCAAAACGATTACCAGGAACTATCGAATCTCTTTTTACAAAAGAAAAGAGAGGAGAAACTGGAGCAGTGGATTTCGAGCAGGCAGCACCAAACGTATATCCGGATTGATGATACATATGCCAACTGCAACTTCGAGTTTAGCAACTGGAAAAAGTAGAAGAAAAAAGAATTAAAATAACATTCAATGGAATTTAAAAATGATGTGGAAGCGCTGGATGCATTGCGTAAAAAATTCGAAGTATTAAAAAATGAAATTACCAAGGTAATATACGGACAGGATGAAGTAATTACCCAGGTACTTGTATCATTGTTCAGCAAAGGACATGTACTTCTCATAGGAGTACCCGGACTGGCCAAAACTTTAATGGTTACCACCATTGCCAAAATACTGGATTTAAAATACAACCGTATTCAGTTCACTCCCGATTTAATGCCTTCAGATATTATTGGTACTGAAATTCTGGATCAGGACCGGCATTTTAAATTTATTAAAGGGCCCCTGTTTGCCAATATCATCCTTGCTGATGAAATTAACCGTACCCCGCCAAAAACGCAGTCGGCTCTGCTTGAAGCAATGCAGGAGCGTGCAATTACTGCCGCTGGTCAGAGATTCGAACTGGAGAACCCATTTTTTGTGCTTGCCACGCAAAACCCAATCGAACAAGAAGGTACCTATCCCCTGCCTGAAGCACAGCTCGATCGTTTCATGTTTTCAGTATGGCTTGATTATCCAAAATACGAAGATGAAGTTACAATAGTAAAAAACACTACATCCAACCTTCAATTTGATCTAAATCCGGTAATTTCCGGTAAGGAAATCATTTTCTATCAGGATTTAATACGTAAAATACCCATAAATGACAACGTACTGAATTATGCAGTATCACTCGCAACCAAAACACGACCGGGCAACGGAAAAGGTGAGGCAATTACTAACCAGTATCTGAAATGGGGAGCGGGACCTCGTGCTTCCCAATACCTGGTTATTGGTGCGAAAACCCATGCAGCACTGCATGGAAAATATTCTCCGGATATAGAAGATGTTACCGCAGTAGCACATTCCATATTGCAGCACCGGATAATTAAAAACTACAAGGCAGAAGCTGAAAATATTTCTGTTGAAGCAATTATTGAGCAGCTTCTTTAATCGCCCAGTTTCCAAATTAACCGAAAGCAAATAATTTTGAATTGAAAATTTTTCACAAATACCTTGATTGTTGCAATTCTTTCAGCTGGTTTAAGGTAAACCTTCCAGGGTTACATAAACAAAGCCATCTGGTTCGATTATCAATCATGTTATTTATTGTTTTTTTCTCATACAACAGTTATTCTCAGCAAAAGAAGCGTATTGACATTGAGCGGGCTGAATATTGGGAAGCTGATGACCGAATAGCACCCAATGCCCAGCGTCTTGTTGGAAATGTCCGGATTAGGCACGAAGATATTCTAATGTGGGCCGACAGTGCCTATACCTACACAGGCAGCAACCGGGTCGATGCTTTTGGGAATGTTCGTATCAACCAGGGTGATACACTTAATCTATATGCAAGTAAAGTGTTCTACAACGGTGACATTAGCCATGCACGTGCTTTTCAGAACGTACGTTTGATTAATAAAACCACTATACTCTACACTGATACGCTTGATTACGATTTGACTTCCAAAATAGGCTATTATGAGCGAAAGGGAAAAATAATCGATAGCTTAAATACACTTACCAGCCAGATTGGCAGATATTTTACAGAAACTGATATCATCCACTTTTATGGAAATGTAAATGCATTTAATGATAATTACACGTTAAACAGCGACACGTTGTTTTACAACACCAAAACTGGCAGAGTTTTTATTACAGGCCCTACTACAATAAAAGATTCTTTGAATACTCTGTACGCAGAAGAAGGTTGGTACGATACCGATACGGGAGAGGCAGAATTGCTGAAGAATCCGGAAGTATATAACGAAACGCAGCTGCTTAAAGCCAATTATATCAAATACAACGAATCGGACGGAAATGGTCAGGCATTGGGAAACGTAATGATGGAAGATTTTGAAAATAAAATCATTGTTACCGGCCATACAGCAAATTACAATGACCGAATGGAAATTGCAACTGTAACTGATTCGGCTTTACTTATGTTGCATTCTGAAAAAGACACATTGTTCCTGCATGCCGATACACTGCGTACCATACCTGATACTATTCCCGATGAAAAGATTATTCAGGCATACTACGGAACCCGGTTCTTCAGAAACGATTTGCAGGGTATGTGTGATTCACTGGTTTATTTTTCTAAAGACTCAGTGGTTCAATTATTCAAAAATCCCATTATCTGGTCCGATAACCACCAGCTTACTGCTGACCACATTGAAATGAAACAAATTACGAATGCACCGGATGAATTGCATTTAAATAATAATGGATTTATAATTTCAAAACTCGATTCGGGGCGTTTCGATCAGATTAAAGGAAAGGAAATGATAGGGTATGTAGTTAATAATGAGTTAAACAGAATATTTGTGAATGGTAGTGGCCAAACCCTCTATTATGCAAGGCAAGATGAGGATATTATTGGATTGAACCGGGTTGAAAGCAGCAAAATTTCAATTCAGTTCAGGGATGGAAATATATTCCGGATTTCCTTCTTACAAAAACCCGAAGGTTTGCTAAAACCATTGTTTAATCTGACAGAGGAAGAAAAAAAACTAAGAGGATTTGATTGGAAAATTAATTTGCGCCCCCTTTCCAAACACGATGTATTCTGGCGCGATAATGTACCAAATGGAAAAAAACCTGAAAAACCGGGCTTAAATACTGTAACTCCACTTTCAGAAGAATTGCAATAGCCCTAAAGAATTTCTTTCTCGGGAAGAAAATAACTATTCTGGCTTTTATACAAAAGAGAGAATTAAACAAAAATATAAGGATAATTTAATCTTATTATTAAATTTTATAAATAAAAGACGTCTTTTTATTTTCATTTTAAAAAAAATGTATAATATTTGCAGCAAATTGTAAGCGTAAAATATGGATTACTTATACAACAATATCATTCTCGGCCTTATTAACGGCATTATTCTTCTAATTCAGAAGAAGTGAGGATGGTGTGTTGTTAAAAATATTTGAAGAACATAAAAGCCATTCTCAAAAAAGAGGATGGCTTTTTTCATGAAAGGAATAAATAGAACCATAATATTATAAAATTTAGAAACAGAAATAAACAAAACACAATGAATGATAAACTGTACATTTTCGATACCACTCTTCGGGATGGTGAACAGGTTCCCGGATGTCAGCTGAATACAGTTGAAAAGATTGAAGTTGCAAAAGCACTTCAGGAGTTAGGTGTAGACATAATTGAAGCGGGATTTCCGATTTCAAGTCCTGGTGATTTTGAATCGGTAGTTGAAATTTCAAAGGCTGTTTCATGGCCCACCATCTGTGCCCTGACCAGAGCTGTTCAAAAAGACATAGATGTGGCTGCCGAATCATTAAAATATGCTAAAAAAGGCCGTATTCATACTGGTATCGGAACTTCCTATTTTCACATCCACCACAAATTAAATTCAAACCCCGATGCTATTCTTGAACGGGCAGTAGAAGCAGTAAAGTATGCGAAAAAATATGTTGAAGACGTAGAATTTTATGCCGAAGATGCCGGACGAACTGAAAATGAGTATCTGGCAAAAGTTATTGAGGCTGTTATCAAAGCCGGTGCTACGGTGGTAAATATTCCTGACACCACAGGTTATTGCCTGCCCAATGAGTTTGGTGAAAAAATAAAGTATCTTATTGAAAATGTAAACGGAATCCATAAGGCAGTAATTTCAACACATTGCCATAATGACCTGGGAATGGCAACAGCAAATACCATATCTGGAATAATGAATGGTGCACGCCAGGCAGAAGTAACCATCAATGGGATTGGTGAACGGGCAGGCAATACCTCCCTTGAAGAGGTTGTAATGACATTAAAAAGTCGGTACCAGGTATTAGGAATCGAAACCGGTATCAATACAAAAAATATTTATAACACCAGCAGGCTTGTTTCACGATTGATGAATATGCCCGTACAACCCAATAAAGCAGTAGTAGGCAGAAATGCATTTGCCCATTCTTCCGGAATACATCAGGATGGGGTGCTGAAGCACCGTGAAAATTACGAAATCATGGATCCAAATGATGTTGGAATAAATGAATCTGCAATATTGCTTACAGCACGCAGTGGCCGTGCCGCTTTAAAGCACAGACTCGAACTGATGGGTTTTGAACTCAACAAGGAGAAACTTGATGAAGTGTATGAACAATTTTTGCTGCTTGCCGACAAGAAAAAGGATATCCGCGACGACGATATCGCCCTTCTGGTAGGCGATGCAACCCGGCAGGAACGCAGAATAAAACTGGACTTCCTTCAGGTCGTTACAGGGAAAAGCCTTACCCCTATGGCCATTGTCCGGCTCGATATTGCAGGAGAAAAATTTGATGCCACTTCAGCAGGGAATGGCCCCGTTGATGCTGCCATTAAAGCTGTAAAACAAATTATCCATCGTCAGGTTACTATAGAAGAATTCCTGGTGCAGGCAATTACCCGCGGCAGTGATGATATTGGAAAAGTACATATGCAAATTGATTACAATGACTCTATTTTTCATGGCTTTGGAGCAAATACCGATATTGTTACAGCATCGGTAGAAGCTTTTCTTGATGCAGTTAATAAGCTGCCAGTTACATGATATTTGAATTCACTGTAAACGAAAAAATTTATACATGAATATTTTAATGACATTCTGAAAATATGGAAGCGAAAACACTTTTTGATAAGATCTGGGATTCACATGCTGTAAAACAAGTCAAGGGAGGCCCAACTGTATTGTATATCGACCGTCATCTGATACATGAAGTAACCAGTCCGGTTGCTTTCCTTGGATTGAAAAATCGTGGTTTGAAGGTTTTCAGACCGGATCAGACAACTGCCACTCCTGATCACAATGTGCCTACCGAAAACCAGCATCTTACCATAATGGATGAGCTCTCAAGGCACCAGGTAGAAATGCTAAAACGTAACTGTGAAGCGCATGCTATTACCTATCATGATCTTCAATCGGACGGACACGGCATTGTGCATATCATCGGACCCGAGCTGGGGCTTACACAACCAGGAATGACCATTGTTTGCGGCGACAGCCACACCTCTACACACGGGGCTTTCGGTGCAATTGCTTTTGGAATTGGTACAAGCGAAGTTGAAATGGTTCTGGCCAGCCAGTGCATCATGCAACCCAAGCCTAAAAAAATGAGAATAACTGTCAATGGATCATTGAATAAGGGAGTTACAGCTAAAGATATTGCTCTTTATATTATTTCTCAAATTTCTACCAGTGGTGGAACAGGGCATTTTATAGAATATGCTGGTTCAGCAATCAGAAGTCTTAGTATGGAAGGCAGAATGACCCTGTGCAACCTGAGTATTGAAAGCGGTGCCCGCGGCGGTATGATTGCACCGGATGAAACCACAATTAATTATGTAAAAGGACGAATGTATGCCCCAAAAGATTCTGAATGGGACAAAGCTGTTATGAAGTGGAAAGAACTTAAAAGCGATGAAGGAGCAATTTTCGATTCAGAATATACTTTTGATGCTGCAAAAATTGAACCTATGATTACCTATGGTACCAATCCCGGGATGGGCATTGGTATAACAGAAAAAATCCCTACGGTAAACGGCATGAGCGGAAGTGATAAAAATACATTTTTGAAATCATTGCAATACATGGGTTATGCTGAAGGCGAAGAAATGATTGGCAAAAAGGTGGATTATGTATTTGTAGGAAGTTGCACCAATGGCCGGATTGAAGACTTCAGGGCGTTCGCAGATTTTGTGAAAGGACGTGAAAAGGCACCTAATGTTACAGCATGGCTTGTGCCTGGTTCGCAACAGGTTGAGAAACAAATAAGGAACGAAAGATTGGATAAGATTCTTGAAGCAGCCGGTTTCCATCTGAGGCAACCCGGTTGTTCAGCCTGTCTTGCAATGAATGATGATAAAATACCTGAAGGGAAATATGCTGTATCCACTTCCAACAGAAACTTCGAGGGAAGACAAGGTCCGGGCGCCAGAACAATGCTGGCAAGTCCGCTTACAGCAGCAGCGGCAGCTGTTACCGGAGTTATTACAGACCCAAGAAAGTTGTTATAAATACTGTAATTCATTATTAACCGAATTAAAAAATGGCATACGATAAATTTTCAAAAATAATATCACCGGCAGTGCCACTGCCAGTGGAAAATGTTGATACCGATCAGATTATACCGGCAAGATATTTAAAGGCAGTTGAAAGAAAAGGTTTCGGAGAAAACCTGTTTCGCGACTGGCGCTACAACAAGGATGGAACACCGAAAGCCGACTTCCCTTTGAACAACCCATCGTATTCAGGTAAGATATTGGTAGCAGGCAAAAACTTTGGCAGTGGATCCAGCCGCGAACATGCCATCTGGGCTCTTTACGATTATGGCTTTCGCGTGGTGGTTTCAAGCTTTTTTGCTGATATTTTTAGAAATAATGCTCTGAATAATGGTTTGCTGCCGGTAATTGTTGAACCTGATTTTTTAGAAAAAATATTCCAGGCAATAGAAGAAAATCCAGCTGCACAGTTTGAAGCTGATTTAGAAAATCAATCTTTCAAAATCCTTGCTACCGGCGATTCAACAACATTCGATATCAATCCTTATAAAAAACATTGCCTGAAAAATGGTCTTGATGACATAGACTACCTTGTTGATATGAAAGAGGAAATTGCCAGATTTGAATCGGGCAATTAAACCGTGTTCTTTTATTACGAAATATTCAATAGTATGATGTTGGCCAAAAGTGAAAAATTATTGCAGACAGTCAACTTTAAAAATTAAAAAATGACAGGAAAACTTGTTGAAATAAAGGGGAAGAGTCTTACAATAATGGACACAACCCTTCGCGATGGAGAACAGACTACAGGGGTATCGTTCAGTGAAGGAGAAAAATTGAGTGTAGCTAAGGTACTGCTGGAAGATGTACGTGTTGACCGGATTGAAATTGCTTCTGCACGGGTTTCGGAGGGCGAATTTAAAGCAGCACAGCGGGTTTTGCGCTGGGCAGCCGAAAAAGGTCATCTCGATAAGGTTGAAGTCCTGGGCTTTGTAGATGGCACTATTTCCCTCAAATGGATAGCGGATGCTGGTGGGAAGGTTGTAAATCTTCTTTGCAAAGGTTCTCTTAAACATGTTACAGGACAGCTGCGAAAAACACCCGAAGAACATCTGACTGATATTAAAAACGTTATTGATTCCGCAGAGAAAATGGGAATCAGGGTAAATATTTACCTTGAAGACTGGTCAAACGGAATGCGAAATTCAAAAAATTACGTCCACTTTTTGATTAGCAATTTAAGCAGGGAAAAAGTTGACCGGATAATGCTGCCTGATACGCTTGGAATACTGGATCCTGATGAAACCTATGATTTTTGCAAGGAAATGATAGAAACCTATCCCGAGGTAGATTTTGATTACCATGCCCATAACGATTATGATTTGGCAATAGCGAATGTTTTCCATGCTATTAAAGCCGGTATCCGCTGTGTTCATACAACAGTTAATGGTCTGGGTGAACGGGCAGGAAATGCTCCGCTTTCAAGTGTGATTGCTACTATTAAAGATCACCTGAAAATGAAAACCAATGTAAATGAGACACAGTTAAATAAAGTTTCAAAATTGGTGGAGTCGTTCTCAGGTATCCGTATCCCTACCAATAAGCCGCTAATCGGGGAATTTGTGTTTACTCAATGCAGCGGCATCCATGCCGATGGTGACAATAAAAACAATCTTTATTTCAACGACTTATTACCTGAACGGTTTGGAAGAATCAGGCAATATGCCCTGGGGAAAACGTCAGGAAAAGCTAATATTAAAAAAAATCTGGATGATTTGGGTATTGAACTCGATGCCGAGTCACTGAAAAAAGTGACCCAGCGAATTATTGAACTGGGAGATAAAAAAGAAACGGTTACAATGGATGAACTTCCCTATATTGTTGCAGATGTATTGGAAAATGAGATCATAGAACAAAAAATAAAAGTAATTAACTATTCAGTTAATCATACTATGGGACTAAGGCCGGTAGCCAATGTAAGCCTTGAAATTGGAGGCACCATCTATGAAGAAATCAGCGATGGCGACGGTCAGTACGATGCTTTCGTGAAAGCACTCCGAAAAATTTATAAGCGACTGGGAAAATCATTTCCCAAATTAATAGACTATGTAGTGACCATTCCTCCGGGTGGAAAAACCGATGCGCTGGTAGAAACTGTAATCACCTGGAAAAATTCCCGCGAATTTAAAACAAAAGGACTCGACCCCGACCAGAATGCTGCAGCTATCAAGGCCACAATCCGCATGCTGAACATCATTGAAAATGAATTTAAACCGGGTCTGATGGAAAAAATTCTGAGCGGAATATCCTGACCTGCACAATTTATTAAGACGAATATTTACTATCTAAGAAAAAATAATTTTCCCTTCTTTAAAACTAATTGTTGAAATCAAATAATAATATGAAGTTCAAAATTGCCATTCTTCCCGGCGACGGAATAGGACCTGAAATCATTGAACAGGCTATGAAAGTCGTAAAAGCCGTTGCAACTAAATTTAACCATCAGCTTGAGTACGAATATGGACTCACAGGTGCAACAGCAATCGACAAAGTAGGGGATCCCTACCCGGAAGAAACCCATAAATTGTGCATGGATTCAGATGCTGTGTTATTCGGCGCCATCGGCGATCCAAAGTTTGATAACAATCCGAAAGCGCCTGTGCGCCCGGAACAGGGATTGTTAGCTATGCGTAAAAAACTGGGCCTCTATGCCAATATCAGGCCGGTGGAAACATTTGAATCGTTGTTGCATAAATCACCTTTACGTCGCGAACTGGTGGAAGGTGCAAACTTTGTATGCATCCGGGAACTTACCGGAGGCATCTATTTCGGGGAGAAAGGCCGTAAAGACAACGGCAATACTGCCTTCGATACAAATACTTACACCCGGGAGGAAATTGAACGCATCCTGAAACTGGCCTACGAATTTGCAGCCCAACGCCGAAAAAAGCTTACCGTGGTCGACAAGGCCAATGTGCTTGAAAGCTCCAGGTTGTGGCGGGAAATAGCACAGGAAATGGCACCTGCGTATCCTGATATCCAAACCGAATATATGTTTGTGGATAACGCTGCCATGCAAATCATTCAGTGGCCAAAAAACTTTGATGTAATGGTGACTGAAAACATGTTCGGGGATATCCTTACAGATGAAGCAAGTGTTATCACCGGCTCGCTTGGATTGCTGCCATCGGCATCTATTGGAATTCATACCTCAGTTTTTGAACCCATTCACGGATCCTATCCACAGGCTGCCGGTAAAAATATTGCAAACCCGATAGCAACCATTCTTTCTGCTGCCATGATGTTTGAATATGCCTTTAATTTGCCAAATGAAGGGAAAGCCATCCGGAATGCGGTAAATGCTTCACTTGAAGAAGGTATTGTTACCGAAGATATTTCAAAAGAAAAAGCCTTTAAAACTTCGGAAGTAGGCGATTGGATTGCTGCCCGGATTGAAGAAAATTAACTATTTCGCACTTTAAAATACAGGTATGCAGGGGAACCATCTCCTGCATACTCTTTTTATTATCGTAGCATATTTGAATCAGCAGGGCTGGATTAGCTGTTTTTATGTGCCCAAAGATTTTATCCCTGCCTTATAGCCCGGCAATCAAATACAGAAACATCAAGAGCAGAAAAAAATCATATTCAATTAGAAGTTTCATACCTCCATTAAGAGCCACCATTACAGGTATTTATTGATAGAATTTATTCAAACAACAGCCTTGACAGCAATGCTCATTGTCAAAACTGCAACCTTAATATCCGTAATATAAACTTCCCCTCATCTGATCCTTATTAAATTCGTATTACATTCGCAACAAATTCGGTATAAATTCGAGAAAAAGCGAATTTGTTCCGATTTTGTTGCGAATTTGTTACGAATTTGTTACGAACATATACCATATTTTCCATTTTCATTTTATTAAAAAAGTTGGTCAATCAAAAACTACTATAAATCCTAAAAAAAAATGCAGTGCCTAAATTTCAATTACACTATTTAGTATTCGGCTTGTCGTTTTAAAAAATGCGGAATTCAGGAAAAACCAACAACAATGAACATTTTGGTGCTAAAAACACTTAATCACAAACAGGATTATGATTTGATAAAAATCAATGATTGCATAACCCATTCCGGCATATGAGTAAGAATACTGAAGACAACAACAGCGGACAGAGTAAGTGGCCACTTATAATAAGTGGATTAATTTTGGTTGCAGGAATTTTATCCTTTTTTATCATACCGGAAGTCAACCGGTTTATGACAGAAGCATATAAGGTATTGACCAGTGAAAATGAAGAAAGGATATCGGCCTGGGTGGATGACCTGGGTATATGGGGTCCACTGTTTATTATTTTTACAATGTCGCTCCAGATGTTTTTGCTTGTCATTCCCTCCCCGCTCCTGATTATTATATCGGTACTTGCATTTGGTCCCTTCTGGGGATCAGTTCTCTCCATTCTTGCAGTTATAGTAGCCTCTACCATTGGTTTTTTTATTGGCAAATATATTGGACAGGCATTTATCAGCCGGATGATTGGAGATAAGAAGGAGAAAAAATTATCCTTTTATGTTGACCGCTATGGCATATGGGCAGTTGTTATCGCACGAATAAATCCGCTTCTTTCGAATGATGCCATAAGTTTTGTATCCGGAATTCTTCGCATGAACTACTGGAAGTTCATTGGAGCTACTATTGGAGGAATAACGCCATTGGTGGTACTGATTGCCTGGTTTGGTGAGAACAACGACCGACTAAAAAGCGGACTCATCTGGACATCAGTTATAAGTATGGTATTATTAATTGCCTACGTCATTATTGACAGGAAAAAAAAACCAGAGAAAAAGAATTGATTTTAGTATGGGGAATTGGCCGCCACAATAGTGAACAAAATTCCCCAATTTCAATTTCGCATAAAATCAAAGAAATCTTTTAATCAACTATAAATTAATTTGTTGCCAGATTCAATACTTGTTTGGCAGGGTATTTAATCTTTACTTTAAAATTCAATAGGCGGAAGAGGAAATTTATATTATCAACAATGATAGAATTAAGTCATTATATTGATCTGGTTGCAAAAATTATAGAGTCGCTGGGAGTAATCGTAATTGCTTCCGGCAGTTTCTTTTTTATTCTTCGCTATCTTTGGTATTATTTAATAAAAAATAACCTCAAGCCTTTTATGGAATTAAGACGGAACCTGGGCAAAGCTATATTGCTTGGACTTGAAATACTGATTGCTGCCGATATAATAGCAACGGTTTCAACTGATCCTACCATGGATAGTGTTCTAGTTTTGGCTGCTATAGTTTTGATCCGTACATTCCTGAGTTTCTCTCTGGAGATTGAACTTGAAGGCAGGTTTCCATGGCAGGCAAGTAAACATGAAAAAGATATCACAACGCATTAATATTATTCAATTAATTAATAGGTTATGGAAAAGGATAAGTACAAAAAGGAATTACAAATTTTTATTACAAACGGAAGTGCAATACTAAGTGCCTATTTACTTAAACGCGTAACAGAACTGATACTGGAATCAGTTTTTCATAAAATGGCACCTAAAAAGCCCGATGAAAATGAAGAGATTGGTTGGATTGAAGCCATTGGATGGGCTGCATTTACTGGTGCTTTAGCCGGAGCATTAAAGCTGATCGTTAAAAGAGGGACTAAAATTTCACTCAATAAGGTCATGTAAGCCTTTAGCCGGGCCACTCACTTATTAAATATTACAGCCAAATCATGCATTCACCGGTTTGGCTGTTATTTCCCAAATCGTTTCAATCCCTTAATGATTAGCCATATAATCAGACCAATAACCAAAACTGCCAGGACTACTCCAACCCAAAATCCGGCAGAAAAAATATCAACCACAAGATCGCAACCCTGTAAAAAAAACATTGAATATAAAATCGCCCCAAGAATCAAATACCTGTTGTTATGTTTCATAATATAAGCTTTTCAGTTTCTTATTTTCATTATTGAGGCGCCAAATTGTTCTGATGCCTAAATTAATAATACACTTATATACAACGATTTGTTTAAAGTTTATTAAAATATATGATTATAAAGGCAATTTTTGTAAGATGTATTTCATTATGCGCTACAAGAAGCAAAAATTTGTATCTGTCAGGAAAAATATTCCACACTTATGAGATTTAATTCGGCAGAAATAATACATAGACCAAAAGTAAATATCCCGCTGGAACTACACGTAAAATAAGGGTAATTGCAATGCATAGACAATTGCTGAAATAAAATGGCATGCCTTTGGCTATTCATTTTATAGTTCAGTAAAAAATTACACAACATTATGAAAACAAGTTTATTTCTGGTATCCCTGTTTTTAATTACAGCTTGCAGCACCGTACCATTAACAAACCGGCGCCAATTTACAGCAATTCCATCTCAACAGATGTTGGCTCTGGGTACACAAAGCTACAGGCAGGTTCTGAATCAGGAGGAAATTTCTTCAAGTCAATCCGATATCCGTGCCATCCGGCAGGTTGGACAACGTGTAACAACAGCAGTAGAAGATTATCTGCGTCAGATTGGGCGTGAAAACATTATAGATGATTATAAGTGGGAGTTCAATTTGTTAAAAGGAGATGAAATCAACGCATGGGCTATTCCGGGAGGTAAAATTGCTTTTTACGAGGGCATTATGCCTATTTGTAGAAACGATGATGGTATTGCTGTAGTAATGGCACACGAGATTGCCCATGCAATTGCCGATCATGCCAATGAACGCATGTCGCAGCAGTTATCGCTCCAACTGGGAGGTGTGGCTTTGTCACAGGCATTAAAAGATGAAAATGAAACCACCGCTCAATTGGCTATGACTGCATTTGGGCTGGGTTCTCAGTTGGGGGTGCTTCTACCCTATAGCCGTAAACACGAGCAGGAAGCCGATGAACTGGGTTTGTATTTTATGGCAATGGCCGGTTACGATCCCCGGGAAGCTCCTCGTTTATGGCAAAGAATGATGGAAGTCAGTCCTAACCGGACCCCTGAATTTCTATCCACACACCCCAATCCACAAAACCGTATAAAATTTCTCAATAGAAAAATGTCGAAAGCACTTGAGTTTTATAATGATAACCGTTAAATATAATTTTATCGTACACCTATAAAAAAATAATACCCCCCCAACCCCAATATTTGCTGCAGCGCGGCGAAAGCAGCACTTAGGTGTAGAAGTTTGCGCACGATGCGATTAAAATCGAATGCAGGATGTTTAGAAGAATTTCAGAATAAATTCAACAAATAGAGAACCGACATCCCCGTAGCTGTAAAAAGGAGTTTATAACTTCATAATTTCACCATTTCAACAGGAGATAAACTCTATGAATTTACTATTTCTGAATTTGCAGTGTAGATTTTCATTCCCAATTTGTGGATATTCTTAACCATAATTTGTCACAAAAAAAAAAATTCCTCAAAACACTAATCACTTATAATCAATGTATTGACCTATAACTTGACATATGGCACAATAATTATAAAAGCATAATTAACCCATTAATTTTTAAAATATGAAATCAATAAATGCACATATAAAAAAGTTTAAAATAATCATTTTAGCTGCTGTTCTGATTGTGCCTCTAAGTTGTAACACCTCAAGGGTATTCAAAGGAGGAGCTATTGGAGCAGGCGCAGGTGGGGCCATTGGGGGGGCTATCGGCTCAAGGTCGGACAATACAGCAACCGGAGCTATTATCGGGGCTGCAATTGGCGGTACTGCCGGCGCTCTAATTGGAAAATATATGGACAAGCAAGCCGAAGAGCTTGAAAAAGATTTGGAAGGAGCCCAGGTGGAACGTGTAGGTGAAGGGATCAAAGTAACTTTTGATTCAGGTATTCTTTATGATTTCGACTCCGCACAACTTTCAGAATCTGCAAAAGAAAACATTTCAAAGCTTGCTGAGACATTAAAGAAATATGAAGATACCAATATTTTAATAGAAGGTCATACCGACAGCCGGGGCGATGAGAAGTACAATCAGAGACTTTCTGAAAGAAGAGCAAAATCTGTTACCGATGAGCTTAAGAAACTCGGCATTAGAAACGTTCGCATAAATGAAATCGGGTACGGGGAAGAGCAACCCGTTGCCGATAATTCCACTGAAGAAGGACGCAGGTTAAACAGAAGGGTTGAAGTGGCAATTTTTGCTAATGAAGACCTGAAGGAAGCAGCAGAAAATGGAGATATCAATATTCAGTAAACACTCTAAACATTAAAGTCATGAAATATAAATTCAGCATCACAATTCTATTAATCATTTTTATTTCCGCAAGTGCATATGCACAGTTCACGCAATTTGGTGCGAAGACGGGTGTTAATTTTTCAAATATGACGGTTGATGATTCGAACGATAAAAATTTAAGGACTGGTTTTCATGCCGGAATATTTGGCAGAATGGGCATTTCAGAATTATTCTCCATTCAGCCGGAACTCATTTATACCACAAAAGGATTTACTAACTCATACGATATTTTGATTGCACAAGGTGAGGCAGATGTTAATTTGAATTATATTGAAATACCGGTAAATATAGTTTACCATCTTTCAGAAGATTTTTCTTTCCAAATAGGCCCTTATTTAGGATATCTTGCAAGTGCCAATGTATCGACCAGTAATGAAGTTCTCAATTTTTTCCAAATTGATACCAATGACAATATTGATCGTAGTAACTTCAAACCAATTGATATTGGTTTAACTGCCGGTCTTGGCTTTACAGTTGAAAAATTCATTTTCGGTTTTAAATACAACCTGGGATTAACAAATGTAGCAAAAGACAATATTCCTGCAGAGCAATTAATTGGGAACGCGCGCAATACAGTAATACAAATTTACGCTGGAATACTTTTTTAAACACTAAAATTATATTGTTATGATTCGATTAATTATCATTTTTTTGGTTATTGCCCTCATAGCAGCCCTGTTTGGATTTGGAGGAATTGCAGAAGGGGCTGCAGAGATTGCAAAAATAATTTTTTACATTTTTATTGTGTTGCTCTTATTATCACTCATTGCGGGAGGTGTAAGAGGATTCAGGTAAGATTACCCGGCACACAATTCCATAAAACCCTCCGGGTGAGATTGGTGTAAAATCTCATTGGGGGATTGCTACAGGTTCTTCCCAGGGAACTATTGAAGAAAAGCTTTCTTTTTCAGAAGGCTTTTCGTTTTTTTATAAACAAATTGTACTTATTAAATTCTGGAGTCATCAAACGTGTCCTTCTCCCCAAAAAATGGTTTGATTGAATAGGCTGCACGCTTGAAAGAATAGTATATATTTAAGGGACTTGAAGTAAAAGGTGGGAGTCAGACAAAAGCTAACCGAAATAATGATTTAAACGGATACCCAAATCAGCCGAATACATTCTTTCCAATTTGGTGAATCCGCTTTCCGGCAAATTGGTAAAAGTTGTACAATTAAATTTTTTATTAAACCCATTTATTTCATATCATCTTCTTGCTGTTTGTCCGGAAATATTTATTATATTTTCAGCAAATTCAAAAAAAACCACGAATCTATGGATTTTCCATTGTTTCACCTCGACTTCATGGGCAACCGCATGTTGGTAGCTGTTATTGCGATAACCCATGTGATAATCAACCATGCTCTTGCTGTGGGTTTTGCCCCACTTGTGACACTTCTTGAGTTCAGGGGTTACCTGAAGTATAAAAGCAATCCGGAAGAAGGCAGGTCGTGGGATGAAATGGCGCGTCGCTTAATGTTTGTGGCCTTTATAATAACCACCACAGCAGGTGCACTTACAGGAGTAGGCATCTGGTTTGCCGCGTCGCTGGCAAATCCTGCATCACTTGGCAGTCTTATTAGGGTATTTTATTTTGCATGGTTTACCGAATGGATAATTTTCGTTTTGGAGGTGGTATTTATTATGATTTATTTCCTGACCTGGAAAAAGTCAAATGAATCAGTCCGAAATAAGAAAAGGCACATTCTTTTTGGAGTTTGGCTAAGTATTTTCTCATGGTTAACTATGGCCATTATCGTAGCAATACTTGGATTTATGATGACTCCGGGAAGCTGGATTGAACGGCCATCGCTGTTCACAGGCTTTCTCAATCCACTCTATTTGCCACAACTTATTTTTCGCACTCCGGTTGCCATGATGATGGCCGGTACTGTAGCACTGATGATTTCGGCCTATGTTATTAAAAAAAGCAACAAATGGAAATATGAAATCCTGCGTTATATATCATTTTGGATATTATTATGGATGCCGGTTGCCGCAGCAGGTGCCTTTCTTTACTATTGGCACATACCAAGGGCAATGATCGGAAACCTTCCGGTAGCGCTGGGAACACAGCAGTTTCAGGACTGGTACGATTCATTGGTCATTATTGCAATTCTCGTGGTTGCCATCGGTTTTGCAATAGGTATACTGGGAACAGTCTCACCGCGGCGCATTCCAAAGCATTTACTGATTATCCCTGTTATTGCATCTTTCCTGTTTCTGGGCACCTTTGAACGGTTGCGTGAATTTATCCGCAAACCTTATGTAATTGGAGAATACATGTATGCCAATGGTATTTTGTTAGATGAGTATCCGCTCTATCAACAAACCGGACTATTGAAACATACGCCCTATTCCGCACTTTCAGAAATAACACCGGAAAACAAGCTCATTGCAGGAGAAGCAGTCTTCACACTCGCTTGCTCAAGGTGCCATACTACTCATGGTATCAGTTCAGTTGTCCGCAAATTTGAACGCATGTATGGGAAAGAATCTCAACTGGATGAACAGGCAATGAACGTTTACATCAAGAATATGCACAATGTAAGGCATTATATGCCCCCATTCCCAGGTAACGATGCTGAACTGGAGGCTCTTTCTGCCTTTGTAGTTGAACAGCAAAAGCGGCCGAGGAAACTGGATGGGCCACAGGTAAAAGGCATTGATGTAAAAGAAGTATTGTATGAATTTCAAAATGTTGAAAAATGATAAGTGCATTATTAATTCAGATTCCTGTTCCCAAAGACATCCCGCTCTCATTGCCTCTGCCCGAAGGGCTGCTGGTATTTATACTTGTTTTATCCTTCCTCATCCATATTTTATTTATCAACCTGATGATAGGGGGTAGCATATTGACATTTTGGTATGAAATAAGAGGAATGAAAAACAGTGATTTTGATTTACTGGCACGTGAAATTGCAGCCACAATTACTGTTAACAAAAGCCTGGCAGTTGTTTTTGGTGTCGCTCCCCTTCTATCAATAAATGTGCTTTACACCCTTTATTTTTATTCTGCAAATGCATTGACGGGGAATATCTGGATATCAATTGTACCTTGGGTAGCAGTTGCTTTTCTGCTTTTTTACCTGCACAAATATTCTTGGGACAGGCTGGCTGGTAATAAACCACTTCACCTGAGCATTTTGGGAGCAGGAATTTTCAGTTTTCTGTTTATTCCTTTTATTTTCCTTACCAATATTAACCTGATGCTTTTCCCTGAAAAGTGGGGTCAGATAAATGGTTTTTTTGATGCAATGACGCTTCCGAATGTATTTCCCCGTTACTTCCACTTCATTACTGCAAGCATGGCCATAACAGGCCTGTTTCTAGCATGGTGGTTTAGACGAAAAGCATTTGAAGCTGATAACATTTTTAAATCTTTATCAAAAAACCGGATACTTAAACAAATGCTGAATCTTGCACTGGTAGCTACCGGTATGCAGTTTATTTTTGGGCCACTCCTTTTCCTGACTCTGCCTTCACAAGGTGTCACCTGGAGCTTGTTCTGGGTAATTACCGGAGGTGTAACTGCCGCTGTAATAGTTTTGATTCTGTTATGGAAAATGCAGAATGAGGAAGGCCGGTCATCAGAGCGGCGTTTTTACCTGGTTGTTGGATTGTTTGTGGTTATTGTTGCATTTATGGGGACGGGAAGGCATATTTACCGGGAAAGTGCCCTTGCAACCCATAAAAAAATGGTATCTGAACGCACTTCTGCCCATTGGGAGGCGGTCAGGCTTGCACACGATAACCTGTTACTTCCCGAGGTAGAATCGAAACCAGGAAGCTTTACACCGGGACAAAACCTGTTTCAGACCAATTGTGCCATATGCCATGCTGCAAATGCCCGTCTGATTGGTCCTGCTATGGCTGAATTAATACCCATTTACCAAGATGATTTAGACGGGTTAAAACAGTGGATTAAGGAACCGGGCCGTAAACGGTTGGATTACCCTGCAATGGCCGGATTTCCACATTTAACCGACAAGCAACTGACTGATATTTCGGAATTCGTACTTCAGCAGAATTGGGTAGAATAATCACGGTATGGTTTTTTTCAGAATCAGGAAAGGCAGATGATATGTTTAAAAAATTACTCTACCGAACCGGACATAAAGCCTGATTATTTTCTAAATTCACTAACCTGTTTTCGGATATAAATCTATACAATCAAACCCTGAAGAAAAATTTTTGTTGTATTTTACGCACCGATTTATGACACCTGAAATATAGCCATGATGCTCAGCACGAGAATGCAATTTCTAATAAAAAACGGCCTGCGGGGTATAGCCTGGCTGGCTGTTCTGTTAATTGCCTATTTCTTTTTTGAAAAATTTGTAGTTTCGAAGGATCCCGACAGGTGGATGGAAACTTTTTATGCCAGGCCCATAGTAGTTTATTTAATATATTTAGCATCAGAATTCCTCTTTGGAATCATTCCTCCTGAACTATTTATGATTTGGGCAGTTAACAAAGCCAATATATCCCATTATTTCCTGAACCTGGCTTTTTTTGCAATTGCCTCCTACCTTCTTGGATATCTAACATTTCTGATAGGAAAATTCCTGTATAAACGGGTATCGTTTCGTTATGTCCGAATACGATTCTTAAAAAAATCATGGCCTCAATTAAGGAAATACGGTATTTTTTTGATTATTGTCGCAGCCCTGACACCGTTACCCTGGTCTGCAGTTTGTCTGCTGATAGGCTCAGCCGGATATCCGGGCGGCCGGTTTCTAAGATATGCAACCTTCCGTATAATCCGGTTTGCTGTATACGGATACATTATTTTCCAAACTCACCAAATTTAATTTTAAACAAGCCTCCCCTACTTGTGTTTATTAATCAAAAGAAATGCATGCTTACAAAACTTAAAGCCAGGTTAAACATTAAAAGTAATTTTCAATTTCTACTGATAATGGTGGTGTTTTCTATTACAGGGAGTGCTTCACTCCTTGTTCGGAAGGCTGTTTTTGAATGGATAGGTATTACTGCAGATACCAGTCTTTGGATTCGGGTTCCACTTTATTTGCTGATAATTTTTCCAGCCTACCAGATCATTTTTCTGTTGGTTGGATCGCTGTTCGGACAATTCAGGTTTGCCTGGGAATTCGAAAAAAAAATCTTTTCGCGTTTAATGTTTAAAAAATGAAAACTTTAATTTTATTATTAATCCCGGTTATCATGAATACACCTCAGGATAAAGAAGGCAATTATGAAACAGCTACTCTGGGAGGAGGATGTTTCTGGTGTACAGAAGCTGTTTATAAGGAAATGAAGGGCGTTGTAAAGGTTGTTCCCGGATACAGTGGCGGCCATATAAAAAATCCTGCTTACCGGGAAGTTACTACCGGCAGAACAGGACATGCTGAAGTAGTACAGATACTATTTGACCCCAGGGAGACAAGTTTTTCAGATATTCTTGAGGTTTTTTTTATGACACATGATCCCACAACTCTGAACCGTCAGGGAAATGACATCGGAACACAATACCGATCAGTAATATTTTATCACAACGAAGAACAAAAAGTTACAGCCGAAAAAGTGAAGGAATTATTTGAAGAGGAGAAGGTTTACCCAAATCCTGTCGTAACTGAAATTACTTCGTTTGATACCTTTTACATTGCAGAAGATTATCACCACAATTACTTTGCACGTAATAAAAACCAACCATACTGCCAGTTCGTTGTGGCTCCCAAAGTTGAAAAATTCAGAAAGATATTCAGGGAGAAATTAAAAAATCACTAATTAAAGCGAAATCCCAAGCCTGATTAGTAAGGTGTAATTGTTGATTTAAAATCAGAAAAAAAGGCAGCCAAAAATAAAATTCAGTAGCTGCCTCCTTCTCCGGAAAATTCAGGTTTAATTACAATTCCCTGATCCATATGTTCCGGAAGCTTACAGGATCTCCATGGTCCTGAAGCATAAGGCTTCCCGGTCCATGTTTTTTTATACTATATTCAGGGATACCAATGTATTCAGTTGGTCCCCGCACTTCTGCATTGTTTTGAACTAAAACACCATTATGCAAGACGGTGATTCTGGGGGGAGTAAAATAAGAGCCATCTTCGTGAAAACGAGGTGCAGTATAGATAATATCGTATGATTGCCATTGGCCAGGTTCCTTATTTGCGTTTACCAGCGGTGCATGCTGCTTGTAAATACTCCCTGCCTGTCCATTTCGATATGTCCTGTTGTTATAATTATCCAGAATCTGTACTTCATACCGCTCCTGCAAAAACACGCCACTGTTACCACGTCCCTGGCCTGTGCCTACAACTTCTTCCGGTGAGCGCCATTCAATGTGCAATTGAAAATCATTGAAAACACGTTTTGTTTTAATGATACCTGTACCTTTTTCCACTGTAACATAACCATTTTCCACTTTCCAGCCAGGTTTTCCACCATTTCGGCTGGTCCATTCATTTTCCAGAGTTACTCCATCAAACAACACAATTGCATCGGAAGGTGCATCCATAGGGGTAGTTCCGGGAGTTACAACCCTTACTTCCGGTTCCCAGATTTCAGTCATTTCAGGTTTCATAGGCATAGGCCCTTCGGTTTGGGCAAATAATTGGGGTGAAGCTGCAAATAAAAGCAAACACGGGATAATTTCAATTTTTCTCATTTTTGATTTTCAATTAGTTGACACAAGATTTATTAAGTTTTTTCTATATTCACGATTATTCTAATAAACAAATAAGCCGGTTCAGGAATTCAATTCCTTTATTATAATTTCAATTTTTTCATCGGCTTTTTTCTCCACTTCATCGTATTGCTGCCTTGAATTAAGTGTCCCTTTAACCTCGATATAGAATTTTATCTTTGGTTCTGTACCCGATGGCCGGACTGAAATTTTTGTTCCGTCTTTGGTAAAAAACTGAAGTACATTTGAGGTAATATTTTGATTGATTCTTTCCTCTTCACCATTTATTAAGTTTTTAGCAATCAGGGTAGAATAATCCTTAATCCATTCTACCGGAGAACCTCCCAATTTTACAGGTGGCTGACTGCGGAAATCGCTCATCATTCTTTGAATTTCGTCGGCACCTGTTTTTCCAGGCCGAACCACGTATTTCATCTTTTCTTTAGAGTAACCGTACTCCAGATAAATGTCCTGAAGCAATTCATAGAGGGTTTTACCCTGGTCGATTGCCCAGGCAGTGATTTCAGCCATAAGCGCACACGAGGAAACAGCATCTTTATCACGAACAAAATCAGCAGGCATAAAACCAAAACTTTCCTCACCTCCCCCAATGTATTTTTTCTTTCCTTCAAGATTCCTTATAACTTCAGCAATGAATTTAAATCCGGTATAAACATCATAATAATCAATGTTATTCCTTGATGCAATTTCTGCAATTAATTCTGTTGATACAATTGTTTTTACTACAAACTCATTTCCTTTTAATGCACCTGTTTCCTTCATTTTCGTAACGATATAATAAATAAACAGGAGTGCTGTCTGATTTCCGTTGACAATTATATATTTACCCCGGTTATCCTTCACAGCGACCCCAATACGATCAGCATCGGGGTCTGTTGCCATCACTACATCGGCATCAATTTCATATGCCTTATTAATGGCCATTTCCATTGCAGCTTCCTCCTCAGGATTAGGGGACACCACAGTAGGAAAGTCGCCGCTCACCACATCCTGCTCAGGAACATTATGAATATTGGTAAAACCAAATTTTCGCAAAGCTGCAGGGACCAATTTAACTGCAGTACCATGGATAGGAGTGAACACAATTTTTATATCATGGTGCTTCCTCACTAAATCGGGTGAAATAGATACTGTTTTAACTTTTTCAAGGAATTTTTCATCCATTTCACTTCCCATAATTTCAATAAGTTCATCCGGCCCATCAAATTTTATATCTTCCGGCTTCACTCTTAAAACTTCATTTACAATATTGCTATCATGGGGTGCAACAACCTGAGAGCCATCATCCCAGTATGCCTTATATCCATTATATTCCTTCGGATTATGAGAAGCCGTAATAATAATCCCGCTTTGGCATCCCAATTCGCGTATTGCAAAAGAGAGTTCAGGAGTGGGACGTAAATCCTCAAACAAGTAGGTTTTAAAACCGTTTGCAGCAAAAACCCGGGCGCTGCTTTCGGCAAATTTCCGGCTGTTGTTACGGCTATCGTGACCAATGGCAACTTTAATTTCCTTGTTTTTTGAGAATTCCTTCTTAAGGTAATTTGCCAAACCCTGATTTGCTGCACCAATTGTGTATTTATTAATCCGGTTGGTGCCGACACCCATAATACCTCGTAACCCTCCGGTACCAAATTCAAGATTTTTATAAAAAGAGTCGATTAATTCAGAAGTATCTTCATCTTCCAGCATTCGCCGCACTTCCTTTCGTGTTTCTTCATCATACGTTTCTGAAAGCCATTCCTGAGCTTTTTCCCGTACTTGATTTAATAATTGATTATCTTCCATTGCAGTTTTATTATTGAAGTTTATTGATACAATCCTTCAGGCTTTCTTTCCAATATGGAATTTTTAAATTAAAGGTAGCTTTTATTTTCGACTTACTTAAGACTGTGTAATGTGGTCGTTTAGCAGGCGTTGGAAAGTCTTTTGTCTCAATTGGCTCAACCTCACAATCAACACCCGATAATTCAAAAATGTTTTTTGCAAAATCAAACCAGCTGGCAACTCCCTCATTGGAGTAATGATATATTCCCGGAAATGCATCTCCAGGATTTCTTCCAAAGAATCTTACAATTTCCAACACTGCGTGAGCCAAATCGGCAGCATAGGTAGGAGTTCCTATCTGATCAAAAACTACTTTTAGCAGTTTGCGTTCCCTTCCAAGCCGTAGCATTGTTTTTAAAAAATTATTGCCATGTGAAGAATAAAGCCATGCAGTCCGGATAATTATTGCATTAGGATTTGCTGAACGAATCAGACGTTCACCTGCCAGTTTTGTCTTTCCGTAAACCCCGGCAGGGTGAACCGGGTCATACTCATTATAAGGCTTATATGCTTGACCGTCGTATACATAATCAGTAGAAATATGAACTAAAACAACATTGTATGCTTTTGTAACCTTACCAAGGATGCCGGGGCCGATAGTATTCAGCAAATGCGCATCATGAGATTCTGTTTCTGCTTTATCAACTGCAGTATAGGCAGCACAATTAATAAGTACAGATGGTTTGTTTTTCCGTAAATAAAGATCGACTGCTTTTTCATTTGTTATATCAAGAGTATCCACGTCAGTGAACAGGAATTCCCAGTCTGTATATTTTACTGACAGTTCCTTAATTTCACTTCCAAGCTGTCCGTCTGACCCCGTTACAAGTATCTTCATTGAAAAAAAATTTAAAAATTCATTTCTGCATCCTTAAAAAGTGGTGCATTTTTATCCTTCTCCGAAATAACAGGAACAATATCATTTAATTTCCAATCTATATCAAGAGCCGGATCATTCATATTAATAGCCCGTTCAGCCTGCCGGTTATACCAGTTATCGCATTTATATGAAAAAACTGCACTTTCACTTAACACAGAAAAACCATGAGCAAAACCTCTGGGTATAAATAGTTGTTTTTTAGAAATTCCATCGAGTTCAAGGCCAAAACATTTACCGAAGGTTGGTGAATTTTTTCTTAGATCAACAGCTACATCGAATACTTTACCTTCGACAACCCGTACGAGCTTTGCCTGTGACCAAGGTTCTAACTGGTAATGCAAGCCTCTTACCACACCTTGTAAGGATTTTGACTCGTTATCTTGTATAAAGGTGGTTTCTATTCCGGCAGTTTTATAACGTTCATCCTGCCATGATTCAAAAAAATATCCTCTTATATCTTCAATTACATCAGGCTCAATAATAAGCAGTCCTGGAACAGGAGTTTTCGAAATTTTCATATTTCTTCGATTGTACTGTAAAGTTAAAAAGTTGAAATCTGACGGTCGGCAATACGCAGCAGGTATTCTCCATACTGATTTTTGCTCAGGGGTCTGGCAAGCTCAATAAGTTGCTCCCTTGAAATGAATCCTTTTTTAAAGGCAATTTCTTCGATACACGAAATTTTGAGGCCTTGCCTTTGTTCGATGGTTGCAATAAAATTAGACGCCTGAAGCAGGCTATCGTGTGTTCCTGTATCGAGCCATGCAAATCCCCGGCCAAGGAGCTTAACATTCAGCCTGTTTTCTTCAAGGTAAAGCCGGTTCAAATCAGTAATTTCCAGCTCTCCCCTGGGTGATGGCTTCAATATTTTTGCCTTCTCAACTACGTCGTGCGAATAAAAATACAACCCTGTAACTGCATAATTTGATTTAGGGTTATGAGGTTTTTCCTCAATTGAGATTACCTTGTTATCATTACCAAATTCAACCACACCATATCTTTGAGGATCATTAACAAAATAGCCAAAAACAATAGCACCATCTTCAAGATTTGCAGCCTCTTCAAGAATAGTTCGAAAATTATAACCATAGAATATATTGTCTCCTAAAATAAGACAAACATTGTCTTGCTCAATAAACTCCTCCCCTAAAAGGAACGCCTGAGCCAAGCCATCAGGAGATGGCTGTACCTTATAAAATAAACTCAAGCCTAACTGCTGCCCGTCACCAAAAAGTTCTTTATACAGACCGATATCGGAAGGGGTTGATATTATCAATATCTCACGAATACCTGCCAGCATAAGAACCGATAAAGGATAATAAATCATAGGTTTATCGTATACCGGAATAATCTGTTTTGAAATAGACCTGGTTATTGGATAAAGCCTGGTTCCGGCACCGCCTGCAAGTATAATTCCTTTCATGTTCTCTGGTTTAATTTTAAAACGATGCCAAAATTAATAAAATTAACCTGTAGGGCCATCTTCCTGTTCAAATTTAACCAGACCTGTAAAAAAGAATAATTTAACATTTGATGATTAAATTGATGTTTTAATAAAATAAAATATCAGAAAACCTTTGATGTAAGTGAATTAA
This sequence comes from Mariniphaga sp., assembly GCA_041684965.1. Taxonomy (GTDB): domain Bacteria; phylum Bacteroidota; class Bacteroidia; order Bacteroidales; family Prolixibacteraceae; genus Mariniphaga. The sequence goes on from JAWLGR010000006.1 coordinate 84,113, forward strand.
GTTATACTTTTGCGCGCGATTTAGAATAATAATAATGTCTAACTTATTAATTGAGTAAAAATTAGATGACAGAAAAGAAAAATGAAAAATTAGAACAGGAAGAGCAGAAAGTTTCTGAAAATCCTGGTCAAGACGGAGCTTCTCCCGAAATTAGTAAAACTCCCACAGAATTACACAGTACTGAAGACGAGGACGAAGATGTTGAAGCGAAAAAAGAACAAGCTGAAGCTGAACAATCAGTTGAAGTACCATTAACAAGTTCTGAAGCAACAGAAGAAACGGAAACTAAAGAAGCATCAGAACCAACAGCCGAAAAAACCGAAGAAATCCCTGCCGAAGAAAAAGCAGAAGAAGGAAATGAAGATTTTGACTGGGGTAGTCTGGAGTCAGGTATTGATACTTACTCACAGACACAGAGAGAAAATCTTGAGCAAATGTATGACAATACTTTAAATACAGTTACTGAAAAAGAAGTGCTGGATGGTACTGTCATTGCATTGAACAAACGTGAAGTAGTAGTTGACATTGGCTACAAATCAGACGGAATTGTTAGTTTGAATGAATTCCGCTATAACCCCGATCTAAAAGTGGGTGATAAAGTGGAAGTTTATATTGAAAGCCTTGAAGATAAAAAAGGGCAGATGATTCTATCTCATAAAAAAGCACGTGCTACCCGTTCCTGGGATCGTGTTAATGAAGCCCTTGACAAGAATGAAATCATTAAAGGATACATTAAATGCCGTACCAAAGGTGGCATGATTGTGGATGTATTTGGTATCGAAGCATTCCTTCCGGGTTCACAAATTGATGTAAAACCAATTCGCGATTACGATGTATTTGTTGGCAAAACCATGGAATTTAAAGTGGTAAAGATCAACCACGAATACCGAAACGTAGTGGTTTCGCACAAAGCACTTATCGAGGCAGAACTCGAACAACAGAAAAAAGAAATTATTGCCAAACTGGAAAAAGGTCAGGTACTTGAAGGTACTGTGAAAAACATCACTTCCTATGGTGTATTTATGGATCTTGGAGGTGTAGATGGTCTTATCCACATCACCGATCTTTCATGGGGTCGTATTTCACATCCAACTGAGATAGTGGAACTTGATCAGAAACTAAATGTGGTTATTCTTGATTTCGATGACGACAAGAAACGTATTGCATTAGGATTGAAACAACTTACCCCCCATCCATGGGACAAACTGGATGAAAATCTTAAAGTAGGTGATAAAGTAAAAGGGAAAGTAGTTGTTCTTGCTGACTATGGTGCATTTGTTGAAATTGCTCCGGGAGTTGAGGGTCTTATCCACGTTTCAGAAATGTCGTGGAGTCAGCATCTGCGAAGTGCACAGGATTTTCTGAAAGTTGGAGAAGAAGTAGAAGCAGTAATTCTTACGCTCGATCGTGATGAACGGAAAATGTCACTGGGGATGAAACAACTAAAAGAAGATCCCTGGGAAAAGATTGAAGAGAATTATGGTGTTGGAACAAAACACACATCAGTAGTTCGCAATTTTACCAACTTTGGAGTGTTTGTTGAAATTGCCGAAGGAGTAGATGGTTTGATTCATATCTCTGATTTAAGCTGGACAAAAAAGATCAAACATCCTTCAGAATTCACTTCTATTGGTGAAAAAGTTGAAGTGGTAGTTTTAGATATTGATTCGGAAAATCGCCGTCTGAGTCTTGGACACAAGCAACTGGAAGAAAATCCATGGGATGTATTTGAAACCATATTCACTACCGATTCAATTCATGAAGGAACGGTTGTTGATTTGATGGATAAAGGTGCAGTGATTGCCCTTCCTTATGGAGTCGAGGGTTTTGCAACACCTCGTCATCTTGTCAAAGAAGATGGTATTCAGGCTAAGCAGGATGAAAAACTGGATTTTAAAGTTATTGAATTCAATAAATCTGCAAAGCGAATAATAGTTTCTCACTCAAGAGTTTTTGAAGATGAAAAACGTGCTGAAGATGCCTCAAAACGTAAAGCACAAGGTCGTTCAGCCAAAAAAGCGGTTAAATCCGTTAACGATAACATCGAAAAAACTACCCTTGGAGATATCTCTGATTTGGCTGCTTTAAAAGATCAAATGGAGAAAGACGAGAAAAAAGAGAAAAAGGAAGATAAATAAAAAATATATCTTTTATGATTGTTTTTAATAACCGGTTTTTTGTAAATTGTAAGCATGTCAACTGAAATATTAAAAAAAGAAGATTTTACACTTGTAAAATTAGAATCCGACAGGCTTGATGCAAATAATGCACCGGACTTAAAAACTGAGTTTGTAAGGCTGACCAATGACGGAGAAAGTAACATCGTGCTGGATTTGAGCAGATGTAGTTATTGTGATTCGTCAGGATTACGTGCTATACTTGTAGGAAACAGATTATGTGAAGATAATCTTGGTGCGTTTATACTCTGTGGATTACAGCCCGATGTGGAATATTTGATAAGAATATCCATGCTTCATACAGTGCTGCTTATCACAAAAACAGTTGAAGAAGCTCAAGATTTGTTATACAGGAAAAAAGAGCTGTAAATGGAATGACGTTTGAGTTAACCATATTGGGCAGCAGTTCAGCTATACCAACTTCTGAAAAATATCCAACCGCTCAGGTGTTGAATGCACTTGAGCGGTTTTTTTTGATAGACTGCGGGGAAGGTACTCAAATTCAGCTTAGACGACAAAAGATTGGTTTTGGGAAAATCAAACATATATTTATTTCACACCTTCATGGCGATCATTATTATGGATTGATTGGGTTAATATCCACCTTTAATTTAATGGGGCTCAATAATGATTTGCATATTTATTCTCCCTCACAGCTGAAAGATGTTATACAACCACAACTTGATTTTTTGAAGGGTGAAATGCAATTCAAAGTCATTTTTCACCCGTTGAATTTCAGAAAGCCTGAATTAATTTATGAAGACAAGAAAGTGGAGGTTTATTCATTTCCGGTAAAACACAGCATCAATTGCAGCGGGTTTTTATTCCGGGAAAAACAAAAAGAAGCCAATATTAAAAAAGAAAGTATTTCCAGGTATAATATTCCAATAGAAAAGATAAAAACAATAAAAAATGGAGCTGATTTTATTACCGCAGACGGTATAATAATTCCCAACTGGGAACTAACCCTACCTGCATCTATACCCCGGGCCTATGCCTACTGTGCCGATACTGCATTCCATCCGCCTGTTGCCGAGTTCATAAAAGGAGTTGACTTACTTTATCATGAAGCAACTTTTGCTGAAGACTTACGGGACTGGGCCACAAAAACTCTCCATTCAACAGCTAAAGATGCTGCCAGGATAGCCCAAATGGCTGGTGCTGAAAAGCTGATTATTGGTCATTTTTCGTCGCGGTATGATGATGAAGAACTGCTGGTGAATGAAGCCAGATCGGTTTTTCCCAATACTGTAGCTGCCTGTGAAGGATGCAGGTATCCAGTAAACCAAAAACGTAAAAGCAACTAGCACTCTTCAGGATTAAAAAAATTCTTGTTAAAATTTACCAGATACAGTTTTTCTACAGAACGGGTAAATGCAGTATACAACCAGCGGTAATAGTCTTTATCAAGCATTTCTTCCACAAGGTAACCATGATCAACAAAGACAGCCTTCCACTGGCCACCCTGAGCTTTATGACAGGTTAAGGCATATGCATATTTAACCTGTAGCGCATTAAAATAAGGGTTGCTCCTGATTTTTGCCCAGCGTTCCTTTTTATTCTTTATATCAATGTAATCTTCTGCAACCGATTCAAAAAGTTGTCTGTTTTTTTCCTGTGAAAATGCTGCTGATTCAATGGCAAGTGTATCCAGGAAAATCTTACAGTCGATTTCAAGATTCTCGTAATCTACAAATCGGAGACTAACATTTGCAAAACGAAAACCATATAATTCCTCATAGCCAGAAATAGAAACAACTTCTGCCATTTCTCCATTGGCAATAAACTCTATTCCGCTATCCTCATCGGTCCAGTAATAATTGTTTTTTATTACCATCAGCAAATCTCCCCGTTCAATTTCATTCTCCCTGTATAGGATAGAACCTCTGATGCCTTTATTATATAAATTTGCTCTTTTATTTGAACGAGTAACAATAATTGTTTCAAAAACTCCATATTTATCATAACAGGAAGAAATTTGTTCAATAAGCTCCTCTCCTGAAATTTTGAAAACATCAGAAAATTTCTCCGGATAAAGAGTCATAAAGCCAATCCCGTTTTTCTGTTCAATTCTTTTTCTAATTTGTGTTGCGCAGGAAAGTATCCCGGATTCTGAACTTTGCCGCACCACTTCGGTCAGAACATATTCTTTTACATTAAAACCATGTTCTTTTAAACGAAAAACTTCCAATGCAGGACTTATGCTTAATCCAACAGGTGGCAGCTGAGCAGTGTCGCCCGTCAAAATTAGCCGGCAACCAATTCCTGAAAATACGTATTCCAGTAGATCATCCAATAAATTTCCACTTCCAAACAATGAGTTCTCATTGCCCGAATTTGAAATCATAGATGCTTCATCAACTATGAACCAGGTATTTTTATGAAAATTCTTATCAAGGACAAAATGTCCTGAGCCATCTGCAGAAGATTGTTGTCTGTATATTTTCTTATGAATGGTATAAGCAGGCATAGCTGTATATTCAGTCATTACTTTAGCCGCCCTGCCAGTTGGAGCGAGTAAAACAACATTGATTTTGAACTGAACGAGTGTCCTTGTGAGTATATTAATCATACTGGTTTTTCCTGTACCTGCAAATCCTTTTATCAACAGAATAAAATCCTGCTCATCGCTACCGATAATTTCAGATAATCCTTCAATTAATTGTTTCTGGCATGCTGTAGGACTGAATAATAAATTTTGCTCAAGTAATGACTTGATATGATTTTTTATCATAACTGCTAAAATAACGATGTACAGAGGAAGCTAATTTATTTTTTTTTATAATTTTGCACAAATTCGATTATAATCTTATTAAATAATACAAAGATGAAAACCATAATTCAGATTTCACTCGTCATTGTTGCAATTGGTTTAACTTTTCTCATTTATAAAGGTATTCAAAAGCCGATTGATTTTGAAAAAGCAAAAGATGCCCGTTATGAGGCAACTATTGAAAAACTAAAAGATATTCGAAAAGCTCAACTTGCATATAAAGACGTATATGGACGTTTTACGGGAAGCTGGGATACGCTAATCAATTTCATAAAATACGATTCTATAAGAAATATACGAAAAATAGGTGAATTATCCGACAGCATGATTGAAGCAAAAATTACCGAAAGAAGAGCTGTTCAAATGGGTTTAATTATCCGTGATACCATTAAAATCAGTGTAAAGGAAGCTCTTTTCACTCCTGATTTTAATCCGGACAGGCTAAGATATATTCCTGTTGCCGATACTACTGCCGAGTTTATTCTTGGGCAAAGTACCGTTACTACAGGTTCAGGCATTAAAGTTCCCGTTTTTGAAGCAAAAGCTCATAACAACATTATCCTAAAAGGACTCGAAAGACAATATGTGATTAATATGAATGAACAACGCCGGTTGAATGAAAAATACCCCGGATTAAAAGTTGGTTCATTAACTGAAACTGTGAACAATGCTGGTAATTGGGAATAAAAAATGAGGGACCTGATTACAGATCCAGGATTCGACCTTAATCTGTCAAAAGAATTTAAATTATCCATTCAGGTTAGCCTGAATGGATTTTCTTTTTCTGTTATACATGAAGAACAAAAAAAGCTTCTTGCCCTTGAAACTTTTCCACTTTCATTAAGTTCAGAAAAATTTCTTGGCAGGCGGTTAAAAGAATGGCTTGACGACAATGAAACGTTTAATAAAACCTTTGCAAGTACCCGGGTAATCGTCGATTCAAAGAATTTTACCTTTATTCCCTCTGAATATTATGATTTCAATAACCAGGAAATACCGGCCCAACTGGTTCTTGGAAAACAGGAACAGAGTGTAATCATTGATAATTATCTTGCTAATGCCAATGGAAATATTGTATTTACTGTTCCTCTGCAGGTAATGGAAACAGTAAAATCAAAAATTCCAGAAAGTAAATTGCTGCATCCTGTTGTCCTATTGGATTCGGAGCTTCATAAGCGGGCAATTCCTGATGGAAGTTCAATTGTGCTCTATTTTATGAAACAAAGTTTTTTCCTGCTATATTACAATAATTCAATGCTTGAGATGATCAACAGCTATAGATATGCAACTCCTGACGATGTACTGTACTATACTCTCTCAATAATTAAACAACAAAAACAAGCATCAGAAAAAACCATTCTTTATCTGGCAGGAGAAATTATTCCAGAAAGCGAACTTCATTACAGCTTGAAAAGATTATTTAACCGGACCATCTTTTTATTACCCGAAATCCATTTTAATTCTGATATTTTTAAAGAAACGTTACATCGTTATATAGTCCTGTTTTAACTTATGCGAATTGTTGGTGGAAAATATAAAGGTAGGATTTTTTATCCTGATAAAAAGTTTACAGCGCGTCCAACTACCGATGTGGCTAAGGAAGGTCTGTTTAATATACTTGCCAACCGGTATGATTTTTCCGAAATGAATGTACTTGATCTATTTTCAGGCACAGGTAGCATTGGGTATGAATTTATAAGCAGAGGAGCAGGCGAAGTGACATTTGTAGATAAAGATCCCCGCCACATTCGTTTTATCCGAAGAATTATCGGACAACTTAATATTGAAAATGCACGTATTATTCAGGACGATGTGTTCAGGTACCTGAAATTCTGTCCTTTCACTTACGATATAATTTTTGCCGATCCACCTTACGATTTTAATTTTATAGCTGAAATACCTGAAGCCGTTTTTAAATCAGGGGTATTAAAAGAAAATGGTTTGTTTATTTTTGAACATTCAAAAACATATGACTTTCTCAAAAATCCACATTTTAGTGAAATGAGAAAATATGGCAAGGTACATTTCAGCTTTTTCAACGCATAAAAAAACCCTGTCCGGTTTTAGGACAAGGTTCATCATTATATCAACTGCTAATTAATTAATTTTCCTCTTAATGCTGCAACCAATTGGTTTTGTTTCTGTGACAGCTATTTCTCCGCCATTTGCAATACGTTCAATGGCATCTTTCAGATAGGCCTGTTTTACATCTTTGGCGCTTTTATAGTTATCATCAACTGCTCCTTTATAAACCAATTTCATGTCGCTGTTAAAAAGAAAAGCATGCGGGGTGGTCTGACCGCCGTAAGCATTTGCTATTTTACTGTCTTCATCAACAACATAATGAAAGTTGTAATTTTTTTCACGTGCATGTTTTTTCATTGCATCAAAGGAATCCACACCATCACGATTGCCATAGTTTGAATTCAAAACAATCATACCAACTTTATGCTGGTCAGCCCATTTTTTAATTTCAATGTATCGGTCTTCCCACTGCAAAACAAAAGGGCAGGTATTTGATGAAAACATTACCAGCAGCCCATTTTCCCTGGTGGCATCTGCCAGAGATACTTTTTCCCCGGAAACATCAAGCATCTTGACATCAGTAAGCGTAGCCTTATCTCCTATTCCCACTGTTCCTGTCGCAGCAATTGCCGGCATAAACAGCACAACCAACAAAATCACCATAAGTTTTTTCATATTCACCAATTTAATTCAATTAAAAAAATACCTTTAACTCCTAAATAAAAACATTTATGAAATATAAATGTTCATTTTAAAAAAAGTGCAAAAATTTTGAGTATTAAATGGTTAATAGGCAAATGAAACTTTATTCTTTAAGAAACGATTATAATTTCTCAGGTATAACCCGAAAAAATGTAGCCACTAATCCTTTCGACCAATTTAATAAATGGATGAAAGAAGTGATAGACTCAGGTGAGAAAGAACCAACAGCTATGACATTAAGTACCATTGAACCAGATGGGTTTCCCCATTCCCGGGTCGTTTTGCTTAAATATACCGATGAGAATGGTTTTATTTTTTTCACCAATTACAACAGTTCCAAAGGGAAAGCCCTGGAAGCGAATAATGCCGCAGGGCTTCATTTTTTCTGGTCAAAACTTGAACGCCAGATTAAAATAGTTGGCTATGCCGAAAAAACCAGCAGCGAGTTTTCAGAAAGTTACTTTCAGTCGAGGCCTGTTGAGAGTCAGATTAGTGCATGGGCTTCCAACCAAAGTGAAGAAATTCCTTCACGTGAATTCCTGGAGAAACAATATGAAAAATACCGCAAGAAATTTCAAAATCAATTGATTCCGCTTCCAAACTTCTGGGGTGGGTATCGAATTGTTCCCCAAAAAATTGAATTCTGGCAAGGAAGAATTAAAAGATTACACGACCGTATAATATATGAAAAAACTGCAGATGGCTGGTCAATCAAACGTTTGGCTCCTTGATAGTTATTCAAAATCAAGCTTAAATTTTGTCTTAAGAATTTCCAGATGAGGGTTCAGTTTCAACATCTCCATATACCTTTCCGAATCTGTATAAATCAATTTTTCTTTTTCTGTTTCGGTAATTTTGGTCACCAGCTGGACTCTTGAATTTTTTAATTCCTTTCGCAGCCAGGCAACCAATTCAGGTTTTATGGTATTAATTAAATCAACCTGTACCGAATTATCAATTTCCAGTATCAATTGGTAATCTTCTTCCAGGTATGGTACTTTTGAAAGAGTTGATTGAAGATTTGGACGATCATTCAATCGCAAAAGGAATTCATTCCATTTTTGGACAAGTGCCCCGTGAGTGAAATGATCGTTTTCACTGACCTTGCTAAAGGCTTCATGTTGTTCTTTGGCTGAAAGTTTTTCTTCGCCAAATTTTCCTGCAAGAGCATCTTTAATCGAAGGACTCTTCATTTGTTCAGAAGCCCTTTTCACAGGTTTTCGGGCAATTTGTTTCTGTGGGTTTGAAGCCGATACCGGTTCAGGCTTAGTTGTAGGAACCTGCTCCACTTCTGCGAAAACAGGAAAAAGAACATCGTCAGGCTCTATTACTGACTCCCTGCCGGATATTTTTTTTTTTGGGTTAGCTGAGCTATCCTCACAAGAGCAAGTTCAATCAGCAAGCGCTTATTTTGGCTGATTTTATATTGCATATCGCATTCATTACTGATCTCAAGTGCGTCTAACAGAAACCCACTTTCGCTGGAAGCAGCCTGTGATTTATAAGTTTCCCTGATCTCACCACCTACTTCAAGCAACTGGATGGTAACCGTATCCTTGCAAACCAGGAGATTGCGGAAATGACTGCTTAAACCATTGATAAAATGATGCCCATCGAAACCATGATTCAGCACTTCATCGAAAATCATAAGGACCTGAGCTACTTCATTTTTAAGAAAGTGATTCACCATCCTGAAATAATAATCGTAATCCAGAACATTCAGATTGGTAATAACATCTTTATATGAAATATTCTTTCCTGTAAAACTTACTATCTGATCAAAGATAGAAAGAGCATCACGCATGGCTCCATCGGCTTTTTGTGCAATTACATTTAATGCTTCAGGCTCAGCAACTACCCCTTCATTTTTTGCAACAAAATCCAAATGGCCGGCAATATCAGAAATTTCTATTCGGTTAAAATCAAAAATCTGACAACGGGATAAAATAGTAGGTATTATTTTATGCTTCTCGGTAGTTGCCAAAATAAAAATAGCATGCTTTGGCGGCTCCTCCAATGTTTTAAGGAATGCATTGAATGCCTGTGATGACAGCATATGCACCTCATCAATAATATATACGCTGTATCTGCCAATCTGCGGAGGAATTCTCACCTGGTCGATGAGCTGGCGAATATCGTCGACCGAATTATTGGAAGCAGCATCCAACTCGTGAATATTGAAAGAACGGTTGGAATTAAAGGATTTGCATGATTCACACTCATTACAGGCTTCAACATCGGCTGAAATATTGGAACAGTTGATTGTTTTGGCAAAAATGCGGGCACATGTTGTTTTACCCACACCCCTGGGGCCGCAAAACAAATAAGCATGCGCAAGTTGGTTGTTTTTAATGGCATTTTTTAACGTGGTGGTAATGGATGCCTGTGCAACCACCGTGTCAAATGAATCCGGTCTATATTTCCGTGCTGATACAATAAAACTTTCCATTACTCTTGTGGTCTCATTTCCAATCGGCCAAATATAAACATTTCTAAAATTTTTTCCCTGTAAAACTTATCAACAACCTTACATCACAATTTCCTCAATTAACAAACTTTCCTTAATTTTCACCAGTCACTTAAACAAAATTTGAAATGCAGAAAACCCACCTCATAGTATTCCTTATTCTGCTGTTATCCGCACCAGCGGCAGCACAGCATAAAACTTTGTATGATTTTACCGCCCACACCATTGATGGAGAATTGTTTGATTTCTCAAATCTAAGAGGGAAAAAGGTACTTATAGTAAATACCGCATCAGAATGCTCATTATCTCCACAAATCAAGAAACTACAGCAACTATATGAAGAATACGGGGGTGATGATTTTGAAATAATTGCATTCCCTTGCAATGATTTCGGCAACCAGGAACCTGGCACGAATGAACAAATTAAAAACTACTGTAGTGAAAAATATTCTATTTCCTTTACATTGATGGAAAAAATCTCCATCAGGGGTGAAAACATGCACCCCGTTTATCAGTGGCTGACAAATAGCGCTGAAAATGGAGTTCTCGATGGCAAGGTTATATGGAATTTTCAAAAATTCCTGATTGATGAAAATGGACAGCCGATCGATTTCCTCTCCCCTATCACTAGCCCACAGAACCGTCGAATAATAGAATGGCTGCAGGAATAATTCACTTTCCCTTTACAAAAATGCCGACTTGTAAACCTGAAGTGCCCGTAGACGAGCAAACTTATGCTCCACAACCGGTTTGGGATATCTTGAAGTTCCAAACTCTGTGATCCATCTTCTAATATAAATTCCCTTTGGATCAAATTTTTTTTGTTGGATTTCAGGGTTAAAAATGCGAAACCAGGGTACTGAATCACAACCAGTTCCTGCTGCCCATTGCCAGTTTCCGTTATTTGAAGCCAGTTCAAAATCGATCAATTTCTCTGCAAAATATGTTTCTCCCCACCGCCAGTCAATTAGCAGATGCTTTGTGAGAAAACCGGCAGTGATCATACGTACCCGGTTATGCATAAATCCGGTGGCGTTTAATTCCCGCATTCCTGCATCCACCATTGGGTATCCTGTTTCTCCCTGACACCAGCGCTCAAACTCCTCTTCGTTATTACGCCATTGAATCCTGTCATATTTTGGTTGAAATGATTTTTCTGTAAGCTGGGGAAAATGCCACATAATGGTGCTAAAAAAATTTCTCCAAATTAATTCGTTGAGAAAAATATCCGACATAGTAATAACTTTAACCGATAATTCCCGGATACTAATCGTACCAAACCGCAGGTGGACTCCAAGTCTGCTGGTGCCCTGAATAAATGGGAAATTGCGGGTTTGGTCGTAATTTCTGATTACATCTTCTGAAATTTCAGGAGGGGAAGCTGAAAAATTATTCCCGGTTATTCTCATCTTCTCCTTCTTTGGCAAAGGAAAAGGCTTTATACATAAAAACTTTTGTTTTAGTTTTTCCGATGGAAAATAATTAATTGGATTAATGTTCGACACTGCCCGCCATTTGCGGCTGTATGGAGTGAACACAGTATAAGGTTGACTGCTACTGTTCAGAATTTCATTTTCTTCAAAAATAACATGATCCTTAAACAAGTACAGGTCAATTCCTTTTAATCGAAGGAAATCTTTTACCTCTGTGTCACGCTTACGGGTATAAGGTTCATATTCTTTATTGGCATATACGGAAGTAATATTAAAATCCTTTAATAAATACTTAAAAGCATCAACAGGTGTATTATAGCATATCCATAATGAACTGCCTCCTTCTTCAAGCTTCTGTTTCAATCTTTGAACTTCTGAATAAAGAAAACCTCCCTGCACACCTAAATTTATATAATGGGTACCAGGTACTACAGTCTCAAAAATAAAGATTGGGAGAACTTCCTCTTTTTCCTTGAGTGCCTGGTATAAGCCATGATTATCATGTAATCGTAAATCCCTCCGGAACCAAAATACAGCTGTTTTTTTCTTCATTCCTTCTTCATCTTTATCTGATTAAAACTTAGCGTTTTAAACAGCTCCATATTTTACTCAAAAATAATTGAATTTCCTGTTTTTCTTTTAATTCAGCATCCAATCATGATTAAGTTAATTTTTAAGGAACTATATAAGCTTTTTATTTATTTTCACTCAGGATTTTAATTTATACCTTTTATTTTAAACTTTTGATTCTAATTTTTCTTTATACTTGAAATGAAAAAAATTAAACCAACATAAAAAATTATGAGAAAAGGATTTGCCAGCGATAACAATTCAGGTGTCCATCCTGCTATTTTCAAAGCAATGATGAATGCTAACCAGGGACATGTCAAGGCTTATGGTGATGATCCTTATACATCCAAAGCAATTTCTGTATTCAGAGATACTTTTGGGGCAGACACCCAGGTATTTTTTGTTTTTAACGGGACAGGTGCAAATGTTCTGGGGCTTTCTTCACTAACACGCAGCTTTAATTCAATTATCTGTTCTGAAACAGCTCATATTGAAGAAGATGAATGCGGAGCACCGGAAAAATTCACAGGTTGTAAATTATTGCCAGTAAAACAAAATCATGGAAAGCTTACCCCACAACTGATTGAACCTCACTTAAAAAACTTTGATTTTGAACATCATTCACAACCAAAAATAATATCCATTTCACAGGCCACTGAGATGGGAACTGTATATCAGCCTAAAGAAATACGTGCACTTGCTGATTTAGCTCATAGCCACAAAATGTACTTACACATGGATGGAGCACGTATTTCAAACGCTGCTGTTTTCTTAAACATGGGCTTCAAGGCCATTTCAAAAGACTGTGGTGTTGATGTCCTATCTTTCGGCGGGACCAAAAATGGAATGATGATGGGTGAAGCCGTATTGTTTTTTAATCCGGAATTGACAACATACACAAAATACCTGCGCAAACAAAGCATGCAACTATTTTCGAAAATGCGTTTTATCAGTTCCCAGTTCCTGGCTTATTTCGATGAAGATTTATGGAAGGAAACTGCCTTGCATTCCAACAAGATGGCTCAATACCTTAAGGAGGAAGTTTCAAAAATCCCTGAGGTAGAAATTACTCAACCGGTTGAAGCCAACGGAGTATTTGCTCGAATACCAGGTGAAATTATCGAACAATTGCAAGAACACTTCTTCTTTTATATCTGGGATGAAAAAAACTCCGAAGTACGCTGGATGACTACTTTTGACACGTCAGAAACCGAAATTCGTGAATTTGTAATGTTGATAAAAACCTTGCTAAAAACCGGTTAAAAAGGCAGCCAATGTGGCATTTAAAACCTCAGCATATTGTTTAAATGAAGTTGTATAACTATTATCCCAGTAATCCAAAAAAACTTGACCCTGAGCTTGAAAAACGTATATTTTTTCACAGCATGGTTCTTCCCGGAGCTTTTGTGGCAGCATTCTGGCTTGTTGAACTTATAGAGCGGACCCTTGAGCTTGAACTTGTAAAGCTGGGGGTATATCCACTTCATCTGAAAGGAATACCCGGTATCTTTTTCTCTCCGTTTATCCATTCGGGATTCAATCATCTGATGTCGAATTCTATTCCTTTTTTTATACTATTCTTTGCTTTGATTTATTTTTACCGGCGCATTTCCTACCGTATATTTTTCCTGCTCTATTTTTTATCAGGGCTGACTGTTTGGCTTGCTGGGCGGGAGGCATGGCATATTGGTGCCAGTGGTGTAGTTTATGCCATGGCAACTTTTCATTTTGTGAGTGGAGTCATCCGCAATGATGTGAGGTTGCTTACCCTTTCTGTAGTGGTTGTTTTTTTGTATGGAGGACTAATATGGGGGGTGTTTCCAATCGATCCCTCCATTTCATGGGAAGGACATCTCTGGGGAGCGGTATCAGGTATCGTACTGGCCTTTTATTACCGCAGGTATCAAATCCGTCGACACAAATTCGATTGGGAAGAGGAGGAAGAGGAGGAAGATGAAGAAACTGAAAAGGAAGCTGTCAATCCGCAAAATCACAACAAAGATACAGGAACACCCTTCCCTACCGATTAAAGTTCCGGCAGGCGATTAAACTGATAAGAGAATATGTCGCCTGAGCTCAATAAAAAATGCCATCAGTACCTTTTTAACCCCTGCATGGTATATGTCACAAATATTCTGCAGAATTGGAGATATATAAAGGTAAGGCGCTTTTCATCAAAAAGAAGATTATGGATAAGGTAACTTCCGGAAACCAAAGTTGGTAATCCCAAAATAAGCAGACTTTTTCCAGGAAATAAATTCATGCAGATATCGATTCAATATCCTGTTGTTAACAAATCCTTTCGCTTATTGTTATTCCCTGATGAGAAGAATATTAATTGCAGTAAACACCGTGAATACAACAAACGTAAATGGATAATTAATAGGATGCTAATTAGCTGCCGGGAAGAAAGTCCGACAAAAATAACTCTTCGAATTTATGGATGACAAAAGATTGAATTGATGAGCAGTTTTAGGCTGAAAAGTTGGCAGATATTAATGCAAAGAATGTATAGAAATATTAATTAAATTTGATTAAAAACAGCATTTGATGGTTCTTACGACAGAGAATATCCTTTTAATTGGCTCAACACTTCTTTTTATTTCACTTTTTGCGGGGAAAACTTCCTACCGCCTTGGAGTACCAGTGATTCTGCTTTTTATTGCGATTGGTATGGTGGCTGGTTCAGAAGGGATAGGAGGCATTTATTTTGATAATCCTGCAACTGCCCAGTTTATTGGTATTGTTGCTTTAAATTTCATCCTTTTCTCGGGAGGGCTCGACACCGACTGGCATTCGGTAAGGCCTGTTCTTTGGCAGGGGATTTCCTTGTCAACCGCCGGTGTTATATTAACAGCCTTTACTGTTGGAACATTTGTATGGGCTGTCACCGACTTCACTCTCTATGAAGGGTTGCTGCTAGGATCAATTGTATCGTCGACCGATTCGGCAGCTGTATTCTCTATATTACGTTCAAAAAATCTGGCCCTTAAAGGTAATATCCGCCCTACCCTGGAACTTGAAAGCGGAAGCAATGACCCGATGGCTTATGTATTAACAATTCTTTTTACCGGACTGGTGGTAAATCAAAATTCAAGTTTGGGAAACATTGCAGGCATGTTCTTTATGCAACTAGTTGTAGGAGGATTACTGGGATATGTTCTGGGAGAAACAGGAGCATTCGTTATTAACAAAATAAGGCTCGAATTTGAAGGGTTATACATTGTGCTGGTAATCTCTATTATGTTTTTTATCTTCTCTTTCACAAACTTTGTGGGAGGTAACGGATTCCTGGCTGTTTATATTGCAGGTTTGATATTAGGTGATAAGGAACTCATTCATAAAAAGAAAATCCTTAAATCGTTCGACAGTTTTGCCTGGCTCATGCAGATTATTTTGTTCCTGACACTGGGATTGCTTGTTTATCCAAGCCAGATTATACCGATAGTTGGAATAGGGTTATTAATTTCCGCATTCATAATTTTGGTGGCACGCCCTTTAAGTGTATTCGTCTGTCTGTCTCCGTTCAAAACCCAAAAACGCAGTAAGTGGTTTTATTCATGGGTAGGACTGCGCGGTGCTGTACCTATTGTGTTTGCTACCTATCCACTGATAGCAGGTGCTGAAAAAGCAAATACGATCTTCGATATTGTATTCTTTGTCTCCATCACCTCAGTACTGGTGCAGGGAACAACCCTTTCAAAAGCTGGAAACCTGCTGAGACTTACCCTCCCTCAGGAATTAAAAAAACGAACTCAAAAGGACATGGAACTGTCAGATGGAATTAAATCATTGATGACAGAAATTGTAATTCCCGAGAACAGTCCGATAGCAGGCAAGGAAATTGTTGAACTGAAACTTCCTAAAAGTACGCTGATTTCTATAATTAAACGCAACGGAAAATTCATTACACCGAATGGAACAACTGTAATTGAACCAAACGACCAGCTCATTGTTTTGTCGGAAAATAAGAATGCTTTGTCCGGAGTTTTTACCTGCCTGGAAATGCAACAGAATTAATATTCGCAATTCATATCTTCTAAAATTTACGGTTATCCATAAGGTTTAATAAAAAGTACTATTTTTGCTTCACAAAATAAGAAGTTCATTAAAGCATGATTAGCAGAAGGATTATCCGAACAAAGGTATTACAAATGTTGTATGCCTATTACACCTCAACCGACAAATCACTGAGCAACACAGAAAAAGAGTTGTTCTTTTGCATCCGGAAATCATACGATCTTTATCATTATCTGCTGGCCCTTATGCTTGAAATAGCCGATTATGCAGCCCAAAAAATTGAAATAAGAAAAAATAAACATCAACCTACACCTGAAGACTTGCACCCAAATACCAAATTTATAAGCAACCTAATAATCCAACAGTTGCGTGAAAACCGTCAATTGAATGCCTATCTTAATCAAACCAAGCTAAGCTGGGTTAATCATCCGGAACTTATAAAGGAACTTTTTCAGTTTTTGATTGAATCAGATATCTACAAGGCTTATATGGCTGATTCCAATCGCTCATTTCTCGAAGACCGAAAATTTATAGACAAGGTATTCAATAACATCATCCTACTAACTGAAGATTTGCATGAAGTGCTTGAAGAACAGAGCATATACTGGAATGATGATATCGAGTTTACTATTTCCATGATTAGCAAAACACTTAAAAAATTTAATCCCCATTCAGGTTCCGATCAAACCCTGATGCCTTTGTTTAAGGATGAAGATGACCGTGAATTTGCCAAAAATCTGCTCCGCAAATCGATAATAAATCACGATGAATTGCGCACTCTCATAAAAGAACATTCGAGCAACTGGGACCTTGATCGAATTGCTTTCATGGACATACTGATTATGCAACTGGCAATTACTGAATTTCTCTATTTTCCTTCCATTCCTACAAAAGTATCAATGAATGAATACATTGAACTCTCGAAGTTTTATAGTACCGAAAAGAGCAGAAATTTTATCAACGGTATACTGGATAAAACACTGAAAGATTTAAAAACAACCGACAAAATTAACAAAACAGGTCGTGGATTAATAGGTGAATCATAGCAATCTTCTGGTTTTCCTCTGCGAATCAAAACAAATGGTTATTTTTACCGTAGAAAAAATGTATGAAATTAATAATTATAAAAACTGATACAATGATGTACAATTTTTTAATGATGCAACCCCAGGGACAGGATTCCAATCCGCTGATGAGTTTTTTACCGTTGCTGCTTATCGTGGTTGTTTTCTATTTTTTTATGATCCGGCCTCAGATGAAGCGCCAGAAAGAAATACGCACTTTCCGCGAAAGCCTGAATAAGGGGGATAAAGTAGTTACTACCGGCGGTGTGTATGGTCGTATTGTGGAAGTAAAGGAAACATTTGTAATCCTTGAAATTGCCAAAGATGTTCAAATCAAGGTTGATAAGAACGGCATTGTAAAAGACCTGACCGATGTAGCCAAGCAGAAATAATCATTATGGCATAAGAAAAATAGGAAAAGCCGTTTTAGAAATGAAGCGGTTTTTTTTGATCTAAATAAAAAAAAGAAAGTAAGTCTGCTGGTTTGCCTTCTAAAATTCAGCATTTCGGATAAAGAATAAGCGTTGCCTTTTATAACACGGAATGATCAGTCAATATATGACTTTTCAGGAATCCTCTTCGGTGGTATAAAAATAGCGGAGTCATTTGCTCAACAATGCCTGCTTTTAATTATCTTAATAATAAATCCGTAATAAACTCGCATTAAACTCGCATTAAACTCGCTACAAATTCGCTACAAATTCGCAATTTACCGAATTTATACCGAATTTATACCGAATAAACATCGAATTAAATACGACAATGGTGATTGCATACCAATAACCAGGTAGCAATCGAAGCTGCTTTTCCCAGGTTGTATGGCTTGTAGTAAAATAATTTCGTGCTACCTAATGGCATACCATGCTGGTGCTTTTATCACATTTTGACTATTTGCATGTTTAGTCAAAATAAAAAATTGATATTCTGAAAATTCGCCTGTTTTCAGGTGTGAACAGCAATAAGTCACTTACTGACATTCAGGGGGCTAAGGTTTGGCATATTACAAAAATCGGGCAGGACGCCTTCTGTTTTTCAATTAGTCGCGAAAAGTAATCTGTTACAATTCCTGTTAATCGGAATAAACCAGTAGCAGACTCATTCGGCTATTTTGATTACTGGTCAATGACTACAAAAATCCTTAGTTAATGCCAATAATCGTTTAATAAAGAACATTAAACACTTTCAGCTAAATGCAAAAGCTTTCCCGATTCTCCCTTATACCTTAAACATTGAACCGGAAGTGCATAATGTCTCCGTCTTCCACTACATAATCCCTGCCCTCTACAGCAATCTTTCCTGCCTCACGGCACACATGCTCCGAGCCAAGCCTTACATAATCGCTGTATTTGATTACTTCAGCACGAATAAATCCTTTTTCGAAATCACTATGAATAATTCCGGCAGCTTTAGGAGCCTTTGTTCCTTCCCTGAATGTCCAGGCCCGGCTTTCATCGGGGCCGGTAGTGAAAAAAGTATGTAATTTGAGCAGGCGGTAGGCAGCATGTATTAACTTGTTTACACCCGGTTCAGTCAATCCCAGCTCTTCCAGGAAAAGCAATTTTTCTTCGTAATCTTCCAATTCGGCAATATCGGCTTCGGTAGCAGCTGCAATAATTATTAATTCTGCATTTTCATCTTTAATAGCTTCCTTTACAGTATCCACATATTTGTTTCCACTTTTTGCCGAAGCTTCTTCAACATTACAGACATACAAAACGGGCTTATTTGTCAACAGGTAAAATTCTTTGGCAAGACGCGCTTCTTCTTCATGCAAATGCAAAGTACGGGCTGATTGTCCTTGCTCCAGTGTTGCTTTGTATCTTATTGCAAGTTCCAGCATTTTTTTTGCTTTTGGATCGGTACCGTGGCGAGCCTGCTTTTCCAATTTATCTATCCTGTTTTCAATTGTTTCCAAATCTTTTAGTTGCAGCTCAACATCAATTATTTCCTTATCTCGCACCGGATTTACCGATCCGTCAACATGAGTTATGTTTTCATTTTCAAAACACCGCAATACATGAATGATAGCATCCGTTTCGCGTATGTTGCCCAGGAACTGGTTTCCCAGACCTTCCCCTTTACTTGCCCCTTTAACCAATCCTGCAATATCTAGGATTTCTATTGTTGTAGGAACTACTCTTTTCGGATTGTCTATTTCAGCCAACTTCACCAGCCGTTCATCCGGAACTGTTATGACTCCCATGTTGGGTTCAATTGTACAAAAAGGAAAATTTGCCGACTGCGCCCGGGCGCTCGACAAACAATTAAAAAGTGTAGATTTCCCTACATTTGGCAATCCAACAATTCCGCACTTCAATGCCATTTCGTTTTTTTTAAAATTCGACGTGCAAAGGTAATGGATTATTAATTTTTGAATTCCATTTTAATTAAAAAGTTGAGAGTTGACTTCATTAGCGTTTTCTTTGAACCTAAAGGTTGATTTAAGAGCACATTAATTAAATTTGCTGGATGAACGTACAATGGAACTTTTTCTGTGCTGGCGTTTTGTAGTAATTTTTGTTTAATTAATGCAATCCAAGTCTGTAATTTTGGCTACAACAACCATGATTACTTAAGAATTACATCTAACTTAACCAGCCCTGCCGGAAGCTTTTTATTTATAATACAAAATGGACTATATATTTCAGTTTATGAATGATTGTGAGAATTAAGCTTAAAAAATTACCGATAAGCTCAATGCTTATGGTTTTTAGGATATGGCAAAAGAATGGTATTATTACCTAAAATAAAAGGTTAAACTTTCAGGTTAGAACCAAGTCATAATGAATAAAAAAAATGTATGAAGGAAACCGACCAGGATCTTATTGCCAGGCTAAAGCATGCTGACACGCGGGAATTTGCATTCGGACAGCTGGTAACAATGTATCAGGAGCGGTTATACTGGCACATAAGGAAAATAGTAATGAACCATGACGACACAGACGATGTTCTTCAAAATACTTTTATTAAAGTTTGGAAAAATATGGAAAACTTCAGGGAAGAATCATCACTTTATACCTGGCTATACCGGATTGCCACCAACGAAGCCATTACATTTTTGAATTCTAATAAAAGAAGAAGTCAGATGTCGTTTAATGATGTTAAAAATTACCTGATTGAAAACCTTACCACCGACCCATACTTCAATGGAGATGAATTGCAGATGAAATTGCAAAAAGCCATTTTGCAGCTTCCAGAAAAGCAGCGGATTGTTTTTAACATGAAATATTTTGATGATATTAAGTATGAAGAGATGTCGAAGATACTTGACACCTCGGTTGGAGCTTTGAAAGCCTCCTTTCATCATGCTGTAAAAAAAGTAGAAGAATACATCAAAAACAATGACTGACAACCTGATTAAACTTTTAATGAGTTAAATAGTCAAAAGAACAAAATTCGAGGAAATGAAAAAATTACAAAAAATTGCACCGGAAACTTCTAAAATAAAAAGGGATCAGCCCTTTAGAGTTCCCGACAACTATTTCGGTGATTTTTCTGCACGGCTTCACAGCAGGTTATATGAAGAAGCCGAAATACTTCCTCATAAGAAAATAGGAGTCTTAAGGTATTTGAAGCCGGTATTGGGACTTGCAGCAAGTTTTGCTTTGGTTTTCATGCTGGTGTACTGGCCCGTCAGTTCCTTCCTGCCCGGCTATCTCGCCCGGACACAGATGCCCATTGAACAGGAAATAGAAATAGATACCTATATGCCATCGTTGGAACGTCTTGACGAAAACTCGTTTTTTACACTTATAACTGAAATATTTACTGGTACTGAAGAAGGTGCAGAAGAATTTAACGATGAAGAATTACTAAATTATCTCAGTGCAAATGTATCAGATTATGAACTTTTTATGCATACCGAAAATTAAAAATAAATGAAAAACATAGTTGTATTATTCTTTTTAATCTTATGGACAGCTGCTGCTTCCGGCCAATCCGCTGATTCGAAACACGGAGATCGATGGGAAAAATACCTTGCCGAAAAAGTTGCATTTTTAACAACCAACCTGGAATTAACACCTGCGGAAGCACAACGATTCTGGCCAATATATAACCAGCTTGAAAAGGAGCGCTGGGAAACCCAAAAGCAGCGACGGGAACTGGAAGAGAAAGTAAAGGAAGCCGAAGAATCATTGTCGGATGCGAAAATTAAACAATTAACCCGGGAATTTGCCGGCAGCATGAAAAAAGAAGCCAATATGCTGGAAAGCTATAATGAAAAATTTCTTCAGGTACTACCTCCGAAAAAAGTATTAAAGTTATATAGATCCGAAAATGAATTCAGAAAATATATGATAAAAAAATACAGAGATAAAAAAAGAGATAGCGAATAGTTTTGAGAATGTTTCAATTTCAGAGGTTGTTTCAAAAATTGATACAGCCTCTTTTTTTTATTCTATAATCCGCTAAACCAATGTTGAAAATATTTTCCAATTACAGGTGATTCCTGCTTTTCCCCTTTAATGGCAGCAACCAGGCTGAATATCCAAAAAATAATTACAACAATCAATACAATCCTTCCCAGATAAGGAAATATTGAGAAAACCATCCCCGTAAGGTATAATCCCAGTAGTTGCCGGATATAAAAACTGGTAAATTCTTCTTTTACCCGGCTGTTGATTACAAGGGCAATTATCCATCCAACAATAGTTATATGAGCAACAATGGCTTTAGTTTTGTCATCCATTTATTTAAATTTATTTAGTCAGATTTAAAATATTAATTTTATCATTCAAATGTAAAAAACATTCAGAATTTCCCAATGTAAATTGAACTGTAAATTCCTGCCTGTTCAACCCATTTAAGAATACCCCTGGTTAAAACTAAATTGCAATGGATAAACCATCATAAGCTGCAAAAACATAATCCGGAAGCATTTCCTGAATTTCATTATGTTTCCCGAAATTATGACTAATATGGGTTAAATAAGCTTTTTCAGGTTTCACTTCTCTTATTATTTCCAGGGCTTCTTGAAGGTTGAAGTGCGACACATGTTTTTCTATACGAAGCGCATTAATAATCAGGAGTCTTGTTCCTCTTAGTTTTATCATTTCCTGCTTCGGGATATAATTGGTGTCGGTAATGTAGGTCAATCCTCCGACACGAAAACCAAAAACCGGAAGTTTGTGATGATAACAACGGATAGGTATATACTGAACACCATCAATTTCGAATGACTGGTCGTCTATAAGGTGCAAATTCATTTTAGGAATTCCAGGATAATTATTACCTGAAAAGACATAATTAAAAATCCGCTTCAATGCTTCCTGTACTCTATCCTCAGCATATACATCAGCGGGATGTTTTTGTATCCAGTTGAATGAGCGAATATCATCGAGACCGAAAATATGATCCACATGCTCATGGGTAAGTAGAATAGCTCTCAGGTTCATCACCTTTTCATTAAGCATTTGCTGACGAAAATCGGGCCCTGCATCGATAACAATATTTTGTTTATTAACTTTTAATAACATTGAGGAGCGCAGCCGTTTATCTTTTAAATCAACAGACTTGCAAACCGGGCAGTTACAACCTATAACCGGTACACCTTGTGAAGTCCCGGTACCCAGAAAAACAGCTTCAATCTCCGGTTTCTTTTTGTTCGTCATATTACAAAATTAGCAAAAGCATACAGGAAATTAACAGAATCTTTATTTTTACATAAAAAATAACGGATGGCAGAACTTTATCTCTTACCAAATATTCTTTCTGAAGGCGACTGGCAGAAAGTACTTCCCCCGACAACAGTTTTGGATATTATTAGACAAACCCGTTATTATATTGTTGAAAATATCAGAACCACCCGAAGGTTTTTGAAAATGGTTGACCGAAACATAGATATTGATAAGTTAACTTTTTTTGAGCTCAACAAACATACTGAAGCCAATGAAATACCAGGCTTCTTAAGGCCGTTGATACAAGGAGAAAATATGGCAGTTGTTTCGGAAGCAGGTTGTCCGGGAGTAGCCGATCCGGGGGAAATAATAGTAAAATTAGCACACCAGAAAGGATTGAAAGTTGTACCAGTAGTAGGCCCATCTTCCATACTGCTAGCTCTTATGTCCTCAGGGCTGAATGGGCAAAATTTTGCCTTTAACGGGTATTTGCCAGTAAAAACTTCAGCGCGTTCTCATGCCATTTCACTTATGGAAAATAAAGTTGTGGCAGGTAACCAAACACAGATTTTTATTGAAACGCCTTACCGGAATAATACATTGATAAAAGATCTTTTAAAAATTTGTTTACCATCAACGTTGCTTTGCATAGCAGCCAATCTCACCGGGACGATGGAATTTATTTCAACTAAACCCATTCGCGAATGGAGAAAACAAGTACCCGATTTGCATAAACAACCTACCATTTTTCTTTTAGGTACTTGAATAAGTTATAAAAAGAATTGTTTTAATTTAACAGGCCTTTTTCTTTCAAAAATTGATATTCATATTCAAAGTTTGGAGTAAAAACTGCCTGATTTAATTGTTTTTCAATCTGTTTACTGGTCCAATACCGAGCTTCCTCCACTTCATCGGTATTAACATTCCTCACGGAGGAGTCGTATGTTAAAAATAAATAAACCAACTCTGCTTCCACCTCGGATTCCCATTTGTAAACAGAGATTAACCGGGCAGTGAAATCTTTCAACCCTATCTCTTCAAAAGCCTCTTTTCGAAGAGCCTGTTCAATATTCTCTCCAACAGAAACATGTCCGCCAACAGCGGTATCCCATTTCCCCGGTTGAATCAATTTGGACTCTGGTCTTTTTTGTAATAGTAAAGCTTTATTCCGACTCAGAATGTGCATATGAACTACAGGGTGTAGCAGCTTGCTTCCATTATGCACCAGACTACGCGGCGCTTGTCCCTTAAAAATTCCTTTTTCATCTACCAGCGGTACCCATTCTTCTTTTTTTAAAATTCTGCGTTTTTTTCTTTGCCTGAATACTTCAAAAAGGAAATAAATTCCAAACAAAATGTAAAACAAACCCCCGCTGATAAAAGCCCATGCCTCCTTACTCATAAAAAAAGCAGCATAAAAAACAAGCAGCGTATGAAAGGAAAAAATATAAAACAGCAATTTCAGACTTCGTCGCATTTGAGTCAGTTGCTCCTGGTCAAAAGAGTGTTCCTTCAGATAGCGTTTTCCTAGCAGACCTATAATATTAATTTTGGAAAAGGCTGAAACAGCCAGTACAGCAACCAGAATAAGTTCAATCAGGCCCGGCTTTAGCTTAAAAAATAAATCATTATTAAGAAAAATGGAAATACCACCAAGGCCGGCAAGAAGGAAAGTATCAAAAAGGATAATCTTATCGAATCGTTTTTCCTTAGCTGCTATCCAAATCATTTCAAATGTCCCCACCCCGATTGCCACAAATAACCCGGTTTTCGTGCCCCATATTTCATCGGCTGCAATAAAAACGAAAAGCGGGATAAACCCAGGCAGTAATTTTTTCAGGAGTTGTATCCTGTGCATCATCATTAAAGGATGGTTACAAATCTTTTTCTTATTCTGCTGGCGGTTGACCCGGATAAACCTTATCAATTCTCACTTCCATTCTCAGGGGTGTAAATCCGCCAACCAAACCCGGAACACCGTTTTGACCAAAACCTAATGATGAATCAAAAATAAAAAATGATTTAGAACCTTTTTTCATGTAGGTTAATGCCTCATGTAAGGCTCTCAGACCACTGACTGCTCTGGCAGAGGATGTTAATTGACTTGGATGTTGTACAATAAGTTCCAATGGCTCATAACTACCACTGGATTCTATCCTGACAGAATCCAGTCTCCAGATGTCATAAAAAATTTGAACCCGGTCCCCAATTTTAATGGAATCCCCTGTTCCTTCCTCCAGAGGGAAATAAAACAATCCGGAAGGCCGTGGATCTTTACCTGCATGATGAGCACGCATATACTCATTAAACATCTCTAATTCATTCTGACGCTGCTTTTCAAAACTGTTTTCTTTACAGGAAAAAAAAGATGTTCCAATTAACACAATTGCAATTATTGTAATTACATATTTCATTATCAACTGTATTTTATATTTCACGAAGGATTAATATCAAATAGTTCAATGACAAACACCAGGGTCTGATAAGGAGGTACGGAAAGATATCCGGTGCTTTTATAAGCATGCTCTGAAGGGATGATAAACTGAATTTTAGAACCTTTATTCATTACTTTCATGCCTTCGTTCCAGCCTGATATTAATGAAGTTACACCTAGAATAAAAGTATATTTTCCATCACCTCTGCCCAGGGAAGTATCAAAAGGAGTACCATCAATAAAGTAACCCACATAAGCAACAGTTAATGTATCACCTTGCTTGGCGAAATCACCTGTACCCTCATCCATAACAACATAATATACACCATTTTCTGTAGTATCGATGTCATATCCTTCATTTACAAGGTTGTTCAGATAAGTATTTCGCAAAGCAATTTCCTCGGCAGCTGAATAAGTTCTCTTGTCATCCTCGTTTTTAAGGCACGATGAAAACAGAAACATACTAACCATTGCCAGCACCATATAAAAAAAAGTCCTTAATTTTAAATTCATTCTGTTTTTGATTTTAAATTGTTGTTTCTAATAAAAGATGTCTGTACTCCTTTAAGAGTTGCGTGAACTTTTTCACGGAATCCTCCAAAGAAAGCTTTATCTCGCCTCCGGCAGCATTGCGGTGTCCTCCTCCGGAAAAATGATTACGTGCAAATTCATTTGCAGGGAAACTGCCTTTAGAACGAAATGAAACTTTTACATAACCTTTCTTTTCCATAAATAACGCACAAAAAACAATATTATTTATTGAGAGAGGATAATTTACAAATCCTTCAATATCGCCTGGCTGGAAGTTGTATTTTTTAAGTTCTTCCTGTGAAAGCCAGATAACTGCCGACCTGTACTCCTGAAAAACTTCCATCTTATCGAGTGAATGTCCCAACAATTTCATACGGTGGACAGAAAATGTATGATAAACAGCTGCATGTATTTTTTCTGTATCAATGCCGTATTCCATTAATTTTGCAACAACCAGAAATGTGTTGGGACTCGAAATATTATGGCTGAACGAACCGGTATCTGTCATTATACCTGTAAACAATGCTTCTGCAGCATCATGATTCAGGAAGCTTCCCAAACCAATACGAGTAACAACATCATATACCAATTCGGCCGTAGAACTATACTTCGGCTCGGAAATGGAATAATCACAAAAATCGGAAGGATGAGGATGATGGTCGATAAGTACTGTGGGTTTTGAAAATTCCAGCAACTTCTTTTTCATCCTGGCTGCACGCTTTGGTTCATTAAAATCAACACAAATCAGAACTTCTGTTTCATTCAGAATAGAGGTTGCCAAAGAACGTTTTCGTTCATAAACCACAATTTCAATTTCAGAAGAAAACCATTTTAAAAAATCAGGATACGCATTGGGTACAATAATTTTCACTTCATGCCCATAGGATTTCAGAACTTCTCCCAATCCAATAGCAGAACCAATAGCATCACCATCAGGATTTTCGTGTGTAACCAGCAATACCTTTTTCTTCTGTTCAACCAGCAAGTTCCTTAACGAGTTAAAAACCTCATTCCCAGTATTATTCAAAACCATAAAAAATTTGAAAGGACAAAGATAGAAATTCTGTCAGGTGTGCAATGCCATAACTGTCCAAAATTTGTTAATATTGTAGCTTGTTAAATTCAGATAAAATTATTGAAAATGGCAGGAAACCAGACTTTCACAATGATAAAGCCAACAGCTTTTGCAAAAAATTATACCGGAGCAATCCTCAAAATGATAACTGAAGAAGGATTTCAAATTAAGGCAATGAAACTTGCCAGGTTATCTAAAGATCAGGCTGGAGCTTTTTATGCCGTTCACAAAGGAAAGCCTTTTTACGAATCGCTGGTGGAATTTATGAGTTCAGGCCCTGTAGTGGCAATAATCCTTGAAAAAGAAATTGCTGTGCAAGCTTTCCGTGATTTTATAGGAGCAACAAATCCTGAGCAAGCTGCCAAAGGTACTATCCGCAAACTGTATGGGACCAATCTTCAACAAAACGCCGTGCATGGTTCAGACAGCGATGAGAATGCAGAAATTGAATCCGGATTTTTTTTCTCAAAGCTGGATAGGTTTTAACTACTGTTGATTCTTATTGCATTCTACAAACTTATTTAAGGCTTCGGATAGTTTCGTCTGTAATTTTTAAAATTTCATCCTTTTGTTTTTCGGCTAATTCAATTAACCTACCGGCCTCATGAAGAGCTTCCTGAACAAACTGGCTGTCAGTACAATATCGAGAATTTATTTTCACGTTCAGGGACGCACCTTTCACAGCTGTCAAGGCACAATATGCACCTACGCCTGTTTCAGAAACAGTGCCGGGATTACCAGTAAGCGACATTTTCAGCAAAATATCCATCGACCGAAGAGCTTCTTTCATAATTTTCATCGGGATAGTAATTGCGTATTTTGATGCTGCCAGAACTACTTCCTCCCGTTTGGACTTTTCCACATCATCAGAAGCCGGCAGTTTTAGTGCATTATAAAGTTTCTCAAATGCTTTTGCATCTTCATCAACATATTCCAGAAGTATCTGCTGAAATTGTTTTCCTCTCTCAGCCCATTCGGAGAATTCCTCCCACCGATGTTCCCAACCGCTTTTTTGTGCCGACAAATTTGCAACCATTCCTGCAAGAGAAGCTCCCAAAGCACCTACTGCTGCAGATACAGCACCTCCGCCAGGCACTAATGATTCAGAAGCAGTGTCTGATACAAATTGAGAAACGGGCAAATCTGTTAAGCGTTTTCCTGCTTCATCATCAAGCAGGTAATCGATTACTTTTTCTTTCGGGTTAAAAGGTTTATAATCATCGAGTCCAAGAGATTTTATTGCAATTTTCAACAGCTCCTGATCTGAAACTCCGGCAGAACGCTTTTGTTTCCGTAAAAAATATTTTCCAGCATCAAGTAAAGATTGAAGAGGAATCAAACCTACCAACTCAGAACCGGTTACGTGAATTCCACGTTCTCTTGCTTTTTCACTCACTTCTTCAAATGCCCGGTGTACCGGAGTAACAGACAAATCGGTCAAATTCATAGATACCTGGGCTATTCCATAATCATCAACAAACCAGCCAATGGCTCGGGTTTTTTTTAAGGTTCCTGGTATTCGCAATGGTTCCCCATCTGTATCCGTCATCTTTTTTCCGGTTTTCATGTCCAGCCTTATCCTGCCCGATTCACGTACATCCAGGGCAATGGAATTGGCGATACGAGTTGAGGTAGTATTCAGGTTAATATTATAGGCAACCAAAAAATCACGTGCTCCGATGGCTACAGCTCCTGTTTTGGCTATTTCTTCCGACATTGGATCCCTGCAATAATCAGGTTTCCATTTTTCAGAAGCCATTCTTTTTTTTAAGCCTTCATAGCCTCCCCACCTGCAGTTTGCAAGACTTCGGCGTTCCTCTGAAAATGCTGCATATTCATAACAATAAACTGGAATTGACAATTCATTCCCTACCCTTTCTGCCAATTCATGAGCGTATTTAACAGTTTCTTCCATCGAAATGTTAGACACCGGAACTAAAGGACATACATCGGTAGCACCAAACCTTGGATGAACTCCAGTATGCTTTCTCATATCAATTAGCTGGGCAGCCTTCTTTATACCCCTGAATGCAGCCTCAATAACCGATTTGGGATCACCTGCAAAAGTTACCACTGTACGGTTGGTGGATTTTCCTGATGATATATCCAGTAATTTTATGCTTTTAACACTTTCTATGGCATCCGTTATTTCTTTTACCCGGACCAGATTCCTTCCTTCAGAAAAATTAGGAATGCATTCAATAATTTGCTCCATCTTTTTTCAAAAAATTACATTACGTACCAAGAAAGATAAAAAATTTACAGCAATTGAATTTCACCATTAAGGATCACTGTTTCCACCAGGTTTGAACCATAAGCATAAGGAAGGTATTCAATACCTGAGATTTCAGAAGTTATAAAAAGGTTGGCAGTTTTTCCACGGGCAATACTTCCCAGCCTGTCGCTAATCCCCATAGCATAAGCTGAATTGATCGTAGTGGCATTTATAACTTCCTCGGGTAACATCCTGTAATTTATGCAGCCCAGAGAGGATATGAAATTCATGTTCCCACTTGGTGAGGAACCGGGGTTATAGCCTGAAGCCAGAGCAACCGGCAATCCTGCTTTAATCATTTCACGTACCGGTGCATTTTTCGCTCCCAGAAAAAAAGAAATTCCAGGAAGCACTGTAGGCATAGTATTTGAATTTTTTAAGCTTTCAATTTCATCGATGCCAATGTGCTCCAGATGGTCCACTGAAAGTGCGTTGTATTTTACACCAACCTGCACTCCTCCGGTAAGGCCAAATTCATTGGCATGCAATTTTGGCCTCAGTCCGTATTCATTCCCTGCAGAAAGTATTTTTTCAGTATCTTCAATTGAAAAAAAACCTTTATCACATGAAACATCAATAAAATCTGACAATTCTTCAGAAGCAACCTGCGGGATCATTTCTTTAACAATCAATTCAACATAAGCAGAAACATTGTTTTTATATTTCAGCGGCACAGCATTAGCTCCCAAAAAAGTTGAGCGAACTGTCACTGGTGTTGTTTCCCTTATTTTTTTTATTATGCGCAACATTCTGATTTCATCCTCAGCATTTAAACCATAACCACTCTTTATTTCAACAGCACCTGTTCCGGTTCTTATTATATCAAGTATGCGTCCCATTGCGTGTTCATACAATTGCTCATCCGGTATTTCATGTAAAAGCCTTGATGAATTGAGAATTTCTTCTTTCCGCCGCATGGAAGATCCATTAACAGCATCACGAATGTAACCTGCAAATTCTTTCTCACGCCAGGAAGGAAATACGAGATGTGTGTGGGAATCGCAATATGAAGGATATACCAACCGATTTGAGCAATCAATTTCTACCAGGAAATCATCGTCCCGATATACATCCTTCAATTGGCTCATAGGTCCGAAATCCTGTATTAATTCATCCCTTATTATCAGGAAAGCATTTTTTATAGTATGTATATCTGACATTGTATCCCCGGATTTAAACTTAACGGGAGGTTCATCCACTTGTACCAGTTCCTTAATATTTTCGAGTAACAATTTCATAAAAAAAATCCTTTATCTGGTTGCATTTGAGTATACCTCACTCATTCCAATGCATTATTCAAAGTTAAAAGGTTCCTTTAAGTTACAACTTTGAATTGAAAAACAAACGAATCAGAAAGTTTTTTTTCTGAACATTATGCCATAGCCATATAATAGAATAACAATTGATTCAGTTTGTTTTAAAAATTTGAAAATATTTATTACCGTAATTTGAGAAGTGCCTATAATTAAAGGCATGCCAACTGAGAGGATTTATTATTTTCGTTGTTATAAAATAATAATTTTACCAATGCTTAAAAAAATACCACATACTTATGTAATTATATTTTCGCTGATAATTATTTGTGCATTTTTCACCTGGGTTATACCTGGCGGAGAATTTGAACGTGAACATATCGTTGTTAACAACGTAGAAAGAGAGGTTATCAAAACCGGTTCATTTCAATTCACAGAGAGCAATGCACAAACCTGGCAGGTGTTCTCCGCATTTTTTAACGGGTTTGTAAATACTGCCAATATAATTGCATTTATATTGATGATAGGTGGGGCATTTTGGATTTTAAATGAAAGCAAATCCATTGATATAGGAATCTTATCGTTCCTGAAGTTCTCCAAAAAGCTGGAACGCAGCAATTTGTTTCGGAGGCTTGGTGTCAACAACATTATCCTTACGGCAATAATGCTCATATTCAGTTTATTTGGAGCTGTATTTGGAATGAGTGAAGAAACCATTGCCTTTACCATTATTTTTGTTCCATTGGCCATTTCAATGGGGTATGACTCCATAGTAGGTGTTTCACTTTGTTTTGTAGCGGCAGCGCTTGGATTTGCAGGAGCATTTTTAAATCCTTTTACTGTTGGCATCGCCCAGGGGCTTTCTGATATTCCATTATTTTCAGGAATTGAATACCGCTTCTTTATGTGGGTCATTATAAATATTACCGGGTTCGTATTCATACTACGATATGCGGCCCGGATCCATAAAAACCCAAAAAAATCACTTGTTTATAATGAAGATGTATATTGGCGTAACCGCAATGAAGATACCAATACGGAATTTGTTCCTTCAGTACCGCAAGGAGCATGGATTTCATTTGGTTCACTTACTGTTTTCCTTATCCTGTTCTCATTTTTCTATCCCGTAAATCATCTGAAAATTGGTAACAGTGAAATCAATATACCTGCAGTACCAATAGCTACACTGCTTTTTATTGTCTCAGGATTTCTTTCACTCCGCAAATCTTTTCATTACTTCGTACTAAATCTGCTGTTGTTTACCATTATTTTTCTGATAATCGGAGTAATGGGATATGGTTGGTATGTAATGGAAATAGCAACTTTATTTCTCGCTCTTGGAATTTTTTCAGGAATCGCATCAGGGAAAACTGCCAATGAAATAACCAATTTATTCATTGAGGGAGCAGGGGATATTCTTTCAGCTGCCCTGGTAGTTGGACTTGCCGGGGGGATTGTGGTAATACTCGAAGATGGGATGATCATCGATACATTGCTTTATTATGCTTCACAATCGATGGAAGATTTGGGCAAAGTAGGATCAATAAGCGTAATGTATATCATCCAGACTTTTTTGAATATATTCATTCCATCGGGATCGGGAAAGGCAGCACTTACCATGCCCATGATGTCTCAATTTTCTGATTTGATTAATATATCCCGACAGGCAACGGTAGTGGCATTTCAGTTAGGCGATGGCTTTACAAACATGATTACCCCCACATCCGGAGTATTAATTGGTGTATTGGGAATAGCTCGGATACCATATGAGAAATGGTTCAGGTGGGTAGCACCATTTATCCTGATTCTGTTCTTTCTTGGATTTTTGCTATTGCTTCCTACCGTTTTAATGCAACTCAATGGATTTTAAAAGAAAAAGGCCTGGTAATAAACCAGGCCTTGAAATTGTTATTTTATCCGGATTATTCGTCTATTGAAATAGCTTCTACCGGGCACACTTCAGCACAAGAACCGCAATCGGTGCAAAGATCCGGGTCAATTACATAAATATCACCTTCAGCTATTGCATCCACGGGGCATTCATCGATACATGTACCGCATGCAATGCATTCATCAGAAATTTTATATGCCATAATTTTGAGTTTTTAGATTTAACATGAACCCTGCAAATGTAAAAAGATTACTAAAATATCCTAATTTCAACTTCGCATAATTAACTTCATTTTAAAATCTGTTATTAAGGATTTAACATTCAATTGCATATTTTATTAATATTGCCTTGCTAATATTCAAATAAGCACATTTTTCCTAATTTTGGTTTTCAAAAAGTCTATTCATGGATTTATCCAATGCAACCCTTGCGTTTTTATTAACTCTTTTTGCTGGTCTTTCAACAGGAATAGGCAGTGCGATTGCTTTCTTTGCACGATCAACAAACACAAAACTACTGACTGTTTCCCTTGGGTTTTCAGCAGGAGTGATGATTTACATATCGTTTGTTGAATTATTCTCTGAGTCAAAATTTTCTTTAATTGAAAAATTTGGAGAATTTGATGGGACTCTTTATGCCATTTCCTCTTTTTTTGGTGGAATACTTTTAATTGCCTTGATCGACAAATTCATCCCATCCTATGAAAACCCACATGAAATGCATGCTGTAGAGGAGATGAATAAATCTAAAAAAGCTGTTCAAAGTAAGAAACTTTACAGAATGGGCATTCTAACAGCTGTAGCAGTTGCAGTTCATAATTTCCCCGAAGGAATCGCCACATTTATGTCTGTGTTGCATGATCCTGCAGTGGGTATTGCTATTGCTGTTGCTGTTGCCATTCATAATATTCCAGAGGGAATTGCAGTTTCAGTACCAATTTTTTATGCTACCGGCAGCCGCAGAAAAGCTTTCTTTTATTCATTCCTTTCGGGGCTTGCTGAACCTGTCGGTGCTATATTGGCATATTTTTTACTTATACCCTATTTAACATTAGGCAACTCAATTGCTGTAATGGCCACTACAATGTCAGCAGTTGCCGGAATTATGGTATTTATCTCGCTCGATGAACTGTTGCCTTCGGCAGAAGAATATGGAGAACACCATTGGGGCATTTATGGATTGATTGGAGGTATGGTAATTATGGCTTTGAGTCTTTTATTCCTGAATTAATTCTGTTTGTTATCAATTACATTGAGCTTATAGAACCTGCAAACAGAAGTAAGACCGCAATTATGACACAGTGGTTTCCGGGCAATGCAAATATACCTCCCATGCAAAATAAGCCAATGATGTGCTTTGGGGATCAGTTCTTCAGGAATGTATTTCAGGAGTTGCAGCTCTGCAGCTAGCGGTGTTTTAGCTTTCGAAGTAAGACCAATGCGTGCAGCCACTCTGAACACATGAGTGTCAACTGCTAATGCTGGTTTATTATAGATCACAGAAGCAATAACATTTGCAGTCTTTCTCCCTACCCCAGGCAGCTTCTGTAAATCGTCTACATCTTCAGGAACCTGGCCATCAAAAAGTTCCACAAGTTTACGTGCCATTCCTACCAGATGTTTTGATTTATTGTTCGGATAAGAACAGCTTTTAATGTAATCAAACACTTCTGCAGGTTCGGCTTCTGCCATTTTATAGGGAGTAGGAAAACGTTTCAGCAATTCAGGAGTAATTTGATTTACACGCTTATCAGTACATTGTGCTGATAAAATTACAGCAACTATCAGGTGAAATGGATTTTCATAGCTTAATTCGGTTTCAGCTACCGGCATCTTTTCCTGAAAATAATCAAAAACCTTTTGAAACAACTCTTTCTTCCTCATCAACTACAAGTTTTTTCAAAAGTAAAGGATTTTTTAAAATCACCTTTATAATTTTCCAAAGTTAAACGGAATTATAGCGGGCTCGTAAATGGCTTCACTGGGGCCGATGAAATCTTGTGTTCCTTAAATTATTAGTTTTGTCAAAATTTTAAAGCATGAAACCATATATTCAAGCTGAAAATCTTTCAAAACGCTGGGGAGATTTAATGCTTTTTGAAGATATTTCATTTACAATTGCAGAAGGTCAAAAAGTAGCACTTATTGCACGGAATGGCACAGGCAAATCCACCTTGCTTGATATCCTTGCCGGCAAGGAGACACAGGATGGAGGAATTGTAACCGTATCAAACGGCAT
Organism: Mariniphaga sp.; assembly: GCA_041684965.1. Lineage (GTDB taxonomy): Bacteria > Bacteroidota > Bacteroidia > Bacteroidales > Prolixibacteraceae > Mariniphaga. The sequence goes on from JAWLGR010000006.1 coordinate 118,659, forward strand.
AAAAACAGGATATTTTGAACAAATCCCCCGGCTCAATCCGGACCATACTGTTATCGAAGAGATTTTTGAGACCAACGATGAAAAACTGAAAACAGTAAAAGAATTTGAACTCGCAGTGAAACTGAACGATCAGCATAAAATAGCTGAGATTTCAGAAAGAATGGATGAACTCAATGCTTGGGATGCTGAAGTTGAAATTAAACAAGTACTTTCACAACTGAAAATTGAGAACCTGGAACAACCGGTTAAACATCTTTCAGGAGGTCAGCAAAAACGCCTTGCCCTTGCAAAAGTACTGGTTCAAAATCCTGATTTCCTAATTCTTGATGAACCTACCAATCACCTGGATATGGAAATGATTGAATGGCTGGAAAATTACCTGGGCACAAGCAAATCAACGCTTCTTATGGTAACACATGACAGGTATTTTCTTGATCGTGTTTGCAATGAAATCATTGAAATGGATAACAACCAGATATACCGGTACCAGGGTAATTACACTTACTTTTTACAAAAACGGAATGAACGGCTTGAAATGCAGCAGGCATCGGTCGATAAAGCCAAAAACCTGTTAAGAAAAGAACTGGACTGGATGCGGAGGATGCCTAAAGCCCGAAGTCATAAAGCAAAATACAGAATTGATTCGTTTTATGAAACGGAAGAGAAAGCAAGGCAAAAGACCTGGGAAGAGAGCATCGATCTGAACATTAAATCAGCACGGCTTGGAAAAAAGATCCTGGAATTAGAAGGGGTATCAAAATCGTTCGGTGAAATTAAGCTGATCGAAAATTTCACATATAAATTTTCCCGGTTTGAAAAAGTGGGCATTATAGGGAAAAACGGTACCGGGAAAACTACATTTTTAAAACTAATTACCCAAAACCTTGAACCCGAAAAAGGAAGTATAGAAATTGGGCAAACAGTAAAATTTGGATTTTACCGTCAGGAAGGCATTGAATTCGATCCAAAAGAGCGGGTGATTGATACAGTAAACAAAATTGCAGAATTCATTATTTTTGAAGATGGTTCACGTATGACCAGCTCGCAGTTACTCAACCGGTTTCTATTTCCTCCTGAAACGCAATATAACTATATAGAAAAGCTAAGCGGGGGCGAACAACGAAGACTTTACCTCTGCACAGTATTAATGCAGAATCCTAATTTTCTGATTCTTGATGAACCTACCAATGACCTGGATATATTAACCTTAAATGTGTTGGAAGAATATCTGAAGGCATTTGAAGGATGCGTACTGGTCGTTTCACACGATCGTTTTTTTATGGATAAGATTGTGGATCATTTGTTTGTTTTTGAAGGTATGGGTGTGATTACAGATTTTCCAGGAAATTATTCCACATACCGTAAGCAGATGCAAATTCAATCTGAATTAAGTGCAAAAAATGAAGTGAAAGCTGTTAAAACAATGCAGCAGGATAAAAACACATCAGAAATAAAAAAGAAACTTTCATTTAAGGATAAGCGGGAAATCGAACTTCTTGAAGAAGAATTGAATGAATTGGAAAATCTTAAAGTTCAACTTGAAAAAAGTTTGAGTTCAGGAGAACTCGGCCATGAGCAGCTACACCGGAAATCAGAAGAACTTATGCAGGTCAAAGAAAAAATAGATGAAAAAGAAATGCGTTGGTTGGAATTGAACGAGTTAAGGTGAAATATTAAATATCTTCAAACTCAATTCCACTGTATTCATCACCTGATACTTCCTGACCTACCTTCATTTCACCTTGCTTTTCCCCGAAGTCTTTAGCATCGTTAAATTGCTCTGCCGGTTGATTTTCGTTGATAAAATCAATTACTTCAGTAAAAGTTTCAGTAAATTTTTCAAAATCTTCAGGATAAAGAAACAGTTTATGCTTTTCGTATCGGAAATTACCATCATTTGAAAATTTTTTCTTGCTTTCAGTGATGGTTAGATAATATTCATTGTTCCTCGTGCACTTTACATCAAAAAAATAGGTTCTTTTTCCTGCTCTGATCGTTTTGGTGAATATTTCCGGAACCTTCCTTTCTTCCTTGTTATCTGTGTTTTCCATGGACCTTTTGTTTTTTAAATGAGAAATGGCAAAAACTCAAAAATAGAAAATAAATTACAAAACTATTATGGATTCCCTATAAAGTTGTTTAGCAGGATTTAATTTCAGGTATTATAAATCTGTTTTGTTGCAGCCATAAAGGTATTGTGCAACAGAGATACCCGGGTCATGGGACCTACCCCACCGGGCACAGGTGTAATGTAAGAACATTTTGGTGCAACCTCTTCAAACAGCACATCGCCTTTTAATTTCCAGCCTGATTTGGTATGCTCCGATTTCACCCTGGTGGTGCCAACATCAACCACTACTGCACCTTCCTTTACCATATCCCCTTTTACAAATTCAGGCACCCCTATGGCCGCAATTAAGATATCAGCATTACGGCACAATTTACTGAGGTTATGGGTACGGCTGTGGGCAACTGTTACTGTCGCATTTACAGCTTTTTGCGACAACAGCACGCTAAGCGGACGTCCTACTATATTGCTGCGGCCGATAATAACACAATTTTTACCGTTCAGATCAATGCGGTATCGTTTTAACAATTCTACTATTCCGAAGGGTGTGGCTGATACAAATGAAGGAAGTCCGATAACCATCCGTCCTACATTTTGAGGATGAAAACCATCTACATCCTTTGAAGGGGAAATGGCTTCTATAACTTTTTGCTCCGAAATATGATTGGGTAAAGGCAGTTGCACAATGAAACCATCCAAATCATCGTCCTCATTTAATTCGTGCACTTTTGAAAGCAACTCAGCCTCTGATACATTATCCTCATAACGAATGAGAGAAGATTTAAAACCGACTTCACCGCAATCTTTTATCTTATATGCCACATAAGTTTCACTTCCACCATCGTGTCCCACCAAAACAGCAGCCAAATGAGGAGCTTTGCCACCATTACTTTTAAATTCAACAACTTTGGCAGCAATTTCCTGCTTCATTTCTGCTGCCACTTTCTTGCCATCAATTAATATCATATTTTCCGGTTAAAACCCTTTTTTAATTTTCAACTACCAGTCTATAATCTTCCCGGGAAAACTTTAAAACTTCCCGCCAGGCTGTTTCATTCCACCCATCATTCTTTGCAGGTTTTTACCCTGCGACACCATTCTCATCATTTTGCGGGTTTCTGAAAATTGCTTCAGCAATCGATTAACTTCCTGAATATTTGTACCCGAACCGCCAGCTATTCTTTTACGCCTGCTGCCATTAATGAGTGCCGGATCTTCCCGTTCAGCAGGGGTCATTGAATAAATAATTGCTTCTATATGTTTAAAGGCATCGTCGTCAAGGTCGAGGTTCTTCATTGCTTTCCCCATACCGGGTATCATAGACACAACATCCTTCAGATCACCCATCTTCTTAATCTGGTTGATCTGCTTTAAAAAATCATTAAAATTAAAGGTGTTTTTTGCCAGTTTCTTCTGCAGTCTTCTGGCTTCTTCTTCATCATATTGCTCCTGGGCCTTTTCAACCAAAGAAACAATGTCACCCATGCCTAAAATACGATCGGCCATTCTGCTCGGATGAAAAACATCAATTGCGTCTAATTTTTCACCAGTTCCAACAAATTTAATAGGCTTTTCTACTACAGAACGTATTGAAAGAGCTGCCCCACCCCGGGTATCTCCATCAAGTTTTGTCAACACAACCCCATCAAAATCGAGGGTTTCATTGAATTCCCTGGCAGTATTTACGGCATCCTGACCAGTCATTGAATCGACAACGAAAAGAATTTCATTGGGATTTACCGAATTCTTAATAGCTGATATTTCCTTCATCATCAGCTCATCAATGGCCAACCGTCCGGCAGTATCTATAATTACTACATCGTTTCCCTTACTTTTAGCTTCCTTGATCGCTGCCTGTGCAATTTTAACCGGGTCCATGTTCCCTTCTTCGGTATAGACAGGCACATTTATTTGCCCGCCCAGCACCTTTAACTGCTCAATTGCAGCAGGTCTGTATACATCACATGCCACCAGCAATGGATGTCGGCCTTTTTTGCGTTTAAGCATATTAGCCAGTTTACCTGAAAAGGTAGTTTTACCTGACCCTTGCAAACCAGCCATTAAAATAACAGAAGGAGAACCACTCAAATCGATACCGGCTGTTTCACCACCCATCAGTTCGACAAGTTCATCCTTTACTATTTTAACCATCAATTCTCCCGGTTTGACAGCAGTAAGCACATTTTGTCCCAGTGCTTTTGTTTTAACATCATCGGTAAAACTTTTGGCAATCTTAAAGTTGACATCCGCATCAAGCAAAGCACGACGAATTTCCTTAAGCGTTTCAGCAACGTTTATTTCCGTAATTTTCCCTTGTCCCTTCAGCAACTTAAACGACCGGTCCAGCCTGTCTGATAAATTCTCGAACATCATAGTTTTTAATTTGAAAACAAGCCTCAAAAATACAAGGAATAAGTGAAAGGACAAAACTACTTCTTCTGGTTTTAAATACCCAGCTTTGTCTTCTGTGTATACCCTTATCCTCCCCAACTGCACTTGAAATATCTTTCTACCTTTGTAATTGAAAAATAAAACTTACATGAATTCAAAATTCCATGAAATTATTGCCCGTCAACTGGAAATTGAAGTAAAGCAGGTAAAAAATACAGTTGAATTATTAAATGAAGGGGCAACTGTACCTTTTATTTCCCGGTACAGAAAGGAACAAACCGGTAGTTTAGATGAGGTTCAGGTATTACAAGTAAAAGAGCAGGCAGAGAAACTTTCTGAACTTGAAAAACGCAAGGAAACAGTATTAAAAACCATTAACGAACAGGAAAAACTTACTCCTGAATTAAAGTTACGAATTGAAAATTGTTAAAATCAGGTATAGCTTGATGATATCTAAATGCCATACAAACCCAAACGGCGGACAAAGGCCACCATTGCACGTGAACAGGGCCTGGAAGCACTTGCAAAAATTATTATGAAACAGGAAGAACAATTTCCTGAACGAAGAGCAGAAAAATTTCTCAGTTCTGAGGTGGAAAATGTGGAAGCTGCTTTGGCAGGAGCCTGCGATATAATTGCTGAATGGATTAGTGAAAATGAAAAAGCAAGAAACATTGTTCGCCGTGAATTTGAGAAAGGGGCATTCATTTTTTCTAAAGGAATAAAAGGAAAAGAAGAGGAAGGTTTAAAATACAAAGATTACTTTGAGTGGAGCGAGCCGCTGAAAAAATGTCCCTCCCACAGACTGTTGGCCATGAGGCGTGGAGAAAAAGAAGGGTTCCTGCGTGTTTCGATTAAACCCGGTGATATTTCTCCGTTGGAGCACTTATACCGCTTTTTTATAAAAAGCGACAATGCCAGCTCCAGGCTGGTAGAACTCGCTGTATCAGACAGCTACAAACGGCTGATTGAACCTTCGGTTGAAACTGAATTTGCCGCCCTGGCAAAAGAAAAGGCAGACAAGGAAGCCATAGGTGTTTTTGCCGATAACCTTCGTCAACTCCTGCTTGCACCCCCTCTTGGACAAAAACGAATACTGGCTATCGATCCAGGCTATCGAACGGGCTGCAAAGTTGTTTGCCTTGATGAACAGGGCAATCTTACGCACAACGAAACCATCTATCCACACAAACCACAGGAAAACAAGAAAATGGCTGCCAAAAAACTAACTTCTATGGTTGAAATGTACCAGATAGATGCAGTGGCTATTGGAAACGGGACAGCCGGTCGCGAGACGGAATTCTTCGTTAAAAACCTTCGGTACAATCGTGACATCAGGGTTTATATAGTTAATGAAGACGGTGCATCTGTTTATTCGGCGTCCCCGATAGCCCGCCAGGAATTTCCCCAGTACGATGTTACTGTAAGAGGTGCAGTTTCAATAGGCCGCAGGCTGATGGACCCCCTGGCTGAACTTGTCAAAATAGACCCTAAAAGCATAGGAGTAGGACAATACCAGCACGATGTGGATCAGAAAAAACTTAAAACTACACTTGATACGGTGGTAGAACTCAGTGTAAATTCCGTTGGAGTTAACCTGAATACTGCCAGTAAACACCTGCTTACATATGTTTCGGGACTGGGGCCGCAGCTGGCGCAAAATATTACTGACTTTCGTAAAGAGAACGGAGCATTTCAATCACGTGAAGAACTGAAAAAAGTTCCCCGAATGGGGCCAAAAGCATTTGAACAGGCAGCTGGATTTCTCCGGATACCCGATAGTGAGAACCCTTTGGATAACTCTGCTGTGCATCCCGAGTCATATTTTATTGTCCAAAAAATGGCTGCCGATCTTAATTGCGGAGTAAAGGAACTGGTACAAAATGAACAACTGGTAGCAAAAATCGAGCTATCAAAATACACAACCCCTGAAACAGGGTTGCCAACTCTCAATGATATTAAGGCCGAACTCCTTAAGCCAGGACGTGATCCAAGAAAACCAATAAAAATCTTTGAATTTGCACAAGGTATTTATTCGATAGAGGACCTGAAGGAAGGAATGGTGTTGCCGGGGATCGTCAATAACATCACTAAGTTTGGAGCGTTTGTTGATATTGGTGTCAAGCAATCTGGATTGATTCATGTTTCAGAACTCGCTGACCGTTTTATTTCTGATCCAAATGAAATTGTAAAACTCCATCAACATGTTAAAGTCCGTGTAAAGGAAGTGGATATTGTCCGGAAACGTATACAATTGTCATTAAAGCAGGTACAGCAGTAGGACAGATTTACGGAGAGATCTACCTGAATGACAAGTTGTTTCCGACGATTGCGAAAATGATTGGAATTAATCTTAACATCTGTGTGATAAATGTTAAAAAGTTTAAAAAAAAATCAAAAGACAAATCCAATTCCGTTTCTTTAATTTTACCCTTGTGCAATATAAAAGGTAGAAGACATTAATATAGCAAACCCTAATCCAAAACAATCCAGAGGATTGAAGAATATTAATAGTTTTCTAATATAGAAAAACAAATACCTTTTAGTTGTGTTTTTATTTATCCGGCAATTGGGTATCAAATTTCTCCATTGACATTTCACCGAATAAATTAATACTTTTGCCTTGTTACCAATTTTTGAATTTTATGAACCCGGAGGATCAAACCATACAAATTCTGTTTGTGAATTGTCAGCAGAAAGACGTTACTTTTGCTGTGAAGGAGCTCAGCAAGGAGGTCATTCATTTCACATATCTTTGTGCTGATGATGATGCAGAATTCAAAAGACAACTCGCAGTCTGCCATCCAAATGTGGTAATTGCGGGGTGCTCCCATGACAACTCATACAATCTTAATAATTTACACATCACCCGGACAATATCAAGTCAAATCCCATTCATACTGCTTACAAGCGCAGAACATGAAAAAAATGCCCTGGAATGTTTAAAAGCCGGGGCAACAGACTATGTATTGGAAGGGCATTTCATTCGGCTGCCTTTTACCGTTTCGAATGCTGTTGAAAAACAAAAATACCAGATTCAAAAGCGTATTACAGAAGAAAAGCTTGAAGAAAATGAAGAAATTTACCGGTATATAATTGAAAATTCAAACAATGCGGTATTCCTGATAAAAAATAAAAAGTTTGAGGTTGTAAACAGTGAATTCCAACGCATGTTTGAATATTCTATTGACGATGTTTCACAACCTGGCTTTTCCTTAATGAAGCTGGTAGCTCCCGAATACAGCCACCTGTTTGAAGAAAGCTACAGAAAAATGTCCGATGGAAAAAATGTAAGGCAACGGTTTGAATTTACAGCTATTACCAAAAACGGAACAAGAAAAGAAGTTGATGCCTGGATTACCCATAACATTATAAAAGGAGACACAATAACCCAGGGAATTATCCGGGATGTTACACATGGTAAATTAATAGAAAAAAATTTACGGGAAAGCGAGAAAAAATTCAGGACACTCTTTCTAAATCATTCGGCAGTAAAGCTTATAGTGGATCCGGAAAACGGGAATATAATTGAAGCAAATAAAGCAGCGGCGGCGTTTTATGGATGGTCCGTTGAAGAACTTCAAAAGATGAATGTTTCTGAAATTAATTTCCTTCCCCCCCGGGAGGTATCAAAAAAAATGGAGGCGACCAGCTATCCACAAAACATTTTTTCGGAACTACGGCATTTAAATTCCAAAGGAGAAGTGGTCGATGTTGAAATTTTTAGCAGCCAGGTAAACTATGAAGGCAAAAAAGTACTTCATTTTATTATACACGATATTACTGCCCGGAAAAAAGTGGAACAAAAACTGCACCTTCTAAACCATGCCGTAGAGCAAAATCCCGTGTCTATCGTTATCACCAACCCCGAGGGAAAAATTGAATACGTTAATCCTGAGTTTACATCAATGACCGGATACACTTTAGACGAAGTATTAGATAAATATCCACGTATTCTGAAATCCGGCTACCAGACGGAAGAATTTTATCAAAAGTTTTGGAATACCATTTCTTCAGGTGATAACTGGGAAGGCGAGTTTAAGAATAAAAAGAAAAATGGAGAAATTTACTGGCAGGAATCCAGCATATCACCCATTCTTGATGAAAACGGATTAATTACCCATTATGTGGCCGTGTTGGAAGACATTACCGAGAAAAAGAAAATGATTGAAGATTTGGTGCTAGCAAAGGAAAAGGCAGAAGAAAGTGACCGGCTAAAATCAGCTTTTCTTGCCAACATGAGTCATGAAATTCGTACGCCAATGAACGGCATTATTGGGTTTACTGACTTGCTAAAAGAGCAAAAACTTACAGGAAAAGAAAAAATCAAATACATCAATATCATAAAAAAGAGCGGTGAACGGATGCTGAATACCATCAACGATCTGATTGAAATCTCTCAGATTGAATCGGGTACCATGGAGGTTGAACCGGGTGATGTAAATATCAACGACCAGATGGATGGGTTCTACCACCAGTTTATTGCAGAATCCGAAAGTAAAGGACTGAAACTTTCCTGCCACAAAGGATTACCTGATTCACAAGCACTTATCCTGTCCGATGGAAAAAAAATAAATGCCATCTTTTGCAATCTTTTAAAAAACGCCATTAAATATACTTTTTCAGGCACAATCGATTTTGGATACGAATTGAAACATAACCAGATTGAATTTTTTGTTAAGGATACAGGAATTGGAATCGAACCGAATCGGCACAAAATAATATTCGACCGGTTTGTACAGGCAGATATGAGTCTTACCAAACCCTATGAAGGAGCCGGCTTGGGATTATCCATTGCGAAAGCCTATGTAGGAATGCTTGAAGGTGAAATTTGGCTTGAATCAAAACCACTGGCAGGCACTCAATTTTATTTTACAATTCCTTATCGCAGTAATTCTGTTCATGCTCAGGAAACAATAACCCTGTCACCAGAAACCGGGGAAAATGATTTACTGAAAGACCTGACAATTTTGGTAGCCGAGGACGATGCCATTGGAAAGCTTTACCTCTCCGAACTGCTTAATGGAAACTGCAAAGATATAATGTTTGCCTCCGATGGTCTTGAAGCACTGCAGTTGTTCAAAAGCAATCGCGGCAAAATTGATATTGTATTGATGGATATCAAAATGCCGGGCCTGAATGGTTACCAGACCACCCAAAAAATGAAAGAGATTAACGATCAGGTATTCATAATTGCCCAAACTGCTTATGCATTATCGGGCGATCGGGAAAAGGCCATTGCCAGCGGATGTGATTTTTACCTGGCAAAACCTTTTAGCAAAGCCCAGTTGCTGGAAGCGGTAAAACAATATTATTGTTAAAAACTTTCTGTCTAAATTGATTAAAAAATAATAACCGTTAACGTTAACGGTTATTATTTTTTATTAATTTTGTACTCAAATTCATCTAAATCAAATTTTTATGATTCTTGGTTTATTAAAGGAATACAGCCCCGAATCCCGGGTGGCATTATTGCCGGAAGCAGTTCAGAGCCTTATTGAACAAAAAGTTGAAGTTCTGGTTGAGCAACATGCCGGGGTATCCGCATTCGCGCCCGATGCTTTATATGCTGAAACAGGTGCAAAGATACTTCCACGAAGCGAGATCTTTAAAATGGCAGATGTTGTATTACAAATTCAGCCGCCTTCCTCAGAAGATCTAAATAATCTGAAACAATCCCAGGTATGGATAGGTGCTTTCAATCCGCTTTGGGATACCGATCTGGTTAAAGCCTTTTTGAAGAAAGGAGTGACAACTTTCAGCCTCGATTCCATACCCCGTACCACCAGGGCACAGGCTATGGATATTCTTTCATCGATGGCCACAGTAGCCGGTTATAAAGCAGTTCTCGAGGCAGGTTTGCGATTGCCTACTTTTTTCCCGATGTTTATGACTGCAGCCGGAACCATCCGCCCTGCCAATGTCCTGATACTGGGAGCAGGTGTTGCCGGATTGCAGGCAGTAGCTACTGCCCGGAAACTGGGAGCACAGGTCTATGTGTTTGATGTTCGTTCAGCAGTAAAGGAAGAGGTTCAAAGTTTGGGAGGAAGATTTGTTGAAGTTGAAGGCGCAGTTGAAGACAAAGCTGCCGGCGGTTATGCTGTGGAACAAACTGAAGAATTCAAACAAAAACAGCAGGCGGCAATCGATGCCCAGGCAATTAAATCAAACGTTGTAATTTGTACTGCTCAAATCCCGGGAAGAAAAGCCCCGCTTTTGGTTTCACGAGAGACAGTGGAAAAAATGAAACCGGGCTCGGTAATCATCGATCTGGCAGCTTCTACCGGCGGTAATTGCGAATTGACCAAAAACAATGAAATCATTGAACATAAAGGAGTGACTATCATAGGGGAATCAAATTATCCGGCACAGATGCCGATTGATGCGAGCCGTATGTTTGGGAAAAATGTATTGAATTTCATGAAACTTATTATTGGTGAGGAAGGCAGTCTGAATCTCAATTTTGAAGACGATATTGTAAAAGGAACCTGCATCACACATCAGGGTGAGGTTTACAATGAACGGGTAAAATCAGTAATTGAAAATATTAAATAAACCAGATATGGAACAATTTTTACAGTATTTTTTCGAATATAAGGAGGCAATCTTTATCATTGCGCTATCGGTTTTCCTTGGCATAGAAGTGATTTCCAATGTCCCTGCCGTTTTGCATACCCCGCTCATGTCGGGAGCAAATGCCATAAGTGGCGTTATCATCATCGGGGGCATTATCCTGGTTGGTCATGCTGACTTGTCCGCGCTTTCAGTTGAACTGGTGCTGGGTATCCTGGCATTGATGTTCGGAACCCTCAATGTGGTAGGTGGTTTTGCCGTTACCGACAGGATGCTTGAAATGTTTAAAAAGAAAAAAAAGTAGGAAATCATGGATAAAGTACTAGGAACACTAAACGGAATTCAATACACTATAGGTGACACCATACTTGAACTAAGCTATCTGGTGGCTGCTCTTTTATTTGTTGTGGGATTAAAAATGCTTTCACATCCTGAAACTGCCCGGCGGGGAAACCTATGGGCATTTGGCGGCATGGCCCTGGCTATGTTAACTACTCTGTTACTGCACAGAGACAGTGACGGCAATGGCATCTCACTTACCAATATCTGGATTATACTAACAGCAATAGGAATTGGAGCTGCAATAGGCTGGATGATTGCCCGAAAAGTAAAAATGACTGCCATGCCTCAGCTGGTATCATTATACAACGCCACCGGAGGTGCTGCCTCCGCGCTGGTGGCTCTACTCGAATACCCCAATGCTGTAGCGGGAAATGTAGGTTCAATTATAGTAACGGTTTTAGGTCTGATTATTGGTGCGGTGGCTTTTAGCGGAAGTATGATTGCCTACGGGAAACTTGATGGTAAAGTAGGCGATCTAATGAAACCCTTTATGACCTATATAAACCTGGTTTTACTTATCCTTACCCTCGGACTGGGAGTATATATTATTTTCTCTCCCAACCCACCTGTCGACATGCTCTGGGCCATATATGCACTTTTCGCCCTTTCCCTCATATACGGGGTAATGTTTGTAATGCCAATCGGGGGAGCCGATATGCCTGTTGTGATATCACTGCTAAATTCATTTACTGGTATAGCAGCTGCAATGGCCGGTTTCATCTATAACAACATGGCTATGATCCTGGGCGGAATTCTTGTTGGTGCTGCGGGCATGATTCTAACCCTGCTGATGTGCAAGGCAATGAACCGCTCGCTCATTAATGTAATTATTGGTGCATTTGGTGGAGGCGTATCAGCTGTCGGGGGTGAACAGGGAACCATTAAGGAAATTTCACTGAGCGATGCAGCTGTGCTGCTGAGCTATTCACAAAGAATAGTAATCATTCCCGGTTACGGACTTGCTGTTGCCCAGGCACAGCACATTGCCCAGGAACTGGATGAACTGCTCGAAAACAAAGGGGTGGAGGTTAGATACGCTATCCATCCTGTTGCCGGCCGTATGCCGGGACACATGAATGTTTTGCTTGCTGAAGCGGATGTACCCTATGAAAAGCTGGTGGAGATGGACCATATCAATCCCGATATGCCAAACGTTGATGTTGCCATAGTAGTGGGTGCCAACGATGTTGTTAACCCGGCAGCCTATAACGATCCGGGGAGTCCTATCTACGGAATGCCAATCATTGATGCCCACCTTGCAAAAAATATTATTATCATGAAACGTGGCATGGGCAAAGGTTATGCAGGAATAGAAAATGAGCTGTTCTTTAATGATAAAACCAGAATGTTGTTTGGAGATGCCAAGAGCTCAATTCAACGGCTGGTAACTGAAATTAAAACCATGTAGAGGAACTCAATATCAACCTGACAAAAGGAGGAAATTTTTACTGTTTTCCTCCTTTTTTTATGTTTTATGCCAACCTTCTTCCGGACTGGTTACTGCTTTTGAATCATGCTCCAACCACAATCTGTAAAAAGCATGTTCCACATCTCCAGACAAGACCAAGTTCTGACTAAACTCGCTACAAACTCGCTACAAACTCGCGATTTTGCGAATTTGTAGCGAATTTATTCCGAATTTGTACTGAATTTGTACTGAATTTAAATAGAAGTTGTACGCAACCCTGGAAACCGTAACAACTGATACTTTTCGGTAAGATTAAAAAAAGTTTGTATTTTTGAGTTATGAGAATAATTGATAAGAAAATAGATAATATAAGAGCTTTATGTAATAAACATAAGGTGTCTCGATTATTTGTATTTGGCTCAATCTTAACGGATAATTTTAAAAAATCCAGTGATATTGACTTATAGGTTGAGTTCTCAGGAGTAGACCTTTACAACTACGCAGATAATTATTTTGACTTAAAAACATCTTTGGAGAAATTACTTAATAGACAGATAGACCTGCTTGAGGATAAAGCTGTTAAAAATCCATATTTAAGAAAATCCATCGACGCGGTTTCTGCGGTGGACCTGCCTGCCGTCAGGCAAGATACAAACGAATTCTGAAAATCACTCCTTCCCATATTGATAAAACGATAATGAATCTTTGACACTTATCTGCACAAGTATGATTATTACCCCCGGCCAAAGCAGGTATTTGCATGGGGGATTGAAAGTGAAGTGCTGATATTATGTATTGTAACGGTTAAATCTTCTTTAGCTGCTCCATCACCATTTCTTTTCTCTGCCGTGATATACTTACAGAAGCACCATCGTTCATTTTGATGTACCCGCCTTCGGATTTTATGTATGCATTGACTTCGTTAAGATTAATCAGGTGTGACTGGTGGATACGTAAGAAATTATAATCTGAAAGCAGATCATCGTATTCTTTTAAAGTGCGGGATGCCACTATGCTTTTACCATTCCGTAGAAATAAGTGGGTATAGTTTCCATCACCCTGGCACCGTATAATGGATGAAACTTCAACAAATTCTATTTTATCGCTTTGGGGTATTGCAATTTTGGAATGCGGCATTTCTTTCTGACGGTTGTTAAGCAATGTTTTCATTCGCAGGTTTTCTGATTTCTCTGTTAATCTGTTGCCAACTTTTTCAACCGCCTTTACCAGTTCAAGTATATCAACAGGTTTTAACAGATAATCAAGTGCACAAAACTTAACTGCTTTTATTCCATAATGGTCATAAGCTGTAACAAATATGACTTCAAAATTAATTTTCCCAATACTTTCCAGTAATGAAAAACCACTACCCCCGGGCATTTCAATGTCTAAAAACACCAGATCGGGTTCATATAAGGAAATAGCTTTCCTTCCGGCTATAGCTGAAGCACAGGAAGCAACCACCTCAACAGTGGGGCAATATTCCGTCAGAATTTTCTTCAGATTGTCGCGGTTGGCCTTTTCGTCTTCAATAATTATTGCTTTAATTTTCATTCAGCTAAAATTTGATAATAAATTCTATTGCTACGGGAACATCTCAGACAGGGATCATTAAAGTTATTTTCGTTCCGTTATTCATATTACCATTTCTGTTTTCAACTTTTAGATGAAGTTTTTCATTGCTTTGCGAATTTAACAAATTGAGTCTTTTTTCCGAAAGTTTCATTGCCAGGCCCTGTCCGTTCCCATTTTCGGAAACATCAATACCAACTCCGTCGTCCTCTACGATGCAGGTCAACACGCCACTCTCCTTGGTAAAATGAACATTTATCATACCGTGACCTTTGGGTGTAATTCCATGGATAACTGCATTTTCCACAAAAGGTTGAACCAGCATCCCCGGTATTTCCTCATTTTCAGGATCAATGTTTTCCGATAATGAAATGGTGTACTGAAAATCAACCCGTAACTGTTCGAGCTCCAGGTAATTTTTTAACAGCTCAAGTTCATCGGCCAGATTCACCAGTTTTTTGTTCGAATTGGCAAGCACCATGCGCATTAACCGGGCAAACCTGGAAAGATAAAGATTGGCATTTTTTATATCATTTTGGTTTATGAGATTTTGTATGGAGCCCATGGCGTTAAAAATAAAGTGAGGGTTCATTTGCGAACGAATGGCCTTCAGCTCAAGCTCCGAAAGCTTTCTTCGCGCTTCCTCCCGCTTCTTTATCCTTTCTGTTCGTATACGTATTACAAGCCATGATAAAATACCAAAGAGGGTCAAACTTCCAACAATGAATAACCAGGGAATTTCTGATTTTGCAGGAGGCGTGTCTGGTGAATTCAAATATTCATCTATAATTTCAGGAAGGTTGTGCCCTGTATAGTGCCCTATCTTGCCAATATTATTGTCAATAATCATTCTGTCTTTGTTCAATAACAGAATCCGGCTTCTATCTTCAATCAATCTGATTTTTTCAAATACTGTTCGATCGTGTTCAGGTAAATAGATGTACAGGAAATTAACGAATTCTGTACTGACCGATTCTGTCATTTTCCCTTTTGCAAAATCTGGCCTGATAACAACATAATTTATCTTCTCAAGTTGGGAATCTTCTTTTATTATCCGGGTTAATTCTTCAAGTTCTTCCTGATGCTGAGGACTTCGCAGGTAGAACGAATTGTTAATATCAACTATGGCAAAATGACCTTTGGGAATTTCCACCTTGTTATTCTCCATGTCAACAATTTCCGGAAAAGGAAAAGCGTTACCCTCTTTAATTATTTCCATTTCCTGTATCAATTGTTGAAGGGTATTTGAAAAAGATGGGTTCCCTGGCAGTTTAATGAATTCATCCAGTTCTTTTGTAATATCTTCCTGATTCCCTTTAAGGATTTCCGATTTAAGTAGCATAAAGGCAGAATAATAATAAGGATACCCCACATAATGTAGTGCTGCAAAATATAAATTCTCCCTGACATTGTCCCTTTCATACCTTCTTCCTCTTTGAGCCAGGAAGATTCGGTTTTTTAGCTCCAGATTCCTGTCAATAAAAACATTGTATGCAGGAGAATAATTTGTTACATCGCCAATTAATGGCAAAGAATCATTGAAGTTCTCAAAATAGGAAGCATTTTTATTAGCCCTGGTTACATCCAGATTTTTTTCAAGAGCTTTTTCCCTTTCAACATCTTGTCGTGCAACGGTATAACTGATAGCGATACGAAAATTGGATTCAGTTTCTATAAAATTTCTACATTCATTTGAAATGAGTCCTTTATACTTTTTTAAGATTATACCGACGCGTTTTTTATATTCATCCCTTTTTTCAATAATTAATTCATAAGGAAATTTTGATGTTTCGTAATGATACATATAATATTTTTCATCCCAGAATTCAAGGACACACTGAACATCATTGGCACCAAATCCTTCAACGACAGGTTTTTTGTTGCTTTCATCCCAGTTTAACTGAACCTGCATTCCCGGAGTAAGAAACAGGTAAAAAGTTTTTGAATTAAATGTCAAGGTGCAGATTACCGGTTGTTTCAGATTTAAGGGAATTTCGAAAAAACCATTCTTTACCTGAACAGTTTCGTTTATTTCATAACCTGCTGCCTCACTCTTTAAAACCGCTGTTCCGTTCAAATCGCCTTCGGTAAATTTTCCTGTAATTGTTGTGTTTGCTATATCTTTAAAATCATAAACATAAGCCTTAAAATCAGGAGTCATTATCACGAAAGGCAACCCGCTTTTCTTATGAATCAACATCATGTCGTTGTCATCTTTTCCGCTTAGCTTCAAATAAGCAAAATTACCCGAATGCTTTTCAAATACTACATGTGAATCCTGATTTTTGTCAGCAATAAGACCTGAAGGTGCCCATACATCCCCAACATTTTTATCTTCTTTTGGAATGATTGCATTCCATGAATCCAAAACAATCCGGACAAAATCAGGACCGATTATATTGTAGATGTTGTACCTGAAATATATATTAACAAGAAACGATGCATTCTGGGTCATGAAATTTCTTCCCGGAAACCTCAACTCCTTGTTTTCAAATTCATCAGTAATAATTTCTGTGCTTGATTTGTTTTGCATATCGAACCGGCAGGTAAATGACCTACCCAGAATATTATTAATCTCAGTCACATATTCATCAGACAGGTCAACAGGGTAATCGGTATCATTATAATAAAGTGCGTCAGAATCTCGGATGTTTCTCTTCTCGTAAAATCTGATTTGTGTCAGAGTAAATTTTAATTCAATGGACGTATCTGCTGATTCTTTACATTCCACTTGCCATTCAGATAAAGCGGTAAGATGACCTGACCCAATTGTAAATCTGCCTTTCATTAGAGTATCCAGTGCATTTACTGTATGGTCAATATTTGTAAATAATTCGAATACCATTTTCCATTGGTCCCCTTTTCTTACCTTACAGGATAAATCTGCATTTTGAAAAGCAAAACAAGGATTCACCAGTAGTAACAACAGAAGCAAATAAATCATCTTTTTCATCACACTAAATTTAAATTTTCACATGAGTATTCCTGTAAATATTAGGAATTATCTCAGCAAAATTTTCCATCAATGATTAATTGGTCATGCTAATTGAGTATTTGGAACAATATTCAAAGTAACCAGCAATAATTGGATACCTGAATGAAAAGATATAAGATAATTTGATTTTCAGCAGACCAAAATTCTCTGGCTCTAATAATAAATCAGAACAAATTAAGAGCTTTTTTTAATCTTCAATCCAGAATGATTTTTTGCGTATAAGTTTTCTTTTCTTCCTGAATTTTTACCAGATAGCTGGTTTTAGGGTACCTTGAAAGGTCGATTGTGCAGGAGGTTTTATTCCTCATATCGGCTGCAATTATTTTTTTTCCGTTCATGCTGTAAATTTCTGCCATGATAATTTTCCCATTGCTGTTGCTTATTGTTATTTTACCGTTGGTAGGATTTGGATAAATAACAGTATGGTTCTCAATGGCGCGGTTTTCACTTGTACCGGTAGATGGAGCGTAAATAGGTCCGATGTATTCGGTTGCCATCACCAGGTGATCGAACTTAATATAGCTTGAAGGAGCTTTGGGGTCATCATGATAAAATTCAATCCAAAGCCAGTTGATGTTCAATTTTTCATCCGTTCTCCAGCGAAAACCTTCAAAGGGAGGATCATCCGGATTGTTGTACCACTTATCTTTGTTCCAGTGTCCATTGGGGAAACCGGGGCCCCAATGCCCAACCTGTTCACCGTCTACCCACACGGCCATTTCCCCATTGTATTCCGAAACAGGATTGTTTAGTTTAATCATTATCTCAATACACATCCACTCATCAAAAGCAACTTTAGGATAATTAACATCAGGGGATTGTCCAAATCCGGTTGCACCTTGTGTCACCATTGTATTTCCATAGCAGGTAGTACCATTAAAGCTTTTCATATCTCCCCAGTAAATGTAGGTATCCATTCCGGTGGGATTGGCATTCTGCCATACCGGTTCAAACGAAATACTCAGCCGGCTGCTTCCCATACCACAGGTGCCAGCTTTTGGACTGGGCCAGGAGGTAGAAGGATTGTATCCGCCAAACCACACACCTTCATGATGGAAATACCCTTTTGATTCAGATGGGTATTTTACATAGTAACGTACATAAACAATGCTGTCAAAGCCTGGAGAAAATCGTCTGAACAGATGTCCGCCGTTATTGACCCCTCCTGTAATGCTTGTCATTTTTAATGAATTCGGACCCTGGCTCCCCGGAGGAACATCGGAATCCAATGACATGCCTGCTGAATTTTTGATGTCACTGTACCGGCTTAAAATACCTGCCATTGTATCATCAAATTTCTCAACATATACAATCCGAGGATCGGCTTCTATTCCCGTATCATTAGGGTATAAATTAGAAATCTGAGCTATGGAGGCGAAGGTTAAAATAAAAATAAGAGAAATTAAACAGCTGAATCTTCTTTTCATAGTAATTAGTTTAAGTTCATTGTAATTTTATGCCGGACTGCAAGATAAGTAATGTCTTTCAGATAAAAAAGCATCCGATTCTGTCAATGCTTTTTTATAGGTTAATTCATTAAAACCTTTTGTTTTTCGACTTTCTTTGGCTGATTAAAAAACCACGATTTACAATAGTTTTTATAAAATGTTAATTGGAGCTGAAGCGATAATATCCTCTGAGTAATAACTTCACAGGGTTTAGGTCAAGTTTTTGAAATAAATCCATGGATATATTTTTCACATAAAAAAATTATATTTGAAAACAAAACCATCGGGTAGGCAATAAAAAAGAAAATATGCAATTAATCAAGACTTTTATACTTCTGACAACATTATTCTCATTTGGATTACAACCATCCAATAAAAAAGATAATGCCGGCACAAAGCCTGAATGGGCTTTAAAGTTTGCAGATGCAGTAATCCACAGGAGTGATAGTCTTATTTACTATGATCGTGACAAACCCAATAGATTCAATTTTTGCTACATT
This sequence comes from Mariniphaga sp., assembly GCA_041684965.1. GTDB lineage: Bacteria > Bacteroidota > Bacteroidia > Bacteroidales > Prolixibacteraceae > Mariniphaga. The sequence continues at coordinate 137,956 of JAWLGR010000006.1, forward strand.
TGCTTTAGGCACCGAACTGTCGAAAGGTAAATTTGTTTATGAAGGCGGTCCCGCCACCATTTATTTGTATTCTTCTCATAGCGGGATTAATTTCTATTATCTGAAAGCAGAAGAAGTCGTTACCAGTGTTAAACCCATTGAAGCTGTCAAATCTGAAATTAAGGTATATCCCAATCCAGCTACAGACAAAGTGTTCGTAAATGTAACCCATCCGGTCAGAGTAGCAGTTTATAATTTATCAGGTATGATGGTTAAATCAAAGCTATTAGAATCACAAAATGATTATATAGATGTAAATGACCTGCCAGCCGGGATGTATATCATCCGGTCACAATTAAGTAATGAATTCTCCAGGAAACTCATTATCAGATAATACATAAAATTACTGCACTAATAACTGAACCGCTCTGCATCATATCAGAGCGGTTTTTCTTTTTTAATCAAAACCAATTTTTCAAAAAAAACGTATCATTTAATCCGGAATAATAATGACAGGCGTACCATGAAACTATTTATAGGTGTTGTAATTCTTGCATTGCTGTCAGAATTTGAATCTTCAGGTCAGTCAGAATTTAACAGCATTAATATGGAAAGATATGGGAATCAAAATAAATCCTTAAAACTTTTTCTGTGCGGTGATGTGATGACAGGCCGTGGAATCGACCAGGCTCTGCCATTTCCCGTCAACCCGGTTTTATACGAGTCGTATGTAAAAGATGCGCGTGTATACCTTCAAATAGCCGAACAGAAAAACGGTAAAATTGAAGTTCCGGTTGCATGGGAATATCTATGGGGTGATGCAATGGAAGTTTGGGATAAATACATACCTGATTTAAAAGCACTCAATCTGGAAACAAGCATTACCACTCATCCGGAATTCTGGCCGGGGAAAGGAATCAATTACCGCATGAATCCCAAAAATATAAAAGTGCTTACTGTAGCCGGGATTGATCACTGCAGCCTTGCCAATAATCACATTATGGACTGGGGGCAACAAGGACTTGAAGAAACAATAAATACACTAAGGGAAGCCAATATTCAATTCTCGGGTGCCGGGATGAACCTTCATGCAGCAGCCAGTCCCTCTGTTTTTGAAACAAAAAATGGCCGTGTACTGATTTATTCATATGCAACTCCAGGCAGTGGAGTACCTGCAGGATGGGCTGCTAAGCCCCGCTCACCGGGTGTAAATATATTATATGAATCAGATTCGAATAGCGTAATTAAAATAAAACAACATATAACCCAACTAAAACGCAAAGGAGATCTTGTAGTTTTTTCAGTTCATTGGGGAGGAAATTGGGGTTATTTTATTCCTGATCAAAGACAGGAATTTGCTCATAGGCTGATAAAAGATGCAGATGTAGATTTAATTTTCGGGCATTCCTCTCATCATCCTCTGGGAATGGAGGTATATAAGAATAAATTAATCATTTATGGAGCCGGAGATTTCATGAACGATTACGAAGGAATCAGTGGTCATGAAAAATACCGTGGAGAACTCACACTGATGTATTTTCCGGAACTGGATTTTGAAACCGGAATGTTGAAATCACTTATGATGATCCCAATGGAAATAAAAAATTTCAGGTTAAATTATGCTTCAGCCAAAGATGCAGAATGGCTTCAAAAAACTCTAAACAGAGAATGTATAAAACTGGGTGCAGAAGTAAGGATTGAATCAGACAATTCACTTTGGCTGGAATGGAAGAAATAAAAGTTCATCCCAATAATTTAAAATTTTACTTCCCCTTTTTTTACCTCATTTCCTATTGTCGTATATTTTTCAACATTTAATCCATCAGCCGGATATTTATGAATATTTTGACTTTCCTTACCATTGACAGTAATAGAGTTTTCTGATTCAAAGCGAAAATTAAGATCTTTTATTTCCACATCTTTAGAATTGAGAAATTCAATTGCTGTTTTATTGTCTGTAATCAATTCCACCCGTTCAATACTTACATTTTCAGCATCAATAATGGAGAATCCATTTTCTGTTTGCAGCAACAAATCATTAATGACAACATTTTCCAGCTTCATTTCAGGAAGTCCCTGCAAAACCACAGCCTGGTGGGCACCCTTCACTACAACATTTCGTATTGAGATATTTTTAAATTGAGGAGTTTCTTCTGTTACCGGCTCTCTTACAGCTAAACTTTCTATATCTCCCCTGGCCATCATTTCAGAAACCGACATTCCTCCATAATAAAGGTTAAATGAAATAGCATTGATTGGAATGTCAGTCATCCGGATATCTGAGATGTATATATTCTCAACCACCCCACCCCGTCCCCGGTTGCTTTTAAAACGCAACCCCACATCGGTTCCCATAAAAGTACAATTGGATACATGCATATTGCGTACTCCCCCTGACATTTCACTTCCCACGGTAACACCACCATGTCCGTGATAAACAATATTATTACGGATTACAAGATTTTCGCATGGGACACCACGACGGCGACCGTCCTCATCTTTTCCTGATTTTATGCAGATGGCATCATCGCCAACATCGAAATTTGAATTGTAAACCACAACATTTTTACACGATTCGATATCGATTCCGTCACCGTTTTGTGAGTACCAGGGATTGCGTACTGAAATATTTCTGACTGTAAGATCTTCAACCATTAGAGGGTGGATACACCAGGCAGGTGAATTCTGAAATGTTGGTCCGTCGAAAAGTACTCTTTTGCTGTTTTGAATACTCACCATAACAGGGCGAAGAAAATCACGAATGGCTTCCTATTCTTCTTTGGTTGTCAGTCCTGTGGGAACGTTCATATTGGCAGTTTCATTGGCTTTTTTGAATTGTTCCGAAGGATACCATTCATCACCTTTTTCGTTTACAACACCACCGGAAGCCACCAACTTTTTCCATTGATTTGCTGTTAGTTTGCTTCTTTTAACAAATCTCCAGGCATCGCCCGAGCCATCCCAAACGCCATGGCCGGTAAAGGCAATGTTTTCCAAATTTTTCCCGTATATGGGTGAAATACAGCGCCACGTATCCAGGCCTTCAAAACTGGTTTCAATCATATCAAGTTCATGCAGTTTTCGTGCATTCACTCTTTCCATTACCAGTTGATGTTTCATTTTTTCCCTGGTAATAAAAAACTTAATCAAAACATATATCAAAAACAGAATGAATATTACAAGCAGCGATAAAAACCATAAAGTCTTCCAAAAAGGAGGCAATACAGTTATTTTTTATTGCAATTCATTACCGGAATCCTGAAAACCAGGCACTATATTTTTTATCCGCAGAATATATTCTCCAGGATTAAGATTTGTGTAGGTGGCAGAACGGTTTGTGCCAGGTTCACTCCATCTGCTATTGAAGCCTTCCAGCATATAGGAATACAAATTTTTGTCACTGTTTACATAATTAAGGGCTGCAAATTCTACTGTAAACATGTTCTTAGTGTAATTTAATATTAAGTGATCTGTTTCCGAAATGCTATTCTTCAAAACCGATTTTTTATTGTCTTCGATGGGCACCGACTTGTTAAAAATTTTTAAGTCTGTTAATATAATAGGAATAGTTTTGTCTTCAAAAACGATTTCTGAGGGATTGAACATATTGAATCCGGAAACGGAACCAAAAAGCATGTGACCCGAGTTTGTTTTGTATGCAGCACCATAGCAAAACTGATTGTTACTTAAGCCGTCCTTGCTGGAATAATTCCTGATATATTCCTGTCTGATATTAAACCTGGAAAGTCCGTTGGTAGTGCTAATCCAAAGATTGTAATCAGAATCTTCCAAAATGCAAAGAGCCTGATTATTAGTTAGTCCATCATTTTCATCATAATACTTCAGGGCTCCTTCTTCATCTGAGTAAACTGCAATTCCTTTATCTATAGTAGCAATCCAGATACGATTCCTGGAATCTTCATACATCGATCTGGAATATTTCTATTAATTTAAAAAACCGGAAATGATGTCTCATTTCCGGTTTTTAATCATATCATATCAACATGAAATTTTAAAATCCAAATTTACCAGGCAGCCATAAGCTAATTTGCGGGAAATAGGTAACCAAAAGCAAAACGACAACCATGGCAATGAACATAGGCACCAGTGGCTTCACTACTTTATCAATACTTAATCCTGCCACACTGCAGCCGATGAACAATACCGAACCAACAGGTGGAGTACAAAGCCCCACACTCAGGTTCAGGACCATTATAATTCCAAAGTGTATCGGATCAACTCCCATTGCAGTAACGATAGGTAAAAAAATAGGTGTAAAAATTAAAACTGCAGGAGTCATGTCCATAAAAACACCCACAAACAACAGGATTAAATTTATCATCAGCAATATAATAAACGGATTATTGCTGACTGACAACAGCCCAGCACTTACATTCTGGGGAATATTTTCATAGGCCATAATCCATGATAATCCAATGGATGTAGCAACCAGAAGCATAACTATCCCCGTGGTTTTTACAGAACGCAGTATAATAACCGGTAAATCTTTGAAAGAAACTTCCCTGTAAACAAATGCAAGAATAAGTGAATACAAAACAGCAATTGCTGAAGCTTCGGTTGCAGTAAAGAAACCGGCCACAATACCGCCGATAACAATCACCAGCATAAGGAGACTGGGAATGGCATCCAGAAACTTTTTAGCACCTTCAATAGCTTTCGTTTTATTTTTTGATGTTTTTACAGCAACCCAACCAGCAAGAAGGATAAATATCAGGATAAGGAAAATTCTATTTACAAGAGGAGAAAAAAATTCATTTGAAAATACAACAGCCTGAAAAAGCAAGATTGCCAAAACTGCAATAACTGTAACAATTCCAAGCGCCCTGAAAGCAGCCTTTCCTCCTTTCCTTTTAATAATAAGCATGGTTACAGCAGTTAACATGATACCAAGTCCGGTAAATATACCTGGCAAATATCCGGCAAGAAATAAAGCTGTAATTGACACTCCCCCACTGGCAAGAGAATAAACTATCAGAATATTGCTGGGTGGAATAGAAAGGCCAGTTGTTGCAGAAGTGATGTTTACGGCCGCACTAAAATTCTCCGGATAGCCCTCTTTTTTCATTTCAGGCTGCATTATACTTCCAATAGCCGAAGCAGAGGCCGCCGCAGAACCGGATATTGCTCCAAAAAGCATGTTGGCAAGAACATTTACCATAGCCACTCCTCCTGGTATTCCGCCTACAAGCACCCGGGCAAAGTCAATCAAACGGATGGCAATGCCTCCGCTGTTCATTAAATTCCCTGCCAATATAAAAAATGGTATCGCCAGCAAAGCAAAACTGTTTAGTCCTGTTGCCATACGGTGTGAAAAAGTTGTCATTGCCGGCAGAAAATCAATGCTTACCAGCATGGTTAATATCCCGGAAATACCAATACTGAAGGCAATGGGGACACCAATAACAAGCAGTATAATAAAACTGGATACAAGAACAAATATTTCAAGAAATTCCATACTATTATTTTTTCCGGTTAGCTTTAATCATTTTAATCAAATAGTCAGTATCGAAATAAGCAATCAAAATACCGCTCAATGGAAGAACAAGGTATACAATTCCCAGGGGCAAACCCAGTGCTGAAGACTTAACTGAAAGATAAAACCTGGTATATGCCAGCCATGTTCCTCCAATAATTAAAACAGCAATGGAAAAAATAATAATGCAAACACTGATTATCAGTTCAAGTTTGTATTTTCTTTTGGGAGAACTGCGTTGAAGCAGAAGGTCGATAGCCAGGTGCTCCCGGTGGGCAGCAACATAGGCAGCACCTAAAACACCAACCCAAATCAGAAGGTATCCAGCCAACTCATCGGTATAACTGCTTGGGGCATTCAAAACGTACCGGCTGAAAACCTGCCATAGTACATCAATAACCAGAATGCTCATTAAGAATACGAGAAACCATTCCAGCGACTTTTCAATTTTCTTTCGCATAATTAATTGGTTTTTTTTGTTACTCTATCGCCTGGATGCGTTTTATATAAGAGTAGATGATTTCATTATTTCTGTAACTTTCCAAAAAAGGCTGTACTTTAAGCATGAATGGTTCCTTGTCAGGTTTGTTAATTACAACACCTGCCTTTTGCACTTCTCTGTATGATTCTTCTTCCGATTCAGCCCAAAGTTTACGCTGCAATACTGCCGATTCATCGGCTGCCTGCTGTATCCATTCCTTTTCCTCTTCTGAAAGCTTATCCCAGATGATCTGGCTGATTACTAAAACATCGGGAATGGTAGTATGCTCATCAAGAGAATAATACTTACATACTTCATAATGGCGCGAGGTATATAGGCTGGGAGGGTTGTTTTCTGCCCCATCGACTACACCACTCTGCAAGGCAGTATAAAGTTCACCCCACGATATGGGTGTTGGGGAACCACCAAGGGCTCGCACCATCCCAACAGCGGTAACACTAGGCATTACCCTTATTTTCATGCCTACAAGGTCATCGGGGTGTTCTATGGGTTTCGATTTGGTATAAAAACTCCGTGAACCTGCATCGTAAAATGTAAGGCCCCGAATCCACTTATCAGTAGAACTCATTAACAAATCTTTACCTATTTCACCATCAAATACCTTATATGAATGTTCCTTTGATTTAAAAATATAAGGCAGCCCCAGTACCTTGTAATCTTCAATAAAACTTTCCATTACTGCAGCCGAGACTTTGGTAATAGCCAGGCTACCTATTTGTACCAATTCAACGCATTGTTGCTCCGATCCAAGTTGTTCTGAGGGATAAACCTTCACATCAAGTTTCCCATCAGAAAGCTCTCTGACCCGCTGACCCATAAATTCCATTGCTTTGTGTACGGGGTGATCGGTAGGTAGTCCATGCGCCAGTTTCAACTCTTTCTGCTCAAGCGGCCCCACACACGAGAAAACAGGTATAAATAGTAAGAAGAAAAAAAATTTACTTAATTTACTCAAAATCATCAGGTTGACATTTAACGTCCTTTGTATTTATTTATATAAAGCAAGGCATCCTTGCATTTTAGCGAAATGTAGGAATAATTTTTAGTTGCCAAAACTTCAGCCGGAAATAATTTTGAACCCATGCCAACACAGGTAACACCGGCATTGAACCATTCTTTCAGATTTTCCTCAGTAGGTGAAACACCTCCAGTGGGCATAATACTGGTCCATGGCATTGGACCTTTAACTGCTTTTACAAAACCCGGACCACCTACCTCTGAGCCTGGAAAAATTTTAACAATTTCAGCCCCGAGTTCATGAGCCCTGCTTATTTCTGAAACAGACCCGCATCCAGGACTCCACAATATTTTCCGTTTATTGCAAACTTTCGCCGTCCCTTCATCAATGATTGGTGAAACAATAAAATTTGCACCCAGAGCAATATACATAGCTGCCGTGCTTTCATCAACTACCGAACCCACTCCTAAAATCATTTCAGGGCAATGTTGTATTGTCCACTTGTTAAGTTCGGCAAATACAAGTACGGCAAAGTCACCGCGGTTGGTAAATTCAAATACCCGCACACCCCCGTCATAACAAGCCTGTAATACATTTTTACAGACTTCAGCATCAGCATTGTAAAAAACCGGAACCAATCCGGTTTCCTTCATTTTTAATGCTACTTCAATTCTTGAAAACCGAGCCATATTTTCTTGATTAATGTTTATTTTATAAATACTATAAGGCTGATACTTGATTCATCATGAAATAATAAATAACCAGCGAATATATTAATTTTACAATTATCCGGCTGGTATCCTGATTCCCGGTTACCTGGCTACCCGACCCGATGCATCACCTCCCATAAGTTTTTCCACTTCTTCTACTGTAACTTCATTAAAATCACCGTATATGGTATGTTTCAGACAGGATGCAGCAACTGCAAAATTTAATGCTTTCTGATCGTCTCCCTTATATGTAAGCAGTCCATAAATTAAACCTCCCATAAATGAATCGCCTCCACCAACCCGATCTACAATGTGGGTAATCTGAAATGTAGGGGCTTCATATAATTTATGGCCATCCCACAATACCCCTGACCATGAATTGTGATTTGCATTAACAGAACCGCGTAAGGTGGTTATTACCTTTTTACAGCGTGGAAACCTTTCCATAATTTGCCTGGAGACCGATTCATAGGCAACACCCTCAACTTGTCCTGCTGTAATGTCTACTCCTTCAGGTTTAATTCCCAATACCTTTTCAGCATCTTCCTCATTGCCAAGGATTATATCGGTACCGGAAACCAATTCCGGCATTACTTCTCCAGCTTTTTTCCCATATTTCCAAAGGTTTTTGCGGTAGTTCAAATCACAGGAAACCGGAATACCTCTTTCATTGGCTTTTTTTACTGCTTCCATGCAAACATCTGCAGCATTTTGTGACAAAGCCGGTGTTATGCCTGTCCAGTGAAACCAGGAAGCATCATCAAATATCCTGTCCCAGTCAATGGTTCCAGTTTCAATTTCAGCAACCGATGAATGAGAGCGATCGTATATTACCTTACTCCCACGATTTACGGCCCCGGTTTCCAGGAAATAGATACCCAGACGTTCGCCCCCCCATACTATGTGACTTGTACCTACACCGTGTTTCCTCAAGTCCATCATGCAGGCCCGGCCAATATCATTTTCTGGTAAGCGTGTAACATATTCAACCGGAATTCCATAATTAGCCAGTGATACTGCTACATTCGCTTCACCTCCTCCGAATGTTGCTGTAAGTTCCCTGCTTTGAGAAAATCGCAGGTAACCCGGAGTGGCCAGACGTAACATGATTTCTCCGAATGTGATAACTTTCTTTTGCATATTTCTGTTTATTGATTGCTATTGATTAAAAAAGGCATTATCTCTTCAAAAACACTACAAAATACTGGATTTCTTATTCAAATTTGAAATAGGATTTTGCATTGTTAAAACTAATATCTTCAACCATTTTTCCAATCATTTCCAGATCATTTGGTAATTCACCGTTTTCAATATCGTTTCCAAGCAGGTTGCATAAAATACGTCTGAAATACTCATGCCGTATATACGACAGAAAGCTTCGTGAATCGGTAAGCATCCCTACAAACCTGCTAAGCAGACCCAAATTGGAAAGTGCATTTATTTGGTTTTCCATACCTCCTTTTTGATCGAGAAACCACCATCCTGAACCGAATTGCATTTTTCCTGGTACTGAACCATCCTGAAAATTACCAATCATAGTTGCAATCAATTCATTGTCGCGCGGGTTCAGGTTATAGAGAATGGTTTGGGCGAGCTGATTGTTCTGATCCAATCTGTCGAGGAATTTTGACAGAGGTCTGGCAATTTCAAAATCACCGATGGAATCAAATCCTGTATCAGGTCCCAGCACTTTAAAAAAACGAGAGTTGTTGTTTCGAAGTGCTCCCAGATGATACTGCTGTGTCCATCCACGTGCATGGTCCATAATTCCAAATTCAAACAACATTGCTGATTTAAACTTCAGCACTTCAATTTCTTTAAGATGAAACCCACCTCTGATTTTTTCAAATATATCCCTAATTTCCTTCTCAGTGTATTCTTCAGCTACAATTGTTTCAAGTCCGTGATCCGACAAGCGACAGCCATTTTCATGAAAAAACCGGTGTCTTTCCAGGAGAGCATTCATAAAATCATTGTATGTAAGTATTTGCACCCCAGCCACTCCAGCCAGTTTATCTAAATATGCATTAAAAGATTCTGTATTTTCCACAGCCATAGCCTTATCAGGTCGCCAGGCAGGCATCACGTTTACTTCAAATCCGCTCTCTTTAATCTGCCGGTGGTATTCAAGTGAATCAACCGGATCATCGGTGGTGCATATAGTTTGTACATTGGCCATACGGATAATATTCCTGACCGAATATTCAGGAGACTGAAGTTTTAAATTGCATTCCTCCCAAATTTCCTTTGCAGTTTCGGGACTTAGTATTTTCTCTATACCAAAGAAACGTTCCAGCTCCAGATGTGTCCAGTGATAAAGTGGATTGCGAATGGTATAAGGAACAGTTTCTGCCCATTTTTCAAATTTTTCCCAGTCAGAGGCATCACCAGTACAATAGCGTTCCTCTATGCCATTGGAACGCATAGCTCTCCACTTGTAATGATCGCCATAGAGCCATATCTGTGTTAAGTTTTCAAATTTCCTGTCCTCGGCAATGTCTTTGGGAGGGACATGACAATGGTAATCGAAAATTGGCATTTTAGCCGCATGGTGATGATATAGCTCCTGTGCAGTTTCAGTTTGCAGCAGAAAGTTTTTATCCATGAAAGTTTTCATCTTTTGATTTTTTACAGGTCAAATAAACGTTTCAGATGCCGGTCGTATATGTTTTCTTCAACACATGCACCTGTTACGTCAGCATATTTTTCAAGCAGCATGGTATAATTAGAGCCCATTTCTGCCGCAACTTTATACCCAACATGAATCAATTGCCTGAAATTGGGATTGTAATCGGGATGGCCGGGAATGTGCCGGAGCGTATTTGCAAACTGTTCCCCTGTCCAGTTATTCACCTCATCAGCTGCAGGTAATTTGGAATCATCAATTTCAATTACATCGGCATATGGCTCACAAAGTTCCTGTTTCCTTTCGAGTGCTTTTGCATAAATTTCTTTGGCTGCTACCAAACCTTCCACTCCTGAAACTGCAAGACCAATTACCTCTTCCAGCCAGGTGGTTCCGGCAGTTTTCACATGCAGTCCCTTGTCGTATTTTTTTATTATTTCAGCCATCACCGGGTAGATTGTAAATTTATCAGAACCTGAATGAACACTTAGCTTCAAATCGCCGGGTAATCCAAAATGTTTGACGGCATGTTCAATTACCAGTACATCCTGTTCAAATTCTCTGGCAAATTGGGTTACATCACCTTTATAATCTACCCCCTTATTGAATCGTCCGGTAAATTTTGGAGCAATAGTCTGGGCAGGTATCGATTCTTCAGAGATCATCTTCAGGATAAAAAACATGTCGACAGGAGTTTGTGGCTCCTCAACCTCATCCATTGATACTTCGGTAATAAAATTACCTTTCCCTTTAATTTTCTCAATGTGCCGGTAAATTTTACCAGCCTCTTTAACAGCAGCAAGATATTTCCCGGCCACTTCTTCCAGCAGTGTTTCCGTAATATTTATCGGCTCATTGATTCCCTGAATTTCAACATTATTCCCCAGGCCGGCACATGCTTTTTTAAATGCTTTCACATCTTCTGATGAAACTTTGTTTCCAATATACATTGCCACATCAAGAGTAAAAAAATCAGAATGTTTTATAAATCTATCAACATTCGTAAGATTAATGTGATCTGCATCCACAAAATAAGGCTTATTCCACTCTAGAACCCTCACTGCCGTGTCGGCCTCAATGCGTGTGCCTTCAGGCTCTGAATGAACGATATTGTGTTCACGATTTGATTTATTCCATACAGGGGAAATTTCAACCCCCTTGGCTGCTGCTTTCATAATAGCCCTTAACTGTGCTTCTCCCTGGTGGTTAAAACGATCACCCACTCCAAAACTGTATTTTCCCAACTTCATATTGTATACGATTTAATTTTAAAATACAAGAAAACAGGATTCCGTGTACGAACACGAAAATATGGATATAATTTGGACTATCAAAAAAAAATCACATGTTCTATAAATTAAATAACACAATAGCTCTTGCCCCACATGAACACTTTAACTATCGGAAATCTAACAAAATCTTTAAATACCTGTCCTTTTCTTTTTGAACCATTTCGAAGGCTTTCTGAATTTCTGATCCTGGCATAATCTTCGAAATAAGAGCTTCAGGTTTTAGATGCCCGGCCTTCAGGTGTTCAATAACATCTGGAAATTCTCCATCGCTTACTCTTGAGGTCACAATCCTGGCTTCCTTCCATATAAGCTCCTTGAATACTATAGGTGAGGGTTCATCGCTCAGGCCTAATACGCAGACTGTACCTCCTCCCCGCAAGCTTTGAATACAGCTGCGGACAGGTGTAAAAACTCCATCAATCTCTTCAGCATGTCCCACTGCTTCAAAAGCAATATCCACACCTTTTCCACCTGTATATTCTTTAATAACAGCCACAGGATTTTCTTTTTTGGGATTCACCGCAATGATATTCTGATAATTATCAGCAGCTATCTGCAATCTGTTTTCAAGAGGATCAATCAGAAAAACAGTCCCTTCAGTAATCGTTCTGGCTGCCTGCAGTATAACCTGCCCTACTCTGCCGGCACCCCAAATGGCCAGAACATCATCCTTTCTGGTTCCTGCACGGTTATTTGCATGAAAACCTATTCCGTAAATTTCGGTTAAAGCAACAAATTCATCCGGTATTGCCGGTGCAGCCTTATACAACATGGCAAAAGGTACGGCTATGTATTCAGCAAATCCACCATCCATATCAACCCCCAAAAGTTTTAAACCGGTGCACGCAGGATAATGTTTTCTCTGGCAGGCAGGACATTCACCGCACCAGATAATAGGATCGACAGCTACTTTATCTCCTTCCTTAAAACCACTAACATTTTGCCCTGTTTTGGCAACCACGCCTCCCATCTCGTGACCTGGAATGAATGGGATTGGGGTCCGTGGATGAAAATCACCAGGAAAAATATGCATATCAGTACCACAAATACTAGCAAACTGAATGCGGACCAAAACCTCGTCCGGATTTATTTCAGGCAGCGGGACTTCTTTCCATGAAAAATGATTGTACGACTCAAGAACGGCAGCTTTCATACTTATAATTTTAATAAAAAATGCCAAAATACAGCTAAAAAACGGGAGTTCCATAAATAATTATGCCAGTCTCTAATACATGACAATTATTTCACGATTCTTCATATACTCCAGTTGATGCTTTGGTATTTTGTTGTCCATCAGATTGAGATATTCAAGATGTTTTAAATCATAAAGCGGTGAAATATCGTCAATCTGATTCCCTGATAAATCAATTACCCGCAAGTTAGACAGATTACTCAATACATCAATGTAACCGATTTCATTGTTGGCCAGATACAATTCCTCAATCCGGGTAAGATTCCATAAATCAGTTATATCAGAAATTTCATTGTTCGAAAGATCAAGTACTACCACATGTTTCAAATGTTCAATGCCAAACAACGATGTGATACCACTGAACTCCATTTCAAATTCTTCAAGGTCCCGAAGGTACCAGGTTGGGAAATAAACTTCGAGATGACCGTATTCCCGTAATTTTACTGCATTATAAAATGATCTTTCCACCTCTTCAGGCTCATGGTCTTCATCCTCATTTTCGTTGAATGTGTGATAGTAACCATAAGGGTCATCAGATACTTCATCCCATACATATTCCGGGTTATAGTCAATATCATCATCTAAATCCAGTAATTCTACGCTGATGTTGTCAATTTCACCCGCTATCAGAATATGTGCATGCTGTTCCAGATCTTCTTTATTTTCCTCCTGATAGGATTTATGAAGCAGTTTTCTGTAATATTCTCCCCTGTCGGGGTGATACAGCATAATCAACCTCGAAAAGCATTTTGCATCCTTTTCTTCATCAATTAAAACGTATTTTGAAATTTTATTGGCTAAATTCCTGATTTCTGAATAGTTCCTGTTTTTATATAAATCAATCAACTTACCGGTTATACGGTTTAGGTTCTCATCCGAATAAGCATCCAGCAATTCTTTATACAAATCTTTCATTCCGGGAATTTTATTTTAAAACCTTGTTCCTGCTAATTTGCCCCAAATATCATTCTAAATATCCAGTTTCAGAATTTCTGCAATGTTGAACAATTATAAAAACATTTCAGTCTTTTCTATGTGAATTATCTTGCACAAAATGGGGAAAAATTTCCCAAACAAACACTTCAAAACCACACGGAAAATGTTGTTATGGGATAAAAAATAAAAATAAGAAGCAGGAATAAAGCGGTATCACAGTTGAATTATATTCTCAATCGCCAAAATTTAATATTCGGCACAGAATTGTATAGAGTAGAAATCGACAGAAATAATTACAAACACTAAAATTGATTAATTATGGCTCAAAAGTTGAATGATTTAAAAGACTTATTGCAGTATGAACTAAAAGATTTATACAGCGCAGAAAACCAAATATCCAAGGCATTGCCAAAGCTGGCCAAATCAGCAAAGAATACAAAATTACGCAACGCTTTTGAAAAACATATTGAACAAACCAAACATCAGATTGAACGGCTGGAAAAAGTTGCTTCCGAATTAAAACTCGACATTAAAGGTGAAGACTGTGAAGCGATGAAAGGCCTGGTAAAGGAAGGTGAAGATATGATGCATGAAAAGGCTGCAGACGCCGTTCATGATGCAGGCCTCATAGCTGCTGCCCAGCGTGTGGAACATTATGAGATTGCAGGATATGGCACCGTTGTCCGTTATTTGCAGATGCTCAATATGAAAGACGCAGCAAAAATGATGGAAGAAACTTTGAAGGAAGAAAAAGAAACAGATAAGAAACTTTCTCAAATTGCCGAAGATGTAAACGCAGATGCAATGAAATAAAACATTCAATTATATTTTTTAAATGTAACAGCAAAGAGATCAGCCGGATATTATACTAGGAACAGAGTTTCTTAAGATGAATTTCCAACAAGTCCCCTCAGAAATTCTCACTCATTCCAATCCATTGGAAATTTATTCTGCTAAATAGTCGTTCTGCAAATAATGAAGGCTGGTCTTTTTATTTTTACCTCCAAATTATAAAACTCTGTCGCCTCTGAGGTGCAGGGTTTTAATTTTTACATTTAGTTCAACTGCGTGACTCCCATTATCTTATCACTCCAAAAGAAATTTGAAGTTATAAAAATAAATAAAAATTTAGCAAAACTTAACTGGCCGGACAAAGCAGAAAGGCAGCCTTATTTATAAATCATTTACACACCAGGTGAAGTGTTTTCAGATAGTTTTCAGATAGTTTACCGATAGGTAAAAGGTTATACCTGAGTCTATCTAAATTGAAGTTTTCTTCGATTTAAATTCGAATCATATTTGTAATAAACTCGCAAAATCGCGAATTTGTATCGAATTAACATCGAATAAACATCGAATAAACAACAAAGAAATACACAATTTGAATACCGTGATATAAATCATAATTATTAACTTCTTTCCTGCTGCTGCAGCACTACACAATGTTTGAATTCGATTTTAGGACAGTAAGGTTTTTAAAAGTATCGTTTCCATTCTACTACCCCCTTTTTGCCAGTAAAAAATATAGAACTTCATTTCACAACTTGTATAAAAATCAAAACAACAATAAATAAAAAATGTACCTGGCTTAGGTATATGGCAGAAGAATGGAATATCACAAACCGGGTTTTGTAAGCAGGAGAATATTCCGGTAACTTTTCCTAATTATTGGAGGTGGGGAAATATATGCTATCAGAATAATAGCTCCACCAAACAAATAACAACCTTGCAGTAAAGACAACCTGCCAGGTTACGCAGGTAATTAAAAACTACTTGTTTACAGGTTTATAAAGAGGTGTCTGAAAGAGTTTGTCATTTTTCACTTTTTCTTTGAACTATGCACAAAACCTAACGAAAATCCCTATGAACGGCTAAAAAAGCGACTGGAAGTAATTCCTGAGCAAAAGATTAGCATTCTTCACGATTGTTATCTCAGAGTTGAGAATTTAAGAGCAAGAGGTTAGCATGTTTCCAAAGAAATCTGATACTGTGAAAAGTTAGTATTACCTATTTGCCAGTGGCTGATGCAGGGATAATATTTTTGCAGAAAAATAATTAGCAGCCTTTTTCAGAAACTCCATTTAAGGCGGATTCAGAGTAATTCAAGCTCTAAAAAATTCAGAAACCACTAACACATCGCATATCTTCATTTCAGCACTAACTTATTAATGCTCTTCAAGAAATTTAATCATTATCATTTAAAGATATTTTTAAGACCTTCTCCAATTTTATTAATTGATTTTTGAATATCTTCCTTAGAGGATTTCTTCACTTCCTCCACAATTTGTTTACGGGCATCTTCAAGATTCACGTTAACATCGGGTTTTTCAACAGCTCCTTTGAGAACTACAGAGGCAGGTATTGTTTGAATCCGTTCCTGACCAGGGATCATATTGAGAATTTTTTGGATTTCCGGCCCAAATGCATCCCGTTCAACAATAAAATCAAGTTTCATATCTAATAAATTCTGTGTGTTCAGATTTCCTGCTATTGTAGCTTCCTGCCCTGCAATACGCGTTTTAAATGGTCGCAGCACAACAGTACCATTCGTTATTTCAACCGAGGCAGAGAAATCATCCACAGCAATATCTTTAAGTCTTTCAGCCTTGAGTAATCCTTTTAGCTGACTGAATAGAGGGGAATCAACGATCCGCACGCTTTCAGTAGTAAATTTTCCACCGCCATTAACTGTTTGCGGAATCAGGTTAAAATCAGAAGTTAACTGTCCATTCATTTTCAGTTGTGTACTTAAGTATCCCTGACTTCGGCCGGCAATTGGCATGATTCGCTGCAGCCCTGAAAATGTTTGAAAAGTTTTGGGTATTTCAATCTCAGTAACATCAAAACCAAAATCAAAAAGTGGCTGGTTTTCGGGAGTATTTTGATACGAACCCGTCATTGTAACCTGCCCTCCAAGGGTCTGCATGATCAGGTTATCAAGTACCAGCTTTTCATCACGGGCAGTAATCAATCCTTTTACGTCAGTTAAAGGCAGGCGGTCAAAAATTACCTGCCGGATTTCAGATTGAAATGTAAAATCAATATTGGCAGGAATATCAAAAGCCATTGCTTCATCTGCCTGTTCAGGCTCCGGCCCTTCATCAACCTGCAGGCGCATCAGTTCATTCATATTTACCATTGTGGAATTTAGCCGGAGTGTTCCTGCAAGTACACCATCCTTGAATACATAATTCAGGTAATTGGTAACCTTTCCTGAAAAACGAAAATTGCTTTGACCGATGTTCATAACCATATTATCCAGGGTAATTGCCTGCGGACTGAAGTTAAGTTTCCCATCGGGAATATTTATCTGTTGAGTTAAAGAAGCTGCTTCATAAATAAAATTAGTCAGTGACACAGTGCCATCCGACTGAATATTGTTGTAATCTTCATTTTCTATGGCAGAATAATTTCCCCTGAACAACAGGTTTGCATCTATTTCCCCTGACATGTTCACACTGTCGAGAGGAAGTGCATCTTTTAAATGATTCAGGTTAACATTACCAGTAAATCTTCCGTCGAAATAGGGATCAGAAACCAGGTTTCTCAATCTGAGGGTTAGATCAACAGGACTGTTTTTTACTTCAGCATGGGCACTGCGAATATCAACTTTTGTTGAATCGAGAATGCCCTGAGGTTTGGTAACCACAACATCAGCCGAAATGTTCTTTATTTCCTCAGGTAAATCGGTATAATGCAGATTTCCATTCGCAACATCAATTTTCAGATTAAAAGCAGGATATTCTTCCTCGTAATAAAAACCGCTGACAGTACCTTCTATCGAAGCCGTTCCACTGGTTTCAAAACCTTCAAGATATTCCTCGAAAGTTGGAGGAACAAGTGCCAGGAAATTATCAAATCCCGATTGTTTTGTTTTTAGCTGAAGGCTAAAAAACATGGTATCATTGGGAATTTGAATCATTCCGGTTAATTCAAGGGGCAACCGGTTAACCAACAATTCGTTTTCCTGGATGGAAATATCCATTTTTTCATAATCCACGTTTAATACTGTCCGGGTAGCTAACGATAGGTTCGAAATATAACTGGTACCATCGTAACTTAAAAAAAACTGCTCCGCACCTCCCTCAGCCAAAAGTTGTGCAGCTGTTCCATACATTTCGCCTGAAATATTGAAATTGAGGCCTGCCAACCGGAGCAACATATTGGCTTCCCTGTCATCGTATACGAACAGACCATTAATAATTTCTACTTTTTCAAGCTTTAGTTCCATGTCACTTTCTGTAGTTTCTTCTGAAGGTTCACCCTCTGGCACAATATCCCAGTTAACGTTTCCGCTTTGACCGACAATCAGGTTAAGCCGGGGCTGTTCAAGAACTATCTCCTCGATACCAATTTGTTCCTGACGGAACAATTGACCCAGGGAGGTTTTTGTTCTCACAGAGGGTACCATTAAAAGAGTATCGGAACGAAATTCATCCCGCCCGGTAACCGATACTTGCACTAATTCAAGCGTTATTTTTGGAAAATTGCGGAAAAAGGAAAGCTTCAGGTCGGCAAATTCAACTTCTGCATTTACATTTTTATTAATTACCGTTTTAGTCTTTTCCAGCAGAGGCCCTTTAAAAAGCAGGGGAACAACGGCAAGGGTTACTAATAACAAAGCCACCAATATGCCAATAATAATGAGTACTTTTTTCATAACCGTATTTCTTTTAACTGTTTATAGCCTGAACTGTCTAAGGTTTTCATTATAAGGAATTAATTGTATTTCAATTTCAAAATTAAATAAAACAGGATAATTTTTATGACAATAAGTGTTAAAGAGATACAATTTAGATATTTAATTGGATTTTGATCGTTCGATTTTTAATCACCGGAAGACTTCTGGTCATCCAGAATCATTCTCCTAAGCATTTGCAAAGCTGTCTGGCTGGAGCGGACTATATTCCTTTCACGGTTTTCACCAAAGATATATTTTTTTGCAATTGTATGACTGGGGCCGGCTACAGCAATCCACACCGTTCCCACAGGTTTCTCATCGGTTCCTCCCCCCGGACCTGCTATTCCCGTAGTTGCCATAGAATAGTTTGTTCCCAGTGCTTCTTTCACACCCTCAGCCATTTGACGGACAACCTGTTCGCTCACAGCTCCAAACAAATTTAAATCCTGTACCTGTACGTTTAGAAATTTCACCTTTATGTTGTTGGAATAAGCTGTGATTCCTCCTTTATAAAATTCTGAACTTCCGGGTACAATTGTTATCAGATGAGAAATGTATCCACCCGTACAACTTTCAGCTACTGCCAGAGTCTGCTTTTTATCAATAAGCATCCGGCCCGTCACTTCAGCCAATGTTTCATTATCAAAGCCAAAAATGTATTCAGGGATAAGCTGTTTAAGCCGTTCTGTTTCATCGTATACCTGTTGCTTTATTTCCTCCAGGCTCACTCCAATAGCCGATAAACGTAACCTTACAGTCATAGGATTCGGAAGATAGGCCAGCTTAATATTTTTGGGAAGTGATGATTCCCAATTTTCAATTCGTTCGGCCAGCATCGACTCCGGCAGACCCTGGGTTTGTACTGTTTTATGAAAAATAGCTTTTATTTTATCCTTCTTTTGCAGCCGGGGCAGGATTTCATGCTCCACAAGATACATCATTTCAAAAGGTACCCCCGGAACTGAAATGAAAATGGTATCGTTTCTTTCAAACCACATTCCCGGAGCAGTACCTGCTCTATTTGGCAACACCAGGCAATCTTCCGGCATTAATGCCTGGTCGCGGTTCAATCTGTTTAAATCAATGTTACGATTTTTAAAACGTTCCTGTATCCATTTAAAAGTAGGTTCATGAAAAACCAATTTTGTTTGGAAATAACGGCACAATGCAATTTTGGTAATGTCATCCTTTGTAGGGCCTAAACCTCCTGTAAGTAAAACCAAATCCACTTTTTCCTCTGCACTTATGAGCGCTTCAGTAATATGATCCACATCATCATGCACCGAAGTTATCTGGTATATTTCAATTCCGTTTAAATTAAATTGTTCAGCAATCCATGCCGAATTGGTATCGATTATCTGGCCAATAAGAATTTCATCGCCAATTGTTATTATTTCAGCTTTCACTATTTTCAAATTTTTTCAGATGCTTCAATCGTTGTAACAACGGAGGATGCGAATAGTTAAAAAACACATAGGATGGATGAGGAGTAAGATTACTAAGGTTTTTTTGTGATAGCTTTTTCAATGCCTCAGCCAATGGATTGGGATTGTATTTACTTGCAGCATATGCATCTGCCTGATACTCATTCCTGCGTGAAAGCTGGTTCATAAAAATCCCCAAAATAAAAGATACCGGGGAATATAAAATACCAAAGGCAATCAAACCTATGTGGAAATTTGGCTCTTCTACTCCCAATGCCCTGCTGAGCAAAGGATTGTCAATAAGTAATGAAAAAATGAACAGTACGATACCTGTCTGCAGCAATGAAATAACCAATCCCTGCAAAACATGTTTCTTCTTATAATGCCCTATTTCATGAGCAAGAACAGCAACAATTTCCCCGGTTTCCATTTCTTCTATAAGTGTATCGTAAAGTACAATCCGTTTTTTACCACCAAATCCAGTGAAATAGGCATTGGCTTTTGAAGAACGTTTTGAACCATCGATTACATAAATATTATCCAATCTGAAATTGGCCTTATCTGCAAATTTTTGAATGGCATTTCTTAATTCGCCTTCTTCCAAAGGTGTCTGTTTGTTAAAAAGCGGGACAATCAGGTTTGAATAAAACATTGTCATGAAAATACTAAAGATAGCAACAACAGCCCATGCATATATCCAGAACATTTCCTGAATGTGACTGTAAATAAAAATAATGAGCGCCAGGATACCGCCTCCAATGATTGCTCCAAGCAATAAACCTTTTACCTCATCCAGGATAAAGGTTTTTAAAGTAGTCCTGTTAAATCCATATTTTTCCTCTATTACAAAAGTGTCATAAATAGAAAAGGGAAGATGAAGGAGATGCGAGGCAAAAAGAATTATTCCGAAAAAAAGCAAGGCAGCTACTATTGGATTGGATGTAATTTCCCACACAAGAGCATCAACAAAAGCAAAACCACCCAATAAAAACATTGCAAGAATTGCTACAAAACTCACCGTTCCGGAAAGGATACCGAAACGGTGTGTTTCTCGCTGGTAAGCTTGTTGTCTGGCGTATTTATCTTTATCGTATATATCCTTCAATTCATTGGGGAGCGTTTTCCCCATATTTTTTACATTCAGATATTCCAGGTAATTTTCAAATAAAAACTCACTGGTAATGATGGCAATTATTATCCAAAAAATGATTAGGTGCATTTCTTCTTTTATTTAATTGAAATGCAAAGTTAGCAAAAGTACCAGTGAAAGGCTGCTGAAAACTTCCTTGATATTTTATCGATTATATAATTCATGATTGCTGGAAAAATATTACAAAAGAATTATTGTCATAAGTCAATGGAAGTATCAGAGTTTTTTGTGTAAATAGTCTACAATATTTTGAGGATTTCAACACCTGTCATTCAATTAAAAAGCTGGAAGATCAATAAAAATGTTTTTTTGCAAAATTTTTAAGATTATATTTGTTTGTCAACATCATTTAACCTGTATTAATAAAATCGCGGTATGAAAATAATAGCAATCACCCTGATTATGAACACCATTTTTTCGTTAGCTATGTGTGGTCAGGAAAATAAACCGGAGTTTGAATCGCCTTCACAAATTCTGATATTCACAAAAACCGCCGGCTACCGGCACCAGTCGTTGTCATCAGGTTTAAAAATGCTTTATGATTTAAGTGCCGGGCAAAACTGGATTTTAACATCAACTGAAGATGCTTCACTTTTTAACGATAAATTTCTGTCATCAATTGATGTGGTAGTTTTTTTAAATCCTACCGGAGACGCATTGTCAGATTCAGAACAAGCTTCCTTTGAAAACTTTATGAAAACAGGTAAGGGAATGGTTGGTATTCATGCTGCTGCCGATTTTGAATACGACTGGCCTTTTTATGGGCAGATTCTTGGCGGATGGTTTAAAAATCACCCTCCTTCGCAGGAAGGAACAGTAATTTTTGAAGACCACAATCATCCGGCTATGATTCCCTTTAAAGGAATGAAATCGTATACTACTTTTGATGAATGGTATACTTTTAAATCAAACCCGCGAAAGAATGCGAATGTGAATGTGCTCGCTACTCTTGATGAAAGCAGCATAAAAAAATACAATAACGATGACTGGCGTATGGGGGATCATCCCATTATTTGGTGGCAGGAAACAAATGGAATGCGTACCTTTTATACTGGCTTTGGCCACACCCATGAAGCATTCCAGGATGAAAAAATTATTGACCACATTAAAAATGCCATTAACTGGGCTGCCAAAAGATTGAACTGAAAGATGCAGGAAAGATGAAAATCCGCATATGATTTTTCAAATTCATTTATGAAATCAAACTTATTCCCGGATTTTGGGTTTTATTGAGATGGGGAATGAAAATATAAAACACAAAAACCGGAGAATAAAACTGGGAATTTTTCTGATAATTTTTTCCGGTGTATTCTTTGCCGCAACTATTATATTTCCCTTAACCCAACTACCTCTCAGAACGAAAGTGATTGCCTCCACAACCAGCCTGGTGCTCATGGAAATCGTATTCTGGTCTGGAGGAATATTAGTTGGCAAAGAACTTTTTACCCGGTACAAAAGAAAGTTAAATCCTGTAAACTGGTTTAAAAAATCCCCAAAATCCACAGAAGAAAACGTTAATGATTAAAGAACGCATAAACCCTTCTATTTTTTTTTGGTTTATTCAGGAGAATAAAACATCTTTATATCACAATTGCAAAAAGGATAAAATTCATATTTCAGATGATAAGAGTATTAATGATTGTAGGGATTACTGTAATTGCCTTTATAACCTGCAGTTCACCCGTACAAAAGAATCAAGTCAAGTCCAATGAACCAGAAGAGATTCTAATCGGTTGCTGCGATTCTACATTCTCAGAGAAATTCATTAATCCGGATGTATCGGAAAATATAATTGTGCAATTTTCGGATACAGAAACATTAAAACCCACCACTCCATCATTTGAAAACATGGTGTTGATACCGGGGGGCGTTTTTAATATGGGAGCCCGCAATCCTCAGTTTGCCCGGGCTGATGAATACCCGGTGCACAAGGTAAAAGTTGATTCATTTTATATGGACACACATTCCGTTACCAATGCACAGTATAAAAAGTTTGTAGAAGAAACAGGGTATTTAACGACAGCAGAAAGAGCTGTAAACTGGGAAGAATTAAAAAAACAATTGCCACCTGGAACTCCTAAACCGGAGGATAAACTGCTTGCCCCTTCTTCATTGGTATTCACACCACCAAATCATGAAGTTGGTTTGGAAAATGTTTCTCAATGGTGGAACTGGGTACAGGGAGCAAACTGGAGGTATCCTCAGGGTCCGGGAAGTTCGATAGAAGGAATGGACAATTATCCGGTTGTTCATATTAGTTGGGAAGATGCCACTGCGTATGCCAAATGGGCTGGGAAAAGACTGCCTACCGAAGCAGAATGGGAATATGCTGCACGAGGGGGAATGGATGAATTCATTTATCCATGGGGGAATGAACTCATCAGCCAGGGTAAGCCAAAAGCCAACAGCTGGGAGGGAAATTTTCCAAATTTCAACTCACGCCGTGATGGATTCGAGCTTTTGGCACCTGTAGGTCAGTATCCTCCAAATGGATTTAATTTATTTGATATGGCAGGGAATGTATGGGAATGGTGTTCCGATCTATACCATTATGAATATTATAAAACATTCCAACCGGATGGTATCGCCGATAATCCTGCCGGACCTCAAACGAGCCATGATCCAATGGAGCCAGGTGTAAGCAAACGGGTAATAAGAGGCGGCTCCTTTTTATGCAATGATTCGTACTGTTCGGGCTACAGGGCAGCTGCCCGTATGAAAAGCACCGAAGACACAGGCATGTCTCACCTGGGCTTTCGGTGTGTGGTTTCATCAAAATAAATTTTCCACTTCTACAAGTTTCGGCTGCCTATAGTATTTTTAAACCAACCGAAATCATAAAGGTCCGGTTTTTTCCATCTAAACCTTCACCAGGCTGGTAATAAAATCTGTTGGCTGCATGTTCCATGCGGGCGTCAAGAAAGAAATTTAAAAAATCAACACCTAAACCATACTGGTAACCGAAATAATGATCATTATAATATTGCCGGTCTAACAATTCTCCTGCACTAAGTTTCTTTGAGGTTAAAATGCAAAAAACGGGTCCGGTCATTACCCTCAGGTTGGCTGCCCCACCTTTTAACACCTTAACACCAACCAGTAGAGGAACATCTACCGTATTAAAATCGAATTGCAGAACCCGTTCAATTGGAGAAACATCTCGTTCAATGACCCTGCCTCCTTTTGCACTGTAATAAATTTCCGGTTGCAGGTACATTCTCGACCAACCTAATCGGCCAAATACCCCAATATGGGTTTTTACAACCGATTCAGAAGTAAAATTATTGGTATTAAGAGTTACTTTTGAATTGTTAATTCCTCCCTTTATACCCAAATTAATAATTGGTTGCGCGGCCAATGCACCTGTAAGTAGGGATACAACTGTTAATAAGAGTAATTTTTTCATGTCAATAACTTTTAATTTTTAACAATCTACCATATTTAATATAGGAATAACAAATTTTAAATATCTAATCCACAACCAAAATCTTTTTATTGGCTGTAACTTCCTGCCCAATTTTTATGCCAACCAATCACACGTATTGAAAATATGGGATCGTACATCACACAATTTCATCAGGGATAACTTTCAATAGCAGCAGGTATTATAACATTATTTTGTATATTGGCTGAAGATAAAAAAACCAATAAAAATGAAAAGAAGAATCTTTATAAAAAAGTCTGCTGCTATTGCAGGCACAGCCTTTGCTGCAGGTACATTAAATGCCGGACAAATGCAATCGGCCGGAAGGGAAGTGTATGAATTAAAAATTTACCGGATGGCAGGTGGTGGAGGCGTAAACCAGTTAAGAAAATACTACAACGAAGCAGTAATCCCATTTTTTAACAAAAGAGGAACTAAAGTAGGTGCTTTTGGGGAATACAGCAAAGAGGAACCCCCACGGTTATATATTCTTCATGTTCATAACAGCCCTGAGGAATATTGGAAATCTGTTCACGAAATGAATACAGATCCTGCTTTCCTGAAAGCTGCCAGAAGCTATTCTTCACTGCCTTCGAGCCAGCCGGTGTTCGACCGTTATGAAACTTTGCTTATGGAAGCATTTGCCGGTTTAGCCAAATTAAAAATCCCATCACGGGATCGCAGTTTGTTGGAACTACGAATCTATGAAAGCCATAATGAAGATGCTTTTCGAAGGAAAGTCAAAATGTTTAATGACGAAGAACTTCCATTATTTGAAAAGGTTGGCCTGCACCCTGTCTTTTTTGGGGAACTGCTGGCAGGGCAATACATGCCTGCCCTTGTTTATATGCTGTGGTTTAAAGATATGGAACAAAGGGAAGCTAATTGGGACAAATTCCGGATTAGTGACGAATGGAATACTATGCGTGTAAAAGAAGAATATGCCGATACAGTAAGTAAGGTTCGCAAAATCTTTTTAACTCCTTTGGATTTTAGTCAAATATAATTGAACGGCATATATTAAAATAATGACAGGAAGTAGAATAATTCACCTCTCCTAATTCGTACTGCTTATTTCTGGTGGGAATTTATTTTCCCAAAGTGTTTTATCCTGGTACACATTATCACAACCGGTTGGAAGTTCAGCAAAAGAATCAAAAGATAAATCAACAAAACAAGGAAATTACCCGCTTGTATCCTATCGCTGTCAGTCCCGGAGGGCATGCTGTTACAATTTTGTTAATAGGCTCTAATCTGGAAAATGTTCCGGCAGAATATGAAGGAGCAAATTTCGAAGAAAATAGTTACTTTCAGGTTTTGAATTAAAAGAAGGCAGGCATCAATTAATCTTTAAGGTATGAAGGCACTTGTTCTTGATGATTACAATCAACTGAATTACCGTGAATTCCCAGAACCGGAAATCGGACCTGAAGATGTATTAATTGAAGTTAAAGCCTGCGGCATTTGCGGCAGTGATGTGCACGGGTTAGATGGAAGTACCGGTCGCAGGAAACCTCCGCTGGTGATGGGACATGAGGCATCCGGAATAATAGTTGAAACAGGCAGTGCAGTAAACCGCTGGCAGCCTGGCGACCGGGTTACCTTTGACTCGACCGTGTACCCGCTAAACGATTGGTATACATTGCAAGGAAAGTACAACATAAGCGATAACCGGCAGGTATTGGGTGTTTCTCCCGGAGAGTACCGCAGGCATGGCGCATTCGCAGAAAAGGTGGCCATTCCGCAGCATATCCTCCATCGGATACCGGAAAATGTTTCCTTTACGGAAGCTGCCATGGTGGAACCTATTGCCGTTGCTTCACATGCAATAAATGTTTCGAAAATGAAACCGGGAAGCAGCACCCTGGTTGTTGGCGCCGGAATGGTAGGAATATTTGTCATACAATTGCTGAAACTATTTGGCTCCAATCCGGTTATTGCCATTGACTTTGATAACCAAAAACTGGATTTCGCATTGGCCTCCGGAGCTAATGCAGCATTCAGTTCACAAGATAAAGACCTTGTCGGGAAAATTTTAAAATTAACAAAAGCCAGGGGTGTTGATTGTGCATTTGAAGTAGCAGGCGTTTCAGAAACAGTAAATACCTGCATTGAAAATACCCGTAAAGGGGGAACGGTTGTTTTGGTTGGCAATCTTTCGCCTCATATAAAATTCCCGTTACAGCAGGTGGTTACACGTGAAATTACCATTCAGGGAAGTTGTGCCATTAACGGAGAGTATGAAATGGTGCTTGATCTTCTGGCAACAAAGAAAGTGGATGTTGCTCCACTCATATCAGCTGTTGTGCCACTTTCTGAAGGGGCATCCTGGTTTAAAAGGCTGTATAACAAAGAGGTGGGATTTAAAAAGGTCATCCTTGTGCCCGACTAATTTTGAAATTGCCGGAGCAATTTGTCCAACAGCAGGTTTCTTCAACTGACTAAATAATCCGATCCACACATATCACTGGGGCAGGTATATAAGATAAAAGTGGAGAAAATTAAATTAAACAGGGTACATTCACAGAAATTATATAAACCTTCTTTTCTTTTAGTTTCAGTAATAAAGTATTTTAGTTAAAACAGTTTCCCCTGTTTGCCGTCAGGATCTTCTTTCCGCCGGTTGCGGCCCATTCCTTCCAGTTTTAAATCTTTCTTAACCGATGAATCGTATTCAGTTGTAGAATCAGGATCGATGGGGATAAGAAGATCCCGGCCTTTATTCCTGGGATCCTTCACTTTTACAGAAACCGGAACGGCCTGAAAATCGTCTCCCGGATAAGGTTTAAGCAATTTAAGAACTTCTTCTAACGGAAGCGATTCATCGAGCCATTTCTGCTCGTCTTTCCTCTCCAGGATAACAGGTGAACGATGATGTCCTATTTCCATGGTGACAGTATTTGCAACGGTTGTGATAATTGAAAATGAATGTACAACCTCTCCTGTAGTATTATTGGCCCAGGTATCAAATATGCCTGCAAAAGTAAAAACCTCCCCGTCTTTTTTATGCACATAATATGGCTTGCTGAGACGTTCCTTTGCCGGTCCCTCATAATAACCGTTTGCAATAACCAGACATCTTCTCGATTTAATAGCAGTACGAAAAGCAGGTTTTTTTATTATTCCTGCCTCACCTGAATAGCTTATATCGTCCTCCTTATTAAAATCACCTTCGACCCTTGCATTAATCAGGTACATCTGTTTTTTTGCCCAGTATGGTGTAAAGCCGAATTTAAAGGCCAGTAGCTCTTCCGGCTTGTCGTTAGTTATCACATATACCATATCACCCGGTGAAACATTAAAATTATCACTGACAGTTATCTGTGAGGGTGCATTTACTCCAAACCTCTTAACGAATAGCTCAATATCAATTATCTGAACAAACCTTCCACACATATCATTAACTGCTTTGATTTAAATTTAAGGTAATGCCTTAAACATCCGCATGATTGAATCCGAAATAAAAACTCCCAAAATGTTTCAGAATCACAATACTTTATCTAAAAACTTTTTTACTGATGGAATTGTTTTAAATTCTGCACTTATTATTCAACTATTATTTAAAAAAAAATGAAAAACCTGATTTTAACCCTGATTGTTATTCTTATTACAATTGCTGCTTTTGGACAAAAATCTTTTTATGATTTTCAAGTAGAGGATATTAATGGGAACCCGTTTGACCTTTCAAGCCTGAAGGGGAAAAAAGTGCTCATTGTAAATACGGCATCAAAATGTGGTCACACTCCCCAATATGAACAACTGCAGAAAATATATGATGTCTATGGTGGTAATAATTTTACCATTATAGGATTTCCTGCCAATAATTTCAATCAACAGGAACCAGGCACAAATGAAGATATCGCCCTGTTCTGTGAACGCAATTATGGTGTAACCTTCCCCATGATGTCGAAAATATCAGTAAAAGGAGATGACATGCATCCGCTTTATGAATGGCTGACACAAAAATCTAAAAACAAAGTTTTGGATTCTGAAGTAGGCTGGAATTTCCAAAAATACCTCATTGATGAGAAAGGCAGGCTCGTTAAAATGTTCGAACCAAAAGTTAAGCCCGACGATGAGCGAATTGTCAGTCTCATCCGAAATTAAAGAAATAATTATCTGTAATACCAGGTAATCCCAGTTTTTTCCCGCTGCGTTATTTATAAACACATACCTTATTCCAGAGGGTTACCATCTATTAAACAAATGCATGGAATTATGATGCAGGAATTATTTTAGTATATCAGAAGAAGCCCTGTTTTAAGAAAATAACATTTGTTCACTGTTCTCAATAACAGGATTTGTTAAACTTGCAACTATTTTAGTTGATTTAATGCAATTCATTTTTATATCCTAAAATCATTTTCTAATTTTAAAACTGAATAATCTTAGCTTTTTTTAAACAAGTTTCAATACAGTTCTTAAGCAATACAAAAAGATGCGGTAAGAATTCCATTTTTCAGTACCGCCAGTATTGGCCAGCATATGAATACTTAAATAGTTTTTACAATAATTATAAACCACTGAAATATTAAAAAAATGAAAGAAAGAAGTATTGAATTGTTAAATGCTGCTGTTGCAGATGAGCTTCAGGCCGTGCACCAGTATATGTATTTTCATTTTCACTGTGACGACCAGGGTTATGATTTACTGGCTAATCTTTTCAAGCGTACTGCTATCCAGGAAATGATTCATGTGGAAAAATTAGCTGAACGGATACTGTTTCTAAAGGGCGAGGTAAATATGGAACTGGCAGGCGAAGTAAAAAAAGTACATGATGTAGGGGAAATGCTTAAAATGGCAGCTCAAATGGAAGAAACCAGTGCCCAGGAATACAATGAGTGGGCGAATGAATGTGCACAAAATGCCGATGCAGTATCTAAAAAATTATTTGAAGGACTCGTGGAAGAGGAAGAGCGGCATTTCGATCAGTTTGATGATGAGATCGAAAACCTTAAAAAGTTTGGCGACAATTACCTGGCACTGCAGTCAATCGAACGCAGTAAAAGCCTGGGAGGAGGTGGGGAAGCATAAAAATTGCAGCATTCCCTGCAAAATAATTAATTAATATGCTCATTTTTAAGAAGATTGGCTATTAAAAAAAATAGCCAATCTTTTTTTTGAAGAATGAATAATCAATTTAAAAAAAGCATACTTTTGATTCGTTTTTAAATTATTATTTCAGTTATTGAACAGGTGAAAACAAACATACGAACAACAACCTTCAAAGACCTTGATTTTTTGGAAACTCTTGAACACAGATGCTTTCCAAAGTTTCAGCAAAACACTCGCCGGGCCATCCGTTACAGCATGACCAGTCCCTTCCAGCAAGTATTAATAGCAGAAATCCAAGAAGGCAAGAACAAGAAACCAGTTGGTTCAGCAACAGTATATCTCTATGCAAAAACCATCCGGATATTTTCCATTGCGGTCCTTCCTGAAATGCAGGGGCAAGGAATCGGGAAACAATTGCTTGATGCAATTATGGTACTTGCCCGTTCAAAAAAAGTCGGCCGGATTTCACTTGAAGTACGACAGGCAGAACCTAAATTGATTGAATTTTACAAACATGCAGGTTTTAAAGTAACTGGTGAATTACCCGATTACTATATGAAAAATGAACATGGTTACCGGATGGTTTTGTTTTTGGATGATTCCTTTGAAAAGCAAAATATATCCAATATTATCATCGTAAGGAACCCGAAAAACTGGAACCTTCAGATTGAGGGGGTTAAAGTAGTTTCGTCCCGAAACTATATTACAGGAGCTGAATTTCAATCACTGAAAAATGTGCGAATTTTTAACCTCAGCAACTCCTATCAATACCAGAAAATGGGCTATTATGTATCGTTACTGGCCTCGGCACGCGACCACCGTGTAATTCCAAACGTTACAACACTTCGGGATTTTAGCAGCCAGTCGCTTATCCGTTCCCTTTCCGGATACATTGACGATGATATTCAGAATACATTTAAAAATTCAGAAGGCAATAAAATAAGTATTTTTATATATTTCAGCCAGTCGGTAAACCCACGGTACCGGCAGCTGGCCCAAAAACTGTATCATCTGTTTGAAGCCCCACTGCTCCAGATTGATTTTGTCAAAACTACTGAAAAATGGATGATTCAAAAAGTGACACCATTAAGCCTTAAAAAGGTGAATCCCGAACACCTGGAGAAAGTACAGGAATTTGCACGTGACTATTTTTCAAAAAAAAGATTCAGCCGGCCCCGTTTTAAAAATTACAAATACGATTTGGCAATCCTTGTTAATCCAAAGGAGAAAAATCCTCCCTCCTGCCCCGATGCACTTCAGAACTTTAAAAAAGCTGCCGAAAAAAACGGATTCTATGTTGAATTTATTACTAAAGATGATTTTAGTCAGTTATCAGAATTCGATGCATTGTTTATCAGAGAAACTACAAGCGTTAACAACCATACTTACCACTTTTCCCGTGCAGCCTATGCAGAAGGCCTGGTTGTTATTGACGACCCATGGTCAATTTTACGCTGCTCAAATAAAATTTTCCAGAATGAACGTTTGAAACAAAACAAAATAAAAACTCCGGCTACCCTTGTATTATCAAAATCCGATTACAGGGAATCGAAACCTGTAAATCTTAATTTCCCGCTGGTATTAAAACAACCCGACAGTGCCTTTTCACTTGGTGTTGAAAAAGTTCAGAATACAGAAGAATTGAATATTTCACTAAAGAAGTTGTTCCGTTTATCCGACCTGGTAATTGTCCAGGAATTTATGCCATCCGAATATGATTGGCGCATTGGTGTGCTTGACCAATCACCCCTTTATGCCTGCAAATACTATATGGCAAAAAACCACTGGCAGATTTATGACTGGAACAGCCAAAACAAAGAAAATTGGGGAAAATCCGAAACAGTTTCAATGGAAAATGTCCCGGAGATTGTTATTAAAACTGCATTAAAAGCAGCTTCTCTTATTGGCGACGGTTTGTATGGTGTTGACCTGAAATTGGTAAACGGCGATGT
This sequence comes from Mariniphaga sp., assembly GCA_041684965.1. GTDB lineage: Bacteria > Bacteroidota > Bacteroidia > Bacteroidales > Prolixibacteraceae > Mariniphaga. Next base: position 169,331 of record JAWLGR010000006.1, read on the forward strand.
ATATGTAATAGAAATAAATGACAACCCAAATATTGATGAGGGAATTGAAGACGCAGTTATGAAAGAGGAATTGTATAACCGTATTATGAAATCCTTGTTCAACCGAATAGAAATAAACCGTAACATCGCTCAGTTTGTGACGGTCTGAGTTATTATGCCAAAAATGTCGACTTGGACTTATACGAAAATAAATTTATTTAATCCATCAGTTAGGTATGGGTATTTTTCTTTGAGTATGCAAACAATTAATAGCTTTCATTAATTTCCTGGAAATTACTTTTTAATTCAATTAAATCAATTCAGTATCTTTTTTATGGAGCCATTTAAATTCTATTTAAACGATCTTTTAAATAAAAACAGAATTCAATTTTCCGATTTCAACTCCATCCGCTGGATTAACAGCTACCAGGCAATGGAGGCGCAGGAAGAAAGAGACAGGTTAACCGGTTCTTCCGATCAGAAATGGTGTTTCAAAAAAACGAAACCATACCATAATCAAATTTCCAGGGGGTGCAAACTATGTGGAGAAGGTCTGTGGAGTTGCCTGTTCATAACCAATAAATGCAATGCAAATTGTTTTTACTGCCCGTCAGCCCAACTTAAAGATGAAATTCCTGCAACACAAAGCCTTACTTTTGAAACAGCTGAAAGCTATGCTGATTATATCAATTATTTTGGATTCAGGGGAGTTAGCTTTAGTGGTGGTGAACCTTTACTGTTTTTTGACCGTACGCTTCATTATTTAAAAACTCTGCGTAAAATGTGTTCACCCGATTTGTATATCTGGATGTATACCAACGGTATTTTGGCTACCGAAGGTAAGTTTCATATGCTGGCGCTGGCGGGACTTAATGAAATACGTTTTGACATAGGTGCAACGGGATACCGCCTCAATAAAGTCATAACCGCAAAAGGAATTATTCCAAATATAACTATTGAGGTTCCTGCTGTTCCCGGAAAGAAAGAAAAATTGAAGCAATTGTTACCTCAAATGGCTGACGCAGGTGTCACCACTCTGAACCTCCACCAGTTGAGACTGACCAGGTACAATGCACCAAAATTGCTGCAACACAATTACACATTCATTCCTGCTGAACAGCCTGTTGTCCTGGGCTCAGAATTGGCTGCACTTGAAATACTGGAATTTGCCCGTGAAAACCGAATCGAAATGGGAATTAATTACTGTTCATTTAGTTTTAAAAACAGGTACCAACCAGCTGGTTTCAGGAAAAGGCTGGCATCAAATTACAGCGACCACAATCAAACCATAACAGAAAAAGGACATTTAAGGGAATACGATGGCAATTCAATAGGCTACAAGTCATTTAAGATTTCTGAAAATGAGCCTTCAGGTGATAATAAAATTAAAATTCAGCTTACGCATAAAAATATCTTCTTGAAATTGGAAGAAGCTATGCCTGGAAAAATTATTCATCCTGAATTAAAAAAAGATGTGGAGCAGTTACTTCGCCAAGAGCCTGAAAAAATTCCTGACAGCACATTTTTGTTTCGTATCTGGCAAATGGAATACATTGAAAGGAATCTTAGAAACTATTAAAATACAGCAGATTTTTAACAAAGTTCACTGAACGAGGCTCAGGATTTATTGATCGGTTAAGGCAGTATATGAATCCAGGTTTTTATGGTTGCAAATAAGGCTGCCAGGCGAGCCCAGCACATCGACTGTTTGCACCAACCATCCCAGGCCATCAAATGCTGCACCGATTCTATCCGCCTTTTGCTCCATTTGCTAACTTTCAGGAGTTTTTCCTTGTTAAAAAAAACCTTAAATAAATACTAAGGAAAAACGATGCTTAATCCAAATTCCATTATTTTTACCACTTGAAATAAAATGCTAAAATCAATCGACCATATCGTTCTAAAACCATTTCCACTGGAAAGCTTGATCGCTTTTATTGCAATGGCAGTTGCCTTGGGTACAATTTCCATCCTTTGGAAATATCGCAAATCAGGGGAAGTTATTTTCCTGCTGTTAGTTGAAATTTTTGCAGCAATATGGGCTTTTACCAGCGGAATGGAATTTAAATCCAATACACTGGAAATGAAAACTCTATGGTCTCAGATGTCCTATTTTGGGATTGCTTTTCTTCCCTTATGTTACTTTCTCTTCACAACGGCATTTAGCCAGAAATATAATCTACTAACACCCCGAACGATTGCCTTACTTTCTATCATTCCTTTTGTAACAATACCACTTGCATTAACCAACGAATATCATTCTCTGGTTTGGGAAAAGGTCAGACTTAGTGACCAGCCATACAATACAATTCTGATTGACCACGGAAGCTGGTTCTGGATTTTCTGGGCCTATTCTATTACATTGATAATAGCAGGTTTATACAATCTTTTTCTTTCCATCTTTGAATTTACTGCCTATTATAAAACACAGGTGTCAACGCTAATGATAGCTACCCTGATACCTTTGATTGGAAATCTGATTTATATTACCGGACTAAACCCCATTCCGGGATTTGATTGGACACCTGTCTTATTTGTCTTTACCGGACTTGTTATTACTTTTGGTATTGTAAAATACCGAATGTTCGATCTTGTTCCTTTTGCCAGAAACAATCTCATTGATACCATGAGCGATGGTGTAATCATTGTTAATTCTGAAGGATTTATTGAAGATTACAATCCTGCTGTAAGTAAAATATTTAAATTGGAAAGACCAGTGATAAGAAACAGGTTTTCAGTTGTCTTTTCAAAATATGAAAATCTTATCTTATCAACCGGTACCCAACAAAAAAACAATCTTCTGGAAGTGGAAATTGGATTTGCTGATAATTTAAGAATCTTCCAGGCACGTGTAGTTCCTCTCTTCAATCGCAACCGGCAGTTTTCCGGACACCTGATTCAACTGAATGACGTATCTTCGCTCAAGCACACACAAAACCAGTTACAACTGGTAAACAGGAAGCTGGAAGCCGAAGTGGAAGAAAAAGGCCGGCTTATAGAAGATTTAGATGCCTTTGCTCATACAGTTGCACACGATTTAAGAAGTTCCCTTGGATCAGTTTATAACTTTTCTGAGATAATTGAAGAATGCATTCAAAGTAAGAATACCGAATTACTGGAAGAATTTTCAGGACTTATTAGGACCTCCGCAAAAAAGGCTATACACATTACAAATGAACTATTGCTATTAGCAACTGTAAATCACCATGAAGTAGAGAAAAAACCACTTGAAATGAGCAGAATTTTCAGTGATGCACAAAACCAGCTAAAGGATTTGATAAAGGAAAAAAAAGCACAAATATCGGTTCCCGATAAATGGCCTGTTGCAATAGGTCATGCACCATGGATTGAAGAAATATGGGTAAATTATCTTTCAAATGCCCTGAAATACGGTGGCACTCCTCCAAAAATATCTGTGGGTACCATTTCGGGAAAATACACAATCCGATTTTGGATCAAAGACAATGGAAATGGAATTTCTCCTGCCGATCAGAATAGATTGTTTAAAAAATACTCAAGGTTGGCTTCTGAAAAAGTTGAAGGGTATGGACTGGGACTTTCTATTGTAAAATTAATTGCTAAAAAATCAGGTGGTTTTGTTGGCGTCGAAAGTACTGGAGAAAAGGGTGAAGGAGCTTGTTTTTGGTTCGAGTTGCCTGCAATCAGCAAGAACAAAGATTTAAAGGAAGAAAAGCAACCATCAAATGAATTTATTTAATTTGAGATTTAAATCAGAATCTTGTATTTACTACATTAGCAAATCGTGAACCAAAGGTATATGAAATAGCAATGGAACTGACGAAAGAAAAATCGGTAGCGAGTTCACGTCTTTTAAGTAAAACATCTTCCAGTGATGCTTTTCCTTTAGGAAGAGATAGCTGATCTCTGATCACATCATATTCTATCTGAAAACTTAATGAGAATCCTTCAAACAAACGCAGGGAAGTTTGTCCAAAAAATTCAACGCGGAAATAGTCCGGGTTATGTAAAAATTGTGAAGCAACTAATCCGGTTTCAATGCTTCCCCAGGGTTGTTGAACATTAATAACTCCCCGAAACTGGTGATTAAATAGTTTTTCGCTGATTCTATCATAAATAGTTTCCTCAAAATACTCATAATATAGCCATCCAAACTGGTAAGTAAAGGTAATGGCCTGCCTCGTTGCCAGGGAATAGGGCAAAATACTGTATTCGATTCCGGGGCTGGTAAATATTCGATGTCGAATATTGCTCCCATTATTGGTAAAATACGTAAAAAACAGACCGGCTGACCAATGTTCACTAACACTTTTAATTGCATAAGTATCCAGTCCATGACGCCGTTGCTCTCTGATAACCGGTTTATCAGCCTCAGACGTTTGAATCCTAACCCTTCCATAGTTAAAATAAGGTCTGATACGAAATTTCCATTTTTCTGTGACTCTGTCACTATAAAACCCCCATCGGGAATCAAAGTTACTTTGATTTGACTCTAAATGAAACCTTACGCTTCCCAAATATCCCTGGAATACCCAGTAATTCCAGGGATCTTCTACAGGTTTTAATTTAGCTTCATCATCAGGGAGGTATTCGATCATAAAATTAGTTCCCAGCGGAGTTTGCAACATAAAGGAAGCAACACCCATTTTTAAAAATCGTTGTAAGGCATTCCTGCGTTCAGCAAGGGTAGCATCTCTGTGTAAATAATGCTTCAGTGAATAGGATGTTCCTTTAAACTGTCGCCGTCCTATGAAACTAAACTGAAACTCATATCCTCCTCCACCTGTCTGCTCATCAGTAACAAAAATATGAATATCTGCCAGTTCAGGATCTCTAACATAGTTTACGAAATTCAATTCTGTACGGATGAAATCATAATCACACCGTCTGCAATCGAGATAAATGGAAGGGGCATGAAAAGATACAGCAGGCTGTGGCTTCACAATTGATTCTTTAATTCCATTCACCCGAATGGTATCCTGATCATTGATATAAGCAAATCCATGATGAAATCCACTTAAAAATAAAATTGTCAATAAAGCAGAAATTTTATTAGTAATTCGTTTAAAAAACAGGTGATTGAGCAATAATTTGCCACGACTGTTCTGTTGAGAAAATCTCATGAAGCATTTAGTTTTTTTATTTAATATTTTAACAAATAATGGGATACAACTGTTTTCCATTTTTAATGTTCTCCAACGAAAAATAAATCATGGGTCCAGATTGATCGGCAAGATAAGGTTCTGATTCATGAATGTAAATCTTTATATCAGGTGGGCTATTAAACAACTATTCAAACTATTTAAACAAGAACAATAAAAAATAAATAAATCCGGACAGCTAAAAAATTTTTCACAGCTATAACTTTTCTTAAATTCGTGGAATAAAATCAGAAAAAATTACAATGAATTGTAAAATTACCTCCAATGATATTGTGGTAAAATCTTGGAATCAATTAATAGATGAAGTTTACCATGATTCGTGGAAGCCAGAAATGGACAGGTATCGCAGCGATTATGCATTCAGGGGGTTATCTGACTGCAGGTACCAGCTTAGAAACAGTTTCTTGCGAAATTGTGGAAATCATACTGAACTTGAGTACCATTTATTACGTAATTTCAGAAAATATGCCCGGACAAGTGAACCCCAACATACCAATACTCATCTAAGATCATTGGTATTGGCGCAGCATCATGGTCTTACAACCAGATTGGTTGACTGGACCTACTCACCTTTTATAGCGATGCATTTTGCTACATCAAATACTGATAAGTTTAATATTGACGGAGTAATCTGGCAGATTGATTTTGTAAAAGTAAACCGTTTGACTCCCGAACCTCTTAATGCTCTGCTTCGCAAGGAAAAATGCAACGCTTTTACTGTAGACATGTTGGAATCGGAATTTTTATCGTTGCAAAAATTTGACGAGCAATTCGGCAAAGGTCTGGCTTTATTTTTTGAACCACCATCCCTCGATGAACGGATTGTTAACCAATTTGCTCTTTTTTCTATTATGACCGATGCAACTGCTGTTTTCGATAACTGGCTGGTAAAACATCCTAAATTGTACCGAAGAATCATTATCCCGGCAAAACTAAAATGGGAAATCCGGGATAAACTTGACCAGGCAAATATTACCGAACGGGTCTTATTCCCTGGGCTTGATGGATTGGCCAGCTGGTTAAAAAGGCATTATCAGCCTAAAAATAATAAACACAATTCAACATTCAGGTAAATAAAGGGAAAGCATGAATGATCCAATTGGACAAGCTATATTCGATTATTATGTAAAAGGTGAGGCGGAAAACATAAAGATTAATACCAATTATACAACCAATGAGTACTTATCTCCATCCTATTTTTTCCGAACTGTTGCGATAATGCCATTGATTGAACAAACTGCACTTAATTTGAGTTTAGGCAAGACACTGGATGTTGGGGCAGCAGCTGGTTGTCATACACTTCCTTTGCAAAATAAAGGGCTGAATGTGACAGCACTTGAAAAATCATTGCTCTCAGCAGATGTAATGAAGAAGCGGGCAGTTGAAAATGTGGTTTGTGCAGATTTATATGAATTTCATGAGGGAAATTTTGATACAATCCTGTTGCTGATGAATGGAACAGGTATTGGCGGAACAATTGGTGGATTAAGAAAATTATTGCTGCACCTAAAAAAATTACTTTCAAAAAAAGGCCAGATATTAATTGATTCATCCGACATTCGATATCTTTTTGAAGAGGAGGACGGATCATTCTGGATTGAGCTGACAAATGACAAATACTTTGGGGAAATGAGATATGAAGTTACCTACCAGGGTATGACTTCCTGCTTTAACTGGCTGTTTGTTGATTTTAATACGCTCAGTGATGTGGCTAAAACAGCCGGATTCCAATGTCGGTTAATAGCAGAAGGATTGCATCATGACTACCTGGCCCAACTTACATCTTAATTGTTTTCTAAATTTTACCCTTATAAAAATTGGAAACAGACTAAAACTAATCGTTTACCGAAAAACCAGTATACTTTACAGAATATAATTCCCTGTTTGATAGCAAATAAGTAATTTAGTAAGGAATCTAAAAAGATTTTTTGAGAAAAATAATCACATAAATTAAAACATATGAAAACAATACTTTTCCTTTCATCTGTTTTTTTTCTTTTAGGATTAAAAGTTAGCAGTCTTGTTGATTTAAAAGGAAAAGCCAATGCTGTTGACCAGATGATAACCACCAAAATAATTAAATCCAAACCAGTAAAAGCATTGCCTATATTTAAAGATTCAGATGAAAAGGAGTTAGAAAGGGAAGAAAAAACTCAAGATGGTTTAACAAAACATGCACCTGGAGAACAAAGTAACAATAAAGACTAAATATCTGCCAATCTCTACCAATTTCATTTTTTTATTGAATTATCAAACCTGCTAATTCATACCCCATTCATTACAATCAACCCCATCTGATTTTGATGCTCATTGATCTGTGGCCAAAAAACATTTAATTTTTATTTCGGGACAATTAATTTGTTATTTTAGTAAAGTCGAATTGAATGACAGAGCATTAAGCTGATGAAAACCGTATAGCTCAACCAAACAAACATCTGGTTTGTTGTGGTTTAAAACTACTAAGTTATGGCAAAAATTAGTTTAAATATAGATCGAAGGAACTTTGTCCGGGCACTGTCATTGGGAACAGCTCATCTTTTATTCTCAAATCCGCTGCTAGCAAGCCGATCTAAATATTCCAGTACCGTTCCCATACAAAAAGTAAAGCTTGGAGGATCAGGCATCGAAACCACCCTTGTAGGTTTTGGTACAGGGGTCCATGCTTCAAATCGTTCAGCATATCTTACCCGTCAGGATAAGAAGGAAAGTGTTGCAATGCTTCAACATGCATGGGATAAAGGCATACGGTTTTTTGACTGTGCCGACTCCTATGGTACACATGGATTAGTGGCAGAGGCAATGAAAAAAATGAACCGTGAAGAAATAACATTGGCTTCAAAGATCTGGGTCCGGAGCGGAGGAATTCCTGAACCAGAGAGGCCGGATGCCGATAAAGTAATTGAAAGGTTCCGTAAAGAATTAGATACCGATTATATCGATTTGGTACAGATTCATTGCCTGGTTGAAAAGAACTGGACGGAAAACCAAAAAAGACAAATGGATATTCTTGAAAACCTTAAATCAAAAGGAATAATAAAAGCACACGGTGTTTCGGTACATTCATTGGAAGCTATGAAGGAGGCCGCCAAAAGTTCATGGGTAGATGTCATCCACGTACGGATAAATCCATACGGTATTGCTATGGATAAACCAGATCCGCAAGAGGTGATAGATGTAATCAGTCAAATACATGGGTCAGGCAAAGGAGTTATAGGAATGAAGCTGGTTGGAAATGGGAAATACCGAAATGAAGGTGAAAAGATTGATAATGCTATCCGTTTTGTACTTGGCCTTGAAATAGTAGACATGGTAATAATCGGATTTGAATCAAATGAACAAATAGATAATTATCTTGTCAGAACGGAAAATGCATTAAAAAGTCTTCGCGGATAGATTTTCTGTTTTATTATAATAGTTGTTAAACTGCAAATAAATACTGCATATTTAACTTTACAAACAATATGAATTAAACAAAAACAAATGGACAAAACTATACTTACTATCCTTTCTTTATTCTTATGTCTCCAGCTTTACTCCCAGGATCGTATTACCGGTCTTAGTTTTGCAACCCGCAGTGAAGTAATTGCTCAAAATGGCATGGCATGTACAAGCCAGCCACTCGCAACACAGGTGGCACTTGACATCCTGAAGTCGGGAGGAAATGCAATAGATGCGGCCATTGCGGCAAATGCCGTTTTGGGTTTGACAGAGCCAACCGGCAATGGTATTGGTGGTGATTTATTTGCTATAATATGGGATGCAAAAACGAAGAAGTTATATGGCTTAAATGCCAGTGGGAGGTCGCCGTATGAATTGACCTATGATTTTTTCATCGAAAATGGGTATAAATCAATTCCAGCCCTGGGTCCACTGCCGGTTTCTGTTCCAGGATGCGTTGATGGGTGGTTTGAACTACACAAAAAATTTGGTCGGCTCCCAATGAATAACATACTTTCACCTGCTATAAAATACGCGGAAGATGGATTTCCGGTTTCTGAACTTATTGCTCATTACTGGAAAAATAATTCACAAATCCTAAAAGAATTTTCAGGCTTTGCCGAAACATTTATGCCTGAAGGTAAAACACCCGCAAAGGGTGAGATTTTCAAGAACCCTTATCTGGCAAATACATTACAGCTGATTGCCTCCAGGGGTCGTGATGTATTTTACAAAGGAGAAATAGCAGAAAAAATTGTTAAGTATGTACGTGAACAGGGAGGCTTTCTAAGCATGAAAGACATGGAGAATCATACTTCGGAATGGATAGAACCTATTTCAACCAATTACAGGGGGTATGATGTATGGGAATTACCTCCAAATGGACAAGGAACCGCTGTATTGCAAATGCTCAATATACTGGAGAATTATGATATCGGCAGCATGGGGTTTGGTTCGCCTGAATACATACATCTGTTCGTTGAGGCGAAAAAATTGGCTTTTGAAGATCGTGCAAAATATTATTCTGACCCTGCTTTTAATGCGTTACCAGTTGAACAGCTAATTTCAAAAAGCTATGGAAAAGAACGGGCTGCACTTATTAATCCTGAAAAATCCGGGAACAGCTATCCTGCCGGAGAACTGGAAACAGGAAATACCATTTATCTTACTACAGCAGATAAGGAAGGTAACATGGTCTCGCTGATCCAAAGTAATTATCGTGGAATGGGGTCTGGAATGACTCCTGGTAAACTAGGGTTTGTTTTACAAGACCGGGGAGAACTTTTTGCATTGGAAAAAGGTCATATGAATGTATATGAACCACATAAAAGACCCTTCCACACAATTATTCCTGCTTTTATAACAAAAGAGGGAGAACCTTATATCAGCTTTGGTTTAATGGGCGGTGCAATGCAGCCGCAAGGACATGTACAGATTGTATGTAACCTGGTAGATTTTGGAATGAATTTACAGGAAGCAGGAGATGCACCCCGTATACAACATTCAGGCTCAAGTCAGCCAACCGGTGAGAAAATGACTGATGGAGGAGAGGTGTCACTTGAAACAGGATTTTCTTATGAAACGATACGAGCACTAATGAGAAAAGGACATAAAATAGGATTCGCTGATGGACCTTATGGCGGTTACCAGGCTATAATGTGGGATACCGATAACAAAGTTTATTTTGGTGCTTCTGAATCACGAAAAGATGGACAGGCTGCCGGTTATTAACAAGGTTCTAATTGGTTTTACCTGTAATTTCATAAAAACCACAAGACTTCTTCCCATATAATAACCTCCCATGAAGACACACTCTGTGACGATATATATAATCGTCCACCTCTTCACTGGTTAATGAATTAATGTATTCCCACTTTTCAAAGGCATTTTTTTTTCTGAATTCTTCAATAGGACAGTCCGCTAAGGCCTGTTTTAGCGGACAGGCGCAATAGACACCAAAAAGCCATATTTTTTTATCAATTTCTTTCACCTTCTATACCCAGTAAGTATGTTCAAAAATAATATGTATATTAGTTAACGATAAAAAACTTTTGCTGATAATAAGGTTTAAAATTGCCGAATTTTTGAAATAAAAAATCTGATAGGTAAGTTTCAAAACGCTGACTCAATTTGAACATTTTTTTAAAATAAAAACTGTTAGCTTATAATGAAATCACTCCAATCATATTTCAATCAGCGTAAGTATTATTTCTCTTAAATATTCAAATCATTAATAAATAGTTTCATAAAGATAATTATACAGGAATTTTGTAAATTACACAAAAAAAATAAAAATGAAAGCTTCACCAGGATTAAATAAAGGCATTCTTTTATTTCTGCTCCTGAGTATTATCTCATGTTCAAATAAGGATGGAACAGTAATAACTGTAACAGGAGAAATCCGGGCAGGAGCGATGGGTAAAACATTACATCATGAACATTTGCTTGTTGACTTTACAGGTGCAGACAGCACAGGTTATCACCGGTGGAACAGAGACAGTGTGGCAAAAAAAGTACTTCCTTATTTAATTGAAATAAAGAAACTTGGTTATAAAACCCTGGTTGAATGCACACCTTCCTATCTTGGACGTGATCCCGAACTATTAAAAATGCTTTCCGAAAGTTCAGGTATTCAACTTATAACCAATACAGGCTACTATGGTGCTATGGATAACAAATTTCTGCCTGCCCATGCATTACGGGAAACTGCGGAAGAATTGGCAGCACGTTGGATTGATGAAGCACAAAAGGGAATTGAGAATACAAATATTTATCCAGGATTCATAAAAATTTCAGTAGCAAACAAGCCACTTGATGCTATTCATCGGAAAATAGTTGGAGCTGCAGCCATTACTCATAAAACAACCGGGTTAATCATTATGTCACATTCCGGAAATGCCGTACCAGCATTCCAGCAACTTGAAATTTTAAAAAATTATGGTGTCCATCCATCAGCATTTATATGGACTCATGCACATGAAGAAAAAGATTATACTAAGCATGCAGATGCTGCCAGACGTGGAGCATGGATAGCCTTCGATGGATTTTCAACTGATAATTTAAATAAATATGTGGAATTCGCTGTATATATGAAAAAACAAGGATTATTGAACCGGGTACTTTTTTCACATGACGCCGGCTGGTACAAACCTGATGAACGGGAAGGTGGAAATTTCAGAGGATTTACAGAAATAGATAACGTATTTGTTCCGGCGCTTAGAAAAGCAGGTTTAAGTCAACAAGATATTCATCAGCTTTTTGTCCTGAACCCAAAGGAAGCATTTCATGTAAAATTTCGTTGGCTTTAATTATTCCATTAAATTCCTATGCTATTGATGTATATATTTTTCTAAAATTTTAAACTTTATTTCCGCAATTCGTATAATATAAATATTGGCAAATTAAATGAGATACAGATCGAATAATATAATGGCATTAATTCCACCTGGTGAGGAGGGAATCCCTGTACTGCAGCAGGCATTCTTTTTCCAGCAATCATTGGGAATGCGGGTGTTTTTATACCGAATACTCGAAAAACCATCTTTTTTTCAAAGAATTTTTCAAGCAAATGAAGCAAAAAATGAGCGTGCACGGGCTTTAAAAAATTTTCATGAATTTGCATCAGCGATAATTCCCAATGATTTAATAAATAACTTTACCTATCGCATAAAGTATGGGGGTATATTGGAGGTACTGCTCCGGCAATCTAAAAAAGGCGGCTATGAATTCATAATTGTTGGAAAAGATGGTTCAAAAAATTGTCTGGAACCCACTGAACTTGATAAACTTATCAGTCGCTCAAGCTGTCCCATTATGACAATAAATAAAAAACATGCCTTAAATGAAATTAAAACCATAGTTATACCTGTAGATATATCTCAAACAACACAAAAAAAACTTCTGTGGGCTACTTATTTTGCCAAAAAGTATCGGGCAAAAGTAATAATTGTATCCGCACTTTCTTTAAACATCGATTTGAAGAAAAGCCTGGCATGGAGGAATGCGGAAAAACTAAAACATATGCTTTCACAAAGAGATATTGATTGTGAGGTAACTATTATTAAAGAAAAAGAAAAGGCAAAACATGAAGTCATTCTTGACTGCATTAATAAAATCAATCAAGGACTTGTAATTATCCGCACCCATCAGAAGTCAAATATGAAGGACACACAGATTGGCAATTTTGTTTCCAACATAGTACATGGAAGCAAGATTCCTGTCTTTACAGTAAACAGGTTCCTTTATCCGATGCCGGTTGATTTTGAATTAAATGAATAAGAAATATATATTTTCCTGGGGAAAAGTATTTTGTTTTCAATTTCTCCTGTACCAATGATATCGGTCTTGCCGGGTATTGTTTCCAAAGAAATAAGCCAGGGAAATTGTAATAACATTATTGAATAATTTTTCATCTGATAAATTTGAAATCGTAGAAAGGGATCTGCTGTACCCGAGTTGAACTTCCAGCCCTTCGAACAAATAACCAACTCCAAAATTTAAACCAATATCCAACGGTTTAATTTCATCAGTATCTGATGTCCCAATACGAATTCTCTCGATCAAATTATTTTCATCTTCAAGGTATTTATACCTTCCATTAATTGCATAACCAAGATAAGGACCCGCAAAAAACTGAATGAAACCAGCACCGGCATTAATTATAAATATACTATTCAATGGAAATTCAAGGTAAGTTATCAAAATTTCATCTTCGTCATCTTCAGCATAATTAAGAGAAGTACCTTTTCCTGAAAGAAGTATTCCGGACTGAAAAGAGTAATTTTTATGTATTCTAAAATTTAACATACTACCAAAAAAAGCACCCGGCATATATTCGGCATTACTATATACACCTTCCAGTTTTGAATAACTCAATCCAATTTTTGGTGCTATAGAAACCTGAGCATGTAAATTATAGATGAAAAATAGTAACAGTATTGCAAAAGCTGCTGTTTTCTTTTTTACTTTCATCTCTCTATAAATGTTAGTTTTTAAAGGTATGTATCTCATTCTACCAATAATATGGATAATTTTCGATAGAATTCGTAAGTTCATTTCGTGTAACTACCATGAAAATTATGATGTTACTCGCTTGTGACTTTAAATTTTCATGGACGTTTTATTAAAAAATACTATTCTTATGTATTTTAACTACCCTGGCAATTATAATGTTTGCTTTTCCTCTGCCGGCTGGGCTGAAAGAAAATAAAACAACTGTTTTTTAATAATGTTCTTTTTATTTTTTAGCCGGTTATTTATTTGGTTTGCCTTTATCATCAGAATTTCCCTTATCGTCCGATTTACCTTTATCATCTGATTTTCCCTTATCGTCCGATTTACCTTTATCATCCGAATTGCCTTTACCTTTGTCGCCTTTATTCTCTTGCTCAGAATTGGTATTCTCATCTCCTGCTCCTTCATCAACCTCTTCTTGATTATCATTCTCTTCATCAGCTTCTTCGTCCCTGTCGCTCTCATAATCATTTATTTCCTCTTCGTTGCCTTCCTCATTTTGTTGATTTTCATTGTTATCGTTGCCGGAATCAGTATTTTGCCCAGATTCTTCATCGTCATCCGAATCATCATTTCTCTCATCAGTATCTTTTCGATCCTCATTTTCACTGCCAGATCCTTCACCCTTATTTCCACCAGTACCACTTTGTCCTGATGATTCATCTTCATCGTTTTTATTATCATTTACATCGTCCTGTGAATCATCCTTTTTCTCATCAGAATCATCCTGATTATTACTTTCATTACCAGAGTCATTAACTGTGTTATTTTCATCAGTTTCTCCGGATGATTCATCTTCATCGTTATTATCGTTGTTGTTCACATCTCCGACTTCCTTATTATCATCATTTTTCGGTTCCTGATTATTGCCTGCACCATTACTATTATCTTCTTCTTCATCATAATGATTGAGCGAAAACCCGTTAGAGATACCAAAACTACTGAATGATTCAAATCTATCAACAAACAAATTGAGGATCCTTGTACTTGCCATATCGGAAATTAACAGAACTCCGTTATTGTCTCTTTCAACTGAATTCATATCGAAATCCCTAAATAATTCCGCCAAATCAAAAACTACCAATAAATCTACAGTTTCTCCATTTCGTATTACTACACCGGGATTGTTTTCAATATTTAAGGTATAATTTTTCCCTGTTATTAATTCAAATGGAATAAATTTTGCGTTTTTTGCACTTTTAATACTCCCTTTGACAATGATTGATTTTCCACCTGGCAACGCATTATGGGTGGTAATTTCCATTTTCTTGTACAATCCTGGCTCGGCGAATATCCACCTGATTCCAGGTGATATTGTGCCATTCACCAGGTCTGCTTTATAAGGCCCTTCATAGACAATCTTTTCAACTACAGCACTATCCAATTCTCCTTCCCGTTTGAAGTCAATTCCTCCTATACCAATGTAAGCTTCATCAATTTGAACAGTGTCAGAGGAACTTTTTAAACTGGAGGATGCTAAAAAAGTTATCTTTATGCCATTGGGCTCTTCAAAATCATCATTTTTACAGGAATTTAGAAGAATGATGCCTGCCATTAAAATACCATACTTTATAATGTAGAATGCCTTGTTCATAAAAGTTGCATTGGGGTTATTAACCAAAATTAAAACATCCGAATTCAATTGATTGTTCTATATCTCAGTATATCCTTTTTCAAAACAAGTGCCAAATGAAGAAAATGAGTTTTGTTGCTCAGATTTTTCAGCTGCTTTTTTCCAACAATTCAATATCATCTACCAGAAATTCAAATACTCCCTTTTTTTCTTTTGGAAGCTCCACTTTCAGGACAAATTTGGCCGGATCATCGTTCTGATAACGTCCGGGTATCATTGGAATACCCATATATACCTGCGAATCATTTTTAAACTTCACGGAATACATTTCTCCATTTTGTACGTTCTGAACCAGCTTTTCAAAATTATTACTCATAACATAACCTGTTGTAATTTATTTCACAATACAATTTCAAAAAATATGCCTTATAAAATTTGAAGCGTATGAGAACCGGAGGGAACAATTCAGGATGCAAGGGTCACAAAAAAATTTTGTATTCTGTGGAATTTCTACCCATTAAATGAACCTGTTCTACAACATCAGGGTATTAGATGATTATGCTGATTATTCACTGCTGAATAACGCCTGTTCTTGAAGATAAAGAATAAGCCCAGTGATTTTAATCCGGGATTATTAAATCAAAACGTCTTTTCATCAATCTGATATTTATTTCTGTCACTGGCACTGCGTGATATCAATTCACCAAGAAACCCCGCCAGAAAAAATTGAGCACCAATTATCATTGATGTCAATGCAACATAAAAGTAAGGGCTGTTGGTAATCAGATTCCCAACAATTCCATGTTTTAACTGAATAACTTTTTCAATTCCCAGGTAAATAGCAGCAGCCAAACCAACAACAACCATAAGGATACCCAATACACCAAAAAAGTGCATCGGGCGTTTGACGAACCTGGATATAAACATTACTGAAAGCAGGTCAAGCGGGCCGCGAATAAATCTTTCCATTCCAAATTTTGTTACACCGTATTTGCGCTCACTGTGTACAACTACTTTTTCTCCAATTTTTTTATACCCTGCCCATTTTGCCAGAACTGGAATATAACGATGCATATCGCCATATACCTCAATACTTTTTACCACATCTTTCCGATAAGCTTTCAACCCGCAATTCATATCATGGATTTTTATTCCTGTAATACGACGTGCTGTCCAGTTGTAAAACTTGCTCGGAAGATTTTTTGTCAAAACAGGGTCATGCCGCTTTTTCTTCCAACCCGATACCAAATCGTATCCTTCTTCCTTTATCATTCTATAAAGTTCAGGAATTTCATCGGGGTTATCCTGAAGGTCAGCATCCATAGTAATTACCACATCTCCCTGAACAACATCAAAACCCGAATACAAAGCAGCTGACTTGCCATAGTTGCGTCTGAATTTGATTCCTTTGATACTTGTATTATGCTTTTGCAATTCAAGGATCACCTGCCACGAATTATCCTTACTGCCGTCATCAATCATGATTATCTCATAGGAAAAATTATTTTCTTCCATTACTTTCTGTATCCATGCAACCAGTTCGGGCAAAGATTCTTCCTCATTATATAATGGGATTACTATGGATATATCCATAAAAAATAGTGTAAAAAATTACGCTTCTGTTCTTAATTCTTTATTCTTTTTAACAATAGCAGCAGTTATTAATGAAAGGACAACCCCTGAAATTAAACCCGACAAGAAACCTTGTCTTAAAGTTTCCCAAAGTGTGGGAACATCCTCCAGGTTTCTAAGGGCTTCATCAATCTGAGCCTCCGGGATCCCTGCATTTTCCATAAAATTCAATGTTTTCTGCTGCATTATTGCCATTAAGTTCTTTGTATATTCAGGATCTATAACAGTATGAAATATGAAATTATAAACTGTAATAAGTAGTGTAGCAAATAAAACCACGAGCAATCCAAACTGGAAAGCCTCACTGAAAGTAATAAAGCCCCCTAATTCTTTATCTCTGTATGATTTGGAAAAAATGAGTAAAAGAATAAAATTGATAATCAGTGTTAACAAGCCCAACAATCCGGAAGCAACCAGTCCAAGGGACTCTACGAACCTCCCTGCCCAGATAAAAAGTGAAATTAATATAGAAACCAATCCAAGTACAACACCATATTTAAAGGATGATTTCCAGATTGATACAGGTTGACTTTCCATAAATCACAAGTTCACTTAAAGATTAAACTCCTGCAAATATATGCTTATTTGATTTGAAACTTGCCGGGATATCAAAATTTATCTATTTTTGCACCGGGTAAGTCCTGTGCGACCAGCTCCTGCTGAATTCCCCCAGGGTCGGAAGGCAGCAAGGGTAGGCGGTTGTAGCGGTGCGACACAGGGGGCTTACCCACTTTTTTTTTATAAGCGAAGAGGCATTGAAAAGAGTGAAAAAAGTTTTGCAGATTATAAAATTAATTCTTTACTTTGCGCCGCTGTTTTAGAAAAACAACGTTCTTAAAATTTTGGGAAATTAAGGCCGGATTAGCTCAGTTGGCCAGAGCACGTGATTTGTAATCTCGGGGTCGTCAGTTCGAATCTGACATCCGGCTCCAATATATCCGGGGAGATACCGAAGCGGTCAAACGGGGCAGACTGTAAATCTGTTGGCAGCGCCTTCGGAGGTTCGAATCCTCCTCTCCCCACCAAGACTTGTAACGGGCTGAATATAAGCTCGTTACAAGAAACTGGAACAGTAAAAAAATGGAAATGGGACAGTATGGGACAGTAAATAAAAACAGGGGCAAATTAAATTGCACCGACGTTCAAAAACTGGAAAAGCTGTCATCTTAATCAAAAAGTAACACGCTGGTATTGGTAATTAGAATAAAAACTAATTATTAAATATCAGATATGAGGAACAAAAGTGAAAGTATTATCAGGTTGCCTGAAATTTATGATGCCGGTGGGGACCTGAAAAAAAGATGGTTTGTTGTTTATTATGCTCGTAATCCTAAAACAAAGGAAATGGAGCGTTTTAAAATCGGCAAAGGAATCAACGCCCAAACAACCAAAAAAGGCCGGATGGCCGTCGCGGAAAAAATCAAAAATGAATGGACTGAAAAATTAAGGGCTGGTTGGAGTCCTTTTGTAAATACGAGTATCATCTATGATGATAACCTCGAATACCAAACCTACATTAAAAATTACAGAACCCTTAAATCAAAAAATGGCACGTTTCGCTTTTTTGCGTCAAAGTATCTTGACAGTATTGAAAGTGAGGTTGCGGATACAACAATTTCTACCTACCGTTCAAAGATGCGTTTATTTGATGCCTGGTTGGAAGGCCACAAATTAAATGATGCAGATGTGTCTGCAATCACACACACAGTAATGGTAGAATTTTTCACATTTATTATTGATGTACGGGAATTATCTAAGGTATCTGTAGATAATTACCGGATTTTATTGTCTGCGGTTTTTGATTTCGTTCGAAAAGACAGAAAGCAATTTCCTAATCCATGCATAGAATTACCGGGGACAAAAAGAATTAATGATTCTGCTGCAGAGCCAATTTATGAGGAAGATATTCCTGTATTTAAGGAAATGATTTTAAAGAATGACCCACAATTATGGCTTGCAATCTGTTTTGAGTATTACTGTTTTATGAGGCCGCGAAAAGAAATTAGATTCTTAAGAATTGGGGATATTGATTTTGGCCGCGGCATGATAAAGGTTCGTGAGGAGAATGCAAAAACAACTGGACGTTTCGTGAATATACCAAAACAATTTATGAAGTTAATGAGGGAAACCTACCAGTTACACACCTACCCCAGGACCTTTTATGTGATAGGAAAAAAAGGTGAGCCGGGGCCGGAATGTGTTTCTATCAACAATTTGAGTGAACGGTTTGTAAAGTACCGGAGAAAATTAAAAATGCCTGAAACGTATAAGATGTATAGTTGGAAACACACCGGCAATATCCGGGCGGATGATGCTGGAATTCCACGCCAGGAAATACAGCATCAGGATGGTCATACGACCATAGCGACGACTGAGCGTTATATGCGTAAGCGTAAGGCGGTAGCTGCCCCGAATATTGTAAATAATTTTCCAGAGATATAAAAAAAATGGAAGTAAAGATGCAAAGGGATAATGGGTTGTCGGATTTTGCTGAAACTTTAGTTACAGCCTTGAAAAAAATGGGATATCGCAATATCCCGAAGTTTGAGAATTTACGAGAGTTAAAACAACGTTATAAAAATTTTTCATCAATGGAAATGGCAAAGAAATATGCAGAAGAGCATGAATTGGAAAAGTCAACGGTATTGTTTAAGATGCTTAAACAAATAGAAAACCAGGAACCGTTTAATATTGCAGAAACGGCAAAGGCGCTTGGTATCAGGGACCGGTTGTTGTCGTATGCAATTAATAATTTCAGCGAACTGGAAGCAGTAGGCACAGCAAGGTCAAAAAAGTTTTATTACACCAGCAAGGACCCGTTGTCTATGAAAACTGCAGAGCATTTATTGAGTTTGATTAACAATATGAAGTCCGCGAAATTAAGGCAGGCAGATAAAGATAATCTGGATGCCTATATTATAGCAGGAAAATCGTATGTGGATTTTAGGAATCAGAATTCATTGAAAAAGGACAGGGTTTATGTAGCAGAGAATTATTTTAATGCAAAGAAAAGCCAGTTAAAACTGCAGGATAAAAAAAAGAAGGTCGTTACCGAAGCCAAATTTAACGTACCAAAAAAGCATGAAGCTGAACATAATGGAAATGGTCAGCATATGGACATTGTGAAGGAAGTAAAGCCTGTGCAGGAAGTGGAACAGGTAAGGCAAACGGAACAGGTAAAGGAAGCTGAACCAACGACTGCAGTAGTGGAAAATAAAAAAGAGCAGCTGCAGGGGGAACAGCTCCTGAATGATGTACTTAAAAAGCAAATGGTATTCTTTGAACAGAAAATAAAGTACCTTGAAACAAAGGTGAAAGGTCAGGAAGAGTTTATAGCTTACCTGATAGAACAATTAAAAATTGAAAATCAGTAAGCGAAAAAATAAAGAAAGTGGTTTATACAGCCACTTTTTTTATTTTATAAACGTTCCAGGCAATCCAATATGGAAGTTTTTAGTTTATAGTCCATTTCTTCCGCCGAAGCAACGGCATCCTCAAAGACAAATCCGTCTTTAGTTTTCCACACCTTTTCTTTGATTAATTCATTTGGAATAAGCATACCTCGACAAACGGATCCGTCTTTGAGGTTAAGGTTATAAAATATGTTCATCATTATTTAGCTAAAAGAAGTCCTGTGGTAAATCCGGTGACAGCCCAGAACCAAGGTTTCTGAAAAAATCTTTTTTTATGGGTAACGGTTATCGAATTGGCAGAAATAATTTCAGCATTTGGGTCGGTTAGCATAACCGACACAACGGTTTTGTTTTTATGAGTAGTCTGAAAAAAATCAAAACCCACATTATACCTGTAGATGAAATTAAGTTTCTGATTTTGAATGGAAGCATTGAAAATAGAAAGATAACCGTTTGAGGTACTTGCCAGGGATTGGAAGCGGACGGTATCTGTTTTAACAACAGTAAAGGTATCCCTGACCGAGGTTGTTATGGAGCCGGTAGCTTCAAGACGGGCTTTCAGAAGGGAGTTAATTTTACGGTATTCAATTTCCCGTTCTTTCAACGATTTAATATCGTAACCCGCCAGTTCCAGGGCGTCTTTAAGTTGTTTTTTCTGAATGTCAGCGGAAGCGACCTGAAAGGTCAGCTGACCGACTTTGTTTCTGACAGTTTTAACGGAGTCCCGGAGCGTGGAAATTTCAACTGCCTGCAGGTTCGAAAGATTCCTTTCATTGTTCAGTTTATGGGACAATGAAAAGTAAGAATACAACAGAAGCAGGACCAATCCTGCGATTAAAAAATTAATTTTCTTCATGTTCCGGTTTTTTGTATTTATCGATGTATTTAGCTTTTGTAAATCCTTCCGAAGCCTGGTAGCCACCAATAATAAACGTGATGCCACCAAGAGCGTAGCCGGCCAGCTCTTCCATATTTTTAAATATGGCAACGAACACAGTGAGGGCAAAAACAATGGCCCCGAACCATGTAATTTTTATTCTTGTTTGCTGGATTCTGCTCATAAGAATTCGGCTTTTACATCGAAACAGGGGCATTGTTTCAGCCATTCATTCGGGGTTATTACACCGTCATTATTTGCATCAGGGGAAAGGTCGCGGTGACCTACCCAGCTGGTGACATTGTAAATGCGTTCAATAAACAGGCGGCATGTAATCAGGGCCTGTTTTTGGTCATCAGTACGGGTATCTTTAGGGTTCCCCAGTGCATCCAGACCTCCCTCATAGCAGATAGCCAGGAAATTTTTATTAAAACCTCTTGCATGAGCGAGCGTAGTTCCGAAAGGTCTACCCAGGCGAATGGAACCATCCCTTTCAATGTAGATATTGTAACCGATATCGGAATATTTCCGGGAGGGGTGGTTCATGTGAAAATCTTTGCATTGCTGGAAAGAAAATCTTTGATTTTCTCGGGTTGCGCTGCAATGAATGCAGACATTAATTTCTTGTTTCATCTGTAAAGTTTTTATCAGAGAAAAATTTGGTCCATATGACCGAGCATAATTTACGGGCAAGGAAAGCGGCTACCCCGCCAATAAAGGCGATCAAAAATGAGAGCAGGAAATTTTGCCAAACCTCCCATGATATTAAGCTGGTAAGCATACCAAATATTGGAGTTAAAAATTTTTCATCGTTCATGTCTGGTATTTTAGTCGAATATAGTTACCGGGGGAGAAAATGGAAAGGACAAAAAAAATGCATCAGGGATTGAAACGGCATCCTTTTATGAAGAGAAAGCGGAATAAAAGATACAGTGGATAGCCCGCCCGGATGCCCAAAAAAGAACAAAAAAAAGGGACAGCCAACGCTACCCCTTCGCCAAACTTAAACCTAAACTAAACCAAAACTTACATTCCCCGGAAAGGGGTAAATGAATTGTAAAGTTAAAAAATTAGCAGGTAAAGACTTTATAAACGGTTTAAATAACCAATAAGAAAATCAGGATAGATAAGCACATTATTTATTCAATCCAGGTTGTTTTGTATTTAATATAGGCCTTTAACATATAAAATGTTGAAGTTATAGTGATGGCAGGAATTACAAGCAAAGAATATTCTTTTAAAACAATACTGCCGGAAATGATGTAAGCATGGAACTGTAAATTGCCACAAGTGTAGAAATTCCATGAATCTTGTCCTTAAGGTTTATGAAAACCCCTTCGGAATTTCGGCTGTCCGGGATAATTCCTGCCTCGCAAAGCCAACAGCACCAATAATACCTATTGAATTGACCCACCAGGCAATGTCAGCCAGCCATACTGCATAGGCCAAAAAAAATGCAGCTGAAACGTAAACCGAAGCAGCGATTATACGTTTTACGAAATAATTACCGGGCAGGACATTAAATAAGGCAGAAACAGACTGTTTAATGCCATCCTTTTTCCACAGGGCAAAAATGTAAACAAACCATATTGCCGTAGCCAGAATAGAAGAACCTTTAGATTTTTTCATGTTGATTTAATTTATAGTTGATTACTTTCCAAATAAGCCTTCGTTATCTCCACACTCCCTAAATACATCTTCTGAATCTGAACATCACCAAGCCAAATCTTAAAGTCAGTTGGAGCCGGTGGTTCTCCCCCTTCGCCGCCATGACCCCACCAAGGCGATCCATCAATACTTAATTGCAACCCATTTGGATTAATAGTGGACTTAGTAACTATTTTAACCCATGGAGTTCCATCTATGCTGTGACCTAACTTAAAAAGGTCTTGTTTTGTAGGTAAAGCCATAATTAATCTGCTTGTGTTATCTCTATTGAACCAATGAAAGCATACATAGATGTCGCACTACTCAAACTGCCAAAATCAAAATACAGTTCAGAAACCCCTGCTTGTGTTGGAGTGAAAGTCAATGTTAATTGTTCCCAAATCGTTGAGCCTGTTTCTACAGCAGTGACCGTGACCTCCGAATCCCCTGTAAATAAATTTGCTGGTACTACCATCCTTATTTTTTGGATGTCAGGGTTCGCATTTCTAACCCAGCCTGTAATAGTGACTAATTTATTGGCAACATATGCAAACTCAGCCACTTTAAATTTATATGGATTAGATGTGGTGAATATTATCGAATTAATTTTAATTGCCCAATAATAATCATCGCCAGGTCTTGCCACACCTCCATCATTAAACGTGGCCTCTGCGTGATGCCCAAGAATTCCTTGTGATATTATTTGCCTAAGTACTCCACTTGTGTTATATGTACGTACATTAATCATTTTTATAAATGTTGAGTCATACATGGTAAAAGGATTTATATAAGTGAATCCATAGTCTGACCCAATATGAGAATCATAAAGGACTATATTTGTTGACCTGTTAAGCTGCCCACTCCATGCAATCAAAGAAGCCCCTCCCATGGTGTGGTTTAATTTCATCAATATGTCATACGAATTGGTAAATACTACATTTAAATTACTTCCATTTACTTCAACATCTTTAAAATGCATGTTTATACACTGCTCTATTAACACACCTCCATTTGAAGAATTATTACAAAAATATCCGGATAAATAATTAACATCTATTCTGGCGCATCCGGAAAAGTGGGAGCCCGCATTAGCGTTACAATTGGAATTTGCGATACAGATTATTTGGCTAAATGTTACATTTCCAAATTGAATCCCGTATGAGTAATTACCAACAAGGTTATGAGTATCTACTACTTGTCCTCTGCTCATATAAGCAAAAGAAATCCCTATCGAGCAACGGGTGAAAGATAAATTCTCAATATGTATATAGCTTTTGTTATTTAAGAATAATCCAGTTGTAAGGCTATTTTGATTACTTATAAAAGTACAGCCATTCTGATTGTTTGTACCAACTTCATATCCCCCTTTAAAATAAACTAACGCTCCTTCAATTCCAGAATTTTGAATAGAGCCCCAGGTTTCATCCATCGGCGATAGATATGGATAACGGATAAAACTTTCCACTGTTTCCTCTACAAAATTACTAAAACGCCGACTTGACTCTGTAGCAGTAATATGATTATCAATAGCCACAGTTGTCCCGTCGATATATTTAATCGGAAAAAATCCCTCCCCAAAAGCTCTCCCTCCGGTTGCTGTTCCACATTTGCTTATTAAGCAAGTCAGGTTTAAATCATTGGTTTTGGTGGCTAAGATATTATTCAGATAAATTATTAAAGCTCCCGGGTCTATATCATAATAAACAGCGATGCTGTTTATATTACTTCCTAAGTTTCCCCCGCCATCTTTAGGCAGCGTAAATGCTCTTGGATGAGTGCCTGTAGAGTATGGAAATAAAAAGGTATCAACAATGGTGTCTCCTGTAGCGTCAGAACAAAGACAAATGCGTAAGACTCCTGACTGAATTGTACCTCCAGGGCGCATCCAAAATGATAATTCCTGATAATTACTTAAATCTAAGGACGCGGGCAATGTATAATATGCGGCCTTTCCTGTTGTAAAAGCTGTTAATGCAGAAATATAATAAACCCCTGTTCCAAAACGATAAATATTTGTGGAAGTTGACCTTGCTGTTGTCACATTTGGTGATACAATCCATAAATCATCCCCACTGAAAACATGCATGGTTCTTGCCGCTGCCAATGTTACATTTTTATCCACCCCCCATGTGGCATCCCCGATTGAAACTGGGTCTGGGCTTTTAGAAATCCTGATTTCATCCCCTGCAGCAATTCTGGCTGCCGTTGCTCCATTAGTTAATGTTTTCCATGCTGTTGCCCAACTTGTGCCATCATTGGCATCATTCCCATTATAAATATCTACATAAAATATTGACATAACTACCCATTTATCAAATAAAGTGTATTGTTAACTTTCGTACCAATCGCATCATATTCAGCCTGTGTTAAAGCAACTACCAATTTCACTTCTGCCGACTGAAGCACATTACTATCCTTGATTGCTTTCGGTGTAACGTATTTTGCATCATCTGTGCCGGTGGCAATATCAGCCCCGGTTGCCTTTGTTAGACTTTGCGGTTGGTATAATTGCGTCCATGCAGCATCCCCCACATACTGCCATTCTACCCAACCGGCATTTTCCCGCATAGCCACTTCCCTGCCATCGGTTCCGGCAGCTTTTACACCGGTATCGGTAGTACCGATAAACCAATTACCTGTAGTGGCATCGATATGAGGGGAGGTTCCGTCTGCCCCTACCAAACTGGCCAGCCATTCAGCTTCCGTACCTACAAAGCCATTATTTACCGCAATCTGATATGCGGAATCTCCATCCGCACCGGGGGCACCATCCTGACCCTCTGCCAGTACACCAGTGTTTACACCCCCGATATACCAGTAACCATCGAGGCCAATTTCGGGAGTATCGCCGTCTGTTCCTTCCGCTTTTATACCAGTATCCTGGTTATTTACTATCCAGTTTCCGTTTGCTCCAATCCGCGGGGCGATATTCATCCGCCATGTCCACACATGCGGCCCACCGGTACATTGATAAATATCGCCCAAAACTGTGCCTGTATCAAAAAACCAGTCCCCTGTTTTTCCTATACCCAGAGGCTCCTGATAGGTACCCGAATACCAGGTTGCACCGTCTTTACCATCAGCACCGGTAACCGGCTGCGTAATTCCTTTTTCAAGTTTGACACGGTCAAGAAAGAACCCGGGGTGGTCCGTAGCTGCTCCGCTCTTGCTCCACCTTAACCGCACCGCGTCAAACTGTGCTGCATTGAAAGTTATATTCGCAAACTTCAAAGCCAGTACCTGCCAGTCCAGGGAAACCGAAGCGCCCATTAAAGTAACAGGCGAAGAAACAACCGCACCGAGCAGCATAAATTCTACATAAAGAATATGCTGTTTGGTTGTAGCTTCCTTCAGTTTCAACGATGCAATAAATGTTTCGTAATCGGAAATATTCAAAGGTGCGGATGCTGTAAAAAGGATTGTATCGTCAGTGCCGATAGAGCCAACATTGGCACATTTCAGGCCAGAGAAAGGGTCAATGGCATAATCAAAATTTACAATAACGCCATTAACAGTCTGAATCCATTCCCCGATGTTTTCATCGTAGATGATATCTCCGGAAACCCCGGCAGGTTCTGAGGCGGCAGCCGGAATCAAAACGTGCGTGAGTTCTATTTGTTTTGCGGGGTTAACGGTAGGTTTCTGGGGATTTACCGCAGGAATCCCTGTTAAGAAAGTAATGGATGGAGTGTCATCCATAACAATCAGGTCAATTCGCGGATAAGTGGGGTCAGCGGCAGTCAGTGTAATGTTCTTGTAAGTTAAAATCTTATAGAGTTCCCGCATAATCCGCCCGGCCACAGGTGTAACGATAAAGCTCAGTCCACCGGACCAGCTGACATAACCACCGGCCAGGATGCCGTTAGGTTTAAAAATATCGGTTACGTTAATTGTTTTGTTACCGATAATGTATTTGAGGTAATCAATAGGAAAATCAGGGTCTTCCTCCGTAAAAATAGACGTAACACCTACCTCGTCGGTTCCGAAAATGGCCCGGGCTTTTGAAGAGTTGGCATAGTCATGGGAAGTTTGGAAAATAATGCTGCCGATATGCAGGAGGTTGGAATGAGGCAAAGAATCCTTAAGCAGGATGACTTCGGTACTAATAGCAGCCGAAGCAAGGGAGCGCAAAGTATATTTATTCTTGCCCATTACAGCTATATGCGGCTGGAAAACACAGTTTGTAGCGAAATAGTGGTACACCACGTAATTCAGGTCGGAAGCCTCGGCAATACCGGCAGTAGGCGGGTTATATGCCAGCAGGCCGGAACCGGCGTTAAATATTTTTTTACCTGCCTGGGAAGTGTAACGGGGCAGACCGTTCTGGTCGAAGTACCAGACGGGTATTTCCTGACCCAGTGGAACCTCGGGAGTTTCAGCAAAGATATCTTCATGCCAGAGTTTACCGGCGGTAATATTAAAATCAGTGTCCGACTCAAATAAGCCGGTACCCTCGTATGTTGCATCTGTAATAGCAAGACCTTCCTGACGGAGGCTGTTTAAAGTTTTATGTGCCCAGAAATGAATTTGCGGAGGCCATTCGGAGCCGTAACGGGAATCGCCAAAGTAAAGGGCTTTACCGGCAACGGCATCATAGTAAATCCATGCTACCAGGACTTTGTCCATAATGATGGTAGCAGTTTCGAATTCATCAGGATTTATGGTATAGGTAAGCGCTTGCAGGCGGGTATCAGGATTCACATCGTAGTAGATGGCATAAAGACCTTCTTCATTGGGAAGGATTATAAAATCCGGGTTGTACCTTCGGTGCAGAACGGGTTTGGAAACGAAGCTGAAAAACCGGAAATGCGGGACATACTCCGATTCAGGGTCCAATGCAGGAGCAGGAGTAAGGGTTAATGTTCTTGACACATCGTCCCAGTTCAGGGAAAGGTCAGGACCACCGGGCCAGAAAAAACCTGCAGAGCGGGAACTGGTATTATCACGCCACAGAACCTCGATTAAAATGCCCATCATTTCATCGGTGATGCCTTTGTTTTTAAGGTCCATAAAAAGGCGCTTCAGCTCCTTTTTAGTATGTAAAGGTTTTTCTATCATATTATTTAAGAATTAACCAGGGAAAATCATCACGTATAGTATCATCAATCCAGATAGGGTCATTAATTTTCCAGATATCGGAAAGTTTATAAACCACGGGAGCATAATTGATTTTATATCCCTTAATGGTGGTAATACCAATCTGGTCGAGGCCGAATTCCGTTTCCATGGACTCGATAATAAATTCACCTTCACGGGTACGAAATTTTTTATAAATATTGCGAAGCATGAAATCCAGTTGATTCAGGGAGAACTGCATCTGGCATTCTATCGGCTGGCGGTTGCACCAGAACCTTGCCCAGTTTAGCCATCGGGATTGAATGAGGCCGGTTCCATCCTTTTCCCAATCCAGAGAAATTGTATTTGATTTATAGGTAGCTTCATTCATGCCCTGGTAGAACAACAGGCGTGGTTTAAAACTTTCGTAGGTAAACATTTCACTGCGGATGTTACCCTTTTGCCTTATCGTAGCGCGTTCTTCTCCGGAAACAGGGCCAAACACGGTAGGAATGGTTTCGATATCATCTTTGAGGTAGTTGAAAAAACCATTCTGGAAACCATCGGTAAGGTGGTTCCAGCCGATATACTTTTTTTGTATATCGTTACCCGTGTGCGGGTCCTGTTCAGTTTTAATCCATACTTTCCATTGAACATACCGGTTTTGGAGTTTAATGAAGCGGATTTCCTCCATTTCGGGATTGGAAATATTATCCAGATAGGTCCAATCCAATACAGGTTTCTTTTCTTTTTGCCGCAGGTCATCGATGTTCTGCCATCTTTCTGTGAACATCAAATCTTTTTCGTCGTGGTCGAACGTAAATTTAAGGGTAACATCCATTTTATCACCCATATTCCAGGTACCGGTGAACCATTTGTCAAGGTTAATCGCATGGGCTGTAAGAATACTTTCACGGTCTATAACATCGCAGATTTTACGGCCGGGTCTGAAAAAGAAGAAAACATTCAGGTAGTTCTGAATTCCCAGCAGCAAGTCCTTGATATGGATATCAGGAATAAGGTCTTTATAATAAAAAGGTTTATTGTAGTCACGCTTAACATCTACAATTTCATAACCATAGGTAACTGGGAAAAATTCAACGTCATCCCAGGAATAACCGGGAATTACCACCGTTGCATTTCTTTTCACAAACTCAAAGTTGGTGATATCATAATTGTTATAAAGTATGAGATTTTTGAGTTCCGGATGTTCCGCCAGGAAATTTTTGTCAAGGTAGAATCCTGCATCAAAAAAAATGGTTTTTAGCAGGTAATTAAGGAAGAGCATAGGTGAAACTACGTAAACCTTTAAATTCTGGGCAATATCTTCCGGGCCGCCCAGGCTCTGAGAAGTATCAGTTTTAATGGTACCATCTGGATTTTTAAAATTTACGAAGAAGGCTGAGGATTTCATATAAGCCCAGGTAAGGTCTTCTACTTCCCGTTCTGTATACGTGTTTTTATTATTATCCTTTTTAGTCCAGAAAGATAGTTTGGAAAGGAAACCGCCGGTATAATTGGGATTAGGAGTGGAGATGGTAATGGTAACCTTTTCGCTTTTATCGGTAAAAAATTCATTGTTATAAATCCGTGGGCAGGCGTAATCATCGGAGAGGGGGTCATAATCAGCCTTGTTGACAAAAGATTTGGCAACATTAAAAGATTCTGATTGGTTTACATTACGTTCGCGGTATTCTTCACCAAGATTACCCACATCAGAACGGAGCCATCCGGAAAATTGTTCAGGGGTGGCGTTTGTAATAACCAGGGTACCACCCATCAGCAGCACACCACTGTAACGAATTTGAAAACCCGGGTATTCACGGGTACTTTTATTGGTGTTATTTTCAAAGATTCCGGGATAACCTAAAAGAGCATTGTTAACATCATTAGAAGGAATATCGATGCCTACAGTGATATCCCCAGGAAAATCGCTGATATTACAGGCGGGGTTCTGATGGGTCATTCTTATAGACTTTGTACGGTCGAGAAGTAAAGGCTTATCGTTAAGAAAAAATTCGAGCATGGTATTTATATTTAGTAAGCTTCTTCCATTTCTATATCCACTGATTCAATATCGTTGTTATCGTCATTTAAAATAAGTTCTGTATTAGTTATAATCACAGGACACAATTTATAGTTATTGATATCGGTAACACCGGAATCAGGGGGCAGGGCCAGCCAGGCATGTTCAGCATCGAGCAGGAAGTCAAGGGCGGCCAATTCCTCTTTACTTTTCCATCCTGTATTTATTTTCCATTTACGTTGGCGTTTCGGAGCAACCGGAAGTAACGTAGGTACCTGGACACCGGAACCGGATGGAAAAGGACGTTTACTCAGGGTACGGTTACCTGTAGGGTTGTAAACCATACGGCCTGAAAGGGTAATGGTTTCAATGCCGCCCATTCTGTTATCGGCGAATAGGTAATAATAATCTTTGTGGGGAGGGGTCCAGTCGATAATGAATGTACGAATTTCAGTAATCGGGACACCGTCTTTTTCAATCCATGCTTCATATTTTTCGAGGGGGTTACCATTTTCATCTGCCATAGGCACACCGGCATTTCCGGGGTGACATTCAATTTCCCACAGTATATCACCCCACAAATCTCCATTTAACAGGGCAATAGTATCGGTATTTCCGGCTATGTAATATTTTAAATTGATGGTTATTCCGGCAATAGTACCATAGGGAATCCACCAAAGTTTGGTGGGTTGGTATGGTGAGACATATTGAACGAGGGGCATATAGGATAAGAACCTGCCTTCCATACAATAATGGCTATACCAGGTTTTATCAAGGTCGTTCAGTTCAGCGAGTTTAATATCCGGAAGCCTTCCTTTAACGATAAAAATCGGTTGGAACGGGTCCTGGAAAGATTCTTTAAGCTGGCCGTCCACCTTGTCTATCCAGCTTTCACCGGGGTAAAGCCAGATAGTATAAGAACCATTAATCCAGCCTGTGATTTTCCCTGTGTATCGTGGTTTTATCGGCCATGTAATTTTACGGTCAAACCGTTGGTCAACATAACCAGAAATATTGAAAACAGCCTCTGCGTTTTCATTAGGAGGTATGGCAGGAATAAATGGAGCGCCATCAAGTTCACCCTCTGGACTTGTGATTTTCAGAAGGAGTTTATAATCCATGCTGTTAAGCGGATAACTGTCTGTAGTTAATTTAACGAAGATATCGTTTCCGCTTAGGTGTGTACTTAGAATAGAGATATCGCTTACTGTTATCATGGTAAAAAATTAAAGTCCGGAATTATTTTTTATGTCGTTGTATTGTTTGAGTTTACGGTCGAAAAGTTCGATAGCCAGGGAAGGTTGCCAGTTCAGGAGTTTATCGATGGCGTTATCGAATTTATCGATATCAATAGGAAGCTGTGGGGGGTTCAATGAAGAATCCACATTGGGTTGCTGAATTTGATAAGGGTATTTTCCCGTAGCAAATTGTGGGATACGGCCATCCCTGACGTCATAAATGGCTTTGAATATTTCCGGAAAATTAACCCTTAATTTTCGGGTGGTTAAGCCATCGATGACCATTTCAGGCTGACCCGGGACTTCATTAAAAATCCCTAACTGGGGTTTATTTCCATACATACCGGTGGAAGGGCGACCGGCCCATTCAGAGTTAAAGCGGGTACCGCTTTGTCCGGCAACATCGTATTTACCGGAAGCGAATTCCGGTATAAGCGAATTGAACAGGAAAGTAGCAGCCCCACCGGCTGCGGCGGCAGCAGCGATATTTAAGGGGAACGGAACATTTTTCAAAGCTTTAAGAGCAGCGGTGGCAATAAATTCAGCAAGGTAAGCCTTAAGCTCCTGGCGAATGGAATTAAGAATAGCGGAGGTGGCTTCTTCAACAGTTTTGGCATTTTCAACAGCGGCAGCACCAGCTTGTACAGCATAATCAATTTGCATTTTTTGAGCCTTTCGCCGTGCATCGGCCTTTTTCATTTCAGCATCGATGGTCGCCTCTGTTTCTTTATCGAGTTGCTTTTTGTAATTTTCAACGTGCTTTTCCATTTCTTCATCTATATCCGCGAAAAGTTTACGTTCACCTTCCGTAAGCTTTTCCGTAATCTGCGTTGAAATTTCCAGCAGGCCATCGAGTTCTTTCTGCCATGCGAGTTTATGGTCCAGAATCTTTCCTTCAAGGTCCACAATATCTTCCCCGTGAGTAATGTATAGTTGACGCATGGCGATAAGGTGAGCCAGTTCCAGTTCATACATTTCACGGTTAAAAGCATCTTTCGTAATTTTCTTTTCCAGAAGTTGTTGTTTCAACAAGTTGTGTTCTTTATTGAAAGCAGATTGCAGACCAGCTTTTACTGTGTCAAAATCAGCGGGCATATTGGTTTTCTCTGCTAATTTTTTGCGGCGTTCGGCAATATCATCTATTTGTTTATTAACCAGGGCAAGGTTTTTGGTGAAATCGTGAATAGTTAAAGAATTAATTTCAAACTGAATACTGGAAGGGTCGAGGGTTTCGAGGTTTCGCTGCATATTAATTATTTCTTCCTCGAAAAACAGTTTGAAATTTTCAAGTTCACCCAGGCGAAGGTTTTTAAGGGATTCCTCAAACTTACCAACTACATCAGCATACTGATTGAAAGATTTAATGACACGGGTAGAACCGTCAGCCATGGTAATAACCTTTTCTGCATACAGGTTCATATCTTCAAGGAATTTTTCGTATTGTTTTTTCCCTGCCATATCAGCCCCGGCCTGCATGGCATCATTAAGTTCTTCCTGACCTTTTGTGGCATCCTTAGTACGTTTCAAAAAGCTGTAAAGGGCGACCCCGGCTGAGGCAAGCAGGGTAACAATAAGACCAATGGGATTGGCGGCCATGGCAGCGGAGAACGCCCGGAACTGTAAGGCAGCAACCTTTAACCTGCCGGTGAGCAGGGCAATACCCACATTGTAAAGGGAAACAGCAGCAAACTGAGCGGTAAAAGCTATTTTTTGAAGCTTTTGGGCAATAATGGAAGCAAGGGTTGTGGTATGGAGTCTTGCCTGCCACATAACAGCCAGTCTGGTGGCAATGGAATAAGCAGTAATGGCTGTAATCAGTGTAATTATAGTGGAGCCATGTTTAAAAAGGAATTCTGTAAGGATGCCCAGCATTTTAACCATGGCGCTACCCTTTTTGATAACACTGGCATAAGCCGGAGCGAGGCGTTCACCCAGTTCACGCTGTACCTGTGCAAATTTTTCTATAGCCTTATCAATGTTAGCTTGTACGGTGGTATTTTTAATATTGAATTCAGTGGTAAGGCTGGTACCCTCGGCAAAAGCCTGATTACTTAAATCCTGCTGTTCACGCAGCATTTTGGTATTGTTGGCAAGGGCACCAAAAACGGCAGTCATACGCTGGCCTTCGATACCAAGGTCCCCCAGGAAAGCGATTAGCGTTTCAAAGCCACCCTCATTACTGGCAAGTCCTTCAAATACTAAAATCATAGCCTCGTTGGCGTCAGTTCTCAGGAGGTCTGAAAATGCACTAATTTCTAAACCCGCGATGCTGGCAAATTCTTTTGTTTTTTTGGTCATGGTTGTCATAAACTTGCTGTAGGCAGTAGATGACATTTCAGCACTTTGACCAAGAGCATCCAGCGTAGCGGCGGTACCCAGGATGTTCTGGATACTGACACCGGCCTGTGGGGCAATACCGGCAGTACGTTTGGCGAAGTTTACAAGGTATCCTTCGGTGGCCGTGGAAGCCATACCCAGTTCATTGATAGCAGAACCGACTTTCATCAGGGCCTGTTCCTGCCCGTATAGGGATTTAAGGTCAAATATGTCGGTAAGTTTACCAAGGGACTGTATTGCCCCTTCTGCCCCGCCGAGGTCTTCACCAAGAGCAACAGCAATCTGGTCGGAAGCCCGGACGAAACCGATTAACTCTTCCATACCTGTAATACCCAGTTTACCACCAATTCTTGCGATACCCATCCGTTCGGTCATGCTTGTACGGGTATCTATTTTTTCGAGCTCGTCGTTGAGTTCCTTAACCTGGTCTTTAGTAAGGCCGGTTGTTTTCATCACATTGGCGAGTACATCATCGTATTCAGCATAGGCATTTACAGCGGATTTGATGGTAAGGACAAAAGCAGCCATGGAAGCAGCGGCAGCAGTTATTATCCCAAAATATTTATTAAAGCCGTCAACAGCGGAGTTAAGGCTGAACCAGCTTTTTCTTGTCTGGTTCAGGTCAGCGTTATGTTGACGGACGACACCGCGAAGCGACCTTATTTTAGAAGCATGGGCATTGTATTCACGGCTTCCAATGGTCATGCGGGACTGTTCGTTGGTAAGTTTATTCATTTCTGCCCGGATGGACTTGATATCGTTTTTGACCTCCTTACCGTTTATGTAAAGGTTTATACGACGATTGTATGATGTAGCCATAACTTATTTTTAATCGAAAATAAGCAGGTACAACCTGTAATGAAAGGACAGCAGAAAAGCAGAAAAAACCTGGTTGTTTTGCATCAGGGATAGAAGCGGCATCCTTTTATAAGTAAAAGATACAGCGGATAGCCCGCCCGGATGCCCTTAAAGAATTTTGACCCTTGCCGTATTCAACACAGCATCAGCATTAATTTTAGCAATTTCATTAGCCAGTTCAGGAATGTAAGCATCCAGCACAGGATTGAACCATTCTACCGGTTTACGGTCGTTAGTCTTAGGGCCTTTGGCGGTACGGATGACAAAGCCATTTTGAGCCTCGTATCCACGTCCGACACCTTTATGAACAAAAACACCATGACGTTCGAAAGAATAGGAAATGGTATCTATTTCGCCGTAATCCCTTTTTGTTTTAGAGGTTATACTCTGGGCAAGTTTGTATTCTGACCGGTTACCACGTATAACCATGGGGACAGGTTTACCTTTGGAAAACTGGCGGGCTTTACTTGTTAGAATACGGCGTACTTTGGGAACCCATTTCAGAACCGCATAATTTTGTTGCTGGATAGCGGTGAATTGGGTGGGGTTATTATTTACTGCAGCCATTTTGAAGCATTTATATCAGTCTGAACAGTACCGGCAAGGGTAAACGTGTAACGGATACCAACGGTGCTGCCTACCTCATTCATAATCAGGTTTGCCTCTACATTCTGGAAGTCAAAACTACGGATAACAGGGGTGAGGGGGTTATATTTATCAGCTTTGATTTTATTGAGAAAATCATCCCCTATTTGTTCCAGTGCATCCCATTTCAGATGGATGGAGTCGTAATCAGAAGGGTCGGAAATATGATCAAGAAGGATGAATGCGCCGTGGCGGTTTTTCAATAAATTATCTGATTTATTGTCGGTGTAGTCAAAATTATATCCTTCCAATATCAGCAGCGGATAGTTTACGTCGGAGCGGTTAAGACCAGCCAGAACCTCATTTATTTCGAAGCGAAAAAAATGTTTTTCTGAATCTGAATGAAGGATGCTTTTATGTTTGGATGCAAGGTCCCGGAAGTAGGAAACCAAATCAGAAAATCGTGTCATTATCTTTTGTTTTTAAGTTTAATGTTCTCTTTGATGCGAAAGGAAATATAACGCAGTACGTTATGTAAAGGCATATCGGCATACTTTTCATGATTAACGATATCATCCCCGACCAAAGCATCAAAAACTTTAACCCAGCCCGGGGAAACGGCAGGTTCGGACATTGACGATTTAACTTTTTCTTTTGAAAAAATCAGCGGGTACGAAACAGAGAGCCATTCGCGCATTAACTGGTAATTTATTGTGATGGCCTGCAGGGTGGTTTTATTTGTTTTTTTGACCAGGGGGAAATTATCCTCAATGAATTTTTCCTCGAATTTCAAACCCTGAGGAATGTAAAGCGAAGCAATGAATTTATACAGGTCGTCGGGGTTATTGTTCTGGAAGTACGAACTGAAATACGTATCAGCAAATATAAATTGGCTGAAACTAACATTATTCAGTTTAGGCTTCGGAGCATGTAAATAACCCTTGGCGACCGATTTAAGAATAAATTCATGGTAAGGCCGGGATTCAAAGAATGGCTGAGTAAGTTCCGACAGTTTGTATTTATCGAACGGAGAAAGCCGCCGCATAATTCTGTTAGGTATACCGGTCAGAATATGCAGGAATTTCTGTTCTGTAATTAAACCCCGCAGCAGGTTGGCGATTGCAATGAATTGACGAGGTGTAAGCTCGGAAAACGAGTCAGGACAATGAATAACACGTTTCTTTTCGTACCTGATAAGGGGTAATGGGCGGTAATATAGAGTGATGGTATGCATATTATGCGAAAAAAGTTTTTTTGTCGGTGTTATCTCTTGTAATAACTGAATTCAAAGTACCGGCATAACCTTCCCAATTCAGGGAGAGGTAACTTTTGAGCATATCGAGGTAAGCATACCCCATTTTTTTGTTTCTGGCTATCAGGGCCAGAATACGTTCTTCCGAGGCAGGTTCTTTTTTCTGGGTATTCTGAGCCGAAGATGTAGGCTGAATGGAAGAGAAGAAAAGACCTTTATCGGTGAGTTCAGCGCCGGATTCTTCCATAAAATTGGCAGTGGCAAGGTAAATAAGCGCTTTGCGAATGTAAGGAAGCAAAGCAAGCGTTTTGGGAGCAGGGGCATCTTCTGCCATATCAGCTTTAACTTCGTTAAAGATGACCTGACCCAGGGTGGGCAGGATAACTGTGTCTTCAATAAAGGCAACGTGGGGTTTCATGGCAAGGAAAATTAGCCTGCTGCCATGAATATTAAAAGGAATATCCTCTACCGATTTAACGGTAGGAAGGAAACTTGTTTTAAGAACGGTCCAGTTAGAAGTTGCCTTAAATTCCAGAAAGTACTGGATGTTCTCTTCGATAAATACCAGCGCGTCGTCGAGGGCATTAAAGCCGGCGTTGGAAAAGTATGATTTGAGATTATCCTCCTGGTATTTAAACAAACCTTTTTGGCTTTGAGTTTCTGAGCGCATAAATCCGGCATCGGATATGGATACATTCAGAAAATCAAATCCAAAAGCATAAGTCAGATGGATGGTAGCATGTTGAATCTTATTCAGCAGAGTGAGCATGGCCTGTTGCACATCTGTTGGAACCGCCGGGAGTTCAGCCTCATAAAATTCAATGAGTTCATTATAAAGAGCGGATGAAAGCAGTGGTTTTATGTATTTATTTTCCGCATTTTCAATATGAGGCATCAAGCGGTTAAAATCGTTCCCTGCACCTATGGGCAGGAATGATTTGATTTCGGTAATTGTTTTGAACAACATTAGCTTAATAATTTTTTGGTTCCACTTCCGGTATCAAGCGTAGTGAGAATAGTATTACGGAATCTCCATTCCATATTTTCAGGAGCCCCGTTGAAACGGACAAACGTTTCGAGGGGGTCGAGCAGGTTCTGGCGGTCGAGCCATGCGTTGGCTATGTTTACAAGGAAAGCCTCCCTGATATTTGAGCCGCCCTGATTACCTGCGTAAGTACCTCCGGGCATTCCTGCTCCTAAAACATTGGGATTAATCATCAGGCTGAACAGAATTTCAGAGTTGGCAGCCGCAGACGAAATTAATTCCTGTTCGTTGTTGAGTTTATTTTCCAGGGGTTTGATTATCCATTGTTCTTCCACTTTACCTTGTGGGTTCATCTCGAACATGGTAAAGATTGGCTTACTGGCATTATCCGTACCGCAAAGGTTGGTTTCAATTTCATCCATGAAATTGTTAATGGCATCCATTCGAAGCTGAGTTGAAGCGAAGTTAGCCTCCGGGAATTTGCGGTCCCAGAAAGCGTAAGGAATTTGGACATGCCATTTCCAGGTAATTTGGTTTGTGTAAACCGTTTTCAGGAAAGCAGGAATTTTCTGAGCAATTTCAATCCAACCGGCGGTATATGCAGAATACCAGACCGGGGAGCTGTAATATTCGTTATTACTCCATGAATCACGGATAACCTGAATAAAGCTTTTACCCTTGATGGAGTTGCTCCATTTACGGCGTTGCAGGTCTGCGGCCGGGTCGTATTCGTCCAGCACTTCATGAATAGTGTATTCACCTTTTGAAGGGGTATCAGGCCATTTGCCAGCAACGACACATTTTGTAATGAGTCCTGATTTATCGGCAACACTAAGACGGCAGTATTTGGCATTTATTGTATTAATTCCCACCAGCTGGGAGCCGTCCGCATTAGGTATAAGCTGGGTGAAAGCAGGTCCAAATTTCAGGTAATCCCGTGTAGCCTTTTCAAGGAAACGACGGACCAGGCGGCTTTTCCCGAAGTTATGGAGTTTGGCATCTTCGACCGGTTCTAATACTTCGTTTCCGTCGGCGTCGTAACCGACTACAGTTACCGGAAAGATACCCTGTCCAAGGGTAAAGTTACGGATGAATTTAAGGCCGGAATTAAGGACGCTGACAGAATTTATTAATGAATCAGCGGTGGATGGAAATTTATTTCCTGGTCCCCAGTCAGAAATGTCGATACCATCGACACTTGTTTTATCCGGGTCGTGTTCAGATGGCTGGGAAACTTGTTTTAGTTTATCCGGAGGGGCGCCTGTTGTATTGATTAAGGTTCCCCTGGAACCGTATCCGATCAGCGGCACACCGTTAGAGTTGAATAAAGCGTTTGCCATAATGTTTAAAGTATTACTTCTTTACTGTTCCATTCAATAATGGCATCAATGCTCACTGGTGTAGGGTGCCCAATTTTATCACCTTTGGCATCTACGGACAAAATACCCCTGATACGGTTTGATGACATATTAGCTGTAAGGCCGCAGGCCACAGCTTTGGGGAAAAATACCAGTTCCCCGTTGGATTTAATGAATTTGATGCTGAAGGTAGTTTGCTGGCCCAGGCCATTCTCCTTCACATCATATTCACGGAGCATAAGGTTTCTGCGTATTGTTGCTGCCATATTTTATTTTTACTCAAATCTAAATGATGGATGCAGCTGTTCAAAGGACAGATGCAGGGGAGTTGGAAACGACCAAAAAAAGGGTCCGTCTATGACGAACCCTTTTTCTTAATCCAGAAAATTAATTTGTTTTTCCACCTCGACAATTTTACCGTCGAGTTCATTCTGTAATGTTTCCAGTACAGAGGTAACAACTACGTTGTGACTTGTTTTGAAAGTCTTGCCGGCGGCATCCTGCAGGGTCAATGAAACACTGAGGCCATCGTTACCGATTTTGAAATTATTGACATTCTGCCTGGCTTCATTGAGCTTGCGCCATTTCTCGATAATGATGTTCAGTTCATCCACTTTCTGGATACGTTTTTCCAGTGAGAGAGCTGGGTGAACCTTCGGTTTAGCTGCCTCGGCTTTAAGTTTTTCAGACTCTGCCTTTAATTCGGCATTTTCTTTTTTAAGGCTTTCAGCCACATTTTTAAAATCTTCCATTTTGGAATTCAAGGCAGTGAGTTCAGCATTTTTCACTTCTTTAGCTGATTCAGCTACGTTACCGTTTCCGTTACCATTTTTTGTTTTTACTGTCATCTACGTTTGCCCCTGCCCTGGGGACTAATTTTGGCATCTGGCTCGCCGATTAAACGAAAAAATTATGTGCCACAAACATTGAGTCACGCCGGATTCGGGCAAGGGCGGGACCACCGGTGGAAAAAAGGTAAGGGAGGTTTATCTCCCCTTGCCTTTTCCGGCGGACGATTAATATCTTTGCAACAGAATTTTGGAGTGGTATTCTTTCTAAGGCAGGCTTAAGGCAAACAGAAATTTGTAAGGGAAAGTAAGGAAGTCACACGACCAAAAAAAGGGGAATATCCCCTTCTTTTAAAATTCAAATACGAGTTCCTTCTGCACCGGATGAACGGATTTCTGTTCTTCAGGCAGGCGCATATAGATAAAACTTTCGAATTGCTGAAT
The DNA here is from genome assembly GCA_041684965.1 of Mariniphaga sp. Taxonomy (GTDB): domain Bacteria; phylum Bacteroidota; class Bacteroidia; order Bacteroidales; family Prolixibacteraceae; genus Mariniphaga. The sequence goes on from JAWLGR010000006.1 coordinate 208,970, forward strand.
GGCTTTAAGGTATGGATAACCTTTGATTGAGGGTCTTATTTCCCAGGCGCCATAGAATTTATTCGAGAGGCTGTCCATCCATGCCACTTCACCGTACATGCCGTTAAGGCATAGGTTAATGGCAGTCATCATGGCACAGTTGTGGTCGATATCGGCACCGTAAAAGCGGGCGTTACGGTCGAATTTGGCCATTGCCAGAAGCATACGGCCGGAACCACAACAAGGGTCGAAAATTCTTCCACCGGGTTTTGATGGCAGATTGATACGGGCAGTGAGTTCGCAGATGTGTTCAGGAGTGAAGAACTGTCCGTTATGTCCATGGCTGATATTTTGTTCGAAATATCTGCCAAGAACATCAATCAGGCCATCACCGTAAGGACCTGTCATTTCGTTTACCAGATAGCCCAATGCCTCCGAAAAGGCATAAGCATCGGGTTTTTCATATTTGTTAATGGTATGCAGGTATTTTTCTTCCTGCATACCTTTTGAGAAAGCGCATACCAGCAATGTAAGGAAATCAGAAAATACCTGGTGGGCGCTGTGTTTTCTGGAAAGGTGTTCCAAAACTGAGCTGAAATCTTTGTTTTTCATGGTACACCTCCTTTTTAAAATTCAAAAACAAGGGATTCTTCCGCTTCGACCAGTTCAGGGGAACCCGGAACGGATTGGTTTTGCAGGATATAGTCAACCGCAGCCTGGGCATGAGTGGAAGCCTGAACGATAAACTTTTTATCCGATTTTAGTTTGCTGAGCCAGCTGTCGATGTAGGCGGCAGAATTGTCGATGGTAGTGTTTTCGATACCTGTGATACCACACAGGTAAGCCGCACCCATTTCAGCGACAAGCTCCTCCTGTGAATAATCCTTGCTGCCGAACGTGTGGTTAGGAAACAGGCTGTGGCGGTCTGTACGCTTGCGGTGACCGGTACTGTGGGTGAGTTCATGGAACAGCGTGGAATAGTACCCTTCATCCTTGAAAAAGGTACGGGGGTCAGGCATATGAACAGTATCGAGTAAGGGAAAGTAACAAGCTTGAGATTTCCCGGATTCAATTTTGGGTATATCCTGCCAGTTGCTGAGAATATTTTCACAGGCTTCGATTGGGGAAAAATCGTGGTCATGGGTTTCAGAATCAGGGATTTTATTTGCAGGGATACCCTCTGTGTCGTCGATATTGAAAACCCTGTAATAGCGAAGCATGGGAATCTTTTTCTGTTCTCCGGAATCCCGGTCCTCGTATTCATTGAATTTCCAAAAAATGACCTGAACGGACTTTGCACCCTTTTTGACAGAACCGCCCAGGTTCTTAATCTGGTGGAAAGTCAGGAAGTAAGGGCGTTGAAAGTTAAAGCTGAGCAGGTACCAGAAGTTGAACCCGCGGTAAGCCTTTTTGGAAACCATATTTCTGGGCAATGAGCCTGCTTTCCAAGGCATCTGCCAGGGGACCACGCCAGCTTCGAGGCGGTCAATAATCAGGTTGGTAACCATTTCGTAGATATCAAATTTATTCATTATGATTTGCCCCTGCCCTGGGGACTGATTTTGGCATCTGGCACGCCGGTTAAATTTTACCACCTGCCATTGAGTCGCGACGGATTCGGGCAAGGGCGGAGCCCCTAAAGGAAAAAAGGCAAGGGAGATTTATTTTCCCTTGCCTTTTCCGTCGGACGTAAATAACTTTGTAAAAATTTAAACGAAGTATTATGGCAACCATTCCTCTGAGTATTCCAGAGGAAAAACCAGGTAACTTATTACGGGGTTTTTAATCTTTTCCAGACTTTACGGCCACCCTGTTTACGTTGGTAAATTCCTTTCTTTTCGACGTAAACATCGAACTGGTAATTATAAAATTTATAGCAGGGGACTTTAGGACCCAGCAGGGAATCTGTAATCAGGTTTAAGCTGGTAATATCGTGTATGAAAGCATCAGTCTGATGAACGGATTCCATTTGTTTTTTGTGAACAGCAGGACCATTAAGAATGACAACATCGTATCCTGTACCAATTAAATATCTGGTACTGCATGAGGCAGCAACCAGCAACAGCAAGCAAGCAAACAAAAGACTTTTCATACGCAAAAATTTAAGAATATCTAAAGGATGTAAAAAAATTGGGACCGTCCGAGGACAGCCCCAATACAGCTAATGGTTGCGAATCAGCGTCCGGCTCCAAAGGGTTTTTTCCTGTTTGATTGCGGATTCAGCAACCTTTTCAAAGAATTTTTCCTTCAGGTTTACCACTTCCCCGCCAATTTTATTTTTGGTATAATCCATAACATAAAAATGGTGGTCATTAAGCCTGCCGGTAAATTGCTGAATTTTACGGACAGTTTCCACCGGAAGTGAGTCAACCTGAGCATTTTTCCCATAGCAGAATTCAATGAGGTCTTGTTTTGACCACAATTCGAACGGAAATTCAATAGTTACATTCATGGCCTGACATTAATAAGGGTTTCCGACACCATTGTAAACATCTTCATCAGCGGCCATGGATAGGAACTGCCGGTATTCAGGCTCCCCGCAGGAGGTACACATAATTGTTTTGTCACCTGGCCAGTAATAAGCCGTGGAGCCTTTTTTAATACGGCAGCTGCAGTTTGAGCAGCTTGAATTGAATTTGGCAGTAATTCTGCGCGGGTCATTGGAATATCTTCTCAAGAGTAATGCCCCTGCCCTGGGGACTGATTTTGGCATCTGGCACGCCGGTTAAATTTTACCATTCTCTATTGAGTCACACCGGATTCGGGCAAGGGCGGGACCACCGGCAGAAAAAAGGTAAGGGAGGTTTATCTCCCCTTGCCTTTTCCGGTGGACGTAAATAACTTTGTCAAAATTTAAACGGAGTATCTAAGAAAACCCATTTCTTATTTATTGTTTGGATAAGCAGATAATTTAAGTGGACGGGCGCAAATTGGCTGTACCTTATGAAGTACCAGGTTAAGGAGCAGAGCGACCAAAAAAAAAGGGCAAAGCCCTTTTTTTACTGGTAACAGTTCTTAAAACTTTCGTATTCGAATTTTAAGAGTTTATCATCCATTTTTTCTGTGCAGCCTGGATAATAAATGTTATCGATGTGGGTTAAGAAAGCATCCCAAAGATTTTGTTGTTCGTTCACCACTTGATTTTGCCTTTTAGAGAATTTATACTTTTTCATGATTTAAAAATTTAAAATTATGGCTCTTTTCACACAGGCCAGTCAGCTAAGACAAGGAGGAACTGGAAGATTTTTTTAGCGCAGCGTTAAGAAAAAATACCGGGAAAATCCTTGACTAAGCGATAAGACTGAGGCTGTATCTTTGCCCAAGATTTTAGATTTAAATCATAGAAAAAGTAATTCTCTGGAAGGCAAAGGTGAATGGACTTACAAAACGGGGATGGTTTAAAAGGCCACATCACCGGAGGTACAGTTTAAGGCAGGCACCAGAGAAAATGAAACGGGTTTCGCAAACCCGGTACCGCTGTAAAAATTCAGTATTCTGAATTTTTTTGAATAATTGTTCAATGCACCCGATTAAGGGGAGATTGGGCAATACCTATTAATTGATAGTTGCATCAGGGATAGAAGCGGCATCCTTTTATGAATGAAATGTAAGAAAAGATACAGCGGATAGCCCGCCCGGATGCCCAAAAGAAAAGAAACATACTTAGAGGGTTAAAAAAAAAGGGACAACATATGCTGCCCCTTGACCCTTGCCTGTTTCAGAAAGCAAATAATGATTTTATGAAGAAATTTTTAAATGAAGAATCTTAATCTACTAATAATAACGTTTCGTCACCGCTGATATTCCTGATTTTAAGTCTTAGCGGTTTTTTGTCTGCTGAAATTTTACCGTTCCAAAAATCTTTGGTTTTCTGCCCGTTAACAGAAATGTAACCGAGTTTGTCAATCTTGATTTCTGAACTGCTTGTCCAAACGCCTTCTGCATTTTCACAATCGAGTGAAAGGTATTCTATAAATTCCAAACCTTCTTCGCTAATGGTTATGGGTGTAAAACTCTTACCTTTGTTGATGGCTTGCAGATTTCCTTTTTCATTAAAATCATTTATTTTTTGATTGAGTCGATCGCTAACGAATTTGACGATTTCTACTTCAAAGCCTTCTTTTGTCTTGGTGATTTTGCTTTCTACTTCGTCTTCTACTACTATGGCGTGAAGGATTTCTTTTAAATCTCGCAATTCAATGGTTGTTTGCGTAGCATTATTATCTTTAATAAACTTCTCCAATTCTTTGCGGTCATCTACATCCACATAATAGACGATAGCTTTTTGGGCATTGATTTCTAATTTTTGCAATTCTTCGTTAATGATTCTGTTTACAGCAGGAATATCTAAAACCTTTTCAGAACCATCTATCAGGTTGGGGACGTAAACGGGAACTGCGCCGAGCTTACTGTCTTGCAATGCACCAAACCAAAATTTACCCACGCCTGGCACTTTTTGCTGCAAGCCCGGGATGAGTTTTGCCAATTTATCCATTGTTTGCTGAGGATTGCGAAATAAACTAACACCGTCTTTAATTTCTAATATTTGAAAATAGGCTCCTGCCTCGACTAAACGGTCCCTCGTGATTTGAATGCTATTAATACCAACATCTACATGGATGAATTTTCTATCTGTCTCACTTGCGACATGAGCAGTAACGCCACTACCACCAAAGAAATCCGCGACAACCATACCTTCATCTGAACTAGCTTTAATTACTCTTTCTATAAGTGACTTAGGTTTCTGTGTTGTATAACCAACATTTTCTAGCTGTGTATAGGCATAAGTTCCTACACCTTTGTCATTAAACGCTTTTGCAATCTCAGGTTTACCTATCCAAACACTCCAAGCAGGTTGATTCTTTTCCTTATTAGCTTCTTCAATTGCTTCTTCCTTGGTAAGATTTGAATTTCTAGAAATATACGTCTTGAGTGAGTTCATACCTCCGCTAGTTTCTCTACCTCTCGTGTAAAACCAACCTTCATCATCTTTTTGAAGTGCACCTGTGATTCTTTTTGACAGCCCTAATCTTTGTGGTGGATAAAAAACACCCCCTTCAGGTTTATAGCAATAAATTACTTCATGGGCTTTTGGGTAGTATGAACCTGCCCCCATTAAACCACATACCCAAACGATTTCAGCAAATTCCTTTTCTTCGCCAAAAACTTCATCAAGAAGAACTTTAATATAATGACCTATGGTAAAATCAATATGAAAATAGATTGTGGCTTTAGAGCTCATTACACTTTTAATCGCCATTAAATTTTCATACATCCAATTCAGGTAATCTTCTTTTTGCCATATATCGCCATACATGGTTTCCTCAAAGGCTTTAAGTTCCTCAATTTCTAATTCTTCTTCAGCCTTTTTTATCTTTTTAGCCAATTTAGGATTTCTGCGTATGTGTACTTTTTTGGCATAATCTGCACCACTGGCAAAAGGCGGGTCGATATAAACCAAATCCACTTTTATGCCTTGCTCTTTCAAGTAAGCGCATGCAGAAAGGCATTCGCCCCGTATCACCATATTTTCACTTTCTTCACCTACTTGTTCTTGTTTTTCTACTTCGTAGTAAGGCATCCCACGCATGATTTTAGAAATCACCTTATCGTTATCACGGTAACGCAATACACGCTGGGTGCGGCTAATGTTGTCAAGTACTGCTTGACCTTCCACAGTATTTGGTACGTAAGGTATGTATTTTATTGGCATATCTTATTTTTGGAAAAATTCATCAATCTTATTGTTTATAGTTACAATGTTGTTCGCTATATTGGTTCCGTCTTCCAAATACAGGAAGTCAAAACGTTCATAGCCAAACTTGTCGTTGTTTTGCTTTAAAAACTCGGTTTCCACAAAGCTTTTCTTTTGCAGAAAGGCAGGGTCATTTTTATATCCTTCGCCTTTGGTTTCCACTAAGAGGGCTTTGTGAATAGCTTTTTTCTTGCGTTGGATAATGAGAAAATCAGTGGTGTAACGACCAATATTTTTCCAATTTTTCCCGTTTTTGGCAAAGCAGTTAATCACAAACTCGGTCAAACCTCTTTCACCATTGTAGTAAACTTCTAATCCATTTTTCTTGAAGCTTTCGAGCTGTAAGGTTTTTTGTAAAATGTCTTTCTCAAAACCGCTCTGCACAAAGTTGTACGGCAAATAATGGAAAGTTTTGTCTTTGGAATGGACAGCAAGAGAATGGTCATACTTCTTTTTATATTCATCAAAAGAAGGAAACATGTGTCCTAACCCTTGGTCGTCTAAAAGCTTCTTGGCTATATCGTACTCTTTTTTTGCTTTTGTCAGGTCAATTTCTAAAGCTTCACCTGATGCATCAACAGTTAAAATTTTATCTACATCCGCATTTTCTGGATATAGTTTATCGTTTTTTTCCACCTGACCAAGTTTATCAACCAAGAGCAAATTGGCGTTTTCAGGAATAACCTCACTTTCGGTTTTTAAAACTCTCTTGATGCTGAATGCCAATCGAATTTTACTGTTGATGATATACAAATCGTAAAGTTCATTCCAAAAAAGGATACCGTTTACTTCATAAGTAACCTTATTGAAAATGGCTTGAAGTTCTGTATTAAAGGGGTGTAATTCGGTTGTTTTGATTAAGCCTAAACTTTCTTTTGAGATTTCATGCACCCATAAATTGAAATTGGCTGCATCAAAACCTGTTTGTTTCATAATGGCTATATCACCTTCATCCAAATTGCTTATTTCAGCAGTTGTAACCAATGCAGCAGTTTTGTATTCATCAATTTTTTTGAGCAATGCAGCAAGTTTGGTTTTGGTGTGGACTTCCTTTTCTTCCTCAAAAGATTGGTATTTTACCCTTAGTTGGTAAAAATCTACCAAAGGCAAATCCAAAAGTTCCATCCTTGAAAAACGTTCAACCCATTCTATTTTTCCTTCTTTCTTAATTTTATTAATTTCCTCAATGGAAGTTTGTTGTTCCTTTTTGAGTTGGTCGTTCAGCGTTTTGGCATTGTAGTCATTTAGCCAAATGAGAGCTGTTTCATCTTGTTCAGGGTCAACCTGCCTTAAGCAACGGCAACTCGTTTGTAACACCATGTTTTTGGGACTATCCCCTTTTTGAGATAGAATGACGCTTGTTAAACTTGGGCAGTCCCAACCTTCCTTTCCCACTTGAACAAGCAGAATGTATCGCTTTTTTGATATAGGCAAATCCAACGAGCGAAACTCTAATTCACTTCCTTCGGGTTGTGGATAATCCTTGTTTCCTTTATGGAATTTCAAAATTTCGGCAGGATTAATTTCTAATTCGCCTGTTAAGAACGGATAAACTTCTTCCTCTAAAACTTCAATGTTGGTGCAATAAATCGCAATCTTAGCAATGGTTCCGTTCTTGTATTTTTTATTGCCATAAGTCGCTTGAAAATCTTCAATACCTTTACGGATAATTTGAAAACGGTCAAGGTTTTGCCCGATTTTCACCTTTGGTGTTTTTAGGAAACTTTTGATGGCCGTTACAAGCGGATAATAATAAACCGTATTGGTAATTTGAGAGAACTTGAAAAAAGTCTTTTCGTTTACCTGTATTTTATCTGCTTTGGCTAAATATGGAGTACCTGAAAATCCTAAAACAGTGGTGATATTTCCTTTTGCTTGCCATTTATTTACTACTTGTCGAAGTTTTATATCGTCAGTTGCAGCATGATGTACTTCATCAATAAGAATGGATAAGTTTGGGATTTTTCCTATTAGATTCCTGAGTTCATTTGCTCGTTTATCTTCTTCGTCTTCTGTTCTTTCAAAAACTTCTAACTGGTTGGTTACTTCTAATCGGTCAAGTATCACCTTCTCTGCATTTACCACGAATACACGCCCAAATGGATTCGGTAAGCAAGCATTAACTTTTCCTGCATTTGGGTTTACAACACGATTACTTTTCTTGGTAGAACGAGCTTCATCCAAAATTTCAAAATTCAGCATGCGTTTTAGCTCGCTTGCTGCAGGGTCAGGGATTACCCATGTTGGGTCAAAATTTTCAATAGTTCGTAAACTCGGCACAATGGAAGACTTTAATCCTGATGGAATAAGTACCAAGAAATTATGCGCAAAAGTTTTGTTTTCAGGTTCGTTGTGGGCGAAATACAGGTCTATGTAAATGAAGGCAGCCATTAAATAGGTCTTTCCTGCACCCATTGGCAAACTCATAAGATAATCTGCATAGTCCACTTTGTAGAAAATGTTCTTGATGATTTGCTCGTAATCTAATTTGCTCGGTTTGTCAACGATAAGTTTTTCAAGTTCTGGCAGTAAAGTAGATTCTCCATTTTTTTGTCTTGAAAAGTCATAAAGTGCATGAGCAGCTTTGTTATTTGTTAAGAAGTCTCTTGCCGTTTGATTTATGTTGAGTTTTGATAAATCCGAACCATTTGTGAAGAATCCTTCAGAAAATAGCTTCCAAAGCGGTTTGTTTTGTCCTGCAATTTTTAGAAAAAGGTAAGTTTCAATAGCCTCAATTTGGGTTGCACGTAATTTTTTTTCATTGCGTATGTATTCCACCAATTCTTTAACCGGACATCGTGGTTCATTTAACCAAACATTTCGTTTACAATCAATTATTTTATTTAGCATTTATCAGTTCCTGTATGTAGTTTCTGAAGAAAGGTCAAAATTAAAAAAATAATCCAACTGTAATCAGATGAATCAAGGCAGAATGTATCCCAAAAGCAAAACAAGCAAGGGAGCTTGTAAAGGGCGTTGATTTTTATGTTATCTTACCTCTGTCTGAAAGCTGAACTTTACTGGTAAATGTTTTTGTTTTTTTAATCCGGGGTAACCGCAGATTAAATGATTCATCAAAAATAGGTTCTCCTTTTGGTTGAATTACTGAAATGCTGTTCCCAATTTTCTTTTCCAAAGGAGCTATCGGATAGGCATTCATCTGCTGAACAGGGTAGGCATCCATAATCCTTGTTATTTCTGAAAGATTTGCTGCAGGATTTAACCATCTTCCTTCATCACTTTGATGAACAATCACCGGCATACGTTTTACACCAAAACCAGCAATAAGCTCGTTTGCAGTAACTGTAATAATTCCAAAAGAAAAAACTTCAGTACCCGTATCTTCATCCTCTGTTTTATTCCAGATTCCCGCAAAACAAAAAGGACGTTGTTTATTTCACAAATAAACCAGGTACGGAGCTTCCGGATTTCCGGTAATGAAAGCATCCGCCGGCACCAGACATCTGTGGTTCCGGATTAATTGCTTAAATCCCGGCTGCAAAAAAATAGCTTTAGCACCATTATAGTGCAAATCATCATCAGGATTCCTATTTCCTTCAGCACGCAAGAATGGCATAACAGTTTTAAAACCTTTCAATCCGAACTCTAAATGCTGCAGCAGCTTCGGTTCATCACTTATAATTGAATAAGTTATTTCCCCAGGCTTAATTTGATAATTCGGAACATACAATTCCGGAAGCACCAGCATCGGGTGTCTGGGCAGCATTCTTTTTAGGTTGCTTGCCAAAACAAAGCTATGAAATGTCGTGACCATATTTCAGTCTTATATTATGGCTATAATATAACCTAAAAATAAAACAAACTAAGAAGAGCTGTAAGTGATTTAACCCCGTGTGGTTGATATAACGTAATCTGTTCATAAGAAAAATGCCCCTGCCCTGGGGACTTGTATTGGCATCTGGCACGCCGGTTATGAATTAAATCCGTGTTATGACAATCTGGTTACCGGTGCAATTAACCTGCACGTTGGCATCAGGAGGAAAACCTGCCTCCTGCAGCCATATCCCGGCAAGGGTTAATTTAGGCACCGTGTAATAAGATTTATTATAGCGTGTGGTACCTCTCTGCCGGAGTTGATATTGAATCTTTAGTTTCCTTGTCATAGCTTAGTCCTCCCCGGGTTTCATTATGGTTATTGCAGGACTGGCGTCATCAATATCCAAAGGCCCGATAACAGCATTTAAGGTGACTTCCCTCATGAGTTTGTTACCATCAACAGGAACCTCATTTTCCTCCCAGTTACCTTTATCGGGCATTCTGAAAATGACCTGAAATTTCATGTTGGAAGCGTCTGTTCTGGAAGCCTTAAGGGCGAACATATAGAGCAGGTCCCAAATACGGCCATCCAAATCCTGATGGTCAGCCATTTCTTCGGGGACAGTCAGGTATTTATCCCAGACTGTTCTTGTGACGAAAACAGGGTAAGAAATACCCGTTTCGCTGCGGATATCATCAGGAATTCTGACCTGCATACCGTCAGCCAGTGCATCTTTCCGGGTATAGGAATAAACGATATCATCTAAAGTAAACATATTAGGAAGCCCCTGCCCTGGGGACTTGTATTGGCATCTGGCACGCCATTAAGATTAATAAATGAGTTCAATAGCTTTGGTTGAAATTTCCCAGTCAGGAACTGACGGGTCATTACTGCTGAAACCCTTGTCAAGCCAGAGGCTGTTTACTGCCCAGGCATCATCAGTTTTTGTATGGAGTTTGTCAAGGCAGTATTCCGCGGTAAGGTCAGAAACGACAGGAAATCCTTTAATCTGCTTGACGTTGTCAAAATCAGAAATAGCCAAACGGTAAAAGGCAAGAAAAGCCTTTGCAAAATCTTCTGAATTTTCGACAATGTCATCGATAACTTTTTGAGAGAATTTGATATTGTTCATGTGAATTTTGCCCCTGCCCTGGGGACTATTATTGGCATCTGGCACGCCGGTTAATTTTATAAACCCGACATTGAGTCACGCCGGATTCTGGCAAGGGCGGAGCTCCTAAAGGAAAAAAGGCAAGGGAGATTTATTTTCCCTTGCCTTTTCCGTCGGACGATTAATAACTTTGTAAAATTTAACGGCACACCCCCTTATGGATTAAGGATACCTATAGAATATGCTTCTTTCCAAACCCGGACGTTTATGTATTCATAAACTCCCCTGTTTCCACCCGCATACCCGTTTGAGAAAGTCCAGCACAATAAGGGTTTGACATCTACGGTCTTTTCAAGGCAGTTTACATTCAGGATATCCATGGTGAACCCACCGGAGTAAGAACCATAACCCGATAAGCTGACATGAAAACTACCTCCTGTGGTATCCTGCAACAAGTCATTTATGATGAACCCGATTTTGGTTAGTCTTCCATCCTTGCGCCTGATATAATCACCAACCAGCGGATGGTTTGCGCTGAGCCTGTTTATCTGGATTGTATCAAAGCGTTCAAGGTCTTTTTTCGCACGTTCAATCAGGATTGACGAAACTTTAGAGAAGTCAATTTTCAGTATTGGATAAGATTCCAAAACAGAAAAGCGTAACAGGTCATAAGGTTCCTTAGAAATGTTACGTTCCAGGAAAAGTTTAATTCTTTCTTCCATTGCATTCAGTATTAAGTTAAAAAAAAAGGGCCGAAGCCCTGTTAATTATAAGTAGAGTGTTCCAGTTTAGGGAGTTCAGTTTCTTCCGGGTCATAAGGCAGAACCTGAAGGGTAGTCTGGTGACCATGCCAGTTACTTGTGCTGATACCTACAGCGAATAAACGTTGATTAAGGTCAGTGATGAACCAGTTTAAAAGGGGAAGGTTACCGATTATCTGGTATTCGACTAAGGACATAGCTGAATGAACCTTTTTTCTAATCTTTTCAGCGTAGTCATTATGTGCTTTTACGGCCTGTACTTCTCTGAAAAGAGAATTATAATCTTCAAAATCTTTGAAGATATTATTCTCAATTTTAGGTTCATCTTTCTTTTCAGGAACCTTGTAGTTTTGGAGGAATAAGTAACGGCGAAGCAGGTCGCGAAGTCTTGATTCAGTAAACTCGTCTGTTCTTTGAATTGTTTTATTCATTTGAAAAATGCCCCTGCCCTGGGGACTTGTGTTGGCTTCTGGCACGCCTGTTTTGTATTATATTTTTAAGTGAAGAATCAGTTCAGCCAAAACATGGCCGTGACAGGCAAGCGGAGCACACCAGCACCCCAAAGTTTTCCCTTTCAGTTCATGTAAATCAGCCAGCAAATGTTTTCCATCCCCGTGCAGTATCCAATCTCTGTAAGCCTCTACTGCCTGTTCACGGGTATCCTTTTTGAATTTAGCCAGTGTGCCTTCTTTATGAGTAAAAGGATTGCCCCATTTGCTGGGTCTTCCGATATACACATCGTAATTCTGTTTTTTACAATGCACCACTTTTGTTATCATATATTTCACTGCTGCCCTGCAGATTTATTTCAGCATCTGGCCCGCCGATTTAATTTATACCACTTAAAATGGAGCCACGGCGGATTCGTGCAAGGGCGAAACCACTTAAGAGAAACCCCTTTCGGGAGTTCATATACCCTTGCATTTTCCGACGGGCGATTCATAACTTTGTAAAATTAAACGGCACCACCCACCTAAGATGAATCTGCCATGAAAAGCCCTCCTGATTACGATGTACCACTATGAATATGAATGGGAAAATCTAAGATTGTCCGGTATGGAAAAGTGAGAGTTGTTTGTCAGCGTGGATGGACCATAGGCGGTTAAGGGAGGACAATCTGAGGAGGTAAACGATTTGGGGAGATGTGAGCTCGTTAAGGTCAAAGTAGCGGGAGATATTTGGAAATTTAGCTGTGAGCTGGCGAATAAGCATTCTTTTGGGTTCGAATTCCCGGGAAGGACCGGCACCGATAGTCCATGCAGAGGTAACATTTCCACCATTGTATTCAATGTAATTTTTGAGGGCCTTTAATGTTTTGCCGGAGGTGTAAACATCGTCGACAATGACGTAATCGGCCTGTTTGACAGAACCTGAGAAAACAGGCTGATAATAAAGGCGCTCCACCATAGAAGAACCATGTGATGTATGGTGTAGGAAAATATCATCATGCAGAATCAGGTCAGAATTAACCGCCATGATATTAGCGAAAGCGTTTGGAATGCGGTTACCTGATTGTTTGGAAACCGGACAGACATAACCGCTGAGATTATGGAATTGATGTTTGTCCCGGATTATTTCACTGAGCATGATATCGGCAGCATCCTGATGGCCATTTTTAGCCATCTTATACAGCCTGTGTCCGGTAAGGACAGGTGTACTGGTTATTGTATGGACATGGCTGACTTTCATGGCTTAAATTTTATGATCCGCAGTTGGAGCTGATATTTTATAGCCATTCGAATCATGTGCTGGGTACCTGTAGATTTGCCATCCCAGAAAACGACAACAGCATCCGCATACTGGGCCATCTGGACATTTCTTTTGAACCCTGCCAGATAACCTTCGTTACCCCAGTCAGCAGGGAATTTCTTCAGCGATAAGCCTTTTTCCTTCGCATACTTAATAGCTAATGTGTCTGCCCCGCGAGCCTTGCCACTAACGATTTGGATATTCTGTTTAAGGCTCAGTATTTTATCGAGTTTTTCTTCCAGCAGCGCATAGTCATTGAACTGTCTACTGCCGGCAACCACAACTTTATACATAAGATTTGCCCCTGCCCTGGGGACTGTTTTTGGCATCTGGCACGCCGTTAAATTTTAATCCGTTTACAACTGAGCCACGACGGATTCAGGCAAGGGCGGGACCACCGGAGGAAAGCAGACAAGGGAGTTTATTTACCCTTGCCATTTCCGGCGGGCGATTAATATCTTTGGATAAAATTTAACGGAACAACCACTTAAGGAAATCAAATCCCGATAAGTGACAGGGCCAGGTTGGATATCGTTTTCCTGATGTCAGGAAAATGGTAATAAAGCAGAGCGTTAGTATAGAAAATGGGGAAAAACTAAACCAGCGACCAAAAAAAGGGGCAGAATGCCCCAAAATTAATCTGAGTTTAAACGTTTGATATCATTGATAATATCAGAAAGGCCACAGCTGCAAACCTTATTTTTAATTTTAGATTTTTGTTTCAGGTTGCAGGAAGGCAGGTGATTCAGGCGCATGTGATTGATGAACCGTAGTTTATTCATTATAAAAATGCCCCTGCCCTGGGGACTTGTATTGGCATCTGGCACGCCGGGTTGTTTACAACAAGCCATCATCAGCCATTGACAGATATTTTTCGGAAGAAATGATTACATGGTCCAGAACCGTAATGTCGAGGATATCACCTCCGCTTTTAATTTTCCGTGTAATTTTTAAATCCGCGTCGCTTGTTTCCATCTTGCCGCTTGGGTGATTATGCACCAGGATTATGGAGGTAGAATTGGCTTTCAGCGCAGCCTGGAATATCAACCGGACATCCACAATGGTACCCGATATTCCTCCCTGAGAAATCCATGAAAGCCCCAGTATTTTATTGCTACGGGAAAGCATCAGCATAGCAAACCGTTCTTTGTAATCAATATCGGGCCACAAAGGAGCAACGTAGTTATATACATCCCTTGAACAAGTAATCCTTACCTGGTTTGATGGCTTTACCTTGTGCGAATAGCTGATTTTAATCTCAGCAATCTGTTGATCAAATAATGTCATTAAATTCACCCATGCCCTTGGGATTTATTTTGGCTGTCTGGCACGCCGTTAAATTTTGGCGCACCCACATTGAGCCGGGCCGGATTAGGGCAAGGGCGACTCCACAAAACAAAAACAGGCAAGGGAGCTTGTATACCCTTGCCTGTTACGGACGGCGATCAATACCTTTGCCGCAATTTAACGGAGAGAGAGAAGAGAAAAAGTAAAGTTATGAAGTATTCAATTGATAATTAATTCAATAATTGTTCAATCTTTTGCAACAATAAATTCCTGTTAATGGGTTTTGATATATATTCATTGCAACCAGCTTCTATAGCCTTTTTCTTATCTCCAAGAAATGCAAAAGCAGTTTGGGCAATTATTGGAATATCATTATTAAAGTTTCTAATTATGCGGGTTACTTCTAATCCGTTCATTCCAGGCATCTTAATATCCATAAGGATAAGTGAGATATCCGGATTATCCAATAGAGACTGAATGGTATCTTCTCCTGTCACTGTGTGTATAATTTCGGCTCCAAACCTTTTCAATGATAATTCCAGGAGGTGAAAACTGTTTGGATCATCTTCAGCTACAAGTATTTTTTGCCCTGCTAAAAAATTATCCTTGTTTAATTTCCCCTTTTCTTTAGTCTCAGCGTTAGATAAAATTACAGGATTATACGGAATTGTAAAGAAAAATGAACTTCCTTCATTTTTTATGCTATTGATCCAAATTTTTCCCCCCAGCTGTTCAACATAAGCCTTAGAAATGTATAAACCCAATCCTGATCCCTCATGCTTTCGGGATAAGCTCATATCAGCCTGAGTAAAAGGATGGAAAATTTTCTCAATTTGGGTTTCCCAAATTCCGGTACCTGTATCCTTAACATGAAAATATACAAAACTCTCTTGCAGTTCTGCACCGAATTCAATACTTCCCTTTTCAGCGAATTTTAACGCATTGTTTATTAATTCATGTAGAATCCGTTCAAGTTTATTTTTATCGGTTTCAATTAAAAGCTTTTCAGCTTTATTATTTATTTTAATGAGTAAATTTTTCTTGTCTGCTTCAGGTTTGAAATGCTTATAGGTTTTACTCATCAATTCCGATAAATTTATTTCATCTACATTTATTGCTATTTCACCAACCTCTATAATCGAACTTTCAATAATATCATTGATAGTATTTATCAATCGTTTTCCACTTTCATTTACTATATGAACAAGCTCCTTTTTTTCCTCGGTAGTAAAATCCACTTCCTCCAATAAGTTAAGGAATCCGATAATACCATTCATAGGAGTACGTATTTCATGGCTCATATTAGCCAGAAAGGCTGATTTCAAACGACTACTTTCTTCTGCTTTTTCCTTGGCATGTATCAATTCCTTTTCCCATATTTTCCTTTCTGAAATATCAAAAAATGAAGCTTGCATGCATAAAGGTTTTCCCTCTTTACTTGTTACCAGGCTTGCCTGAACCAAAACATCAAAAACAGATCCATCAGAACGAATACCTTTTCTCTCACCCCCCCAGCTTCCTTTTTCGTGGATAGCATTTACTATTTTGCTCGATTCATAACTCGATTCCCAAAAGTCATAAACAGTTTTATTTAATACTTCTTCCACGTTTTGGTATCTCCAGTAATTTAAAAAAGTTTGATTTGCATAGGTAATCTTTCCTTCAAGATCGGACATAGCTTTTCCTACCAGTGACAATTCTATCGAACGGTTTTTTATCCTAAGTTCCCTTTCGGTTTTATTTCGCTCAATCAAACTCGCTACAATATATGCTAAAGATTGTAATACCTTAACATCCTCAGCATCCCAGCTTCTTGCTGTCCGGCATTCATCAAATCCAATAAAACCATAAAATCTGTCATTGAGAGTTAGTGGCACTATTAAAACTGAAATTATCCCCTGAAGTTGAAGAATATTTCTTGTAGGTTCATCCGGAATTTTTCCTATATTTTTATACTTAATAACCCTTCCCTGTTTTAACTTATCAAAAAACCATGAAAATTCATTGCATGGTTGTTGTTGAAGCTTATCTATTTGTGGTGTAACATCTTTAGCGCACCATTCGAATGAATTACTTACCGTATCATTTTGATTAACATGCTCGAAAATATAGACCCTGCTTACGTTCAAAACAGATCCAGCCTTTTTAACTATTTTTTTTAGAGTGTCATTTATATTTGAATTACCAACTGCTATTCTCGATATATTGGAAAGCAATTTTTCCATTGCCAATCTTCGTTCAATATATTTTCTTGTTTTTATATTTTCTGTAATATTTCGAGAAATACCATGCAAACCGATAGGTTTTCCCTCAATGTTCCGAACGAATGAAACATTCATTTCTACCCAAATAGTGCTTCCATCGGTACAATAATGTTTCAGTTCCAGAACTCTTGATCTGTCCTTATTGCAATCGGGTATTTTTTCATTTTCTAATTCTTCGTGCAAAATTGACTTCAAATTCTCAACATACTTTGAAGGAATTTTTTCTTCTATTGATTTCTTCATATGATCGTCAACTTTTCCTCCAAACATTTTTTCAACTGAAGGACTTATATAGCTCGTATTAAAATTTAGGTCAGATAACCATACTACATCTGAGGTATTTTCTGCTATTAATTTATAATTTTTTACATTCCGTCTGGCAATATCTCTGGCTTTCTTTAATAGAAAAGTTTGTTTTTCAATTTGTTTCCGTAATGAAAAGTTAAATACAAAGACAACGATGAGTAATACCAGAATAAAAACCACAATACCAATAATTGTTTTTTGATATCTCTGAAAGAAATGAGGTTTAGCAATAAAATTAATGTTTACCCATTTATTGAAAATTTCCTTATGTTGTTCTTCATTAATATTTTTCAGAAGTTTGTTAAGAATAGAATTGAATTCCGGTAGTTCATTTCTCGAAGCAAGCCTCAATTCCCAACTAAAATCGAGTAAGGCAGCACCTTTAAGGTTCGAGATTCCATATTTCTCTACAAGGTAACTTGCTGTCATAAAATCAACCACTGCTCCATCCACAATTCCATATGATGCTTGGAACAGAGCTTCTAAATCAAAATCCACTAAATCAATATGAGCACCCGGAAACTCCCTGCTTATATATTGCGTGCTTGTATAATTTCTTAAGCACGCCAAGCTCATACTGTTAATGTGCTCTCTTGTTAATTCATGGTGGTAATTTTCTCTTGTTATAATGCCCAGTTGAATTATTCTAAACGATTCAGTAAATAAAAGGTAATCTTCTCTGTCATAAGTTTGCTGAATGGCACCCACAAAATCTACTTCGGAATTCTTTAATCCATTTAAAACTTCCGTCCAGTTCTGGTAATAAACTTTATTGAAATTTATTCCCAGCATTTCTTCAAATAATTTTATGTAATCAGAAACAAATCCTTTATGAATTCCGTCTTCAACATAGTCACCTGGAGGCCAGGAAGGATTTGGAGCATATCTTATTCCATCTTTGTTCTTATTTAACCAGGTAATCTCTTCTGCTGTAAACACAGAATCCAGATTGAGCGTTTGAGAAACAGCAGACAAATTCAGGAACACAATTAGGAATAAAAAAATTAACTTATCTGCAATTAGATGACTTATTGAAATTTTATGCTTGTCCACAATTTAGTTTGTTATCTCAATGGAACAACTCCAATTAAGATTTTGGTTTAATTTTTAGCTTGTAAATATAGACTTCAATAATAGATAATTTCGCACTTAATTCCAAATACCTACAAAATACATTAGGATAAATTTGACTTTGCCTTGCTGGATTCAGTGATTGATAATTGATGCCCCAACGACAAAAAAAAACCCCGCTACTGCGGGGAGATTTTCAAGACTGGGAAGCTCTTGGTTTTCCTGGTTTCCTTGGCTTTGGAGGAGCTGGTTCGTTAACCTCTTC
>JAWLGR010000041.1:0-41188 GCA_041684965.1 Mariniphaga sp.
TTGAACATGGTCAAAATGTGAATGGGTATTCAAAATATATTTTATTGGTTTTTTAAATCCTGCTCTGATTAAAGAATCTGACTTTGTTGCTCTATTTGTTATACCTGTATCAATAATAAGCAATCCATCTTCACCACTAGAAATTGTTAAATTGGCATTCCCCGATTTATGAACATAAATTCCATCTTTTACTTTTGAAGCAACTGGTGGTTTAATTTCGCTATTCTGAGCATAAATAAATTCTGGCAAACTAAAAGAAAGAATTAATGTAAAATACAGAATGTAAATTATTACTGCTTCTTTTGACTTTTTCATGATTTTTGATTTTAAGATTTATAATTGATTTTTTTTACCACAGATTCCAGGCAGTGCAACGGGTTTGGCCACAAAAACGGTATGGTCGCCGGTAACAAGCTGGTCGATTACCTTACATTCAATATTCAAAAAACACTCTTCATAATTTTCCGAAAATAATTCAAATTGATTATCCCAATAGCGTGTATCACATGCAAATCCATGCATTAGAATAACAGGTACGCCATCTCCCTTAACTTCATAGTATATAGAAGTTCCATTGATGTCAGCAAAGCCTTTCTCAACTTTTTGGCAACTCAACAAAATCGTACATGAAATGGCTAATAGCATCAGAAAATGTTTTGATTGATTTTTCATATTTCTTGATTTATATTGTTCACTGTTTCCTATTGCCAACAAAGGTTGGTGCATATTGCGGATTTCGGAGAGTATTCCTGTTCGCGAGGATATGAACGGCGATGCGAGAATCCGTGGTTGATTGACGCACTGACCCCCGCTCTGAAATATGTACTTTATTAGCAACCTATTTATTATCATTTTAGAACATATTTGCAATTTATTTCTTTCAATGCATATTAATAATTTTGTAATTAATTTTTACAAAAGAATCAAAAACGAATCCCTTATTGGCTTGAATTATGACGCCAATTTTCTTTGAAGGAATGATTGTTATGAGGTTAGTTGTTCCGGATGACAGACCGCCCATTTGAATAATTTTAAGTCCTTTATAATCACTTATAAACCATCCTGTTCCCATTGCCATAAAATTGGCATCCGGATTGAAATACTCCTTAAACAAGTCCATTGCTATATTTTGAGGCTTTTGCATATCGGCAAGTGTAAAAGGTGAAATTATGGAATGATTTTCAAATGTACCGTTATTTAGATGGAGTCTAACCCATTTTGCCAGGTCAACAACATTTGAATAAATGCCTTCTGCCGGGCTGTATATGCTATAATCGCTCCATTGACCAGGTACTATATTTCCATCTTTAACAAGATGAGGTGTGGAAAAATTATTAAACGATAAAGCAGCAGGAATGTCAGTATATGTCTCGCTCATTTTTAAAGATGAAAATATTCTTTCTTTCATCATATTTTCCCAGCTTTCCCCTGATATGTTTTCAACAATAAGTCCAGCCAAAGTGTAATTCAGATTATAGGAAGTTTGACTTAAACGAAAAGAATCTGATATTTTTAAATTTTTAATCTGAGGGATAAGTTCCATGCGGGTGGAGCCACTTAATTTGTCTCCATCCAACAATCCGCTTCGCAAAGTCAAAAGATCCTGAATTGTCAGTTTTTGGGTCACAAAGTCTTCAGTTGTTTCAAAATCCGGAATGTATTTTACTACAGGGTCTGTCCATTTAATTTTTTCCTGGTCGACCAGCATTCCCAGGAGTAAAGCAGTAAATGATTTTGTTAGTGAAACAGCCTCGAATAAAGTGTGTTCATCAATGAGATCTGAACCACCCGTTTTTTTTATTCCAAAGCCCTTTGCATAAATGACTGAATCGTGAGATATAACGGCAATGGAAAGACCGGGAATATTATTTTTTTTAATGATTGCATCAATAAAATCATCCAGATTAGTGCCGGAAAGATTTTGAGAGTGCACGATTAAATTACTCAACATGAAAACAAAAATTGCTGCAATAGTATATGCTTTCATTTTATTTTGATTTTAGTTAGTCTTTTTACTTTGATTTCATTAGAATGCTAACTTGGAGGGTTTCCAGATTCATGAAAATAAATTACCATCCATTTATTGTCGGTTTTTTTGAAGAGAAAAGTGGCCCCTATTAGAATGAGAAATGCCGTAATTTTATTCATGGTAATTCTTTAATAAATTTAATTAGGGCCTCATTAAACTCATCTGGTTTATCCATGCTCATGGCATGCCCTGCTTTTTCTATGGAAATTAATTTTGATCCTGCTATTTCCTTTTCCATGATCTCCGCAATTTCTTTCATCGCTTCGAGATCATATTCTGCGGTCACAATCAATGTGGGGGATTTTATTTTATCCAATTGAGTAATTGCTCCTCGTTTAAAAGGATTGCTTTTACTTTGATTAACAAAATCCCAATATGAATAGTCATATCCAACCATTTTCATATGTTCAACTGTTTTTGGCGTTCTAAAAGTGTTCCTATAAGTATTATTACCTGTCAGGAAATAATCTGTAGCTTCTTTTGGACCTTTTTCTCGCACTATAGGACCTACCTTTGCCATAATTGCTCTTAATGTGTCCATAGCAGGAGACTTATATTTACTGACCCATGGACCAACAGATATTAATGATTTACACATACCAGGATAATCAATTGCAAAATCCACCACAATCCCACTCCCCATTGAAATTCCACAAATGTGGGCTTCTGGGATATCAAAATGATCTAAAAGAGCCTTCAGATCTTCACGATGACTAAATGGTTGTTCCGGATCTGGTAAAGCAGACTTGCCAAAGCCCCTAATGTCATATCGGATTACATTGAATTCTTTTGCTAATTCTTCAAAATTGAAATCCCAATGTCTGCAATCACCACCATTACCATGAACCAATACAAGAGTTTCACCAGTTCCTGCCATTTCATAGTATATCCTGGTTCCATTAACTTCAGCTATTCCTTCCTTAATGATTTGTTTGGATTGATTCTGGCATGATATGGTTATCAAAGCAATTGTCAGATAGAACAGAAATTTTTTCATGATCTTTGGATTTTTTGTCAACAATTGATTATTTACCTTATATTACCTTTCGTTTGTTCTCAATTTATTTCATCAAGTTTTTTTAAAACATAGCGTCTGTTGGGTGCTGGGGTATTTTAAGTTTCAAGAGTGAACCGCTCAATACAATAGCTGTCACCTTTCATCATATTTTTTGGATTTGAATACTTAATATTTGGATTGATAGCTTTTGCCGCAGCTTGTGCACCTGAGCATTCTATAGCTAGTCCAATATTCGCAGCATTCATTGCACACAGTAACTTTGCAGGGAGGCATTGAGTATATTTTAATTCAAGGACTTTATCAGATTGTTCGGTAACCTCATATGTAAATGTTGCATTATAAGGTACTGTTGCAAGTATATCTTTAAGAAAACCCGCAAAAACATTTAAGTCCTTTACTTTCATATCCTTCGTCATGTCCCCAACCATTGTGGCAAGGTTCTCAGTTGAAGTCTTTGTGATCAAGTCGATGAATTTTTCGCTTCCAATTTCTTTTTCGAGCGTTTGCATTAGTGGAATAAACACACCATAGAAAAAATTATAGGTTTCTTCGGTTGACATTCCAATTCTTTCTGTAGGTGTGTCAGGAGATTCAGCGGCTATTTTTTTAACAGCTGCTCTTTTGCATCCAAAGCAAAGTAATGCTGCAAAGGGGACAACTTTTGTAAGAAAATCTCTTCGATTTTCAGAAAACTCTTGATTTTCCATTTGATTTCGATTTTCCTGTATTTTCATGGCATACCTCCTTAATTTTTGGTTTTATAATTTTCATCTATTCAAGTTACGCCAAATAAAAAAGCAATACATAGCACTTATGTTGCAAAGGCTTTAAGTTATGTTGCAAACAGGTATTTTTTGATGTAATCAGATTAGATATGTTTGGCGATTCAAATTGTTTTGCTAAGCATATATTTAATTTTGAGAAGTTTAATTCTCTCCCTACCTGAGTTGTTTTTCTTGTTTCTCCGGGAGCAAAGCCAAAATAGCTTTTGTTAATGCATTCAACCGGTGCATAAATTCTTTATCGGTGAAAGTCATTGAATGAGTTTTACTTTTTCTCTCCGGAGCTTCATAACTTTTAAGCTCTGCTGTGTTGCAGCAGTATGATGTATAAAAGAGTCAAATCAATGCAGCAGTGTCCATATTACTTGATTTTCTACCATTTTTTTCTCAGGTAGGATAAAACTATTTGCATAGCCAAACTTATGTGATGAAAAGACAAAGAGTTCAGTTTTTTTCAATAGCCCTTCTTTGATCTGGGTCCTGGTAAAAAATTGGGCTGATGCATAGAAATATTCATCATCGTACGCAATTTTGATGATT
The DNA here is from genome assembly GCA_041684965.1 of Mariniphaga sp. Taxonomy (GTDB): domain Bacteria; phylum Bacteroidota; class Bacteroidia; order Bacteroidales; family Prolixibacteraceae; genus Mariniphaga. The sequence continues at coordinate 4,370 of JAWLGR010000041.1, forward strand.
GATTTTTCGAAGGAGGCTTCCCCCGAAGCCTGGCCTGTACATGATAAGAGGAAAAGCCTTAATGGATTTCCAGGCAGCTTCTTCTGGGATTCCGTCGAAAGTGATATCGCCCGAAAATCTGGTTACCTGATAGGGCGCTATTGCCGTTACGGGTTCACTGCTTTGCTCTTTACAAAGAAGGGATAACGTTCCGGTGAGAATCAGGAAAAAGATAATAAGGCAGCATCGTCTCATAAAAGGAAACTTTTAGTGACATTATTTTCCGAAAGAATATAACGTATCAGTTGTGCGCACGAATAACTGATTATCTGATGCTACCGGTGAGGCGGCAATTTTGCCCTTCAGGTTGCATTGGGAAACTACATTCAGTTTACCTTCCGGTTTTACTACTGTAATCCTTCCGTTGTAGGAAACAAAATATATATGTCCGTTGGCAAGCAGAGGCGAAGCCAGGTATGCTCCAGGAGCGTCCAGTTTTTCGCGATAAATAACCTCTCCGGTTTCAGTATTCATGCAGGTAACCAGGCCACCATTTGAAATCATATAGACCTGGTTGTTGGCGCAGAGAAGGGAAGGAACTTCTGCAACGTAATTACTCTCTTTCCATATTAGCTCAGGTTTTTCTGTTTCATTATCAGGTAGTTTAATGGCCACAACACCATGTTCAACCATATATTTTTCCCAATATTCCTTCATCTGTTTCCATTCAAATTTATTCATAGCACCATCTTTTGTAAAGTCAAAATTCGGAGCCACTTTTTGCCAGGAGTACATGGTGTCATCCGGGAAGGGTAATTCAAGTTCAGGTCTTCTGAACAGCGCCAATGAAGCTGGTATTTCAATTATTTGTATTAAACTGTCTGCATTTCTATCGGATAAGGACAGCATAATGTCAAATTCAGGTAGTTTATCGTATAAACGGGTTTCCCCAACATTGGTAAAACCATTTACATAAAGCATATTTTTATAAAGAACAGGAGTACTGTTACCCAGGGTAACCAGATTAAAGTGCCAGTTTTCGCTGCCATCATCGATTTTTATCGACTTTATCCCCAAATATTGATGGATAAGGATCTGATTTCCCCGGATAACAGGTGTTGCAGCGCTTCCTTTTATATCTGCCGTATAGATTGTTTCCCCTGTTTCCTTGTTTAGTGCCAGTAATTCATTTAGCCGGTTAACTAACAAAATATTGTTTACGATCACAGGCGAACCGCAGGAACCATACATTGATTCAGGAATCGGAAGTTTCTTTTCCCACACCAGATTACCATTGGTACCGTAACATAAAACTCCATACGAACCAAAATAAACGTAAACATGTTTTCCATCGGTTGTGGGTGTGGCAGCAGCCGGGCTACCAACTGCGTGAAAAGGTTCAATGGAATCAGGTAGAACCGATTGCTCCCACAAAATTGTGCCGGTATTTTTATCGAAGCAATAAGTAATTAACATCCGGTCGTAAGGATCATATCCAGTCAGAAAGATAGAATTTCCCCATATGCATGGTGAGGAAACACCGGAAGCAATTTGTGTATTCCATGCCAGGTTTTGATCCGGTACTAAAATGGCAGGCGGGGTGGCACCTGCAGGAGCTACTCCGGAACAGTTATTACCCCGGAACTGGCTCGGATAATTATTTTCTATAGGAGATGTTGGAATAGCGATGGTTGACATTATATATGCTTGTTCTTTTTCCTGTGCCTTTGAAATGAATCCGGCTAATACAAGAATAAGGACGATCTTAATTATCAGGTGGTAATTTCTCATGGTGTTTCGGTTTTCTATTGTCATCAGCTATGTTATTTCTTTGCCTGCTTGTTGCCTTTTTCGAAATATTCACCTTCCCATTCCACCCTATAGGTGTTTTCGGAAGTAAACCATCCTTTGTAGGTAGCAACCCCATGCATATTTTCATATTTTCCGGTGGCATCTGTCCACCACATATTCCCTCTAAAAGTTGTAACCGGCTGGCCAGCGTCTGAAAGTTTTGTTGTCATTTTACCTTCCCACCGGGAAACAATTTTATCGCTTTCTTTCTCAACAGTTACATACCCCTGGTGAAACCCGTTTCCTTTTGTAACATCGGTAAATGAAATATTAACTGCCCGCGCATTTTGCATCCATTCGGTTTCTCCGGTACTGAGGTTCTTTCCTTCTGCCTGGTTAAGCCTGACCATGTGACCTTCTGCATCATTAATATTGAATGCCTGCCCTTCAATCATGGTGTAATCTCCTGTTCCGGCAATCTTGAATTTTTGCTGGGCTTCAGCAGTTGTAAAAGCCAGTGTTAAAATCAGGCTGAATAGAAAAGTCCATACTTCCGTTTTTTTAAATCCTTTTATTTTCATTTTTTGTTCCTCTTTTAATAAGTTGCAATGATTAAAGGTCGGAAATGCAGGAATGCCAGACTAAACAACTATGTTGCAAAGACTTTAAAATTCGAAATGATTATTTAACTTATGTTGCAGAGGCTTTAACTTATGTTGTAAAGGGGGATTTTAAAGGTCGATTTTTGCTATGATTCCTGCAGAAGTTTCTTAATACGTTCGTGTTCTTTAATATATTTCAGTTCCACATCCTTAACTATTTGCTGAAAATCACGGTCTTCTCTCAAAGTATCAAAAAGAGGATCAATTTTTATCAGCGTAGCCATCCATAAAGGCACCTGAGTGATTTGGTTGAATACCCTTAGATCTTTGTAGGCCTGATCCTTATTCCCCCTAAAAGCATTAATGGCTGCCCTGTCGTAATAGGCAAAATAATTCTGCGACCAGGTATGATTTGTTTTTATTAGGTTGTTACAATGTTCCATTTGTAAATCGAAATAATATTCCGCTTCTGCAGTGTATCCATTTTCCCAGAATGCATGTGCTACCCGATGCATTTCGTTGTAACTGGTTTCTCCTGATTTTTCCAAAATGGCAATCCATTTTCTGAAATGATTTAGTGATTCTTTATATTTCCTGTTTAAAAGATAATTAAAACCTAACTGACGGTTGATGTCATGATAAAACCAGATATAATTTCTATGTGTTGAATCTGCAAGAAAACCTTTAGTATAGTATCTGATGGCACTTTCAATATTACCCTGCTGGCTCTCAATGGCTCCCAGGTTTATAAAAAACATTACAGAATCCTCAAATAAACGAAACTCTTCATTATTATATTTTTTTGCGGCTTCGGTAAATCCTGCCCATAAATATGCCATTATCATTTCTTCCAAAATCATTTTCAGGTCCGAACCGGAAACAAGACTGGCAGCTTTTTGAAAATTTTCAAAACATGCTACCGGATCATTATCTATAAATAGAGTACCCTTGCCTCTGTATGCCTGCCATAAATCCGGATTATATCTTTGTGCCTTATTGTATTCATCCAGGGCCTTTTTACGATTTCCAAGGTACCAGTAATAAAGTCCTTTTACAGCGTATGCTTCTGCTGTTCTATTATCGAATGCCAATGCCTTGTCTGCAAAATATAACACCGAATCAAGAATTGTTTCCGAGAACACTGCTTTTCCACGGTTCTTGCTGATAAAAATATCAGCAAGTGCAGCGTAAGCCTGGGCATAACCGGAATCGTATTTCAATGCTTCCCTGTAATATTTTTCGGCTCTGAACAAGGCAGCTGTATTTACATGTTTTATTCTGAATTTCATATGCTCTTCCCTTCCTCTTTGGTAGAAATCGAAGGCAGTAAGGCTGAATGTAGAATTTTTATCAATCAGTTCTTTTTCCTCCGGTGTAATTTCAGCCTTTATTTGTGAAACAATATTCAGAGCAATTTCACTTTGTAAATCAACCAGGTCATTTACCCCCCTGATTTCTTTTCGATATTGTTCTGAGAATAAATGACGATCGGTTTTTGCTTCAAGTAACCGAATATTCAGTAAAATATCATCACCATATTTCTGTCCGCTGCCTTCAACGATGTAATTTACATCCAGTTCCTTTGCAATTTCTACCAATGACTTATTTACTAAACGGTATTTTTCAACCGTTGTACGTGAGCGAACATTTAAATCTTCAATTTTAGAGAGATTATTTACAATGGTTTCCATTAAACCATTGATAAAATAGGCATTGGTGGAATCGGGGCTTTCATTTTTAAAGGGCAGCACTGCAATGGTTTTTTCCAATGATTCATTTTCAGGGAGAACATGAAAGTTGAACATTTCATGTGTAAAAAATAATACTATCAGGAGTGCCGACATGAGAACGGAAGCCAGCATCCATTTGTTTTGCTTTGATTTGGGAATAGCCGTTTGAGTTGCAGGAATCATAACTTCCTCTTTTTGTTTTTTTACCTCTCCCGGGGAAAAACCATAATAATCGTGAAAGCATTTCGAAAAGTAAGTTGCACTGTGAAATCCACATTCGTATGCAGTTTCAGAAATAGTTGCGGAGGTGTTCTGCAGCATTTCCAAAGCTTTTTGTAAACGAATTTGATTGATAAACCGGCTGACAGAAATATTAAAGATTTTGCTCACCTTCCTGTGTAGGGTGGAACGCTCCATATTCATTTTATGCGCCAGTTCAGACACCCCAAATTGCTCATTTTTTAGATTGGCTTCCGTTAATTCTGTCAGTCGCCTGGTAAAATCCTGATCATTTTGGATTGCTCCGGTCATTGTGGTTTTTTTTAACAATAGATTTAACGGACATTAAAAATTAAAGTTACAATACTATCCTAAAGGGGATTAAAAAAAGATTTACTGGATTTTACATGTGGAAATGCCGTTACCACCTGATGGTATAGGCATTTTTCAGCAAAACGGTTTTTCCGGCTGAGAGGGGCATTTCAGATTCAGCCTCTGTCCTGTTTGTGTTTAGACATTTATCGTAACAACATAAAAGTCGTTTCTCGCGCTAAACCGGACAATTGCAATTACTCCGTCAATGGAAGTATTGTATTGGATATGCGGTACAGATATAATAGGGAGGCCAATAAAAAGAGGAAAATAAATGAAGTTTTGCTTTCATTTTTTTTAATGGTTAGATTAAAAAGTGAGGAAGCTTCTGTTTTTCCATAGACAATTTTATCGCCTTAGAAAATGCCGATAATGTGACTGTTGCATGGCTCTTTTTTTCAAACATTTGTTGCTTGAATTGGATGTCAGGGTTGTTTTTCTCTTTAAGGACACTATTAAAAAGCTTCCAGTTGTTTAGCATCCCATATCCCTCTTCTCCGCCGATATAGGTGTAGATATAATAGTTTGTTCCGAAACTTCCTGCACTCCTTAAACCAATTTTAAAGTTGCGTTTATAAGACATTTAAAAAATCCCATATAGTTTTTACCCTACCGAAAGGTCGAAAAGTTCAGTATGCCACCATCTGTCCCGAAACAGGCTGAGATCCATGGCCCTGGACTATCATCCAGTTTCCTTCACGCTTTTCAAAAACGAAAGTTCCCCGCAATCCCTCCAGATGCATGGGCTGCTCACCTGCCATAATATCCCAGTTCATCATGCAGCTGGTCCATGCTACCGTACCCGATTTGCTGATTTGAATGGTTTTGTTGTAAACTTCAAGCCTTGAATCGGATGTTGCCTTGAAAAATTCTTTTTGGGCTGTAATGAACTCGTCTCTCCCTACCCACCTTTCCTGTAAATCAGTCCCAAAGAACACCATTCCCGAATCATCACAGATGACATCTTTGAGCATTTCTGCATCTTTGTTTTCCAATGCCCTAATCCACTGATTCAGCCTTTCTGAAACTGCAGCTGTTTCTTTTTCAATATCTGTAGTGATGGTTTGCACATTCCCTGCCTCAGAAATATTGTCATAACTATAGGAATTCCATTCAAATTGCCAGTTGCCCGATTCGGATCGTTTTAGTAAGCATAAGCCCTTTCCGGACCTGTTAATCGTATCGCCTCCGGTTAAAGGAGTCATTTTCTGTTCAAATGTATAGCTGGCTGCAACATGCTCCCCAATATTCCTGATATTAACAAACCTGAAGTCTTCATGAAAATCATAGGTCTTAAACAGGTCAATAAGTAAATTTTGAATAGGTTCCCGACCGTAAAGGATGGGTTCTCCCTGTGGGATATTAATCAAATCTGCAGTATAAAATTGAAGAATACCATCTATATCCTTATTGTCAACCGCAATTTTATGATTCACTTCTATGGACCGTAAATCATTCTCAACACTATTGGTATCCATATCTCCCTTCTTTCTTTTAAGCTCCATCCCCAGCTGCAACATAAAACCCAGCTCTTCTTCCATTCCCCACCATTCCCTGATCTTACCATCAGTGATGGTTAGTATATGTATTCCAGGTTTTGCAACTTCTGTTCCGGTAGGCTCTATTCCTTCATAAGAAGCTTTATGGGTCCCCCGCTGGATTACCTTAACAGCCACTTTTTCTCCCTCAGCTACCAATTCTTCAACAGAATGTTTCCAGTCGGGGAATGCTGTGTAATACTTCCTGATGTCTTTAAAAACATCTTCCTTTGCCCATGGTTGTGTTAACCCCTGAGCCTTAAGCTCAAAATCATCAGCCAATAGCTCATTAAGCTTCCCGAAATCCTGGTTATCAACTGCTGCAAAGAATTTGCGGACAATGGCTTTGTTCTGGTTCTGGATCTCACCGGCACCGGTAATTGTTGATTCTAATGTTTCCATAATCTAAAATTTTGAGTTTAATATTTATTTTCCTGCACTAATTCTTTTTGCCACAGTAATCCGCACACCATCGGGAGTGTTTTCCTGATTATACCCCACACTCAAATCCTCTGAGATTTTCTCAAATACTGTTTTAAAAAAAGATAAATAATCCTCATAACTTACGTTGAACATCGATCCATTCATTTTTAGGGAGGAAAACATATTATTTGCCGTGAATATAACATGATCTTCATCTTGTTCCAGGATGTTAAAATTTTCTGAAGGTGTCCACATCTGCCAATTATGTAATACACCAGCAATAAAGTTTTCATTATTCCACCATGATTTGTATTGTTCTCCGGTGAACCGGGCGAATTCATCTACTGTTTTGCCGAGCGATTTGGCATAGTTAAGTGAATTTATAAGAAAAAGTTCATGCTGTCTGTAAGAGTTAGTCCAAATGGAATTACGATAAGCTATTTTCCATTTCCCATCTTTTTTCTCCAGTATAGCTGTTCCTAAAAATTCATCTACTAGCTGATTGTTATTGTTAAATACCTGGTTATTAAAAAGCACCCAGGCCATGCCATCATTCATTTTAATAATCTTAGGGGTTTTTACCTCTGTGTTATCTGCCTGTCGGCCATTAAATATATTGCGGCCCATGGTGAATATATTTTCCCATCCTTCATAGATGTTATAACTTCCCTTATTGGCATCCAGCACTACATTTGTTGAATCCTGAAGATAAATTGCAGCCCATCTTTCAATGTCATTTGCATAATAAGCGGCAGTTTCTTCTTTCAATAACTTTCATGATGGCTTCTTTTTTCATCGATTCTTTTGCAGAAAAAGGAATTGCAACTTTTTCCTGTTGTGCTAACGCAATAAACCCCGTTAATAAAAGCACAAGAATGATTGATGTAATTTTTTTCATGATGCATTGTTTAAGTTGGTGGAATTGTTGAATGATTTAGCAGGCTGTTATTTAACCAGCCAGTCGGTATAAACATCCGTTGAAGTCATCAGGGTATTCATCTCATCTAACACTGGTTTTATTTTTGCCAGTGCTGCCTGACCGGTTTCATTAAACGTTCCTTCTTCACTCCAGTAAATGGAGCGGTCTTTTTCGGATTTCATAACGATAATCAAACCGATTTTATCACCATGTTCCCCACGAATTCCTTTCATGGGTATTATATTAACCTTTGAAAAATGTTTTTGAAGAGCGGGGATGTACGTTTCGTAAAAGAAATTTTCCAGTTGTTCATTAGTTACACCGGGTTTTAACGTTGTTTCATCCAGTACATGAATCCCAAGAAGATTACCTTTTTTTATGGATTGGCTGAATACAATTCCTGTGAAAAGGAATAACAATGCGGAAGTAAGGATTGATTTTTTCATCTTTTCATTTTTATAAATAATTCATCAATTTCCGGCAAAAATCAATACGATGCATAGCACTTATGTTGCAATTAGTTTAAATTATGTTGCAAATGTTTATATCTAATATTTATTTAGGCGGTTGGCCATCATTTAATCCGAATATGTATTGGGGTAATCCATTACCTGCATAAAAAAGTCGTCTGTTAGGAGTGGTGTGGTTTAGGAGGTCCCGGAAAAAATTAATGTATTTGTCGAATGCCTGTTCGATAGCGGTGAATTAATTCAGCGCAATGTAGTTAAACAAGAGCTTTATTTCTGCAATTTGCAACAGTTGGGTGTACGTTCCTGGTATGTTTTTGGGATGGAGGCTCTTATTTGTTTTTTAAAGGCTGTCTTTTTTGCTTTATTACTTAATATTTTGAGGGGCGGGATGTATTTTGTAAATTTATAAATGATAAAATGAAAGGCATATGGTTTCAAGGCGTAAAATAGTTAAAACAATCCTTATGGCCCCTGTTGTAGGATCTATACAAATGTATAATTCAGAAGATTTAGTACAATCACAGGATAACCTTGAGCCTGGGTACCTCAATCTCCACGGATCAGGAGAACTCAAAAAAAGGGGGGAAAAGTTGTGGAGTTTCATGGAGAATTGCCGCCTTTGTCCACGAAGATGTGGTGCGAATAGATTGAAAGGAGAAAAAGGTTTTTGTGGTTCGGATTCCCGATTGCAGATTTCAGCTTTTCATCCACATTTTGGTGAAGAAAGTCCATTGGTAGGACAATCCGGTTCAGGAACCATTTTTATGACCAATTGCAGTTTAAAGTGTGTATTTTGCATCAACTGGGAAATCAGCCAGGGAGGGGAAGGAAGCCGCAGGAGCATCGGACAGTTCGCCCGCATGATGCTTGCTTTGCAAAAGCTTGGTTGTCCGAATATTAATATTGTTACACCAACTCATTATTCGCCGCATATATTACTTGCACTCGATGAGGCAGCATCCAAAGGATTAAAAATCCCGCTAGTATATAATACCTGTGGCTGGGAACGGTTGGAAGTTTTGAAAATTTTAGATGGTATAGTGGATATCTACCTTCCCGACTTCAAATATGCTAAGGGCGAAAACGCAGCTAAATATTCTTCGGGTGCTGATACCTATCCTGAAATAACTAAAAAAGCATTGCTGGAAATGCATCGCCAGGCAGGCGTTGCACGGGCTACATCAAATGGTTTGATTCGTAAAGGTTTGATGATCCGCCATCTGGTTATGCCAAACAATATAAGCACTACCAGGGAAGTGATGGAATGGATTGCAGGTAACCTGCCAAAAGATACCTTTATTAACCTGATGTCACAATACAATCCCGTTTTTAAGGCATCAGAGTATCCTGAAATTTCCAGAAGAATAACAATGGAGGAATATACAGAAGCAATCAGCTATGCAAAACGGGCAGGATTAACCAACCTGGAGATTCAGGGATACCATTGGCACTGAAAAGAGATGGGCATCCGGATTTACGTGATTTTCTTATTTACAGCTTTACCTGTATAGTGTCGAATTTTTACATTTTTAAAATTTCCGGGCATTTTAATATTTACTCCCGTATTTTTGGAAGTAAGAATCCTCAGCCCAACATATAATCAGCGCCTTATGAGAAGATCGTCAAGCATTTTAAAAGTGGCATATTTTACTAATTATGAAAAAGTTTAGCAATAATCCCTGGTAAAAAAAGTGATTGTAGGGCATGTGATAGCATGAAAAAATTATTTTTGCATAAATTATCTGATTGCCCTCTGGAGGGAGATTGGTGCAAATAGATTAATCAACTGACATAGAAAATTAAAGAAACTGATAATATAAACATGAAAATCATATCCGTAGTGGGCGCACGTCCCAACTTTATGAAAATAGCGCCATTTATAAATTCCATTCACAAAGTGAATACCTCTTCTGATCCCCTTCTGGGGGGAAATGCCGGCGTAAGGAATGAGGGCAAAGGGCAAAGGGGGTCAAATAATCAACTCATCAAACATATTCTCGTTCACACCGGCCAGCATTATGACGATCGTATGAGCAAAGCCTTCTTTGAGTCACTGGGTATTCCTGAGGCCGACATCAATCTGGGCATCGGTTCGGGGACCCATGCAGAGCAGGTGGGCAATACCATGATTGCCTTTGAGAAGGTATGCCAGAAAGAGCAGCCCGACTGGGTGGTTGTGGTTGGTGATGTGAATGCTACTCTGGCCTGCTCGGTAACTGCAAAGAAACTAAATATCAATGTATGTCATATTGAGGCAGGTCTTCGAAGCGGTGATATGACAATGCCTGAAGAAATCAACCGTCTGGTAACTGATCGCATCAGCGACCTGCTTCTAGTTCCTGATAAACTGTCCGGTCAGAACCTTCGTCATGAAGGCGTTCCGGAATATAAAATTGGGTTTGTTGGCAACATTATGATCGACACCCTTGAAGCCAACAGAGAAAAAGCTGCTCAATTAGAAATAGAAGACATCATTCGCGCCAACCTTCATCCGGAGGTAGTTCTCTTATCCCCAAATGGGGGGTCGGGGATAGGGAAGGGGGCTCAGATGGGTGAACAAGATCCGCAGTTTTCAGTCCCCGATGGCTCCTATGCTGTTATGACCCTGCACCGTCCATCCAATGTGGATTACAGGGATGTGCTGGAGCCTTTGATGGATTTTCTGATGGAAGAAGTCTCCAACGAACATCCGCTTATCTGGCCCATTCATCCACGTGCACGGAAGCAGCTTGAAAATTATGGTCTTTGGGAAAAGGTAAAGAGCTACCCGGGTATCATTCTGCTTGAACCCATTGGTTACCATGAGATGCTGCGCCTGAACATGGGTGCCCGAATCATGCTTACCGACAGTGGTGGACTGCAGGAGGAGTGCTGTGTACTGGGAACGCCCTGCCTCACCCTTCGATGGAACACGGAACGGCCGGTTACTCTCCGGGAGCACGGGGGTGCAAGCGTCCTGGTCGGGAACAACGTAGATCGCATCCGCACGGAATACCATAATACCCTGGAACAGGAGCGCCGGCCTGTTCGGCCTGAATATTGGGATGGCAAGACTGCCATACGCTGTGTGGAAGCAATTTTGAATTATAAATGAGAAGTTTGAAGTATTTGAAGGGTGAAAACGGCTCCTGATGCTGTCAGTTAATACTGAAATTTCTTGTGGTCAAATTGTGGTTAATGCCATTTTAATTTCAAAAGGTTTTTTATTTCAATCTTTTGGTGAATGCTGCATGTTTGCTGAAAAATGAGTAATTTCAGCGTCAAATTAATTGGCATATGGATATTGATAACATTACGCTTGCAAGCATTTACAAGAGAAAAAAAACTGACCGCGATATTTTTCAGGAACTGATGCCTACCAAGGTAAAGGAGGTACTGCTGGTAGCTACTCTTTACGATTCATACACCATAGTTCGGGAAGGACAATTTAGCGATAAGATTTTTGGAGAGTATCTGCAGCTGAACCTATATGCAGCACCCCGCTTTACAAGCGTAAATTCTGCCGAAGATGCCCTGCTAACGCTGGAGCATAACGATTTCGATCTGATAATTGTTATGGCAGGTCTTGATAAGGATGCAGCGGTTGAAACTGCCCGCCAACTGGGAACTTTACGTTCCCGGATTCCTTTGCTGCTTCTGGCAAACAACAATTCCGATTTGCGCTATTTCCAGGCAGAGGGAAGGAAGCTGGATTACATTGACCGAATTTTTGTCTGGAACGGAAACTCGAATGTATTTCTGGCGATGATTAAATACATTGAGGATAAAAAGAACGTAGCACTCGATACCCAAAACGGGAATGTACGGGTCGTTCTTTTAGTAGAAGACAGTATTCAATATTATTCGCGCTACCTTCCCATGCTTTACACCACCATAATGACCCAGACACAGATTCTGGTGCAGGAGGATGCCAAAGATGAACTCCATAAAATTCTTAAAATGCGTGCCCGTCCGAAAGTAATCCTTGTTGATACTTATGAAGAGGCCGTACAGATTATAAACAGCTACCGCCGCTATATGCTGTGTGTAATTTCGGATGTAAAATTTGAAAAGGAAGGCGTTGAAGATGGGGATGCAGGTATCGAACTTTTAAAATATGCAAAAAACACATTAAAATATTCCATTCCGGTTTTGCTGCAGTCACAGGATATTTCAAATGCAGCCAGAGCAAAATCGATTCATGCCGATTTTATTAACAAGAATTCGGAGAGCCTGTCAATGGATATCCTGAATTTTTTATACCGCCGGCTTGGATTTGGAAATTTTATCTTTAAAGGCAAAGATGGCAAACCAATTACCGAAGCAGAAAACCTGGCTGAGTTCCAGGAGAAATTCAGGGATATTCCTGCTGAAGCGTTGTTGTATCATGGAAAACGTAATTCATTTTCAACCTGGTTGATGGCTCGTGGTGAAATCAATATGGCAGAACTCCTCCGGCCGGTTAAAACAGAAGATTTTGAATCGGCCGAAGAATTGCGGCAGTTTTGTCTGAATGTGTTTAAAACTGCACGATTTGAAAAGTTAAAAGGAACGATTGTAAATTTTGATCCTGTGCTGGTAAATTCTAACCGGATGATACTCCGCATGGCCAAGGGATCATTGGGTGGAAAAGGACGCGGAATTGCATTTATAAGTAATTTTATTGAAAACATTGATTTTCATAAACTGGTCCCGGGGATGAATATCCGCATTCCGGCAACAGCAATAATAGGTGCACTCGAGTTTGACAAGTTTATTGAAAACAACAACCTGTATGATGATGTATACTCTTTGACAGATTACGAAGCAATCAGGCAGCATTTCATGGATTCGGAAATGGATGAAAAGATAAGGGATCGTTTAATGGAATATGTAAGGCAGGTGAATAAACCTTTGGCTGTGCGCTCCTCGGGGCTATTTGAAGATTCATTGCTGCAGCCTTTTTCGGGTGTTTATTCAACTTATCTGCTCCCGAATAACCATCCCGACATACAGATACGGTATGAGCAGTTGGAGACTGCTGTGAAATTGGTATACTCCAGTATCTTTACCGAATCGGCCCAATCCTATTTCGATGCCATCCATTATAAAATAGAGGAAGAAAAAATGGCAGTCGTAATCCAGGAAGTGGTAGGACAGAATTACAATGGTAAGTACTATCCTTCCATTTCAGGTGTGGCCCAGTCATACAACTATTATCCTATTGCATATATGCAGCCCGAGGATGGTTTTTCGGTTGCTGCAGTGGGATTGGGTATGTATGTGGTGGGTGGTGAAAATTCATACCGGTTTTGTCCTCGTTACCCGACTATTAACCCATCAACAATACGCGATGCCTTGCGGGATTCCCAAAAATATTTTTATGCCATTGATCTTTCAGGTGCAGAGGTTGATTTGGTTGAACAGGGAGAAAATGCCTTTATAAGAAAATACCACATCAAAGAAGCTGAAAATGATAGAACACTGGAGCATTCGGCTTCTTCCTATATTATGGAAAATGATGATTTAATGCCTGGGGTGCATGGAAGCGGCCCCAAGGTCATTGATTTTGCAAATATTCTGAAATACAATTATATACCATTAGCCGAAACACTGCAATTATTATTAAAGTTATTTAAAGAAGCAATGGGCTCACCGGTTGAAATTGAATATGCTATTGATATGGACTCAAAAGAGAACGGATTACCTGGTTTGTACCTGTTGCAGATAAAACCGCTTATCAGGGTAGAACAACAAGTTGACATTGATTTGGGTGAGATTGATGATGAAAATATTTTTATGTACGCCGAAAGAGGTATGGGTAATGGTAAAATTGAAACACTAAAAGATATAGTTTATGTAGATCCAAAGCATTTCGACAAGATGAAGACCAGGCAAATGGCTTCAGAAATAACAAAAATAAATCGTTATTTTGAGGAAAATGATAAAGAGTATCTGTTAATTGGTCCTGGCAGGTGGGGCTCTCAGGACCCATATACAGGAATTCCTGTTTTATGGTCAAATATTTCAAGAGCAAGAGTAATTGTAGAAATGGGACTTCCAAATTTTCCTTTGGATGCTTCTCTGGGGTCACATTTTTTTCATAATGTCACCTCAATGAATGTTGGATATTTTTCTGTCCCACATAGTTCGGCAAATGCAATTCTCAACCTGGACACTTTAAAAAATAGGAAACTTATAAATCAGACGACATATATTAAACATGTAGAACTTGAAAATCCTCTTGTTGTTCTAATGAATGGTAAAGAAAGAAAAGCACTCATTCATTTTTGATTTTTTTTGATTTGTTAATTTTATTGCATACATGTTTTTAATCATATACTGGAAATTTGGCATTTCATTTTTAAATTTATCTTTGTGCTTCCGGAAAATTTTTGTGAATTAAATCAAGCTTATATATAAAAAAGACCGAAATAAAAATTCTAATTCTAAACCGTAACATCTGTTACATAAAAATTTTCATTTATGAGTACTATGTTTTTACTTATCCCATTTGCCTCCATTATGGCATTGGTTTTTGCCTGGTTTTTCTTCAAGTCGATGATGAAAAATTCAGAAGGTACTGACCGGATGAAAGAAATCGCGCAATATGTGCGGGAAGGAGCAATGGCTTATTTAACGAGGCAATACAAGGTAGTTACTATTGTGTTCGTCATCTTGTTCGTTTTGTTGACCATTATGGCCTATTTTGGTGTTCAGAACCCATTTGTACCGATTGCATTTCTTTCAGGTGGTTTTTTCTCGGGTCTATGTGGTTTTCTTGGTATGAAAACAGCAACTTTCGCCTCAGCACGAACAGCACACGGTGCCTCTCAATCGCTAAATAAAGGGCTGCAGGTGGCATTCCGAAGCGGTGCAGTTATGGGTTTGGTGGTTGTAGGTTTTGCCCTGCTCGACATTGCAGCGTGGTTCTGGATATTAAATGAGTGGGTTTATACACCCGATAACATGGCAACAGGTCTTCGTTTTCTTGGCCTTGACCTGGTACATGCACATCCCGAATACGTGATAAATGGAGCAATTACAGATGAAGGGACACGGACAAAACTTATTGAGATCACTGTTACCATGCTAACATTCGGTATGGGTGCATCCACCCAGGCGTTGTTTGCTCGTGTGGGAGGTGGTATTTATACCAAAGCTGCCGATGTAGGTGCGGACCTTGTTGGTAAAGTGGAAGCAGGTATTCCTGAAGACGATCCGCGTAATCCTGCTACCATTGCCGATAATGTAGGTGATAATGTAGGTGACGTGGCTGGTATGGGTGCCGACCTTTATGAATCGTATGCAGGGTCTATTCTGGCAACCGCCGCTCTTGGAGCTTCATTGCCGGCATTGGTAATTCAGGATCTTGTTATTGATGTTTATCAGGCTGTTCTTGCTCCCATGATTGTTGCTGCTATCGGAATTATCTTATCCATTGTAGGTATTTTCATGGTTCGTACCAAAGAATCGGCTACACAAAAAACCCTGCTGAATGCTCTTTTGCTTGGAACAGGTGGAAGTTCTGTCCTGATTCTTGTTGCAATGGTTGTTCTAGCCATGGTAGGCTGGGTAACATGGGGAATTTTCTGGGCAGTGGTAATTGGTTTGGCTGCTGGCGTAATCATAGGTCAAGCAACCGAATATTTTACCTCCGATGAATATGGACCCACCAAAGGGATTGCAAAACAGGCGCAGCAGGGACCTGCAACTACAATTATCGACGGACTGGCAGTAGGTATGTATTCTACCTGGATTCCGGTGGTGACCATTGTTTTGGGAATCATGGGTGCTTTCTGGGCATCGGGTGGTGCACAGCATTTTGCTATGGGAGTATACGGTATTGGCTTTGCTGCAGTGGGAATGCTTTCTACCCTGGGCATAACTTTGGCTACAGATGCATTCGGCCCAATTGCAGATAATGCCGGCGGTAATGCTGAAATGTCGGAACTGCCTCCACAGGTGCGCGAACGTACCGATGCACTGGATATGCTTGGCAACACAACTGCTGCAACCGGTAAAGGCTTTGCTATTGGTTCTGCGGCATTAACTGCCATGGCTCTTATCTCGGCATATATGGAGGAGGTGCGGTTGTGGTTTAATAAAATTGCTCGAGCTGGTGAAGGATTTGTTTCCAAAGGAGGTTATGATTTTTACATTACTGCACCGGAAGGATCAGATGCAATAGAAATTTCCACCGCTTCTGTTAAACAATTTTCGGCAGCTTATGACATCACTCTATTCAATCCGTTGTTTTTAGGTGGTTTGTTCCTTGGGGCCATGATGGCGTTCGTGTTCAGTGCAATGACTATGAAAGCTGTAGGTCGTGCTGCCGGTGCCATGGTTGATGAAGTACGCCGTCAGTTCCGTGATATACCAGGCATCCTTCAGGGAACCGGTAAACCGGAATATGCCAAATGTGTTGAAATCTCAACCAAGGGTGCTCAGCGTGAAATGTTGCTTCCATCACTTGTTGCCATTGCGGTTCCGGTGCTTGTTGGAGCTGCCATGGGGGTTGCCGGTGTGGTTGGATTGCTTGCCGGAGGATTAACTACCGGGTTTACACTGGCTGTTTTCATGAACAATGCTGGAGGTGCCTGGGATAATGCCAAGAAGTTTATTGAAAAAGGAAATTACGGTGGTAAGGGAAGTGAAGCTCACCATGCCGGCGTCGTGGGTGACACTGTAGGAGACCCTTTCAAAGATACATCAGGGCCGTCGTTAAACATTCTGATCAAATTAATGACAATGGTTTCAGTTGTAATGGCAGGTTTGACTGTTACTTTGAGTTTGCTGTAAAACTTTAAATTGTAAAATATTTGAAAAGCCATTTGCCTTTAAAGCAAGTGGCTTTTTTGTTAGTGGTTGAAATTTTTATTGTCAACAGTAAAATTTAATATTGCAAAAGGATAATTATTTAATATATTTAGGAATTATAGAATCCAAAAAAATGGATAAAACTATCTTGCTTTAAAATTGTTCTTTATACAAATTTAATATTAATCAAAAAAAATCATTGTCATGGCAAATCTATCAACTACCTATATGGGTATAAAACTTAAAAGTCCCCTAATTCTTGGTTCCTGTAATCTTGTTATGAAACCTGGTATGGCTGAGCAGCTTGAAGAAGCCGGTATCGGGGCATTGGTCTACAAATCGTTATTTGAGGAACAAATTCAGCTGGAAAACCTCCAAATGTCGGAAGATTTAGGTGAATACGATTATCGAAATGCCGAAATGGAGCGACTGTTCCCCAATATTGAACATGCCGGTCCCCGTGAACATTTATACAATATTGAAAAGCTTAAAAAGAAAGTAAACGTTCCGGTAATTGCCAGCTTAAATGCTATTTATGAATCAACATGGATTGAATATGCCAAGGAACTGGAGAAAACGGGTGTTGATGGGCTGGAGTTAAATTTATATTCTACACCTGCTTATTTTGAAGAACCCGGACATCTGATGGAAGAAAGGCAGGTGCAAATTGTGGAATCAGTGAAACAGGCAGTAAAAATTCCTGTAAGTGTGAAAATAAGCCTGTATTATACTAATCCGCTTAATTTTATCAAACGGATTGATGAAGCCGGAGCTGATGCCTATGTTTTGTTCAATCGTTTCTTTTATCCTGATATTGATGTGGAGATAGAATCTTTTCATTTCCCCTGGAACCTGAGCAACCGTAAGGATCATCTTTTGGCCCTGCGTTTTGCCGGCCTGCTTTATGGGAATCTTGATGGCAGCATTTGTGCTTCCCGTGGTGTTTACAATGCAAAAGACGTTATAAAAATGATACTTGCCGGTGCCGATGCAGTACAGATTGTAAGTACCCTTTATAAAAACAAACCCGAGGTGGTTTCTGATATTCTAATCGATTTGAATAATTGGATGGATGAACATCAGTATAAATCGCTTGATGAGTTTAGAGGAAGGTTATCAAGAAAAAATCTTAAAGACCCATTCATTTATCAACGGGGCCAATACGTCGATATTCTGATGAAATCGGAAGAAGTATTTAAAAAGTATCCAATGGTTTAATTCAATATTACCAGAAAAAAAAGAAGCTGAAAAAGCTTCTTTTTTTTTGCTCTATAATAAAGTTTCCATTATGCTGATTCGATCAGCAATACAGAAGAGTAAGATAGGGAAAGATTACCGGCTGTTTCAGTTTCCGAAACAACATCTCTCTCAAGATTTTTAATTTATTTTGAAGTGCGTTTTAAGAACATCCAATTTTAACAGAAAATTTGTGGGATTAAAACCAAATTTCAACTTAGACTTTTAACGAGAAACCAGAAATGGTAAATTTGGGCGCTTTAAAAAACTACTGCAATCTTTGTAGTAGTTTTTTTTTATAGATATTCCATTTCAACATGTTTGAAAAATTTATTTACTAAAATTTTTACAATCCTCTTTACCACAATTTTTCTAAGTTCAAGCTCCAGTGGTTGTTCAGGATCCTGATGGGCCCAGTTGATACGCGTACCTAAAATTATTTCAATGCTGTCATGCTGAAGCAACAATCGGGCTACTTTTTCAGCAGGACTATCCTGCAGTCGTGTATCGCTGTTGTAGTTTTCAAGAATTTCTTCTACTTTTCCCAAAGTCAGTATCCCTTCGGTTACCATTTCAAAACCTTCCATTCGGGCAGCAGGGGGTAATATGCCGGGGATTTTGGCGCTGTGTTGTATTTCTACATCAATATCCAGTTCCCGTGCAATAATTTCGGCTGTTGTACCTCCGCAAATGATTTTCTTTCCTTTAAAGTAGCGAATCCGGTCGGCAAAATCGTAATCCTTTATTTTATAAAATGGCGGCCCTGTGATAAGCATAAACTTCCGGGGCTCCCTAAAATAAATCACACCACAGGTGGTATCATCCTTTACTGCAAAATCATCATTCATTGCTGCCTGATTGATAATTTTCCGGGCAAGTTTAGCAGCTGAAATGTCAGGCATGCGTATTACCTGGCCAAGAATAAAGTCATTGATGTTTTCCATTCCCCAGCCTATTGGAAAGCGTTTACTTCCAAGGCCTGACTGAACTATCCCGTCTGTCAGAAAGACCACCCGGTCCTCTTTCCTTGCAATAAATTCCCGGCATCGAAGCACCTTTCCCACATTTTCGCGACCTCTTACTTCCAGTTCATATTCCTTTGGCTGGAACGGCTTTCCATTTCGGATTACCAGTAGCGGAGGATTATCGTAATTAATTATACGCACCTGCCCGTCAGCTTCCAGCTCAATGATTGTGAAAGTAGCATAACTTTCTTTTCCATCGCTGCTCTTTGGAAGTGCTTCCATTATAATCCGGGAAAAAATTTCCGGTTTTGTATGAAACCTGGCGTACTTAAGTGCCATGGTTGCTGTTAATTGTGCCAGTACACTTGCTTTTATTCCATGCCCGATTCCATCACTTAATACGAGAACGGTACGCCCTTCCTCCTTGAAAATATCAGACATAAAAACATCGCCGCAGGCAATTTGTCCTTTGGGGCGCTTTTGCTGAACGTCTATTTCAATATGGTAGTTTGCGTTATTTGTCGTTACCATACCTGTACGATTCAATAATTGAATTAAGCAACTCTTCTGTTTCTGCTGCATTCTCTCCCAGCAGATGGGCTATTTTCTGTACGGTGTCTATGTTCTGTTCTTTTATCCTGTAGGCTCTGTTGATTATTTCTTCTCTTACCAGCAGAGGTGCTGACATATCACGAAAAACAGCTCCTACCACTTTTTGACGATACAATGTAACAACAGAAACATGAAGCAGTTTGTCTTTATATTTTATATCCCGTTCAAGCAGTTCTTCACCTGAAGAAAGGATGCCGGTAAGCATTTTAAAAACAACTTCAGGTACCAGTTCTCCTACCCCGGCTCCTTTTAATCCGGGAATAGTATCAAACAGTTCAGCTGTATCTTCCCCCATCAGCCTTGCAAAGCTTTCATTCGAATCTACTACTTTGTGATTTTCATCCATCATCAGGATGCCTACATTTATTTTATGCATCATGTGTGAGGATGTTTCCATTGACTCCTGCGCCTTTTCCAGCCGTTTTTCAGTTTTTTTTAATTTGGTAACATCATTTATTGAGCCTACAATGCCTACAACTTCCCCTTCGTTACTTCTTATTACAGCTTTATTGATGACGACATCCATACGGGTACCGTCTTTTTGTTTAACCTGGGTTTCATAAATCTGAATGTTGGGCTTTGCCAGTAATTCCTGGTCCCGCTGATAATAAATTTCTGCCATGTATTTGGTATGTACCTCAAATACAGATTGACCAATAATTTGATTTCTCAGTCGTCCGGAAAATTCCTCATGAGCTTTATTGCACATTTGGTAAACGCCCTGAAGATCTCTGTAAAAAATGGGTATAGGCAAAGCATCAAAAATTTTTTGATAAAATTCGGGGTCTTCTATATTACCGGGAAGAAATGACTTGTCGTAGATCATAATAGGTTTTTTAAAACAGGAAACCAAAGTAAGTAATTTTCCTTTATTTCCATCCAAATTAACCTGAATTAAGACTTTTGACAGCATACGAATTGAAACTTCAGGTATATTTGCTAAAAAAATAAATATTTCAATTACTTGCAGTGAAAATTGATGAAATTTTACAATTTATGGATGCCCGGCTGGTTGCCGGCAACCTTCAAGCCGATAAGTGCCTGGAGAAAGCATTCAGTTCCGACTTAATGAGCGACGTCCTTACGCTCGATGAGGACAATATCCTTTTAATTACAGGACTGGCTAATTTACAACTTGTGCGTACAGCTGAAATGGCTGATATCAATGCGGTATTGCTCGCCCGTGGAAAAAAGGCCACTCCTGATATGGTGAAACTTGCAAATGAAAACGGGCTTATTTTAATGGAAACTCCTTATTCCATTTACAAAGCCAGTGGCATACTTTATTCAAACGGCTTAAAAGAAGTGTATTAAATGGCATTTGAAATGAATTTTCATATTGCAGGAGGTGATTTTTCTAATGCCGGGAAAGCTTCAAGTCATATAAAAAAGGTATTGAAACAATTAAATATCAATGTAAAAAGCATTAAGCGTATTGTGGTGGCTGTTTACGAGGCTGAAGTTAATGTAGCGGCACATGCTTACAATGGAAAAGTTTCTGTAGTGATAAGAGAAAACGACATTCAGGTTACAGTTTCTGATAGTGGTCCTGGAATTGAAGACATAAAGCAGGCCATGCAGCCAGGATTTTCCACTGCCTCAAAAGAGGTGAGGGAAATGGGATTTGGTGCCGGTATGGGTTTGTCAAACATTCAGAAAAATACCGATGAACTGAATATTGAAAGCCAGGTGGGAGAGGGAACTACTTTAACATTCAGGTGTTTTTATTCATGAAAGAAGAAAAAAAATATCATGCCCTGAAAGTTGATGCCGAAAAGTGCTTTGGCTGTACGCACTGTATCAAAATTTGTCCAACGGAAGCCATCCGTATCGTAAACGGGGTTGCAGTGATAGATGGTCTGAGATGTGTTGATTGCGGTAATTGTCTTAGGGCCTGTCCCGTAGATGCATTTTATATTGAACAAGATGAACTAAATCAAATAGAGAGATTCAAATACCGCGTGGTATTGTTCCCCTCAGTGTTTATTGGTCAGTTCCCCGGTATCTACACCGAAGGACTCATTTATGAAGCTTTGCTTAATCTTGGATTTACTCATATTTTTGAAGTGGAACAACCTGCCGCATGGCTTATGGAATCGGTTAAAGATTCGATGCACGATGTTGCCGAAGGTCCGCTCATCTCTTCGTTTTGTCCGGCAATTGTACGATTGATTCAGTGTAAATATCCATCACTGGCCGGGAATATTTCCAGGAGAAAAGCACCTCACGACCTGGCTGCCCATTTTGCCATTGGGCAGTTGAAGAAAAACGGTGCAAGGGAAAGTGAAATTGGAATCTTTTATGTAACACCCTGTTCTGCAAAAATGGCTGCAGTGAATCAACCTGTTGCTGAAAAGGAGTCTATTGTAACAGGTATTATCAATATGAAGGATTTATACAACCGGGTTATGAAATTAATTCCGGCACAGGAAAATGCCAATACCTCAGAATACAGAAAACACCTGAGTCGCGAAGGCATATTGTGGAGCCTGCCACGGGGTGAATCTTCCTGGTTTAGTAAAAAATCGATGGCAATTGATGGAATCCACAATGTGGTGAAGTTTTTAGAGCGGCTTGAGAACGATGAAGTCCCCAAGCTTGATTTCCTTGAATTGAAATCTTGTAACCAGGGTTGTGCAGGAGGAATACTTCTGACTGGAAACCGTTTCCTTACTGTTGAGCGGTTACAAAAAAGGGCTGCTGCTTATCCGCAAGCCTCTCAGATTATATCCGATTTACAGCAGAAGGATGTTGTTATGAAACTGCTTGTAACTGAAGAAATAGAGCCGAAACCGGTGTTTGTACTTGATGAAAACCGAATGAAAGCACTTGATAAAATGAGGAAGATTAACAACATATTGTGTCAGTTGCCGGGTATCGATTGTGGTGCTTGCGGAGCTCCCAACTGCCACGCACTTGCCGAGGATATGGTACAGGGAAAAGCTCGTATGACCGATTGTATCTTTCTTCAGGAAAAATACATCCGGATGCAAAAAATAAAACCCGATAAGGCAAACAAGAATCTTGACAGAATATGGGGTGTTAAACGTTTTGAATCCGATTGCAGTAAAAAAGGAGGTAGAAATGAAGGTTTCTGATTTGGTAAAAAAGTACAACTTAAAAGTCTTTTCAGGTCATCAGGGTCTTGATAAGGAAATTGCGGGCGGCTATGTTTCCGACCTGTTAAGCGATGTTATGGGCAATGCAGCAGAAAATGAAGTCTGGATAACATTGCAAACCCACAGGAATGTTCTGGCCATTGCATCGCTGAAAGATTTGGCTGCCGTCATTATTGTTAAAGATCTTGAGCCCGATGAAGATACTCTTGCCCACAGCAGGGAGGAAAACATTCCCTTATTGGGCACCAGCTATTCTACATTTGAAATGTCAGGCAAACTCTATGGTGATTTAAAAGGTTGATTGTAAAATAGTAAATTCCTTTTTTTCCTTTGTATGATTTTTTAACCAAAAATCCAGTTTGAATGAACAGGTACCGGGCTGATTTACATATTCACACACTGCTGTCGCCCTGTGCCGATCTGGAAATGACGCCCCGTAATATTGTTTCAAAGGCCAGGGAAACCGGTATAAATATTATAGGCATTACCGATCACAATTCCACTAAAAATGCCTTGTTGGTTAAAAAGCTGGGTGAGCAGCAAGGAATATTCACATTAACCGGGGCAGAGGTAACTACCAGGGAAGAAGTCCATTGCCTGACGTTTTTTGAACTGGCAGAACAGTTGGAAGAATTCCAGCAGTTTATAGATGAAAACATAACCTGCATTCCAAATTCCGAAAGTAAGTTTGGTTATCAGCCTGTGATTGATGAAGAGGAAAATATTCTGGAAATGGTGCCTTATTATTTACCAGCTGCTCTTAAGGCTGGTATTAATGAGGTTAATCAAAAGGTAGAAGAATTGAACGGACTGTTTATTCCGGCCCATGTTGACCGGCCTGCATACGGAATTTTTAGTCAGCTCGGATTTATTCCACCCGGACTGAAATGCGATGCTTTGGGCCTTTCCAGGCATACCTCCGGAAAACATGTTGTAGAACATTATGTTTTACAATATAAAACGACCCTAATTCGTAATTCCGATGCACATTTTTTGAAACAAATTGGCGAAATTTACACCGTTTTTAAAATGAGTGAGATCAGCTTCTCTGAAATCAGAAAAGCATTGAACCATCAGGATAAAAGATTTTGTGAATTGCCATGAAAACAATTTCAGAACATGTGCTTGACATTGTTCAAAATTCGGTTAGGGCAAAGGCAACATTGATTGAAATCATAGTTGCTGAGGATTATATTAACGATTTTTATGCACTTCATTTTAAGGACAATGGTTGCGGAATGGACAGAAATACTGTTGAGCAGGCAACAAACCCGTTCTTTACAACTAGGAAAACACGTCGGGTTGGTTTAGGAATTCCTTTACTGAAGCAAAATGCAGAGGCTTCAAATGGTTCCTTAACGATTGATTCGGAAGTTGGCAGAGGTACACAGGTAAAGGCGGTATTTCAGCTTTCACATCCCGACAGGCCTCCGGTGGGCGATCTCTGGGATACATTGTATCTGATTTTTCTGAGTAACCCCGATATACGGCTGGTATACCAGCACCAGACTCCGGCAGGAACTTTTAACCTGGATTCTGCAGATATAAAGTTAATGCTTGGAGAGATCTCTCTGCAAAGGGCTGAAATTAAAAAAGCTGTAATTGAATTGATTCATAATAATCTGAAAGAGATAAAGGCAGGAAACTAAATATTCGCACCATGACAAAAATTAAAACATTGGCTGACCTCCTGAAAGTTAAGGAGGAAGTGCAGTCGAAAATAAAACTTAGAGAGAATAGCGACCATCCAGAGCAGGTGGTTCAGGTCAGGGTAGGTATGGCTACATGTGGTATTGCATCCGGTGCAAAGGAAACCATGAAATACTTTATTGATGAACTGGAACAGCAGGCAATCGACGCAGTGGTTTCTCAAACCGGCTGCATGGGGTACTGCTATGCTGAACCTACTGTAGAGGTTACCCTTATCGGCAAGGAACCGGTTGTTTTTGGATACGTCAATAAAGATAAAGCCGAAGAAATAATCGATGTTTATATAAAACGCGGACAACTTGTGGATGGAATAATCCCATTAAGTTTCAAAACCATTGATGATTAATAATTTGCAAAAGAACAATTATGACCGATTATAAATTGCAGTTGCTTATATGCGGCGGAACAGGATGTAAAGCTGCTGAAAGTGATGAATTAAAAAGATCGTTAATCCATTGGATTGAAGAGGTGGGTATGGAGGATGATGCACAGGTCGTTTATACCGGTTGCTTTGGATTTTGTGAGAAAGGACCCATTGTAAAAGTACTGCCTGATAATACCTTTTATGTTGGAGTCAAACCAGGCGATGCGGAAGAAATAGTCAAAGAACATCTGATTAAAGGACGACAGGTTATGCGTTTGCTCTATACAGATCCTGTTACCAAAAAGCAAATGAGTGAAGCAAAGAACATGGATTTTTATAAAAAACAAATGCGCATTGCATTGCGTAACTGTGGTTTTATAAATCCGGAAAGCATTCATGAATATATTTCGCGTGACGGGTATCTTGCATTGGGAAAATGCCTTACAGAATATACTCCTGAAGAAGTGATACGGGAGATGAAGGATTCAGGTCTACGTGGACGTGGGGGCGGCGGTTTTCCTACCGGACTGAAATGGGAAATAACACGGCAGTCGGAAGCCGATCAGAAATACGTGGTCTGCAATGCAGATGAAGGCGATCCTGGTGCTTTTATGGACCGTTCCATTCTGGAGGGCGATCCTCATTCAGTTATTGAAGCAATGGCTATTTGCGGTTATTGCATAGGTGCCGATAAAGGACTGGTTTATATCAGGGCAGAGTATCCGTTAGCCATTGAACGGCTTAAGGTGGCACTGGGACAGGCCAGGGAATTTGGATTACTTGGAGAAAATATTCTTGATACTGGTTTTAACTTCGAAATAGATATCCGTTTAGGTGCCGGTGCATTTGTCTGCGGAGAGGAAACTGCCCTTATTCACTCAATGGAGGGGCTGCGGGGTGAACCTACCTTTAAACCTCCGTTTCCCTCGGTTTCCGGTTATCTGGGTAAACCCACCAATGTGAACAATGTAGAGACATTTGCCAATGTTCCGGTTATAATCAATAAAGGGGCTGCATGGTTCAATAAGATTGGTACTGAAAAATCAAAAGGAACAAAAGTCTTTGCCCTGGCCGGAAAAATCAACAATGTGGGTCTTATTGAAGTACCAATGGGAACCACGTTACGTGAGGTGATATACGACATCGGTGGTGGCATTAAAGACGGTAAGGAGTTTAAGTCAGTACAAACAGGTGGCCCATCAGGCGGATGCCTTACTAAAGAATTCCTCGACACACCAATCGACTACGATAATCTGATTGCTGCAGGCTCTATGATGGGCTCTGGGGGAATGATAGTGATGGATGAAGACGATTGCATGGTGGCAATTGCCCGTTTTTACCTCGAATTCACACTCGAAGAATCATGCGGAAAATGTTCCCCGTGTCGAATTGGAAATAAAAGGTTGCATGAGATCCTTGATAAAATTACCAGTGGAAACGGAGAGGTTGTAGACATCGAGCGACTGAAATTATTGAGCAATGTAATTAAAGATACTTCGCTATGCGGGCTGGGACAAACATCTCCTAATCCGGTATTGTCTACCATCCTTAATTTTGAACATGAATATCTGGCTCATGTCGTTGATAAGAAGTGTCCTTCGAATCAATGCAAAGCACTGCTTAAATACGATATCATTGAAGATTTATGCACCGGGTGTACCCTGTGCTTCCGAAACTGCCCGGTGGGGGCAATTTCCGGGGAAAGACGACAACCTCATTTCATTGATCAAACACTTTGTATAAAATGTGGGGTTTGTTTTGAAAAGTGCAAATTCAATGCGATAACACTTTCATAGAAAGGAAATAAAATGGATACAGTACAGTTAATTATTGATAATAAGCCGTTAGTTGTTAAAAAAGGCATTACCATATTGGAAGCAGCGAAAGGGATGGGGGTTCATATTCCCACGCTTTGCCATATGAAACTCGATGATCTGAATATTGAAAACAAGCCGGGCGGCTGCCGGATTTGTGTGGTGGAAGTGAATGGCAGAAAAAATCTTGCACCAGCATGCTGCACCGAAGCAGGTGAAGGTATGGTGGTTAATACACATTCTATCCGGGTTATAAATGCACGGCAAACAGTGCTGGAACTTATTCTTTCAGACCATCCGGCCGATTGCCTCATCTGCGTCAAGTCTGGTAAATGTGAATTGCAGGATATGGCTCATCATCTGGGCATCCGGGAAATTCATTACAAAGGCGAACAGTCGACATACCGGGAGGATACCTCTCCTGCCATTATCCGCGATGTTGATAAATGCATTATGTGCCGGCGTTGCGAAATGATGTGTAACACAGTTCAGACAGTAGGTGTTCTTTCAGCCATCAACCGGGGTTTTAATGCAGTGGTGTCACCGGCTTTTGAGATGAACCTTGATCATTCCGTCTGCACATACTGCGGACAGTGTGTTGCTGTTTGTCCAACCGGTGCCTTAACCGAAGTCGACCAGACGGCTCATGTGGTGCGTGCACTTTCCGATCCCACCAAGACAGTGATTGTACAAACAGCCCCGGCAGTGCGGGCTGCACTTGGAGAAGAATTCGGCATGGAACCGGGAACGCTCGTTACCGGAAAACTGGCCGCAGCTCTCCGCCGGCTTGGGTTTAATTATGTTTTTGACACCGATTTTGCTGCCGACCTTACCATCATGGAAGAGGGCACCGAAATGCTGAACAGGCTCTCACGTTTCCTGGATGGCGATGAAACAGTAAAACTTCCCATTCTTACTTCGTGCTGCCCCGCATGGGTGAAGTTTTTTGAACACCAATTCCCACAACTGATGGATATTCCTTCTACTGCACGGTCGCCTCAGCAAATGTTTGGCAGCATAGCAAAAACCTATTTTGCTGAAAAAATGAACATCAAACGGGAAGACCTTATTGTTGTTTCCATTATGCCCTGTGTGGCGAAAAAATATGAATGCGGACGTGATGAATTTAAGGTGAATGGCAATCCGGATGTGGACTATGCTATAACCACCAGGGAACTGGCAGGCTTGATTAAGCTGGCCAATATTAACTTTAACCGGTTGCCAAACGAAGATTTTGACCTTCCAATGGGAGAATCAACAGGTGCAGGAGTCATATTTGGTACTACCGGTGGAGTTATTGAAGCAGCTGTTCGTACAGCTTATGAATTGTACACAAAAAAGACACTTCCGAAACTTGATTTTCATGAACTGCGGGGAATGGATGGCATCCGGCAGGCTACCATCGATTTTGCCGGATTCCCGCTAAAAATTGGTATCGCACACGGACTTGGAAATGCACGCCGGCTGCTTGAAAAGATTGAATCGGGCGAAAGCGAATTCCATGCTATTGAAATCATGAGCTGCCCGGGTGGTTGTATTGGTGGCGGTGGTCAACCCTATCATCATGGAAACGCCGATATACTTAAAAAACGCCAGATGGCAATCTATGAGGAAGACAGCAATAAGAAAATACGTAAATCGCATAAGAATCCTTATATCCTTCAGCTTTATGAAGAATACCTGGGAAAACCCATGAGCGAAAAAGCGCATCATTTGCTGCATACGCAATATTTCGACAGGACATGAAACAGGATAGTTTGTCATTGGAAAGAAAGAGCCTTTTTCTTTCATAGAACGGGTATTCAATGACCGTAATTAACAGAAAAATTTAAAATCAGGTGGTATGCCAAAAATAAAACTTGCAGAAAATACGGTAACGACAATTAAGGAGGTATGTTCTGAGTTCCAGAACAGCGAAGGGGAATTGATAAATGTTTTGCATAAGGTTCAGCATAAACTCGGTTATCTGCCTGCCGAGGTACAGGAGGTAATTGCCAACGAACTGAATACTTCTGTTGCCAAAGTGTATGGTGTAGTTACTTTTTACAGCTTCTTTACAATGATTCCGAGGGGTGAATTCCCAATATCTATTTGCATGGGTACGGCATGTTATGTGCGGGGCGCTGAGCAGGTACTAAGTGAATTTAAACGTCAGCTGAAGGTGGAAGTGGGGGAGTCAACCGGCGATGGCAAATTCTCGCTGAACTGCCTCCGCTGTGTCGGAGCATGTGGGTTGGCTCCCGTGGTGATGGTAGGGGAAAAAGTTTACGGCCGGGTAGCACCCACCCAGGTAAAGCAAATCATTGCCGAATACCGGGAAGGCTGTGCCCATGAACCGGCAAAAACAGCATGATTCATATTTCCTGATTCCGGCAAGCGAAACCGCATCTTTTCAAAGCAAACTGTTCATTTCTGTAATTTTTTCTAATTACTGAGTAAAATATCTTCCTGACTAACTGATTTTTGTAAAAAAGTAGTTAACTTGAAGATACTTTTTGGCAGATGGCTGACAGGTTCCCAATACCCCGTATGTTTTATTAAATAACGAAAGTAAAATGAAAAGAATGTTTTTTTTAATCACTATCGCAACAGTGATTACAGGTTCTGTATTATGGGGTTGCAAAAAAGATGAATTATTGGTTCTGTCTGGTAATGAACAGGTAATGTTAAAAAGCGCTGCAATTGCAATGGAAAAAGAATGCCTCCCTTCCGTTTATCCCCTGGTCACCCGTAACAACAGGGAGATTGGACATATAACTGTTTCGAATGGTGGAAGCATCCTTACTGTTGAGTTTGCCGGAAACGGGTTGGCTGTATCCGAAGTTCAGCTTTGGATTGGAACCGATCCGTCAATGGTTCCGAAAAACAATAATGATGTTCCGGTTCCGGGGAAATTTCCTTACAAAGCTTCAGATTATACTGCTTTCCACGTTCCTCTGTCTGAACTGTTTGAGCCTGTTCCAGGAGGATCGTACGATGGAAATGAAGTTTATATTTTTTTCCATGCCGAATTTGAAGACTCAGAAAACAAAAGAAATGATAAAATATCTGCCTGGAGCGAAGGCACAGCCTTTATGACATCACGCTGGGGGTCGTACAGTACTTACACGGTTTGTGCCCCGCCAAGCGGTTGTTTCCCATCCATTGCTTTTGGAGGAGATACTTTCGAAAATGAAGTTTACTATTATGATAATACCGGGGGAGGCGGAGGCATTCAGGATATTCATACCGAAAACGGAAAAGTGGCAGGGACGGTTCAATATACCTCCGAAGCTTTATCGTTTTCTTTTGAACAGGAGTGGATGTTTACGGATCTATTACCCGCTCCTTTAGTTCTCGTTTATGGATACAATGACCAGCCAGGCACAGATCCAATCCTTGTTTTTGAGGGAGAACCAACAATTATTCAGGAATCTGTCACCGTACCTGTTCCTTATTACAATTATTATAAAATTCAGCTTAAACTTCAGGAGTGCTACTGATGCAGAAGAATGAAGAGGATTGAAACCCAATTTGTAATACACTGAATCACGGTTTGGATGCATTTACTTTGCCTGTCAGACTTAGAGTGGGTCAATGTCTGACAATTTAAGTAGCCTGATGGAATTTATCCTAACTAATTCCGATCGTTTTATACATCCGAACCAGCCTGTGTTACGATGGAAACTGCTTTGTAAAATTTTAATTACAGATTTGCGGGCCAGCCATTGTTTCCGGTGAAGGACAGCTTACAGCTTATTTTACTCCGCGCTCCTTTTTAATGTTTTCATAAGCTTTGTTGACGGCCTGGAATTTCTCTTTCGCTGCTTTTTGGAAATCCTCCCCAAGGTGGCTAACCTTATCCGGATGGTACTTCATGGCCATTCGCCGGTAAGCTTTTTTTACTTCCTCGTCGGGAGCTGTTGGATTGACTTCCAGGATTTTGTAATCGGCATCCACATTCCTGATAAACATTGCCTGTATGGACTCAAAATCGGTTTGCCCGATTCCCATTTCCCGGGCAATGTGTGCAACCAAAAGGCGCTCCTGCTCTTCTATACGGCCATCGGCATTTGCGATGCCAAACAGGAAGTGGAGTAACTGCAGGCGCGCTGAATAATTCATGTTTTGTTTTATCTGCCTGCATACTTCGTTTACCGGGATGTTCTGTTTCAGCAAGTCGCGTAACAGCTTAACAGCATCCTGCGCCGATGCTTCGCCGAAGTTATGAATCATGAATTTTTTCACATAATCCAATTCCGATTTCATTACCTTCCCATCGGCTCTCATTACAGCGGATACCAGTACCAGCAGACTCATTACATAGCCTCCTGAAGTGGTGCGGCCCGTATAGCCTGTGGAGCTACCCCGCAGCTGAATTTGTTCACTGCTGCCATCAATGATTGAGCCTATCACAAAACCCAAAATGGCTCCTATAGGCCCGCCGACAGCCCATCCCAGGCCTCCTCCAATCCATTTACCAAATTGTCCCATTTGTTTTTAATTTTGTATCCAATCGAATGATTTCAGGAAGTATCATGTTTCTATTATCGTTCTGAAGGCACAAATCTGCCAGTTCCCTTTTTCTGTCTTCCGGCCACTGGTTTTTCATCCGTTCCCTAACCGATTGCTCTGAAATACCGTTCCGCTCCACTACACGGGCAATACGCTGGTGCTCCGGGGCAGTTACCAGGATTGAAAAATCCATCTTTTCATGAAATCCTCCTTCAAAAAGAATGGCTGCCTCATATATAACATAAGCAAACTTTTCATTCTGTTTTAGCCAGTCATAAAATGCACTTCGTACTGCCGGATGCACCAGTTCATTTACTTTATCAAGCAGATTTTTATTTTTAAAGATTGCTTCTGCCATTTTTTTACGGTCCAGCTGACCAGACGCAGTGTAAATAGTTTCACCGAATACATCAGTAAGCGCTGATTTAATATTTCTGTCTTTATCCATCAGCTCTCTGGCAATTAAATCTGCTTCAAAAACAGGTGTCCCCAATATGCGAAAAACATTGCACACAGTTGATTTTCCGCTGCCTATACCACCTGTAACTCCAACAACCAATGCCATATCAATTAATTTGCTTTACTCTGTTTCAATCAAATATTCCACTGTAGCAGGGGTAGCCTTTACCAGCTGGATAAACAAAGGCTTCGATTCAATTAGCACCTCAAGTGTTTCCCGTTCTCCTGAAACCTGGTTGAAATCGACTGATGCAGAAAAATCGGTTGCAGAAACATTTTCGTAGTTGCTTAATCCAACCATAAAGGACAGGGTTACCTGCGACGGGAAAAGCTTGATTTCTGTGTCTTTAGGTACATTGATGATCTGAAGAGGCAGGTTTATTTTCTTTTCAGTAAATTTTTCTACCGGTACATGAAGGATGACCCGGTTTGGATAGATACTTGTTCTTGAAGGATTCTGAACCCGTACTGCCTGCTCAATGCTCGTTTCTAAATCATTGAAAGTCATAGGTACAGTGCTCAGTACCTGTATAGTATCTATTAATCCGGTAGGCCCTGAAATCTCAACGCTGTCAGGGTTTATCGTAACTATACCGCTGAGATTGAACTGAGGTTTGAAATTTAATGTATAAACGGGTTCAACTTTTACATGCTTTGTTGCCAGACTGTCGAACCTTAAAATAAAACTTCCCGGTGACACTTCAGAGACAGAAATCTCATTGCTTATCTGGTTGCCTATCCTTCGTATCAGGTTATCTCCAGTAACCACAACACTGCTTTGCACACTGTCAATATTCTGAACGAATGCAGACAAGTCCAGTAAAAGGGGGGAAAATGAAAAGGCCAGCTTATGACGCAAAAGTGTAAATCCATGTGCCTGAACCCGCAAATCAAGTTTGGAAGGAGGATTGTTTGCAAGAAACAGGTTTCTGGGAGGATTTACATATTTAACATTGTATGTTAGCGTGGTGAAATAATTTTTACTCAGTGCATCCAGAAACCAAAGCGTAGTGGAAATAAGCAAACACACAGTAAATACAAAAATCCGCCTGTCGTTTTTTATTTTATCAAGCCGGAAATATTTTAATGTTTTTGAAATTATACTTTTCATTATTTATTTATAACTACAAAATTAATGAATCATTTTTCATGACAACTTTTTTATTTTGAATTAAGTCGAAAAGGTCCATTTCTTATGGTTAATGTATTTTATTCCATTGTATTCTATTGAACAAAAAACAATTGTCATGGTTATTTATCAAACCATAGTAACTGAGCTAAAAGCTCATACAGACAACAGTGTGTAAGGAATTCAGCAGGGTTACCTTTTTTTTTGAGAATATTATTCACTGCTCCTGTATAAAAATGGTATTTTTGAACCTCAAAAACATTATTGAATGAAAATTTCGATTGTAGGTACCGGATATGTCGGTCTGGTTTCAGGGACCTGTTTCGCAGAAACAGGCGTGGATGTAGTATGTGTTGATGTGGATGAACAGAAAATAAAAATGCTTAACAACAGGCAAATCCCTATTTACGAGCCCGGACTGGAAGATATATTCAATCAAAACATTGATAAAGGAAGGCTTAGCTTTACCAACGATTTGGGAAGCAGCCTTGAAAACACCGTGGCTGTATTTATTGCTGTAGGAACACCTCCCGACGAGGATGGAAGTGCCGATTTGAAATACGTTCTTGCTGTGGCCCGTGAAATTGGCAAACACATCGATCATTACATGGTTATTGCTACAAAAAGCACTGTTCCTGTAGGTACTTCTGTAAAAGTGAAAGAGGCAATCCAGTCTGAATTAAAAAAACGCGGAATTGATGTTCCGTTTGATGTGGCCTCCAATCCTGAATTTTTGAAGGAAGGAAGTGCAGTACAGGATTTCCTCAAACCCGATCGCATTGTTATTGGGACGGAATCGGAAAGGGCACAGAAGGTGATGAGGCGTTTGTACAAACCTTTTATTCTTAACGGGCATCCTATCCTGTTCATGGACATCACCTCTGCCGAAATGACCAAATACGCCGCAAATTCTATGCTGGCCACGCGCATTAGTTTTATTAACGAAATGGCCAACCTTTGTGAAATCCTGGGAGCAAATATCGATGCTGTACGTCAGGGCATCGGTTCCGATCCACGTATCGGAAATAAGTTCCTTTATCCGGGCACCGGTTATGGTGGCTCCTGCTTCCCGAAAGATGTCAAGGCCCTTATACGTATAGCAAATGCCAATGGATATTCACCCGACATATTAAATGCTGTGGAGGTTGTTAACAACCGGCAAAAATCAATTCTTTTTGATAAAATAAATGCACATTTCAAAGGCAACCTCAAAGGACTGCACTTTGCAATATGGGGTCTTTCATTTAAACCAAAAACAGACGACATGCGCGAGGCCCCTTCGCTGGTGCTTATCGATAAATTGCTTGAAGCGGGGGCTTCGGTTTCAGCCTACGACCCGGTTGCTATGAAGGAAGCAAACCGGATTCTGGGCGATAGAATTACCTTTGCCAAAGACCAGTACGATGCCTGCATTGATGCCGATGCGCTCGTGCTCGTAACCGAATGGTCTGAGTTCAGGTTGCCAAATTTTAAAGTGATGGAAAGGCTTTTAAAAAATAAACTAATTTTTGACGGACGGAATATATACGATTCTGCCGAGCTGGAAGAACTGGAGTTTAATTACTATTCAATCGGCAGAAAAACTGTTAAATCTAAACTATGAAGCGGATTCTTGTAACTGGTGGAGCCGGATTTGTGGGCTCCCATCTTTGCGAATACCTGTTAAACCAGGGCAATGAAGTTATTTGCCTCGATAATTATTTCACCGGGAAAAAACAAAAGATTGTGCATCTGCTCGATAATCCCTGGTTTGAACTGGTAAGGCACGATGTAACCATGCCTTATTTTATTGAAACGGATGAAATATACAACCTTGCATGTCCTGCTTCTCCGGTTCATTATCAGTACAATCCCATTAAAACCATAAAAACCTCTGTCATGGGGGCTATCAATATGCTGGGGCTGGCAAAGCGTATTAAGGCAAAAATTCTTCAGGCTTCAACAAGTGAAGTATATGGCGATCCTGAATTGCACCCCCAGCCCGAACATTACTGGGGCCATGTAAATCCCATTGGTATCCGTTCCTGCTACGATGAGGGGAAACGTTGTGCTGAATCATTGTTCGTGAATTACCACCAGCAAAACGATGTGAGAATAAAAATTGTCAGGATATTTAATACCTACGGACCAAAAATGGAACCCGATGATGGCAGGGTGGTATCAAATTTCATCGTACAGGCTCTCCGGAATGAAAATATTACAATCTTTGGTGATGGTACTCAAACACGCAGCTTCCAGTATGTAAGCGACCTGGTTGCCGGATTAGTACTTATGATGGGTACCGAAGACTCTTTTACCGGCCCTGTTAACATCGGGAACCCGGTAGAATTCACAATGCTTGAACTGGCACAGGAAATACTCGATATTACAGGTTCAAAATCTCAGCTGGTTTTTCTTCCCCTCCCGCAGGATGACCCTGCTCAACGAAAACCTGATATTTCCCTGGCGCGTGAAAAGCTTAATGGCTGGGAACCTGTTGTGCCGCTTCGTGATGGACTGGAAAAAACAATCGCTTATTTTGATGCACTCTTAGCGCAAAAAATTTAACCAGCTTTCCCTGTTTATCCTGCCGCTTAATCCGGCACCGTTTGTATCTCAGAATTCAAGAATCTATATTAATTGAATTTAATGATCTGATTCTGCATTAATTACAGAAATATTTTGTATATTGAAACAAGTTAGGAATATCCCGGTTTGGTGTGGTTTACCGGAATTCCTCTTACTTTTTAATTGAAGAATACAGTTCAAAATGGTTTAATGCATTAAGCGTAGGGTTTTAGTAGCGGTTATATCATTAATGATTTATTTGAATTTTATTCCGGGGAAAAATTAACGAAACCAAATAAAAAAATTGAAACCCATTTGCAAAATAGCTATTATTGAAAATTATACCTTATTAAGTTCAGGTTTAAAGTTGCTTTTGCAGGCTTTCGATGAAATTGAAGTAATAGCTGATGGTGCCACTCCTCAGCAATTATCAATGCGCCTTCGGGGTGTTACTCCCGATCTCATTCTTATCGACATGCTTCACTGTAACAATGCCGGAGTAAAAACCATTAGAAAAGCAAAAAAATACTTTCCCCTGATACCATTTCTGTTAATTACCAACCAGAATTTCACCGATTGTTTCAATGAATATATCCGGTACGGTGCAAAAGGATTTATATTTTCCGACGACAGCGCCGAAGAATTAATTGAATCCATCAAAGTGTTGTGTGAGGGTAAAAATTTTTTTCAAAAGGATTATACTGCCGGAAGCAAAGTAAATACTATACAGAATAGCATTCTTTCTGAAAGGGAGATAGATGTTTTAAGGCTGTTTTGCAATGGGCTTACATACAAGGAAATCGGAAAAAGGCTTTATATCAGTCCCCGTACGGTCGAAACGCATAAAAAAAATATCCTTTCAAAGCTGAAGATTAGCTCAACCGCCGAAATGGTGAAGTATGCCGCCCGGCATAAACTGCTTTCCGTTTAAATTGCAGAACAGTGAACAGTGAACAGTGAACAGTAAACAGTAAACAGTAAACAGTAAACAGTGAACAGTAAACAGTTAACAATGAAACGTCTTGTGTCTGAAAAATAAAACACTGAAACACTGTTTAAAAAATTGGTGCTTTTAGTGTTTCTGTGGTAAAAAAAAAAGAGAGAGCTTACCACAAAAAAAAGTCACAAAAAAGGATAAGAGAATTCCAGACAAATACTTAGTAAACAGTTAACAGTCTTGCTACTTGTGTCTAATCGTCTTGTGTCTGAAAATACCTTTGGTCCTTGTGTTTAAATAATTGGTGCTTTTAGTGTTTCTGTGGTAAAAAAAAGAGAGCCTACCACAAAAACAAAAGTCACAAAAAAGGATAAGAGAATTCCAGACAAATACTTAGTAAACAGTGAACAGTAAACAGTTAACAATGAAACGTCTTGTGTCTGAAAAATAAAACACTGAAACACTGAAACATTCAAACATTCAAACATTCAAACATTCAAACAATAAAACATTGAAACATTGAAACATTGAAACATTGAAACATTGAAACATTGAAAACCTGGTCTTGCTACTTGTGTCTAATCGTCTTGTATTTAAAATGTATTTCGTGGT
>JAWLGR010000088.1:0-6603 GCA_041684965.1 Mariniphaga sp.
ATCAAAGTTGGAGTCACTTATTTGATTTGTCTTATCATGATTAAGCGTAATATATACAACACCTCTGTCCTTTAAGTTTTTCAGATAACTTATATCGTTACCAACCGGCAATCCGTTTTCAAGGCACAATGGCAAAGAGAGCAGGTTATTTTTAAAATTCTCTTTAATATCATTGGGGTTTTTGGCTTGAGCAAATTTATCCGGATATATTATTGTGTAATTATTTATCAATTCTATAATCGAATCAACCAAAACACGACTCTCGTTAACATCTAAATCAGATTTTATATAAGCGACCGATAAAGCAGCATTCAGACCACCAATCTTAGCTCTTACTAAATCAAAATCTCCTTTTGTGGTTCTCATTGAGATATCCTCTGGAAATTGAAGATGTTTATCCGGCCAATCAATGTGAGAATCCAAAATAAGATTATTCTCACAAATCTTGAATGCTGTTTTCAATAATTCATCATCTGATTTATCTTTCAGTTTGATTTTACATAAAGGAAGAACGCCAATTAAAAGAATGGATGTAATAATCAGAAATGTTATTCTTAAAATATGTTCTCTTTTACTTCTAATTCTGCCATTTAATATTTTCATCTGAATATATTGTATTTAATATTTTGTATTTCAATAAATTATGATATACGTGATATGATTCCCTTTCATGGCCCGATGGAATTCTCATGAGCAATTTATTTATTTTCTTTTGTGATTGCCAAATCATAATCGTTTCATAACCATAAATTTCTATAAACGACTTACTGCATGCAGCCAGTGCTGTCCAATAATAATATTTAAGACTCTTAACCTTCCCAACTATACCTGTGATCACAACAGTCATGGCCTTCCATAAGGGTTTTTGTCAGTTCCAGTTTTAATTTAGGGTTAAAGGCAGTCGCACCTGAGATGTCTCCATGACAGATTGTTGCATAACCGATATCACCGGCGTTCTTAGCAAGAAAGGTTTTTGCCCAAAGACAATTTGTTACTTTGTGCTGATATACTTTGTCAGTAAATTCTAACACCTGTATGTCCAGGCGAATTTTATAATTTTCACTTTTCAGTATCGGATTAATAAAATCTTTTAAACACGTAGCCTCTAAGTTTGGAATTCTCTCAGAATTACAATCATCAGTTGCATTTTTCAACATAGATATAACCTTATCCCTGCCAATATAATCCGCAAATTTCTCCATACGCTCAATAAAATATTTAAAACGATAATTAAATAATTCCTCATGCGTAATTTTGAGTTCAGTTTGGATTCTCTCAAGGAATTGCTGGTCTTGATTCATTGGTGAAGTTGTGTTAGCCTTTGACAAATTAGGGCACCCAAAGCAAATCATCCCTCCGGCAGGGATTACAGTTTTTAGAAAATTCCGGCGACTTTCTGCAAATTTTGATGTTTTCATACTGTTGGTTTTTAATATTTTACATTAATTATGCCTCATGTAACGGTTGTTAATCAGGATCATAAAACTTCCCTTACTATTCTAAAGAACTCGGTTGGCTTTTCAATAGCAGTAATTTGTGTTTGAGTCAAAGTCTGAGCATTCAATACATTGAAATCAATGCAGAATAAAAAGATGAAGATTGCAATTGATAAGGTTTTCATAACTTGTGTTTTTTATAGGCATACATATCACTTCCATTTTCCTTGTAAAAATTCATTAAATGCTTTCAAAGCAACATCAGACCAAATAGATTCATCTCCCATAATGCCAATTGGGGAGTGTCCTGTATTCGGAACTATCCATAGAAATGAATTTGGAATTGCCTTAAAAGAACTGACTGGTATATCGATCGGGAAGAAAGCATCCCGATCTCCGTGAATAATCAGTGTTTGGCATTTTATGGTTGAAAGATATGGAGGTGTAAAGTTCATATCATCATAATTATCTGCCATTTTTCTGAACTGGGTAATTAATTCTCTATACTGCTCCTCACCTCCAGGATGGTGTGATTCCAGAAAAGACTTCAAACCATCACTAATTGTCTCGTATGAATAATTTTTTTGTATTGATCTACATTCATCCGGGAAGTAGGATGTGGATCCAACCAGGATCATGGCTGTTAATCGGGAGCTATCCATTGTGGCCATATGAGTTAGGGTCATAGCACCGGAACTATGCCCAATTGCTTTGAAACGATCGATCTCTAACTTATCCAACAATCCGAACATATCCCTGGCAGATAATGCATGTGTATATACTTTGGATGGATTGGTTGATCTTCCATGACCTCGCAGATCAGGAACTATAAGTTGATATTCCTTCGAGAGGTCTTCAATCCAGGTTGACCAGTTCTTATGACTTCCCATGAAGCCATGTAGCAGTAAAAGTGGTTCCCCACTACCGTAAGTTTCATAATAGATTTTTACACCATTGGTTTCAACATATTTCCCATTCTGGGCATAAACGCCTGTACAACAGAATAGGGAGCAAATGACTAATGAAAAGAATAAATGTTTCATATTGATTCTAATTATTGTGATAAGCATTCCACTCAAATGGCCAGGTACCTGTTTCGGAATGTTTTAATATGCACATTCCCTTTCCAGTCTGGGTAATTGTATCTCCACCTGAAAGAGGAATCATTTGTTGTTTGAAAGTATAACTTGCAGCTACCCGGTCTCCAACAATTCTTATATCAATGAACTTGAAATCTTCGTGAAAATCGTATGTTTTGTAAAGGTCTGTGACAAGTGTTCTTATCCAATCTTTACCATATAGGATTGGCTCATCTGGAGAGATGGTGATTAAGTCTGTGGCATAGTATTGAAGAATACCTGCGATATCTTTTTTGTCGATTGCAGTTCGATGATTAGATTCAAATGCACGCAGCTCAGTCTCGACAACTTTTAAGTCAAGATTAGTCTTAGGTTCAGGTCCAGAGCAACTGTAAAAACACAGTAAAAGGACAAATGCTGAAGTAATTGAAATAGTTTTCATAGTTGTATCAAATTAATTTTGGAATGCAATTTTATCTTGTATATGTCTAAATATTGATTTATCATCAGTCCTCTCATTTTTTTTGTCAGGTTGTTTACAACTTTTTCCCGTCAAACTGTTTACCGTTTTTCGATAACATTAAATCCTTCCTTTAGTGTCTCAATAGCATAGACACTTTTACCCCCTGCGATAAACAGAGTACGATTATATTTACCTGTCCCAAAGCACAAATTGGTAGCTTGTGGTACTTTTATCTCAAACATTTTTTTTCCACCAGGAGAAAAGATACCAACCTTGTCACCGAGAGCAATATATAAATTGCCTTCCTTATCGATTGTCATTCCGTCCGGGCAAATATCTGCACCAAAGTCAATCAGCTTACTTTTCAATTGCAAACTACCATCAGGTAGTAAATTATATGCGAATACTGAACCCGATCCAGTTGGCCGGACGCCCTTATAATCATTTGGCAGGAATGAAGTATTGCCATTTCCCGGGAAATTGCAGTTTGCTACATATACCGTTTTTTGATCGGGTGAAACTATTATTCCATTTGGTTGGTCAACATTTGAAGCCAACAGATGGACAGAATTGTCTTTATCAATTCGGTAAACACCCTTGACAGGTTGGCCAATTGATTCATATCCAAAATAGCGTGGATCGGTAAAATATATTCTCCCTTGCTGATCAATGGCAAGATCATTAGGAGAATTAAACGGTCTCCCATTATACAACCCCGCGAGGATTATACTTTTGCCCGTCTTCATGTCTGTCTTTGTAACTTTTCTTCCGCCAAAGTCAGCACCTTCACAAGCAATCAGATCACCATTGGAATCAAACATGAGTCCGTTTGACATTCCACTGGGGGATCGATAGACTTTGGCTTCATTGCTTTGAGGATTAAAAGTCCAGATGATTCCAGCTTTCATTCCAGGGAAGGAAGTAAAAGCTATATCAGAAAAAAATAAAATTCCATCTCCTGACATTGTTGCCCCTTCTAAAAACGTCTCACCACCGGAAAACACTTCAGTCAGTTTTGAATTCGGATGAATAAATTTTGACTCAGAAGAAGAGCTCTGAGCTCCTTCAGTATCATCTTTTTCGATAAACTTGTGGATCTCGTTAGCTGCAACATTCAAATATTCATCAACATTTCCTGAAGGCCATCTGATGATCAGGGTGTCGACCTGTGCTGCATCCCCGAGGCCAAAATGAACCCGGGTTGAATTATAGGTTGCGTGGCCACTCATAGGTGTTATTTCCCTGGTTTGCATTATATGCTGACCATTAATTGCAGCCTTTGCTATGATGCGGGTTCCAAAAGCAGTTTTGTTTGATGAAGTACCTTCGAGGTTCAATATCAGCCATGAATTGTCATTCCCTTCATTCATACAAAGGGTGTTACGCCCATTGTTGGCCCATGAAAATCTTACCAGCAACACATCCAGGAATCCATCGTTGTCAATGTCTTCGAAAGTGGCTGTGTGAGAACTTTCTGTGGCAAGCGTGTTATTGTAAACTTCTGAAAAAGTCCCATCGCCATTATTTTGCAGCAGTAAATTATGTTTGATTGGTGAAACATGGCCAAAATTTCCATTTTTTTCTATAGTAATGTATAAATCAAGATCGGCATCGTTATCCAGGTCTCCCCATACCGAGGATACACGATGTGCATCGCGGTATCCGGCAGGTTCGATTATATGTTTTTCAAATACCAA
Organism: Mariniphaga sp.; assembly: GCA_041684965.1. Lineage (GTDB taxonomy): Bacteria > Bacteroidota > Bacteroidia > Bacteroidales > Prolixibacteraceae > Mariniphaga. Next base: position 4,676 of record JAWLGR010000088.1, read on the forward strand.
CTCACCCTTGTTTTCAAACAATGCACCGGAAATACTATTCGCAGGACTTTTATCAAAAGAATTTAATACATATAAATCCATATCCCCATCGTTATCGTAATCTAACCAATTAATGCTCGGAGTCATAGCCAGGTCCTGCACAATAATTGCCTGGTCCGATTGCCTGATGAACCTGCCGGAACCATTGTTCAGAAAGAATTCGTTTTTAGCTTTGATACTGCTTCCCCCATAAACATTAGTGTATCCAATATACAAATCAAAATCCCCGTCATCATCAGCATCTCCCAATGCAATACTATGTACCACAGCACTTGAATCCTGGCAGGGAATATTCAAATCTCTATAATCGACAAAGTTGCCAGTACCGTCATTAGCGTAAACTCTGCTGCTATCCTCATGAAATTGAATGATGTCAGGAAATGAATCATTATCCAGGTCAAAAAGGACACTTGTGAAACCAAAGAGCTGCTTTAAGTTTTTTAGAGATTCAAAGTTACCGTACCCATCATTTTGATATATAAAATAATCTGTACCGATCCAGTCAGCGTTAATCAGGTCTTGATCTCCATCATTATCGATATCGCCAAAAGGGCCGGGTAGTCCTACTGTTAAGCTTTGAAGGGTGTATTCGGTATTCGTTACCTGAATAAAATTTCCATTCAACTCATTTTTATATAACAGGTTTGGATGATTAGTATAGCCCATACCCGAAGAATTTGTGATTATCAAATCCATATCGTTATCATTATCCATATCAAACCATCCACTGGCTACATGGTGGCCAGTGCTTGTGTATATTGCACCAGTATCAATAATGGTGAATTCGGGAAACTGGGCTTGTGAAACAAATGACAATGCCAGTGTGCATTGTACCAGAATCAAGGTGATGTAAATTTTTGTTTTCATTTGTTTTGGTTTTAGTTGTCTTTTATCCATTTTAGTAATTTTTTGTCAAATAATTCTTGTTCCTCAACATGTGGATAATGACCACTTTTATCAAAATTATACACGTTTAATGTTGGTAATTTATTTATATAATCACTCCACATGATTTCAGGAACCATAAAATCAAATTTCGAAAGGGATAGAAAAACAGGCGTCTTGATCCTTTTGACATGCCTGAATTCACTGCGAGGGTGATCAGGTTAAGAAATATTGATGTCAGAATAAAGATGATATCCGTTCGGGTATTCTGTTGTAATTCTGACGTGATGTGTTTGTGTACGTGTTCTATCATGATTTTTGCCTTTTTTAATATACTATAATTGAGCAACTTACCTTATTAAATAGTAATGTTCCGAAATAAAATATTTCGGCGAAAGAAAACTTGTTAGACTGAATGAGGATAAACTTCATCCAATAATTTCCGTTTGTGTTAAAAAATTTTGTCATGCTCGTTTCATATTATTGGTTTTTGAATGTTTGATATATAATCTTGCTCCTTATGCAGTATCAAATCAATCTCCTTCATTTGTTCGCTGGTTAGCGGTCCGAACTGCATTGCCCCTGCGTTTTCTTCCACCTGTTTAACGGTTTTAAAACCGGGGATCGGAATGGTATTTTCACTTCGGGCCCAAAGCCATGCAAGCGCTCCCTGCGCCAGGGTGCGACCGTTACTTTTGAGGATGTCCCTTATTGCATCGAGTTTATCAAGTAATTTTTTTACGGGCTTGCCTTCCGAGAAAAATATATGGTATTCATCGGCAAAATTATGGAGTATAGACCTGACATCGTCTTTTGGAAGATTTGTTTCAGTTGAAAACTTGCCGGTTAGCAGGCCCATTGCCAAAGGTCCACGGTTGATGCTGGCAAGGTTTTTTTCTTCACACAACTGAAGTATGTTTTTGTTACCCACAAACAAATTGAAAATCTGCTGAATTGCAGCGCAGTTTTCACCTTCGGCAAAAAAGGCAGCCCGTTCAAAATCA
>JAWLGR010000089.1:0-6448 GCA_041684965.1 Mariniphaga sp.
AATGTGTGTCGGTTTTTCTTTTTCAGAAGAATGTTGTGTTTTTTGTGCAATTACCAGAATAGGAAACCAAAACAATAAGGTAAAAATTAAATTTTTCATGATTAGAATTTTTAAAGTTATCACTCATTTTCAATTTAGTTTTTTTACTATTTTATCTGCCGAAAGGGGTTTCCCGTGGACCGGATAAATCATTTTGGCGCCTTGATCCAGCAAGATGTACCAGCTTTCTTTAAGCCGCTCCAAATCTGTTGCATAAATGGGCAGATTTGGGGAGAGAGTAAAAGGCAAACCATGGTGAGCCACTCCAACTGCACCAACCACTGCCAAAATTGTTCCTCCCGCACAAAAAATTTTACCGGTTGTAGCCTGGGTTTTATATTTTGAATAATAATAACCATAGTTTTTAATTTCCGGCTGATTAGTCGGGTATTGGCCTATTACATTAATAACCAACAGCAAAGACAAGAATAAAATGATATTCTTTTTCATGAGTGTTATTTTTTAGTTGATAATTAAATTTTGGTCTGTCATTATCTCTAATATTCACAGTAAAAAGTAACCAGTTTTATTTTTTGCTTTTATATTTAATACGCTTTATTTTTTCAGAAATCCTTTTTTTCTTTTATTACTTGTTTGATTTGTTTTAGTATTAATATATGCGGATTTTGTATTATTTGCAGGTTTCAACACGTAAAGTTCATCCTCTTCATCCTCGTCGTTAAATTTTTCAAGTATTTCTAATGTGTTCTCATTGAGTTCAATAATTTCAACAACATTCTCATCTTCCCAAACTGCTGGAGTATCCCATGAATACAAAAATTTTGTTTCGGTTTCATCTTTCCATTTCCAATGAGCAAGACCTCCGTCATCCTCTTCCTCCGGATTCACAAACTCAACAAAATAAGTCCCTGCCTGAGAAAAAAGTACCGACAGTTCATATTCTGTTCCAGTCACGTCTTCTCCATTGACAGTTACCATTTCCCAGGTCCTGCAAAGCAATTCTGTTTTTGTTGTATTTTCCATTTCTTCTTGCTTTGACGCATTAATAATAATTTCATTATCCGGGCTATTTGTAAGTTGAATTGAAAAACGAATTAAGTTTTCATCAATATCAGATATTTTGATAGTTCCAAAGTCTGATAAGACAATTGTTATATTGTCAATTATCTCATAAGTTCCAAAAAGAATGATTTGGTCATTCGTCGATTTTGTGGAATTATTTTTTACGACAATATAATTACCGCTTTTATTAAATTCAAATGACTCATAATCACTTGTGCCATTGACAAGCCATTTCGCACTAATAGTTTCTTTTACTAATGTTTTTTCTGTTTCATTTTCATCTTTGTTACAAGCAGTAATAAGTGTCAAAGCAAAAATTACTGCTAAAATTAGTTGTAGGTTTTTCATGATTTATAGTTTTTTATTATTTTTTCTCAGGCAATCAAGCCATGTTCTTTTAATCAAACTTATGTTTCAATTTGTTAATGACCGGGCTGTTATATTCGATGTGTTATTGGTTTTCTTAATAACCCAATCATCATTTCAATTCCAAATCCAACATATGTCCTGTATTTACTTATTTGCAACATGGGTGAAAGCGTAAAACCCAAATAGCGTGTAAAAGGAAATTCAATTCCGGGGTTAATAATTAAGCTAATTGTGCCATGGGTTATTCTGTCATAAGTGTAATTTTCACCTATAGTATAACCTGTTACACGCTTCCAGTTGGTCGGTTCTGTTAATATGGTGTATCCGATTCCACCAGCTAAATTTAATCTTGAAGTATTGTTTCTGTTTAACATGAATATTTTACCGGCCAGAAGATGGTAATTTTCCATCTCGTCAAGATAAAGAAGATTTGAAAGCCCAAGTGTAAAAATCCCAACAACTCCTGATGAAAAATCTTCAGGTTTAGATTTTGATTCTCTTAATAAACCGGATATTCCAGCCTGTAATGAATATTTTTCTTCGAAAACATAATTGAGGTTCAAATTACCTCCCCAAAAATTTCCTACATTTAATCCGCCGGTTAAGTAGATGGCATTTTTCTCTAAGAACTTTGCATTTAGTTGTAGCGCAAAAATTGGTAAAATGAGCACTAAAATTGAAAATAACTTTACAGGCTTCATCACGCTAAAGTTTAAAAGTTTATTGTTTTTCAGCTTTCGAAATTCAATGTTATAAAGTTATTACAAAAGGAGTTTCAATACATATTGAAAGTGTAAGCAATGATTTAACTTTTCAGGAAAAGCGTATCAAATATGCGGAATTTTGTATTGTTGTATTGTAATCCTTATGGTTCCGGCCAATTAACAGAACTCTGTGGTGACCACAAAATTATATGATTTAAGCCACGGAGACGCATTATTATAATTTCCCTAAATCTCTCAGTAATTTTCCTATTCGCTCGTGTTCTTTTTCATATTTAGCTTCCAGATTTGCTTGAACTTCCTGATATATGGGTTCATCCCGGATTGCATTAAAAACAGGCGATTTTTGTAACCAATATAACCAATCGTATTGAATCGTTTTAAGGTTCATTAATGATTTCAGGTAAACTAATGCTTTTTCTTTTTCTCCCAATATTGAGAACATACTGGCTAGTTCGAAATGTGACAGATAAATTTGGGCTTCCGGTAAATTCAGTTCAATCTGTTCGAGATATTTTTTTTGAGCTGCTTTAAATTGTTTGTCAGCCTCATCCTTAAATCCGTTTTTTAAATATACATAGCCATAAAACCAGTCACTTTCTATCGCCTTATCTGTTTTTTCGGCTGCTTCAAATAATTTTTTCATGAAACGATAGGCTTGTGTGTAATTATCCGTCCATATATAAATCCGCATTAAATTATGTATTGAATAATAATTCAAAGTGTCCTTTTTATATGCTTTATAAAAATATTCCAGGTCTCTGTCGCTTTCGTAAAAAAAAGCCAATTTTCCTAATGTTATCCAGTAAGAGATGGAATCATATTCTTCCCTCACAAGTATTTCTTTGGCTATTGATTTTGATTGTTCAGGGAATCCGGTAACTTTCAATAACCAACAAAACCTATTAATTAAACCAAATTTCGTCTCTATTGTCTCAGGTTTATGGCGGAGGTATTTATAATAGTACTTAATGGCGTTAAAATAATCCAATTCCCAATAAAATTTATCGCTTTGATTTTCAAAATATAAATAGTCCTCCCAATTTTTAAATTTTCCTGTTTGAAAAAATTTTTTCTCATACAAAGTTACTTCGTTCTCCATTCCTAATTTACGATAATAATCTATTTTAAAAAGAATTGCATCTCCGTTCTCAGGATCGTATTTTAGGGCACTATTTACAAAATTCAATCCGGAATCAAGTATAGTTTCTCTAAGTTTTGGACTGGGTTCATCGTAATAAAAATTGTTTATATACTCACTTGCCAATTGCACATAAGGTTCAACAAAAGTTGAGTCCAATTCAATGGCTTGCTCAAATAATTCTTTTGCTTTTCTAAGTTCGGCACGATATATTGACTTGTCGCTGGCTTTTGCATAAAATACCCCAATTCTTTCGTGCTCCAATCCTTTTAAAAATAAATTATAGGCACGAATATTCTCAGTCGGCAGTTTTTTAATTTGAATTTGCTCGCCGGGAGTAAGATTGGCTTTTAATTCTGAAGCCACCATACGCGCTACATCTTCCTGTAGCCTGAAAATATCTTCTGTGCCTTCTGTCAGGGTTTTCGACCAGATATGGTTCCCTGATAAGGTTTCAATTAACTGAACACTTAATTTTATTTGGTCACCAATTACCTGCCCACTGCCTTCTATTATATAATTTACATCAAGTTCCCTGGCAATTTCACGAATGTTTTTTTTTGTATCCCTGTATTTTTCAGTATCGGTTCTCGATTTTACTTTTAGATCGCCAATATTTTGTAGTTTGTCCAGAATCTCTTCCATCAAACCATTAATTATATATGTATTTCCTTTTTGCGGACTGTTATCAATAAAAGGAAGGACTGCAATTGTTTTTTCCAGTTTTTCCTGATGGTTTGAAAAGGGTTTCACAACAATAATAAGAACTACGATAATTACAACCAGAAAAAACACAGTTGAAAATAGTATTGAAAATTGCTTTTTATTTGACCTTATCGGGGCTCGCTCTTCATTTTCGTTACGGTTTTTAACTTCACCGGGAGAATAGCCAAAAAATTCATGAAAACATTTAATAAAGTAGGAGGGACTGTTAAATCCCGTTTTGTAAGAAACTTCTGATACAGTCAGCGAAGTTTGCTGAAGAATCTCCATTGCTCTCTTTAACCGAAATTGCCTGATGTACTGGCTAGCCGTAATTTTTGTAATAGCTTTTACTTTTTTGAGCAAATTAGATCGACCCATTCCCAAATCATCAGCCAGTTCAGAGACACCGTAATGTTCGTTATCAAGATTATTTTGAATAAACTCATTTAGTTTATCAATTAACTCCCGTTCCGATGCAGAAAGATCGCTCATAGAATCTATTAAAGTGGGTCAAATATTTTACTGAAAGTTAAAAATAAAAACCTATATTTCAAAACAATAGATTTTTATATCTTGCCTAATCAATAAAGAAACTGATAGTACACGAGATTTTTTCTTTGTAAAAAGTGATTATAGAATTCCTCATTGCTAAATTTTTTTCTAATACAACAAGTTGCAAATAGCCACAGGATTAACAATATTTAATGCATGGCATATAAAGATTACAATTATGGAGCTATGGCAAGCCGCAAGAACAAAAAAGCAAGCTAACACCCTTGAAATGTAGAGGTTACAAATTTGTTTTGCGAAAGCTTAGATTATTGACTTAAAGATAATTTTTTGTAACTTTAATGAATCAAAAATCAACAGTCATGAAAGTTATTACCATCATTTTTTTCTCTTTGCTCTGTTTTAGCTTGGCATGTCAGGAACTGAATAATATGTCTGCTGGCAATGACACTACATTAAGTATTAGCAATGATGATTTAAAAGAACTGGAGCAAAAACTGGAAAGCGAAGATCCAACATTTCGGTTTAAATTTATTTCTGAGAAAGATGTTTCATTTTTTCTTGCAGCTCAAAAGAAACGCCCGCACAAATTTATTTGGATTGGTCTTATTAATATGCACTTTGCAGGTGAAAAGTACAACGCCAGACAATTGGAAAATGAAAGTGAGCGAAAAATTTTATTTGAAAATTCGCTGAAATATCTAACGGAATCGCTAAAAACTTTGGAAAGCACAAAATTAACTGATAGTAATGATAGTATTAAACAAGAATATAATTTTTACCTGGGCACGTTAAAAGAAGACATTGCTTTTGCTGCAATGGGTGCTGGCGATTATAACAAGGCAAAACAAATGGCCAACGAATTGCTCATAAACAATGTCGATACTTTGTCCTTTAATTATGGTAATACAATCCATAATGCCAATACACTATTGGGTCGTATAGCACTAATGGAGAATGATATTAAACAAGCAAAAGAGTATTTAATAAAATCCGGAGAATGTCCCACATCTCCGCAATTGAGTTCTTTTGGACCATCATATGTTCTGGCCAGAGAACTTCTTGAACGTGGAGAGAAGGATATTGTCCTGGATTATCTTGACCTGATTTCCAATCTCTGGGCGAATCCTAAAAACAGCGAATCGTCAAATAGCAAAATGATGACTGGTAATCAAAGTAAAAGCGAAATTTTAAAAAAATGGAAAGAAGAAATTATGTCGGGTAAAATACCCGATGACCGAAAATGGAAATAAGGAAATAAACTTTACTTCCATAGCAGATACCTCTAATTTATCGCAGGGGTACTTCATTTATAAAATAATGATTAACAGAGATAAATAGGTTAATATATAAATTCGCTGCTCAAGTTGATTAGCGACTCCGATTGGACATTTTGCAGAAAGAATACTGAATTATGCAGAACTTATTTTATTAACAATATTATATCACTGACTTTTGATTCATGTTTAACTAAAAAAAGAAAAATCATGAGAAAGTCTGTTCAAATTATGTTTCATCTTTTATTTTGGGTGTTTTCAAGTTTATTAGTCATCCTTGGTTATCAACTCATCTCTTTTCCAGCTGCTGTTTTAGGGGCAAGTGGACCTGATATCCAAGAGCAATTTCTTGCTTTATTATTTACATTACCTGTTGGAGCGATTATTTTTTACAGTTCTTATTTTGCACTTAACTATTTTGTAAAAAAAACGATTCGTTTTATTTGGATAGCAATATGCTATGTAATATTGATTTCAGTTTTGATAATTGATTTTGGTAATGTTATGGAAATTCTGATTGTTCTGTTTCCAGTATTATATTTTAATATTTTTGGGTTTTTATTTAACCTGATTAATTCATAAACACAAATATTGCAATATTTTGGAAAATTACGGTTCGTAAATTTTCCATTTTCGGTGCTACAATTGTATGATGAGGTATT
>JAWLGR010000090.1:0-6330 GCA_041684965.1 Mariniphaga sp.
GCACCCATTCGTCGTATTGTTCCGGTGTAACATAGCCCAGCCGAACAGCTTCTTCTTTTAGAGTAGTGCCGTTTTTATGGGCTGCCTGGGCAATTTCCGTTGCTTTGTAATAGCCAATTTTGGTGTTCAACGCCGTAACCAGCATGAGCGAAATATTCACCAGTTTTTCAATCACCGGGTAATTGGGTTCGATGCCAACGGCGCAGTTGTCGTTAAACGAAACACAGGCATCGCCCAGCAGTTGGGCGCTTTGCAGAAAGTTGGCAGCCATCAAGGGTTTAAACACATTCAATTCGAAATGGCCTTGCATACCACCCACCGAAATGGCCACATCGTTACCCATCACCTGGGCGCAAACCATGGTGAGGGCCTCACTTTGTGTGGGATTCACCTTTCCGGGCATAATGGAAGAACCGGGTTCGTTGGCCGGCAGAATCAGTTCGCCAATTCCCGAGCGCGGACCTGAAGCCAGTAACCGGATGTCGTTGGATATTTTATTGAGCGAAACGGCCAGTTGTTTTAACGCGCCATGCGATTCCACAATGGCATCGTGAGCCGCCAGCGCCTCAAATTTATTGGGTGCGGTCACGAACGGAAGCCCTGTAAGTTCAGCGATTTTTTTCGCCACCAACACATCGTATCCTGCCGGAGTGTTCAGTCCGGTTCCTACGGCAGTGCCGCCCAGGGCCAGTTCCGAAAGATGATCCAGCGTATTTCTTAGCGCTTTCAATCCGTGGTTGAGTTGCGCCGTGTATCCTGAAAATTCCTGGCCAAGGGTGAGGGGAGTGGCGTCCATCAGGTGCGTGCGGCCAATTTTTACAACATTTTTAAACGCCTCAGATTTTTGCTGCAACGTATCGCGCAGTTTTTCGATGCCCGGAATGGTTTTTTCCACCACGGTTTTATATGCCGCAATGTGCATGGCTGTTGGGAAAGTGTCGTTAGACGACTGCGACTTGTTTACATCGTCGTTGGCCTGCAGTACTTTTGCGCCTTCGTCCAGTGTTTTTCCGGCGATTACCTGCGCCCGGTTGGCAATCACTTCATTCACGTTCATGTTGCTCTGTGTGCCCGATCCGGTTTGCCAAATCACCAGCGGAAACTGGTCGTCCAGCTTCCCTTCCAGGATTTCATCACACACCTGTGCAATCAAATCCCTTTTTTCTTCGGACAAAACTCCCAACTCGCAATTGGCATAAGCTGCGGCTTTTTTCAGAATGGCAAACCCGGATATAATTTCTTTAGGCATGGAGGCCGCCGGACCAATTTTAAAATTGTTGCGCGAACGTTCGGTTTGTGCGCCCCAGTATTTTTCGGTAGGTACTTTTACCTCGCCCATGGTGTCTTTTTCAATTCGGTATTCCATAGTTTCTTTTTTTTATTCGTAGAATAAAAGACCCGAATGCCAAGTGTTGTGAGAGGTGCTCTAATGAGTCTTTAGCTCACTGGTCATCTATTCTATTATTGCCTTTACATTGAAAATATTTAGCTAAGTAATTATCAATATTATTTTAAACTTCTATTTGTTATGACTGTTTAGAATTTTTTTTTTTATAAAAAGAGTTATTCGATCTCTTTAAACTCATAGAGCCAAGCTTTCCTATTTTCTAAAATTTCTATTTCAAATTCATTAACTACTATTAATAGCATTTTTTGGATTGCATTTTTCGTCAACATGTCAACACTAATAATTTTATGTAACAAATTCTCATACTCAATTTTAGTTCCTATAAAATCCTCCTCAAGAATAATAATACAATTGACTTTTACGAAAGGTATTAAAGAGAATTTTATCAAACTGTTTGCAACCTTATATATTTTTGTTAGATATGGAATTATATTTATTATTTGAGTTAATTTGGTTTCACCATTCTTGCTTAGATAAATAATTCCAAGGATACAAATTATTTGAAGGTTCTTTCGTTGTTGCTCCCCAAAAGTGTTACTTCTATTAATTAATTCTTTTTCAGATATAGAACCTGACAAAATACGCGAAGTCAACTCGGAAACTAGTTCCCATAATAATTTATTGGATGCAATAAGAGAATAATCACTGAGCATCTTTTTAAATTTTTCTACATAATCCAAATTTGACTCTGAGTTTACCAAGTAAGATGTAAGTATCATTATGAATACTGGTATTATAACAAATTCTACAGAAGCGTCTTCCGCTTTATCCCACTTTTCATTTGGTTTACTTGTCAGAAGATCTGAAATTTTAACCTTTCCCATAATTCCCATTTTTTCATTAGGGGTACCTTCTAAATGTCCTGTAATGGCTGAAAACAGAAGAAAAGATTCAAACGCCTCTTCAATCTTAAAATTAATAATTGAATATTGACTACAAACACTCGAGATTAACAAAAATATCTTTTGGTCCCCATTCTTTCGAGCAAGGTCAAATGCTTTAACTGACCATTCGTATGCCTTGGCAATGTTATTTATTCCATCAGAAAATATCGCTAAATGTGCAAAAATAATGGGTTCATTATTAGGATTATAATAATCAGATAGATCTTTATTATTGAGTGTAAATATTCCTTGATATGGTTTAAAATATTCTTCTCCAGAACTAATGAATTGTGGAACACGATCTTTTGCAACTTCTGCAGATATATATCCTAAGGAGTGACCACACCAAAGAAGTAATCTAATCCAATTTTGACCAAAGTTTTCTTCTTTGGTTTTAAATAGTCTACTAATAAAATCCTCAAAGTTTTCTAAACTATTAATATAGTCTTTATTAATCCAATAAGCTATTGCAAGTTCTCCTAATAGTTGTATATAGTTTAATTCAAGATAGTTTTTGTCATTATTCGCGATTGACACAGCTTTTTTACAATATTGGACTGCCAAATTACTATTTTTGTTAGAGATAATAGAGGCTCCTAGTAATAAGGTGTCTATATAAGTTGATTGATGGATACAATCATAATTAATTGCATTCAATATCCAATCTCTGCTTTTTTCTTTCTGCTCACTATCAAAATATAATTTTCCTATATTTTCATTTAATAAGAATTTTGATTCGTTTAGTTTCACTTTTGACAAAGATGATTTTGTTAATTCTAGTGCCTTCTTTTGATTTTTGAAAACTTTAAATTCTAAAGAAATTATTTGTTTCAATACGACTATTTCTAATATCTCAAGATTATGCTTTCTAAAATATGTAATGAGAATTTTTAAATTTGAAACAATAATATCCCAACTAACTTGTTTTTGTTGTGATTCAACGTTTGCAATATTTTCACAAATTATGGCTACTGCTACTTGTGCTATTTCTTCGTTAAAAATATTAATTCCATATTTTGATTTAAGAAATTCAATTTTGTTAAGCCAAGTGACGATATCATGCTCATTTGACAAATTTTGAATTGGTGACCAAAGGATGGTTGAATACATTTTAAGATCTATCGTTTCTTTAAATGGAGTATCAACCTTTTCCCAATTTGTAAAAACATAATTTAAATGATCCCAAAATTTTGATAATTTAATTACATTAAAATTAATGAGAATAATAAAATGTATAATGAAAAGGTCTGCATTAGAAGTTGATTCTTCTTTTACATATTCCTCTAATCTACTTTCAAAAACTGAAAAATCTTTATTTAATATTTGACTTAATCTTATTTGTTCCTTTCGGATAAATGATCTTAATATAATATTCATTTCTTTGGGAATATCTATGTCTTTCCAATAATCTAAGTATCCCCAGCTATCTAATATTGTAATCTCCTCTTTTAGTTTTACTGATAGAAAAAGATTTAGAAGAACAAGACCTGCATTATTGTAGTCTTTTCCTTTAATGAAAGAAGTGATAATTCTTGATGCTTCAATTTGATCAACCTTTTTTGAAGATAATAATGATCTTGCAACTGCTAAATAAATATTTTGAATAGTTTTTTGAGATAGATTATTTATACCGATATCTTTAATAATAGGAGAAACTTGGTATAAATTCTCATTAACTTGTATCCAAGTATAGAGCAAATCTTGAAGTTTTTCATTTGGATGTTTTATTCGTTCTTCAACATTACTTACTGCCAAAATTTCGTTGTTTCTAAAACTCCAATGAATTAAACTCAATCTGTATAAAAGTTCTCGGGAATTTACTTTTGGTATATATTTACTAATCATTAACTGTGCATCTTCCAATAGCTCAGCATTAAACTCATTTTTCAATAGAACTTCAATTATGTCCTCCGAATTACTACCCCAATTAATAGTTTTTAGTCGTTGAATAATAGTATTAACAAGTCTCGGATTTCTTTGAGAAAATGCACTAATTAGATTTATAAAATTCGGGTCGGATTCTGTAGCGCCATTATTGACAAGCATTTCAAGGATTTCTTTGTCTGATAAATTAAAGTCATAATATTCATAAAATACCTGCTCATTGAGAAATGATTTTAAATCGCTCAATATTTTATAATTAGATGTTGTTAAAAGTCTATTCCCAGTATTAGTGATATTGTTACCTAAAGAAATAAGCATTTCACTCAAAAATGAGTTTTTATCCAATCTTGGCAAATCATTCAATATTATTAAAGCATTCTTTGGCAGGGAATTCAAAACTGATTTAATCCATATTTCAAGATCTTCTGATATAGGACAATTAGAAATTTTTGATAGGAAAGCTTGGATCAATAAAGTTGTCTTTTCAATATCCTGATTATATGACCTTAAATCTAGCCACCAAAAATTTTTAAATTTATGACAAATTAATGCGGCAAGTTGAGTTTTTCCAGTACCATTAATTCCCTGGAAATGAATCCAACCATACTTTAAAAATATGTTATTAACTTCAATTACTTTTTCCTTTCTTTGTGAACCTCCTTTTATTAGGGAAGGTGGAGTTACAGAAATACTTTTTAACCTGAGATCAAATATTGTATCAGCGTTATTAATTAAATTTACATCATCAATCAGTTGAGAAATTTGAGTCGAATTAAAACTTATTTTCTCCTCTAAATAATTTATTTTATTATCTAAACCGTTGAGAAGAGTATCAATTAAATTAAGTAGTCGTTCATCTGAAGGACTTAATCCTGATATAACAATTTGTTTTTGAAGTTCTTTTTTGTCTAATGTTTTTTGTGACTTACTAGACAATAATTTAAAAACAAATAAGAACAATCTAGTATATATAATATTTGCAGAATTGAAATCTGATAAGATACCCAATTCGATCAACTTGCTTTTAATTGTTTTGCTCAGGTTAATATGGTCTTCATTTCCAAAACTCCATTCAAAATCTAAAATTATTTGGATTAAATTATTATCATTTTCTATATGAGCGTAAAATAACTTCCATTCATCATTTTTATTTTTTTCTTCTCTTTTAACTATTGAGTCGTCTATTATTTTTTCTTTTATTTTTTTAAGGAGTTGTGTTTTTATTGTTAAAAAACGTTGGTCATTCTTGTCTATTTTTATTGAATTAAATAATTCAATCCAAACTTCAATACAACCTCTACCGTCTATAAATAATGCAGGTCTTTCAATACCATAATTAGTATTTGTAACAAATTTGAAATACAATTTATGTTCAGGATTATTATTTCGATGTAAAAAAAAATTAAATAGTAATTCTATTGAAAGATCATTATTTAGGGTAATTTTAGTATCCCGATATTTTACTTGCTCTAATTCTCTAGTTAATTCATTACTTTCAATATCTCTTGTAATGATATCAATATCTTCCCCTTTTTCCAGTTCTAATAATTCGTTATCAACAAGACTTAACCAGCGTAAGATAGTTGTGTCGACTTGATAAACAAATCCTCTAATAACGCTCCAAGCATCTCTGTTCTTTATTTCTTTAAATACATCCATTTTTGTAGAGAGTTAAAATTTAATGTATTATATTATTTGTAATTCTAATTTTTCCTTTTAATTATATCCATTGGCATAACTCTATTGTCTGTAATCCAAAATCATACAATATTTCCATCCACCAGAAATAAAAACAACCTTTATAATTTAAAAATTCATCGCGCTTCTTCTTTAAATTGGAAAAAGAAGTTGAGGATGGAAGGAATCTGTTGTGGTTTGCTTTGTTCTGATTTCAACATAGTCTTTTGATTTTTTACTGGTTGTCAAAATTTTAAGGAAACTAAAGTAGAAATTGCAGGCTTAAAAAGCAAGTGCAAACAGCCTTTTTTGTTTTTGGGATTTGTATTTCACTCTTTGGTATTTATTTGATTTTTGAAAATTGTTATTTGGAATTTTCAGTTTGTTCCCCAAAAATCTCCTCCAGCGTTTCTTCAATGGTGGGATATTTAAATTCAAACCCGGCTTCTGTAATTTTGTGAGGCAATACCGCCGGGC
>JAWLGR010000042.1:0-37454 GCA_041684965.1 Mariniphaga sp.
AATGGACACCCTTGCTCTTGGCTAATGGTTGGTAACTACAAACCCCCATAGTGGACTTACACCACCAAGTTATTTACCATGCACGGCACACAAAAAAAAGGATGAGCCAACACTCATCCTTTTCTAACTAAACCAATAAAACTAATCAAACCTAAACCTATGAACTAAAACTATAATACAAATATAGTAGAAATTTTATTAGCTTCTGTTAAAAATATTTTAAGAATATGTTATTAATAAATAAAATAAATTCAAAAAAAAAGGACGAGTCAACACTCATCCTTTTCAATCTAACTAAACCAATAAAACTAATCAAACCTAAACCTATGAACTAAAACTATGATGTAAAGATAAGGGTGATTTTCGAAATTATCATCAAAATAAATGATAAAAGGTTTGAAATTAATGTTTCTTAACAATTAATATTTATTCTTCCTTATTCTTATCTTCTTCGCCCGAAATGGACTCACGCATAGCGGTATCGGCCATTATATTTTTATATTTCATATAATCCATAATACCAAGATTTCCTTTACTGAAAGCTTCTGCAATTGCCAGCGGGACTTTCGCTTCGGCTTCAATTACTTTGGCTTTCATTTCCTGTGCCTTTGCTTTCATTTCCTGTTCGAGGGCAATTGCCATTGCACGGCGTTCTTCTGCCTTAGCCTGTGCAATATTTTTATCTGCTTCAGCCTGATCCATTTGCAGTCCGGCTCCAATGTTTTTACCAATATCAATATCGGCAATATCAATCGAAAGTATTTCAAATGCAGTACCCGCATCAAGTCCTTTTTCAAGCACTACTCTTGAAATAAAATCAGGATTTTCCAATACGGCTTTGTGAGAGTGGGAAGACCCGATAGATGATACAATCCCTTCTCCTACACGGGCTAAAACAGTATCTTCTCCTGCCCCGCCCACCAGTTGCTTAATGCTTGCCCGAACAGTAACCCGCGCCTTGGCAATAAGCTGAATACCGTCTTTTGAAACAGCAGTCACAGGAGGTGTATTTATAACTTTGGGATTTACTGACATCTGCACTGCCTCAAAAACATCGCGACCGGCCAAATCAATTGCAGTGGCCACTTTGAATGTCAGATCGATGTTGGCCTTCGATGCAGAAACAAGTGCATGCACAACATTTGCCACATGCCCCCCTGCCAGATAATGAGCCTCCAGGTCGTTGCGGTTTAACGGGACGCCGGCCTTGGTTCCTTCAATTAGAGCACGAACTATTACTCCCGGGGGGACTTTCCTGAAGCGCATCAGGAACAACTGCAGCAAAGAAATTTTCACACCTGACACAAGCGCAGAAAACCACAAACCGATTGGGATGAAATACAGTACAATGAACAACAATACGATTATACCTATAATCATCCCCCAAATTCCGATTGATTCAATCATTTTTTATTTATTTACAGGTTCTACAATAATTTTATTCGAAAGTATTTTTAAAACTTTAATCTCGGTATTGTGATCTACAAATCCTCCTGTTGATACCGCTTCTACAATTTCACCATTCACTTTTGCCTTTCCTGTCGGTGCTAGTCTGCCAATTGTTTTTCCGAAATCACCTACATGAATTTTATCGCTCACTTCAGTATTGACTTTGCTGTCGATGAGTGATTCAAGTATCATTTTCTTGCCTGTTTTCGACTGGAAAAGACCATAAATTAATACAGGTGAGGCAATAAGCACAAACGCAAGTGTAAAAAAACCAACCACCGTTCCATATTCAATAAAAGCAATATAAACGCTTATCCCCAATAATATAAAGCCCCCGATGCCCGCAACGGTTATTCCCGGGATAACTGCAAATTCAATTAAAAGCAGCAGTAATCCCAGACCTATAAGCAGAATAATAGCAAAGGCAGTCATGATTGCAATTCAATTGTAGCACTTAAATCCAGGGCTATTAAAGAATCTTTCATCTGTTTCAGTGGTTCAATCTTTCCTTTGCGTACATCGCAACTTCCCTTATGGTGGGTAATCAATGTACACTGGACTGCCTGCTCGTAATCGTGCTCACAAATATTTATCAATGCTTCAATCACATAATCGAAACTATGAACATCATCGTTGTGAAGCATAAGCATATATCCACCGCAAGCTTTATCTTTTTCCAGGTCAACCGGCTTTCTTTTTGTCTCTTTAGATGTCATCGTTTGCTTCAATTTGTTTTGCCTGCTCCAAAGTTATTCTTTTTCCTTTAAAATACGGTACAACCTTCGCATCTTGTATTCCTTCCTGTTTTATCTGGTTCTGCATTCTGACAGCATCTTCTAGTCGATTCAGATTTCCTGTCGTATAAACTACTACGCCATTTTCATCTGTATAACTTTCAATCGTACGAATTTTGGATAGTTTATCGAACAATCGTTTCCGGTATGCAGGTACTCCTCTACTGTATGCACCGAGCTGAATTTTATAACTGATATCAGAGGATGCAGCTTTTACCGAAGTTCGGGGCCTGGCTTCAATAAGTTCAATCAGCATTTCTTCTTCAGAGATGGTAGCGGAAATTTCCTTTCTTGGTTTAATATCCATTTTCTCCTGCTTCGTCAGAAAATTATTAATTGAAACAGAACCGGCTTCTTCCCAAAAATTGTTCTCTACATATCTTGATTCTTCAAATGCAGTTTTAATCTCTTGCTGAAGCTGAAAAGATTGTTTTTCAAGTTCGATTATTTTTGCAGCAATATCCTCCCGTTCCTGTAAACTCTGACTGACACCATATTTCGCTCTTAGCCGATCAGCTTCCCGAAGGTAATTATTCTGTTGCAATTGCAACTCTTTCCCTTTGTCAAAGAGAATTTTTCCCTTTTCTGTTTGAAATTGAGAGGTGTAATTATAAGTAATGATGTTGTTAACCTGAAATTGAATAAAATCTCCCGCTGGCAGAGTTGGTTCAACCCCCGGAAGGTTAGGAAGTGCTTCCCGTTGAATAAATAAATCATCTGCAGGTAACAACTCCTTGTTATCAGCTTCCGGTATTAATTCATCATTGGATGTTGAGGCTGACAGAGATACTGTCTCCTCCTCAAAAGGTGAAGAAATTATTTCGGGGTCTGCTTTTTCTGAATCTTTTAATTCTCCATCAGCTGATTGCATATGAGTGGTATCAAAAGGGTTCACCTGGTTAAAGCAAAGCTGAATCTTTTTATCCAGTTCCAGCTCTTTCTGCTCTATTTCAGGCACACTTAACCTGAATTGGTTGTAAAATTTCAATGCCTGATTCCAATTCCCCCGTGCATGGTGTTGTATGCCCAGGTAATAATGCAGCCGATCGGGAGTTATATGTTTTCCGGCAGTTAACAGGTACTCCATTTCCTGGTCGCCGTAATGTTTATTTTCTGTTCGGGAGGCTCCATAATAATAATTTGACATTGGATTGTCCGGATTCTGCTCCAATAGTTTTTTAAAAATTTTTTCAGCTTCAGTAAAATTTCCCGAATTAAATAGCTGTATGGCCTTAACTTCAGGGTTATTCTGCCCTCCTGAAAAAAGAGCAAAAAACATTCCCATTAAAAAAAGGGTTATAGAAAAATTCATCCTGTTTACTCTGTCACACATGGCATTAAGTTGTATAACTCAATTTTTTGTAAAATTACAAAAATTGTGCAATCTTATAAAGTTGTCAGTATTATAAAGCGGAAACTGTAGTTACAGGTCCGATTTTTATCATTAATTAACTTATATTTGTAGTTCTTAGATTTTCAAATAAAACGTAATGACAAATTTAAAAGTGGGCGACAAAGCCCCCGGTTTCTCCGGCAAGAATCAGGATGGAAAAGATATCAGACTCGAAGACTTTGCAGGAAAAAAATTAATACTTTACTTTTATCCTAAAGACAATACTTCCGGCTGTACTGCAGAAGCCTGCAACCTGAATGACAACTACAACAGCTGGCTTGACAAAGGATTTGAAGTGGTAGGCGTAAGTCCCGACAGCATAAAATCACATCAAAAATTCAGGGAGAAATATGGATTGAAGTTTGACCTGATAGCCGATACAGAGAAAGAAATTTTGCAGGCTTATAATGTTTGGGGAGAAAAAAGCATGTACGGAAAAAAATATATGGGAGTTATCCGTACAACTTTCGTTATTGATGAAAATGGAGTCATACAAAACATTTTTGAAAAAGTTGAAACGAGCAATCACACAAATCAAATTTTACAGAGTTTAAATATTTAACCTTATTCTAAACATGACCAAAGAAGAAAAAGCTCAGGTTAACAAGGAAAAGCTGAAAGCGCTTCAGCTTACAATGGACAAAATCGAAAAAAGTTATGGTAAAGGGTCTATTATGCGCATGGGCGACCAGCCAATTGAAAATATCCCTGCAATTTCTTCCGGTTCTATAGCGCTTGATGTTGCGCTTGGAGTTGGAGGTTTTCCAAAAGGAAGGGTTATTGAAATTTATGGCCCGGAATCATCGGGCAAAACCACCCTTGCTATTCATGCCATTGCGGAAGCTCAAAAAGCAGGAGGAATTGCAGCAATTGTTGATGCCGAACATGCTTTTGACCCATATTATGCAAAAAAACTTGGTGTTGATACCGAAGAGTTGCTGATTTCACAGCCCGATAACGGAGAACAGGCATTGGAAATTGTAGATAACCTGGTTCGTTCAGGAGCCATCGATATTATAGTTATTGATTCAGTGGCAGCTCTTACTCCGAAAGCCGAACTGGAAGGTGAAATGGGTGATTCGAAAATGGGCCTGCAGGCACGTCTTATGTCACAGGCTTTACGTAAACTGACAGCCAACATCAGTAAAACAAAAACCTGCTGTATTTTTATAAACCAGTTACGTGAGAAAATTGGTGTAATGTTTGGCAATCCGGAAACAACTACCGGAGGTAACGCTTTAAAGTTTTACGCCTCAGTAAGGCTCGATATCCGCAGAATTGGTCAGATAAAAGATGGGGAAGACATCAATGGTATTAATGTCAGGGTGAAGGTTGTAAAAAATAAAGTTGCACCACCTTTTAGAAAAGCTGAATTTGATATACTTTACGGTGAGGGTATTTCAAAATCGGGAGAAATCATCGATTTAGGAGTACAGCTTAATATTATCAAAAAAAGTGGCTCCTGGTTTAGTTATGGTGATACCAAACTTGGACAAGGAAGGGAAACAGTCCGTTCTTTAATCCTTGACAACCCTGAACTTGCCCAGGAACTGGAGTTGAAAATACTGGAATCATTTTCGGGAAAAACTACAGCAACAACGGTTTAAAAATAAAAAAAATTGACAGATACCTGGATGAAATGTTCTGTCGTTTCATCCAGTTTTTTTTAATAAACGCAGCAAATAATGAAAGTTTTAAAATTTGGCGGTTCCTCTGTGGGTTCAGCCACTGCCATCAAGCAGGTAAAGGAAATTATCGGGCAGCAAACAACTGATGTGGTTGTTGTTGTTTCTGCACTTGGAGGAGTTACAGATCTTATTTTAAAGGCAGCTAAAACAGCTGTAGCCGGCACTGGTGATTTCCATCTTATTCTGGCTGAGATTAAAAATCGCCACTCTCAGACAATATTTGAACTGTTTGAAACAACGGATGATGTAGTATCTATTACAGAGAGCCTGCTGGATGAACTTGAACAAATTCTTACAGGTATAACCCTGGTTGGAGAACTCACTGCAAAAACATTGGATCGTATTGCGGGTATAGGCGAAAGAATTTCCTCACATATATTGGCTAAACTTATTCCAGGGGCCATTCGTAAAGATGCCACGGAAATGATTCAAACCGACAGTAATTTTGGTAAGGCCGCAGTAAATTTTATTGTAACCAACCAAAAAATAAAAAATGAATTCGCTTCTTTTTCAGGGGTTGCTGTTGTACCGGGATTTATTGCTAAAAATTCCAAAGGTGAATTCACTACCCTTGGAAGAGGGGGCTCCGATTATACAGCAGCCATTTTAGCTGCAGCCCTTGAAGCAGACTCACTCGAAATATGGACGGACGTAAACGGCTTTATGACCGCCGATCCCAGGGTCATCAGCAAAGCATATACAATTCCTGAATTAACTTATTCAGAAGCCATGGAACTTTCTCATTTTGGCGCCAAGGTGATTTATCCTCCAACAATTTTACCTGTTTATCAAAAAGGAATTCCAATTCATGTAAAAAATACATTTGACCGGCAAAAAGAGGGCACACTCATTTTGAAAGGAGCAAAAACACCAAAAGATAAACCCATCAAGGGTATTTCATCCATTTCAGGTATTTCCCTTCTTACTTTGCAGGGAATAGGCATGGTGGGTGTAACAGGAATTTCCATGCGCCTGTTTACAGCCCTGGCAGGTGTTAATGTGAATGTAATTCTTATTTCACAGGCTTCTTCTGAAAATTCAATTAGTGTGGCTATTGATGAACTTGCTGTAGAATTAGCTGAAAAGGCTATCCATACCGAATTTGAGAAAGAAATAAGAACTGGCCAGGTAAGCAGAATAGATGTCGAAAGAGATTTGTCGGTGGTAGCAATTGTAGGTGAAAATATGAAACATACAACCGGTGTTGCAGGGAAATTATTTTCCACAATCGGTAAAAACGGGATCAATATCATTGCCATTGCACAGGGAGCATCGGAACTGAATATTTCATGGGTAGTGAAAAATTCAGAACTTAGAAAAACCCTGAATGTAGTGCATGAATCTTTTTTCCTGTCTGAAAATGTTGAACTGAATATTTTCTTACTTGGAACGGGGACTGTAGGCAGTAATTTACTGCAACAGCTTCAGAAGCAACAACCAAAACTACTTGCAGAAAAACATTTAAAAATAAAATTGGCAGGTGTAGCCAACTCAAGAAAAATGATCTTTCACCGCGAAGGAATTGAAATGTCGGAATACATGGTTAAACTAAATGAAACAGATAAAAAATCAAGTATCAGGGGTTTTGTTGATGAAATGAAAACCATGAATATTTACAATTCTGTTTTTGTTGATTGTACAGCATCCGATGAAGTTTCTGATTATTACAGGGAAATCCTTCAATCAAACATATCAGTGGTTACAGCAAATAAAGTTGCTGCTTCTTCAGCCTATGAAAATTATATCGGGCTAAAAAATGTAGCTAAGGAGAAAGGAGTTAAATTTCTGTTTGAAACAAATGTTGGAGCCGGTTTACCAATTATAAATACTTTGAATGATCTGGTAAATTCAGGTGACATGATATTAAAAATTGAAGCCGTCCTTTCAGGCACCCTGAATTTTATTTTCAATACGATTTCAAGCAGTATCCCTTTAAGCAAAACAATCAGAATGGCCAAAGACTTGGGATACTCAGAACCCGATCCCCGACTTGATCTCAGTGGTGTAGACGTAGCAAGAAAAATACTGATTCTTGCCCGTGAATCAGGATATCCACTCGAAATGGACGATATCACCATTGAAAAGTTTGTGCCCGATGAATTGTTTCAGGGTTCACTGGAACAGTTCTGGGATGAAATATCCAAGCTGGACAATGAATTTGAAGCCAAACGCAAAAAGCTGGAAGCTGAAAACAAAAAATGGCGCTTTGTTGCCCGGTATGAAGACGGTAAAGCAAACATTGGATTACTGGAGGTGAATTATGGTCATCCTTTTTATGATTTGGAAGGCAGCAATAACCTGGTAATGTATACAACTGAACGGTATCATGAGTTTCCGATGCTAATAAAAGGATATGGGGCGGGAGCCTCAGTGACTGCTGCCGGTGTGTTTGCCGATTTAATAAAAGTTTCAAACATTTAATTTTATTTAATTGGTATAACTATGATCTCCATCAAATGTTGGCACTGAAAAAAAGATTGTATCATTGCAATTCCATCGAATATTCTAAACAATAAATAAATAACTGGATGAAATGACCATGAATATATTACATTCACAAATGAGCATAATCAATCCCGATGGCTGTCGGGACGTGGGAGTTTCCTGTCTGCCGGGACAGGCAGGCATATGATACCTTTGAAAACAAACAATCTTATTAATATGAAATGAGCATGAGTAATACAACACATCAACTGGTAATTATTAAAATTCTCATGTGAATTCTCCCGATAATTATCGGGATTACCATTTAAAACTTACAATTTTAATAACATGAAATACTTAATCATACTAGGCGACGGTATGTCAGATGAGCCACTGAGCCAATATGGAGGAAAAACCCCGCTACAAATGGCCGATAAGCCACATATTGACTGGTTGGCAGAGAACGGACAAACCGGACGCCTGGCCACTGTCCCTGAAAGCATGCCCCCGGGAAGTGAAATCGCCAATATGGCTGTACTGGGGTACGATGTGGAAAAAATTTATGAAGGAAGAGGTGTGCTTGAAGCTGCCAGTATGGGCATCGAGCTTAAAACGGATGAACTGGCACTGCGTTGTAATTTGCTTACAATTGATAACGGAATCCTTAAAAACCACTCGGCAGGCCATATTTCAAGTGAAGAAGCCGCCGTTTTGATCCAATACCTTAATGAGAATCTTTCTGACGAACATGTGAAGTTTTATCCGGGTGTTTCATACAGGCACCTGTTGGTTGTAAAGAACGGGAACAAGGAAATTATTTGTACCCCTCCTCATGATGTTCCCGACTTACCTTTTAAAGATGTATTGGTTAAACCCAAAACGAAAACTTCAGCCTCAACGGTAAATTTGCTGAATGACTTGATCCTAAATTCACAGGAATTGCTGAAAAATCATCCGGTGAATCAAAAGCGCCAAAAAGAAGGAAAACCGGTAGCGAACAGCATATGGCCATGGTCACCAGGCTACAAACCTCAAATGCCTACATTAAAAGGAATGTTTGGCATAGAAAGTTCAGCCGTTATATCAGCAGTTGATTTGGTGCAGGGCATAGGAGTGTACGCAGGTATGGAAGTAATTAAAGTTGAAGGAGCCACAGGGCTGTACAATACAAATTATGAAGGGAAAGCCAGGGCTGCTGTGGAAGCACTTAAGAAAAACAATTTTGTATACCTGCATATTGAAGCAAGCGATGAAGCAGGACATGAAGGTGATGTGGAACTGAAAACCAAAACGATTGAATACCTCGACAACAGGGTTGTAAAATATATTTTGGACGAAACTAAAAAAATGGATGAACCGGTAGCTATTGCTGTTCTTCCGGACCACCCTACCCCATGTGCCCTTAAAACCCATACCAGGGAACCTGTCCCCTTCATAATATACAAGCCTGGCCTCAAACCCGATGCTGTGAAAGTGTACGACGAATTTAGTGTAGAGCATGGTTCTTTGGGTTTGCTTAAAGGAGATGAGTTTATCCGGCGTTTTCTGGATGCTTAATTGCTCATTTAAATTTATGCGTGGAAACCTCCTGGTTGGTGGATAGGTTGACAGCAGGTTTTACTTTAAATATTTCCGGATTTACAACTATAAAAATGCATCTGTTTTAAGTACAAGTTTTTCTTTCCTTATTTTTTGCCAGAAAGAATACGCATCTATAAACTGTAAAGTAAACTGCATCAGATTGCTGCCATCCATTTCTGTTAATACGACATAAACATTCAGAATTTTAATAATCCGTGCCAGATATTTATTACGCAAGATTTTATTAAATATGTATAAAAGCAATTTTTCTTACTTTTGATTCCTATAAATAAAATCATCAATGAAACGAGCATGATAATAATCACCCAAGGGAATGATTAATCCCGATGGCTCCCGGGACATTCGAGTTACATACGATGCCTTATATAAAAATAATTTAATCGGATGAAATATTACAGCACCAACAACAATACTACCCCTGTATCTTTAAAAGAAGCAGTTATAAAAGGCCTGGCAGCCGATAAAGGTCTGTTTATGCCTGAACGGATAGAAAAATTCAAATCTGATTTTTTTGATTCTGTTCAAAATTTGTCGTTCCAGGAGATTGCTTTTGAAGTAGCAAAAAAATTCTTTGAAGAAGATATAGATGAAAACAGCCTGAAAGAAATCGTTTATAGTACACTTGAATTTGATTGTCCTGTAGTAAAGGTCACAGAAAATATCTATTCGCTTGAATTGTTTCACGGACCAACGATGGCATTCAAAGATGTGGGTGCCCGTTTTATGGCCCGGTTACTCCACCATTTTCTGGCCGGAAATGACAAAATGGTGCATGTACTGGTTGCTACTTCTGGTGATACAGGAAGTGCTGTGGCCAATGGCTTTCTGGGAGTGGATGGCATTCATGTACATGTCCTTTATCCCAGAGGAAAAGTGAGTAAAATACAGGAGTCACAATTTACAACACTGGGAAAAAATATTTCTGCACTTGAAGTGGATGGAACTTTCGATGATTGCCAGCACCTGGTAAAAACGGCTTTTCTCGATGACCAGCTTAACAAGAAATTGCTGTTAACTTCTGCTAATTCAATCAATGTGGCTCGTTTCCTTCCACAGGCATTTTACTACTATAATGCGTATGCAAGACTTAAGGAACAAAGTATCCTTCAAGACAGGGAACTAATAATTTCAGTGCCAAGTGGCAATTTTGGAAACCTGACGGCCGGACTTTTTGCCCGTGAAATGGGATTGCCGGTAGGAAAGTTTCTGGCCGCCAACAATGAAAACGATGTTGTCCATCAGTACCTTGAAAGCGGTAAATACAATCCCCGTCCGTCTGTTGAAACCATTGCAAACGCAATGGATGTAGGTACACCAAGTAATTTTGCCCGTATACTCGATTTATACAACCACTCATATGAAAAAATAACTTCCATACTGAAAGGTTTTCGCTATTCGGATAACGATATACGCAAAACCATAAAAAAAGTTTTTGACCAGTACGGTTATTTGTGCGATCCTCATGGAGCATGCGGCTACAGAGCCCTGGAAGAATATTTAACACCCGGACAG
Source organism: Mariniphaga sp. (assembly GCA_041684965.1). Taxonomy (GTDB): domain Bacteria; phylum Bacteroidota; class Bacteroidia; order Bacteroidales; family Prolixibacteraceae; genus Mariniphaga. The sequence continues at coordinate 10,863 of JAWLGR010000042.1, forward strand.
GTAGGTGTGTTTCTGGAAACTGCCCACCCTGCAAAATTTACCGAAACTGTGGAGGAGGTAATCGGTAAACAAAAGGTTTCAATTCCTGATAAACTGGCGGAATTCATGAAAGGGGAGAAAAAATCGGAGGCTGTTGACAGTGATTTTTCCAGCTTCAAAAATTACATGATGAAATTTACATGAGAACTTAAATGAACTTTTCTATTTTAATGATGTTTGTTCTAACTATAAGCGGAATTTTTCGTATAGAAAATATGACTAATTTTTTGTGCATTTAAATATTTTTAAGTTTATTTAAGCCAGTGTAATACCAAGTTTATGAGACAACTAAAAATTACTAAACAGGTCACTAATCGCGATACTTTGTCTCTCGATAAATATTTACACGAAATCGGTAAAGTTGAATTACTCTCTGCAGACAAAGAAGTAGAACTCGCAAAAAAAATAAAAAAAGGTGATCGCGAAGCTCTTGAAACTCTTATTAAAGCTAATCTCCGGTTTGTCGTTTCTGTTTCCAAACAATATCAGAATCAGGGGCTGAGCCTGCCTGATTTAATCAATGAAGGGAACCTGGGACTGATAAAAGCTGCTGAAAGGTTTGATGAGACCCGTGGTTTTAAATTTATTTCCTATGCAGTCTGGTGGATTCGTCAGTCAATTCTTCAGGCACTTGCTGAACAATCCCGGATTGTAAGGTTACCTCTTAATAAAATTGGCTCAATTAACAAAATAAACAAAACATTTAACAAACTTGAGCAGGAGTACCAGCGGGATCCTACTGTCGATGAGGTTGCAGAACTTATGGAATCGAAATCGGAATTGATTGAGGATGCCATGAATTTCTCAAACGGACATGTTTCCATGGATGCACCACTCCGCGAAGAAGAAGTGAACAGCATGTACGATGTGATGCTGAATGAAGATTCTCCGAGCCCGGATTCGGGTTTAATTGACCACTCGCTGCGCAAAGAGATTGAACGTTCACTTTCCACCCTGGGAGGACGGGAAGCTGATATTCTCCGGTACTATTTCGGATTAAACAGTGTGCCTGCCCATACACTGGAAGAAATAGGCGCTGAATTTGGACTTACACGTGAGCGGGTTCGCCAGATAAAGGAAAAAGCAATTAAAAAATTAAGAAATCAATACCGAAACCGTCTGTTAAAAGCATACCTTGGGCAATAAATACCTTTATGAGACCAAAAATAGCACCTTCTGTCCTTTCTGCAAATTTCAATAATCTGGAGCAAGATGTCCGTATGATTAATGAAAGTAATGCAGAATTTATTCATTGTGATGTAATGGACGGGGTCTTCGTACCAAATATCTCTTTTGGAATTCCGGTGATAGAACACATCAAAAAGGTTGCCAAAAAGCCACTGGACGTGCATTTGATGATTGTAAATCCGGACAAATACATTACTGCATTTGCAAAAGCAGGCGCCTCTTGGTTAACTGTTCATTATGAAACCTGCCCCCACCTTCACCGGACAATTAATGGTATAAAAGAAAATGGGATGAAAGCCAGTGTTTGTCTTAACCCTCATACTCCGGTTGCTGTATTAACCGATATAATTACTGAACTTGATATGGTGCTTCTGATGTCAGTAAATCCCGGATTTGGTGGACAGCAGTTTATTTTTAACACTTACAAAAAAGTTAGGCAGTTAAAAACCCTCATCCGGGAGAATAATCCGGATTGCCTTATTGAAGTCGATGGGGGTGTTAATTATGAAACTGGAAAACAATTAATTGAATCAGGTGCCGATGTATTGGTTGCCGGGAGTTTTGTGTTTAGCTCTGAAAACCCTAAAGAAACGATATGGCAACTCTCCCAACTTTAATTCCCCCGGGGAAGTATAACAACTCACTGTTCGATTGTAGTATTTTGCATTAAACTCACCGGGCCGGCACAATGAAAGTATAAGCCGGAATAATTTTGCTACACTAAAATTACATTGCCTTCAATTTCCACCAGCAAATCTTCACGGCAGATGTCGGCAATCAGGTAAACTACAGGCAGATTTTCGTAGAAATCTTCAAACGTTCTTTTTATTAATGGAAAGTCTTTCCTGTTTTTGAGATATACGCGGGCATGCCCGTAAACAGGCTGGACGGAACTTCCGGCAATTTCATTTACTATTTTACCTGTATACAGTTTCTGAATGTTTTCGATGGCAATGCGGGTCTGTTTTGCGGGGTTTCCTGCACCCTCTGTTTTTTCACCCCTGATGGAGGCAGTGCCCGATATGAAAAGCTGCTTTTTCCCAAACAGTTTCAGATAGCGGGCGCGTTCGAATTTGGGAGTTGATTTGGGTTGGTGATTTTCTCCTGCAAGTACACGGGAACTGTACCCATGGGCAGCTACCTGCTCCGGATTGTTTAGCGGCAGGCTAACAGCTTCCGGAGCATTTACTGCTATGACTTCCATAATGATGCCGCCGTGTTTCGTCCCGATACCGGTTGCTGCAGGATACCCGGCAGTTTCGAAATGCCTGCCATAAAACTCTGAACGAACATTGTTGAATTCCTGGTAGCGTTGTTTATTGGTATCGAATCCAAGAATATTTTCCAGGTAATTCCATTGTTTTACAACAGCATTAAGCGGAAATCCTGATTTTGACAGAATATTTAACATTTCCCTGAAAGCAATCCCTGCATTTTCAGCACAACCAACAGCAGTATGAGCCTGCACCTGTCCGAATAGAACTTTTGCCCCTTCCTTCCTGAAAACTATGGCAGAACCTTTATCAGTCAAAAGACACTCTTGCTTCCAGAGGTTTTCATCGAAATAAAATACTTCAACAAGCATGTGGTGAGAGATGGGAGGCTGTGAGATTAAGCTGCAAAGAACTGGAGCCTGAAATTTACCAGCAACCTGCTCTTCTATTTTCTGTTTCAGCAAAAAATAAGCGTCTGAAGTTTCAGGATCAGCAAAAAAATTCAGTTTATAGATTTTTTTTTGCCGGGCAAAATTCACCAGCTGCTTCAGGCAATTAGCCAGTTGCTGCTCTATTAATTTATACTGGCCGGCAGGTTTTATGTAAATCCGGCCTCCATTCAAAAAATACATAATATCAATTCTTCTGTAAAAGGCATAAACGATTTGCCTTTAAGGATCAATATCCTCCATCGGGTTTATTTCCATTCAGCACTGCTTCGGTAGCTCCTATTCCAAGACGATGAGCGCCCTGTTCAAGAAATGATACAGCATCTTCCCATGTACGGATTCCACCGGAGGCTTTCACCTTCATTTTATCGCCCACTGTATTGATCATCATCTCAATTACTTCAGGGGTAGCTTTCCCCGGTCCGAATCCGGTAGATGTTTTCACAAAGTCTGCACCTCCCAGATATGCCAGTTCACAGGCTTTAGCTACCTGTTCAAGAGTTAGCAGACCACTTTCCTGAATTACCTTCACCAGTATGCTGTGCCTGTGAGCAACGTCCACTACAAATTTGATATCCTCCACTACATAAGAATAATCCTTGCCCAGAAACCTCCCGATGTTCATAACCATATCTATTTCATCGGCACCATGGTCAATTGCCTGTTTAGCCTGAAATTCCTTCACTTCCATAGTGTCAGCCCCATGGGGAAAGCTTAATACACACGAAACCTTTACATCGGACCCTTCAAGCAATGTTTTGGCAATTTTAATGTCGCAGGGTTTTACGCACATGCTGTACACCTTGTATTTCATACACAACTGTGCATGTATTTGTAAATCGGCAACCGAAAACTCAGGCTTGAGTACAGCATGATCGATTGTCTGTGCAACTTGTTCTTTCGTATACATAGCAATTAATTTATTCTTCCATTTCTTTCAAAATCTGCTCTACCTGTTCGTTGGTACGAAACAATTTATCCTTGCATATTTTCAGCAATACCGAAACACGTTTTACTTTTTCGGCCAGTTCATCCACATCGAGTTCTTCGTTCTCAATCTTTTCAAGAATTTCTTCAATTTCAGCAATGGCCTCATTATAGGTTATCTTCTTTGTTGACATGATATTCTTTATTAATGATTTTACTTTTTACTTTTCCATCGGCAATATAGGTTTCTATTTCATCTCCGGCATTCAAAAACTCCACTGATTTAATCACCTGCCCGTTTTTTAAAGTAAGAGAGTACCCTCTGCTTAATACATTGGCCGGGTTCAATAAACGGATGGTGTTCTCACTGAAAGAAATTTTTTCCTGTTCTTTGGAAAGTAACTTTCCGGTATTCCTTTTCAACTGTTCATATACCAGCCGGAGATGTTCCTGTTTCTTCGTCATAACTTTCTTCAACATATATTTAAAGTCAATCTGGTATGCATCCACTATGTTATCTTGCTTTACTTTCCATACAGAAAAAGTTGATTTTATAGTATGTATCAGGTTATTCAGTTCATACTTTTTGCTGAATGAAAAATTGTTAACCCGCTGTTGAAGGATATTACTGCTTTTCAACAATTGCCTGTATTTTAATTCTGAAAAATTCGACACAAGCCGCTGAATGCTGACAGTCTGCATATCCAGATGTTCTTTTTTTAAGCTGAGTGTTTCCCGGCAACTTCTCACAAAATCCTCCTCCAGGGCCAAAAGTTGTTCGTAAAACCTATTGGCGCCATTAATAAAAAATTCGGCTACAGCCGTAGGTGTTTTTAGACGGGTATGTGCTACCAGGTCTATTATTGTATCGTCCTTTTCGTGCCCGATACCTGTAATTACCGGAAGTGGAAATTGTGTAATATGAAAAGCCAGGTTGTAATTATCAAAGCTGCTGAGATCGGCAGTTGCCCCCCCTCCCCTTATAATAGCCACAGCGTCGAATAAATCATCGTACTGAAAGATCTGTTCCAGAGCCGAAATAATAGATGGTACTGCTCCGGCGCCCTGCATGTAAGCTTCGAAAAGGTGTGTGTAAAATTTAAAACCCTGCGGATTCATCTCCAGCTGTGTCATAAAATCCTGGTATCCTGCAGCAGTTTTTGACGAAATTACAGCAATTCTTTGGGGCACAAGGGGCAGTTCCAACTCTTTGTTCATCTCAAAAATACCTTCCTGCTGCAGCCGCTCAATAATTTCCCTTCGGTGCAGGAGCATATCGCCCATTGTATAAGCCGGATCAATGTCTTTTATGTTAAGGCTTAATCCGTAGACCGGATGAAACTCAACTGTGGCTTTGACCAGTACTTTTATATCGCATGAAAAAACCTGGCCTGTAGTGGTTTCAAAATAAGGTTTTACTATTCGGTAGGTATACGACCAGATGTTAGCGCGGGCACGGGCAACAATATCTTCTCCTTTTTTTTCAACCAATTCCAGGTAACAGTGCCCGTTGCGGTTCTCTTTCATTTCACTTATTTCGGCAATAACCCATACCGTTCCCGGGATGGCAGTGCAAATGGCATCTTTTATCTGTTGATTAAGTTCAAAGAGTGTTAGTTTTTGCTCCATCCGTCAATGACTTTTGTGAATTTTCACAACTTCAGACATATCTCCTGAAATAATATGCAAAAGCAACATACCCGGGGGCAACCTCTGCAGGTTTTTAATCAGAATTTTAGAGGCATCGGGTCTTTCTTCCACACGCACTATTTTACCATCGATTGTATAAAAAGCCAGGTATATCTTTCCAAAAGTGGCGTTTACTCTTTTTTGTAATACAAGATAATCCCCAGCAGGATTGGGATACACCAGCCAGGTAGCCGCATTATCCCTGTTATTGGGCAAGCCCGATTTTAAAATCCGGTCGGCAAGTTTTAAATCAGGAATTCCGTACCCCAGAAGTGAATCCGGAGTTAAAAAAAGATGAGCACTTTTTTCGATTGCAGCTTTTATCTGTTCGGCAGTCGCATTCGGATTTGCCTGCCACAGACATGCAGCTGCACCGGCCATCACCGGTGACGAATAGGAAGTACCGTTACCGGGACCCACTGTGCCGTTGCTGCGCTGAATAGTAGTGTTCCAGCCAATTGCTGACACATTGGGCTTTACATCCCCATCCGACGCCGGCCCGTAAGAAGTAAAAGGGGCAGGCATTCCCGTCTTGTTAACAGCTCCCACACCAATTACATTATCGCCATCGGAAGGAGCAATGATATATTTCCAGGGATCGCCTGCCCGTCCTTCATTGCCTGCACTTGAAAATACAAGCATCCCGCGGGAGGCTGCTATATTTGCACCCCGGGTTACACGGGTAGTTTGGCCATCCATATCATCATAAGTATGGTTCATTTCTGGGTCATCGAATGTAGAATAACCCAGTGAAGAATTGATAATATCCACTCCTGCGCTGTCTGCAAATTCAGCAGCAGCAATCCAATTGTCTTCCTCAATAAGAAATTCCGAGAAAACATCTTCTGAACGGATAAGCCAATAAGAAGCTTTTGGAGCAGTTCCAATCAGTTGTCCGGGAATATTTCCCCCCAATACAGAAAGCACACTCATACCATGGAAATGACCATCAAACACATGATCTGCACCTCCGGTAAAATCATTGACACCCAGTATACGCCCCTCTGCCCAAAGACTGTCGAAGGCGGGAAATTCATCTGCTTTATAGAACCCGGCATCCAATACAGCAATATGAAGCCCTTGTCCTTTATAACCCTGATTGTGCAGAAAATGTGCATTTAACTGAGAAACCTGGTGGGATGACTCACCATAATACATTGTGTCAATAGTAATACTTCCGCTTTTCATATCCGGCTCAATGAATTTACTTTTGAGACCTCGTTTTACGAACGATCTTTTGGTCAGCTCTACCTTATTTACAAAAGGAAGCTGAAGAACATCCTCAGAAAATGTGCTCAGTTCTGACCTGACAGTAATTCCATTCAGCCATTTGGACTTATGCACCAGCGATACCCCCGGGCGAATCACCTGGTTAATATAGAAAGGATTAACCGGCAAGTCGAGTGAATCGATTGCAATATTTTGTTTTTCCCTTCTGCTTATTGCCCGTTCGGAAAGGTATTCAGCAGGATCGGATAGTGAATAGGGAGAATTTTTCTTATCCGTAAATCCAACCCAGTAAAACGACTGGCACCAGGCGTCAATAGGCACCAGCATTACGGTCATGAAAATTAAGGTAAAAATTCGCCCCATGTATTGAATTTTTTATTTGATGAAAAAAACCGGTACAAATTAATCAATTCTTCCGGATCTACCTGCCTTTTTGCAGCTGCATCATGAATTGACCCGGATCACGCATAAAATTCTCCGGATCGGCACCAGGGTTAAACTTCTTTTCAAACTGATTTTGATTAAGGGCCTCTATACTATCCTGGACTTCAGGGTTCAGCAAGTTGCCCTGGTCGTATTTGAGTGTATATTGTAAATTCCCGTTTTCATTGTAAAAGTTCCACTCATCATGGCGCAAATTATCTAAATATCTGGCTTCCATTTCAACCCGTCCGTTCTGAAAATAGGAAAGGCATAAACCGTTACGTTTACCCATGCTGAGTTTGCATTGCATGTATGGATTGCCATTTTTAAAAAACACACGGTAACTTCCTTCCTGCTGTCCATTCTTCCATTCAATTTCTTCCAGCACTTCACCTGTTGGATAAAATGTACGGGAAATACCATGCTTAAGTCCATTGGCATAAACTTCTTCCGAAATTTTTCTTTTATCGGAAAAGAATTCCCATTTCCCCACCCTCTGCTCATTTATGTAAGCACCCTCTGCTATTTTCTTACCCACCTGATCAAATAAAACAGAATAAGCTGTATCGGATTTTTGGTCGTACCCAATTATGGCTTTTATCTGACCATTTTCATAATACCGGGTCCATTCTCCAGCCGGTTTATCATTTTTAAAAAAACCTTCGTACATAAGCCTGCCATTCGGATATGACTTTTGCCAGCGCCCCTGACGCAACCCATTGGCATCGGTTTGATTTAGCTGGGAAAAAACATTTAGCGGAATTATAAAAGCCGCCATCAATAGTATTACTGATGCTTTCATGTTATTAAAATTGTAAGTTTTCAATGGTAATCCCGATAATTATCAGGAGAATTCGCATGAGGTTTTTAATAATTTCCGGTTGTTGTGTACAACTGCTCATGCTCATTTCATATCTTTATTAATTGAAACTGCAAAATTACCTATTTTATTATATGGAGTACAGCCGGCATAAAAGGTAGAAATGATAAAAAGTTTTAATTGCCTGGTATGTGGTAAAAAGCAGTAAAAACAAATGGATTTGAGGGTGCCTGATCAAAAAGAAGAAACCCTGCCGTAAATTGACAGGGTCTATTCCAAAAATGATATTAATCGACTGTGGTTATTTTACTTCACTTCTTCGAAATCGACATCGGTTACTTCATCGTCGCCTCCACCTTTTTTACCGCTGTCAGCGGCTCCCTGCTGCGGCCCTGCCTGAGGTCCTGCCTGAGGTCCTCCCTGCTGAGCCTGCTGGCCCTGGGCAGCATTGTACATTTCCTGAGATGCAGCTGAAAACACAGTGTTCAATTCTGTCATGGCTGCATCAATGGCAGAAATATCCTGATTTTTATGTGCTTCCTTTAATTTAGCCAACGCATCTTCAATTGGTTTCTTTTTATCGGCTGGTAATTTATCACCATAATCTTTCAATTGCTTTTCAGTCTGGAAGATTAAACTGTCAGCCTGATTCAATTTATCGACCCGTTCTTTTGCCTGTTTGTCAGATTCAGCATTTGCTTCTGCTTCCTGCTTCATTCGTTTTATTTCATCATCCGACAAACCTGAAGAAGCCTCAATGCGTATGGATTGGGATTTCCCGGTAGCTTTATCCTTGGCATTTACATGCAATATGCCATTTGCATCAATATCAAATGTTACTTCAATTTGTGGCACTCCTCTCGGAGCTGGTGGTATTCCGTCGAGGTGGAACCTTCCAATTGTTTTATTTCCTGATGCAATCGGGCGTTCACCCTGAAGCACATGAATTTCAACCGAAGGCTGATTATCGGCTGCAGTAGTAAATGTTTCCGATTTTTTAGTAGGGATGGTGGTGTTTGCCTCGATAAGTTTTGTCATAACTCCTCCCATCGTTTCAATTCCGAGTGACAGCGGAGTAACATCAAGCAGCAGTACATCTTTAACCTCACCGGTAAGAACACCACCCTGAATAGCTGCACCAACAGCCACAACCTCATCAGGGTTAACGCCTTTCGAGGGGTTTTTGCCAAAGAAATTCTTTACTTTTTCCTGTACTGCCGGTATGCGGGTAGATCCACCGACCAAAATAACTTCATCGATGTCACTGGCTGACAGGCCTGCATTCTTAAGCGCTTTTCGGCAAGGTTCAATGGTTGCATTAATCAGCGTATCTGCAAGCTGTTCAAATTTAGCACGGGTAAGTGTTTTTACAAGGTGCTTTGGAATACCGTCTACCGGCATAATGTAAGGCAGGTTTATTTCTGTCTGAGTTGAACTTGAAAGCTCAATTTTGGCTTTTTCGGCTGCTTCCTTTAACCTTTGCAGAGCCATTGGATCGCGTTTCAGGTTAATTCCTTCGTCTTTTTTGAATTCTTCGGCAAGCCAGTCGATGATAACCTGGTCAAAATCGTCACCTCCAAGATGGGTATCCCCATCGGTTGATTTTACTTCAAATACACCTTCACCCAGCTCCAGGATAGAAATATCAAAGGTACCACCGCCTAAGTCAAAAACAGCAATCTTCATGTCCTTATGCATCTTATCCAACCCGTAGGCAAGCGATGCGGCGGTAGGTTCATTGATGATACGACGTACTTTTAGGCCTGCAATTTCACCCGCCTCCTTGGTAGCCTGACGTTGTGAATCACTAAAATAGGCAGGTACAGTAATAACTGCTTCGCTAACTTCCTGACCCAGGTAATCTTCGGCGGTTTTTTTCATTTTCTGCAAAACCATAGCCGAAATTTCCTGCGGGCTGTATTTACGATCGTCGATCTGAACCCTTGGCGTATTATTGTCTCCCTTTACTACTGTAAATGGAACTCGTTCAACTTCCTTTGTCACTCTGTCAAAAGTTTCACCCATAAAACGTTTAATAGAAGATATGGTTTTCGAAGGGTTGGTGATGGCCTGCCGTTTTGCAGGATCACCTATTTTGCGTTCCCCGTTTTCCACAAATGCAACAATCGAAGGCGTTGTTCTTTTTCCTTCGCTGTTAGGAATTACTACAGGTTCATTTCCCTCCATTACTGCAACACATGAGTTAGTAGTCCCTAAGTCGATTCCAATTATTTTTCCCATTGTGATATATGTTTCGTTATTATTAAAATATTTTTTGCTTATCGTTTTCTATAGTCTGAATGCTAAATAATCAATGTCTGTGCCACCATAAAATTTTGGTTACAATACGAAATAATGACACAGGAATTGTAAAATATAGAATTAATACCTGTCAAAACCGGTGACAAAAAGGCAGGGATAATCAACTGATAAAGATTTATAAATTCATTGGTATTTATACCCGGGTAAAATTATAATCCAGGATCAAACTACAAAGGTCAGTATCTGCTTCGGTAAATAGAAACAGAAAGCTCCGGCCCTGGACTTACAAACTCCTCTTTGCAGGCAATGCGATATGCGAAAGCAGCATCTATCCTGTATTTTGAATTTAACTGCGAAAAATATTCAAGATATGGGATTACAGCATGACGAAGTGGTTCCAGTTTATCCCGGCCTTTTATTATCATGCCCGGTAAGTAACGAATACCAAAGCCAATTTCATGCTTAAGGGCAGGATACCAATTCCAGCCCGAGGTTGCTTCAAAGGTAATCCAGTCATCTCTTTTATAACTATTATAAGAAATACCAGCTTTAATAAGCCGGTTTAGTTTAAGACGGCAATATTTGTGATTTTCATAACGGAAGTATCCACCGTAAACAAAATCGGGTTCACGATTGAAGTAATTAAAAAAAGGACCAAATTCAAGCCTGCTGCCATGAAATCTGGGCTTGAATTCTGTCAGTTCCCAGTCGCTTTCCATACTTACAGGGGGTTCCAGGAGCAATCTACTGTTAATAAATTGCGCCAATTGCCGGGTTTCATTAACTGCAGTATGCCCGGTGCCTGGATTCCGTTGGTGCTTAACCCTTCCTATTTCACGTGCAACAGCTCTTATTTCTTCTTCAGAAAAGTTCCGCCCGAAATAATGCTTTTCAAGCAACCATTGTGAAGCTGCAATATGATTCACCGGATTAAGCCTTCCAATTCCCCATCCCGCCTTTGCCTGAAAGCCGTATCTGAGTTTTGAATGCACAGAACCATCATTATATGGAAGCACAACATTATTTGAATCAATGGTTGTACCTTTGGCATTCCTGCGAAATAAATCGTATTGTCCCCAGCCATTTACACTAACAATTGTATAATTTTTACTATCCCAGTAAAAACGATTAACATATGCTGCTCTAAGTTTTCCTCTGTAACCTGAAGGAGAATAATTAGCATCGATGTATTCCGTTGCTGAACTATCAGCCAGGTTTCCCTTACCCAGAAACGACCCTAGTTCGATGTGATAACTCCACTTTTCCTGTCGTGAAGGCAGATAAATCATGCTATTATTGACAATCTCAATCGCGGCTGCACTAATGATTTGGTCAAATGCGAATAAAGTGTTGTCAGTTCTAAGTTCTTCTTTTTCAGGAATCAAATAGAATTTGATTCCTGTGTTTAATTCCCTTTTAATATAAGTCCATGTTTCTAAATTCTCAAAAGGAGTTTGACCAGATAAAGTACAGACCGGAATAATTATACCACCAACAAATAAAAAAAGTAAATATCTTAATTTATAAAGCATTTTATGATTTTACATGAAATGTGAAAAATAAAGAAAGTTTTGATAACCCAAACGGTGAGTAACAAATAAAAAGTACTGTATTAATTAATTGAAGACAGATATTAACTATTTTGCAGAGGAGAAATCCTTTAATTACTTTTGTAAACAAACTAATAAAATCAGAACATGTCTGTACATAATGAAATAAAAAAAGTGACTACTCACCGGTTATCGGAAATGAAGCTGCGGGGCGAAAAAATTTCCATGCTTACATCATATGATTACAGTATGGCAAGATTGGTTGACGATGCAGGAATCGATGTATTGTTGGTTGGAGATTCAGCTTCCAATGTGATGGCCGGCAATGAAACAACACTTCCGATAACCCTTGACCAGATGATTTATCACGGGGCATCGGTGGTAAAAGGAGTCAAACGTGCATTAGTAGTTGTTGATTTACCTTTTGGCACCTATCAGGGCAATTCAAGGGAAGCACTTACTTCAGCGATCCGGATTATGAAGGAAACAGCAGCCGATGCAGTAAAACTGGAAGGTGGTTCAGAAGTAATTGAATCCGTAAACCGCATTTTGTCAGCCGGGATTCCTGTTATGGGCCATTTAGGACTGATGCCTCAATCAATACACAAATTCGGCACTTACACAGTTCGGGCAAGAGAAGAAACTGAAGCAGAAAAATTACTCAGTGATGCCCATCTGTTGGAAGAATCAGGCTGTTTTGCATTAGTATTGGAAAAAATACCTGCCAGGCTGGGCAAGCAAATTGCCTCTGAGCTTAAGATACCTGTAATCGGAATTGGAGCCGGCAATGGTGTTGACGGACAGGTACTGGTTATTCATGATTTACTCGGAATTACACAGCAGTTCTCTCCAAGATTCCTTCGCCGGTATCACAATCTTGCTGCTGAAATAAAGGGGGCTGTAGGAAATTACATCCAGGATGTCAAGTCAGGTGATTTTCCCAACGAAAAAGAGCAATACTGAAACTATCAATAATTTAAGCATTAAACTTGTGCAGATATTATACGAAGACAATCATATTATAGCAGTTAATAAGGCTTGTGGAGAACTGGTCCAATCGGACATTACCGATGAGCGCACACTTGTTGACGACGTAAAAGATTACCTGAAACAAAAATACAACAAGCCCGGGAACGTGTTTGTTGGTTTGCCGCACCGTCTGGACCGACCAACAAGTGGAATTATGCTGCTTGCTAAAACAGGCAAAGCATTAGAACGACTCAACAAATTATTTTCCAAACGTGATCTGATATCTAAAACCTATTGGGCAGTAGTAGACAAGCGCCCTCCTAAGCATGAGGATACACTTGAACATTATCTGAAAAAAAACCAGGAACGCAACAAGAGCTATGCATACAATCAACCTACACCGGGAGCAAAATATGCACGTCTCACATACAGGCATGTAGCCAGCATTGAACGCTACCACCTGCTTGAAATTGAGCTTTTCACCGGCAGACATCATCAAATCAGAGTGCAACTTGGGACAATTAACCTGAAGATAAAGGGAGACTTAAAATATGGTTTTCAGCGTGCAAATGATGACAAAGGCATTCATCTGCACGCCAGAAAATTGGAATTTATTCATCCGGTAAAGAAATCATTGGTTACTATTTTAGCAGAACCACCCACCGATCCAGTCTGGAATGCATTTCTAAAAATGTTTCGGGAAAATAAATTTAGTCCAGTGATTCCGGTTTGAAAGCAAAAGGCAAAAGATTCCCAATATCTTCAAATACCTGTATCTTTTTTTTCCCATCAAGAATAATTCGAATGGGCATTTTAAACCTCACTTCCGATTCCACCAACGCCTGTCGGCATGAACCACATGGCGCAACAGGACCATCAACAATACCATTCTTATTAGATGCAGTAACAGCTATAGATTTTACCGGCATATCAGGATAAGTGGCATGTGCATAAAAAAGTGCAACCCGTTCGGCACAAAGACCAGTAGGGAAAGCAGCATTCTCCTGATTATTTCCACTAATAATCTTACCATCATCTAATCGCAGAGCAGCTCCTACAAAAAAACCGGAATAAGGAGCAAATGAATTCTTTGTTGCTTCCCGTGCAGCATATACGAGTTGCTGATCTGATTCAGACAGGTCCCATACAGAATCGTACTCATATACCAAAATACGCAATTCTTTCGTTCGCATTATAAATTGCTTTTGTCAAAAATACAAAGTTCCTGATTAATGAAGAATAAAGATGAAGCATTTCATGAAAAAAGTGTTTTATCCACGGAAATATGTTCATAAATTTTCCTGTGAACTGTTCAATAATTTTCAGGGGACGTTATTTTTAGCGAATAAATTTCAGAAAAATAGAAACATGAGTCGAATATGGCTGCCAATAAGGTATGATTTTATAAAATATTATTTCCTGCTTTTGTTATTGTCAACTGCCGGTTTATCAAGTCTGGGGCAAAATGCCAGAGAAGATTACATTCGAAAATACCAGTTGCTTGCCATTGAAGAAATGGGGCGCAGCAGAATACCGGCAAGCATAAAAATGGCTCAGGCTATTCTTGAATCGGGAAATGGCAATAGCGAACTTTCCCGTAAATCAAATAACCACTTTGGAATAAAATGTAAAACAGGATGGAGGGGCCAGAAGGTTTATTACGACGATGATGAAAAAGGAGAATGCTTCAGGAAATATAAATCGGTACACGAGTCTTATATTGACCATTCCAACTTTCTTATGACCAGTCCCCGATATGCTTTTTTATTTAAACTACCTCCTGATGATTATAAAAACTGGGCAAAAGGATTAAAGCAGGCAGGATATGCAACAGCCAGGCACTACGATCAAACGCTGATAAGAATTATCGAAGACCATAAACTTTACCGACTGGATTATAAGCAATCCTTCAGTCCGCTTGCCTCCCAAAAAACCCAGGTGAATCAGGGGATTTCAGAAAAAGTAACAATTAATCCATACAATCAAAAACAGGTGATAAAGGTTAATAACCTGGAAGCTGTACTAGCCAGCCAGGGTGACACGTATGAAATTATTGCACAATCTTTGGGTATGGATGCATGGGAAATATATAAATTCAATGATCGACCGGCAGGTTATTACCCACAACCCAACGAGGTAATTTATATCGAAGGGAAAAATCGAAAATCAAACCGTAAAAATCAGTATCATACAACTGGTACAGGTGAAACAATGCATTATATCTCGCAGAAGTATGGTCTAAAGTTAAAACCCCTTCACCGGAGAAACCGAATGAAAGCAGGAGAACAACCTTCACCCGGAGAGGTAATATACCTCCGGAAAAAAAGGCCTGACCGGTAAATTTCACTAAATAAGACAACCTGAATTATTAAGAAAAATATCTTCTGATATTGAAAATAAAGCACCTGCTTCAATATGCCACAAGAACATTTGAGATTAATGTATTAATGAAATTAATTATCCGGATTTACAGAAATAACAGATCAATTTGATCAGAAAGATTTCCGGAATTAAGCCTTTCAACAAACTCATTTCATTTCTATAATCATAACCGGCTGTGAGATTACTAATAAGAAGATCCATTGCCAGGTTCACTTGCACAATGTCAATTGCAGTGAATTTGAATATTTCGAAGTTGTTTATTTTTCACAGCAAACTTTTCTGGATGGTTATTATGAACAAAAAACTAATGCAGGTTTTATTAATAAATAGAAAACAGAATATATGTTTATTGTAAATAGAATCAGGAACAAAATGTCTGATTTTCTCATTACCTTAATAAAATGGTACAAACAAAATCTATTTTTCAGAAAGCAGCCTTCGTACTGAAAATTTCTCTTTATACGCTATTATCGGGAGTTCTTATTTATTTTGCAGTTGCCATTCTTTTTTCGTTCCTGCCAACCCATTACCCTGAAAGAAACTGCCCCCCAGCAAAAGAAATTTATTTAAACACCAACGGAATTCATGTCGATTTAATTATCCCTGCCGAATACATAGAACCTTCCTTTAACCACCAGCTCGATTTTCCTGCTGCAACCCGTTTTATTGCATTTGGATGGGGTGACCGGAGTTTTTACATACATACACCTGAATGGTCCGACCTTACATTTCCAGTTGCATTCAAAGCTCTTTTTCTGAAGAGTCCTGCAGCAATGCATGTAACCTCCTATCGTGGAAAAATGAATTCCTGGAAATCTTTGAAACTTTGCGACAATCAGCTCAAGATTATATTAGATTATATTGAAAATTCATTTGAAAAAGATGATAAAGGCCGGATAAAAAAGATGGACTTTGAAGGCTATAACTACAACGATTCATTTTTCGAAGCTAAAGGCAGCTTTTCATTGTTCAATACCTGTAATGTTTGGGTAAACCGTGCCCTCAAAAATGCAGAGGTAAAAACTGCTGTCTGGACTCCGTTCGACTTCGGGATATTGTACCATATAAAGTAAAAGATAATTAATATGAAAACTGCAATTATAGACCTTGGCACCAATACCTGCAATTTGCTGATTGCTGATTATTCGGCAGATGAGTTTAATATTTTGCACCAAAGTAAGCAGTTGATCCGAATGGGAGATATAAAAATTAAGGATAACCTGATTAGCAATGAAGCCGTTGAACGTGTACTGGCAGTATTGGAAGTTCAGCAAAAACAGATAAAATTTATAGAGACCGGCAACGTAAAGATTATAGCCACCTCCTCTGTACGTGCTGCAAAAAATAAAGAAACACTTGTGGAGGCAATCAAAAAAGCTACCGGTTATCCGGTAGAAATTGTTTCAGGCGAGAGGGAAGCTGAATTAATTTTCAAAGGAGTTTTACTTGCACTAGATAGTATTGAGCCAAAATCAGTAATACTGGATATTGGAGGAGGAAGCAACGAACTCATACTTGCCCATAAAAAAGAGATACTTTGGAAGGAAAGTCAACCTACGGGAATGGCACGTATTATAAACAAATTTGCACTTTCTGATCCAATTAAGCCCCGTGAAATACAAATCCTGCAACACTATTTTACTGCCAGGCACCAGGCTGCTTTTCAACAATGCAAAACAAGAGCTGTGAATGCCTTAATTGGTTGTTCCGGTTCATTTGATACCATTGCTGATATAATAGACCAAGTAAATCCTGATGAAAAACAGCGGCAATTCCAGGAAATTCCTTTAAGCGATTTCTATAAAGTACACAGCCTACTTATCAATTCAACACGGGAGCAACGGACAAAAATGAAAGGTATGGATAAAGTGCGTATTGACCTGATTGTTCCTGCCATTGTATTTATCGACCATCTGATAAAACAGGCAGGCATAGTTAGCATTCTGCAAACTGGTTTTTCACTGCGCGAAGGTGCCCTCTATGAAATGATGAAATCTTTATAAACGTTACTGTTTATTTTTAAAATGTGTTATCATCTTCAAAAGAAAAGTCATCAACAAGCAAATAAAATAAAACTCAACTGAATTAAAAACCTCATAATTCCTGAAAATTCATTTTACAGGTACCTGCCATAAAACTTTTCCCAGAAACTATAAAAGACCTTCCTTTATAGATTCCAGGAGAGCAGAAAGACCTTTAGATAAAAGTTGGCATGTGAATTTTCCTATCTCAATAAACCATCTGCAATCAGGAAAAACATCATAAACAGGTACAGAAAATTCAGCTTATAAAAAGCAGGAAGCACTTTGAAATCCGGTTTTAACAGAACTGAACGTGTAAGTGTAACCAACAGGTACAAACTATAAAACAGCAATAAATACATCAATATCCGGTTGCTGAGCACAAATATAAGAACCAGGAATGCTGAAGCAATTGTGGTAAGAATCCATGCATAAGTAACACGTTTAATTTGAACTTCAGTAAAAATATCGGTTAGGCTGGGCATTCCTGCCAGTTTATACTGATCACCAAACAAAAGCAACAGGAGCCAGAAATGTGGAATCTGCCCTATAAAAAAAAAGACTGCCACTATAATAATCTGCTCCGACAACAAATATCCTCCGGCAGCAGCCCATCCGATTACCGGAGGCAATGCCCCCACCATAGACCCGGGAATAACAGCAAAGGCAGTAACTTTTTTTAAGGGTGTGTAAACGAGGTTGTAAAAGATTAAGGTAACCCAACTCAACAGTAGTGCAACGAGTGGATTGGTAATAATCAACAGCAGGGAACCTGCTGTAAGGAATCCTGCTGCAATGAGCAATCCCTGTACCGGAGTAATTTTTCGGGATGGAATTGGCCGGTTAAGTGTGCGGGGCATTTTAGCATCCGATTTATGCTCCTGCCAATGATTAAGAGCCCCCGAACCACATGACATCAAAAACACACCCACTGTTAAACCCAAAGCTTGTAAATCAAGCTGACCGGTAAATAGTACATAACCCGCAAGTGCAGACAATGCCACCGGAAGTGATATACGCACCTTGCCCAGTTCTGTAAGAATCTTGAAAAATGATTTCAAATTATCCTTAATTCAATGTTTTCAGGTATTCAATAATATTATCAACATCTTCTTCCGAGAGCATTCCTTTATACGACAACATCAATCCCCTTCCGAAACCCTCTACGATATCAGCATTTGGATCGAAAATTGAACGGTGGATGTATTCTTCATCAACGGTTATCGTCCTGGTAGAGCCACCGGTAATCACATTTTTCTCAGAGCCCCACAACCCACTAAACGTAGGACCTATCAGCCTGGAGCCATCTAATGAGTGGCAGGCAAAACATCCTATATTTTGCATTATTCTTCTTCCTGTTGCAGTTGGCGAAACCACTTCCTGAGTTACCAAGGTTGTGTCTGTCACCCATGCCTGGAAAACACTGTCATCGACCACCTTAACATAAGAGTACATGTATGAATGCTCCAGCCCGCAATATTCTGCACAATACAATTCATAAGTGCCCTCTCTTTGAGGTTCAAACCACATAAAATTATTCTTTTTGCCCGGAACCATATCCTGCTTTACCCTAAAGGCAGGAATATACAAACTATGCAAAACATCCATTGCCACCAGGTTCAGTTTAACAGGCTGGTTAATTGGAAGATAAAGAGTATCAACCATTTTTCCGTTATCGTATTCAAACATAAAATTCCACATACGCCCATAAACTGTTACCTCCATTGCATCGTCCGGAACTTTTGTCATTGGTTTCCAGCCAGCCCAACCGTAATAAAACATCAACAAGGTAATTAATAATGGAACTACAACCCATATCGCTTCCAACGTGTGATTCCCTTTAATCTGAGTTGCCTTTGGGTTTCTTTTACGATGGTATTTATAAATAAAATACAACATCGTTATTGTAATAGATATCAAAAAGAAAAAAGATATGGAAAGTATGACCAGGAAAGCGGTATCAACTCCCTTAACAAAATTCGACGCCTGTGTTATTTCAGAACTGTACATGGTTAATTATCTGTATAAATAATCGAGAAAAGTTACGACAACGGTTACTATCAGCACTGCAAAAACAAAAATCACCCACACAATAATATAGGGTTTATCGTATTTCAGGTGCATAAACCAGGTAAGCACCAATAATGTTTTAACGATTGCAAATGCCAGAGCACCGGTTACCGCAAGGCTTCCAAGATCAATCGTTGTTATCAGTATCGATATAAGGGTTAATGAAATAAGCCCTAATAAAACATAGACGTAAGTTTTGTAAGGAACTACATGGTTTTTTTCTGATGACATATTAAATCAATTTAAATAATAAGATAAAACAATGGGAACAGAAATATCCAGATTATATCGACAAGATGCCAGTAAAGTCCCGTGTTTTCAAGTAATACAGGTCGATCGGCATGAACCATTCCGGCATAAACTCTCCACATAACTACACCGATAAGAATCAACCCGATGATTATATGTAGTGCATGCAGACCGGTCATTATAAAATAGAGGCCAAAAAAAAGGATTTCTCCCTGGCTAAAGTTTTCTATAAGAAATTCTGATCCCGGGAAAATCCCATGACTGAATTTACCCCCCCACTCAAAATATTTATTAACCAGAAAGACCAGTCCAAGGATAAAAGTAGTCCCCAGAAGCAGCAATGTAAAATTACGATTCTTTTTTTGCAGGGCAGTCGTTGACATAGCAATGGTCATACTGCTAATAAGCAGGATAATTGTATTAACTGCCCCTACAAAAGCATCCAACTGTTCGGCAGCCATTTCGAATGCACTGTGATTCATGTACCGGTAAACGGCATAAATAACGAACAGCACACCAAACAACAGTAATTCTGTAAAAATAAAAAGCCACATACCAATTTTCGAGGCTTCCGGATCGTAATGTTCGTGAACGATTTGTTTTACCTGTTCCATAGGTTTAATCCTTATTTGTAATTATAGGGTCCATCGTTTTCACCAATTACAGGAATTTCATCAAAGTTTTCTAGAGGAGGTGGTGAAGGAACTTCCCATTCCAATGTTTTACTGTTCCATGGGTTTATACCAGCTTTTTCTCCCCGGCTGGCTGAGCGGATTAAATTGGCAAAAATTATAATAATACCGGTAGCCAAAATCCATGAACCAAGAGTAGCTAATATGTTTCCTCCATGAAATTCATCCAGATAATCATAATACCGGCGTGGCATACCCATTAATCCCAGATAGAACATAGGGGTATAAAGTGTGAGGAAGCCAATAAAAAATACTGCCCAACCAATATTCGCCCATGATTTATCATACATTCTGCCATAAATTTTAGGAAACCAGTAATGGATAGCTCCAAGAAACGCAAAACCAGTACCACCAAAAACTATATAATGAAAATGAGCAACCACAAAAGCAGTATCGTGTACATGAATATTTGCCGCAAGAGCTCCTAAAACAAGTCCGCTCAATCCTCCAATCATAAAAACAAATATAAATGAAACAGCCCAAAGAAAGGGTGTTTGAACATTAATGGAGCCTTTATACATTGTCGATAGCCAGTTAAAAACTTTAATGGCACTTGGTACAGCTACCAGAAAAGTGAGCAATGAAAAATAGTAT
Source organism: Mariniphaga sp. (assembly GCA_041684965.1). Classification (GTDB taxonomy): domain Bacteria; phylum Bacteroidota; class Bacteroidia; order Bacteroidales; family Prolixibacteraceae; genus Mariniphaga. The sequence goes on from JAWLGR010000042.1 coordinate 31,631, forward strand.
TGAGCCGTACCGCTCATTCCTGCCGTAAACATATGGTGCCCCCAAACCAGGTAACCCACGAATGCAATAGCCATTGAAGAGGCTATAATAGCCTTATAACCAAAAATATGTTTTTGAGAAAAAGTAGGAATAATTTCAGAAATAACCCCTAATGCAGGTAAGATCATTACATAAACCGCCGGATGGGAATATATCCAGAAAAGGTGCTGATATAAAATAGGATCGCCGCCCAGTGCCGGATCAAATATACCAACCGCAAACAACCGCTCAAGCGCAACCAGTACCAAAGTAATTCCTACCACCGGAGTAGCCAGTAACTGAATCCATGCAGTTGCATACAGGGTCCATACAAATAGGGGCATTTTAGTCCACTTCATGCCGGGGCATCTTAACCGGTGAATGGTAACCAGGAAATTCAATCCTGTAAGAATTGAAGATAATCCCAGAACAAAAGCTCCGAAGATGGCAGGCAACATATTAGTTCCCGTTCGGAAACTGTATGGGGCATAAAACGTCCAGCCTGTATCGGGTGTTCCGGAGCCAAACAACAGAGCCGATAATACCATAAATATTCCAGTTATAAAGAACCACCACGACAAGAGGTTAAGTCGCGGAAAAGCAACATCCCTGGCACCTATCATCAGAGGCAAAAAGAAATTGCCAAAAACCGCCGGCAACCCGGGTATCACCACCATAAAAATCATTATCACCCCATGCACCGTAAAAGTGGCATTGTAAGCCTGTGCATCCATCACCGTTTTACCCGGTGCCAGCAACTCGAACCGCATTGCAAGCCCCAGAGCGGCCCCCACCAAAAACATGACACCCATAGTATACAGATACAACAGCCCGATGCGTTTGTGGTCGGTAGAAAATATCCACCCAAGCAAACCTCTGTACTTTCCTTTGTACTCCAGGTAGTTTGCTTCGTTTTCAACACTTACTGAATTCATATATTTCGTTTAGATTTTGCTACTATTTTTGGTTTCAACACTAAATATAGAAATAATATTGTTGTAAAAAACATAATCATTATCCCGCCCAGCTTTGTAAAGTTTAAAACATAGGCCTGACCTACCGGATCATAGGTAAAGCAAAAATTTAAAACTTTATTTAATGTAGCTCCTGATTTACCTTTTGAAGCTTCTACTATAGCCATTTTCCATTCAAATGGAAGAAAATACATTCCGTTCAGATAGCGGGTAATCTTTCCTTCGTCACTGACTACCACCAGGGAGGCAGCATGTAAAAAATCGTTCCCCGTTTTTTTGTACTTAAATCCGGTAGCACCTGTTATGCGCACGATGCTTGCACTGTCGCTTACAAAAAATTTCCAGCCTTCTTTTGCTTCTTCAGCCTTTTGCGCCGATAACAACCCAAGGTAGCTGTTCTTTTTCCTGATTCCAAGATCAATGGTTTCCCTTGGATCAAAACTAATTGTAAGCACCTGGTAATCCTCTCCTGCCACCAGATCTGATTTTTCCATCACACCGGCAACAGCTTCCATAAGCGGACTGCAGATACCCGGGCAACGATAGTATACAAAATTCAGAACAGTGGGCTTATCTATTACATCTGAAAGTAAAACGGTATCGCCCTGCTCGTTGACCAATAAAATGCCTTCTGGCAAATATTCATCCAGATGTTCAACAACTCCAATTTCAACATCATCGGGTGAAACGGCAGGATTAATGACTTCCTGTCCATAGATATAAACCGGATAAAGCATGGACAGAATCATATACAATATTGAAAAACTGATTTTCATTTAATAAATGACTTTAATATTCCCAATCCTCATTTCTAGAAACCAAAAAGTCGGCTGAAAGTTTACTTCAGGCCTTTTTTTTAGGATTTCTTCTAAAAAAAAATGTCTATGTATGGTTTATCCGTAAAATTCATCCGGTATACCGGAATTTTTTTCCAAATGCATTTATTAAATCAGACCTGCAGAATCACCTGATATCTCGATCTTCAGGACTTCACGCGTTGCCGAAGTTATTTTAAACCGATTATCAATCCGGCGTCCCATTACCCAAACAATTTTTTGTCCGCTGCACAGCAACCAGGTACTTTCCTTTTGATGGAGGGGAACCTTCTCATCAATCAGGAAATCGCTAATTTTCTTGAACCCCGACATTCCCAGAGGCTGAAAATAATCTCCTTGCTTCCATCTTCTTATCAGCAAAGGAAATTCAATAGTGGCAGCATCGATGCAGGCCACTAACGGCGACTTGTCAAGCCTGAAATTATCCCTGTTTAATAGTTGGATTGTTAAATCAAACGGGGCAAACAGTTCCATATCCCCTTCTTCAATATAATAAATACGTTCATCCGCTGCGGGATGAGAGGTGATGAACAGGTGATTGCGGTCTTTTACCAATCTGTGACTCTTTGAATAATAAGTCCGCCCCGAATCTCCGGCCAAACCTGTATAAACCTGCCCAGCCACCTTCGGATTAAAATTGCATTCAGCAAGAATTTCGAAAAGTAAAATCCTGGGAAAAGGCGAATCAATGAGTAAATCAATATCAATAACCATGTTATTCTCCTGCATTGAAACAACCTTCTGTTTTTCTGCATCCAGGTAATAATTATATACATCCTCAGCGTCCCTCAGATTACCAATAGTCTCAAACAGGTTGTTTTTGAAGGCAGGATTCAGCATTGAAAGTGCAGGCAGTATCTTTTGGCGGATGAAATTACGCTGGTACACCACGTCACTGTTGGTAATATCATCTCTATATTCTATAAAATTTTCACGGGCAAAACCTTCAATATCCATACGGGAGGCAAAAAGTACCGGCCGGATAATACTCCCCGATTTTTCCTTGATCCCTGTTAGTCCTCTAATCCCTGTTTTGCGGGACAGGTTAAGAAAAAAAGTTTCCAGTAAATCATCCCTGTGGTGAGCAGTGGCTATAAAATCGAAGTTGTTTGAACTCCTCACCTCTTCAAAATACCTGTATCTCAGCTCTCTTGCAGCCATCTCAATGGAGATTCCGTTTATCCTGGCATATTCAACTGTATCAAAACAAGTTGAAAAAAAAGGAACGCCATGATTCAACACCTGCTCTTCAACAAATTTTTTATCAGCATCAGAATCAGCACCGCGAAGCTGAAAATTACAATGAACCACACCATAATTAAATTCCGATAATTCAAAAAGATGCAGCATAACCATGCTGTCGACCCCTCCACTTACCGCCAGCAATATTTTGTGACCGGGATCAAAGAGCTTTTTATTTTGGATAAAATCCCTGAATCGTTCCAGCATCTACTTTCTGTTTGGTGCCAACTCTGCAATGTTCAATATCACCTCAACTGCTTTCAGCATTGAAGGAATAGGAATAAACTCAAACGGTCCGTGAAAGTTATGACCACCGGCAAACACATTTGGGCAGGGCAAACCTTCGAACGACAGCCGGGCACCGTCCGTTCCTCCCCGGATAGCCTTAACCTCGGGTGTTATACCCGCCTTAAGCATCGCCTCCCTTGCTAAATCCACCACATACATCACCGGCACTATTTTCTCCCTCATGTTATAGTATTGATCCTTTAATTCCAGTTGCACCAGTTCCTGACCGTACTCCTGATTCACGAGCTGTACGATTTGAATAAGCAGTTCCTTCTTAGCCTTAAATTTTTGCATGTCGTGATCGCGGATTATATACTGTAATTCCGCCTTCTCAACATTTCCCCGGAACGACATAAGGTGAAAGAATCCTTCATACCCCTCCGTGTATTCAGGACGCTGAACAGCAGGAAGCATGGCTATTAATTTATGGGCAACCAGCGAGGCATTCACCATCTTGTCCTTCGCAAAGCCCGGGTGTACGCTACGGCCCTGCACTGTCAGTTTTGCACCCGCAGCGTTGAAATTTTCAAATTCAAGCTCCCCTATCTGTCCCCCATCAAGGGTATAGGCAAAGTCTGCCCCGAATTTCTTCACATCAAACTTATCTGCTCCCCTACCAATCTCTTCATCGGGGGTAAAGCCAATACGAATTTTACCATGCTTTCGCTCCCTGTCATTTATAAGAATTTCTGCAGCCGTAACAATTTCAGCCACCCCGGCTTTGTCGTCGGCACCCAGCAGGGTATCACCCGAAGCCGTTATTATATCCTGCCCTTTGTACATAAGAATTTCAGGAAACTCTGCGGGATCAATTGATACATTGTTGTTCAGATGAATTGTTTCACCGTTGTAATTCTCTATAATCCGGGGCTGAACATTTTTCCCGGAAAAATCAGGACTGGTATCCACATGGGCAATAAAACCCACTACCGGGGCATCTGTATCATTGTTGGCCGGAATGGTAGCCATCAGGTACCCGTTTTCATCAAGGCTGACTTCCTGAAGGCCGATTTCTTCCAACTCAGCTTTTAGTTTTTTCATAAAATCCAACTGCAACGGGGTGCTTGGGGTGGTGTTAAATTCCGGATTGGAAGTAGTGTGTTCCCTGGCATATTGTATAAACCTCTCGATCGCTTTCTCCATAAAAATGAATTTTTCTTACGTTCATTATGCACAAATATACAAATTTAATGAAGGTTTTAGAAAATGGTTATAAATGACCTTATACTGCTTTTAAGCAATTAAATTACACTTCCAGGCTAACGAAATCTAAAATACAATACAGTGCTATTCTTCTCAAACGATTTAAACATCATCGGAATTAAATACAAAACCCAGTCTTTTGCCGGTAATCATTTTTGAATGAATAATCTTTTGTTGCATTTGTTCAACCGTAGCCAATTTAACCTGATCGTATGGCGGAACCAGTAAATCAAACTCAATGCAGTACCCGATGGCAGTTTCCAGTATTTGCCGCAGCACACCGGGTGATATTGTATCGATAGCAAAGCTTTTCACATTTTCTTCTGTCTGCCTTTTGCCCTCCACAAAAAAATGATTGTCTTTATTGATAAAAATACGGGCAACCAGGTAACCCAGGTCTTTCTCGCGACTGTACTTAAATGAATCGGCCAAAAAATTGTATATATTAATCATTCCGCAATACGATCTTAAAGGGTCGCTTTGAATATAGGGTGATTTCAGGACTGGGTGTTTGTTATCAAACTCAAACACATTGGAATGCATACTAAAAATGAGCAAATCTCCTCCGATTTCAAATTCGGCCTCAAAAGGTCCCCTTTCCCTGAATAAAGGCAAGGAAATTGGCTGAACCTGTTCTTTTAAAGTTGAAATGTATTCTTTTTCAAGCAGCTTCAACACTTTTTTAAGCAACCTGAAAGATTGCAGCGTATTTGAATAAACTTTTTGCTTTACAGTCGATTTAATTACAAATGCCTCAAGAAGGGCAGTCCGGATTTCCTTTTCAGTCATGGTTTAAATTTTAAACTAAAATACACAACCCGCTGAAATAATTGAAACAATAGAGGAATTAAATTCAATTCACGCACTACAATGAAGAAAAAACCCTGACCCGGCTCACCTCCGGAAAGGTAATCAACATCAAACTTCACAATCTGCCTGAAAAATTCTGAGATAAATCCAGTGCATTTCCTCTCCCGGACTATACTCTTATTAAAGTCGAATTAAAGTCGCAATAAACTCGCAACAAATTCGGTACAAATTCGCGAAATTTCGAGTTTGTACCGAGTTTGTTACGAGTTTGTTGCGAATATGTTCTGAGTTTAATCAGAAGCAGATAAGTAGCTATCCCTTTAATGAAAAAATTCTGTTAAAAGGGTGTAAACTGAGGGTGTAAACTAAAGTCTGTCCAATATTATTAAATTTGCGACAGATAATTATGGAAGCTACAGAATTTGTACAGATGCAGGCCAAAGCACTGGAGCA
>JAWLGR010000043.1:0-37262 GCA_041684965.1 Mariniphaga sp.
ATAAACATAGCAATAAAAATGGGACACCCAAATTTAAGAAATTGTAGTTGATTTCCAAATAGTTAGGTGGGTGTCCCGAAAAAGTGCGGAAAACAGGAGTCAGGGATCTGGTGAACAAAAAATAGAAGCTGCATGAGAACGGTAAGGCATGTCCTGCAGATGGCAGGATATGCCTGTTCATAATTCTATTTCAGGTTTTTAACACGCTCCATGGCCTCAATTGTATTTTCGCGGCTGGCAAACGCTGAAAAGCGGAAATAACCTTCGCCTGCCGGGCCGAAACCCGAGCCGGGAGTACCTACCACATTGGCTTCGTTCAGCAATTTATCAAAAAAGTCCCATGAACTCATATCGTTCCTTGTTTTTAGCCATATGTAAGGGGCGTTAATCCCTCCAAAAACCTCATAGCCTGCATTGTCAAGTCTCTCTTTCATAATTCGGGCATTCTCAAGATAGTAAGCAATAATTTCAGCTATTTCTTTTTTACCTTGTTCACTGAAAGTCGCAGCAGCCGCTTTCTGTACAGGATAGGAAACACCATTGAATTTGGTAGACTGGCGGCGGTTCCACAATCGCTTAACTGAATGTGCCTGACCCTCTTTGTCGTATGCCATTAATTCTTCAGGGACTATTGTATATGCACAACGTGTACCGGTAAATCCGGCTGTTTTTGAAAAGCTGCGGAACTCGATGGCAACTTTTTGTGCACCTTCAATTTCATAGATTGAATGAGGAATTTCTTTTTCGGTGATAAAAGCCTCGTAAGCAGCATCGTATAGAATGATGCTTTTGTGTTCAGTTGCGTAATCTACCCATTTTTTCAACTCCTCCTTAGTAGCTACTGTGCCTGTAGGATTATTGGGGAAACAGAGAAAAATCAGGTCAGGAATTTCTGATGGTAAATCGGGTGTAAAACCATTTTCTTTTGTACAGGGCATGTATATGATGCCTTCATAGTAACCTGCCTCGAATTCACCTGTTTTACCCGACATAACTGTAGTATCGGCATATACCGGATATACGGGGTCGCAAATTGCGATTTTGTTGTTGTTGCCAAAAATCTCCTGGATGTTACCGGTATCGCATTTTGACCCGTCGGAGATAAAAATATCATCTGCAGAAATATCAATTCCATTATCCTGGAAGGCATTTTTTGCTATGGCCTCACGTAAAAAGGAATAACCCTGCTCGGGCCCATATCCCTTGAAGGTTTCGGCTTTCGACATTTCTTCCACTCCCTGGTGGAAAGCCTTCACTATACTGGGTGGCAAAGGTTGGGTAACATCGCCAATGCCCATTCGGATTATCTTTTTGCCGGGATTCAAATTTGCATATTCTGTTACTCTTCTTCCGATTTCAGGAAATAAATAGCCTGCCTGGAGTTTCAGGTAGTTTTCGTTAATTTTTGCCATATTTTCTATTTTAATTTTTTTTCTGTTTACCGGTTTAGTCATGGTTCAGTGGCAAGATTCTTCTATTACAGTGCAGGCAAAGTTAAAAATAAAACGGGAGGCAAAGAATTCGTTTGGTTTAGCTGAACGATTTTCTGTGATGTTTAATACTTTTGTAAAATTAAATAGTTGGATATGCAAAATTTCTTTGTAAAATCTCATGGTCTGGGGAATGATTACATCGTATTGAATAAATCAGACATAGGATTTGAACTCAATCCGGAAGCCATTCGAAAAATTTGCGATGTGCATTTTGGTATTGGTTCCGATGGTATTCTTCTAAAGGTTCCCAGTTTCAATGCGAATTTTGGATTGCGGATATTAAATCCCGACGGTTCAGAAGCGGAAAAGAGTGGAAATGGTTTACGTATTTTTGCAAAGTACCTTTTTGATTACCAGTTTGCCAAATCAAGACGATTTACCATTGAAACAATGGGAGGGCTTGTGCAGGCTGAGATTATTCAGGAGAAAAACGGCAAGGCAAAAGCCGTGAAAGTGGATATGGGTAAAGCTGTTTTTGAATCCGACCTCATCCCGGTAAAGTGTGCGCAAACTGAATGTATCGATGAAACGCTTCATCTGGAATACAAGGATTACCTGGTCAGCTGTGTATCGGTTGGTAATCCGCATTGCGTGATAATAACTGAGAACCTTGATGAAAAAGAAGTGAAAACCTTTGGCCCGCAAATCGAAAACAATCCGCTTTTCCCGAATCGAATCAATGTTCAGTATGCGAAAGTTGTTTCTCCTGCTGAATTAGAGGTAATGATTTGGGAAAGGGGAGCCGGCTGGACATTGGCCTCAGGCAGTTCTGCTTGTGCAGTTGCGGCAGTTCTGTTCAAAAAAGGGCTTACTCAGCGACATGTTACAGTTAAAATGCCGGGTGGTGAGCTTAAAATAGAAACCGATGAAGACTGGAACATGAAAATGACCGGAGAGGTGAGTGAAATTGCTAGCGGAAATCTGAGCAGAGAACTTGTGGCTGAACTCATATAAAACAGCCAGTAGTTTAATTCTCCAATAAAATTTCCGTTCTTTATTTAGAATTATTCCAGTATATCTTACTCGTATACTAAATTTGCAGTGCATTAATTGATAAAAAGAATATGTCAGAGAGAAGTTTACCTTTTTCAAAGGAAGAAATTGAACAAATAATTGAGAAGTATCCTACACCTTTTCATATATACGATGAAAAAGCAATCCGTGAAAATGCCCGGCGTTTTAAAAAGGCATTTGAATGGAACAGGGGATTTAAAGAGTATTATGCTATCAAAGCTGCACCCAATCCTTATTTGATGAAGATTTTAAGAGAAGAAGGATTTGGTATCGACTGTAGTTCAGAGGCAGAGCTTGAACTGGCCCGGCGTGTCGGGATGAGGGGTGATGAAATCATGCTTACCTCGAATGATACTCCTGCCAGCGAATTCAAGGCTGCAAAGGAATTGGGTGCCATCATAAACCTCGACGACATTTCTCATATCGAATACCTGGAGAAGAATGTGGGATTGCCTGATACTATCTGCATGCGGTACAATCCCGGCGATTTAAAACAGGGCAACCTTATTATTGGCCACCCCGAAGAAGCTAAATACGGTTTCACTCACCAGCAAATTATTGAGGGTTACCGTATTCTGAAAAGCAAGGGTGTTAAAAACTTTGGCGTACACACCATGGTTGCATCCAATGAATTGGATCCTGATTATTTCATTGAAACTGCAGAGGTTTTGTTTAATCTTATCGCTGAGGTACATGAAAAAGCTGATGTAAAAATTAGCTTTGCTAATTTAGGCGGAGGGGTAGGAATTCCTTATAAACCGGGTGAAAAGGCAGTAGATCTGGATTATGTAAGTGGAGGCATTAAAAGGCTCTACGAGGAAAAGATAGAAAATAAAGGATTGGCACCGCTTAAAATATTCTTTGAACTTGGCCGTGCAATAACGGGGCCTTACGGATACCTGGTTACACGTGTGCTTCATCTAAAAAATACCTACAAGCAGTTCGCCGGCCTCGATGCCAGTATGGTAAATCTTATGCGTCCCGGAATGTACGGCGCTTACCATCATATAACGGTTGTTGGAAAAGAAAACCAGCCAAAAACGCAAAAGTACGATGTTACCGGTTCGCTCTGTGAAAACAACGATAAATTTGCCATTGATCGCATGTTGCCGGAAGTGGAACCGGGGGACATCCTGGTGATACACGATGCCGGCGCACATGGACATGCCATGGGTTTTAACTACAACGGTAAGCTCAAATCGGCTGAATTACTGCTTCGTGAGAATGGAGAGGTAAAACAAATTAGAAGGGCAGAAACTATTGAAGATTATTTTGCAACACTCGATTTTGAAGGACTAAAGAAATTTATTGTATAAATTTCAATTAAGAAATTAACAAAAAAGGCTGGCATAATTAAACCAGCCTTTTTTTGTAAATTTGTTTTATGTACTGCAATATTGGAAAAAAAAAGTTATGTTTTTTTTCAATGGCTTTTGAAATTCGGGTTTAATACATCTAAATTACAGCCAACTTATGTTTATATTTGGGCTAAAAGCCTGCCTTGATAGTATAATTTCGAAAATAAAAAATGAATAGTAAAATAATAGAAGAGGAATAATCTTAATCAATGAAAATAGGTTTTGATGCAAAACGTGCCTTTCTGAATTCCTCCGGATTGGGAAATTACAGTCGCAATACCCTTCGGGCGATGCGAAAATATTTTCCTGCCAATGATTATCTCCTTTTTACTCCAGAAATAAAAGAGGATCTTTTTGTAGGTTACCACCATTACAAAGTGGTTGCTCCTCAGAACCGGGTTATTAAAAAACTGAAGTCGTTTTGGAGGAGTTTTTTCCTGGTATCGCTGGTAAAGCGGCATGAGGTTGAAATCTTTCATGGATTGAGCAACGAGCTTCCGAAGGGTATCCGTAAAAGCGGTATCCCATCAGTGGTAACTATTCATGATGTGGTATTTATGCGCTATCCGGAATTTTATCCGCCTGTAGACCGGAAAATCTATTTTAAGAAAGTAAAATATGCCTGCAAATCGGCCAATAAAATCATTGCGATTAGCAAACAGACTCAAAATGATCTAATCACTTTTTTTCAGGTGCCCGTTCATAAGATTGTCTTACTCTACCAGCCTGTTGCCCAGGTATTTTTTGAAAAACAAGATGCCGAATCAATAAGAAAGAAATTTAATCTTCAGGGGAAGTTTATTTTGGCAGTAGGAACTCTTGAACAGCGAAAGAATCAGCTGGCAATCCTGAAGGCCATCAAGTCGGCAGAAATAAAATTACCTGTAGTATTTGTAGGGAAATCTTCCTCATACATTTCGAAGCTGAAGCGTTTCATTTCTGAAAATGGAATGGATTCACAAGTCATTTTTTTAACCAATTTGTCGGAAAAGGAATTAGCCGCATTGTATCAATGTGCAACAGTTTCAGTATATATTTCAGTATTCGAGGGATTTGGCCTGCCGGTAATTGAATCCATGGCCTCAGGCTGCCCGGTTATTACTTCCACTGTATCTGTATTACCGGAAACCGCAGGTGATGCAGCTGTTTTGTGCAATCCTGCAAACTTCAGGGATATTGGAAAGAAACTGGAGTTATTGGTGGCCAATGATACTTTAAGAAACCAAATTATAAAAAAAGGGCACATACGGGCACAGTTATTTCACCCTGAATTATATGCTGAAAAGTTAAATTCATTGTACACCCAAATTTTAAATGAATACGATGCAAAATGATCTTAAAAAGGCGGTGGAGGTGCTTAAAAATGGTGGGGTCATATTGTACCCTACCGATACTTTTTGGGGTATAGGTTGCGATGCAACCAATCCGCTGGCTGTTGAAAAGGTATATCGCATTAAAGGGCAGGAAGACCCTGAAAGAATGGAGGTGCTGCTGGAAAACCCTGCTTTGCTCGAAAGATATGTGAAGGACGTACCTGAGATTGCATGGGAACTGGTTGAAATTAGTACAACGCCCTTAACAGTTATTTATCCGGAGGCAAAAAACCTGGCTCACAGCCTGCTGCCTGAAGACAACTGCATTGCCATCCGGTTCACAAAAGAAGAATTTAGCCGGCAGCTTTTACAACGGTTTCGCAAACCTGTAGTATTTACCACGGCAAATATCAATGGGGAAAAAGTTCCTGAATTTTTTGATGAAATACAGGATTACATTATAAGCCAGGTCGATTATTCTGTTGAATACAGGCAGGACGACAGCATTCCGGCCCGGCCAGGAAGCTTAATAAAGCTTTGGCCGGGTGGAAAAATTGATATTATCCGTAAATAAATTTACTTTTTCAACAAATCCCTGATTTCTGTAAGCAGAATTTCTTCGCGGGTTGCTACAGGAGGTGCTGCAGGTTTGGCTTCTTCTTTTCTTTTCATTGAGTTATATGCTTTAATTACCATAAAAATGGCAGCAGCTACAATAAGGAAGTCAAGAATGGTATTAATAAAAAGCCCATACCGGACGGAAACTTCTGCCACTCCAGGAACAATTACCTGCTCGCCATCGGTTACTGCCAGCTGAGCCTGTTTCAGTATGATGCGCATGTTGCTGAAATCCCTGTTGCCAAGTAGCAAGCCTATAGGTGGCATGAGAATATCGTTAACAAACGATGTGATGATTTTGCCAAATGCAGCACCAATGATAACGGCTACTGCCAAATCGAGGACATTCCCCTTAATGGCAAATTGCTTAAATTCCTTTAGCATTCCCATAATGAATGATTTTAGTTTATGATTATATTTTACTGTAATGCAAAACGACAATTGCCTGTGTACATGGAATTCCAATTGAAATGTAAGCAATTTATTTGTAATTAATCTTTAATCACAGTTTTTTTATCCGTCCTGAACCAGTGATATTTGTATCAAGTTGAGGACTGCCTTTATAGGCAATGTCTCCAGACCCCGTTACACGGGCTTTTAGTGATTTTTGAGCGTTAATCGTACAGTTTCCCGATCCTGAAATTGTTATATTGGCAATCGCTGTTTCAAAATCACCTGCTTTTATACTGCCGGAGCCCGATATTGTGGATGAAAACTCATTGGCAATACCTTCGTTCACCCACACAGTTCCTGAACCTGACACGATTGCCTTTACTCGTTCGGAATTCAGGTTACTGACTGATATACCACCACTCCCGCTTATTGTAAGATTTATATTTTGTGATTTGATGGTACTGCCTTCAATGCTCCCTGATCCTGAAATTGATAAAGCTTCAATATCGGGGACAGTTATATATACCTGAATTTTTCCATAATTAAAACTGCGCCGGAACAGGTTGTTGTTTTTAAACCGGATAACCAGGGTGTTATTCTTTACTTCAGTAACAAGTTCTTCAAGTACCGGTTCATTTGCAACTACCCGGACACTCTGTGGTCCTTCCTGGCTGAGATAAACTGTACCTGGTATTTTTAATGCGACACCAGAAAAAGAAGGAACGTCCCGCACCTGTTCTTTTGTCAGTGCAACATTGGAACATAATATCACCAGGGCTAATACCGAAAGCATCAATAGTCTTTTTTTCATGACAATTCTTATTTTACTGTTAATGAAATGATGAGTTTTTGTAAAGACGTAGGTAAACGCCCATAGTTTCATTTTTTATTAAATATTTTATTAAAAACTATTGTTCCAGGAAATAATATAAGATATGATTCCGATAGGAGTTAACTAAGACTAAACGATTCTGAAGTCCTGTGTTTACGAGCCGGCTGGTTATGCAGAAACTCAATGTTAATCAAACAAGCCCTCAGGAAGCCGGAGCCTGATGATATTTTTCTTATTATCCAACTCCAGGAGCAAATCGTCATTAAATGGTACTAACACTTCTTTGCCGTCTGACTTCAGGGTAAAAACCACATTTCCTGAATAATCGTCAACAGCTGTTATCAGTCCAATTTCCTGTGCATTTTCATTCTGCAGGTGATAACCTATGAATTGGGAAATTGTGCCTTGCGGGGTTTCCTCAGTTATTTCTGCTTTAAGCAGGTAGACAGAATTGCCAACCAGTCGGCGTGCCTGGCTTTCTGCGTCCAGCCAGTCGAATTGTACCAAAACTGTTTTGGCTGATTTAAAGCGCAGGCCGTCTTCTGCCACAAAGAAAGGCACCAGCAATCCTTCAATTTCCAAAAAGAAGCGATTGACTCCGGTTATGGAATCTTCATATTCCTGTTCATACTCCATCACCAGTTCACCCTGAACGCCATGCGTTTTACGGATAAAGCCTATTTTTTGACAATCAGATTTCGGTATTGTTTCCATTAATTACAAAGATAATCAATACATCAGGTATAAAAAAAAACCACCTGTCAAAAGACAAGTGGTTTTATTTTCGGTTGAAAAAATTTCATTTACGATTCAGCGCCTTTATCCTTTGGAGCTTCTTCACTTTCATCCGTTTTTTCCTCAGCTGCAGGTACTTCAGTAGCTTTCTCTTCAGCCGGAGCTTCAGGAGACTTCTCTTCAGCCGGAGCATCAGGAACTTTCTCTTCAGCCGGAGCATCAGGAGCTTCTTCTTCAGCCGGAACTTCAGCAGCTTTCTCTTCAACCGGAGCTTCAGCCGCTTTCTCTTCAGCCGGAACTTCAGTTTCTGCTTCTTCAGAAACTTCTTCTCCTGCTTCAGCTGCTTTTGCAGCCCTGGCTTCAGCAGCAAGTTCAGCATTGCGCGCTGCAATAGCAGCTTCTTTTGCTTCCCTCAATTTTGCTTCAGCTGCGAGTTGTTTTTTGGTTGCTTCACTTTCCTTGCCTTCAAGCTGTTCTTTTTTAGCCTGAATCTGAGCTTCCTTTTCAGTAAGCCATTTTTCAAGCTTCTTTTCAGCTTCCTCTTCATTGAAAGCTCCTTTTTTAACTCCACCCAAAAGGTGTTTTTTGTAGAGCACACCCTTGTAAGACAAAATGTTCTTAACGGTGTCGGTAGGTTGGGCGCCTTTAACAAGCCAGTCGTAAGCCTTGTCGAAATCGAGATCTATAGTAGCAGGATTTGTGTTTGGATTGTATGAGCCAATCCGTTCAATGTACCTGCCATCCCGTGGCGCCCTGCTATCTGCTACCACAATGTGGTAGTAAGCATAACGTTTGCGGCCATGCCGCGCTAATCTCATTTTTACTGGCATAATGCTAATATTACTTTTTAAAAATGTGGGCGCAAAGATAGTATAAAAATCTGTTTTTGAAATTTATTGCTCTTTTTTTCGAATGAAAGAACGGGACCTTGATTCCTGCTAATAGTATTTACTCCTGGAGCGGAAAAAATGTAAGACAATGCCAAGGAGAGACAAAGAGTTTAGCAAAGAAATGAATTTCCCCAATTCCCCATTTCCCTGTACCATTCTGCTACATGTAAATCAGGTTAACGGAGGTATTTTTCTACCTTATTGAACAGAACATTACGCATTATCGGTTTTGTAATGAAATCATTGCAGCCCGATTTTAGGGCTTTCTCCCTAACCCGGTCAATAACATAGGCAGTCTGTGCTATTACTGGAACCTCGCTGTCCAGTTTCCTTATCTCCCTTGTTGCAGAAAATCCATCCATAACCGGCATCTGGATATCCATAAGGATTAAACCGATGGTGATGCCCGACCGAAAAAGGTCAACCGCCTCCTTTCCATCGCGGGCATGAAAAACCTTGTACCGGAGCTTTGATAATAATGATTTGAGGACAAAAAAGTTAAACTCGTCATCCTCTGCTACCAGTACTGTCTTTTGATTCCGTTCTTTATTCCTGTCAGCATCCATTTATTCCTGCTACTATTTAATATTGCCAATTAAATCTATCAAATAGTATTCCTTTCAGGTTAAAAAGCTTTTTATCAGACAGATATAGTTTTAGGAGTGGGAAATTAGCAGTAGAAAACATTTCTGTCTTTCCGGATTCCGGATTTATAACTGTAATATATCTGAAACAACAACCTAAATGAATTTTCTCCAGTAAATACACAGGCATACAATAATCTGAACAATATTCATAGATAATGCATGGAACAGATACTTGCCTTTTATATGTAATAAATAAATACTTGTTACTCTTCTATTGACTTCTTTTAACATTTGTTGTAAATTACATGAGCATTAATCACCGCACAGTGGATTGTTCTGGAAAATGTTACTGAGCAGGGAGTATAGGAAATGGTAAATGATTCAAAAGGTTAAAAGGTTCATTAATTTGAAATCAGTCTGGCATTAAAGGACGGATTTCGTTAAAAATTAAAATCAGAATTATGAAGAAATTTTTAAAAATCCTAAAGTGGGCCGGCATCGGCTTTTTAATTTTTGTTGTTGGATTTGTAACTTTTGTTTATACACGTGCCAACCGTACTTACGATTCGCCTTATCCCGAAATTTCAGCCAGCACCGATTCCACACTAATTGCCCGTGGCGAATACCTGGTATACGGTCCGGCGCATTGTGCTCATTGCCATGCACCAACTTCTGAATACGCACGTCTGAATGCCGGTGAGAATGTTCCACTAAGTGGTGGTTTTGATTTCGTTTTACCTGTCGGGGTAGTATATTCACCCAATATTACACCGGATGAAGAAACTGGCATCGGAGCTTATACCGATGAAGAACTTGCCCGTGCATTACGATACGGAGTAAAACGAAACGGACATCCGATGGTTGATTTTATGCCTTTTTACGATCTCAGTGATAATGATCTCACTGCTATCATCTCCTATCTTAGAACCACTGCACCGGTGAAAAATAAACGACCGGAGAACAAATGGAATTTCATTGGCAAAGCAGTGAGGGCGGCGGGATTGATTAGGCCAATGGGTGACGGGATTGTACCTCCTGCCCCCGCACCTGATTCAACTGCAGCTTATGGGAAATACATTGCTGAGAGTGTGGCAAACTGCATAGGATGCCATACCAACCGCAATATGATGACAGGAGCATTTGTCGGGCCTGCATATGCGGGACAGGGATTTTTTGAAGTTATTGATGAAAACGGAAACATTATAAAAGGAAAGCATTTTGTGACCCCAAATCTTACACCCGATAAGGAAACAGGACGTATTGCTTTATGGTCACAGGAAGTGTTTATCAACCGGTTTCATACAGGAACAGGAATTCCGGGTACCCCCATGCCCTGGGGTTCATACAGCAGAATGACTGACCTGGAGCTGAAAGCACTTTACAAATACCTGCAATCACTCGAACCTGTATATGCCCTTACTCCGGTTGGTATTCAGGATGGTGACCCATATTAAGCATGAATAGTACTGTGCCTGTATCTAAAGAGGAAAATGATTTTACTTGAAATAACTGTGAAATAAAATCACACTGTATTGTTGCTGTTAGCAATGTATTCACCGGCTGTAGTCCCGGTAAATTTTTTAAAGGCTCTGTTGAATGAACTAAGAGAACCAAACCCGGAGGAATCTGCAAGTTCCTGGAGAGAGTTTTGATTATAAGATTCATCCGTAATTAGCGAAATGGCATAATTAATCCGGTACTTGTTGATTAAATCATTGAAGCTTAGCTGAAAATCGTTATTGATTACATTTGAAAGATAGGTTCGGTTGGTATTTAACTCCCGGCATAATTCAGTAATTTTTAATTCAGGAGCCAGATAGATTTTCTCATTATCAAGCAATTCCTTTAGTTGCTTTTTTAATTTTTTATTATAATAAATGGTGTTGCCTCTATTTAATTCCTGTTCTTTTTTTTCATCTTCAACAAATTTGCCAACATAAAAATCCTGCTTATTTCCCTGGATGCCAATAAAAAACAATAAGCAGCTAAAAAGAATAGCCGGAACCGATAAAAGAGTTGTGTTATTGATAAAAAACCCACGGCCCATAAGATTAACAGCAAAACTAACAAGAGCAGTTATAAGAAATGAAAAAATTAACAACCTGACCCAAATTAATTCCCTGCCTTCAAGATTTGAATAGAAGTCGGCAATTCGCTGGTTGTATTTTTGCACCAACTGGTAACCCAAAAATAAATAAATTAATGTCTGCAAACCAAAAACCAATCGGCTTGCAAAAAAAACAGCAGCCATGGCTTTTAAAGAAATTGAAGCATCATTACCGGGAAATTGATTTTCTACCAAAACGTACTCATAATACAACTTCTCCTCTTGTAATCCAAGAAGCTGGCCTGTAAAGAGTAAAGAAACTGAAAACACAATGGCTGGGATAAAATGTAAGATGTACGTCCTTTTGAGTTTCAAATCACAGGTAAGCAAACGGATATAAATGTAATACATGGGATACACTGACAGACCTGAAAGCAGATACAGACTGTCGACTTTTAGGTATAATTCCCTGTAGTTATGAAAAAAGATTGCATGGCAGGCATACAAAATTGCGGTTACCAGCATAAATATTCCAAGCCAGTACCGTGCTTTATTTTTCGAAAACCGATTGCTGAAAAAAACAAGTGCCCAAAATGCGGAAACATTCATGGGGGTGAGTGTTATTATTTCTTTTAACATAAGCTTCCTGTCAGATTTTTACGATTTGACGTTTCAAATTTACAATTTAAATCTTTTTTAATATCCCATTACTATACTTTGCGACACCTAATACTTAAATAAAAGACCAATGAAAAACTTTACTATTGCATTAATATGTATATGTGCTTTTTTTACAACATTACAAGCTCAATCTTTTTCAGGAGGCGACGGAAGTGTTGCAAATCCCTATCAGATTTCGACTAAAACAGAATTGCTAGAGGTAGGGCATTATGCAGACAAGGCATTTGTGCTGCTTAACGATATCGATTTTAACGGAGATGGACCGTATACTGCATCTATCATTAGTAGTTTAAGTGGAAAATTTGATGGTATGGGATATCGCATTTCAAATCTTACACTGGAAGGCTCAATTTCTTTTTTTCATAATATTACTGAAACAGGAATGGTTAAAAACCTCCATTTGAGAAACATTTCCTTTACCCATTATTACTATTCGAATGGTAGCACAAATGCAAAAAACCAGAATCACGCTCCTTTTGCCAATACAAATAACGGGGAGATTGAGAATAGCTCATATGAAGGGCAGGTAACTGCATATTCTAGTTTGGCAGGATTTGTATTAACTAATAACGGGACAATAAAAAATTGCTATTCCAATGCCATTGTTACTGCGAATGACGGACAGAATATTTC
Organism: Mariniphaga sp.; assembly: GCA_041684965.1. Classification (GTDB taxonomy): domain Bacteria; phylum Bacteroidota; class Bacteroidia; order Bacteroidales; family Prolixibacteraceae; genus Mariniphaga. The sequence continues at coordinate 12,595 of JAWLGR010000043.1, forward strand.
AAACAATTGGTTCCCCGGGAGGTCTGCCGGTGGTTTCGTCCGGTTAAATAACGCTTCAGGTAGTATAATAAATTGTTATTCCGCCGGTACGGTTACCGTTGGCGACAGAGGAGCAGCAGGATTTGTACATACCAATGCAGGACAAATAAGTAACAGTTTCGCATTTAATACGTCTATACGTTCCACCTGGTACGGGAGCACTGTCCACCGTTTTGCCGATTCCAACACAGGAACACTTGCTGATGTGTATGCTCTTGAAACTATGACTTTGAATGGTAGTACAATCTCAGGTTCCGATGCAAGTTCTCTTGATGGAGCTGACATCTCTTCTGATAATATCCCCGTTCAAACAACTTATACAAATCAGGGATGGGATTTTGAACGTAACTGGAAGTTAGAAGCTGGTGATACTTATCCCCAACTCAGAGTGTTGCCTGATTGTCCGGCAATTACGTTGACAGAAATAACCTCATCCGGTTGCCAAAATTCAATTTATAATGAGAGTATCAGTGCGTCAGGTGGTGATGGAACTTATGAATATACGTTGTTAGCCGGAACTTTACCTCCCGGAATCTCTCTTTCAACCGCCGGTGTACTAAACGGAACCGTAACAACTCCTGGAACATTTAATTTTACTGTATCAGCAACAGATGAAAACGGTTGTTCAGGAACAAAGGACTATCCTTTCACGGTTTTTCCGGCTGAATCGTCTTTTATATCTGAATCGATATGTTTTGGTTCCAGTTACATCCTTGGAACCCAAACTTTGATTGCTTCTGGTGAGTACACTGAAAAATTTGAATCAGTAAATGGTTGCGATTCAACGGTTGTTTTGACTTTGACAGTGAATCCGGTGTACAACCACACAGATGAACAGACGATTTGCGAAGGAGAAACTTACATTTTCGGCACCCAAAATTTGACCACTTCCGGGCAATATACCGAAATATTTGAATCAATAAATGGTTGCGATTCCACTGTGGTTTTAACATTGACAGTAAATCCGGTGTATAACCATATGGACGAACAGACAATCTGCGAGGGAGATACTTATGTTCTCGGCACACAGAATTTGACCACTTCCGGGCAATACACCGAAGTATTTGAATCAGTAAATGGTTGCGATTCAACAGTTGTTTTGACTTTGACAGTGAATCCGGTTTACAACCACTCAGATGAACAGGCAATTTGCGAAGGAGAAACTTATGTTTTTGGAACTCAGAACCTGACTACATCAGGCGAATACACCGAAGTATTTGAATCAGTAAATGGTTGCGACTCCACTGTGTTTTTAACATTGACAGTAAATCAAGTTTATAGCCATACGGATGACCAGTTGATTTGCGAGGGAGAAACTTACGTATTCGGAACCCAGAATTTGACCACTTCAGGCGAATATACCGAAGTATTTGAATCGGTTACAGGCTGCGATTCAACAGTGGTTTTAACATTAACAGTAAATCCGGTGTATAACCATACGGATGAACAGATGATTTGCGAGGGAGATACTTATGTTTTTGGAACCCAGAATTTGAATATTTCAGGCGAATACACCGAAGTATTTGAATCAATAAATGGTTGCGACTCCACTGTGTTTTTAACATTGACAGTGAATCCGGTATACAACCACACGGATGAACAGGCGATTTGCGAAGGAGAAACTTACGTTTTTGGAACTCAGAACCTGGTCATTTCAGGCGAATACACTGAAATTTTTGAATCAATTCACGGTTGTGACTCCATTGTGGTTTTAACATTGAAAGTAAATCCAGTTTACAACCATGCCGCTGAGGCTACCATCTGCCAGGGTAACACTTTTGTGTTCGGCACGCAAAACCTTACCACCACAGGAGTGTATACTGAAGTGTTTGAATCTATTGCCGGCTGTGATTCCACCGTTGTACTGACCCTTAAAGTAAATCCGGTATACAACCATAATGCTGAAGCTGTTATCTGCCAGGGTGAAACTTATGTATTCGGTACCCAAAATCTTAATGTGACAGGTGAATATTCTGAAGTGTTTGAATCTGTCTCCGGCTGCGACTCCACCGTTGTGCTATCTCTTACTGTTAATCCGGTTTACAACCATACTGCTGAGGCTGCAATCTGCCAGGGTGACACTTATGTGTTCGGCTCGCAAAACCTTTCTGTTGCAGGGGAATACACTGAATTATTTGAATCTGTCTCCGGCTGTGATTCCACTGTAGTATTAACCCTTACAGTAAACCCGGTATACAACCATACTGCTGAAGCTGTTATCTGTGAGGGTGCCACTTATGTATTTGGTAATCAAAGCCTTTCTGTTGCAGGGGAATACACTGAATTATTTGAATCTGTCTCCGGCTGTGATTCCACAGTAGTATTAACCCTTACAGTAAACCCGGTATACAACCATACTGCTGAAGCTGTTATCTGTGAGGGTGTCACTTATGTATTTGGTAATCAAAATCTTAATATGACAGGTGAATATACTGAAGTGTTTGAATCTGTCTCCGGCTGCGATTCCACCGTTGTGTTAACTCTTACTGTTAATCCGGTTTACAACCATACTGCTGAGGCTGCAATCTGCCAGGGTGACACTTATGTGTTCGGTACTCAAAATCTTAATATGACAGGTGAATATACTGAAGTATTTGAATCTGTCTCCGGCTGTGACTCCACTGTTGTGCTCGCCCTCACAGTGAACCCGGTATACAGCCATACTGCTGATGCTGTTATCTGCCAGGGTGAAACCTATGAGTTTGGTATGCAGAACCTCACAACAGCAGGTGAATACACCGAAGTTTTTGAATCCGTCACCGGTTGCGACTCCACTGTTTTTCTAGCCCTCACAGTGAACCCGGTTTACAACCATGCCGCTGATGCTGTTATCTGCCAGGGTGAAATCTATGAGTTTGGTACGCAGAACCTTACAACAGAAGGCGTATACACCGAAGTTTTTGAATCCGTCATTGGCTGTGACTCTACTGTTGTACTTACGCTCACAGTGAACCCGGTATACAATCATCCCGCTGATGCTGTTATTTGCCAAGGTGAAACATATGAGTTTGGTACGCATAACCTCACAATAGCAGGTGAATACACCGAAGTTTTTGAATCTGAATCCGGCTGCGATTCCATCGTTGTGCTCACACTTAGAGTGAATCCGGTGTATATTGTATCTGAAACAGTGACAGTCTATTCTGATGAACTTCCTTTTGAGTTTGGAAATCAGACATTAACCGAAGAAGGAGTTTATAATGAACATTTCTTATCCACTAACGGTTGCGACAGTCTTGTAACATTAATCCTTGTAATTAAACCTGCGGATGTTATCCCTCCGGTGATAGTAAGTCAACCCATCAGTATTGTTCTGAACGCTTCAGGACAATACATTCTAAAAAGTACCGATATTCAGCAGTTAACAGCAGGAACAACTGATAATGAAACTGATTACAAAGATTTAATCATTCAGGTTAGTCCCGATACTTTTTCATGTGAAATGGCCGGAACAACCGTATCGGTTTCAATTAAAGTTACCGATTTAAGAGGAAATTCAAGTACCTCCATCTCAACTGTTATAGTAAGCGATCAAACACCGCCTGAAATTAAATGTAAGAATGTAAATTTATTTCTGGATGAATTTGGACAGGCTGGTTTGGAGGTGTCAGAGTTTTATTCTGTTGCAAACGATGCATGTGGAATACTATCTGTAACAGCAGAAAAAATGAATTTCAACAGCAGTGATCTAGGCAGTCAGAATATTTTGATAACCGTAACTGACTTGCACAATAATATTAACACATGCTCAGCTACGGTAACAATTACTGATACGTTTCCACCTCACTTTACCCCGGTCGATAACCTGTTTGTTAATACAGTTGAAGGTTATTGTGAAACAATGGTCAATTATCCTGAGATAAAAGTGACTGATAATTGTGGAATAAAAGAATTAAAACACATTGACGGACTGGGTGCCGATGGCATTTATCCGGTTGGTCGCTCAGTTGAACGTTGGGTTGCTGTTGATAATTCAGGAAACTCCGATACCCTTAGTTTTGAAATTATCGTTAATGGTTTACCAGCAGCTCCTGCAACAGAAAAACTTGCAGATGTGGAAATGACTGAAGATTCAGAAGGTCATATAATACTCCTTTCCAATCTTACTGATGGTTCTCCATGTAAAGTTTATCCGCTCGATTTTAGGCTGACACTTGAAAATCCGGCATTGTTCCAGTCACATCAGTTTATCTTTCTTCCTGGAGAGGATTCTGCTCAGCTTCTTTTGTTTCCGGCACAGGACGCATGGGGCGAAACCGAAGCTACTGTTACGATTATCAATTCAGAAACCGGAAAACAATACAGTGATACGTTTAATATTCGGATTGTATCTGGAAACGATCCGCCTTTTATCATTAATCCACCTGAAAATATAGAGATAAATGCGGGTGAAGTATTTAAAATCTATTTCAGTCCCTATGCAGGTATAATTTTTGATGACGTAGATGATGCACACTTCCTTCTTTCATTAATAGCTTCAGAACCAGATACATTGCCAGACTGGATTTTATTCAGAAACGATTCCCTTTTGGCTACTCCTGTTGCGGGTGATGCAGGCTGCACAAATCTAATTCTGACGGCCGCCGATGCAGCAGGCGCCTCAGTTGATGCACTCTTTTCACTTTGTGTTAATGTTCCTGTTTACTCGGAATCATTGTTTACAGGTGAGGTAAAAGTATATCCGAATCCGACTACCGGTAGGTTTTATGTTGATCTTTCCCGTTCGGTCAAACCTGTAACCGATGTTGCCGTGTTCAACAGCCTCGGGATGGAAATGTTTCGTAAAAAGATGATGGATGACGAGCGTATTGAAATTGACCTCGGAAAACAAACAAATGGATTGTATATCCTTAAAGCTTTTGGTGCTGATTTTTGCATTACTCATAAAATCATTTTGAAAACAGACAACTGATAAGTATTTGAAAAACAGTCACCCGTTCAACAGCAGAAGTTGCATAGAATTGAACGGGTGACTTTACAGATTGAGACAGTGAGAACCGATTTTTTATTTCTGCCAAATTTGTTGGTACCCGTTTACTATGCTTGATACTATGCTGATTATTGATTAAATATTTACTAACCTTTATAACACGAAACTCGCACTTAAACACTATATTCTGGCTGATTTGTACGAAGTTTCCAAAATTACCGCGAAAATTGTTTATATTTCGGAAACACTTAAAACCAGCTTTAATATGACTCAAGAAAAAAATAAGGTGCCGAAAAACAATAAAGAAAACTCAGCGGTTAAAACCGACCAATGGATTGATAAAGCTGAGGCATTTATTGATAATGCAGCAGAAAAGGTTCACAAAAGCGACACCTATAAAACAGCCGGCAAGACGGCGGAGAAAGCCACTAAAGCTATTTTCAGGAAAGCGGGAAAATGGTGGGGGAAATACAGCAAAGAATGATCTGATTAAGGAAATACACAGTTTGCCTACACTTCTTTATACACTTCAAACATAAAATTTACTCCCTGATCATTTTCAATATCAAACTACTCATTCTTCTGGTCTCTCGATCTATGAACAGTTTCCTGCACCTTATGCAATTTCTAATTTACAGTCAAATATTTGCCTCCGCTTTTTCTTTCCAGGATGAGGTTAAAAGAAGTATCGTGAGTAAGTTCACCTGCGGGTTCATCTATAGATCTAAACACTGTTTCGAATCTAATTGCCCCAGCTTATGTCCCGGGATCGGGTGTTTATAATCTTTCAACATGCTGCAGAAGAAAACGAAAATTTATCCATAAGACAGTTACATACGTTGGGCTGACGGGCTCCCCAGCAGCTTCAGCATCCGGGTATGTTGCCATAATGCTCCCAAAAAAGTACTGTTCACATGATATGGTAATCCAAAATCATTTGCTTTTTTTTGCACGATGGCTGATATTTCGCGGTAATGAATATGGCTGATGTTGGGGAATAAATGATGTTCAACCTGGTAATTTAATCCACCAATCATCCAGGAAAAAATCCTGCTTTTTGGAGCGAAATTGCAGGTAGTATATAGCTGGTGGGCAGCCCAGTTATTATTGAGTTCACCGTTTTCGTCCGGCAACGGATACTCTGATGTCGGTACCACATGAGCAGTTTGAAATATACTGGCCAAAATCAGCCCGGCAGTGAAATGCATCAGCAGGAAACCCGTAACAATCCAGTACCAGGCAACCGGTATAGTTAACAATGGCACCACAAGAAACAAGATGTAATAACCTATTTTCGAAATAACCAAATCAGTCATCAAATTACTGTATGTACGTTTACCGCTAAGTTTAACTCCTGTTTTCTTATATTTATTCAATCTCCTGAAATCTTTAAGGATAATCCATGAAATAGTCATCAAAGCGTATAAAAACCAGGCGTATAAATGCTGAAACCGATGTATTTTTCTTAACGGCCGGTGGGGCGACAATCGTAAAATCTCCGGTGGAGCTATGTCTTCGTCGTGCCCTTCCACATTGGTATACCCGTGGTGAAGCGTGTTATGCTGGTAGCGCCAGTTGGGAGGGAAACCACCCAAGAGGTACATCGAATTACCAAACAGCCTGTTAATACGGACTTGTTTCGAAAAAGAACCGTGATTTGCATCATGCATAGTTGCCATCCCCACACCGGCCTTACCAAACCCCATCACCACCCAGCATGCCAGCACAGTCCAGACGGACGAGAAAATTCCGGTCATCATGAGAATTAACGGGGCAAAGTACAACACACCCATAAAAATGGATTTTACAATAATCCGTTTATTCCCGTATGGTTCTATATTGTTGTTTTTAAAGTAGTCGTTTACTGAAGTTCTTAACTCGGTTAAAAAATCGATTTTTTCTTTTGAATATCTTATCATTTTATTCTTTTTATTTTATAAGTAAACACCCGGTTTCAAATAAGCGCGGCTGGTGAAACCAGTGTGCTTTTTTAGCGGAAGTGTGTATACATTTACATTAATCCTGCCAGAAGTTTTTCCTTCCCTAAAATAAAGGATTGAAAAGGGCAGTTTGTTCTGTTTTTAGATTTTTTAACATGCAAACAGGAAAACAAAGTACCGCCTGACGGTTTTATATCACTGTGTCACCCAGCAAAACATCCTCCTTTACAGTGAGGATACTTGTATCTCCACGGCTTTTGTCAGGTGCATTTGTCTGATCTACGATTCATCAAATTATCCTATTTTTAGCTGATTTTCTTCATCTCCTTTAATTCCACAAACTCATACCAATTCTTGCGGAATTTCTACCTTTTAAAACCTGGAGTCAATGTTGGACTGCTTCGCTTTCACCGAATTAAGCAGAGAGGTTTTTAATCGGTAAATAGTGAAAAGAAATGAAGATTTTGTAATTTTAGTATAAAATAAATTGATGGTCCGAACTCTAATTTTCTACATCTTTTTGATGGTCTATCTTCCTGCCTTAGGTCAGATGACATACATATTTAATCGTTTTTCAAGAAACGAAGGACTAAACACAAATAATGTCAAGTGTGTATGGCAAGATAAAAAAGGTTTTTTGTGGATTGGTACTGAAAATGGAATTCAGCGATTTGATGGAAGAAAATTTGTCAGTTTCCGCTCAGTTACCTTGGACCAAACCATGCCACCTTTAAGTGTAGATCAAATTTTGGATGCGGGTAATGGGAAATTATGGCTCCGTCAGGGCAATCTAATTGGAATATTCGATCCTGCAACTTTCAGTTATTCGAGCGTTCCTATATATTTGCAAAATGAACTGCCTGCCCAATTAGAATTAAACCTGTTTTCCGATAGTAAAGGAAATACCTTTTTAAGCACACATAAAACCGGCTTATTTTATTATAATCAAGCTGAAAAACAATTTACTTCTAAAAACCTTCCAATCAAGACTCCTGAAGGATGGTTAGTCAATAGTTTATTTGAAGACACCATTACTGGTGATTACTGGATATGCAGCGACCAGGGACTGGCTGTCTATCAACACAATACTCAAACATTGCTTTGCTACAAAAATAATCCGCAATTACTGCCAATCTTCGACCGCAAAGATTTTAATTTTATCTATCGTTTTTTTATTGATAAGGAAAGAACATATTGGATTATCCGGTGGGATCTCAGCCCGGAAATTGAACCGGTCCTTATTCACTACAACCCATCAAAAAATCAAATTTCGGATGATATTAAGGTGGTTCAATCAACAGGTACAGAATATCAGGGGCCTTTTTGGATCAATGAAACCAGAAGTGGACAAATTTGGTATGGTGGTGTTAACACACTGGTCTGTTACGATTTTAAGCAAAATAATTATATTCAACACAAAAAGCTAAATCCGGGAGATTATGATATAAAATTCCGGGAAATCAATCATATTTTTGAAGACAGGGAGGGCAATATCTGGCTATCAACCAACAATGGGCTTTATGTAGTAACTCCCGAACAAAAAACGGCATTTAATGTGGTTCTAAATGATCTGAACCAGGGGAAGGACCTCGTCATCAATTCGATTCAGGAAACCAGTGATATGGAAAATTGGATTGCTACATGGGAAAACGGTATAATTGTGTTTGACCAGCATTTTGTAAAAATGAATTGTGACCTATACAAAACCATTCAGGGGGAAAATCTAAAAAACTTTAAGAAAGTCTGGGATTTATATCAACATTCAGAATCCGGTTTAATTTGGTCGGGCTGCCAGAACGGAACTATGGCTATTTTTGATCCACAATTCAAAAGGCCTGTCGCGTTGATTGAACCTCCTGTTTTTGAACATGCTCCCATAAGGCAGATATTGGAGGACAGGAAAGGAAATTTATTTTTCGGAACTCAAAAGGGGCGTTTGATCAAATGGAGAAATAAAACCGAAATAAACAACAATAACTTTGAAATTATTCATGATTTTCACTCCTCAATTTACCTGCTTTATAGAGATAAAGAAGAACGGATTTGGGTGGGTACCCGTGATATGGGACTTTTTGTGATGGATACAACAGGAAAAAATGTGCTGTACCAGTTTATTAACCAGCGCGGGTCGATACCTTTTATGGGCAACAGTATTTTTGATGTTGTACAGTTCAACGACAGTATTTTTTTTGTTAGTACCGGCTTTATAAATATTTTGAACCTCAATTCGGGGATGATTCATACTCTAACGCTATATAACGGCCTCCCCGGTGGTGGAATTACCCGGCTGTTGCTTGATGAAGAAGGTATTTTGTGGTTTACTCATAACAACGGTCTTGGTAGCTACAACTATCAGAAAAATATATTTATATCCTACAACGAAAAAAGCGGCATTATTATGGCCGATAAATTGACTAATGCAAAATTTAAAATGCAAAACGGAGAGTTGTGGTTTGGGGGTGAAAATGAATTGTTTGGATTCTTGCCCGAGGGTTTAAAATTAAAAACCGCTCCACCGGATGTAACTCTCACCGATTTTAAACTATTTAATAATTTCATCCCCCTCGATTCACTTCTGACGCTTAAAAATATTCGCTTACAACCGGATCAAAATTCGCTTACTTTTTATTTTTCATCACTTAGTTACACTCAGCAGGACAAACTATTATATTACTATAAGATGGATGGTGTTGATAAAAACTGGATAAAAGCAGAAAATGAACTTGCTGCCAATTATTCCACTTTATCTTCCGGTGATTATACCTTTAATGTAAAATGTATCAACATGCAGGGATTTGAATCAGAGAATATTACAACCGTTCAACTGACCATTTTGCCCCATTTTTACCAAACTTGGTGGTTTCTTCTCATGGGAATAATATTTATTGGTGGACTTATCTATACTTTTCATCGACAGCGTTTTGCCAAATTACTTGCTGTTGAGCGAATTCGTAACAAAGTGGCTCGTGACCTACATGACGATGTGGGTTCAACTCTGAGCACAATTAATATTTTAAGCTCGATGGCCAAAACAAAACTACTGACCGATCCGGTCAAAACCAGCGAATATATTTCGAAAATTACTGATAACAGCCAGTATATGATGGAAGCTATGGACGACATTGTATGGAGTATCAAACCTGAACATGACAATATGCAAAAAATAGTAGCCCGGATGAGGGAATATGCATCCTCCATCCTGGAACCGAAAGAAATTGAGTTTGATTTTCAGATTAGTGATAGTATTTTCGATCTGAGACTTGATATGGAAACCCGTCGCGATGTGTTTCTCATTTTAAAAGAAGCATTGAATAATAGTGCAAAATATAGTCATTGTTCCGAAATAAGAATCAATATAAAATATGAATTCAAAAAACTGATAATCAGCATTTCAGATAACGGTAAAGGGTTTAATGTACAAAAGGCTAATTCTGGTAATGGGTTGGGAAATATGAACAAACGGGCTGAAGCTTTGCATGGTTCAATTAGCATTAGAAGCAAAATGGGAAATGGAACTCATATTTTACTTATTGTGCCGGTAAATGATTAATTTTTCACATGTTTATGTGGATACAACATGGTTTCTTGTTATTTACCTTTGTATTAAACGCTGAATATGATAAAGGTTCTGATATACGAAGACAATCCTCAGTTAAGGGAAGGGCTTTCAATGTTAATTGATGGCAGTGAAGGCTTTAGTGTTGTTGCTTCCAGTAATAATTGTGCAAATATTGTTTCTGATCTCAAAATATGGAAACCCGATGTAGTTTTAATGGATATTGATATGCCTGTCATTAACGGAATTGAAGGCCTGAAAAAAATCCGGGAAATAAATTATCAGACAAAAGTGCTGATGCTTACCGTTTTTGATGACAATGCCAATGTTTTTGAAGCTCTTAAAAATGGCGCTAACGGTTATTTGCTCAAAAAAACACCCCCTGCAAAGCTGCTGGAATATATCCAGGATGTGGCTTCGGGGGGTGCACCAATGACCTCTTCAGTTGCCGCACAGGTACTAAAAATGTTTTCCGAGTTACCCGGTCGAACAAAAAACGAATACAATCTTAGTGAACGCGAAAAACAGGTTCTGAAACTCCTGGTAAACGGATTCAGTTACAAAATGATTGCCAACGAAATGTTTATCGCAATCGATACCGTTCGTTCCCATATCAAAAAGATTTACGAAAAACTCAGGGTAAACAGCAAAAGTGAAGCAGTTGCTAAGGCTTTCAAAGATAAATTGTTGTAATTACTCCTCATTAACTATTGTCGGAGCACTATGTCTCTTAAATTCAATTGATACTCCATTTCGGTGGGGTCCCTGTAATTTCGACTATTTTATGGGGCTGATTGCTGTTCCGGATTAATGCATGTATAAACATTCCCAAATGCACTTTCCGAAGATATTATCGGAGGTTATTTCTTTTCAAAAACTTATTATTATTCATAGGTGAAAAGTATGAATACGCCTCTCTGCAAGTATTACAAAATAGATGTGACAAACCATCACATCTTTTTTATTTTGAATACCAATTTTCACATTTCTATGCTATTGTCAACGTTTGTATTTCGCCGTTACTTTGTTTTCAGAAAACATTTAAAATTAAAGCAATGAAAACATTTTATACCACCATTGTTCTGTTTTGTATTCTTTTTAATATACATGCTGCAAATGCAGAACAAAGAAGTTCCGGAACCGGCAAAATAAAATTTTTGGATGCCATGGGAACATTGCATTCCCCCAAAGATTTGTTCAAATCTCTGTTTGTTACTGAGAATCAGCTTTCAGTACCCGGCAATAGTGAAGATTATTCATGGAATGAGGAATTAAAGGATTGGCTTCATGTGTCGAACACCACTTATACCTATAATGATGCCGGAAAATTAACAGAAGAAATTATCAAGGATGCAGAGACCAATAATTATCTCACCAGAACTACGTATTCCGATAATCCACACTACATATTTGAAGAAGTGTCATACATCTGGGTAACAGACCAATGGACTCCTGTTTCCGGAGAAAAATCGTCCAGGACCCTTAGCGGCGAGAGTCCATTTGAGGGTTATAACAACGGGATATTATACCAAAGCCTTGAAAATGGAGAATGGGTATTCCAAACCTGGATTAAGTATATTCTGAATTCGTATGGCATTCCAACTGAGTTGCAGGAATACCATTGGGAGGGGAACAACTGGATTCTGTACAGCAGAACAGGTCTTCTCACCTGGGCCGACTGGCCAAACCGAGAGCTGGCTGCCTACACAAAGCAAAATAGGCAGGGAAACACCTGGGTGAATGCCGAACGTGTGTCCAAACAATACGATGGTGACAATTATACCATAACAACAGAAATCTGGGAAAACCAACAATGGGTAAATAGCACTAGAGAAACTTATTCGCTAACAAGCACAGAAGAGGAGTTAATTTTAGAAAACTGGACCCCACACGGTTGGGAAAATACTGAAAAGTACCAGGGTACGTTCGATGATAAAGGGAATCCAACAGGGATGAAGTATAGCTCATGGTACGAATCCATTTGGGTCGTTGAACTGGCCCTCTTTTTGGATCTATCCTACAACGGATCGGATGATGTTACGGAAATGGTTATTCGTTCCTGGGATCCTTCGTTAATTACTCCTAAAAATCTGTCAAAATATGTTTTTAGTAACTTTTTGCATATTATAACCGATACTCCTGAAATAACCACTGTAAACAATGTGAAAGTTTTTCCTAATCCTGCAGGCAGTTCTTTCAACATTCAGATTAATGATAGTAAAGCCGTGAATTATCAGATAAACATTGTCAATAGTGCAGGTCAGTCCGTATTCAGCAATTCTTATTCTACCCCTTTTATATCAATAAATACGGAAGGCTTATCTACAGGTATGTATTTTCTAAATATAAAAACCGACGATGGAAACGTATACAACAGAAAACTCTTAAAAAAATAAAAACAGCATGACAAAAATGAAAACAGCAACAGAAAAAAAAAATCTAAAAATTGATCCCCTAAATAAATTCAGCCGCTACAATTCTTTAAATATCAGTAAGGCAAAATTTGTTTTAATCCTATTTCTGGTCCTCCAAATTTTAAAAGTTAGCGCAAAAACTGATGCGAAAAGTCATTTATGGCAATATACCTTTTCGTCAGGAGTACATTCTTTTTATGCTCCCATCGAAAATTTGAAGTGGCACAGTCCAGGATTTGCAATTTCTGGTGAAATCAACCGAATGTTAGGTCAAAAGCAATTATTTTCTGCCGGGTTCCAGCTGCAGTATGGACAGAATCGATACCAGGGAGATGCAACAAGTCTGCAGTTTTTAGGACAGTTTTTGCCGGTAGTTTTCAAAAAAATAGAACTGGGAGTTGGATCCGGTGCCGGATACAGGTTTTCAGCTTATCCTTCTTCAACTTTAAAATGGGATGGAAATCAATGGGAAGAATCAAAAAAGTATAAAGGAATATTTCAGGTGCCGTTTCAGCTAAGTACGGGTTATAGGTCCATAAATTTCTCACCAGTATTGGTAACTCCGTTTATAGCCTATCAAATGCAGGCCATGATTGGCTATAATCCCGATTTGAGCCCATTACCCGACTCAAGCATCATGTTCGGATTCAAATTTAATTTTAAATAAAATTCATTCAGTAAAAGTTATGAAGAAGATTCAATTTTCTATAATCGCCCTTATTATTATAGTGCTCACAGGTTCTTGCGAATACAATCTGCTCGACATGGATTATCTGCAAGGCAATGACAATCTGGTTTCCAATCCAAATCATCCGATGAAAGATTCTTTACAGTTTTTGGTAGATAAATACATTTCCGACGGAATTCCAGGGGCACAGATAGTAATTAAAAATAACGACGGTTGGTTACATGTTTCAGGAGGCTATGCTAAATTAGAAACAAAGAAACCTTTTCGTTCGGGTGGAACGGCGTGGTTGTTCAGCATTACCAAAACTTATACTGCCACCCTTGTTATGCTTCAGAAAGAAGCAAATAAAATTCATCCCGACAGTTTGATTTCCGCTTATCTTCCTGAAAATATTTTAAGTAAAATCCAGGGACACCACAAGATTACAGTCCGGATGTTACTGAACCATACATCGGGAATTGTGAATGTTACTGAATTGCCAGAATTTGTAGTAGGCCAGTTAAACGACCCGTTGAACCAGCCCTCCGTTACACAACGTTTGAGGATGCTCGAAGGTAAACCTTTGGTATTTGAACCCGGAACCGATTTTATGTATTCGAACTCTAATTATTTGCTCCTTCAGCTTGCATTGGAAAATGTTACAGGGAAAAGTTATTGGCAGTTGCTTGAACAGGAAATACTGGAACCCCTTCAACTGACTGAAACCCGGTATAATCTTTCTGAACAGCAAACTGTAAGCCTGGGGTTTCCTAATTACTATTTCGACCGCCATGCAAACGAGCAACTGGAAAATATTACCAAATGGAACAATGCCTTGGCAAACTTCAGTGATGCTTACGGCGCACTGGCCTCTACACCAGCCGATGTTATCCGTTTTCATGAGGCACTGCTTAAGGGTGAAATTGTTTCGAAAAGTTCACTCGAAGAAATGCAAAACTGGGTTATGGGTAAAAATTCTACTGAACCTGAATACGGTGAAGGATTTGAATACTGGCAGTTCAACCCCGGTTCATCTCCTCAATTTGGGCATGAAGGCGACGGGATCGGTTCCTCAACGCAATTTTTTTATGTGCCGGATAATAAGACATACCTGTACATAAACATTAATGCAGGAAGACAATTATTCGGTCCGTACCTGTTTAAAATAACCGATATGAAACGGGATTTGTGCCGTTATGTAGCCAATTGGGCTGATTAATTCTCAGGAAAGTCATCTATTTTACAACAAAATATTAATCATTTTTAATTAAAACCCAGATGAAACGAATTTATCTATTGTTAGTGCTTATTGCAACTGCACAGTTTGCTTGCACTATAAAAACAGAAACACCAGCTAAATCCACAACCGAAATTACGATGGCCGGTCAAATTTCAAAAGGAGAAAGGCTTGTTACGGTTTTAGGCTGTAACGACTGTCATTCCCCAAAAGTAATGACAGCTATGGGTCCTGTTACCGATTCACTCAGGTTACTTTCAGGCCATCCTTCCGACGAACAGCTGCCGCCTTATGAAAAAGAAATTTTAAAATCGTACGTGCTATTCAATATGAATAGTACTGCAGCAACTGGTCCCTGGGGAACCTCGTTTGCAGGTAATTTAACTCCCGACCAGACCGGAATCGGAAACTGGACAGAAGAGCAATTTATAAGGGCTATGAAAAGAGGCAAATGGAAAGGTCTCGAAAACAGCAGGGATTTATTGCCTCCCATGCCCTGGCTTTCATACAGCCACATGCCCGACGAAGATTTAAAGGCCATTTTTGCCTATCTGAAAAGTATAAAACCGGTAAACAATGCAGTTCCAATGGCTATTCCTCCTGCTGAATAAATATTCAACAACGGGTGCCAAGGATTAAGCAACAACAAGGATAAAATGCATTTTTCTTCTTTTGGGTCCTGTCCCTCCTGCACCGGCGGGCATTTAAGCGATCCGTAGCTACAATCCACACAGCAAATCACCCGGATTTGGTTTCAACACCTGCCTGCAGTTTTCGCACTCGTAAAATAATTGGCAGGCATCGTTACTTCTTTCGTAAATCCGCATTCCGGACAAGCAATTATTGATTGCTGTTGACCTTCATTTTACTTTACTTAATGTTTACATCAATCTTTTGCGAGACTTTTTCTTTCACGTCTTTTCCGTCATAATTTAATTGCTTTCATTCCGCCTCATTAAAAATCAGGTTTTTAAATTTGTTGTACAAAAATGAAATGATAAGCAGTAAGGTGCCCAATATCATAAAAACAATGGTTTTTGATACAGTGTCGAGTTCCCGCAAATCGTAAAAAAATAATTTAACCAGAGTGATGCCAAACAAAACAATTGCCCAAATTCGTAAGTGTTTTCTATTTCTCAAAATGCCTTCAAGTATTACCACCAAAGAAAACACTCCCCACAAAACACTTAATCCCAGCTTGTTTGATTGCGTAAAACCGGCAATGTCCATCCAGTTCATAAGTTCTGAGCTGGCTACTAGTAAAAGAATGAGGTAAAAAATAAATTCCGACAGTAGCATTGATTCCTTGCTGTAAAAAAATTCTTTAAGGGACTTCCAACTGAAATACATTAATGAACCCAGCAAAAGAAAGGACAGGTATCTGAGGAAAATCTTAATCACCGGATTACTATCTCCGTTTGGTGATGACAAGTAGCTTTCCCTGATATCACTCAATAGTTTTAATCCCGCTAACAAAAAAATTAAAACAAGGACGATAAATAAAATCAGGTTGATTATGCCCAGGTTTTTACTCTTTATTTTAGATAAATTCAAATAAACGAGGGCTGATACAAAAAATAGGGAATAGTTGATTTGCCAATACCCCTTGTAAAGGTTCAAATCTGTTAATACCTGGTTTTTCTCTAATGCCCATTTTGCTCCTGGTTCAGCAAACTTTTTAATTTCAAAAATAAGCTGTTCCCAATAAAACCCAATTTCCCTGAAGAACATAAAAAAGATTACAAATAGAAATATTGCTGGTGCCATATAAGAAAAAAGATAATTCAGTTGATTCATGATTCCCGGAAATTTTTCCCGATGGAATTGGTTTCTTATCCATAAAATCGCTCCAAAAATCCCGATAAAAGCAATTGATGCCAGAAAATCGGTATTAAAAATCGCTCTATTTTTACCGGAAATAGTTCCAATAAAAGCCCAGTCGTGCAGCAGACTGAAAAACGACAATACCATCAGAACACAGGAGAAAATTTCCCAAACAGAAATATTGTTCTTCCGTCCAAACCAGAATAATAAAACAGCTTCACCTGCCCATAAAAGAGTTACCCAACTTCCGTTTAACTGAGTTGGCACGGCAATGGTGAAGAATACAATTGCCAGGCCTGCCGTAAAATAAAAAACAATTTGGTCGGTAGGTTTTTTCACAAACAGGATGAAGGCTAATCCTCCATGAATCAATGCATTTATCAATGAAAACAATCCTGTAAATTTCTCGCCGGCTTCGTGACCATCGAGAATTGAAAAACCTATTATGAAGAAAATAAAGGAGTTGACCACTATAAGAAGGATATCACCGATATTATAGTTTTGCTGCTTAAAAAATTTGTAAAGCAGCAAAGTGGCATGAAAAGTCAGGAAAAACAAGGTTGCAAAAATTAATCCTGTACCTATATCGTCAGGGTTGAAGGCTGGTACATACCAGAAAAAATAAATGAGCCATGTAAAAAGGAATGCTGAATAATAAATGAATTTCCAGTATTTAAAGTACGAAATAAAAAGGATGCCTGCATTGATTATGGCCACATAGGTAAAAAGGAAAGAAATTTTCGATTCAGGATCATTCAATAAAAACGGAATGGCATATGCGCCAACGAGTCCGATATGAGCAATAACCTGTCTGTTGTATGCAAGGGAGGCTATCACAGTAAATACGGTAAAAAAAACCATCAGGATAAATGTAAGCCAACGTGGAATCAGTTCATAGTATGTAAAAGCTGCATAAGTTATAAAATACATTGAAGCCACTGAGCCACTCAATAAAACCGCACTGTAATTGAGGTATTTTGCTTTTAACCGCCAGGCAAAAAAAAGCAAAATAAATCCCGCTGTATATCCAAGTATAATCCTCATAACCGGGCTAATTAAATCATGGTCAATGGCATATTTTACGCCAATTGAAATACCCAGTACCAGAATGATTATACCAACCTTGTTAATCAGGTTTTCGCCTATAAACTGCTCCATTTTCTTTTTATCCGGCCTGGGAATTTTTAATGCTGGCTCAGCATTTCCTTCAAGTTTCTCCAATGCTGTTGGCAGGTGTGGTCTGGTTTGTTTTACCGGAGAGACCGGTTGGAGCATTTTTTCAGTATCAGAAACACGGAGCCTGGAGATTTCAGATTCAAAACGATTTATTTTTATTCTAAAAATATCTTGAATTTTTCTTAGTTCTTCAAGCTTTTTTTGAAGCATGATGATTTGTTCTTCCTGAGTCATGGTTGAATGGTTTAAATATCTAACTATTTTTTCTCATTATATGAATTTATTGTTTAGTTATTGCCTCTGATCGTTCTTCGGAATCTATATAACGATAGATTCCTGATGAAATACTAACATCAAGTTACGAAATAATTTTCTGAAGATGAGTTAATTCTTTCATTTAAGTAAAACCTTCGCCTGTGCTCCCTCAAACTCTTCACCGAAGGATATAACCCCTCATCCGCCGGAAGATAAAGCTTCTTTTGCTCGTATTGCCGGAATGATACCACCTCCGGGCTGTAATCCTATAACTTTGGATGCACCGGCACGCGGTAGTTATCTGAAACGGAAACGAAAGTGCAGCGTAAAGCGCATGCATTAACTCCGCCGACAAATTGTTCCCCGACTCATGCCGGGCAACTACTCCTCTGCAGGATTTCATCTTTTCTACATGAAAGTACCTGAGCTCCGCCGGCTACCCACCAGCACGCTGCCAAACTTTCTGAGCGTCAAAGGTCTTGTTTCAGTATTCAATCTCATCTTTTATTTCTCCTTTCAAAATTCTATAACTATATTTAGGTGTCCATACAATAGCATAATTGCAATGCCATGCTGTAGATATCGACTCAAGGTTTCTGACTACGTTCAGAGAAGGTAGGTTTTTAATCTGAACTAAAAGGATGATCCACCTGCATACCAATTGCAGTTGAGTATTTATGAAATCACGACACTTTTAGAATTATGAAACAGATTATTATTCACTTAACATGTATATTTACAATACTGTTTTTTCTGCTGCCAGTCAATGCCACCTATGGCAAAATTGATTTATCCGGTGGTCCCCGGGAGGCAGTCATCAGTCCTGACAGGACTTATTATAACTATAATTTGGATTACGATGATTTCAATAAAGGCCATAATGGCGATGATCCATTTGTTGATTCTGACATTATCGCCAATTGCAATACCAGCCCTCCCAATGCAGATCCCGGGAGTCACCCATTCATTAGCCCCTTTGCCGGGAGAGACGGAGATAAAGTCTTTCCCATGATCTTATCCTCTTCAATCGACAGTAGCGACGGAGGACAGCAGGTTTTCCTAACAGAGGGTTTTGATGACGGCAACCTTAGTTCCAGGGGGTGGTATGACAATACGAACCTTAACATCGATAATACTGAATACCACAGTGGTAGTGGTTCTGTAAAGTTCCATTTTGCCAGGGGCGCCGGCAGCCCTGATTCCGGTGGTGCCATCCGGCACAAATTCACAGGCACAGAGGAACTGTATGTTTCTTATTACGTTAAATATTCATCAGGCTATCAGGGGTCCGGTAACAGCTCACATCCGCACGAGTTTTTCATCTTGTCAGACATGGATGGAGACTGGTCTGCGCCAAATTACACGTATCTGCAGGTAAAAATTGAACAGAATGCGCTCAGGCCAAGAATCATTTTTCGCGATGATAAATCCATAAACACTTCCTACGGCACCCCGGAAACAGACCTTGTCGGACAAACCGAGAACCGGGCGGTACATGGCTGCAATGGGGAGCAGGACAACATTCCCACTGATTGTTATCAGAGTGGTGGCAGGTGGTATAACAGCAAGCATTTTCTCCATGATTCAGCCCTGATTTCTACCAATCAATGGCATAAAGTGGCTGTTTATGTGAAGCTGAATTCAGTCACTGGCACCACAACCAATGCCGATGGCATCATGCAGTACTGGCTTGATAATACGCTTGTTTTTGACTACAATAACCTTGTCATCCGTACCAGCGCCCGACCGGCAATCAAGTTCAGTCAATTTGGTATTGCTCCGTTTATTGGAAATGGATCGCCCGTTGATCAGACATTCTGGGTCGATGATCTGGTAATAGCAGATGCACCTGATAGTTCCACTACTCACACCAATACACGAAAGGTGAATTCGGGCAGTGGAGATGGCGATTTCGGATTGGGCAGGATATATCCGAATCCGTCGAATACGAATATTACGATATCGGGTAATGCACAGTGGAGCGGAAAGGCCGGTGTAGAGATTTATACCCTGGAAGGGCGGAAGCTTTTTGCCACACCCCGGGCGGTGACGTTCCCGTACCAGTTAGATATATCTGCCTTCCGGGCAGGCATATACATCATAAAGGTGTCGAATGAAAATGAATATTATACGAGGCAGGTTGTTGTAAAAAAATAGCATATACAACTTGTTCACTTCTGCACAAATCAACTTAATCAGCTTTAAACTGGATTACAATCCAGGCCAATCAAATTCCTGCACAAGTGTTTTTTATTTTGTCCGCATACTTTTTACGGATAGCCGTCAGACGTTCTTCCCGTAAATGAGGATCTTTCTCATATGGGTTCAGGATATCTTTGCTTCCATTCCGGATGAAAATCTGGAAATTGTAACATCTGACACAGATTCAAGAAATTTAGCTGATAAGTATATCAGTGAGAAAGCTGTTTCCTGTAAATTTTACGAGGATGCAATGCATTTTGCCATTGCAACAATTCATCAGGTTAATGTTCTTGCAAGCTGGAATTTTAAACACATAGTCAATTTGGAGCGAATAAGAATGTATAATTCGGTAAACCTTAAGAATGGGTATTTGATTCTGGAGATACGCATAAAAAACATTGCTCTGGTCTGACTCCCACCGGATGCCTCCGTCTTCCCAGTACTTCAGCAAATTGAATCATTCGTCTTAGGTTCCTTTCCTCATAACTCCTGCCAAAATTCTTCGTTAATTCACGTGACAGTGTAACGACAATTTGTTTACCATATTCAGCCCTTTGAGAGTATAACTCATTTTTCCAGAATCTTTTTCCCAATATGCCAAAACAGGACTGTCATGGCACTATTGGCCTGGGAAATAACTTTAGTTTTAGTGGACTCTATTAATCCAACGAGTTCTTTATATAAGATCTGATAATTCGATTTATCAATAGTCATTGTTTTGATTTAATTCATTTTAAAAATACGAAGAAAAATTATTAAACCTGCTTCACCTACCGATAAAAACTTTACCACCTCTTTTTGTAAGAGAATTATTCAAAATCCAAAAATCCGTCTATCCGGAAGGTGAATCTTCTTGTTTTCATAATGCCGGATTCCGGAAGAAGGGTTGTAATCCTTCAGCTGCGGATGCACCAGCACCTGGTAGTTGTCTGAAGTAGCAATAAGGATATGTTGTGACATTTTTTTATTTTTCAACTATTCATCTAAAAATACTGTAATCATTTTTCATACTCAAAGTCAATTAATAATCATATTTCATATGAAGCAATTATTTTTCATAGTACTTTTGTAGCTATATTTCATATTTTTAAAGCATGAGTCATCATTTTTCACAAAAAGTAACCATTTTTCATGGACGACCAACTCCGGAAGAAGGAATGTTGGTGGGTTATTCATTAATGCTTCAGGAAATAGAGGATCACACAGGTAAATTTTTACCTGTACCCCGGCAACTTGCCATAATCACAGACAAACATCAAAGATATAATACAGAACAGTGGCAAGTATTTACCAAAAGACACAAACCAAACGATGACCTTATCAGTCATATCTTCTTTGCACTGAAATATGAAGGCCTTGATTTATTGATTCTAAAAACATTTTTTCAACTCATTGGAGAAAAAAATATCAGGAAAGCTATTCTGAATGAACCAACCGGCCAATATTCAAGAAGAGTATGGTTTCTCTACGAGTGGTTATTCGGAATCAAACTTGATATTCCTGATTTAAAAGCAGGGACCTATGTGGAAGTTGTGAATCCTGCCTTACAATTTCCAGGGCCGGTAATTAATTCAACCCAGCACAGGATAAAAAATAACCTGCCCGGAACGCCTGAATTCTGTCCAATGATAAGAAGAAGTGAAAAGCTGGAAAAGTATATTTCTTCCAATATTCAGGATTCAATTAACAAAAGATTAAATAGCAGGGATAAGGAATTGCTCAGAAGAACAGCGGCCTTTTTGTTACTAAAGGATTCTAAAGCTTCATTTGCAATTGAAGGTGAATTTCCTCCAGATATGCGGGCAAGAAACTGGGGCAAAGCAATAGGACAGGCTGGAAAGAAAGCATTAACCTTGTCAGAAATAGAACAGTTACAGCATATAGTAATCGGAACCAATAAATTAAAGGATATGGGAATCAGGCAGGAAGAAGGATTTATTGGGGAACATGACCGCGAAACTTTGTCACCTGTACCTGACCACATTTCAGCAAAAGCAGCAGACCTGAACGCTTTGATGAATGGCTTACTGAATACAAATAACATCCTTCAAAACAGTGACTATGATCCCGTTCTTACAGCAGCAACCATTGCCTTCGGTTTTGTTTTTATTCATCCTCTTTCTGATGGCAATGGAAGGATTCATCGATATTTGATTCATCACATCTTAAATTGGATGGGATATACAAAACGGGATATGATATTCCCGGTTTCATCTGCAATTCTGGATCGAATCAGCAATTACCAGGAAGTATTGGAAGACTATTCATCTCAAAGATTAGATTTAATTGAATGGGAGCCAACAACAAGTCATAATATTAAAATACTCAACGATACCATCGATTTATATCGTTATTTCGATCTGACACTTCAGGCAGAATTTCTTTACGAATGCGTTGAAGAAACAATAACCAGGATTATACCTAAAGAGATTGATTACCTCGATAAATATGACAGGTTAAGCAATGCTATAAATTCCTTTCTTACTCTTCCGGATACCAGAGTTGATTTACTTATAAAATTACTGGACCAAAATAAAGGAAAGTTGTCAAAAAGGAAATGGCAAAAAGATTTTGATGAATTGTCGGAGAATGAGATTTCTGTTATCGGGGAATATTATGCAGAAATTTTTGAAAAACACCAGACTAAATCTGACTAAAAAACACCATATCTCATAAAATCAAAGATAATAGCCTTACCTGTACCCAAACCTCCCCCGGTGCTCCCTCAGACTCTTCACCCAAGGATAAAACCGCTCATCTCCCGGAAGCAGTGAAAACAGTTCACTTCACTTCAAACTGTTTGGCAGGACATTCCGTAATAAAATCTTCAAGCTCCCCTTATCCTTCCATTTTATACCTCGACCTGCTGTCGTGCATCATAACCCGGCATTCATGCCGGTGCTCAGATTACCGCCAGTCCCCATACCTCTTTGCTTCTGAAAGCGGAAAAAGGATGTCCTTACATTGCCGGGGTTTACAACCGGCAGGCTTAATCTTCCACCAGTACAAACGTCAGCTTATCATCGTTGTTAAAATTCAGCCGATAGGTGTAATATCCATTGGCAAGGGGAGTTTCACCTACATAATCAACAGGTTGCAAAGTATACAGGCTGTCATTCACCGTCAAGCTGATGTAGGCATACCGGTAAGCCGTGTCAAAATTTTTATACTCAGAATACTGGTCAGGAGCTAAATCTCCAAAACTGACAATTCCTGCAGAGGGGTTGAATTTTATATCCTGAAATTCAACTTCGCCCGCATTAAACAACCGGATATTCACACTGTCGCTGGCAACCTCATCCTTTGAGCAACTGATAGAAACTAACAAAATAAGCACGCCCAAAATAATCTTCTTCATTTGTCTTTATACGATAATTAACAGTTAAGATGAGAAAATGCAAAAGAAAGTTGCGTTGTTTGGAACAAAAATAATTTTTGAGCAAGTGGATTAATGTCCACTAAAATTTATTTGAAACTTCAGATATCCCAGTTGTACTATTAGATCATCCACTATAAGTATCAAATAATCTTTTTCAAATTTTAAATCTTTCTCATTACTGTCTGCTATTAAGATATTTACTCCTCTCACTTATAATATAATCAAAATGCTCGTAAATTATATTCTTGATTTCTCTTCTTCAAAACCAATACCCGGTAATTATCTGGAATGGCAATAAGGCCCTTGTCGAAAGCACAGTGAAAGGTGGGAGATAATGCCAGGCTGTTGCGGATGGAACCGTGACGACAACCAAAAATAATAGTGTTTTTTTATACTATAAGTAAACCTATTAGTTAACTTTGCGGTTATGGTTAGAAGGATAATCATATACAAGAATTATTTTAAAGATTTTTATAAAAATCAGGATTTAAAAATTCAAAGTAAAATTGAATACGTTCTTGATCTTGTTCGATTTGAAAGGCAAGTTCCAAAGAAATTTTATAAGTTGCTTGCAAATACAGATGGAATTTGGGAAATAAGGGTGATTACGGCCTTTAAGAGCATCCGGATCCTTTGCTTTCAGGACAAAGGAGACCTTGTTGTTTTGACAAACTGTTTTGTAAAAAAGACTCAAAAAACGCCTCATGCCGAGATAATTAAAGCGGAGAAATTGAAAAAAGAGTATATGAAAGAAAAATATGGAGGACAATAAGATGAAGAATGTAAGTGATTTCGAAGACTTGTTAAAAGAAAAATATGGAGAAAAAGGTACTCCCTCAAGAGATAGATATGATTCAGATTCATTAGCATTCAGATTGGGAGTTATGCTGAAAGAAGCAAGAAAAGAGGCAAATTTAAGCCAGGAGGAACTTGCAGAAAAGACTGGAACAAAAAAGAGTTATATATCAAGAATTGAGCGGGGACAAAGTGATATTCAGATTTCAACATACTACAAATTAATTGAAATTGGATTGGGAAGACAGTTAAAT